>NZ_JAIVKU010000005.1 GCF_020524165.1 Guptibacillus hwajinpoensis
CTCCGCTTTTCTTGTCTAGCTGCAGCGCCCAGACACTCGGTCACTTCACCTTTTCATCCGAACACAAAGACCGTGTTCAAATGAATGGGCTCCAACATCCTGCGGATTTAAACTGGCCCGCTACGCTTTTCGAAGTATGTATAAGTTTTCGATGGTTTTTGTTTGAAACCTGCCTGTCCTATAAAAATTAAGTTTTTCTGATGATGGCTTTTACGATGGTCCAACCGTCTGATTCTTTTCCTAACAGTTTGAAAGGAATTAGATTGGTTATTCCAACCCATAGGTTAAAGAATAGGATCCAGACTGTGATGGATGATTGGAACGGATAGAGAAATGTGAGGGCGGCAATGATTAAGTTAACGAGTGGCCCCGCTATGGCAATGGCTATTTTTCCATAAGCTTTTTCAGGTGGGGCGCTTATAGTCATTGCTCCTATGAAATAGAAGGCGTTAACGGCTACTTCTCCTCTTGAATGTCTCCATGTTAAGATCCTTGGCCCTAATCCAAGGTGGAGTTTAACACTGGCGGAAGTAAAGATGTTTGCTGCCAGCGTATGACCTGCTTCATGCAATAACAAGCTGATGGGAGCAATGATCAGGAGCACCATGAGCAAATCATTCATATGTATCTACTCCTAAAATCTTCTGAATTCTTTCATAACCTACTCGTATTCTATCATATTTTCTTTTGATTATCGGAAATTTATGTGTCTGTTATAAGGTGAACATAACAGCCCACTTGACTTCCCTCCTCAATTAGAAGGGAAACTAAAAAAACAAAAAGCTCAAACTATCCAAGATAGTTTGAGCTTTCATTATTTCCTCATACTAGCTTCATGAAGAGCTGAAAGCTGGCGCTCAAGTGATTCAAGCAATTCTTTTCCATCCTCTTCATTAACCAATCCAAGACGAACCGCGAAGTCAATTTCGCGAGATAAACCAAACATTTGCGTATCTAGAACCTCTTCATACAGAGGACATTGAGGCATCGTTAAATTTTCCATTTGAACTTCGATAAGTTTTAGGATCTTATGAGCATCGGCCTTTAACAGCTCGTATGCTTTTTCACGATGTCCTGTTGCCATACCAGTTGACAAATCTGATCCCTCCGTTCCCTTTCCCATTCCTTCTATTATCATAAAAGGAATATAAAAAAATTGCAAGAAAAAGCAGGGTAAACGCATGCATGTTTAGAAAATACTTAGTCCATATTGTGAAGATAAATTTTCAAGAAGTTTATTTCCTGCAATGCTATTTCCTTTTGCATCAAGAGGCGGACTGTAGACACCTATCCCCATTTCATTAGGTACGAGGCTTAAAATCCCACCTGAAACCCCACTCTTCGCAGGTATGGCGACATTAATAGCAAATTCACCTGAAGCGTTGTACATACCACATGTCACCATAAAGGTTTTGACAATTCTCGCAATGTATCTAGGAATGATACGTCGCTCTGTTTCGGGATCCCTGCCTTCATTCGCCAGAACCATCCCAATCCTTGCTAGATCTTTACAGTTCACTTCAATCGCGCACTGCTTCGTGTAGGCTTCAAGAAGCATTTCCACGTCGTCGTCAATGATTCCATGCTGCTTCATGAAATAGCTTAAGGCTCTATTAAGGTTGGCAGACTCATACTCTGAATCGGCTACTTCCATATTAATTCCGATACTTGAGTTATTCGTCATGTCATGAATCAACTGCAAAATACGTCCAACTTTTTCTTCCACTGAGCTTCCATGAATCATATTTGTCACAACTAATGCACCAGCATTAATCATTGGGTTAAGAGGTTTTGAAGGGACCATCGTCTCAAGCTTCGCAATTGAATTAAATGGGTCTCCCGTTGGCTCCATTCCAACTCTTGAAAAAACGTGCTCCTCTCCTGCATCCATAATGGCAAGAGCTAACGTAAGAACTTTGGATATGCTTTGTAGGGTGAATTTTTCTGCCACATCACCAGCAGACAAACAGCCTTCTTCCTTTGAATAAATGGCAATGGCGAGTTTATCAGGCTCAGCCTTTGCAAGAGCTGGAATATAGTCTGCTACTTTTCCGTCCTTTGTAAAAGGTTTGCTACGCCTAACTAGCTCTATTAATTCTTCTTCTGTACGACATCTCATATAAAATCCTCCCGCTCGAAACAAATTGACTCTCACCCTACTGTTCCCCAAATGTGACAAATGCAAGCATAACCGGTATACTTGGTTTGCAAAAGATTTTGATAGCGGGGTGTAGTAGATGGAAACGATTCTACCCATTAAGGGGAAAGTCAATTACGCCATTACCTTAGATGCAAGCGTATGGATTTTTGATGATCGTAAGATTGAACTAGATGAATTTTTAAAATTTGACGAGTCGAACAAAAAGAATGAGAACGATTACATCCGTGCTCAAGCAGAACGGTGGGAAAGAGAACGCACAGGGATCAAACCTCCAGTTAACAAAAGCATTAAACGTTTCGAGAAAGAACGCGTACTAACTGGAAGCTTTGTTATTCCGTTACAACCGTTTCTATCAAATGCAGAACCCGCTAGTGACAGGGTTCAGCTTGAATCAAGGGATGGTCAACAGCATGTTTTATCACTGGAAGAAGCGATGAACGGCTTTCTTCGCTTTTCTAAAGACGGAAAGCCGCTCAGGGAGGATGGACCTACCCACTTCTATTTTGGAGATGGTTCTAACGCTTCAGAACCTATTAAAAACGTTTCAGCCATTACTGTCATTTAAAGGAGATCAGCTGCAATTCGGGCAAGTAGAGATCGCTCACCTTTCTCAAGCTTAACATGTCCGCTGAGCGGCTGATCTTTAAATTTTTCTACTACATAAGTGAGTCCATTTGTGTATTCATCTAGATAAGGGTGATCGATTTGCTGTGGATCTCCGAGAAGAACTATCTTACTTCCTTCTCCCACTCTCGTTAGAATGGTTTTCACTTCATGCTTCGTTAAATTCTGCGCTTCATCGATAATAATATATTGATCAGGTAAACTTCGCCCTCGAATATACGTCAGCGCTTCTACTTGGATGGAACCGATTCCCGATAGGATCTTTTCAAGTTCACCCGTTTTTTTCACATTAAACAGGTACTCCAAATTATCATAAATAGGCTGCATCCAGGGCCGTAGCTTCTCTTCTTTCTCACCCGGTAAAAAACCAATATCTTTCCCGACTGGTACTATTGGCCTTGCAATAAAAAGCTTCTTGTAACGATTCATATCTTCTGTTTGCATTAAACCTGCCGCCATCGCAAGTAGTGTTTTCCCCGTTCCCGCCTTCCCTACTAAAGTGACGAGAGGAATGTCATTTCGAACAAGCAGATCTAATGCCATTCTTTGCTGAACATTTCGAGGACCGATTCCCCACATATACTCTGTTTCCATCGCTGTTTTTTCAATTCTTTTTCCGTTTTTATCAACTTTTCCGATTCCTGATGAGGATGCCTGTATAGGGTCTTTAAGAATCACATACTGGTTAGGATAAAGAGGTTTTCCCTTTAATTTCTTTGCATCAATAAAATGCTGTTCAAAAAATTGATTCAATAGTTCTGAATCAATATACCTTTCTTCATATCCCGTGTATATTTGATTAAATTCAACAACTCGATCGGTTAAAAAATCCTCCGCCTGTATTCCCATCGCATCTGCTTTAACACGAACTAACGCATCCTTGCTTACTAAGATAACGGTACGTCCAGATTTTAATTTCCCTTCTTCTAAAAATAAATTTAACGCTACAGCTAGAATTCGATTGTCATTTGTTTTCTCTACAAATTTATCTTGTAAATATTGAAATGATCGATGGTTGAGTTCGATTCGAAGCGTCCCTCCATTTTCTAAAGGGATCGATTCATGAAGCTTTCCTCTTTCACGAAAACCATCAATCATGCGAGAAACTTGCCTTGCATTCCTCCCAATTTCATCCATATACCTTTTCTTTGAATCCACTTCCTCTAATACGACTGCCGGAATGACAATTTCATTCGTATCAAACGAATAAATCGCATTTGGATCCTGGAGTAACACGTTAGTATCTAGGACGTAAACCTTATCCAACACTTCGCCTCCTGACCAAATTTAAATTGCTGTAACAGGTACGAAAAACAGTTGGGACTATCTACGTTTTCTATAATCTATGAACGAGCGTATAAAGTTAGACGGTTATTCAGAAAATAATTAACAAACTGCAGTGATTTGTTTCTAAATCGCTCACGACGGAGGTAATCAATTTGAAAAAAATGCGATGGAGTATCGCCCTTTTTCTTCTTGTAGCATGTCAGGCAAATGATGAACCTGTTGCTGAAAAAAAGGAGCAGACGGAGCGAGTGCAATATGTAAAGCAGTCTGTGCGCACGCCTAGGAATGAAGATTTATCAGCTACAGAGATAGCAGAACATCTCGTTACAGTTGCAAAGCAAGTTCCTGATGTAAATGATGCCACTGCGGTTGTTACTGGCAAATATGCGGTGGTGGGCATTGATGTGAACCAAAAGCTGGATCGCTCTCGTGTTAGCTCAATCAAATACACGGTCGCAGAAGCGCTACAAAAAGATCCTTATGGGGCAAATGCTGTGATAACAGCCGATGCGGACACGACTTACCGTTTAAAACAGATGGCCACTGAAATCAAGCGAGGACATCCTATAGGGGGCATTATGGAAGAACTCGCAGATATTGTCGGTAGATTAATGCCAGAAGTCCCAAGCACACCAAACAAATCAGAGCCAGAACCGGTACGCTCAAATGATAAACAGCTACCTGGAACAAAAGAGAAAGAATTAAAACAACAGCAGGAAAAGCAAGATTTAGACAGGTAAGTCAATTCTAACTAAAAAAAGACATGAGCCTACCGGCTCATGTCTTTTTTTAGTTCCGCCATAACCGAACGATCTAACTTGGCAGCAGCTTCTGGGTCATAAATTTTTTCATAAGCAGGTTCAACCGACATTTTTGCACCATAAAACATGACATCTCGCACTTCTTTAATTGAAAGCTTAAACTTCGTCAGCTTAAGCGGAACGTTTTCCATCTTTTCTTCAATTAAAGAAGCTCTTCCATTGATCGCATATGTGCTTTCATTTCCAATTAGCGTGATGGAAATTTGATCATTCCCTTTTATATTGGATACAATTCTCGATTTTTGATCGACTGCAAATACAATTGATTGATCATCGACTGCATATAACCAGGAAATGGCACTGACGTTTGGACCAGATGTTTCGTGATCAATTGTCGATAGAAGAACATACTGCTCCCTTTTAAGCAATGTTAGAAGATCATTTGAAAGCGTAACGTCTACTTTATTTGGCATAACTATTCCCTCCAATTAATTCCTTTAATCTAACGCATTATACTGCAAAGGATCGGTTTATTCATGCTATACTAACAACATGGAATGAGAGGTGTTAACAATGCGTGTCAAATGTGTCCTATGTGATAAAATCGAAAAAATCGAAAGCGGTAGTCCGCTAGCTAAAAAACTACGCAACAGACCGATCCACACTTATATGTGTGACACCTGCGATGAGCGAATCGAAACTCGCACGAAAGAACGAAAAGATACGGGGAATTTCAAGCTGTTTCATCAGGATGAAACAAACGATGAGTGGTAAAATCAAGTCAGGTCTTTTAGCTGGTGCGATTTCAGGAATTGCTCTTGGGTTCTTCCTAAAAGGCATCGAAGCCGTAACAGGAAAGCTTGTGTATACGCTCCTTCTAAACATTGATTTTATACCTGTTATCGGGCAAATAAATTGGCCTGAATGGATTGAATTCGTTTTTCACCTTTTCATCTCTCTGATTATTGGTGTCGTCTACAGTATTGGAAGCTCACGATACTTCCCTCAACAACGAAAAGCACAGGCGATTTTGGCCTACGTCCTAACGCTACCAACCGTTCTTCTATACTTTCCTCTCACATACCTTGCAATTAAACAAACTCCGGGCTTATGGGATTTTACAGCCATTACCTACTGGACGCTCGGACATTTGATTTATGCAGCGGTATTGTTTGTTGCCTATACGCGTGAATATACCTTCGATTAAGAAAGACGTGCCTCGAGCACGCCTTTCTTTTTTTACTGATGATTATATTTTGGTTCATTTTCAATCGAAGTTAATAATGCTTCGATCAATTCTACAGGAAATTTCTTTGAATCTTCTTTGCCATTTTGGCGATAGCGAACAACGTAATATTCTTGTGACACTTCCACATCTAAATCCGACACCTGATGATCTTCCGTTAATATTTCAAGAAAGAATGCATACGTATCTTGGGCAGCCTGATCGTCTTGCCTTTCGTTGGCCACAACTTTAATACTGAGCCAATTGTACATAGTATCCTGAAGATTCAAAGCTTCCCTCCTTTGACGTTAGGCTTCTTTTTTCTTCGACTGATTGAGTCGTACCTTATAGATAATTAATACGACAGCCGAAGCCACTAATCCTTCAGCAACAGGCAATCCTATTCCAAAAAAGGTTAATGGAAAACAGCCAATAACTAAAACAGCGTATACGATGACGTTTTTAAGGAGCGGTAGTTTTTTGGCAAAGCCAAGACGATAAACGATAATACAAAGGATAACAATAATTGCATATAGCAAATAAAATCCCATCGTCATATTATCTTCAATGCCAACTAACTTCGCGAAAAAAGATAAATCTTCAGGTGCAATAGTCGATTCCGTATTCATTTTTCCACCCCCGATATAAAAGCATAATAAATGAAATCACAAATAAAAGTAAACGATTTCTTTGCATTTCGAAAAAAAATCCTACAGAGAGGAGAATTTCGTAAGTATATAAAAAGCGATCCAAAAGGGATGCCCCTTTTGAATCGCCTCAGACACCCTTATTGGGCTGTTTTTTTCTTTTTAGCGTGCTTTTCACGTTCGTTTTTATCAAGAATTTTCTTACGAAGACGGATTGATTCTGGAGTCACTTCGCAATACTCATCATCGTTCAAGTACTCAAGTGCTTCTTCCAGCGTAAGCACGCGAGGTTTCTTCATAGAAACAGTTTGATCTTTGTTTGCAGAACGCATGTTAGTCATCTGCTTCACCTTAACGATGTTAACAGTAATGTCATTTTCACGCGTATGCTCTCCAACAATCATGCCTTCATATACTTCAGTACCTGGAGCAACGAAGATTGTACCACGGTCTTCAACACCCATAATACCGTATTCTGATGCTTTTCCTTTTTCCATGGAAACAAGCACACCAGCACGACGTCCGCCTACACGACCGCTAATAAGAGGCATGTATGATTCGAACGTATGGTTGATAATCCCGTATCCACGTGTTTGTGTAAGGAACTCAGTAGAGTAACCAATCAAACCACGAGCAGGAACCATAAATTCAAGACGAACTTGACCTGATCCGTTGTTCACCATGTTGACCATTTCACCTTTACGCTCTCCAAGTGATTCCATAACAGAACCAGTGTAATCTTCAGGTACGTCAATTTGAACACGCTCTACAGGCTCACTTGCAACACCATCGATTTCACGAACGATAACTTCAGGTTTTGACACTTGAAGCTCGTATCCTTCACGACGCATGTTTTCAATCAAGATTGAAAGGTGAAGCTCACCGCGTCCTGATACGACCCATGCATCTGGTGATTCTGTGTTTTCCACTCGAAGTGAAACGTCTGTTTCAAGCTGAGCTCTTAGGCGCTCTTCAATTTTACGACTTGTGATGTACTTTCCTTCTTTACCTGCAAAAGGACTGTTATTCACAAGGAACGTCATTTGAAGTGTTGGCTCATCAATGCGAAGAATCGGAAGTGCTTCCTGATGATCCGCCGGACAAACTGTTTCACCAACGTTGATTTCTTCCATTCCAGAAACGGCAACTAGATCACCAGCTTTTGCTTCCTCGATCTCCACTCGCTTCAAACCAATGAAACCAAATAGTTTTGTTACTCTAAATTGTTTAACGGTACCATCGATCTTCATTAAAGCAACCTGTTGGCCAACTTTCATCGTTCCTCTAAACACACGTCCGATACCAATTCTTCCAAGATAATCGTTATAGTCAAGAAGCGTAATCTGGAATTGAAGTGGCTCGTCACTATTATCAAGAGGAGCTGGAATATTATCAATAATCGTGTCCATAAGAACTTTCATATTGTCATCCTGTACTTCAGGATCAAGACTAGCTGTACCATTGATTGCTGAAGCATAAACAACCGGGAAGTCTAGCTGATCTTCGTCCGCTCCAAGATCAATAAATAGATCAATGACTTCATCAACCACTTCTGCAGGACGTGCAGCTGGACGGTCAATTTTGTTAAGAACAACAATCGGTGTTAATTTTTGTTCAAGTGCTTTCTTTAATACGAAACGCGTTTGTGGCATACAGCCTTCATAAGCGTCAACGACAAGAAGAACACCATCTACCATTTTCATGATACGTTCAACTTCGCCACCAAAGTCAGCGTGACCAGGTGTATCCATGATGTTGATTCGTTTGTCTTCATAGTTAATTGCCGTATTTTTAGCTAGGATGGTAATCCCGCGTTCTCTTTCAAGGTCATTCGAATCCATCGCACGTTCGCTTACTTGCTCGTTGTCACGAAACGTACCAGACTGATGAAGCATTTGGTCTACCAGCGTCGTTTTACCGTGGTCAACGTGGGCAATGATTGCGATGTTACGAATATCTTCTCTTATTGCCATTAATTATTCTCTCCTCGTATTCTCGTCTTATTTCTGACGATAAACTCAATAACTAGACCATTATAACACAAATATCGCTTTAGGCGAAATTTCTCTTCTTTCACCATTCACTACGTTATTGTACACTAGTATTATAAAGGGGGCGCTTCACATGAATAAGCATCAATTCCTTTTACTCTTAATGGCCATTCTGGCGGTTGCAAGCATGTGCGCAATCGGTATATCTATAGCGGAACAAAGCTGGATCGGCGGACTTCTTTCATTTATTGGAGTAGGTTTCTTTATGGGAATGGGTTTTCGAATTAAACGAAAAGCTGAACAATAAGAACAAAGGCGTTCTAGTTGAACGCCTTTGTTCTTATTTAGGCTTCATTAGGGTGAACAAGGATTAAATACTTTTTTTCTTCACCTTCAACACTGTATTGTTCAAATCCACATTTCCCCAAAAACATCCCCCACTCATTCATGTCATATGGAATACCAGCAAAAATAACATCTGTCTTTTCAGATAATATGGAATGGATAGCGGTGCGACCTATCCCTGCTTTTCGTTGCCTAGGATCGACTACAATCATTCCTAGCCACGACTTTTGATTGGATGGCGCCTGGTCTAGAACGGCTGTGATGGCCACTGGTGCACCATTTTTGAGCCAAAGTCTAAACTCACATCCCATTCCTTTATAGGTTTGCAAATAAGAAAGCATGTCTTCTACAACCGGGATTCGACCGAATTCTTCCAGTAACCACGATTCATCTTCGTTCGTCCATTCAAAAAGGAGTTCTGCAAAGCGTTCATTCGAATGCTGGTTCGTCACGTATCTCATTTTGTGGAAGGTGCCCTTAAGTAGAAGTTTTGATCAAGAGCGGGTTGAATGTAATCCTTTTGAACTTGTGTATGAAATAGCTGAGTACCAACAAAGATAGTGTTTTTGTCTAACAAATCGATTTCTTTGTTATCAACGGTTGTACAAACACCACCCGCTTCCTCAATCAACATTTTACCTGCGGCAAAATCCCAGGGGGCAAGTCGTAAAGAAACATATCCGTCGAGGCGTCCTGCTGCTACGTAGGCCATCTCAATCGCAGCACTTCCATAGGATCGTGTTCCTCTAATTTTTTTGAGAAGGGGTGAGAAAGTACGAGGATCGATGCGATGATTCTCCGTTACCCATGTTGCATTTATCGCTAATAGTGATTCGGAAAGATTTGTCTGCTTTAGCGGCCTTATCCGCTCTTCATTCAGGTAAACGCCTGAACCTTTCTTACAATGATAAAGCTCGTCCTTTGTTACATCATAGATAAAGGCAAGTTTTCCGACACCATCTTCGTAAATCCCGATCGATATTGCAAAATTGGTTTGTTGATGAACAAAATTCATCGTTCCATCGATCGGATCGAGAAACCAGATAACACCATCTAAATCCTTTACTTCATCTCCAAATCCTTCTTCCCCCATGATACGATGAGTTGGATAGGTACCTTTAATTTTCTCAATGAAAAATTTCTCGGTTTGCTTATCAATATCCGTAACGAGATCGTTTGGATTGCTTTTTGACTCAATGTTAAAGGATGTCGTAAAGGAAGACACGATCTCTTTACCTGCTTCTCTAATCCATTTTATGGTATCGTCATATACCTGATTCCAGTTCGTCTGCTGTGTCATGGTTCGATCTCCTTTTACCTTGAATTTCATTCTATCTCTTATTATGACAGGAAAAGAAGAAAAAACGAACCTTTTTGCAAGGTTCGTTTCGCTAAGCTTCTAATCTAACCATCTCTTTACGAAGCTCTTCAAGTTTTACTTTACATCTCGTCATTTCATCTTGGTCACTAGCCGTCATTGCATCGTGTAGCGTTGCCAGCTCATAGTCAATTTCCATTCTCAATACCGGAATCCGCTTCTCTGCTTCGTTTCTTTGTAATGACTGAATCACTTGTTTCATGGTAACCTACACCCCTCTTCTTTTCGATTAAGCAGTCATGGTTATCAGAGAAACCTATAAGACGGAATATTCTGATATTTCTGCTTTGATTACTATATCTTATGCCTTACTTGCTCACTATGCAACCTCTTTATTTGTTACTATTTTTCCTCTTTTGCTTATTTTTCAAACCTATCGTTACACATCAATCGTCAGTTTTCATATAAAATGCAGTTCTATGTTACTATAAACGTATAAAATTTTGTCGCAATGGAGGATATTATGTCATTTAAGGGATTTACTAAACACGATTTTAACGCCTTCCAAATCGAAGGACTTGATGCAAGAATGGAAGCCATTCAAGATCGAATTCAACCAAAATTTGCTACAATAAGTGAAGATATAAAAAGTGACCTTAAAATTCTTGCAGGTAATGAAATGTACCTTCACATTGCTCGTCATGCAAGAAGAACAAAGAACCCGCCAGTTGATACATGGATGGCATTTTCTCATAACAAACGAGGATACAAAATGCATCCTCACTTTCAGATTGGCTTATTCGATGATCATGTGTTTGTATGGCTTGCCTACATTTACGAGTTACCTGGAAAGCCACAAATGGCTTCATTGCTCTTAGATCATATGAATGAGCTTCAAACGACCATTCCTGATTCGTATTGGATTTCGACTGATCATACCAAGAAAACGGCAAGTCAGCCGATCACGGAGATTGAACTTGATAAAGTTCTCACACGGTTTCGAGATGTTAAGAAAGGTGAATTTCTCGTTGGACGTCATTTTACGAGCGATGACCCCTTATTGCAAGATGGGAAACATTTTATTCAAGAGGTTAAGAAAACGTTTGAGACGCTTATGCCGTTTTACCATCTCTCACTTCAAGCTACAAAATAAAAACCAGGGTTTCCCCTGGTTTTTATTTTGTCATTTTTACTTTTTCTCGTTCGGTTTGTTTCGCTTCTTTCACAACATGATAAGTAGAGTATCCTGTATCATTATCAAATTGTTTGAAAATTTGCTTTTCTTCTGATTTAGAGGGGACGACATCTTTAAAGGCATGATAGCTACTAATTAATTCGCCCTTATGAACACCTCGATCGTACGCTTGCTCAATTAATTCAAAAAATTGTACCACCTTAATGACTTCTTCTTTACTCCAATCAATTGAAATGGGATAGTTCACTTCCATTTTATCACTCCTTTCTACTCCTGCCATTTTACTCGAATTTCATTTGCTTCTTGATCCATACGTTCAAATAACTCGCTTACTGAAGGGACATCATGAATCCTTCCCATCACCTGTCCTGCCCAGGCAAAACCTTCTTCTTCTTTTCCTTCATATATAAACTTCCTGTTCGCTTCACCGCTTATGTATTCTTTTAAAAGTTCATATCCGCCACCACTTTCTTCCATCGTGGTAATTTGCTCAGCAAACTCATTACGGATTACTCTGGCAGGTGCGCCAAGGCTTCGCTTGATGATCATGGTATCCGTCTCAGTGCCCTGCAACAAACGTTGTTTGTAACCATTATGAGCGTGAGTACACTCTTTTGTAGCGATAAATCTTGTACCCATTTCAACTCCTTCAGCACCAAGTGCAAGGGATGCCATCAAGCCCCGTCCATCTCCTATTCCTCCGGATGCAATAACGGGAATAGAAACCGCATCAACGACTTGAGGAACGAGAACCATTGTGCCAGTATCTTCCTTTCCTAGATGGCCTCCACCTTCTTGTCCAACTACCATAACCGCTGCAGCGCCCAGCTCTTCTGCCTTAATGGCTTGCCGCTTACCAGCTGTTAAAACAAGCACTTTAATGTTCGTCCCCTTCACTTGATCAAACACGGGTTTAGGATTTCCACCCGTCACAGAGATGATTTCCACTCCTTCTTGAATAGCGGTTTCTAGCATGTGTTCAAAAGGTCTCCCATGTTGGCCAATTGCAAAATTAACTCCGAACGGCTGATCGGTGAGACTTCTCGTAAGATTAATCTCTTCTTTAAGCTGTCTTACTGACTCCATAGACATGGCTGTGAGCTGACCGAGTCCCCCGGCATTGCTAACAGCAGAAGCTAACTCATGATAAGCAAGGTAAGCTAGTCCTCCCTGGACGATTGGTCTCTGAATACCTAACAACTCAGTCAGTCGCGTGTTCCATTTCATCACTTATCCTCTCCTTCTCATAATCCATTTCGAGAAATAGAAAGGATCTCCTCTTACGGAATTTCAAAAGGCACTTCACAATAAAATAAAACTTGCAAAATAGTACTCATGTGATTATACTCAGTTTGTTTAAGGAAGAAAAATGTTTTAAATGAAGAAACAATGAACGGCTACTCATTCAACAAGGCTTTAAAAGAGCCAATTCGCTTTTCACAAACCATTGTAAAAAGCTTAGTATACTAAAGTATAAATAAAGAGGTGCTTGATTTGCAACAAAACGAAACACCATTATTCACTGGTTTAGTTAATCACGCAAATAAAAATCCGATTCAATTTCATATTCCTGGTCATAAAAAAGGAAATGGGATGGATCCTGAGTTTCGTGAATTTATCGGTGATAATGCTCTATCCATTGATTTAATTAACATCCAACCACTAGATGATCTTCATCATCCACATGGCATGATTAAACAAGCACAGGACCTAGCAGCAGAAGCTTTTGGTGCTGACGCTACATTTTTCTCCGTTCAAGGAACGAGCGGTGCGATCATGACAATGGTCATGACCGTTTGCTCTCCTGGGGATAAGATCATCGTACCGAGAAATGTTCATAAATCGGTTATGTCTGCCATTATTTTCTCAGGGGCTACGCCCGTCTTTATTCACCCTGAAATTGATCCTAAGCTCGGAATTTCGCATGGTATTACCCCAGTAGCTGTTAAGAAAGCACTTGAACAACACCCAGATGCTAAAGGTGTACTTGTCATTAATCCTACTTATTTTGGTATTTCTGCGAATTTAGAAGAGATTGTTTCAATCGCACATGAGTATGATGTTCCCGTCTTAGTTGATGAAGCGCATGGCGTTCATATTCATTTCCATGACCGCTTGCCTGTTTCAGCAATGCAAGCAGGAGCTGATATGGCTGCAACAAGCGTCCATAAACTCGGCGGTTCTATGACACAAAGCTCTGTTCTCAACGTAAAAGAAGGGCTTATTTCAGCTAAGCGTGTGCAAACCATTATTAGTATGTTAACAACGACCTCTACTTCATATATCCTTCTGGCTTCTCTTGATGTTGCAAGAAAAAGACTCGTTATGGACGGGTACGAATTAGTAGAAAACGCCATTCAGCTAGCTGGTCATGCACGTAAACAAATTAATGAGATCTCCCCACTCTACTGTGTTGGAAATGAGATTCTCGGTACGAATGCCACCTATGATTATGATCCAACAAAACTCATTATTTCTGTACATGATTTAGGCATTACTGGTTATGAGGCGGAGGTATGGTTACGAAAAGAAGCAAACCTGGAAGTAGAGCTTTCAGATTTGTATAACTTACTTTGTATTGTGACGCCAGGTGATGATGAAGAATCTGTCGATGCTCTCGTCTACGCTTTAAAAGATATGGTAGAAGCGTTCAAAGAGTCTGATGGTATTGTTACTGAAAAGTTTGATGTTCATGCACCTGATATCCCAACGCTAGCCGTGTCACCTAGGGATGCTTTTTATTCCGAAACAGAAATCATCCCATTTAGTGAGTCTGCTGGACGAGTCATAGCCGAATTCGTTATGGTTTACCCACCAGGTATTCCAATCTTTATCCCTGGAGAAATTATCACGGAAGAAAATTTGAAGTACATCGAGGAAAATATCGAAGCTGGACTTCCCGTTCAAGGACCAGAAGATGACGAATTAAAATTTATTCGAGTTATTAAAGAATACAAAGCTATTAAATAAGAGGCGGCCAAGTGGCCGCCTCTTTGGTTTATTAAGAATTATTTCTTATCTTTCTTATTACATTCCGGGCATCTGCTGTAGAGCGTGCTTACCTTCTCTTCCATAACATGATCAATCGTTTTTTCGCAAGTTTGGCAAATGATAATACCCATTCTCAACACCCCTTAAGTTAGTTTTGAAAACGCTTCCGTTTCGCTTAATTCCATAATAGTGTGTCACAATTGTTTTGTCAACACAATATTGTATATCACATTGTATTCTTTTAGAGGTAATATGTGTTCTAAATCAGAAATTGTCAGAAAACTATTTTAATTGTACACTTATAAGGATGAAGAAAGGAGGATTTTTATGCCACAAAGCGCTTATCTCACTCCGACAACAGATGAGGATCTTTCACTTGATCATGTTAAAAGCCTTCTAACCTACTACATGGATATTACATCAAAAACTGGTAAACAGCTATCCTGGTCGTATGGTCACTTCGCTTTCCCCTATACGCTTGTTGAAAAAGCTGAGTCTGGCGATTGGTTTTATTTAAAAGGGAAAAACGATGACTATCGAACAATCGTGATAGGAATGACGAACAAAACATTGCAGATTGTTTTACCCGATCATTCCACTCACGGAGATAAAGCAAAGGCAAATGAATTATCTAAATTTCTCGCTACTAAATTGAAAGCTGATCTTGTCCTTTTTAATGGGAGAAAAATGTTATATACGAAAAAATAAACAGCCAATTGGCTGTTTATTTTTGTAGTGGTTCTATTTCCTCTGGATTAATCAGTGCATAATCTTTGTCTCGTAGACCTTTTACAATGTCACCCAAAGCAGCCGCTGTCCAATCTCGGTCATGCATAAGTAAGTTGGCTCCATTTTGAAGAAGTGGTGAATTCACCATGATGTCTGCAATTGCTGCTTTATTCTGATATTCCTTCACCCAATCATAACCGTAAGTCCAGTTCATCACGAGCATGCCTTCTTCTTCAGCGAGAGACTTAGAAAAGTCAGTGTTTGAACCAAAGGGCGCTCTAAAGAACTTCGGTTTTTCACCGATTACTTCTTCAATCATGTCATTTAGCTTCAAAATCTCTTCTCTTTGTTCATCTTCAGATAAGGATTTCAAATCAGCATGGGTCATTGTATGATTTCCAATCTCAAAGCCCATGTCGTGTATTTCCTTTAATCTGGCTTTTTCTTCCTCTGTATCAATGAAGTGCCCATTGACAAAGAAAATGGCTGGAGCATCAAGTTCTTTTAAGGTTTTTGCCATTTCAACCGCATTTTTGTCTGGTGCATCATCGATCGTTAAAAGAACAGCTTCAGCTGGAGCTTCATTTATAGGTTCAAATCCCCAAAATGCTTCATTTAATCGATATTCAGGCTCTGTCGCTGCCGTAGCCTCATCTTCTTTCTGTTGCTCTTCTTCACCATCACCTGCCTCTTTTGAATCCGTTTCTTCATTGGAGGTGTCGTCGTTCGCCTCTTCTTCGTTTGAAAATTGTTCATTATTGCTTGCACTGTTAGTTGATGCTTCGCTATTGGTTTCTGATCCTGCATTTGTTGAGCAAGCTGCTGCAAAAAGCAGAAGTGCCAAGGTCATCCATTTTAACGTATTTGTCATTTCTCTCTCCCCTTATGTAGTCTCATTCCATCATAAACCAATTACGTAGAAGGAGGAAGAGCAGAATGTAACAATTAACCAACAAATTCCTATTCATTATTCTACAATTCTGACTAACGATCTGACATGGTATTTTCCTTTACAACGTTAATTTCAACAAATATACTAGACAACGTGGCATTTTTCGTGATCCGTTATGAGCCTGTTAATAATAGGGAATAGAGCACTTTTCTGCATAGTTTTCATAACGCCAGGTAACATTGAATACACAAGCTTCTATTTCTTATGTATATAGGGAATTTCTCGGATGAATGTAAAGAAAAATATCTAGAAAGGTGATGATGAAATTTGAATAAACTTACAGCAGTCTTTATTATCTCTGTCGTATTGTCTCTTATTTTTATTTCTTGGGGAACCATTTCTCCAGATACATTAGATGCAACGACAACTTCACTTCAAAGCTTTCTTCAGGTGAAGTTTGGATGGTTTTATTTATTAGCAGCGTCAGGCTTTCTTATTTTTGCGATCTATCTTATTTTTTCGAAGTACGGAAGGCTTCGACTTGGAAAGGAAACCGATGTTCCTGAGTATAATCTGATTACGTGGTTTGCCATGCTATTTTCTGCTGGTATGGGAATTGGACTTGTATTCTGGGGTGTAGCAGAACCAATGTTCCATTATTACGATCCTCCAGCTGGTGCAGCTGGTCAGTCTGATGAAGCTGCTCGACTAGCTTTTCAGTATAGTTTCTTCCACTGGGGACTTCATCCTTGGGGAATATATACAGTCGTAGCCCTTGCATTAGCATTTTTTAAATTTAGAAAAGGTGCTCCTGGCCTAATTAGTGCGATTTTCTATCCGATTCTAGGTGAGCGAGTAAAAGGTCCAATTGGTAAATTAATTGATGTGATCGCTGTTATTGCTACTGTATTTGGTGTAGCAACTTCACTTGGATTCGGAGCTTCACAAATTGGTGGAGGAATCTCTTATTTAACAGGCATTGAAAATTCGTTTACAACACAATTGATCATTATCTTAATTGTTACAGTGCTTTATATGATTTCTGCTTCAACAGGCATTTCAAAAGGAATTAAGTACTTAAGTAATACAAATATCGTACTTGCCATTTTACTCATGTTCTTCTTGCTCTTTGCAGGACCAACAAACTTTATTATGGATCTCTTTACATCTACGCTTGGTTCCTACATTCAAAATCTGCCTAGCATGAGTCTTCGAATGAGACCATTTGAAGGATCGTCCTGGATACAGAGTTGGACAATCTTCTACTGGGCATGGTGGATTGCCTGGGCACCATTTGTCGGAACGTTTATTGCTCGTGTATCAAAAGGTAGAACTATTCGAGAATTTGTATTAGGTGTCCTTCTAGTTCCAACGATATTCGGTGCTCTATGGTTCTCTGTATTCGGAGGATCTGCTATTTCTCTCGATATGGCTGGAACAAGTATTTATGACATCATTAACAACCAAGGAATGGAAGTTGCTCTATTTGCTGTGCTTGAGCAGTATCCACTCGGAACCATCATGTCGATCATTGCCATTTTGCTTATCAGTACATTCTTCATTACATCTGCTGACTCTGCAACGTTTGTGCTTGGTATGCAAACAACCAACGGTAGCATGAATCCATCCACTAAAGTGAAATTAACTTGGGGTGTGATTCAATCTTCTGCAGCAGCAGTATTGCTTTGGTCTGGTGGTCTCGGAGCCCTGCAAACGGCGTCAATCATAGCTGCATTTCCATTTGCGATTATCATAATTGGTATGATTATTTCTCTCTTAAAAGCCTTTAAGGATGAAAAAATCCCGCCTAGACCGCCTAACAAAGATCAATTAAAATAAAAAAAACCGCACTACCATAATTGGTAGTGCGGTTTTTTCGTCTTCATAACCGTCGCATACGCTCTATCCAATGGCGATCAAAAGGATATCCATAATAAATGATCCGGAGGTTGTGATAAAGAGAAGAATGAGAAGTTCTTTTTCCCTTTTTAATAACTGAAAAGAAACCGTCCAATTGAGATATAAAAAAACAAGAAATAATACAATCTTATAATCAACATGATCATGTGGTGAAAAATAAATAATCATATAGTATCCCAACCAAATCAAGCCCTGAATAAAAATAACTCGTCCATACATGATCAGCACCCCCACCAATAAGCGTCTATTCTAATATGTATGTCCGTCTCATCACTCCATTCACTTTCTTAACTGCTAGCGCTTAAAATCTCTAAACCCCTAAGAAAAACATATCTTACCTGGAATGATATAAAAAAGCTCCGAGGACGATTGTCCTCGGAGCTTTTTTATTTAATTAACCAATATGAATAGGAGTACCTAGAGCTACTTCAGCAGCTTCCATTGTAATCTCTCCAAGCGTTGGGTGAGCATGGATTGTTAGAGCAATATCTTCAGCTGTCATACCAGCTTCAATTGCAAGACCAAGTTCAGCAATCATGTCAGAAGCGTTAGGACCAGCAATTTGTGCACCGATCACTAGACCGTCTTCTTTACGAGTAATCAGCTTCATAAATCCTTCACTGTCGTTAAGAGACAACGCACGGCCATTTGCACCGAATGGGAATTTAGATGCTTTTACATCGAATCCTTGATCTTTTGCTTCTTTTTCAGTATAGCCAACTGAAGCGAGTTCAGGATCAGAGAAAACAACCGCTGGGATTGCAAGGTAATCAATCACAGAGTTTTCACCGCTGATTGCTTCTGCTGCTACTTTACCTTCGTAAGAAGCTTTATGAGCAAGTGCAGGACCTTCTACGATATCACCAATCGCATAGATGTTATCGAAGTTCGTACGACACTGCTTGTCGATCTTCACAAGACCTTTGTCCGTCATTTCAACGCCAAGCTCTTCAAGACCAATTTCATTTGTGTTAGGCTTACGGCCAACTGTAACAAGAACATAATCAGCGTCAAACGATTTCGTTTCACCTTTGATTTCTGCTGTTACTGTTACGCCTTCATCTGTTTCTTCAACGCCTTGAGCAAGAGCTTCAGTAATGATTTCAACATTACCTTTCTTCTTCAGACGACGAGAAACAAGAGAGCTCATTTGTTTTTCGAATCCAGGTAGAATTTGCTTCGTACCTTCAAGGATCGTTACTTCAGTACCGAAGTTTGCATACACAGTACCAAGCTCGATTCCAATGTAACCTCCGCCAATGACAACCATTTTCTTAGGTACTTCATCAAGGGCAAGTGCACCTGTTGAAGAAATAACGCGCTTGCTCCATTTGAAGCTAGGTAGTTCGATTGGGCGAGATCCTGTTGCGATAATGCAGTTGTTGAAAGTGTACGTTTGAGAGTTCTTTTCATCCATGATTCGAACTGTGTTCTTATCGACGAAATAAACTTCACCGTTCAGTACTTCAACTTTATTTGATTTCATAAGTCCAGCAACGCCGCCAGTTAGCTTGTTAACAACAGAAGATTTCCACTCCTGAACTTTTTTCATGTCAACGCTCACGTTCTCAGCTGTAATTCCGATATCATCGGAATGCTTTGCAGACTCATATTTATGAGATGCATTGATCATTGCTTTTGAAGGGATACAGCCGACGTTTAAACAAACTCCGCCTAAAGTACCTTTATCAGCAATGGCCACTTTTTGACCAAGTTGTGCTGCGCGAATTGCAGCAACGTATCCACCTGGTCCAGCCCCTACTACAAGTGTGTCTAATTCGATTGGAAAATCTCCTACTACCATGTTATTACGCCTCCATCATTAAGAGTTGTGGATCGTTCAACAGACGCTTGATGTGGTTAAGAGCAAGTTGTGCTGTTACGCCATCAATAAGTCTGTGGTCGTAGCTGATTGATAGAGCAAGTACAGGTGCCGCAACGATTTCTCCGTCAATAACAACTGGCTTCTCTTCGATACGACCAATACCAAGAATAGCAGCATCCGGGTTGTTGATGATTGGTGTGAACCACTGACCACCAGCAGAACCCAGGTTAGAAATGGTGCATGTGCTACCTTTCATATCGTCCCCTGATAGTTTACCATCGCGAGCTTTTTTAGCCAACTCATTAATTTCAGATGATACATTTAGAAGTGGCTTACGGTCTGCTTCTTTAACTACTGGTACAACAAGTCCAGCGTCAGTGTTTGCAGCGATACCAATGTTGTAATAGTGCTTGTGCACAATTTCTTCTGTCGAATCATCGATTGATGCATTCAACATAGGGAATTCACGAAGTGCAGAAACAAGAGCTTTTACAACGTATGGAAGGTAAGTTAGCTTCACATCTTTGTCAGCAGCATATTGTTTGAACTTCTTACGGTGAGCAACTAGATCAGTTACAACAACTTCATCCATGTGAGTAACGTGTGGTGCAGTATGCTTCGAGTTAACCATCGCTTTCGCAATTGCTTTACGCATACCTTTCATTTTCTCACGAGTTTCTGGTTGTGCTGATGCTTGCGGTTGTGCTGATGTAGTAGCTTCTTGCTTCGTTTCAGCTTTTTCTTCTGTCGCTGCTGGAGCTTCAGAAGCTGCTTCGCCTCCACCATTCACGTGATTGTCGATGTCTTCTTTCACAACGCGACCATTTTTTCCTGAACCAGATACTTTAGAGATGCTTACGCCGTTTTCGCGAGCATACTTACGTACAGCAGGCATTGCGATGACACGTTTTGTTGGATCTGTTTCTTCGTCTTCAGGAAGCGGTTTTGATCCAGCGCTATCTTCTTTCGTTTCTGATTTCGCTTCTGCTTTTGGAGCTTCTTCTTCTGCTTGAGGCTGTTCAGCTGCAGGTTCTTCTTCAGCATCTTCATAACCTTCTGCATCAAAAGTAATAACGACATCTCCAACGATAACAGTTGCACCTTCTTCAGCGTGAACTTCTTTAACAGTTCCGTCTACTGGAGAAGGGATTTCAACAACAGCTTTGTCGTTTTGCACTTCTGCAAGAATATCGTCTTCTTTTACTTCATCTCCGGATTTAACAAACCATTTTACGATTTCGCCTTCATGGATACCTTCACCGATATCCGGCATCTTAAATTGAAATGCCACGGGACTTCGCCTCCTAATTGTAGAAAAATTTTGCTCATATAAGATCTGAAGCGAAGCGCGAATCGCAGCTTCACTTCATGTTTTTTTATAAACTAATTAGAAATTAACAACTTGAGTTGCTTTTTCAATGATATCAGTGTGATCAGGAAGCCATACATCTTCCGCTGCAGAGAATGCAAATACAGTATCTGGAGCAGCAACACGAAGAACTGGTGCTTCAAGACTTAGAATTGCACGGTCGTTAATTTCTGCAACAACGTTAGCCGCAATACCAGCTTGCTTCTGTGCTTCTTGAACAACAATTGCGCGATTTGTTTTTTCAACAGATGCGATAATTGTATCGATATCGAGCGGGCTAACTGTACGAAGGTCGATTACTTCTGCACTGATGCCATCTTTCTCAAGTTCTTCAGCAGCTTTAAGAGAAGCTTGTACCATTGCACCGTAAGTTACGATTGTAATGTCAGTACCTTCACGCTTCACTTCAGCTTTACCAATTTCAATTGTATATTCTTCTTCAGGAACTTCCTGACGGAAAGAACGATAAAGCTTCATGTGCTCAAGGAAAATAACTGGATCGTTGTCACGAATCGCAGAAATTAGAAGCCCTTTTGCATCATAAGGGTTTGAAGGGATTACAACTTTAAGTCCTGGCTGTTGAGCCATTAGACCTTCAAGGCTATCCGCATGAAGTTCAGGTGTTTTAACGCCACCACCAAATGGTGAACGAACTGTGATTGGCGCGTGGAAAGAGCCGCCAGAACGGTAACGAAGGCGTGCCATTTGACCAGAAATAGCATCCATTACTTCGTATACAAATCCAAAGAACTGAACTTCTGGTACTGGACGGAATCCAGTTAGTGCAAGTCCGATAGACATACCACCGATACCTGATTCAGCAAGCGGCGTATCGAATACGCGATCTTCGCCAAATTCCTTTTGAAGTCCTTCTGTCGCACGGAAAACGCCGCCGTTTTGACCTACATCTTCACCAAACACGAGTACGTTCTCGTCATTTTTCAACTCCGTACGCATCGCATCAGTGATTGCTTGAATCATTGTCATTTGCGCCATAGCTTACTTCGACTCCTTTGCACTATATTCTTCATATTGTTCACGAAGGTTCTGTGGAAGCTCTTCGTACATATTAGAAATAAGATCCGTTACTTTTTGTTTAGGAGTACTATCAGCTTGCTTAATTGCTGCTTTGATTTCTTCCTTCGCTTTATCGACTACTTCGTTTTCTTTCTCTTCAGACCAAAGGTTTTTGCTCTCAAGATACTTGCGGAAACGAACGATTGGATCTTTCTTTTCCCATTCGCTATCTAGATCTTCAGAACGGTAGCGAGTTGGGTCGTCACCAGCCATTGTATGTGGACCATAGCGGTAAGTCATTGTTTCGATTAGTGTCGGACCTTCGCCATTAATTGCGCGCTCACGAGCGTCAGTAACTGCTTTATAAACAGCAAGAACGTCCATACCGTCTACTTGAACACCCTGGATACCAGCTGCTACAGCTTTTTGAGCGATCGTTTTCGCTGCAGATTGCTTTTCAACTGGAACAGAGATTGCAAAGCGGTTGTTTTGCACAACAAAAATTGCTGGAGCACTGTAAGCACCTGCAAAGTTCATTCCTTCATAGAAATCCCCTTGAGAAGCACCGCCATCACCAGTGTAAGTGATTGCTACGTTTTTCTTCCCTTTTTTCTTAAGTCCAAGGGCAACACCAGCAGTTTGTGTAATTTGAGCACCGATGATGATTTGAGGGCTCAACACGTTAAGGCCGTCAGCCTGGTTCCCTACATAGTGACCACGTGAGAATAAAAATGCTTTATATAATGGAAGACCGTGCCAGATGATCTGTGGTACATCACGGTAACCTGGAAGAATCCAGTCCTCTTTATCTAGAGCAAATTGACTTCCTAGCTGTGAAGCTTCCTGACCTGCAGTTGGTGCGTAGAAGCCAAGACGTCCTTGACGGTTCAACGAAATTGAACGCTGATCAAGAATACGTGTGTACACCATGCGGCGCATTAATTCTTGAAGCTGCTCATCTGATAGTTCAGGCATCGCTTCTTTATTAACGATTTCGCCATTTTCATTTAGAATCTGGAACATTTCGAATTGGCCTTCGATGTTTTCGATGGTTTTAGTTCCCATACCTTTCACCTCATCCTTTCATTCATAAAGAGATAGATTATTGAATTGCAAATGTTGCAATTGTGAGTGGGTCGTTCAGTTTACAGACATCACTAGCATGTCCATTTCAACGTTATTAAATGACAAATACCATTCATTAATTTGCATTACTTAAGACAACACTCAATGTCATACCCTTAATTCTGAAGAAATAATCCCTAGTGCTATGTATTACTGCGAATAATAGTCTGTATCAGTAAGATTAAGGGAGTGCTCCTCTTCATGAGTAAGTTCGTTTTTAAGTTTACAATACAGTAAGTTTCAAGTCAATTAATTGATTTATTAATCGCATGTAAAGAGATCATATTAAAACTGTTACATTCTGTTTGAAGAGACTGTATCAGTGTAAATGATTAGGAGGATCTTTCTTTGATCGGATAAAAACCTACCGATCGAGCTGATTCTGCTTGACGCTTTACGTATGGATTGATTATGAAAACTAATTTTTGAAGGATTAAAAAAAACCGCTCCTATGAGCGGTTTCCTATTCTCCATAATTTACATTCAATTCAGCTGATTCATAAAAAGCTTTTTTCGCTTCATTGAAATCAGACGTATATTTATTAAAGTCTTCCTTATGCTCAGCCACTTTCCCATATTTATCATTAACCGATTTAATTTGGTCCTGTAGCTGTTCTAAAGTCAGTTCTTTGTCTTGTAATGAGCTATATAGCTTTTTGTCTTGTTCAACAGCTGCTTTGTATTCCTTATGTAACTTCCCATACGCTTCATAACGCTTATCCATAATGTCGATCAAGTTTTTCGCATCTTTCTTAGCTGCATCAGTCTCAAGGTCTTCTGTTAAATCTTTAACCTCTTCGAACTCTTCATAAGCTTCATCAATGCTTTCTTTTTCCTTTTTTAAGTACTCAAGTCGCTGATCTGAATTGTCTTCTGCTTCTTTAGAAAGCTTTTCAATCTTGTCGAATTCTTCCATACTTAGCGCAACAATTTCATTATAAATGTCTTGTTCCTTCTTTTCTGCTTTTGCTAAAGGATCTTGCTGTTCTCTAAATTGATCTTCAAGAGCGACAGCTTCTTCTAGATGGTCGTACATTTTTTCTTCTGGGCTTCCGCCAAATTGACAACCGACTAATCCAACCATTAGAAAACAGAAAAAAAGAGAAAGTATTCCTAAACGATATTTACGTAGCAAAAAAAGTCCCCCCACATATCCAATTCATTCCATAATAATTACATCCCTGATTACTATACCATAATACAGAACTCAATAGAATACTCCTTTTTCAATCCGTAAGGCATGGCGTTGGAATAAGTTTCTAATATCATTCATTCTTCCAACTGACTAAAAAACAGCCATGTATACTACAAGCTCCCAAGTGCGTTCTCTTTCATGATGATATTGAATAGGATTTCCTGTTAAAGGGTGTTGTGCTAAACTATCACTATTGTAAGGTACTCCTTAACACTAGGATAAAGCAGATTCCGTGTTTACATTTCAGGATCAACTATAAGTAAAAGAGCAAATGCTTTAACCCTTACAAAAAGTTGAATATACTTATGATAGACCGTTTTGAATAGGAGTGAATCATATCGTGTTAACTATGAAAGATGTCCGTAGAGAAGGAGATCCGATTCTAACTGAAGTTGCAAATGAGATTTCCCTTCCTGCAACTGAAGATGAAAAACAAACTTTAAAAGAGATGCTACAATTTCTTATCAATAGCCAGGATCCTGAAACTGCTCTAAAGTATGAATTACGTTCCGGGATTGGAATTGCTGCCCCGCAAATCGGTATAAGCAAACGCATGATTGCCGTACACGTCTCTGATCATAGAGGCACCCAATATAGCTACGGGATTATGAACCCAAAAATTATTAGCCATTCCGTGGAAAAGACGTATCTAGATGGCGGCGAAGGTTGTTTATCAGTAGATCGAGAAGTACCTGGAGCGGTACCAAGATATGCGCGAATTACAGTCAAGGGTGTTGATGCTGAAGGTCATCCGCTTAAACTAAGATTAAAGGGTCTTCCTGCCATTGTCGTGCAACATGAAATTGATCATCTGGATGGCATTATGTTTTACGATCGTATAAATAACGAAGAAGCAAGTGAATTAACACCTCTAGGTCGATAAGAATCAGACGATCTAGACGTTTAAAAAGGGGACGCCATTTCATATGGCGTCCCCCTTTTTTCTATAGTAAGCCTGCTTTTTTTAATCCTTTTTGAATTCCATCTTGATCGACTGGATCCGTAATGATGTCAGCTACTTCTTTCACCGCTTCATACCCATTCCCCATTGCAATCCCGGTTCCTGCAAACTTTAACATTTCAATGTCATTTAATGCATCTCCAAAAGCATAGGTGTTTTCTCGTTTAAAACCAAGATGATCAATCATCGCTTCTATCCCTCGTGCTTTTGAGCCTCCAGGTGGAATGACATCCATTGAATAGTCATGCCAACGAATAAAGTCCAGATTTCCATAGGCATCCCGATAACCAGTCTCTTCTTTACTTTCACAAAAAAGAAGTGCCTGATAAATTTCTCTATCGTGGTAATAGGAAGGATCATATCCAGGATAATGCATTTTTAGGTCATCCATGCTTTTAATAATGTGTGGGTGATCGTGATGGTTACTCATCATCGCTTCATGATCGAGGAAAACCATCGGATGGCCATTTTTTCTTGCTTCCTCTTCAAGAGCTGTGATTTCATCCCGACTTAGTGGGTTTGTTGCGACGACTTTGTCCTGGTGCTTTACATATTGACCGTTAAAGCTGATAAACGTGTCTATTTCAAGATCCTCTCTCAAATCGGCAAACATAAACGGAGCTCTACCCGTAGCAATCGCCACATGAACCCCATTCTCTGTGAGCGTTTTTAAGGATTCACGAGTTGAAGCTGGAATTTTTTTATCATGATCAAGAAGTGTACCATCAATATCAAAAAAAACAATTTTTTCATTATGCATTTTCATTCACCTTTTCCATTTTTTTCAACAAAACCTCATGCCGTTAGGCTATTTCTCTCATATTGTTCGTTTCTGTTCTTTGGTGCTTGCCAGATAAATAAACACCCGTAAATACGCAGAATAAACCGATAATCATAGGTAGCGTGATTGTTTCATTTAAATAAAGGTTCCCCCACATTAAGGCAGTGACTGGCACAAGGTATGTGACTAAGGTTGCAAATTCTGCACTTCCATGTTGAATCATATAGTAGAAGAGTAAATAGGCAACACCCGAGCCTAGCACACCTAGACCAATTAGCGATATTAGAATATCACGTTGAAGGAGCATCGTAAACTGAATAACCCCCTCCCCACTCACAATCATCATTAGGAGTCCTCCTGCCGCTCCAATCGTTAAAGTTATGAAGGACAATAAATCAACCGGTACACCCTTTAAATGCTTTTTTGTATACTGAGAAGCAAAACCATAACAACAAGTGGCAATAAGCATCGGTACAATTCCTCTCCACTCGCCTTGTAGCAAAGATTGAAAATCAAGATCAATTAAAAAAAGAACCCCAATAAACCCAACCAAAATACCTGACCACTGCTTTAAAAATAACATTCGGCCAAATAAAACGGCTCCAAGTATACTCGTAAATAATGGCGTCGTTGCATTTAATGTAGCAGCGAGGCTACTTGAAATGCGCTCTTCACTAAGCGCAATCATCCCCCAGGGAATAAGCGCATTCATAATCCCTACAAGAATAAGACTTTTCCACTTTAGTTTTCCCTTTAACTTCCTTATTCGCCCTCTTACCATTAAATAAATGAAAATCGCTACGGCACCAAGGAAGCAGCGAAAAAACACAACACCCCAAGGTCCCACAAGTGGAACCATCAATTTAATGAACATAAAAGACATGCCCCATATTAAGCTTAATGAAATAAGCGCAACATATAGCTTCAACTCTTGTCCTCCTCTTAAGCTGATTCCTCATTATGTTACATGAAAGTCAATACCCTGTCCTCAAAAACACCCCATCTTTTTCCAAACTAATTCTTCACACCGTGATCAATAATAGGAATAGGCATTAAAAAAAGAAAGGATGAGCTCAATGTATCGAAAAATGAAGCGCAAATTAATAAAAACGTGGAGGAACGTGCTATTTCCACAGCCTAAATATTCCATTGATTAACCTTTTCTAACCTTAAATTCGTGCAAATTCTCCTATTTCTTATGGAAATGTGGTTAGAAACATGAAAAAGAAACCAATTTCCTATATAATAAACGAAGATGCACACAAATTGTCTGAGTTAAGGAGAGATTTAGAATGATTTATAAGGTATTTTATCAAGAGACAAAAAAGGAGGTTCCTGTAAGAGAGCGAACAATGAGCCTTTACGTAGAGGCTACTTCTGAACGGGAAGTTCGCTACAAATTAAAGGACCGCGACCTTAATATTGAATTTATTCAAACTGTGGAAGATGACTTCCTTGCGTTTGAGAAAAAATCAGAGCACTTTGAATTGGAGAATGTATAGACTATGAAATTTGTTAAAAATCATCAAACCGCCGTGTTCGCTTTAGGTGGACTCGGAGAAATCGGTAAAAACATGTACGGTATTCAGTTTCAGGATGAAATTATTCTTGTTGACGCTGGGATTAAATTCCCAGAAGAAGAATTGTTAGGGATTGACTACGTTATTCCTGATTATTCTTACCTCGTTAAAAACCAGGATAAAATCAAAGGGTTATTTATCACTCACGGACACGAAGATCATATAGGCGGCATCCCTTATTTACTTCGTGAAATTAATGTACCAATCTATGGTGGTAAGCTAGCATTAGGTTTTATTCGTAATAAACTTGAAGAACATGGTCTTCTCCGAGGGGCTTCTTTAAATGAAATCACAGAAGAAGACATTATTAAGTTCCGTAAAACATCGGTTATGTTCTTTAGAACAACTCACAGTATTCCGGACTCCTTTGGGGTTGTTGTTAAAACACCTCCTGGTAACATCGTTCATACAGGTGACTTCAAGTTCGATTTCACTCCAGTAGGCGAGCCTGCGAACTTAACAAAGATGGCTGAGATCGGGAAAGAAGGCGTACTTGCTCTTCTATCTGATAGTACAAACAGTGAAGTTCCTGGCTTTACCATGTCAGAACGCCGCGTTGGAGAAACCATTCAGGACATCTTTAGAAAAGTGGACGGACGTGTTATTTTCGCAACATTCGCATCAAATATTCACCGTCTTCAACAAGTTGTAGAAGCGGCAGTAGAAAACGGTCGAAAAGTGGCTGTCTTCGGTCGTAGCATGGAATCCAACATTACAATTGGTCAGGAACTTGGGTACATTAATGCACCTAAAGATACGTTTATTGATGCAAATCAAATTAACCGTCTTCCTGAAAACAAAGTAACGATTCTTTGTACAGGAAGCCAGGGCGAGCCGATGGCTGCTCTATCTCGAATTGCTAATGCGACGCACCGTCAAATTCAAATTATTCCTGGAGATACGGTTGTTTTCTCTTCTTCGCCTATTCCTGGAAACCAGGTAAGTGTATCGCGAATTATTAACCAACTATCTCGTGCAGGTGCAGACGTGATTCACCATAAACTAAGTGATATCCATACTTCTGGTCACGGTGGTCAAGACGAACAGAAGCTTATGCTTCGTCTTATTAAACCAAAATTCTTTATGCCAATTCATGGTGAATACCGTATGCTTAAGATGCATACAAAACTTGCCCAGGACTGTGGCATTCCACAAGATCATTCCTTCATCATGGATAACGGTGAAGTTCTGGCACTAAGTGAAAATGAAGCTTCGATTAGTGGTAAAATCCCATCTGGCTCTGTTTATGTAGATGGTAAAGGTATCGGAGACATCGGAAACATCGTTCTAAGAGATCGTAAAATTCTTTCTGAAGAAGGTCTTGTTATTGTGGTTGTTTCCATTAACATGAAAGAGTTTAAAATTCTTTCTGGTCCTGATATCATTTCTCGTGGATTTGTCTACATGAGAGAATCCGGTGATTTGATTAATGATGCTCAAGAGCTCTTATCAAAACATCTTAATGGCGTGATGGAAAAGCGTACAAGTCAATGGTCTGAAATTAAGAATGAAATTACAGATACCCTTGCACCTTTCCTATATGAAAAAACAAAGCGTCGCCCAATGATCCTTCCGATTATTATGGAAATTTGATGAAAGAAAAGCAGCCTGTCGATGATTCGACAGGCTGCTTTTTTATGAATACCTAATCACGATTTAAAATTTGGCGCTCCAGACGATTAATGTCCTGATCAGAACCAATCACAATAAGAATATCACCTTTAGAAATCTTTTGATCTGCTTGAGGAGAGACAATGATCTCGTCACCCTTTTTTATTGCTACAATATTGGCGCCGTACTTTGCTCGAATATCCAGTTCAATAATGGTCTTATTGTCCATTCTAGAGTTTGCGATAAGTTCCACGATACTATGTTCATCAGACAGCTCTAAATAGTCTAATACGCTATTTGAAACCATACTATGAGCAATCCGAACTCCCATATCACGTTCTGGATGCACAATTTTGTCCGCACCAATCTTATTTAGTACTTTTTCATGGTAATCATTCTGGGCTTTTACTGTAATTTTACTTACGCCCAATTCCTTTAAAATTAACGTCGTTAGAATACTCGATTGAATGTTATCACCAATCGCAACTATGACGTGATCAAAGTTACGAATACCGAGGTTTTTTAAAACACTTTCATCAGTAGAATCAGCGATGACAGCATGTGTCGCGACAGATGAAAACTCATTTACTTTATCTTCATCCATATCAATGGCAAGAACTTCCATTCCCTGCTGACTTAATGACTTACAAATGCTTCCTCCAAAACGACCGAGTCCAATAACGGCAAATTGCTTTTTCAACGCACACTCCTCCTACTCATTCAGAAAGAAACGAGCGCCAGCAACGTTGCTGACGCACTATCATATCTATCCTACCACTCTTATCAGCAGTGTCAATATGTCTTCTTCAGGACTTATTCCCCTTTACATACTCTGCATCAAATAAGAATAGTCTCATTAACAATACGAGGGAAGGCACGAGTAAGCAAAGACCGGCTATAAAGGCGAGAACAAGATAGACACCAGTGGTTTCGTTCGTATAGCCTGAATAAATGGTAATGTGATCATACAAAATCCAAGGTAAGTGAGAAATGCCGTAACCAAAGAATGCGAAAAAGAATTGAAGCATTACGAAAATAAAAGCCATTCCATATCGTTTGCGATAAAAAATTAAATAGGTTGCAATTAAAAAACAAAAGAGTGAAGCAATAAAAAACCAGGCATAATCAAGCGTTCGTTCGAAATGAACAGGGTTGTGCTGTTGAAGTGCTACGAAGACAAGGACACTAGATAGAATCGTTGGGGCACTCCAAAACAACGCATACTTTCTAAGCAATTCTAGCGCAGGCTCATCATTTGCCCTGCTAGCATAGTATGTGAGAAATGCGGCACTAATAAAGAGCACGGATACAATGGCTAGCAAGACAACTGACCATGAGTAAAAGCTTGAGAATAGCTCTCCTGCAAGAAACTTCACTTCTCCGTTAACCTCTTCAATAAAACCACCTTCTGATAGTGTTAAAGCTGTTGAAAGCGATGCAGGGATTAGCAAGCCCGTAACCCCATATAAAAACGTATAAACTCGGCTTTTCTTCGCTCCATAGTTACCAAATGCATAAAATGAACCACGAATAGCCAGTAGAATGATGGCGATGCTACCCGGTACAAGTAAAGCCGTTCCATAATAGTAGGCCGTATCCGGGAAAAAACCAACAAGTCCCACGAAGAAGAAAACAAAAAAGACGTTCGTCACTTCCCATACAGGTGATAAATAGCGGCTAATGATTTTATTAATAATATGATCGCGTCCGGTTAGCTCCCCGTAATAAGCAAAAAATCCGGCTCCAAAATCGATTGAAGCTGTAATCAGATAGCCGTAAAGGAAAACCCACAGTACAGTAATTCCTAGTAATTGAATGTCCATTTTTTCACCCCTCTCAATCAAAGCCCTTATTTCGTTCTAGCGATTTCTTCTAACTCGTTTTCAACAGGGTTGGTTTTAAACATTTTTCTAAGCACCGTAACACAAAGCGTTCCAAGTACAACATACAAAAGAAGAAAGAGAACAAACATCCATCCTACACCAGCTGCAGACGTAGCAGCATGACCCGTCCTCAGTATGTCCCAAAGAATCCACGGTTGACGGCCCACTTCCGAGAAAATCCATCCAAATTCGATGGCAAGAACAGAAAGTGGTCCAGCAAGAACGATCAGTCGTAAAAACCATTTATTTTCAGGATTAAATCGTTTTAATCGAAGAGCAATAACATAAAAGAAGGTTAAAGCAGCTAAAAACATTCCAATACCGACCATTCCATCAAATAAGTAGTGAATGTAAAGAGGCGGTATTTCATCTTCCGGCACTTGATCAAGTCCCATTACTTCAGCATTCGGATTCCCATGCGCGAGAATACTTAAGAAATTTGGTAATACGAGACCATATTTTACTTCATTCGTATCATGATCTAGAAAACCCCCGACAACGAGATCTGCATTTTCTGAAGTTTCAAAGTGCCACTCCGCTGCAGCAAGCTTACTCGGCTGATATTCAGCTAAATACTTTCCTGAAAAATCTCCAATAACAGCTGTTCCAATTGCAAAGATAAAACCGGCTGTCATCGTCAGTTTAAGCGCTTTTCGATAATACGTACTTCGCTTTCCCTTTAACATATGAAAAGCTGTAATAGCCGCCAGTACGATAGCAGAAGTTAAATACGCAGACATAACCACATGACCAACCTTCGTTGGTGTAGCAGGATTAAACATCGCTGCTAATGGTTGGATATTCGTTAAGACGCCATCTACCATATCAAATCCCTGTGGTGAGTTCATAAAAGCATTCACGGTCGAGATAAAGACAGCTGATAATGTGGAACCAATGACAACTGGAATTGAAATTAACCAGTGATAGATAGGCTTTTTAAACCTGTCCCACGTATATAGATAGATTCCTAGAAAGATCGCTTCAAAGAAGAAAGCAAATGTTTCAAGGAATAACGGTAAACTAATCACTTGACCTGCTAACTGCATGAAATTTGGCCATAACAGTGAAAGTTGCAACCCAATTGCAGTACCTGTAACTACCCCTACAGCTACCGTTACGACGAACCCTCTAGCCCACCTGCGAGCAAGTAAGGTGTAATAGGGATCGTTTCGTTTAATCCCGATCCATTCAGCAAGACTAATTAATAGCGGGACACCAACACCTAAAGTCGCAAAAATAATATGAAAGCCTAACGTTAGACTTGTTAAAAGACGACTTAGCATCGCTGAATCTAGTTCCACATTGTCCAACCCCTTTTTACCAGTTTCTCATCATCTGTTACTCATCTTCCCTTATCATTGCACATAAAAACAGTGAACCTTTCGTTTACACCTTTATTATGAATCATCCCCGAGATTGTGACAAGTATCACAATCTTTTTTATCAAGAAATATGATCCATTCGTGAATAATCTGTTCACATTTAAGTAGAGATCTTTTGTAAAAAAAAGAAGCCGCGTAGGCTTCTTTTTAAACAGCATCCATCATATTAAACTGTGATTTAACAAGTTCATAGTAGGTACCGCCTTTAGTCATGAGCTCACTATGATTCCCTTGTTCGATGATCCGTCCGTGGTCTAGAACGATAATATTATCAGCTTCACGAATAGTCGATAGTCGATGCGCAATCATTATCGCGGTACGACCTTCTAAAACAACATTTAACGCTTCTTGAATTTTCAATTCGGTTTCCGTATCAATGCTTGCGGTAGCTTCATCTAAAATAAGAATACGTGGGTCAGCGAGTAATGCTCGTGAAAACGACAATAACTGCCTCTCACCAACGGATAAAACGTTCCCTCTCTCTTCTACTTCTGTTTCATACCCATTGCTTAATCGCTGAATAAAGTGGTCCGCTCCTACTGCTTTAGCTGCTTCGATTACTTCTTCATCACTTGCGTTCGGACGCCCAAAACGAATGTTTTCCATAATGGTTCCCGAGAAAATGAATGTGTCTTGAAGAACCACACTAACTTTCTCTCGCAAACTATCGAGTTTCACATCTTTTAAATCCATCCCATCGATACGCACAGTACCACTGGTAGGATCATAGAATCGACTGATTAAGTTTGCAATCGTTGATTTTCCCGAGCCTGTATGACCAACAAGCGCAACTGTATCCCCTGCTTTCATTGTTAGGCTTAATTCATGGAGCGCTTTTCGGCTTTCATCATAGGAGAATTCAACATTTTCAAATGTAATTTCCCCTTTAATGTCGTTTAATTCAGTGGCATTTTTCTTTTCAGGCACATTGGGTTGTTCATCTAGAAACTCAAAGATTCTTTCAGAAGAAGCCATTGCTACGAGTAGCTGGTTGTATACTTGCCCTAAACGAGAGATTGGCTCCCAAAACATCCCTAAATAGAAAGCAAACGTAACGAAAACCCCATAATCCATACCATTTTGAATGAGGTACACGCCGAACCAGATTAAAATAGCCGTTCCAATTGCATTTGACATTTCAACAAATGGTCTAAAAATCGCACTCTTTTGTGTGGCATCTTTCCAACTTGCATAATTCTCATGATTGACACCCTGGAAAAACTCCATGTTTCCATTTTCCTGTGTGTAGGATTGGGTAACGCGAATTCCCTGTATACTTTCATTTAAATGAGAGTTCAATTTCGCCTGCTTAATCCGAACATCTTGCCATGATCGACGGATTCTTTTCCTTAAACTCGTTGAAATTAAGAACATAAGCGGCAAAATAATCATAATCGCTAACGTTAACTGAGGACTTAACACAAACATGATCACAATGATGCCTAATAATAGAACAATATCCATTAATAAGTTGATAACACCACTTGTAAAAAGCTCCTGCATCGAATTTACATCATTGATGATTCGAACAAGTATTGAACCTGCTGAGCGTTTATCGAAAAATCCGTGAGAAAGTCGCTGAATATGCTTAAATAACCCCTGCCTGATGTCATAAATAATGTATTGACCAAGTTGGTTGGTCCATTTGATTCGGTACGTATTCGCGATCCACGACAGCAAATATAAACTTGCAATCCCGAATATCAATTGAACAAGTAACGTTTGATTTTGATTCTTTATCGCATGATCAAACAGGAGAACCCCGATAAAAATCGGGACGATCAATCTCACTGCTGTTGAAAGTAACATTGAAATAATTGCTTTAGGTAATAAGTTTTTTTTGTAAGGATCCATATATCCAAGCAGACGTGACATTTGTTTCCAATTAAACTGTTTTTCAATCGCTGTATCCTGTGAATAATGAAATCGTTCTCTTCGATTCTGCTTCAAGCCTTCACCCCATTTCAACCAGTTTGTTTGGCCATGATTTCTTTACGATCTTGATATTGAATATCGTAAATACTTCTGTAATACCCGTTCTTTTCAATTAGTTCACGGTGTTTCCCACGCTCAACAATTTCTCCTTCGTTCAATACAAGGATTTCATCTGCGTGTTTCAAAGAAGAAATTCTGTGCGCGATGATAAAAGTTGTTCTACCTTTCATCACTTCTTCAAATGCTTTCTGAATCTTTACCTCAGTCTGCATATCCACTGCGCTCGTAGCATCATCAAGAATCAATATACTAGGGTCTGTTAAAATCGCACGAGCAATGGCAATACGCTGCTTTTGGCCTCCAGAAAGTCCCATCCCCCGCTCTCCTAAGACGGTATCGTATCCGTTTGGCATTTCCATAATAAAGTCATGCGCCTGTGCCCGCTTTGCAGCATCCTGAATCGCTTCAAACGAAATATCAGGATCACCGTAGGCAATGTTGTCACGAATGGTCGAGGAGAAAAGGAATGTTTCTTGGAGAACAACACCGATATTTTCTCTGAGCGATTTCAAGCTATATTCAGTGATATTACGGCCATCAATCATCACTTCACCACTGTTTGGTTCATAAAAACGAGCAATTAATTGCGTGATGGTTGTTTTCCCAGCACCCGTTGCGCCTAACAAACCAATAGTCGAACCTTTTGGTGCATCAAAGGTAATATTTTTCAATGCTTCATCATCATCTGAACTATATTGATGTGTCACGTTTTGAAATGCAACATTTCCTTCTAAACGTTTAACGTTTAGCGCGCCTTCACGATCATATATATCTTCAGGCTCATCTAGAATTTCAAGTAACCTTTCACCAGATGCTTTTGATTGCGAGAATGTATTAATAACAAAACCAAGGTTCATAATTGGCCAGATGATGTACCAGACCAAGCTAAAGAAAGCAACTAATTCACCTGGTTGCAGCTGATTTTGAAAGACGAGATAACCGCCATACGAGAGAAGAAATACTACGCATAGGTTTCCGATAAACTCCATTAACGGGAAGAATTTAGCCCAGATGTAGGAAGTCGTTAAATAGTTATCACGATAATCCGTGTTGCTGTTTACAAACTTATCGATTTCAAAGTCCTCTCTCGATAAGGATTTAACGGTATTGATACCACTAATGTTTTCTTGTACTTTCGTATTTAGCCTGGCCATCGACTTTCGAATTCCACGGAATGCTGGGTGCACCCGCTTATCAAACTGATAGACGACAATCGCGAGAAATGGAAGCATCCCTAATGTAACGAAAGCAAGCGGAACAGAATAGCTAAACATGACGATTAAACTAAAGCTGACGATCAGAACAAAGTTGATCACCTGAGCAAATCCAAATGATAAGAAAAAGCGAAACCCTTCAACATCAGCTGTTAAGCGTGACATTAAGTCTCCCGTTTTTGCGTTATCATAATAACGAAAAGGTAAGTATTGCAGTTTTTTATACAGCTCTTCTCTTAACCTATAGACGGCTGTTACACCAAATAGATCTCCTAAGTATTGTTGAAAAAATGTAGCGATTCCTTTGACAATCATGATTCCTATAAAACCAAATGCAAGAAAAGGCACCCATTTGTATTCTTGCTTAAGGATAACGTCATCAATTGTGAATTGAAGAAGCATAGGATATAAGACAGTTATACCAGTTACAAAAAGAAGGGAAAACACCGACCAAAGAAACAGTTTCTTGTACGGCCAATAGAAGTCTTTTAATCTTTTAAACGTTTCCATTCCAACACCACCTTCTGACAGTATGTAATTAAAAAATAGTGACAATATACATAATATATCGGAATTCGAAATAAATAACCACCTATTCGGTCTAAAATTCGGAATTTTTCTAATCAAAAAGCCGCATGTTTTTATAGCGGTTTTCAAACATGGTTTGAAAAGCTGATTTTCACAAAGTGTTTGGTTTTTTTATAAAGAAGAGGATTGATTACACAAAAAAAACCCAGAGAGCATTGCTCTCTGGGTTTCCTTCATTTTATTTAAGAGTTTCTTGGCCTGGCTTCCAGTTAGCTGGGCAAAGTCCACCAGTTTGTAGTGCTTGAAGGACGCGAAGTGTTTCGTCTACGTCACGGCCGATATTGTTATGGTTCACTACAGAGTACTGAAGCTCACCTTCAGGGTTAATGATGAATAGTCCGCGAAGTGCAACACCTTCATCTTCAATGAATACGCCGTATTCTTTTGATACTTTGTGGTTTGTATCTGCAGCTAGTGCATAGTTAAGTTCGCCTAGACCATTGTCGTTACGATCGGTATTGATCCATGCAAGGTGTGTATGAATTGTATCCGTTGATACACCGATTACTTCTGCATCTAGATCGTCGAATTCTTCGAAACGATCGCTTAGAGCTGTAATTTCAGTTGGGCATACGAATGTAAAGTCCATTGGATAGAAGAAAAGGACTGTCCATTTATCGTTTTTCATATTTTCTTCAAGGCTTACTTTGCCAAATTCTTTGTTTGTCATCACTGCTTCCATTTCGAAGCGAGGTGCTTGTTTACCTACCATGCGTTCTACCATGTGTAAATCCCTCCTAGAAAATATCCTGCGGCTTTCGCCCACAAATGACATTATAGTACACGTTTTATTTTTAGTCAATATTAAATAATAATTAATTTAATGTGGACTATTAACCTTCCCCCACTATCGTACCCACGTTTACACTGGTCTAAACAGGGTAGTTTTAGTATAGCGAAAAACATTTCATTCGTCTCGTATTAACGCTTTACTTGAATTGTGGTGACAATTTTCGCTATAATTTGACCGTGAGCTTATCCTATTTATGTATAGTGGACCAAAGGAGGAAGTCTATTGAATTTATTTGACGACATTAATTGGGAAGGTTTCTTAGTGGATACGGGAATAATTCTACTTAAGCTTATTGTGATCTTAATCATTTACGCCATCGTTAAAGCAATAGGAAACCGATTTATTGAAAGAACCTTTACGCAAGTATCTGAAAAACAAAACATGAGTCCTGGAAGAGCGAATACGCTGAAAAATTTATCAAAAAGCATTTTTACCTACGTTCTACTCTTTATGGCTGTTGCGATTGTTTTCGAAACATTTGGTTTCGATATTAAAGCTTTAATTGCTGGTGCAGGTATAATCGGTCTAGCTGTAGGTTTTGGAGCACAAGGACTTGTGAGTGACGTTGTAACGGGTTTCTTCATTCTTCTTGAGAAGCAGATGGATGTTGGAGATTACGTCACAGCTGGCGGTTTTGGTGGAATCGTAGAAGAAGTCGGCCTTCGTACTACACACATCCGTTCCTTTGATGGCACATTAAACTACGTGCCAAACCGTGAAATTAGTTCTCTCAGTAATCATTCACGTGGTAACATGCGTGCCCTTGTCGATATTGGAATCTCCTATGGGGATAACATCGACGAAGCCATTCGCGTGATTCAGAAAGTTTGTGACAACGTAGCTGCAACAAATGAAGCCGTTGTCGAAGGGCCTGATGTTCTTGGCGTTCAAAGTCTTGGATCATCTGATGTTGTACTTCGTGTCCTATGCCGTACTCAGAATATGGAGCAATGGGGTGTAGAACGTCAGCTTCGTAAAGAAATCAAAGAAGCGCTTGACGCCAACGGTATTGAAATCCCATTCCCTCATCAAGTATTTATTGAAAAGAAAGAACAATAGTTTAGCAATGTTTTACTCCGGGTAATGACATCACACAGAAGGAGTGTGATTCATTTGCCTTACAATTCTAAAAATGAGTTGCCTGATCAAGTGAAAGACAACTTGCCTAGCCATGCTCAAGATATTTTTAAAGAAGCCTTTAACTCTGCTTCTGACCAATATGATTCAGAGAAAACAGCTTTTAAAGTGGCATGGAGTGCTGTAGAAGAAAAGTATGAAAAGAACGACAATGGAAATTGGGTAAAAAAAGAAAAAAACAGCTAAGAAAAAACCCCTAACACATATTAGGGGTTTTTTTCTTATTGGTAACGACTATCGACCTGTTGGCATACTTGATCAGCTGTCATGCCATCCGCATTAATCACGGAACCTTGTGTACTAACCGATTGCATCCCCATCACATTTTGATCCTGCCCGGAAACAACACAACAATCACAACCGTTTGCATCACTTTCTTGCTTTAAGGATACAACCTCATATCCTTTTGCTTGTAAAGCCTGCGCCACATCAGAAAGTGTATCTTCTACAGCAATCCGTTTCATTTTTAATCAATCCTTCCCTCTTTTATTATGTAACTGCTACCCTTCTATGTTCACCAACGTTCGTTAATTTATACGCCAAACAACAAAAGCCTTCAGGTATATAGAACCTGAAGGCTTACAAACTCAATTTGCTATTTCATTTAAATAGGATGTTAGCGCAAGATACGCCGTTTCTATTGCCGCTTCATCTGGTTTTAATGTAGATGTGTGAAGACCTGATGAAGAATTCACACCAAGCCAGAACATAAATCCTGGAATTTCTTTTAAGAAATAACCAAAATCTTCACCAGTCATGGCTTCCCGACATTCTACTAATGATACGTCAGAGAGCCGCGTCATTTGATCCATAAACGTCTGTACGAGCGCTGGCGTATTGTTCACTTGATAGTAGTTTGAGCCATAATCAATGGAAGCTTCACATTCAAAAGATGCCTCAATCCCTTTTACCATTGCTTCAATACGGTTCTTCACTTCAGACATTGAAGTTGCCGAAAGTGTACGAATCGTACCTTCTAGTCTCGCTTTTTCTGCAATGATGTTTTGCTTCGTCCCACCATCAATCTTCCCAACTGTCACAACAGCTGAATCGAGTGGATCAACATTCCTCGCTACAATGGATTGGAACTGGGTGACAAGATGACTAGCTGCAACAACCATATCACGTGTGTGGTGCGGATACGCAGCATGCCCTCCTTTACCAGTTAAATCAATGAATAACTCAGATGTGTTAGCAAAAAGCAAACCAGGTCTTGTTGCAATCGTGCCAACCGGATATTCAGGTGCAATATGGAGCGCAATCATTTGATCAGGCTTCCATGCTTTAAACTCTTCACTATCAAGCATTGGTAGTGCACCGCCGGGACCTTCTTCTGCCGGCTGAAAGACGAAAAGTAAATTGTCTTTCACAGGATGAGAAGCGTAGTATTCAAGGATTGAGAGGGCGATCGTCATATGAAGATCATGACCACATGCATGCATATAACCATCATGCTCCGATTCAAACTCATACCCTGTCTCTTCCTTAATTGGAAGTCCATCTATATCTGTGCGATAACCAATTGTTTTTGAAGGATTATCGCCATTCACTCGCACAAGGATACCCGTTCTCCAGGTATTCACCTGAAGACGGTCCTGTGGCAAGTTTTCAATAAAATGAAGCAAATAACGCTGCGTCTTAAATTCCTGGAAACCTAATTCAGGAATACGATGTAAATCTCTTCGAACAGATGAGATATCCATCAGAATCAGTCGTTCTGTAGCTGACGAAGCTCTTTTTTGATTTCTGTCTTCGAACGAGTTTGGTCATCAATTTTCTTAAGTACACGTGCAGGTGTTCCAGCAACAAGTGTATACTCAGGAACATCTTCCGTTACAATGGCACCAGCGGCTACAACGGATCCTTTTCCTACTTTTACACCCTCGAGCACGACAGCATTAGCACCAATGACGACATCGTCTTCAATAATAACTGGGCTTGCAGACGGCGGTTCAATAACCCCTGCAAGAACAGAACCAGCACCGATATGACAGTTTTTACCAACCGTTGCACGTCCACCAAGTACAACGTTCATATCGATCATTGTTCCTTCACCTACAACGGAACCGATATTGATCATTGCACCCATCATGATGACAGCATTGTTGCCAATTTCCACTTGATCGCGAATTACTGCACCAGGCTCAATACGAGCTTGAATCCCTTTAAGGTCAAGCATCGGAATGGCAGAATTACGACGATCATTTTCTACAACGTAATCTTCAATATTGGAAGCTTCAGACTCAAGTGCTTTCTTAATATCTTTCCACTCTCCGAAAAGAACACCCGTATTCCCTGTAATGAATGACTTTGTATTGCTACCAAAGTCAATTCCCTCAAGGTTCCCTTTAATATGTACTTTAACAGGAGTAGATTTCTCGCTGTTTTGAATAAAGCTAATAATTTCGTTTGCATCCATCATTTTCATTGGATAATTCCTCCTTTGTTCATCATGCTTATCATAAATAGCATGTTACTCATTTTATCGTACATGATCACATACGTGAAGTCTAATCTTACAGGCTACTCACTTAATAATTCTACAAACTTTTGAACTTGCTTCAACTGCATGGCCGTATCATTCGTTAATAGCCACGTGTCTCTTTTTAAAGGTAAACCTTCTCCGTCTTTTAAAGGAATACGAAAATACTCTTTATCATTTTCAGTTATGCTAATGGAAGGTAAGATAGCATATCCGATCCCATTGAGAGCCATTTGTTTACATGTTTCAATTTGATCGACGACAATTGTTTTTTTAGGTGGTGCAAATGACTGGGTTTGCCACCATTCTTGTATTTCCTGAAAATAAGTGGAATCACTTTTAAATTGAATAAATGGTTTTTCCGTTTGCTTTAATTCTTCCATTGACTGTATCGCTGTATCTACTAGGTAAAGCTCATCTGAAAGTAAGTACTGACTTCTCCCTCTCCAATCAGGCTTTCCACGTATGATGCCTATGTGAATATCATCTTCGTACAAGTAGCGTAAAATATCGCTACTCCACCCTGTAACAAGTGATATCTTCACACTAGGATAATGTTCAACAAACTTCTTTAATACAGCTGGTAGCCAGTACTGGCCAATAATTGACGCGACGGCTAGCTTTAACGTCCCATGAACTTCTGAACTTAATGCCGTTAATGCTTCAAACACTTTTTCTTCTCTACGAATCGTCTCATTAGCAAAAGCAATAATCCGTTCACCTGCAGGCGTAATCGTTAATCCTCTTTGAGATCGAAGAAAAATCGGAACCCCCCAGGCCTTTTCAATTGATTGAAGTCGTTGACTTAACGCTGGTTGAGACACATATAGCCGTTCAGCTGCTCTACGCATATTCGCTTCTTCTGCAAGGATCGATAGCACTTGATATTCCGAGCTCATCGAACTCCCCCTTTCTACATAACCCATTATCCATAAGAGAAACTTATTGTATTTCATCATTATAATCTAATTTCATTATGGAGTGAAGGAGACTATACTATTAATGAGATCAATCAAATGGAGATGATAGAGATGGAAACAGTTTTCTTGTTTGCTATAGGACTTATTGCGACATTTGTCGGTACATTATCAGGAAGCGGGGGGCTTATTAATGTTCCCGCGATGATGTTACTCGGTCTTCCCGTTCACTCCATTATTTCGGCAAACAAATTTTCAAATATGCTAAGTTCCTTCTCTAGCTTTTATGTATTATTGAAGCGGAAAGAGCTATCAATGAGGGAAGCATTAAAAACGGGTCCAATTGCACTTAGCGGGGGTATACTCGGGGGCCTGTTTGCCTCATCACTTTCAGAACAGGCCCTGCAAATTTTTGCCGGAGGAATGCTCTTACTTGCATTAGCACTGTCCTTTAAGAAAAAAAAGCAATCCACTCAATCTTCTCGTATCGTTCCTATGAAAACTTTACCATTTATAGGGCTAATCGGATGGTACGACGGTACATTCGGTCCTGGACAGGCGACACTTCAAATGCACCTTTTTCGGCAAAGCGGCATCTCCTACCTTACATCCATAGGATTAACTCGCTTTAATACCTTTCTAAGTTGTACTGGGGCCGTAGTCGTCTATTTTTTAAGCGGGCATCTCATTATGGGAATTGCCCTCCCACTTGCTGCTGGATCGATAACGGGTGCTCAAATTTCAGTTCGAATGGCAAATAAACTTTCGTTTAAACAAGTAAACTGGTTACTGCGTTCGATGACAATTCTCCTTATTTTTCAGGTTTGCTACAGCATTTTCAAAACACAATTTTAGGAGTGAACAGACATGAGCATCGACTATATACGCCTTCATCACGTTCAAATTTGTATTCCGAAAGGTACTGAAACTACTGCGAGAGATTTTTATATCAATGTCCTCAACTTTGTTGAAATTGAAAAACCTAAAGCTTTGAAGAAGAATGGAGGCTTCTGGCTAAGAGCAGCGGATATTGAATTACATGTAGGTACTGAAGACAGCATCGTACCAGGCAAACGACATCCTGCTTTCGAAATTCAAAACCTGAACGATGCCAAAACACAATTAGAGAAACACAACATTTCGATCCAAGAGGAAACACCAATTGAAGGATTCGAACGCTTTAGCTTTCGTGACCCATTTCAGAATCGAATTGAATTTATTACACGCATCGAAATGCCCGGCTTATAATTGTGCCGGGCGTTCTTTTTTAGTAGGCTTTGGAAGAAAAAGTACGAGTAAAAAGCTTAAGAGCGCCATTACCCCTACACCACCGTATACCCATTTTAACGAGATGGTTAGTCCGTTTTGCAGAAGATCAAGTATTGCAGGATCAAGACTGTTACGCTTTGGTTCATAAAGTAATTGATTGGCTGTATTAATCGTCACCTCTTCATTAGTAGCATGGTTCATAAGGTATTGTTGAAGCCGACCATTCAATATTCCTCCGAGAAGCGCCGCCCCAACTGCACTTCCAAGTGTTCTCATAAACATGTTAGAGGCGGTCGCAATTCCTCTTTGCTTCCATGAAACGGAACTTTGGATCGCTACGATGAAGGTAGTTGATGTTAAGCCCATACCGACTCCAACTAGAAACGAACCACAGCCCGCAAAAATTGGTCCTAGTGAAGGAGTCATCAAAAGATAGATCATAGACCCACTAATAAGAGATATTCCTCCCAGCACTGAAGTCATTCTAAACCCAATCTTTATAACAAGCTTTCCCGCAATGGTTGAGGCAATTGGCCACCCAATTGACATGGTCGTAAGCGTAAAGCCTGCTACAATAGGAGATTTCTCCATTACTCCTTGTACAAATGTAGGAAGAAAACTAGAAACACCAATTAAGATCATCCCGGTTGTAAAGGTAACCGAATTCGAAATGGCGATAACCGGGTCTCGCCAAATTCCAAGTGGCATGAGAGGTTCTTTCGCTTTCTTTTCTACTTTAAAAAAGAATACCATGGCTATAAGCGATATGCTTACAAGGATAACAATCGGAGAAGAAGCCCAAGCCCAATGAACTCCCCCTTCAATCAAAACAACCATAAGCGCACTGATCGACACAAGTAACAGCGCCGCTCCAACGTAATCAATGGATTTTCTTTCTTTATCAATGGATTCATGAAGAAGCAGAACAATTCCAATTAGCGATAATAAACCAAGTGGGATGTTCATCCAAAAGACCCATGCCCAATCAAAGTATTGAACAAAGACACCGCCAAGAGCTGGTCCTGCTATGGCTGAAATCCCCCATACGCTCGCAAGATACCCTTGAATTTTTGCTCTTTCCTCCATTGTGTACATATCCCCTACAATCGTAAGAGCAATCGGTTGAACCGCTCCTGCCCCAATCCCCTGAATCAGCCTAAAAAGGATAAGCGCTTCCATCGACTCAGCAAACCCACATAAAAGTGACCCGATTAAAAATATCACGACGCCGATCGTATAAATGGGCTTTCTTCCAAATAAATCAGAAAGCTTTCCAAAAATAAGGACGGTGATCGCAGACATTAATAAGTACGCTGAAAACACCCAGCTAAATGTTGAAAACCCACCAAGGTCCCCCACGATTCCCGGCATAGCTGTAGAAACAATCGTTCCTTCGATTGCTGCCATAAACATACCGATAATAATGGCACCAAGAACAAGTGGTCGGTTTGTCTCTTTTTTTCGAATGCTATATGAGATTTGATTTGTTAGCGATTTCATTTTTCTCAACTCCACTTATGTAAAAAAAGCCCGGTTTAAGCACCGGGTAAACCATTATGTCTGTCGAACAGAAGATTCATGCAAATAGCGATTAACGAACTTTAGAAGCGCTCTTCTCGTCAATATACCTTTAAAGATATTCTCATCATCGACAACGCAAAGGAACGGGTGATCAATCGCTAACTTTAACCCTTTAAAAAAACCATCTTTTTCATTAATACATGGGATATCCGTATTCATTACCTCTTCAACAACTAATTCGCTTAATTTCTCAAATTCAATTCGCTCAATTCCTAAAATCGAATCGAGGATGAGTGGCTGACTGATCAAACCTTTTAGCCGATATTCTGTATCTAATACGGGTATCGATGAATAGCCTGACTTGATCAAGATAAGCATCGCATGTTCCAAAGGATTCGTCAGCTGTACATGAGCCACTTTTTCTGCTGAAATCACAAGATCTTCAATTCCTGTTTCATACAAATTAGGTAATTCCATATGTTTTGCCATTTAAAACGTCCCCTCAAGCATGATTCGCCCTGTAAATTTTCTCTAATGAAGGTCTGCTCTTATAGTAACATGAATGGGGATTGTCCGTTAACTGTTACTCAATTAATGTTCATAAATCATTTTTCGAGTCATGCCTCCATCAACGACAAGATTCTCACCTGTCACAAAATTATTCTCTTCACTTGTTAGAAAGAGACAGGCACGTCCAATATCAGAGGGCTTCCCCACTCTTTTTGCTGGATGCTGCTCATGATCCACTTCACGCAGAGAAGCATAATCTTCCACTTCAATCCAACCAGGACTTATTGAATTGACGGTGATGCGATCATCCGAAAGGGAAATAGCAAGCGCATGTGAAAGCGCTACAATACCACCCTTCGTAGCAGCATATGCTTCACTGTTCGGTTCTGACATAGTCGCTCTTGTAGAAGCAATGTTAACGATTGATCCTCCGTTATTTTTTCTCATGACTCGTGCTGCCGCACGTGACGCAAGAAAAACGCTTCTTAGATTTGTATTGATCACCTTGTCCCATTCATCCACGCTTAGCTCATCCATTTGCTTAAATGCTGATAAGCCTGCGTTATTAATTAAAACATCTAACCGCTCATATCTCTCTTCTATTTTATGAAAAAGACTGGCGATCGACTCTGGCTTACTCACGTCGGTTAGGATGATTTCTGTAGAAACTTCTTTCATTAAACGTTTCGTTTCTTTGCATCCATCTTCATTCACATCAGCAAGGATCACAGTATACCCCTGCTCGCTATAAGCTATCGCAACGCCTCTCCCTATTCCATGACCTGCACCAGTAACAACAGCGACTTTTCCCATCAATTTCTCCTCCTAGAACCAGTTTTTGCGTTTAAAGTAAACGAGCATTAATCCAGTAATGACGATCATGACAATCCATACAGCAGGATAACTCCACTCCCAATCTAGTTCAGGCATATTGGCGAAATTCATTCCATAGATCCCTGCAATAAACGTTAATGGAATAAAAATCGTGGAAACAATCGTTAAGACTTTCATAATTTCGTTCATTTTCATACTTAAACTTGAATAATACACATCTAATAAACCATATAATTGCCCTCTTGAAGTTTCCACCATATCATTTGCTTGAACAATATGATCATGAATATCCTGTAAGTAAAAAGATATATCTTCTTTAATGTAAGAAACTTTACGATTGATTAACTTATTTACTACTTCTCTGACCGGCCACACAGTTTTCTTTAATTGAAGAATGGTGTTTTTATACTGATTAATGTCTTGAAGCGAATGATTATCAGGGTCTTCCATGATCATCCCTTCTAATTGAGCAATGCGATCATCCATTTCATCCATGATAATCAGGTATTGGTCAAAAATGACGTCGAGTAATGAATAGAAAAGAAAATCAGCTCCGCTTTTCCTTATGCGCCCTTTGCTTTCCTGCAGTTGGAGACGAACAGGATCAAATAAATCGCCTCGTTTTTCCTGGAAGGTGATCACGGTATTTTCCATTAAAATAAAACTAACCTGCTCATCATCTAGATCTGGACTTTCTTCAGGTAAATGAAGCATTTTCACAATCGCTAATAGATGATCTTCAAAGAAATCGATTTTTGGTCGATGTTCCGTATTTAATATATCTTCTGTTGTTAGCGGGTGCAGCCCCACATGCTTACTTATTTGGTCGACCAGTTGAACATTATGTACACCATTCACGTTAACCCACGTTACTTTATCAGAATCAATCATCGTTTTTACTTCTTCGACGGTTATGTCTTCAAAAGCTTCCATTCCACTCGCATCAAATGCCATAGCCGAGATTGTTACTTCTTCTGTTTGATCGTCTCCTATATACACAAGAGACCCAGGGGGCATTCCTTTCTTCTGAGTTCGATTTCTTTTTAATTTGGTCCGTATTCCCATGACATTCACCTCAATTCTTATTTAAAATACCCCGTTTGCATGGAATGAAAACACGTGAATCTATATCATTCCAGCTATACTTTACAGCTCCACAAAAAAAAGCCCTTTAGTGGGCTAGAGTACATCTTCCTTACGAATTACATCTTCATACTTTTCCCATATCATTTCTAAATCAGATTTTGCAGAATCGGCTTTTATGGCATTCCATACGACTCCTATAAACAAAGCCAGTCCGAGAAACAGTACGACCATTGTCAACAATACAGCTACCATCAACATCCCCCTCTGTTTATTTCCTTCCATTGTATGTTCAGAGAACAGATAAAATGTCGGAATAAACAGAAAACACTTGATTCTTTTATGAAATTAAGGTAAAGTTCGTAAAATAAACATTTATCTTATTCTGGATATAAATAGGAGGCGAACGAGATGGAACACTCGAGAGCAGAAATTAGAAAAATTGAAGAAAAAGCCAAAGAAGACCAACGCCGTGCACAAAAAGCAAAAGAAGTTGTAAAGGAAGCGAAAAAAAGCGCTAACCCCCAACGTGAAAACAATGAATTTTCTTCTCATCAGTAGCAAAGAAGACGCCTCAGGAGAGGCGTCTTCTTTGCTACTGTTCTGTATTTAGTTCGATTAAATTGCCATCAGGATCAGCTACAAAAATTTGGGCAAATCCACTTTTACTCGTAGGGTTTTCATAAATTTCTACACCTTTTTCTTTAAGCCAGCGAAGCGTCTCCTTATAACTCTTCACACGGAAAGCGAAATGGCCTTCCTTAGAGGATAATTCATTTGTTTGACGTAGCGTTTTTGCCTCCGGATGAACAATAAGGTGAAGTTGTTGATTGCCGATTTGGTACCAGGCACCTGGAAAACCGAACTGAGGTCGTTCAATTTCTTCTAAGCATAGGATGTCCTGATAAAAGCTTTTTGCCTTCTCAATGTCTGTAACCGCTAAACTAACATGGTGTATACGTTGTATCTCAATCAAATCTCTTCCTCCTCTGTATGAACGAATGGCTGGTTAGCTGGTAACATGATACGAAAAACCGTTCCTTTACCTTCTCGACTCGTTACCTCAATTCGACCACCGTGTTCTTTAATGACTTTATAGCTTACCATTAATCCAAGGCCTGTACCTTTTTCTGACGTTTGGTAATATGGTTCGCCTAATCGATTGATTAGATGCTCAGGTATTCCTTCTCCATGATCCTTCACTTCAATCATAATGTCGCCACTCTCAACTTTAGCCAGTGTTGTCTGTAACTGACCACCGTTTGGCATGGACTCAATTCCGTTATTAATCAAATTCGTCATGACTTGTTTCATGTGAGACCGAATACAAACACACTCGACATTCACGTTCTGATAAATCTCTACGATATTAATTTTCCGATCAGCCGCTTTATGAGATAAGTTCTCAACTAATTCTGCCATTAATTCGTTCAAATTCACTACTTCATATGATACGTATTCTCGTTTTGAAAGAAGGAGGAATTCGTTAATGGTCCCTTCTAATTCTTCCATCTCATCCCCAACCACATTTAGAAGCTCCTGGTTTACAGCTTCATTTCCCTCAAGTAATTGAAGAAACCCTTTAATCGTAGATAAAGGATTTCGAATTTCATGCGCAACGCTTGCAGCAAGGTCACCCAGGACATGCGTGGTTTCTGTCTTGCGTAGATCTTCTTCAGCATTTTTGATCTCCGTCACATCTCGAATAATCACAAGATGATGATCTGGATAGATATGATAACTTAGTGTGAAACTAAAAAATTGTACTTCACCTGTGCTTTGACGAACTCTTTTTCCTTCCCCACTTCTCCCCAACACTGTAGAATTGTCCCAAATAAGATCACAGCCGTTTGCAAGACTAGAATAATGAGTTGAGATAACGTGATCTTCGTCTACTTCAAACATGTTACAAAAGGCCCCATTTACATTGACAATCGAACCATTTTGATCAAAGATGGCCATTCCATCAAGCGCCCTTTCAAATAGCTGGCGAAAGCGCTCTTCACTTTCCTGAATCTCTTGAATCATTTGCTTCGTATGGGTTATGTCGCGATATATCGTTAGATATATATTTCCGGCCATACTTTTTTTCGTGGTGAATTCGAGTTGCTTCTTTTCTCCACCCGGCATCGTAAACTGAATATCTCCTCGCAACTCTCCAATACGTTCCACCTTTTCCTGAAACGTTTTGCCGATCGAAACATTGATTCCCTCAAGAAAATCAAACAAATTATACGTTTTCATTTTTTCCAGGCTTGTGTTAAAAAGCTTACACGCTGCTGGATTTGCATCAATAATCATCCGATCTTTATTCCAAATGAGTATTCCATCAAGTGCATTTTCATAAATATTGGATAACTTATCTTTGCTTTCCACTAACTGAGTGAGTAGCATTTGCTCCTCTGTCACATCTCGAATAATTGATAAATTCATATCTCGATAAGCTTTATAGGTGATCGATAGCTCTACAAATTTGCGTTTGCCATTTTCTAGAATGACAGGTAGTTTCTCAATGACATGTCCTTTTTCAACTAATTCTCTTCTCATCTTTCGAAACGTACGGATGCCTTCTGGTGCAACATGATGTCCAATATTCTTAGATTGAATCGATTCCATATCCAATTCAAAAATATCACAGCAAGCCGGATTGATTTCGATTAGAGCTCCATTTTGATCCGAAAGCGTCAGCCCGTCTCTTGAGTGATTAAAAATATGATTAAGCTTTCGACTCTTTTCAATTAGTTCGAGATGCAGATCTTCCGTTTCTAACTTAGAGCCGTTTTTAAGCATGGAAGAGTTTACTTCGTCCGGTTGTTTATATTCCATACGCGGTCTCCTTTAGATTATAATAGTCTAATTATAGCATTGACACGTATAGAACATAACGATTTATGCCTATTAAGCTGTTAGGAAGTCTTGAGTATAAGAGCGATACCGCTTTTATTGATTCTCTTCAGATGAATAAATACGAATAACGACAGAGCCTTCTAACACTTTAGCACTTATGAGTAATGGTTGATGATGATCATTGCGAAATGAAAAATCTGGGCCGTACCAGCTAACCGTCGCATCTCGTCCAGGCTTTACGTAAGGCACACTTCGGCTGTGAGAATAACGTTCTAGAATTTGAACGCCAGCCAAATCAACTGCATTGAATAACGTGGAGGATACCTGACATATGCCTCCCCCTATCCCTTCAGACAATTCACCTTTGACTATAATAGGTGCCGGTAAGTATCCTCTTTCCTTTGTACGTTTTCCGACTGTTTGATTAAATGAAAACGTTTCACCTGGAAATACTACTGTGTTGTTGATCGCATCAGCAGCTAACACAATATTGGACGTCCGCTCCACGTTACTTTTTCTAAAATGCGTAACAAACGCGCCGACTTCCTTCCTGCGAATCGAGGCAAGTAGCTCTGCATTTACTCTTGGATATTGAATCACGACATCCGGTTCAACCCATGTCGTCCCCTTTTGATATAATGTTTCTAAAATCTTCGTTTGAAACTTTTCGCGCTTTAATCGATATCCACTCACACCTTCTCTAATCGATCCATGTTGATCAATAAAAGCATTTTGAGGTGGATTAGAAATTGAGGCATCCACTCTTTCAAGCAAATCATTCAGTTCTTCTTCATCATAAAAAGGTTTCCCTATCCCTTCTGAAAAGAGCTCCTGTTTTTCAACATTTAAAGGACGATTTCTATCATGAACAATAATGATCTGTTCTTCACCAACTGAATATGCAAGTGATAAGGCTAAAAGTAATGAAAACATTTTCATTCCCCCTTCTGAACTCGAAGGTAGTATGCTTCATTAATCCATTTTATAAAATCGAATAGTTCAAAATGGCTTGAGCAAAATAAGAACGATGAACGACACCAAGGGGGGAGTTAATGAAGCGATTATTGATTTTTTCAATCTTTCTCTGCGTGATTTTCTTTTCTCAAAACACCCTTGCGGTAGAGCCCTTTCATGATCTTCGACCAATTGACAGTGAAATTTCTCTTCTACCATGGGAGAAAGCGAATGAAATCATACCACGGAAAGCTATTTTTACAATAATTGATGTTGAAAGTGGCGCATCATTTCGCGTACAGCGAAGAGCTGGCAGTCATCATGCCGATATTCAACCTCTAACGAAAGAAGATACGCAAATATTAAAGGGAATCTATAAAGAGTGGAGTTGGAAACGAAGAGCTGTCATTGTTCTTCATGAAGGCAGAACCATTGCTGCTTCAATGAATGGCATGCCACATGGAGCAGGAGCATTAGATAATGGATTTAATGGTCACTTCTGTCTTCACTTTCTCAATAGCACGACACATAAAACCCCTACTCCAGATCCTGCTCATCAGTTAATGATCCTTAAAGCTTCAGGTAAGCTAGATGAATACTTATCAACATCAACACCAAAAAATCTCGTTGACGTTATGATGATTGCACTAAATAATTCAGATGAATTTATATTGAGAAGAATCCTTTCAAAAGACTTAACAAATCAAGATTTTGATTCACTATCCCGCCTAACAGTCCCAAAATGGACTGTTCAAAAAAGTGGCGATTCACCTTATGTTCAACACCTTCATGCAAAGGTTGAAGTTTATATTAAAGACACTGGAGTTATTCATACTCCAATTAAAATTACTGCAAAAAAGAATCCAATATCAAATCGCTGGGAACTTGAGATTCCAAACTTGCTGAAAATCGCAAATCATTAGAAGGAAGTGACAAAGATGGACCGATTTAACGAAGTATATGAAAATTATGTTCGAAATGCCGCCAACGAAAATTCAAGAAAACCAAATGAAAACGACAGAATGATTACGGCTGTTAGAAAAAATGAGGAAGGGGATCTTATTGCATTTAAAACCAATACTGGCGAAGAGCTTGATTATCTTCAGGCCCTCGAGGAAGCAAAGAATGGAAGGATTGCTGGGGTGGACGTTTTTGAGAAATATGGCAGAGAAATTATTCGTAGTGAGCCTGATGGCATTAAAGAGAATAACTTTGATCATTTGCCAGAGTTTTAAAATTCCTTTTAAGCTTCTCTACCTTTTATTGTAGCTGTTTTAATTGTTATCCCCCTTAGTTAAATGAATGTATTCATAAGTTATGGACATACACCTATACCAAAAAAAATTGCCTAAATACACTGATTGTAAGGGAAATTACTTGTGTGATTAAGGGGGATAAAAGTGGATAAACCGTGTACACCGTTTATTCAAGATAAAGTGAAAGGTGATTTTTGTTTGCCCTGTGATTGCAACAGGCTTACTATATGGAAAACAAACAAAAATTTATGTGCGTTTGGTAGTATTACGATTACTTACGATAAAGGTTGTAGTCCAATCATAATTGTAACTGTCAAAGATAGTGATGGAAAAAACAAAAGATTCTTCGTTCCAAAACACAATACTCGTGTAATCGTATTAGATGATCTTGCTTCGATTGATATTGAGTGTAACGGAAATAGCAAAAACCAATGCATTGGAAAATTTGTTGTTTCGTTTACTGCATGTTGCAAAAACGCCTGTAAGAATAACTGTCATGAGAATTGTTTTACTTGTGACTGCGGCTCTTGTCACGATAGTGAGTGTCAAAACCAGCATGACTGCTGTTGCCAATCACATGAAGATAACCACCTTGATGACTGGGATCAAGAAGATGAAAACAATATGATGTTAAAATATGTGATGAAAGATTATGATGATCATAATAACGACTGCGATAAAGAGTGTTCTTCCACTAAAAAAAGAAAGAACAAGCGCAAAAGTTTTTTAAATGAGTGATAAAAGAGGCATGTTACCCAATCGATCCGTCTAATCCAAAAGCAATCCTCCTGCATGTACTATATAGTAGCTACAAAGTAGTGAACAAAAACATAATGGAGGTTTTGTAATGGGAAGTTGTGGTTGTGGTTCTAAAGGTGGAGGATTTAGCTGTTGTAACAAAAAGGAATTTGTACAGGATAAACTTTGTTGCAATTTCACATTAACAAATGATACACCGGCTACCGTATACCAAACGAACGTTTCTGTATGTAGTCTTGTCGCTTCAGGATTCATTAAATTTTGCGGACCTGCAGATAGTTTTATAACTGTCCAATTTTCAAGAGGCGGCCAAGACAATGTAGTAAGTTCATTCAATGTAAATGAAGGCAGCTGTGTAAACTTTACCGTTAGTCGATTTGATACGATTATAGTAATAGGGCCAACAGATCCGGCTTCAGCTCTCGAGGGTGAGATCTGTATTACACCAAGGTATCCGTTACCGCACTAATAGCCAAGTAAAGTGAGACCTTCATTAATTGTAGGTCTTATCTTATTTTATTTACATATTTAATAAAAATATACTCACTAATCGATGAATGTTCTAAAAGCTTCCCTCACTAAAAATGAGATGGACCATCATTGAATGGTCTATCTCATTTCAACTTAGGAATACCAAATTTTTCATGAACTACTAGCGTGGACCCTACCAACTCTAACAAATTACGATACACCCATCATAAACTCCTCTGCAGGTGTTATTATTTCCTCCCGAACAGACGATTGTTAATGTAGTAGCACTCTGATTGGCAAGTGTCTTTTTCTCACCTGGAAGTATGGTGATAGGACCTGCTGTGTCAGTTGGACCAGATAGAGTTGCCGTGATCGTACAAAAAGCATTGGATGGGCCGGTATTCTCTATATTAATGACCATAGGGACTGCTTGCGCAGAAAGTACATAAGGTGTCCCCCCTAGGTTACATGCTCGATCAATGATTCCAGAGATGGGACAGGATATATTACATGCTGAAGTTGGAGTGGGTGTTGGTTCTTTCTCCTTTTTACTGCAACATGAAAATCCTTGATGACAATGACAGTCCACTTTATCAATCACCTCTTTTATACTCATCTATATGTAAGATGATTCAAGATTGCTTGTACGAATGATTGATTTTATGCCATCCTCATGAAAATATACAAAAAACCCTCATTACTAAAATGAGGGTTGGTGATTTTATGTATGGTGATCCGTATTGGGCTCGAACCAACGACCTCTACCCTGTCAAGGTAGCGCTCTCCCAACTGAGCTAACGGATCAGTTTATGTAAGGACAACTATTAATATACAGGAAGCGATAAATAACTGTCAATCTTTTTTTTAGAAAATAATAGAAAAAGGGCACCAAGGTGATGCCCTTCTGATTATCCAATCCGTTCTTCTTTATCTCGCTTTTCACGTTCTTCTTTATCTAACGCTTCTTCTCGATCACGAAGGCGATGTGCAAGACGACTCGACGCATTGGCGGCAATGCTTGCAATGAGATCATCAAGGAAGGTATGAACGCTTTCGCCTACTTTTGTATCTAGCTTTTCAATAATACCGAACTTTTGTTTATCGAGGTGACCAAAGGTGGTAACGGCAATACTTCCGTAGCCAAATACGGCACCGAGTGCAATCGTTTCATCAACGCCAAATAACCCTTCATCCGATTCCACAATGGATTGAAGTGGTTCGGAGAGTTTCCCCTGCTCAGCTAGCTTGTCCAACTCAACACCAACAAGAACGGCGTGCTGAATTTCTCGCTTCGTTAAAACGGCTTCCACACTTTCGACGCAGTCGTCCATGGAAAGGTCATCTACATAAGGAGATTGCATTTCATAAACAATCTCTGCAATATCCTCAATGGTTACACCTCGTTCTTTTATCAGGGCTTTTGCTGCTGCTTCTGTCTCTCTACTATGGATGCGTTTCTTCATAATAAGACCCCTCTCTGTCAACGATAAATACTTATGTGTTAGAATCATTATATCACTAATGTTTTTTGCATTGTCAAACAATCTAACAATTGCAACAATTTATAGGAGGCATCGCAATGAATCGAGGTACATATAAAGACGAAACCATTTATAGCGAGTATTTAAAAGAAGAAATTCCTTTTCAAGTTTACTTACCATATAACTATTCTCCCTTATACAAATACTCCTTTTTAATCGCCAATGATGGTAGCGATTACTTTAAATTAGGACGACTCGGGCGAACTGCGGATGAACTTATCGAAAATGATGAAATTGAAGAACTGATCATTGTCGGCATTCCTTACAAAAGTGTAGAGGATCGCTGGCGTAAATATCATCCTGACGGGGAGCAGAGTGATGACTACCTGCGTTTTCTTGCTAATGAACTAGTTCCTTATTTAGATGAAGAATATGCCACGTACCATCTAGGGTATGGCAGGGGGCTTATCGGTGATTCTTTAGCAGCTACGGTTGCACTTCGAGCCGCTCTAGATTATCCTCGTACATTTGGTCGTGCGATTCTTCACTCTCCATATGTGGATGAAGCTATCATGAATCAAGTAAAAGAATTTAGAGAGCCTGAACTTCTTTCGCTCTATCACATTATTGGGAAGGAAGAAACAGAGGTTCCGACCACCGATGGGAAAACAAAGAATTTTATTGAACCGAATCGAGCATTAAATAAGATTATTAATGAGAGAGAATTCGATTATTTCTATGATGAATTCGAAGGCGGACACCTCTGGAAGAACTGGCAACCGGATATGAAACGTTCGCTTCTCCACATGTTTAAACTCTAAGTGAGTCTATCGTTTCTTATTTTTGAATTTTTGGTATAATTATAAATGGAACATTATATGACTTGTCTATCAAGGGCAATCGAGACTATCAACCAGGAGGGAATGGAATATGAAATACGGCATTGCAATTTTCCCATCGAAAAAACTACAAGACGTCGCTAACTCCTTTCGGAAACGATATGATCCGCACTATGCGCTCATCCCACCACATTTAACGCTACGTGAAGGCTTTGAGGCTACAGAAGAAGAGATAGAGAAACTGACACCCGTTCTACACAAAATCTCTGATGAATCTAAACCTTTTTCAATGCATGTTTATAAAGTCGGTTCTTTTAACCCTGTCAACAACGTCATCTACTTTAAAGTGAAAGAGAATGAAGTTCTTGATGATCTGCACCGACAGCTTAACCCTCAAGAGGCGCTCTCTGAACGCGATTATAACTTTGTTCCACACATTACGATTGCGCAGAACCTATCAGATGATGAGCATTCTGATGTCTATGGCAGTTTGCAAATGAAGGACGTTAACCATGAAGAAATGATCGACCGTTTCCAACTTCTTTATCAACTTGAAAATGGGATGTGGACGGTATTTGAAACGTTCCACCTTGGTAAAGTCCGCTAATGGAAGTACGTGTTGTTGAAACTGAGAAAGAACGAAACGATGCCTTTCACGTTAGGCATACGGTTTTCGTAGAAGAACAAAACGTACCGGCTGAATTGGAAATCGATGAACATGAGGACAAGGCCATCCATTTTGTCGCTTATGATCAAAATGCACCCGTTGCAGCCGGTCGTATTCGAGTTTTAAGTGAACTGGCCAAAGTTGAACGTATTTGTGTGCTCCATGACTATAGGGGGACAGGCCTTGGTTTTCTTCTGATGAACGCAATTGAAAACCATGCTAACCAGCTTCGCCTTAAAGGAGCAAAGCTAAATGCACAAATAAGTGCTGTAGGCTTTTATGAAAAGCTTGGATATCGCATTGTTTCTGAGGAATTCATGGATGCAGGAATTCCTCACGTAACGATGACAAAGGATTTATGACACTGGATACTCCAGTGTCTTTTTTGTGTCTTTGGAACTTGAAAATGAATGATATTATCTCCATTTCCGTACATCCTAAGAAAGACTGTAAATTGAAGAGAAGAAGGTGATCCTGTGGCTATTGGATCAATTACGGTGGAACTTCTTGTTGGCTTTATTGCTTTACTGATCTTAACGAAAGCACTTGGCAAAACCCAAATCACACAAATTACCCCTTTTGATTTTATCTCTTCTCTCGTACTAGGAGAATTAGTTGGGAATGCAATTTACGATAAAGATGTGAACATTCAGTCCATTTTATATGCTGTGCTATTATGGGGCGTATTAATTTACGTTGTTGAATGGATTACTCAGAAATTTCGAGGAACTCGAAACATTTTAGAAGGAAACCCTTCCATTGTGATTCATAAAGGAAAAATTGATCGGAATCAATTAAAAAAAAGCAAGCTCGATATTAACCAATTGCAAAATTTATTAAGACAAAAAGATGTTTTTTCACTTCGAGAAGTTGAATTCGCCATCCTAGAAACGAATGGGAGTATTAGTGTTCTAAAAAAATCACAATACCTGCAGCCAACAAAGGAAGATTTCAATCTAAAAAAAGAACAGGGGTATCTGTCAGTTGATATTATTTCGGATGGAAAAGTTGACTATGAGAATTTAACAGACGCAGGATTTAACGAAGTTTGGCTCCAAAAAGTACTTAAAGAGCATAAAGTAGATCATCCTGAGGATGTACTAGTTCTTGAATGGAAAGAGGATGAAGGGGTATTTCTGCAAAAGATGGATAAGAAAAACAAATAAAAAAAAGAGCAGATAACCTCTGCTCTTAGAACCAGTAACGCCCTTTGCTCTCATCCTCATCTTCTCTACCTTCACGTTCCCTATCCTCATCAGCAACATCGTTAGAGCCAAAAAACCCCCAGGGATCACGACGATTCTCTCTTCGGTCCTCTTTGCTGTGTTTATGCTCATCTCGTTCTTCTTGAATGATGACTTCATTCGCTTTAATAATCACTCGGTCAACATGAATGACTTGTGGCTTTCTTTTCTTTTCAGACATTTCAAAACCTCCCCCTTTTATCCTCTTACTTCACGTTATCCTATGCAAGAAGAGGATAGTGGGTATGGGCGACATCTATATTAGTAGCTCAAGGCTATTTGATTGGATACTTTCATTCGATAGTTATTACTTTGAAAATACACAAAACCTTCAATAATAACAGGGTCTTTAAATTCAGATTTAATCGGAATTTGAAAACTTTCAATCGCGATTTTGTCACCTGGATGTAATGTCACTGGATGTAATGGAGATACCCATATCTCTCCTTTTTCTTTCGCTTTCTCTAACCAATCATGATCTGGAAAAACCCAGTGAACGCGATCATTTGAATCCAGCGCTTTTGTTTCAGCAACTTCAATCGGGTAAATTCTCCCTTTTAAAGTCGCCATTTCTGACGGTGAAAAACGAAAACAAACGAGTGGATTCGTTAATTTGGCTCCTCCACAATTTTCAATTTGTAAATCTCCTCGAATCATGACAGACTGTTTATCAAGAATAATAATGGAGGTATTAAAATAACTAACCGCAAAATGATCTGCGATTCCCGTTGGCTTTGCCTCCACTTCAGCTGCCTTTTCAGTAGGAAGATACTGGGCTTTTTTTTCTAAGTTCTTGATTTTCCCTTGGTAATGTTGAAGTCGCTTGTCTTTTTCATTAATCTCTATTTGCATTTCTGCTAATAGATCTTCAAACCCCTTTATCTTAGTGGAATCGTCGGTTCTATTCTTCCTTTCCTTCGTTACTTCCACTTCGTTTTTCATCTGCGTAAATTCCTCTGTTTGAGTCTCTAGTCTTTTTTCTAACTGATTTAATTCTTCTTTCAGATGAGCAATCGTGCTTTCGTGATCTTTGCTTGACTCGAGCTGCTTCTCTAATGAAGCCAATTGATCATTAGCAAAAATCAATTCCTTCTCAAGCTCTAATGATTTTTCTTGAAAATATTTTGTACGTGAAATGAGACGAGAGTAACTTAACTTCTCTCCTTGCATCGATCCTCCCCCTCTCTACCCAGAGCTAACCTTATTCTATATGTATGAGTAGTAGGTCTTCTTTCATAACAAAAAAGTGCAGGATATGATCTCCTGCACTACTGATTTATGGCTGTTTCTTATACTTTAAATCTTCAAAAGAGATGCAATCATCGATTGTTAATTCGCCTTCTTCAACTTCTACTGTTCCTGTATTGAATACTACATTTCCTCGACGATTCAATAAGTGAACTTCAAACCACTGATCATCGTCAGAATCAACGACAGCTAATTTAAAGTCAAGCTTACGACCACGATCGGTTTCTCCGCTACCCTCAATGATGAACTTTAGTCCATCCCCACACTCTTTACATTCGAGCGTATCCTGATCAAAGCTTGTAGCTGTGAATGTAAAGTCGTGCTTTCCATCACTTGAATCGGTGTCATGGAAATTCAGTTTCATCGAACTACCTGACAGGCTGCAATCATCGCAAATATTCACAAGTAATGTTGCTTTACCTTCATCTTCAGAGTCCGTTTCGCCACTCGCTTCACCAGATAGTGAACAATCACAATTTGGTCGAGGGAATATATCTGGACACTGTTCAGGAAATTCAATAGGAGGACATTCATCAATTGAGTCAGGTGCAATAAGATCATTATCACGAGGTGAACAGAACTTCGCAAGAACCTCAAGTTTTACTTCTGCTTCTACTTGAATATCAACACAGAAAACGACTTCAAGATCAAAGGAATCTGGTGCTGGGGCGTTTAATAGTACTGTTCCTGAAGGAATGCGGCAAACAATTTTAGTAATTCGACAGAAAAGATCTGTTCCATTCGGGAAACACAAGACAAATGACTCAAGAACAGATGCATTTACATCCAAATCTGTGACTACCTTACCATGACGGTCAACAACCTTCACCTTTACATCCGTTGTAAAGAGAAGATCAACGAGTTGAGCATCGGCAAATCCCCCACCAGGGATCGCTACGCTTACATCACGTTTTTCTCCAATTTGTTCACAGAAGAAGTCATCTTCTGTATGCTCACTGTCTGAGAGTGGGAACAATGGAGGTGCTTCTGGTGTTTTACAAACAATACGGAGGGGACGGCGGCTAGGATCTTCCATAGCACATTCGATCTTCTTTAGCTGATGATCTGTAAATTTAATTGTCTTTCTTACAGAAAGCTGATCGGTCACCCAGTCGTATACTTTTTGAACGCGAATACACTCATCCTGCAAGCTATTCGTAGCTGTTGGAACGGTGTGTTTCTTATGTGGTTTGTGACCCATATCGTTCCTTCCTTTCTTTCACATGATAGGTTGATTCCCTACATACTATGGAATTAGCACAGAAATGCAACAGAAGGAGTGGCCCAAATTTGGATAGCAGGCGCAAATATCAAATTTAAGGGAGTGAAGGAATTGAATCGTTTAATGTGGGTAGATAAAGAGATTTGTCACCTGAATAGGAATGACTTAGAGGCACTTAAAATTCTTTTACCCTATTGGGGGATTTCATTGCAAGATAATCGATTAACAGGATCACTAAGTTCGAAAAAAGTCTATTTGGATATTGATGCTAACGACCGAGCATTATTTTTCTTTTCATTACTAACTCACACTGGTATAGAAGCGAGCGATCATGCTACTGTTACAGATTTAAATATTTACGTCAACATTTCCGATAAATATGAATACCCACTCTCATTAATTACGCCTGAAAAAACGTATCATCTAAAAGGAATGAACAAGAAAAGCTTAGATTTACAAAAGAGAATTCACAAAAACATATGGTTACCTGATGCATTTTCTTCATTAATGTGTTCAATTCACCCCGAACATATTGAAACTTCAATGGAGTGGCTTTCTTATTTGACCATTCAATATTATATGAAACCCTTCTTTACACCGATCGATCATTTATCGATCGATCAATATGAGCATCTGCTTACATCTGTACTTGAAAAAATTAATCCTCTCTTTTCTTCTTATCAAATTTCAGCACCGACCATTTCTGAGTGGCCTTCTCTTCCAGATGAATATTCTTCGTTTAAACAGAGAAAGAGCTCCCCAAACGACTCAAGTAAGGAACATAAAACCATATCTCCTTTTCCATCTAAACAATCCCTTTTCACCCCTGAACCCTTTAATCCATTTAAATTCAATCGAGAAACTGCTAAGAAATCAGTTATTAACCCATTTTATAGATAGCCTTAAACATCTCAACACCTTACGTTCGAGCATGAATAGTATGTATTATTCAATGGAAAAGCTCGAATGAGGAGGATATGAATGAAAAAGGCTGATTTACAAGCACTTTATCGAGAAGTTAAGAGAAGAAGACGCACTCGTAAAACCATAATCAATCCTACTAAACATAAATCAGGTTGTAAGTCCTGTGGGAAAACGACTTGGAAACCATCAAAATCATAAAAACGATCGGATATTTTCTCCGATCGTTTTTTAAAGAAAAGAAAATTGATTAAAAGAAATGAGTGATCTTGCATGAAGTGGTTCTACTTAGATCAATCGCTTTTTACTGATATGATTGCAGACGCATTGGTTAAAGCAGGGATGTCAGTTCGGACTTCAGATAAATATGAAGATTCTAATTCTCTACAAAGTAAATTAGAATTGTTTGAGCCTGATGTCATACTAACTAGTGGGTGGAACAATGCTCACACAGAGTCAAATTTTAAAACGATAAGAAATTATTGCAATAATAGTGGTGCTCTTTATGTACACTGGTCGTTCGAAGACCCTCTTCACACAGAAACTTGGTCCAAATTCATTGTAAATACTGGTAAGCCAGATTACATGTTTACCCATGATTATGATTCTGTAGAAATGTATCATCGTATTGGAATCCCTTCATCTTACTTGCCTTTTGCATGTCATCCAGATTGGCAAAAAACGCATATTCCACTTGAAGAATTTAGTTCTGATATTTCATTAATCGCTACTTACAAACCTTGGATCGATACAGAAGAATCTTATAGAATAAAATCTTTGAAAAAATTACTACATCCTCTCATTGAGAATGGTTTCGAAGTAAACGTATGGGGACCTGGTTGGATTGAACACCGTAACCAGCTTTCATTTGAAATACCTAAAAAATGCTTGCGCGGTCCAATTGATTATAAAGATATATCAAAAGTTTATAGTTCTTCAAAAATCGTTCTTGGCATACAGAACGCTGATGGGCTACTCACACAAAGAACTTACGAAAGTTTGGCATGCGGTAGTTTTTTATTAACCACAGATTCTCCAGCTGTTCACCGCCATTTCACTGTAGGGGAACACCTCCTTACGAGCATGAATCCAGAAGATACCGTTCAGTTGGCTAACTATTATCTTAAACATAATAAAAAAAGGAGAGCTATTTCATCGAAAGGAAAATCGTATGTACGTGAGCATCATACTTATGTCCATCGAATTGAAGAAATGGTGAAGAAAATTAATCCTTATCTAAAATCTAAAAAACTAAATTCGAGATCAATAGTAAAAAACCCCGTTCCTGTGGATCAAATGAATAGTCAACAACAAACCAATAAATTCATATTATCTGAGCGAAGACCAAAACGCATCATTATAAAAAAAGACATGATTACTGAGAATTTCAAAATGAAATCAGCAAAATTAACTCTTACTTTACCCAATTCACCAGTAGCGAGAAACCCTGTTATACATTGTCATTTTCTACTTAATGAATTGTCAGATAACATGATTATTCAGGGATACATTCCTCAACTTTCAAGCCGCATTATGACTTTAAAGGCTGAAACATCATCTAATAACGAATACTACTTTGATATAACTGAATTAATTAAACAAATGATCGAATCTAGTAATACAAATTTCGGAATATGCTTACAACCGTCAGTAAAAACTTTTACTCCTCAAATCAATCTCAACTAATCGATCGTAGTCAAATATCATTATGACAAAAAAAGATTTTCTGGCACAAAGTGTTTCTGTCAGAAAATCTTTTTTAGATTCCAATCCAAACACGAAATGAAACCCTCATCATATTATTTTGATAACCTCGAATTTAACCTTCAAAGTCTTGAATACAAGATATAATGTTTCGCTGTTGATTATTTGTTAATTCAGGAAAAAGGGGTAAAGCTAACGACTGGTTCGCAAGGTTTTCAGCTACTGGTAAATCGCCTTTTTTATAACCTAAAGAACGGAACGCCTTCTGTAAATGAAGTGGACATGGATAATAATGACCTGTTGCAATCCCACGTTTGCCAAGAAAAGCGGATAATTTCTTACTGTTCTTGGATTGTATAATATATAAGTGAAATACATGTTGTACGTATTCTTTAGTAAAAGGTGTTGTGATTTCTAAAGTGTTAAATGCACTGGAGTAAATCATTGCTTTTTCTCTTCTCTTTTGATTCCACTCATCTAATTTTTTTAGTTTAATTCTTAGGATAGCAGCTTGTATCTCATCTAATCTGCTATTATAACCAATTACTTCATGATAATATTTCTCAGAAGATCCATGTGATGCAAGTAATTGAACGTTTTGTGCAAGTTCTTCATTATTCGTAAGAACTAAACCCCCATCACCATAACCACCAAGATTTTTAGTAGGAAAAAATGAAATACAACCTGCCACTCCAATCGTTCCTGCCTGCTGATTTTTATACCGAGCTCCTAATGCTTGACAAGCATCTTCAATAATAAATAAATTGTATTTTTTTCCTAATGTAATAAATGCGTCCATCTCTGCAGGTTGACCAAAAATATGAACTGGAATGATTGCCTTCGTTTTGTTTGTTATTTTTTTCTCGACTTTTTCAGGGCACAAATTGTAAGTTAGCGGGTCTATATCTGCAAAAACTGGAGTTGCACCTACTCGAGCAATAGCTTCGGCACTTGCAAAAAAAGAATAGGGGGATGTAATGACTTCATCCCCGTCACCTATGTTTAAGGCTTGCATTGAAAGAATCAAAGAATCTGTCCCATTTGCGGTCGGAATTGCAAAATCCGCACCTGTATAGTCAGAGATTTCAGTGCAAAACGACTTTGTTTCCTCACCATTTATATATACTCCACTTTCTAAAACTCTTTTAATTGCTCTGTCAATCTCACTTTCTAACGAGCGATATTGCGATAAAAGATCGATCAAAGGGATTGTCATTTCTTCCCTCTTCCCTTTATAGAATTAATTTCTTTAGCTGGATTACCTATAAAAACAGTTGAATCCGGAACATCCTTTGTTACAACAGAACCTGCACCAATAACCGAATCCTTTCCAATCACTATTCCAGGAAGCAATGTAGCATTATTCCCTACACTAGCTCCGCTTTTTAGATAAGGACCTTTGAGAGGTGTTAATGAACGTCTCATGTGTTTATCATTTGACGTAGACACTTCAGGGCCAATAAATACATTATCTTCAAGAACCATATCGGCAGTAATATATGCTCCAGTTTGAATAACGCACATAGATCCGACACTTGTTCTACATTCAATTTTGGCACTTCTACCAATCACGGTAGAATTACCAATGTTACTATTCTCTCTTATGCTTGCTTGATCACCAATGAAAACATCTTCACCTATTGTCGTACCAGCATATAGTACAACGCCATTCCCAATAATACTTCCTGCCTTAATAATGAGAGAATCTTGATTTTTAACATCATTTATAATTCTTGTGTTCTTACTAGGTTGACAACCCATCACATTATTACAACCAATTTGCACATTATCTCCAATGATTGTATTTTCCAAAATCACTGTATTATGGCCAATGTTTACATTACTTCCTATTTTAACGTCTTTCTCAATGACAATATTTCGTCCTAGTTTGCAGCTTGTATCAATATAAACCGAATCATCAATCATCTCTATCCCCACCTAATGATTTTTAGATTTAGAGTCGCCATTCAAGATTAATCGACTAATCTTGTCCGCTACTTTTAGAGCATTGAGACCGTCTTCTCCGGTAACTTTTGGTTCTCTATTAGTTGAGACTGAATCAATGAAATCCTGCAATTCTAATTTAAGCGCATTGCCGTTTGGAATTGATATGATTTCTACCAGACTTTGTTGATTATAATAAGATTTCAATTGATCTGAACAAAATTTCGGAGAACGAGAAATCTCTATTTTTTTCTCTAAAAAATCTACCTTTATAAATGCTTTCGTTGTTATGATTCTCATCGATCTTACTCTATCTTCTGTAACATGACTTGAAGTTAACTGTGAAATAATTCCGCCCTCAAACTCCAGGAGGCCGATAGCATGCTTGATTACATTATTGTATGTTTGACCTAAAGCAAAAATCTGTTGAATCTCTTTATTTAAAAGATGTTGAAGAATGTATATATCATGAATCATCAAATCGTAGACTACGTCCCAATTAGCCGTCCGATTATCTAATTGGCTCAATCTGTGTACATCAACGGCTAGAATTTTTTCATTGGAAAGTATTTTTTCAAGCTCTTTAACGACCGGATTAAAAATCTCAATATGACCTACCTGAAGGATAACTCCAGAATCGTGCGCTAGTTGAATTAATTCACTTGCTTGCTCAAGAGATGTCGTGATAGGCTTTTCGACTAAAATGTGTACATGATGTTTTATACATTCGATACTAATGTCAAAATGAGTATGAGTAGGCGTGGTAATACTAACCGCATTTACATTATTTAATAAGTCACTCAATTCCCGATACGCCTTTAAGTTATATTTCCCAGCAATTTCAAGCGCTTTATTGTAATCTATATCATATACTCCTATCAACTGACAGGAATTCATTAATGTTGAATACATACTTATGTGGTTTTCACCCATTTTCCCTGTCCCAATGACACCAACTTTCATAAAATCATCACCTTAATCCAATCTTGTCTTAGCTCTTTAATATAATATGAAATCTCATTCAAAAAGTACTGAACATATTCATTAAATACTCAAAAAGAGTACATAATAAATAAATTGGACATTTGCGTATTAAAAAAATCATAAACGATTGGTAGCTACCGATCGTTTATGATTTCCTTCACGCGTGTGATCAATTGTTTCACTCTCAATTCTGTAGAGTGATTCTTATGAACCATTTCATATCCATTATTTACAATCCTCTGGGTTTCCAATTCATTACTCAAATAATAAAACGCCTTTTCTTTAAAGTTGGATTCGTTAATCGATACAAAGTTTTCTCCATCATTATAGCCAAGATCCTGAAGTTCTTGGTTTGAAGGTGCTAACAATAAAGTTTTACAAGCTAATACTTCAAAGTATTTTAATAGAGGAAAATGTAAAGAACTATCACATGTTAAAAATAGTTTAGCACGATTTATTTCTCTTGCATAAATCTCCCCTGTTAAGACCTTACCGTCATCTATAACTCCATACCCTGGATGTTTGAGATGAACAAACCCATTCACACTCCTCATTTCTTCTTCCATCTTTACCCGTAATGGGTAATATCTTGGATCCATTGCCCCCATCATTAGAACATTATAAATTTTGTTTTCACCATAATCTCTGAAAATATCTTCTGGTACATGAAAAGGAAACCATACCATTCGGTCTTCAAACTCAGGATACCAGCTTAGAAAGGAATCTCTGCAAATAGAAAAAATGTGTTGAATATTTTCTTTTAAAATAAACCTCTTTCTTTGTGACACTTTATAATGCAGGTCGTGCATAATTATTCCATAAGGCACAGTTAAACTTTTAAGACCTTTAATTTCTGGACAGTAGTCTGGCTTGAAGTCATTTAAAAGTATAAAGTCGGGTTCTTGTGATAATTGAGAAAGAATGGCCTGTATGTGCCCTCTTTTATGCCAAAGTGTTAAGTCAGTATGTTTACTTAATTCACGTGATAAATAATAACTGCTTTTTTCAATATTCTTAGAAAAATCTCTCGTTATAAACAGGATCTTTAATTTTTCCATCATGGAACTCCTTTCTCTATGAAATATAATTGGTAATATTCCTTTAGAATTTAGGTGCTCATCCAAACCATTATCTCTTCATTAGGATAAGATATAGTAATTGAAAAAAAGGAGGTTAACATATGTCAAGTTTATTTGATCATTGCACAAATCATTCTAAGAGAAGCAGTTGTGGAAAGTGTCTTTGTGCGAAATTAAAAAACGAATGTGAAGGAAGTAGATTCTTTATTTTAATTGATGGTTTCCCAGAATTTATTGAAGCCACATTTATTGGATTTAGAGACCGTTCTTGCTGCGCAAAATTCTTAGTAAGTAATCTCGTATCTCCAATTAGCGTTTTTCCAAATGGGATCGGCAGTAACTTCACTTTGTATATTGATTGTCGTGATTTGAAAGCCCTCGTTCCACTTAAAGCAAAATAATGAGATCTCAAATCCAAATTTATTTCTTCTTCCCCAGAAGCAATCTAACTTTTAGTTGGTTTGCTTCTTTTTTTTAGAATATTTTTATATAGTCTTAATTGATACCATCTTTAAATATATTCTTAAATCTAAATGTACCAAATTATCACCTGGGTTATTTTCTACCGCTTTACATCTAGAAATTGATACTATTAAACAATATATTCCACCTTAATAACTAGCTTCCTTATTCATAAAAAACACCCTATAGAGTAGACCTTTTACATAGTCTGCTCTATAGAGTAGATATTTTGAGAGGAGGGCGTTTATAGCAATTCTCATGGGAGGTAGGAATGAGGAAGATTAATACTCCCAAATAATAAATTCTTCACTAGAATCACAGGAATGGCAACAACACTGATGATGCGTTTCTTTGACCAGTTTACATTTGCATACAAAATGCTTGTCATGTTTTCGACAATGAGAACAAGAACAATGATCCACTTCTTTGCACTTACAAACCAGATGTTTGTCCTGTTTTTTTCGACAACCGCATTTCTTTTTAACCACTTGGCATTTGCAGATGATTTCTACTTCTTCTTCTTTATGACAATCATGAAAAAGACTTCTGCATTTTTTGCACATTTATCTCACCTCGCTTCTACACCGTAGCTTATTAGTAGTGTATGTTTGAACTTGGACGAGGTATAGGTAAATGAGTGAATACACATAACCATTTTTAGTACTGTTTCAATGAAAAAAACACCTTTGGAAAAGGTGTTTTTCTTGAAAGTCTTGAATCTAAAGATTCCTCTCTTATGGTAATTTAACAAGTTGCTTTTGCAGTAAATTTATTGAGAGATCTAAAACCATTTTCTCGGACATTTCTGTGAAAATGCCCTCAAAGGACGTGTCATTCTTTTGTTTTTTCTGTTTACAATGCAAGCATTCTTTTTCAACTTTAACCACTTCGACTTTTTCTTTAGGGAGCTCAACACGAACAGTCACGCCATCATCGAACAAAGACCTTTTTTTCTTACGTCTTTTCCCTCTCTTTTTTGGACTCACTTCTTCTTTTGCCACACACGTACATTCTAAGAGGATCTCTTTTTCATGCGATGGTTTAATGATCTTACCAGGTTTTCGGTTAAGAGATTGATCAATTTCTATGATTTCCGCTTTCACGAGTTCGCAATAGGGTATCTCATTAAAATATTGCGTGCTTTGCTGGGCAAATTGAGATAAATCATCTGAAAGTAACTCGTCTTTTTCTGGATAACCAGATGGAAGCGGAGTGGAAATCATAAAATTAAACTCTTCTCTAGTATTAAAAAATGGGCCAACTGGATCGGTTAAGAAACAATCAATCTTGGTATAACATTCAAATGGAACATTAACCGTTAGTGACTTAATATTTGTTTGAATCTCATTACGCTTACAACTGATGGGATTCGAGGCATATTGGATATTTTTACGGACGAACCCACTTATAAAAAGTGTGCCTTCATTGCCTAAATGCAAAAGTTTGCATTGAGATAAAAACACTCGCTTTTTAATATCTTTTATCTCTAACACGTGTTCTTCTTTTGGAAACTCTATATTTGCATGAGTAGGTATTTGAATTTTAATACTCTGTAGTAAGACTGGAATTTTGACAATCTTGCCACTTCCATCGATCGCATGGATTTGAACTTTTTCAGGAATAAGTTCGTTAATAGTGGCACTTCGAATTCTTGGTTCTATTTCCATCAATTTGTCCCCCCTTTATATTCTTTTCATACTATTTTATGCTTCAATCTTACAGTCGTTTGGACGAATTTTTAGTCAACTGCCTTTTTTACGAGTATCATTTTATTGTACTTATAATCGTTGGAATCCCTAACAATTTAATAAGCTGATCCTATATAGGATCAGCTTATTAAATATATTTTTTTAGTTTCTGTTAACTACTTGCTTTTGAAGCAGCGTGATATCAAGATCAAGAACCATTTTTTCAGAGATCGCAGTAAATGTTCCTTCTCCAAGTACTTCATCTCCAGCAGCATTCGTTACAGGTTGACGATTTAGCGATTCATCAATTTGAAGAATGTGGGCACGATTGAGTTCGCAGTATGGGAGTTCATTGAAATACTGTGTAGCTTCCTGATGGAATTGAGATAGATCTGTACCCATTAACGAGTCTTTTTCAGGATAACCATCTGGAAGATCTCGAGAGATTGCATACTCCCATTCTTGACGATTATTTAAGAATGGTCCTACAACTGGTGCAGTTTGAAGTTCAACATCGGCAACACAATCAAATGGCACGTTAACAGTAAGTGAACGAATTCCTGAGTTTAATTGGTTGTCATCACCAAATACTGTAGGGTTAATTGCGTATCTAATATTTTTTCTTACAAAACCACTGATATATAATTTGCCAGTATCATTTGTCTGGTTTGTTGGGGTAGTCGCATTAGAAAGCAATTTACACTGATCTAAGAACACTCTTTTCTTGATATCCTTGATTTCAAGAACATCAGCCGGCAGGTCGATATTTGCATGCATCGGAATTTGGATATTAAAAGCATCTAATACAACGGGTACCTTGATTAAGCTTGGTGAAGTGGGAGTTGGGAATGCTGCAACATTTTCTGCTTGACATGAATTTGTAGATGCAGATCTACGAATAGGTCTAAAACCCATAAATATTTCCTCCTATTAAAATTATAGTAGAGCTAGCTTTTTGCTAGTTCCTTGTATAATAAATGCAAAGAGGAGGTGAACGGAGACGGCTTTTTAACAGGTAATAAAGCCTTTTTATTTATTTAGTCCTTATAATAAAGAAAAATACCCTAACAAGTAGACTTTTCCTGTCCATTCGTTAGGGTACTCTTTATGGAAATGTTCCTATCATCAAGTCGCGATAATATTATATCCGCTATCTACATGAATCATCTCACCAGTAATTCCTCCTGAAAGATCACTCATTAAGAATAGTGCTGTGTTTCCTACGTCTTCCTTCGTTACCGTGCGACGCATTGGAGATTTCTCTTCAATTTCTTTAATAACCGAATTAAAGTCGCCAATTCCTTTTGCTGCAAGCGTACGGATCGGTCCAGCAGAAATCGCGTTCACACGGATGTTGTCTTTTCCAAGGTCATTCGCAAGGTACTTCACACTTGCGTCAAGGGAAGCTTTTGCAACACCCATGACATTGTAGTTGTTCACAACACGTTCGCCACCAAGGTACGTCATCGTTAGGATGCTTCCACCTTCCGTCATGAGTGGACGAGCTGCTTTCGATACAGCTGTGAGGGAATATGAGCTAATGTTATGCGCTAGCAAGAATCCTTCACGCGTTGTTTCAAGGTACTCCCCTTTTAGTTCTTCTGTTTTCGCGAATGCGATACAGTGAGCAAGGCCGTGAATCACACCGACTTCTTCTTTAATTTGAGTGAATGTCGCTTCAATTTCCTCATCATTTGTAATGTCACAAGGTAAAATGACGGAATCATCACGATCCAGCGTCCCTGCAAGGTCTCGAACGTTTTTCTCAAGACGCTCACCTGCGTAAGTAAAGATCAATCGTGCACCGGCACTGCTTAATGCCTGTGCAATCCCCCAGGCAATGCTTCGTTTATTTGCAACGCCCATCACAACATATGTACGGTTCTCAAGAGACAGGTTCATATCCATGCTCCTCCTCGAATTTATTATTAGTTATTAGCACCACGTCCTAAGTATAACATGGTTTGACAAACATGCACCATGAGGATTTTTCACCCTTTGCTTGTTTGAATATTTCGTCTCTCATATCCACATGCAGGACATTCAAAAATGATGTTCTGATTTGACTGAGCTGTGATTGACTGTTCCATTTCAGTGGACCTTCCACAAACGGGACAAATGACTTTTGGAATTTCGTTATTCATTCCTTCTCCTCCTTTTTGTCACCTATGATAAAAAGTATCACCTTGTCCGATACATTTATTCTCTAATCCCACAAACATAAGAAAACCCCTCTCTCACTATGAGAAAGGGGCTAGCATTAATAGCTTAACAACGTTCGCACTTCATCGACACTCTCGCTGCTTCCTGTTACAATCAAGCGATCACCAATACGAAGTTCTGTGTCCCCGTGTGGCACGATCGAATCTTTCCCACGGAAGATACGAACGATGATCGTATCTCCAAGGTACGGGAAGCTACGGAGAGGAACACCATTGTATTCCACATTGTTCATATTAATTTGATAAAGCGCGTTTTCTTCTCTCGTAAAGATGTTCACAACACCCGGCGATTCAATGAGCGCTTTTAACAGGGCTTTTGTGGAGAAGAAGACAGAGAAGACATCAATGTTTAGTGCTCTTAACTGATCCGCTATTTCAGTAAGTTCAATTCGTGCAATGACACGCTCGGTTCCATATTCTTTTGCAAATACCGCAATGTCTGAATTCGTCTCATCATCTCCTGAAGAAATAAGGAGAATATCTGCATCAAAAACGGAACTATTTTTTAAGGTATCGATACTATAATCAGATAGTTCGATCACTTTAAAGTGACTACTTTGTTTCTCAGAGTCCACTTTTTCCTGCTTCGTATGATAAATCGATGTTTCATAGTTCGCAGGATTAAGCTCAAGCGAAATCGGTAAGGTAATTTGGTTTGCCCCAATAATCGCCAGCTTCTTTGCATGAGAACTTTCTTCTGGTTTCGGCATTAATTTCTTGAACAGAATCGGTGCTAAAATACAGCTGATAATTGCCACCAAAATTAACGCTGATGACAATTGATCATCGATAATGTTAATACGCTCACCGATTTCAGCAGCTGCAATAACGAGTGAAAGTGTCGACGTTAGCAACATACCAGATCCAAGCACCGTTTTGGTGTCATACCATTTTTTCAATACGACGACTGGTACTAATTTTGAAGCAAAAAGCGCGATCAATAGTAATGGAATAAGAATTAACACTTTAGGATCCTGGAATAGGGACCAGATGTCTAATTCGACTCCTACCATAACGAAGAAGATAGGAATGAGAAACCCATATCCAAATGAATCAAGCTTTTGCACAAGCTCTGTATTCGGTGAAAGTAACGAAACAAGTGCCCCTGCAAGGAAGGCACCTAAAATGTTTTCAGCACCAACCGTTTCAGAAATCCCTACCAATACAATAATTAAGGTAAATACGGCCCTTGTTCCAATTTGAATCGTCCCTTTTGACATCGTTTCAATAAAGGAAAGATGTCTGAAATAGGCACCAAGGAAATAAAGAAGAATCCCAGCTCCGAAAAGAATGAGAAGCAGCCACATATTCCCTTCTCCACCTGAATTAAGGGAAACGAAAATGGCCAATAGTATCATCGTAGCAAGATCCGCAATAACGGCAATAAGAAGAATCGTTTGCCCGATGCTGCTTTTCATAATATTAGCGTCCTTCAATGTCGGGACAACAACACCAAGTGAAATGGTGGAAATAATCAGCGTCATGAAGAACGCATTGTCGGTGTATCCCAGAACCACAAATAATAAAGAAAGGAGATAGGATACAACGAACACAAGAACAAAGACAATGAACGACACAAGAACACGGTTTGGTTCAAACTTACCGCTCGGGAGCTTCACTTTTTTCTTTTTATTCGCAAAAACCGTGAAATCAATTTCCAGACCGCTTAGAAACATAAGAAAAATAAAGCCGAGCGTTGATAACGTATCAAGCCACGTATCCCCTTGAACGAGATTAAATCCACTCTGACCAATAAAGATCCCAGCAATAATTTCTGCCACTACAACGGGCAAGAAGTTCAATCTGAAGCGGTGTAAGATAAACGGTATTAAAAATGCGATAACAACAACAATTACGAGTGATGATACGGATGCACCGTGTTCCATTTCTTTCCTCCTTCAAACGTCTGCATTTATGCGTTAGACAAGCTGGCTCATAAATGCAGTCGCCATTCCAAAATAAATAAGTATACTGATAATGTCATTAATAGTCGTGATGAATGGCCCTGAGGCAACGGCAGGGTCGATGTTCAGTTTGTGCATCAATAATGGGACAAGTGCACCAGCAAGCGTTGCAACAATCAACGTAAATAATAACGAAAAGCCAACCAATAAGCCAAGTAAAAAGGTTCCTTTCCATAAAAAGATAATGATTGTAACGAGAATACCAGACGTTGCACCTGTAATAAGACCAGTTCCTGCTTCTCGAGCAATAAGAGCCCACTTACTATTCTCTTCAAAATCTCCCGTTGCAAGTCCTCTAACAACAACTGCAAGCGCCTGCGTACCAGTGTTCCCTGCCATACCAGCAATAAGAGGAATAAAGACGGCTAGAAGCGGTACTTTATCGAGCGTCACTTCAAATTGACCAATTAAACTTGCTGTCATCATCCCAAGAAATAGAAGGATAATGAGCCAGGGAAGTCTTTTTTTCGCTGATGAAAATGGGTTACGATCAAACGAACGATCATCTGAAATGGCCGCGAGTTTTGAATAATCCTCTGATGCTTCTTCTTCAATAACATCAACGATATCATCGTGCGTAATAATTCCGAGTAAATGGTTTTGAAAATCAAGAACAGGAAGGGCTAGAAAGTCATAGTCTCTCATAATTCTAGCGGCCTCTTCCTGATCTTCTCCAACTGAAATGGAAACAACGCGTTCATTCATAATTTCTTCAATTAACGTATCTTCTTCCGCAATAATTAAATCACGTAAAGAAATAACGCCCACGAGCCTTTTTTGTTCATCTAATACAAATATATAGTAGATCGTCTCAGCCTCAGGGGCTTCCTGTCTTAAAATTTGCATCGCACGCTTTACCGTTTGGTGAGCGCGAATCGACACAAATTCGGTTGTCATAATACTACCAGCTGTTTTTTCTTCATAATGAAGCAACTCTTTAATTTCGTCCGCTGCATCATCATCCATAATCGTTAAGTAGCTTGCGATTTGTTCTGGATTTAACTCATTTAAAACGTCAACGGCATCATCCGCATACATTTCAGCAAGCATCTTCGCCGCATAAGCAGGTTCCATTTCTGAGATGTACTCTTCTTGTTCTTCAATGTCGAAGTTTTGGAAAATCTCCGCCATTTCGCGTGGCGATAAATAGGTGTACACGAGTAGCCTGATCTGTTCGGATACTGTTAAGAAAAATTGTGATTGTTCGTATGGGTGAATATCAAGAAATAACTCACGAAATGCGTCTATTTCTTCTTGATCTAAGTGATGTATGAGTGCGTCGTACAAAGCTTGCGTATCTTGCTCCTGGTAAGCCACTCTGCACACCTCCCTGTTGTTTTTTGATAACAAAGTTACAAATGCTCAAATATGGCTATATCATTTATCGTAAAGTTTCGATAAGCTTTGCTTAAGCGGTTGTATCTCTGTACTTATGCTATAAGAAAGTAAAATTACCTTCCTATCTTAGTCGGTGTGTAGTTATTTTGTCAAAAATAAATACAGGAACCGATTTGCAAACGGAAGGATTTCAGATAAGATAGGAAATGTGATTAAAAGAAGGAACGCTTTTCTTTAGAAAGGATTATATCATGAACAATGACAATCAAACACCATGGCAACAAATAGATTTCACACTTTTGTTCTTTGTATTTCTTCTGATGTGTATCAGTACTGTTGCCATTTACAGCGCGCAGGCTTCACTACCCGGAGAATTAAAAAACTTTAACTTTGCAGGAAGACAGCTTACATGGTATTTCGTAGGTACGTTCGTGCTTTCTCTTACACTGGTCATTGATTTTGATCGCTTTAGACAGCTTTCCTGGTATCTCTACGGATTTGGTATTCTTCTTCTGATTTTATTAGCAGTAAGTCCAGAATTTATTGGAAGTTATCAAATCGCGCCAATTCGGAATGGTGCTAAGAGTTGGTTTGTCCTTCCGGGTCTAGGAAGTGTGCAACCATCTGAGTTTATGAAAATTTTCTTAATCATCACCATTGCTTCAGCATCTGTTTCACATCATGAAAAACATCCAACAAAAACCATTCAAACGGACCTGATTTTATTAGCAAAGATTTTCGGCATTGCCGCAGCTCCTTTACTTATTGTTATGGCTCAGCCTGACTTAGGGACCGCAATGGTATTTACCGCTATTGTCGTTAGTATTACGCTAGTATCTGGTGTACGTTGGAGACTTCTTTCACTTTTGAGTTTAATAGGTGTTGCTGGAGTTTCCGCATTAGTGTTTATCTTTTTTAAGTTTCCTGCCTTTTTTAAAGCTTACTTACTTGATGAGTATCAGCTTGCCCGTTTTTACGGCTGGCTAGCGCCTGAAGAATACGCTGACGCTGGGTATCAAGCAACGAAAGCCATTCTTGCAATTGGCTCTGGTAAGCTTGAAGGAAAAGGTTACGCAGATGGAACGGTTTATTTTCCTGAAGCACATACCGACTTTATTTTCGCCGTTATTGGTGAAGAATTTGGTTTTATTGGAGCAAGCATCACAATCTCCATTTTCTTTATGCTTATTTACCGTATGATCCATACAGCTCTTGAAAGCAATGAGTCATTTGGAAGTTACCTTTGTGCAGGAGTTATCGGAATGCTGACATTCCAGGTATTCCAAAATATTGGCATGACGATTCGGATCCTCCCCATCACAGGAATTCCATTACCGTTTGTCAGTTATGGAGGAAGTGCCCTCTTAACCTATATGATTGCAGTTGGACTTGTATTAAATGTACGCTCACGAACGAAAACGTATATGTTTGAATAACCTGCCCTAGGGCAGGTTATTTTTTTATGTGAATGCTGATACTCATTCTAACTTTAGGGAAAAGTTAGAAAAGAGAAGGAGGGAAAGAGAATTGTTCGACATAATTAGTGATATCCATGGATGTTATGATGAAATGAAGACTCTTACGGAGCGTCTTGGCTATAATTGGAAGAATGGTGTTCCCCTTCACCCTAATGGAAGAAAACTTGTTTTCCCAGGAGATATCACAGACCGTGGTAAAAACTCCCTTGCCGTTGTTGAGATTGTTTCAAAACTTGTGACAACGGGTCAGGCGTTCTATTGCCCTGGAAATCATTGCAACAAATTCTATCGCTTTCTGATTGGCAGAAACGTCCAACAAACCCATGGCCTTGAGACTACGGTTGCTGAGCTTGAAGCGCTCTCTAAGGAAGAGCGAACGACGTTAAAAGAAGCGTTTATTTCTTTATATGAGAATGCACCGCTTTATTTGTCCCTTGATGATGGTGAATTAATTGCTGCACACGCTGGCATACCAGAGAAATACATTGGACAAGCAGGAAAAAAGGTTAAAACATTCGTTCTTTACGGCGACATTACTGGTGAATCCCATCCAAATGGGATGCCCATCCGGAAAGACTGGGCAAGTCAATATGAGGGTAGTGCCCTCATTGTCTATGGTCACACCCCCGTTTTAGAACCAAGATGGGTCAATCATACTGTGAACATTGATACCGGCTGCGTCTTTGGTGGGAAATTAACAGCGCTTAGCTACCCGGAATTGAAAACCACGTCGGTTCCATCCTCTATGCCTTATGTCGCCGAGAAATTCACTTCATTTCAGTAAGAGTTCTCATATCATCCTCAAGCTCCGCTTCAAATCGGAGCTTTTTCTGTAGGAAAGGATGATAAAATTCAAGCTTGGCACTATGTAACGCCTGTCTTGAGATAAGCTCCTTCGTTCCCCCATAAAGATCATCTCCTAACAGTGGATGACCTAAATGAGACATATGCACTCTAATTTGGTGCGTCCGTCCTGTTTGTAAAGAAAGTTGAAGAAGAGAGAAACCGCTGTATTGTTTGATTGTGTGATAGTCCGTTAATGCGTACTGCCCATCTGGACGAACCGTTCGTTCAATAATACTGCCGTCCTTTCTTCCGATCGGTGCTTCTACCTTTCCTTGTCCTTCGACTTCACCATGAACAAGCGCTAGATAAGATCGCTTCATTTCTTTGCTCTTCTGCTGCTGTGAAAGGAGATCGTGGGCATAACGATGTTTCGCAAATAAAACCAGGCCTGACGTATCGCGATCAAGTCGATTGACAGCGTGAATGGTTCTCTTCCATTTTCTTGTTTCATAATAATAGAGCACACCCTCGGCAAGGGATTCTGTCGAATGGCGAGACGGTATGGTGGGAAGATTCGCTTGCTTATTAATTAGCAAAAAGTGATCATCTTCATAGCAAATCCGTAGCGGCATTTGTCGCGGTTTCATCGTTTCACTTACCTTTTCTTCTGGAAAAACGACTTCGACCACATCCCCCTCACTTAAAATGGTGCGCACATTATGGTGGGTTCCATTAACCAATAATTCGCCTCCTTTGAATTTAATATCCGTTAACATGCTTCGAGACATGTTTTTCTCCCTTAAAAGAAATTCTCTTAAACCCATTCCTTCTTCTTTTTTTAAAACCAACCAGGTCATTTTAACTGCCAATCATACACACCTCATTTTTCATTTAGTAAAAAAAACAGCACCGCTCAAATGTTGAACAGTACTGTCTGCCTTTAATAAACTTCATCCACAAATGATTCTTTCACCCTTTTCCAAAATGGAAACGGCCTGAAACGTGCGAAACGAACTTTCTCTTCAGCCACTCGATATTGAATCGACTTCACATCTTTTTGAAGGAGGAAAAGATGATCGATTGTAATTTGAAAATCAGCGTCGTTAACAGGTCTTAAAAGACAAGTATGATGCTGAGGAAGAACAAGTGGTGAGCCAACCGTACGGAAGACGCGATTATTAATTGACGCCATTTCAGAAAGCTGGATCGATGGAAGCGCCGGGTGAATAATTGCTCCTCCGAGTGCTTTATTATAAGCAGTACTCCCAGATGGCGTTGAAATGCATAGTCCATCACCACGAAACGTTTCAAATAAATCGCCTTTAATTTCCACATTCATGACGAGTGACCCTTCCACGCTCTTTACCGTACATTCATTAAGGGCAAGATATCGATTTTCTTTCGAGCTATTCAAATAACGAACCGTCACTTCAAGCAATGGATATTCCACAATCTGAAACGGAGTTCTTGCAATATGAATAACCAGCTTTTCAACTTCTTCCGGAGTCCAATCAGCGTAAAAACCGAGGTGCCCGGTATGAACACCAACGAACGCTGTTTCCGCAAGACGGTCCTGGTAATGATGAAAAGCATGAAGTAGCGTTCCATCCCCACCAACTGAAATCACAATATCTGGTTCTGCTTCATCATAATCCAGGTCAAAATCACGCAAATAATTTTTAATCCGCTGCTGAAGTTGGTTGGAGGTTTGATCCCCTTTGGACTTTACCGCAAATTTCACTATAGGCACCTCGTCTACTTTAGTTTTCAGCTTTCTTTTGTTCGTTTTCTTTTTTTTGCATAAACACTTTTTGGGCTTCCTTAATCTCACCGCGTATTTCAGACATTTCGTCATCTAATTTAGATGCTGCTTCAGCTGCACGCTGAAGGCGCTTCTTTACGTCCTCCGGGATTTTCTTGTTGTATTTATAATTAAGCGAATGCTCAATCGTTGCCCAGAAGTTCATCGCTAGTGTCCGAATTTGAATTTCAACGAGAAGCATTTGCTCCCCATGGATCGTTTGCACCGGATATTGCACCACCACATGGTAAGAACGATATCCGCTCACTTTTTGGTTCGTCACATAGTCACGCTCTTCAATGATATCAAAGTCTTTTCTTCCCCGAAGGTGATGGATAACCTTATTAATATCCTCCACAAACTGGCACATGACGCGCACCCCTGCAATGTCATGCATCTCCTCTTGCAACCGGTCGAGAGAAATCTTCTTATTCTTTGCCTTATCAAGGATACTTGAAATAGGTTTCACTCGTCCCGTTACAAATTCAACAGGAGAATGATCATCCGCTTTTTCGAACTGCTCACGGAGACCTTTTAATTTTATTTTCAGCTCATTGACTGCTTGTTTATAAGGGGCTAAAAATTCTTCCCAATTTTTCATCCAACCACCACCAACGACAATATCTATTATGAGGCTGTTAGAAAGGCTTTCTCAACAGCTTGATTCATCTCTTCTCCATAGTTTGAATTACCTTTAATATTCTCAATGAGGTAGCCAAGTTCCTCTTTTATATCGACAAGTTCTAATGTAGAACCTTCTTCAGAAGTAACAGTGACGCTCACATCCTGTTTAAGAACATTTGCAAGCATTGGCCAAACTTCTTCCTGGAATCGAATGTATGTATACCCTTCTCCTCCGTCAAGTAAATAAACAAATGATAAAGAGTCTGAATCCACTAGCATATTGCCTGTTGCTGTATAAACGCTTAAATCCACATTTTCATTCAAACCAAAGGTAAGTGTGTGATCAGTTAATTCCCCTGTTATGATGTAGTATTGTTGTGGCACAAATACCTCTCCTCTCTGTGTTTCCATTATGTATCACCTAATAGTTTATCATAATGCAATGGGGGATTTCATCGTTGTTGTTCTGATTCAAGACATATGCCATAATTCTTTTATATCCAATGAAAATGGAGGACTCGTATTTGGCACAAGAACTCGAAATTGAATTTAAAAATATGCTTACAAAAGAAGAATATTCTTCATTGCTTACGACCTATCAGTTAGAAAATGACATTAAAACACAAACAAATGATTATTTTGATACAGCTGATTTTTTGATAAGAGAAAAAGGAGCTGCATTACGTGTTCGAAATAAAAAAGATTCGCTCGTCTTAACGTTAAAACAACCCGCAGAAGAAGGATTACTTGAAACACATCAGTCCATCTCATTTGAAACATTTCAGGCGATTAAGAAAAATGGTGCTTTACCTGAAGGAGAAGTCGGATCGCAACTTCTAGAACTTGGTATTCAAGATAAGCTTCTCCATCTAGGACGGTTAACAACACATCGCGCAGAACTCGCTTTGGATGAAGGACTGCTTGTTCTTGATCATAGCGAATATTTGAAACGAGAAGATTTTGAGCTTGAATTTGAAGTAAGCGGCTTTGAAGCCGGAGAACGTGCTTTCAATGACCTTCTACAGCAGCATCAAATCCCAAAGCGAGCAGCGAAAAACAAGATTCTACGCTTCTTTCTCGCCTCACAAGAACAGGCCTAAACAGCCTGTTCTTTTTTTGTATGGCAATGATTTCAAATCGGATTATTTGCTGTTATGTAGGGAGGTTGCTAAAATGAAATTGAAATAAGGTTCTACCTGCCAAAGGGGAAAATCATTATGAAGCAAAACATGTACGATCATATCGGCGGTGCGCAGCTAGAACAGCTTGTGACTGCTTTTTATAATCGGGTTGCGAAGCACCCCGAATTAAACTCAATCTTTCCAGAAGATTTAACTGAAACAGCTCGAAAACAAACGCAATTCCTAACTCAATTTCTTGGAGGTCCTCCTCTATATTCAGAAGAACATGGACATCCTATGCTTAGAGCGAGACACCTCCCATTTGAAATTACGCCGAGACGCGCAACTGCATGGCTTTCATGCATGCAAGAAGCGATGGATGAGGTACAACTAGACGAAGAGTTACGAGAACATTTATTAACACGTTTAACGTTCACTGCCCATCACATGGTTAACTCGGGTGATCAGGAAGAGAAAGGAGAATCGAATTGACGCCGAATGTTACTGGTTCCTATTGCGATTCTTACAATCCAAATGGACAATCCGATGTAGCTTGTTCAGCCCAGACTCAAAAGGGCAAACCAATCGAAATTTATTCATTTATCGACCCGCTCTGTCCTGACTGCTGGGGTCTAGAGCCTATGATAAAAAAACTCCAGCTTGAATATGGACATACGTTTCGCATCCGACACCTTGTTGGAGGCAATATTAAAACATTTAACTCGTTCAAACGAAAAAATGAAGGAATTACTACCCACGCCGATGTAGCTGAACGCTGGGAACGAACTGCAAGCCGCTCTGGCATGTCCTGTGACGGCGATTTATGGTATGAGGACCCTATGGATACCCCTTATATCGCATCCATCGCGATTAAGGCAGCAGAGCTGCAGGGAAAGCTACCTGGCTTTAACTTCCTTCGTAAAATGCGAGAACTACTCTTTATACAAAAACAAAATATGACGAAGGAAGAAAATCTCGTTCAAGCCGCAAAAGAAACGGGTCTTGACGTTCACGAATTTAAGAAAGACCTTCATTCACAGGCAGCCGTCAAAGCTTTTCAGTGCGATTTGAAAATTTCATCTGAGATGGAAGTGAATGAACTACCAACGCTCGTCTTTTTTAATGAAAATATTGAAGAAGAAGGTCTTAAAATTACAGGCCTATATGAGTATGAGGTGTATGTTCGAATTCTGACAGAAATGTTGAAGACAAAGCCGACGCCAGAACCGCTTCCGTCTTTAGATGCGTTTATGGACCGCTATCAGTTCGTTGCAACAAAAGAAGTCGCTGTCGTGTATGACATGAGCTGTGAAGAAGCTGACGCAGCGATGAAGAAGCTCGCACTAAAGCAAAAGGTTGAGAAAGTTCCTGCCAAACACGGCTCTTTCTGGCGTACAGTGAAAAACGGATAAGTTAAAAAAAGAATGGTGCCACATCGGTGCCATTCTTTTTTGCTTCTACGACCCGGTATAACGTTCAATTCATGACATACGTATAACACGAGGAGGGAAAATGATGCGCTTCTATCTTTTAGTTGGTATTGTCTTTATCGTGATTAGCTTTGTCATGTTTATAATGGGACTACTTAAGTTTCTTCCGATTCCAATCGGAGCAGCCCTTCTATTCGCCTCCATTCTCTTTACCGTTAGCATGTTCAATTCCCGTAATCAGTTTAAAGGATTCAATCGCTAAAAAGGCCTTCTCCAACGTGGAGAAGGCCTTTTTATTAGTCTTCGAACAGTAAATTTTCCATTTCGTTTAAGATGGATTCAAAGACATCTAACGCATCACTGATTGGTTTAGATGACGTCATATCCACTCCAGCTTTCTTTAATACCTCAATTGGATAGTCCGAGCTACCTGCTTTTAAGAAATCAATATATCTCGTGACAGCCTCATCGCCTTCTTCAAGAATTTGATTTGAGAGTGACGCAGCTGCACTGAATCCTGTCGCATACTGGAATACGTAGTAGTTGTAATAGAAATGAGGAATTCTCGCCCACTCTAGCGCAATCTCTTCATCAATGACAAGATCTTCACCAAAATACTTCTTGTTTAAGTCATAGTAAAGAGATGAAAGGAGATCAGGCGTTAGCGGCTCACCATCCTGTGCTTTTTGATGAATCATGTGCTCAAATTCAGCAAACATCGTTTGTCTGAACACTGTACCTCTAAATCCTTCTAGATAATGGTTTAATAAATAGAGTTTTTCTTTTTTATCTGAAGTATTTTCAAGTAGATAATGGTTTAACAATGATTCGTTCGTCGTAGAAGCGACTTCTGCTACAAAGATCGAATAATTGGCATAAGGATATGGCTGGTTTTCTCTCGTATAATAACTATGAACCGAGTGACCAAACTCATGAGCTAGCGTAAAGAGATTATTTACATTATCTTGCCAGTTCATCAAAATATAAGGACGCGTGCCGTAAGTTCCAGAAGAGTAAGCTCCACTACGTTTGCCCACGTTCTCCTGAACATCTACCCAGCGATTGGCAAAACCTTCTTCAAGAATACCTTTGTATTCTTCCCCAAGTGGTGTTAATCCCTTTAAAATATACTCTTTCGCTTCGTTGTAAGAAACTTCCATCTTCACTTCAGGGACAAGCGGTGTATACAAATCATACATATGAAGCTCATCAAGCCCAAGCGCTTTTTTCCGAAGGTTGACATATCGATGTAGTAAATCAAGGCGGTTATGAACCGTTTCTACCAGATTGTCATAGACATCTTCTGGAATATTGTTACTATCAAGCGCTGCCTGTCTTGCTGAATCATAGTTCCTCACTTTTGCATAATAATTATCTTTTTTTACTGTGCCACTTAAAGTAGAGGCAAACGTATTTTTAAATTTGCCATACGTGTCATAGACAGCTTTAAATGCATCCTGTCTGACGCGACGATCACTGCTTTCGAGAAAACGAATGTAGCGGCCGTGCGTTACTTCCACTTCTTCCCCATTCTCATCTTTAATCGTTGGAAACTTCATATCTGCATTGTTCAGCATTCCAAACGTATTGCTCGAGCTGCTTGTTACATCGCTAACTCCTGCAAGAATCGCTTCTTCTTCTTTTGAAAGAACGTGCGGCCGCTCTCGATTAATTTCATCAAGGGCATGCTCGTAAAGCTTCAGCTCTTCCTTTTCATTCAAATATTGCTTAATCGTTTCTTCAGGTACGCTTAAAATTTCAGGAACAACAAACGCTAACTCACTGCTTACCTGCGTTGCAAGATTCGCTGCTCGGTCATTTAGCCCCTGGTAATGCGAATTCGTTGTATCCTGGTCATAGCGCATATGGGCGTATGTATACAGCTTACCAAGCTTCATTGTAATTTCATCCTGCTGTTTCAGAGCGCGATACAGCTTATCAGCTGACTCCGCAAGTTTACCTTTATATTGCTTCATTTCAGGAAGAAGCGCTTTAATTTCTTTAAATTCTTCTTCCCACTGCTGATCGCTTTCATAAATCGCTTCTAATGCCCACGTATCTTCGACCGGAATTTCGTCTCGTTTAGGTAGAGCGTTTTTATTCTCTTCCATGAATCGACACCTCCATCAAATGATTTCCTCACATTCATTATCGTACCATATTCTCCATATGATGCTTACAATTTCGCTCGACAAACCTTGCAGGTTTACATAAGCTTTTTACTTATTATGCTATCCATTTGCAAGCTCTCTTCTGACTGACGATGAATCAACGGTTGATAAAGCTTTTCATACCGTTCATTATCCCAATCTTTTAACACTTTTAACCGAACTAATTGCTTAACGTAACCACGAAGGGCATCACTTACCCCATTTATGTGCATAGGAGTTGATCTCGTTATAAATAAACCGGACTTAGTCACACGTTCAAATGCTTGGACTAAGGAATGAAATGGGAAACTTCGATTATACGGAATAGTGGGAAGGTAGCAAATGAGAATCCACGTTTGCCATAAATAAGAAGGCGTTTCAATCCAGTAATTGTTTTCAGATGGTATTCCCGCTTCTGAAGGAAAGAAACGGATCGAATAACCTTTGCTATAAAAGAGTTTACGTAAATAAAAAAAAGCATAGGACTTTTCACCATGAGGGTTTTGACGCCAGCTTAATTTTTGCTTTAGCCAAATTGGATGAGAATGAAGCGTTTCTTTTAGAACAGGGAGTTTTTTAAAAAGATGATTGAAGGAAGTTGTTAAAGTAGGGAGATAGAAAGTGGAACATATAAATTTAGTTGGCGTTAAACTATGATGAAGAAGGACAGTTGCAAACGTGCGCTCAAGGGGACAATAATAATAGAGGGTTGGAAAGCGGTGCTGATGAGAGGCTGAAGCCCAATCCATAGAAGAGATCGTATAAACTGATTGGTATGATCGTTTCAAACGCTTTGCACTTAATATCCAGTGTACTTCGATATTCGCGTCATGATAAGAAGAAGTTCGTTCAGAAAGTAAGGTGGCTTGAATGGAAGAGCATTGAAATTCGAGTGCGGTTTTGGAATGGGGAAGAAATAAATCGGGGCGTTGATTGGTTTTTGTTAGGAAATGCTCTACTTTAACGTCATCATTATCTTTTTTCAACCATTCATAAAGCTGCTGTTTTCCAGTAAGATGGTAATTCGACTCGCGTTCCCAAAGAGCCTCACAAGGAGGAGATCCTTGATGAGCAAAATGCCAGGTCCGCTTATTACCTAGTTTCATGACGACAGGCTGTCGACATCCGGGACAAAAATACGAAGTAGATCGCTTAAGCTGTATGAGTTCCTTTAGATGATATTGGCGATCTGCAAGGTTAAGCAGTGTTCCATTCATTGTTTCAGCTGTTAACATCACAACACCTCTCTCTCCATTGTTCCTTAACCTCTATTCGCTTTCAAGAACCATATTCCTTCTTTGTATGGCAACTGGATTTTGAACGTGACAGATAAAAAGGGCCGATTCCCATTGGAAATCGGCATCAATTTATAAGAGTGGGAAGTGTCCGCGGAGTTGTTCTAGAGCTTCCTCAGAGAGAATCTCCTTACCGTATTCCTGTATGCGGTGAATGGTCAGGTCTGTCTCATAGCCATATTCCAACAGCTGACTTAATCGGTTGTCCTGATCTTCTTCTATCAATGTATCATCAAAGACAACGTGGAGATAGTAACGATCCTCAAAATGGTACAGGCCATTTTCAACTCCAACTGGATCAAATCCATGCGATAAAGAAATGACGTCTTCAAAATCTCTAAACGCGATCATAAAGGAAAGCTCTTCTCCTTCAAGAGGTTCAGGCTCGTCTTCTGGCTCATAATTATTCTGAAGCGCAAATTTATCATCAAGAATTTTATCCATGTTCTCATCAAGCGGAAGATCAAGCTGCTTTTCTTCTGATAGCGGTAGTTCAAGTTTTGATCCGTCGTTTGACATTTGAGCACGAGTGACAATGATTTCAAGACCTTTTTCAAGGGCCTGAACTTGAATCCAGAGAGGGCCCTCGAGTGAAAATTGTTCTCTTTGATGAGCTTCATCCATCATCTCCCAGAACAATTCTTCTCCTCTTTCTCTGTCGTACCAAATTTCTTCTCGATCGAATCCTCTATTTTCAATGTCTCTATACGTAATAAAGAATTTCAGTGTATTCGCGTTGACGCGTTCGATTTCCATGTGCACTCTCTCCCTCCTGTTTAGTTAACCGGAAGGCTATTCCCTCTGGGATACTCCTAATTTTCTCTTTCCCTTAAGCGGCTCTCATTAACCACTTTTCTCTTGTAATACCATTCTATGATAAACCATCAAAGAATGGAAATAAAAAATCGTTTGATTTTTTCACTCATATTAAACCATATACACGATATATTTATTTATGTGTATAGCTTGCCCAAAAGTGCTCCTGTCATGAGATTAAAAATTCGCTACTCGGGAGTGGATTCCTTGTTTGACTTAGAAACGATTACTCAGGTTTTCTTTATTATCGGAATTGATCTTGTTCTGGGTGGTGATAACGCAGTTGTGATTGCATTAGCCTGTCGTAATCTCCCTCCATCTCATCGGAGCAAAGCCATTATGATGGGTACAGCGATTGCTGTTGGACTTAGAATAGCACTAACAATAGTCGCTGTCTATTTATTGATGCTCCCCTACTTACTAATCGTCGGTAGCCTCTTTCTTCTCTACATTTCGTTTAAACTGGTGATCGATAGTGATAGCGGTGAAACGATTCATTCGACGTTTTCATTTTGGGGAGCGATTCGTACAATCGTGGTAGCGGACCTCATCATGGGACTTGATAATGTGCTCGCAATAGCAGGCGCATCAGAAGGAAAATTACCGCTCGTCGTTTTCGGATTATTGATCTCTATCCCTATTATCGTATGGGGCAGTCGCATGATCATGCATGCCCTTGATCATTTTCCGATATTAATTTACCTCGGTGCTGGCATTTTAGCATTTACATCTGCCAGAATGTTAACTAGCGCGGCTGAACTAAAAACGTTCTTCTATACCTATCCTTCGATGGAGATGATCACTGAACTTGCTTTTGTTTTAATTGTGATTATTGGAGGATGGATCGCAAAAAAAATGAAAGGAAACATCATATACTTTCAACCCTACATTAAATAACGCTAAAAACGCCACAAAAAAAACTTCTACAGGCTGAGCTGTAGAAGTTTTTTATTAGTTAACGAGACGTTGTGCCTCTTGAAGTTGGAATGTACGAACTTTTCTTGGTAGAAAACGACGAATTTCGTCTTCATTATAACCAACTTGAAGTCGTTTTTCATCCAAAATAATTGGACGGCGAAGTAGCCCTGGATGCTCGCTAATCAATTCAAACAATTCCTGCAAAGAAACCGTATCAAGATTTAAGTTTAATTCCTGGAATGTTTTAGAGCGAGTTGATATAATTTCATCTGTTCCATCTTCCGTCATTCGTAAAATTTCTTTCACTTCTTCGATCGTTAGAGGCTCAGAAAAAATATTTCGTTCTGTAAAAGGAATATCATGCTCTTGCAACCACGCTTTTGCTTTTCGGCAAGATGTGCAGCTTGGAGATGTATAGAGTGTTACCATAAGGAATTGCTCCTTTCTATAAGTAAACGTCAAATCCACATTAGAAAAATTATCTTTTCACAATTTGTATTATACTACAATTCTTATCAAATAAATAGGGGATGACAAAAATTACATAAAAGCTATACAATAGCTATACAATTAGTTAAACCTAACTCCTATATTCCCCATTTCCGAGTATCCAAACCTGTATTGTTTTAAAAATGTTTAAATTTCACGCTAAAAAAGTTTTGTTCACATGATACGATTCGTAAGAGATACACTAATTCTGAGGTGAATAATATGAAAAAGGCCGTTTTTCTTGCCAGTATGCTTGTCTTTGCAAGCGCTTGTACAACAGAAGAGATTACTAACCAAGAAACGTCGAATGAACCAATACCGGTAGAAGTGGCATCAGTCGAACAAAAAGATCTTTCAAACGATCTTGAATTATCCGGACAAGCTACACCTGGTGTAACGATCCCTCTCGCTGCCCCTTCTCCCCTTAAAGTAACAGAAATTAACGTTTCCGTTGGAAGTACGGTTGAAAAAGGGGATTTGATCGCTGCACTGGACGATTCAACAGCAAGAGAAAATGTCAATCAACTTGCAAATGCTGTGAACGAACTGGAGAAAGCTGTTAACCAAGCGAAAGAGCTATCAGGACAAGCTGAAAAAAGTGCACAGGAACTGAAAAATCTTCAGTCAGAATTAAATCAATCTCTTGAGCGCTCGAAAGAACTTCTAAGTGAGTTGGATTCTGAAGAGGTGACGGCAGCTGATGTGTTAAAAGAAAGCCTTGAAGTAACGATTAAGCAAGCGCAATTATCTCAGGCAGCAACACAGGTACCTTCTATGTCTGCTGGAAATGTGACACAGTTAGAAACACAGCTTTCTGAAACAAAAGCAAGTTTAAATCAAGCTCAAGATGTATTAAATGCAACAACGATTGAATCTCCTATTAACGGGATTGTTTCTCAAATTAATGCAGAAGAAAACGCAGCGGCTGTTCCAAGTACGCCTCTTGCTGTTGTCGTTAATTTAAATCCAATTAAAGCGACATTTCAAGTTAATAGCTTTCAAATATCGCAGTTAAAAAAGGATCAAGATGTAAAGATTACGTTCGATGGAGTGGACGGAACATTTGATGGAAAATTAAATGCGATTCCCCCGACCGCTAATGAACAAACGGGCTCGTTTCTCATTGAAATCCCTCTTGATAATAAAGACTTGAAAATTAAAGGCGGGATGAAAGCAACGGCCACTATTCAAACGGATGTCATTGAGAATGCCATCATTGTACCGAAAGAATCGATCGTCTATGGTGACGAAGAAACATTTGTGTACATACCTCAAGGTAAAAAAGTAAAACAAGTAAATGTTGAACTTGGCACAGAAACGAACGAAAACATCCAAATTACAAGCGGCCTTTCAAAAGGGGATCAAGTGATTACTAAAGGGAAAGATCGCTTAAATGAGGCATCCGAAATCCAGGTACAGAAGTGAGTTGAGTCCATATGAATATTGCTAAGCTTTCCGTGTTTCGCCCCATCGCCATGGGGATGGTCATTATTTTCATTCTCATTATCGGAACCGTTTCACTTCGAAACATGCCAGTCGACCTTTTTCCGGATTTAACGTTTCCTGTTGCTGCGGTAACCGTTACGTATGAAGGCGCTGGACCGGAGGAGGTTGAGAATCTACTTGCCTCTCCTCTTGAAAATGTAATGGGTACTCTTCCAAATGTTGAAAGCATCTCCTCTGTTTCGCAAAATGGCGGAGCATTGATTCTCGTCTCCTTTGAATGGGGAACAGATATGGATTTTGCTACCCTGAACATGCGAGAACAAATTGACGCTGTGCGGGACTCTCTTCCATCTGAAGTTCCCATCCCAAAAGTTTTACGATTTAATCCAAGTGATATTCCAATTATGCAGCTCGGTGTCGCTGGATCAGAAGAAGACCTTACTGCTGTCAAAAAAGTGATTGAAGATCAAATCAAACCATCACTGGATTCCGTTCCAGGTGTTGCTGCCGTTAATATTGAAGGACAGCTTGAAAAAGAAATTCGATTAACGGCTGATCCAGATAAACTTAGTCAATACGGGGTTACGCTGACCAACTTGCAACAGCTTATCGGATCAGAAAACCTTAACTTACCTAGTGGATCCATCGAAACCGAAAATAAAAATCTTCCGCTACGGGTAACTGGTGAGTTTGAATCTGTAGATGATCTCAAAAACTTGGCTGTGCCAACGAAGAACGGTACGGTAAAACTAGATCAGCTCGTTGAAATTGAAGAGAAAATGAAGCCTGCTGTTCAAGAAAGCTACTTAAACGGGGAGCCTGCAATTGGCTTTTCAATCCAGAAGCAATCAGGCGCCAATACCGTTCAGGTTGTTAACCAAATCAATGACAAGCTTGAAGAAATAGAGCCTTCCCTTCCAGAAAACATGGAAATTAAAACAGTGTTTGATCAAGCCAAATTTATCAACCAATCAATCCGAGCGGTTGTGTGGAACATTATTATTGGAAGTCTGTTAGCTGCTGCAGTGCTTTATTTGTTTTTACGAAATATACGAAGCACGTTGATTATTGGTCTTTCCATCCCGATTTCAATCGTAGGTGCGTTCATATTAATGTACTTTTCAGGTCAAACCATCAACCTTCTTACACTCGGAGGACTGGCTCTTGGGGTTGGAATGATGGTCGACAATTCGATCGTTATTCTTGAGAACATTTATCGACTAAGGCAAGAGGGGAAATCCCTTAAGGAGGCTGCTGTTGAAGGAACGAAAGAAGTGGGTAGCGCCATTATCGCTTCGACACTCACGACTGTTGTCGTCTTTCTGCCAATTGTTTTTGTAACGGGTCTTGCTGCTCAGCTCTTTAAGCCACTGGCACTTGCTGTTACCTATTCCCTATTGGCCTCACTATTTACAGCTCTTATTATCGTTCCATTGCTCTCTTCACTCTTAATGAATCGAAACGAATCAAAATCCATTTTCCAATTAAAATTCGATCGTGTGAACAATTGGTACAGACGCGTATTGGATAAAACATTAACCCATCCTAAAAAAACGGTTGGCGCTACCGTCTTGCTTTTAGCTATTTCGGCTGCAGGAGCTCCTTTTATTGGAACTGAATTTCTACCTGCGCAGGATCAAAGTTTCGTGAACATTTCAGCGAATCTTCCTGCGGGAAGCTCATTAGAAGCAACTGAAAATGTTACGGAAGAAATTGATAACGTGTTAAAGTCCATTCCTGAAGTTGACCTATCCTATTTAACAGCAGGCGGTACCGATAATTTTAGTGTTGGTGCGGGAAGTCAGACAAATCGAGCTACTTATAGCGTGCTTCTTGTGCCTATTAATGAGCGAAATCAGTCCGATCTTGAAGTAGCAGAAGATATTAGAAAGGAACTGAAAAGGATACCTAATGCCGATATATCTGTATCGGCTAGTGACTCAGGGTTTAGTGCTGATCCCATTTCCATTAACATTATCGGACCAGACCTTGATGTCTTAAAAGAGCTATCAGATGATGTGATGACGAGCATTTCAGAAGTGGATGGTGTAAGAGAACCAACTTCGAGTATTGAATCCAACAATCCTGAAGTTCAAATTCTGATCGATCGGGAGAAAGCAGCTAGTTATGGAATTGGAAGTTCTCAGATTTCAACAGCAATTTCAAATGCCACGAAAGGACTTGTAGCGAGCAACCTAGCTCGAGATGGTAATCAGCTCGATATTCGCCTCGCAGTGGAAGATAAGTATACAGATTCACTTGATTCGCTCTCCAGTCTTTTAATTGAAACACAGACTGGTGAAAAAATCCCTCTCTCTGCTGTAGCAGATATTGAACGAGGTCTAGGTCCTTCCGAAATTACTCGTACAGACCGACTGAGACAAGTTGAAATCACGGCTAGTTTGTTAGGGAGAGATCTTGGAACAGTGACCGACGAAATTCGAGAAAAGCTCGTGAAAGATGTTCCACTACCAGGTAATTCATATAAAATTACGTTTGGCGGCCAGGATGAACAAATGAATGATGCTTTCTTTAAGTTGTCCGGCGCACTCGCTCTCGCCATCGTTCTTGTTTACATGGTGATGGCAGGACAATTTGAATCCTTTCTCTATCCGTTCATTATCATGTTCTCTGTCCCGTTAACCGCCATCGGTATAATTTTCGGCTTACTCATTTCCTTCCAGCCTCTTGGAGTTGGATCGCTCGTTGGAATGCTAATTTTAACTGGAATCGTTGTAAATAACGCAATTGTTCTCGTTGATTATATTAATAAACTTCGTGAGACAGGAATGAATACGCGAGAAGCGATACTAGAAGCCGGTCCTATTCGTTTACGACCAATCCTGATGACAGCCTTAACAACGATTCTTGGCCTTGTCCCGTTATCATTAGGCTTTGGAGAAGGAACGGAAATTCAACAGCCTATGGCCATTGTGATCGTATTCGGGTTAAGCGTTGCTACTTTTATTACGCTTGTTTTCATTCCCGTTGTGTATTACTTGATTGACCTTCGCCGTCAAAAACGATTAGAGAAAAAAATGGAATCCATTGAAAAAACCGAAAGCCGTTAATGGCTTTCGGTTTTTTTTAATTGCTAGCGTTAAGCAGATGTTCTCGTATTTGAGGCGGGCTCTTTCGAAGACTGCGGTTTCCAGGTTTTCCAGCGTCTTTTCAATAAATCCTTCAACCATTCGCGCTTCTTTTGCTTTTTCTTCTCACGATTCTTCATAAGAAGTTTCCCTCCTGATCGAAAACCATTCTCTTACTCTTCAATAAGTTCCTTCTCTTCTTTAAGGCTTAGTACCTCTTCTACAGGCTGATAAGATGCACCGTATAGCTGTTGATCCTTATAGGTGTGAATCTCTTGATACGTATGTTTCATGGCTTCATATATTTCTTTCTCACCAGCTTCACTTGGTGACCAGTATAAGATCTCCATTTCATTAATCTCATTCGTAGCAAGAGATCTTCTTCGATACCCAATTGACTTTGCATGTTTGAAACCTTCTCGCAAATAAAAGCGCTGTCTTTTTTCGGTATCCGTTTCTTCATAATCAACTGGCTCTACTTCAAGGACAATTGGCTTCTTCTTTTCTTTCAGCTTTTCAATTAATTTCTTTCCTAGCCCCTGACCTCTGGCATCCCTGGAAACGAAAATATAGTCCACGAATATGAAATCAGGAAGATCGGCATACATTAGAACATGGTGCGGTCCCTCGTCCTTAATGTAAATGTCACCCTTTTCTTCCAATAGCAAGTCCATATGCTCTTTTGATTTCATCTCTTCAATGGGGAAATATTGCTTCAGCTTCTCATACCAGTTCATTGATCTACTCCCTTATAATGAATTCTTCCCTATAAGTATAACACATTTATCCAGTAAGATAGTGCTAGACGGGCTATTCGATATTTTCCCCTCTTCTTTCATAAGTAAACATTTCGTACACTTAAACTAAATGATGGATAAGGAGGGTGAACATGAATTTCTATAGTGAATTTCTTTTGTTAGCCATTCTAATCATTAGCTTTACTGCTTTTGTGGCAATCGTATTAAACACATTTGGTCATCTCTTATTTAATAAGAAAAAGAATACTTATCAAAAACCACTGCATAACAGTCAAAAAAACTGGAAGACTTTATTAGAAGATCACTCTTAATGAAAAAAGACCGCCATATTTGCGGTCTTCAGACGAATAAATTAAGGTGTATAATCAACATTCTTTGTATAACTATTACTTGCATCCCATAAAAGGAACTCATTAATACCATTGTCTTTCAGGGCTTTAATTTGCGCTTCGACTTCTGCTTTACCATAGTTTAGATAGTTACCGCTGCCTAAATAGCTTGCAGTAAAATCCTGAATCCATGGACGGCTTGTAGGCGCATCATCAAGCTTTCCTAACACTTCATTCTCAACTTTTGCATATTCGTTAACTAAGTTATAAGGCTCAAGATCTGGTTTAGCTATGCCAAAGTAAGATCCCCAGTGACTTGGATAAATCATTGATGAAATCACATCGACATTGCTAGAAATTTTCGAGAAGTTTTGTCCAATTCCAGGCGCTTCAGGAATCGTTGCTGAGTATCCAAAAATATCAACGGATACATCAACATCGTACTGTTCAAGTTTTGCATTCGCGTATGCAACAAAATCGGTTACAGCCTGAACTCGTTTCTGCACATTGTCCATGTCCATATCGGCATACTTACCCATCGTATATTCCAGTGTATCTTCACGTGTTTCAAATCCTTCAGGGAAACGAACATAGTCGAATTGGATTTCTTTAAAGCCCATTTTCGCAGCTTCAATTGCGATTTGCACGTTATAGTCCCAAACTTCTTCTTTAAATGGATTTACAAACGCTTCTCCACGTCCATTTTTCCAAATTGATCCGCCTTCTTTATAAGAAAGTTCTGGTCTCGCTTCTGCAAGAACTGTATCCTTAAATACTACGACTCTCGCAATTGGATAAATGTTGTTTTTCTCCATTTCTTCCAATACACTGCGTGGATCTTTCATATAAGGTTTACCAATCTCATATTCTGCTAATGGAGAGTCCTTCTTAGGTTCATATGTAAGGTTACCAAAATCATCTTTAAAATCGATGACCATCGCATTTAAGTCAGTTGAATTCACAAATTTCGTCAATTTACTAAATCGACTTCCACCAGCGGAATTTCCTGTTACATAAATACCTCTTACAGCATCTGGATACTTAAAATCGAGTCCAGAATCATAAACGAATCTTGGAAGGCGATCTGGAAGTGTTAATTCTTTTTTTTCTACCTCAAAACCTTTAAGATTTGTCGCGGATCGTGCATCTTCTGCCAAAACAGTTTGTCCGAACACAGAAAATAACAACACCGACGCGAACAGGCTTTTCAACCCAAGTTTAAAAATACGCACAGCTTCTCTCCCCTTTATTAGTTTGCCTTCTCTATTATAAGATGAATATACAGTCTTTGAAAGAACTTCCAGTAAAATTTCTAAAGTCTTTTTCTTGAACGTTCATAATTGATTTATTTTTCACTAGCTGGTATGATGATTAGAAAAATAAATTTAAGTCGGTTAGGAGGCCATTACCATGAGAAACGTAACCTTATCAGATATATTCCAACTTCCATTTGCACGCAAATACCTTAAGCGAGCAGGACTGGCTCATGCGATTACTGTGGCCAAACACGCTTATCATTTTGCAAACAAACTAGAAGTAAATCCTGATCTTGCTACCAAAGCGGCTTTGCTTCATGATATCGGCCACTATACGTGGTACCGTAATGGAAAGTGGGACTATAACTTATATAAGCAAAACGACATTCACGCAATTAAAGGTGCCGAACGAGCACATAAAATGTTGATTCGTTTAGGTGAAAATCCTGTTGCAGCGAAAGAAATTGCCGTTGCCATTCTCTTTCATACAGATTCCTACTTCCTTGGCACTGTCAATCGCAATGCCCTTCAAGAAGTTGTTGCAATGGCTGATGAAGCTGATGAAGAGCCGGGTGGCAATCACCACTATAAAGTGATGTCCGAAGAAGAGGCAAGCCTAGAACTTTCATCACTTGACCAGCTAGTTGAAAAAAGCTTGAACAATCAAACGAAATGGCAGCAAAGTGTGTAAGTTTTATTATGCCAGTTCGCGCAGGAAAGGGATCTCGATCCGTAATTCCCTTTCATCCCTTTCCACCACCTTCCCTTCCCATTTTTTTAGAAATTTCTCTCCTAAGCTAGTAGCTGGAATACGCATTCTTAATCTTTCTTCATTCTGTTTCTTAGCTAACTTCACTATAAAATCGTAAAGACCCCACCTTTTTTCTTCTTCTCCTTTAAAATAAAACTCCATTAATTCAACCTGTGCTTTACCTGTTTCAAACCATAAATAACCGACTGTTTGGTCTTTTTCTTCAAACAGGTATATTGTAGAATAAGGTGAAGGTTCCTTATCGTTACTTCCACCATTTTCAGACCTGATTAATTTTAGTGATTTATGATCAAATTCAGGATTAAATGGGTAGAAAATCATGTGCTCCCTCCTCTTTATTTTCGTTAAGCTATAACGACCGACTGCATAATTCAAAGGAGTTCTTATGTCAAAATTAAAAATTAGTTTACTCGTTTCTACTTTTATTCTATGTGCTCTCATATTAGTAGACTATTCGCTGCCTAAAGACTTATCCCTTTACATAAAAGGATTTCTTATTGTCCCTGTTGTTCTCTATAGCGCTTATCTTGTGACAAAATTTAAAAACAAAAAAGAACGATAAAAGGACCGCATTTCAATTGAAATGCGGTCCTTAGCGGTTTACACCGTAACTTGATACTTTTGATACTCTTCTTCTGTACATGCGATCCAGTGACCCTCCATCACTTCACGAAGGACACGTTCTTCTCCATCTTTAGGAAGATGTTTTTCAGGATCATAAACTTTACGTTTTCTGGAACGCTCATATTCTGGATCCGGAAGTGGAATCGCAGAAAGTAATGATTGCGTATAGGGATGGAGCGGGTTACGGTAAAGCTCTTCACTTTCAGCAAGCTCTACGATTTGCCCACGATACATTACCCCAATACGGTCACTGATGTATTTCACCATAGAAAGGTCATGCGCAATAAACAAATACGTTAACCCTTTTTCACGTTGAAGCTTCTTCATCAAGTTAACAACCTGTGCTTGAATGGAAACATCCAGTGCTGAAATCGGTTCATCCGCAATGATAAACTCTGGATCTACTGCAAGGGCACGCGCGATTCCGATACGCTGTCTTTGTCCACCACTAAATTCGTGGGGATAGCGGTTCGCATGCTCTTTGTTTAGACCTACTGTTTCAAGTAGCTCAACTACTTTGTCCATACGAGCTTTTTTAGATGTTGAAAGACCGTGAATATCTATACCTTCAGCGATAATATCAGAAACGGTCATTCTCGGATTTAGTGAAGCGTAAGGATCCTGGAAAATCATCTGCATTTTTTGATTGAACTTCTTAAGCTCTTTTGCAGACTTCTTACCATGTACATCTTCCCCATTAAAACGAACTTCCCCATCCGTTGCATCGTAAAGACGAATAATCGTACGTCCAGTTGTTGATTTCCCACAACCAGACTCCCCAACAAGACCGAATGTCTCACCTTTATAAATATCAAATGTTAACCCATCAACGGCTTTTACAGTACTTTTACCTACTTTAAAATGCTGCTTCAGGTTTTTAATTTCTAGTAGTTTCTCTTGACTAGACATTCTTTCCACCATCTTTCGCGCCAATAATCGGCTCACTTGGAGCCATACCCTGCATCCGTTTTTTGATCGCTGCAGGTGGTTCTACTTTAGGTGCTTTTTCGTGCAATAGCCACGTTGCTGCATAATGTGTATCTGAAATCTTAAACAACGGTGGCTCCATCTCGGTATCAATCTTCATCGCGTAAGGGTTACGCGGTGCAAAAGCATCGCCTTTAGGCGGATCAAGTAGATCTGGAGGTGAACCTGGAATCGCAATCAGCTCTTCGTCTGTTGAATCAAGGCTTGGCATTGAGCCAAGCAATCCCCACGTATAAGGATGTTGAGGATTATAAAAAATTTCATCAACTGTTCCGGTTTCAACGATTTTTCCAGCATACATTACAGCTACACGATCTGCAATATTTGCAACAACCCCAAGGTCGTGTGTAATAAAGATAATCGATGTACCCATTTTTTCTTGAAGATCATTAAGAAGTTCAAGAATTTGTGCCTGGATCGTTACGTCTAATGCGGTTGTTGGCTCATCCGCAATAAGAACACGTGGGTTACATGCAAGGGCGATTGCAATAACCACACGCTGTCTCATACCACCAGAGAATTGGTGAGGAAACTCATTAATTCTACCTTCAGCGTTTGGAATTCCAACAAGTTTTAAAAGCTCTATTGCTCGTTCTTTTGCTTCAGACTTACTCATATTTTGATGTTTCACTAGCCCTTCCATGATTTGTTTTCCAATCGTCATGGTTGGGTTAAGAGATGTCATTGGATCCTGGAAAATCATCGAGATTTCTGATCCACGAATTTTTTGCATTTCCTTTTCGGACAGCTGAGCAAGGTCACGATCACCGAACTTGATCTCACCTTCTTTAATGCGTCCTGGTGGATTTGGAATCAAGCGCATAACTGCTTTTGATGTAACAGATTTACCTGAACCAGACTCTCCTACGATCGCTAATGTTTCACCTTTATTTAAATGGAAGTTTACTCCACGAACTGCTTGTACCTCTCCAGCAAACGTATCAAAGGAGACGTGCAAATCGTTTACTTCTAGAATCTTTTCCATTCGAATTCCCCCTATTTACGTAGCTTTGGATCAAATGCATCTCGCAGGCCATCACCAAGTAGGTTAAAGGCAATCATAATCAATGAAATGATAATGGAAGGCCATAGCACAAGATGCGGATAAATTTGTAGACTCTTAAATCCGTTATTAATAATCGAACCTAGCGAAGCTTCTGGTGGACGTAATCCTAAACCGATAAAGCTTAGAAACGCCTCGAAGAAGATCGCATTCGGAATTGTAAACATTGTTGTAATAATGATTTGACCAAGTACGTTAGGAATTAAGTGTTTCCCAATGACTCGACCGCTCGTTGCGCCTAAAGTACGTGATGCAAGGACAAATTCTTGTGATTTAAGCTTTAATACTTGTCCTCGAACAATTCGTGACATTCCTATCCATCCAGTAACAGACAGGGCAAGGATAATTGAGAATATTCCAGGTTCAAATATTAGAATAAAAAGGATAATCAAAATTAAGTTTGGTATACCAACTAACACTTCAATGATACGCTGTAAGATATTATCAACTCGTCCACCGTAGTAAGCTGAGATTCCTCCGTAAGCTACCCCGATTACAAAGTCAATAAATGCTGCTGCTGCTGCAATGAATAGTGAAATACGCGTTCCCTGCCATACTCGAGTCCACTGGTCACGTCCGAATTCATCGGTACCGAACCAGAAATACTCGTCTTCATAGCCTTTTGCTTCATACTGATCGGTTCCGCGAATATCGACACCATTCACTCCAAGAAAGCTGATATTTTCCAGAACTGGTACTCTAGCCGGAAGTTTTGCTCGTGTTAACTCCTGCTCTGAATATGAGTGTTCATTCATTCCTGGTCCGAAAATAGCTAACAAAATGATAGCAACTATAATGACAAGACCAGTGATCGCACCAGGATTTTTCTTCAATCTTCTCCATGCATCTTTCCAAAACCCGGTACTTTCGCGAGCTATTTGTTCATTTTCAGATGAATCAATTTTAGCGGGTTGAAACATGTCGTCTGAGATGTCATGTAGTTTTTCTTGTTTCATACTCATTAACCCTTACCTCCCGCTAAACGAATTCGTGGATCAATAATGCCATACATAATATCCACTAATAAAATAACAACAATGAATAGTAAACTAAAGAATAGCGTTGTACCCATTATAATTGGGAAATCATTTGTTAAAATCGAGTTAACGAATTTCTCACCAAGTCCTGGAATAACAAAAATTTGCTCAATTACGAGAGTACCTGTCATTAGACCTACAACCAGTGGTCCCATAATGGTAATGATAGGTATAGAAGCATTACGGATTGTATGTCTAATAACAACCGCTGTGCTACTTAAGCCTTTTGCCTTCGCTGTTGTAATATAGTCCTGTCCAAGAACTTCTAACATTTCAGTTCTCATAAAACGAGCTATCGTTGCGACAACAATCGAAGCAATTGCAATCGTTGGCATGATGGTATAAGCAAAGCCATCCCAATAAGCTACCGGTAATAGCTGCCACTTAACACCAAGCCAATATTGCATTAGACCAGCGATAACGAAGTTTGGAATTGAAATACCAAGAACGGCAATAACCATTGTTCCATAATCAAGGAACGAATTGTGTTTTAATGCTGCAATGATTCCTAGGAAAAGACCAATAATAGTACCCACTACCAAGGATTGTAATCCTAGATAAGCAGATGGACCAATACGCTCACCAATAATAGTAGAGACTTCACGACCATCCTGCTGGAAGGAAACGCCGAGATCACCTGATAATAAATTCTTCATGTAATTGAAATATTGTACAGGAACTGGATCGTTCAAACCATACTTATCATTTAACTGAACAATTTGTGTTTCTGTTAACTTATCCTGGTTATTAAACGGTGTACCAGGGAGAAGCTTCATTAGAAAAAATGTTAGCGAAGCAATAATTAGGAAGGTAATCAACATTGAGATGATTCTTCCGCCAATATAACGTCCCACTACAACCAACCTCCTCAAAAGATACCTGCTTGTTTATTATAAGTCGAAAAATGGAATTTCACTAGAAAAAATTTTCTATCTATTTCGTTTCTAGCTTACATTTCGACATATTTCTTATTACAGGTAAAAAAGAGAGCATATGTCAGGATGACATATACTCTCCTGAAAATCTTAAATTATTTCTCAATCTTGATCCATTTGTATGATGAGTCAGCACCAAAGGAATGAACATAATAGTTCTTCACGTAATCTTTTTGAAGGATTGCGTTACCTTTTTGGTAAGTAGGAACGATTGCTACGTCCTCTTCCATTAGAACTTTCTCAGCATCTTGCATCATTTTCCAACGCTTCGCTTCATCTGTTTCTTTCTTAGCTCCTGAAACTAGCTCGTCATACTTTTCGCTTGAGTAACCCATGCGGTTGTATGCACCGTCTGTTTCAAACATATAAAGGAATGTCATTGGATCTGGATAGTCAGGTCCCCAACCACCAGTTGAGATATCAAAGTCACCAGAATCTTCAAGCTCAAGGAACTGCTTCCAAGGTTGCTTGTTGATTGTTAGAGTAAGACCATCAAGCTTCGTTTCAAACTGATCTTTTGCATATTCTGCAATTTTCGCAGCAAGCTCGTTATCAGTCGTTAGGAATTCTAGTTCAACGGAATCTGTACCTAGTGCTTCAAGTCCAGCTTTCCAAGCTTCTTTCGCTTCTTCTTCGCCTTGATCAGCATAGAAACCGTCTGGAGCGAATTCGCGGAAGTCATCACCTTCAGGACCTTTTACAAAGTCTTTCGGCACGAAATATTTAGCAGCAATAGATCCGTTGTTAAGAAGAACATTTACAAGTCCTTCACGATCATATGCAAGGTATAGTGCTTTACGAATATCTTTGTTAGCTAGTGCTTCATTGCTTTGGTTTAAACGCATGAAGTACATTGTAGGATCTACTAGAGTCGAAAACTCTTCATTGTCTTTGAATTGATCTACGAAGTCAGCTGAAAGACCAGCACGGTCGATCTTACCTGTTTCGTAAAGGTTAACTGTTGTTGCAACGTCTTGTACAATCTTCGTAGTGATTTTCTCAAGATTTACAGTTTCAGCATCCCAATATTCAGTGTTCTTCTCGTAAGTCCAGCCTTCACCATGGTTCCACTCAGAGAATACGAATGGTCCATTGTAAAGCATTGTATCAGCTTCTAGAGCAAACTTATCGCCTTGCTCTTCAGCATATGCTTCCGGTTGTGGATAGAACGTTGCGAAAGTTAGCAACGATTTGAAATAAGGAACTTGATTTTCAACAGTAATTTCAAGTGTTTTATCATCTACTGCTTTAGCTCCAAGCTCTTCTACTTTACCGTAAAGAGGATCACCTTCAGTAATGATGGCATTACCGTTCTTGATTCCTGCAGTACCAAACATAGAAGCGTAAGGAGAAATTGTATCTGGGTTTAGTGCTTTATGCCATGCATAGATGAAATCTCCTGCTACTACATCGGATCCGTCAGACCATTTAGCATCGTCACGGATTGTGAATGTGTAAACAGTTTCACCGTCTTTTTCTTCTTCTTTTGGTTCTTCAGCAGCCATACCAAGTGTAGGCTCGTTATTTTCGTCAAGACGATAAAGTCCTTCGAAAACCTGGTTCATTGCTTTAAAAGATGTGTTATCAGTAGCTTGTGTTGTATCCATTGAAGGAATTTCTGCTGTTTCTACTAAGTTAAGTACTTGTTCAGCAGAACCGCCTTCGCCTTCACCTTCACCGCCACTGTTCCCCCCGTTGTTTGAGCCGCCGCCGCCGCAAGCTGACAGGAATACGCTCAAAACAAGCACAAGAGATAGGACAAGCGTCCATCTTGATTTCTTCATGCTGTGTGACCTCCCTTAAAATATGTAGCTATAAAAGCTAGTAATCCGCATGACGAAATTCATCAAATTATCTAACAATTTACGAGATATTTTTTGATTTGTTTCGCCCACAACTCGTATTATACAAGTTTTCTAACTATTTTGCATACATAATTTTTACACTGATTTACAAAAACCGCGTCACCATTACGTTTGCATAACAGAAAATAGTTCTTTAGTCCTGGTATAAATTCTCTGGTTTACGGGTACTCTTTAAAATTTTACAGAGAAATGTATGAAAATCTATCTAGCCCCCTTACCTGAAAGTATATAGTATACGTTCGTGTATATTGTATGCATATCGCGAAATATTCTGAAACATGAATGATATGTAAATGTGCTCCATATTTGTCACTGCTATATATTGTTCTTGGCTCATTCTTTTTTTATACTAAACAATAGAAAGAAAAATGGGGGTTACTATGAAATCACTTATAATCAAGTCAGGTGTGCTTGTTATTCTGGCCATTGTTGCTTCAATGATCCTATCAATTTCATCCGATGGAGGGTTTGGCTTACAGCCTGTCTCAGATATTCTCTTCATGATTGCTCTTGGTATGTTGCTTATTGGTGCGGCTCTTCATGTTATTCAAACCGGCTTTTTCGACGGTATTGTTTACTCATTCAAACGTTACTTTCGAAGTACTGCAAAACGACAAATGATTGAGGAAGATCATTCTGAGATCAAATATAAGCTAGATTATGATAACCCAATTACCTATCCGCTGTTAATCGCCGGTGGTTTTTGTACGGTTGTGACAATCTTGATTTCCATTGCAATTATAAGTAGCTAACTTGTTGCATCAAAACAAATCCTTACGCTATAATAGTAAACAATAAGGATACAGAACGGCTATGAGGAAGAGTAGTACAAATTGTTGTGTTTCTAGAGAGCCTGTGGATGGTGAGAACAGGTATCACACAGTTTGGAATGGACTTCTGAGCCCCATTGCTGAAACGAGTAAGTAGGCATTGGCGTGAGCATTCACGTTACCACTAGCGGTATTGATTACCATAAGTGATTCAGTCTTACTGGATAAGCAGGGTGGCACCACGGTCCATTCGTCCCTAGCAATAAAGGGATGAATGGACTTTTTTGTATTCAATTTTATTTATTTTAGAGAGGAGCACAACACAATGAGCGTTATTTTTTCCGGAATTCAACCGAGTGGAACTTTAACAATTGGAAACTACTTGGGGGCAATGAAACATTTTACTGATTTACAAGACGATAATGAGTGCTACTTTTGTGTTGTTAATCAACACGCGATCACAGTACCTCAGGAAAAGCAAGCATTAAAACAAAATTCAAGGAGCCTTGCTGCCCTTTACCTGGCATCAGGAATTGACCCTGAAAAATCCACGTTGTTTATTCAATCTGAAGTACCTGCTCACGCCCAACTCGCTTGGATGCTACAATGCGTATCCTATATCGGCGAACTTGAGCGCATGACACAGTTTAAAGATAAGTCTACAGGCAAAGACGCTGTCAGCGCTGGACTTCTAACGTATCCACCTTTAATGGCTGCTGACATTCTTCTATATGGCACAGAAATAGTTCCTGTTGGTGATGATCAGAAGCAACATATCGAACTAACGCGTAATCTTGCTGAGCGATTTAATCGTAAATATAACGACATTTTCGTGATGCCGGATGCTCGCATTCCAAAAGTTGGAGCACGTATTATGTCACTTCAGGATCCTTCAAAAAAAATGAGTAAATCTGATTCCAATCAAAACGCCTTCATTTCAATGCTTGATGAGCCTTCTACAATTGTTAAAAAGGTGAAGCGTGCCGTAACAGATTCAGATGGCGTAGTCCGTTATGACAAAGAAGAAAAACCAGCCATTTCAAACTTGTTAACCATTTACTCGCTTTGCTCCGGCAAAAGTGTTGAAGAGATTGAATCACTTTATGAAGGACGAGGATATGGAGATTTTAAAGCAGAGCTAGGAGAGGTAATTGCTGAAACACTAAGACCAATTCAAGAACGATACAATGAGCTAATTACTTCTTCAGAATTAGATGATATTCTTGATCTTGGCGCTGAAAAAGCTAACCGTAAAGCCTCTAAAATGCTAGTAAAAGCAGAACGGGCGATGGGTCTTGAGAGAAAAAGAAGATAAGATGAATAAAAAGAAGGCTGCCGTTTCCACGGCAGCCTTCTTTATTTAATTTACATGTGTCCCTTTTTCAAGCTCCCATATTTTCTCAAAATACGGTTGCCCTTTAATGATTCGTTCACAGATTTGCTCATGTTTTGCGGACCAACCCGCTTTCACTTCTCTGTAAAGCCCTTCCCATGCCTCGTCCATTTCCATATTTTGAATCTGCACATATTTTTTCGGTTGACACTCAGTGAACCAATATCGAATCTCTGCTGAATTTCCACTTGAATAAAGTTGATCGAGTGCCATAAACAAGAGCTGTTTTAGTTGCCTTTCCTTTCGTGTCAGTCCCATCATGATGTCTGGACCTGGAGAAAGAATATGATGCTCTTTCATCGGTTGGTCCGTTTCAAATGGATAACGTGTAGCTTCAATATCGGCAACCATTTCATAAACCGCCTTTTCCTGTCTTGGAATCACACGGCTCTTGCGGATCGGAATTTTATATCCTAATGTATCAATCACGATAACCCCTCTGCCATCCGTAGCCAGGAAGCAATATTCTAAAGGGGATCGTTCATTGTTCTTTCGAATATAGCTTTGCTGAAAGACATCACTAAGTAAACTCTCTGGAAGCTCACTTAAATCATTTTCGATATAGTGATACAAAACAGACTCTACCTTAATGACAGGCACCTGATCCAATAGTTCAATGAAATCATCTTTACGCCATTCATGAAAATCACAAACGTTATACCCATTCTCTTCACCCTCAAACCAATTCACCCAAACATCTCGCAAATACAACATCTGGCTACCCCTCACTTCGCTACTGTTTGTAAAAACAGTATAGTCAGGACCAAGTTAAATTATTCCATAATCACTATATTATTAAGAAAAGATTAATAGAACACTGAAAAGCGGAGACGAGCGTTTAGAAACGGAGATATTGGAGCGCTTGAACTAGAACACGCCCTTTGTGTTCTGGTGAAAGTGTGAAATATCGCAGTTTCTGCGAGTCGTAGCTAGACACGAAAAGCGAAAGTGGGCGGTTAGGGTCGACAAGCGCTGGAGGCATTTCAAAAGAACATGCCCTTTGTGTTCGTTTTGTCGCAAAGACATTTCAGCTATAAACAAAAAAATAACCTCTGGGTCATCCCCAGAGGTTACATTCGTTACTTCTCGAATTTCTTAAACACCAATGTTGCATTGTGACCACCAAAACCGAGAGAATTATTCATAACAGCAGTCACTTCCGCTTTTCTTGCTTTGTTCGGCACATAGTCAAGGTCACAGTTTGGATCTGCGGTTTCATAATTGATCGTTGGTGGAAGAATCCCTTCTTCTAACACTTTCGCACAAAAGACACCTTCGACAGCACCTGCAGCACCAAGCAAATGACCAGTCATCGACTTAGTCGAACTAACCGCAAGCTTATAGGCGTGCTCTCCAAATACCGACTTAATTGCAGCAGTTTCAAATTTGTCGTTGTAATCTGTACTTGTACCGTGCGCATTAATATAACCAATATCAGACGGAGAAAGACCCGCATCATCAATCGCTTGTTTCATAGCTCTTGCGCCACCTTCTCCCTCAGGTGCAGGTTGCGTAACGTGATAAGCATCACCTGTAGAACCGTATCCTACGATTTCTGCATAAATCTTCGCGCCGCGTTTTTCTGCGGATTCTAGGCTTTCAATGACAAGAATTCCCGCACCTTCTCCAATGACAAAACCGTCACGGTTTGCATCAAATGGGCGACTTGCGGAAGCTGGATCCGGATTTGTCGAAAGTGCCTTCATCGAGCCAAACCCTGCGACACTCATGCTTGTAATCGGAGCTTCAGATCCACCAGTGATCATGACATCTGCATCACCACGTTGAATCACTTTAAACGAATCTCCAATTGAGTTTGTTCCTGAAGCACATGCAGTAACTGTACATGAATTAATTCCTTTTGCTCCAAGCATGATGGATACTTGTCCTGATGCCATATCTGGAATCATCATTGGAACGAAGAATGGACTAACGCGACGAGCGCCTTTATCCATAAACGTACGGAATTGAGATTCATACGTTTCCATACCGCCAATACCTGATCCAATCCAAACGCCAACTCGATCGGCATTTTCTTCATTGATTTTCAAACCTGCATCTTCAACAGCCATCTGAGAAGCAGCTACCGCAAATTGTGTAAAACGGTCCATTTTCCGAACTTCTTTACGATCCATATATTTTTCAGGATCAAATTCGAGTGCTTCCCCTGATACTTTTGCAGCAAACTGATCTTTATCTAAACGAGTCAAGGGGTTAATCCCCGAAACACCATTCAATACATTTGTCCACGTTTCCTCTAATGAATTGCCAAGTGGGGAAACCGTCCCCAACCCGGTAATAACAACTCTTCTCTTCATTTCTACCAGCGCTCCTTTTTCAATACTACAGTTTTAACGTCCTAATTTGAGGGCAACGGCTCCCCAAGTTAAACCGCCTCCGAAACCTACAAGAATAACAACATCATCATCCTTCACTCGACCTTCTTCCATCGCTTCTGATAGCGCAATTGGAATAGTTGATGAAGATGTATTTCCATATTTTTTCACCGTTGTGGCCATTTTTTCGATTGGAAGTTCAAGTCGCTGCCTTGATGCTTCCATAATGCGAATGTTTGCCTGATGGGGAATTAAGAAGTCAACATCTTCCTTTGTTAGCCCCGCTTTATCAATCACGTTAATAGCTGATTGGCCCATTTGTCTTACTGCAAACTTGAACACTTCTCTGCCGTTCATGGCCATAAAACCATTTGGCTCCTGGTATAAATGCTTGGCCCCTGCACCATCTGACCCAAGTTCAAAGGAAAGAATCCCTCTGCCTTCCGTAACAGGGCCAACGACTGCAGCCCCAGCCCCATCACCAAAGAGGACAGCTGTGTTTCGATCTTCCCAATCCGTAATTTTAGAAAGCTTTTCAACGCCAACTACAAGAATGTTTTTATAAGTATCATTGTTAATGTACTGTCCAGCTGTAATCATGCCGTACATGAAACCTGCACATGCTGCACTTAAATCCATTGCAGCCGCATTTGTTGCACCAAGTTTCTCTTGAAGCAAACATCCGACAGATGGAAATGGATAGTCTGGAGTTACGGTCGCAACTAAAATAAGATCTAACTCTTCCGCTTTTATATTAGCATCTTCAAGGGCTTTTTTTGAAGCCAAATAAGCCATATCCGATGTATTCATATCATCGTCCGCAATTCTTCTTTCTTCGATTCCTGTACGTGTGCGGATCCATTCGTCAGACGTATCAACCATTTTCTCTAGATCATGGTTAGTCAATACACGTTCTGGTACATAATGTCCTACACCTAGTAAACCAGCGTTCATCTTGAATTTCCCCTTTATAGGATATTTTCTTACTTAAAACCAATCTTTAGTAGCTGGTACTAATTTTAATCCATATCAATTTGTTTGTCTACCTGACTGCTCCCCACACCATTTATACATAAGATTCATAAGCTATTCATAAGTTAACTTGAATTAAAGGAGGATAGATGGATGTATCCGTATAACCAACAACAGCCTTATTTCTACCAACAGCCTGGCTATCATCCTTATCAACAACAGCCGTTCTCAGCTTATCCGCCTTATCCATCATATCAGGGACAAAATTATTATCCTGGTGGGCAGCCTTACTATCCCCATCCTTATTACCAATACGGCCCTTATCAAGGATATCCGGGTGGTCAGCCATTTATGAATCACTTTAAAAAACAAAACGGGCAATACGACTTTCCTAAAATGATGAATACTGTTCAACAAATCACGCCTATGGTGAAACAAATGGGTTCTTTGCTTAACTTATTCGTAAAATAATTGAAAAGACGTGCATCCACGTCTTTTCAATTCATTTGGAAAGAAACAGCATGCTTCCTGCACTAATAAATAATAAGATGCCAGAGATGACCATTAAACTAAAACTGCCGATCAAGATGCCTATCAATAAGCCACCTAGTGGGACAAACCAGATCCAGAAAGCTTTACGGCCCATTTCATTCTCTCCTTATTCCTGTGCATCCTGCTTTCCTAGCTCATAAGCATCTTCCATCGCTTTAAGAAAGAGCTGAAGTAGCGGCTGCATTTTTTCAAGATCAAGTTCAATGTCTTGTTCACCAAGCGATTGCTTCGCCTCAGGTAAATACTTCATTGCAATTTGCATAAATTTCATGTTTTGATCCATTTCATTCACTCCTAATTCACTTTCGCCTAAAAGGCTCATCCCCTATTATAACGACAAATACGGTGTATTGAAATGCTCCCATGCTTCTCGCTGCCCGGAAACCATTTTTAATACCATTGCAGCCTGTCCTCTATGGTAAGCTTCGTGATCAATGAGATGACTAATAATCCATTCAGGAGAATAACGGAGCGTTTCTCCATTTATCGTAATTTCCGGTCCTGGCTTACGGTATTCTACATCTGAGAGTTGGTTAAAATAAGCACGTATGTAGTCACGCGCTTCAGCAAGACGAGCTAAAAACCAGGAAAGCTCTTTGTCATCAGGTGCAGCAATTACTTGTTTCTCTTGGAAATAGTACCGCTCTTTTTCTTCTTCCGTTACACTTTCACCCATAAGCGCATTTTTTACCCACCAAAGCTCAATTTGTGCAATATGAAGTAAATAGGCTCCAACTGTAGGAAAACTTGAGTATCCGTAATGAAGTTCCTGAAATTCAATGTCACTTACCATTGAAAGAAGTTTTTCACGGGTTTCCTTTAAAGCTTGAAGGCCATGAGAGGAATCGTGTACATCATAATTTCCAAGTGTTTTTTCAATCATCTAGAATCTTCCCTTCTCAGTCAGTAAAATCACGTTAAGTAGATTGAAGGATCGAATGCCATCATCTTTTGAGTATGCAGTCGCTGTAGTCGAAGTCCTTCTTCAATTAAAGTGATGTTGGCGAAACCAAGCTTGCTTTCACATTCTTTATTCGAAACGCCACACCGTAATCTTTTATCACCATCTAACTCTATTGACTCTCCTATACACCATTCGACTCCACTTTGCCATTCTCCTTCTCTCCCACTTGTTAGATTGAACGTTTCTGAGTGCTCACGCCTTGTGGCTGCTTGATAAATGGCGCGACAGACATCTTCTACATAAACGGCATCAAAATGAAAATTGATTCCTTCCTCTTCATACTTTTTTGGAAGCTTATGATGTAAAAGAGAGTATTGAAAAGCATAATAAGACGGCTGCCATGGACCATAAACAAGTGGAAGGCGCAAAACTTTAACGATTTCACCCGTACGATTTAAAACAATTCGTTCTTCTTCTGAGTTTAGTTTTCCGGCATTGGAGCGCGGATGATGTGGTGTCCTTTCCGTAATGCTTCCATAACGTGTACCAAATACTTCAGTACTTGACACATATACAAGCACTTTTCCACCTGCAGCTTGCATCACTTTTCGCGTACATTTTAGACTTTCTTCTATCATTCTTGCGCCACGCTTTTCATTTAGAAGCTTCGGTGTACTAAGATGAAAAATCGTATCACAATCCTTCATTAGTTGATCGAGGGAAGCTTCCTCGATTCGACTATTGATTTGTTTGTAATTCGCATTTCGAAGAAGCATCATTTCTTTCATTTCATACTCCGCTTTCCTTCTTTTATCAACTTTCCCATCCATCGCTACAATTTCTATCCCTTTGTTTAGAAGAAATTCTGTTAAGTGATAACCAATAAACCCTAAGCCACCTGTAATAAACACTTTCTTCATCTTCCCACCTCAACTCATTAAGAATACTTTTGGCGCATGGCGTTCATTCTAATAACGTTATCAACGCGGCAGAATGAAAAGGAGACGTTATCATGAAACTTCATCATGGCCAGTTATTTTGGCCAACAACTGTGACGAATGCAAGAACGTTCCCAGAACTTACAACCGCGACCACATGTGACGTATTAATTATTGGTGGCGGTATGTCAGGATCGATTATGGCAAGAATGCTTGCAGACTATCATCTTGATACAGTATTAATTGAAAAAAGAACAATTGGCTCTGGAAGTACTTCCGCAAACACAGGACTCCTCCAATTTTCGAATGATGCGATGCTAATCGACCTTATCGACCGGTTTGGCAAAGAAAAAGCTGTCTATTTCTATAAGCTTTGTTTGAAAGCCATTGATGAACTTGATAAATACAATGCCACTTTAAAGGACAAGACTAGCTTCAAGCGTAAAGATAGTTTTTATTTCGCAAGCGATGAACACGATATTAAAAAATTAAAAAAGGAGTATGAAGCTTTAAAGGAGCATGGTTTTAATGCTGATTATTTAGATCGTCATGCCATTGAAAACCTCTATTCATTCACCGCACCAGCGGGAATCTATACAAAAACAGAAGCAGAAGTGAACCCCTATCAATTTGCCCTGGCTCTCGCCAGTCATGCAGCAGATCACGGGGTCAGCATCTTTGAACATACCGAAGTACTTTCTCATCAATTTAATAAGAAAGATCTTATCTTTCAGACTGAAAAAGGAGAAATACGCACCAAACACGTCATCTATGCCACCGGCTATGGTACGCAGGAGTTCGCCAAAACAAAAGGCGCCCTATTGGAGCGCACTTATACGATTGCGACAGAACCGATTCACCATCTTCCTGGCTGGCACAATCGATCACTTATTTGGGAAACCGCTCGCCCTTATCATTATTTAAGAACGACTGAAGATAGCCGAATCCTTATTGGAGGCTTGGATACAGATTTGAACAATGAAGAAGAATTGGAACAAAAGGGACATCAGCTGTTAACTAAATTGCACGAACTGTTTCCTTCCATTAAAGCGTCAATTGCTTATGAATGGAGCGCTATTTTTGGTTCAACGAAAGACGGACTTCCGTACATCGGTAAGCACCCTAAATACGACGGGGTCTATTTTATGCTTGGGTATGGAGGGAACGGTACGGTTTACAGTATGCTTGGTGCTGAAATCCTTAAAGACCTGATCTTATACGGACATCATCCTGCTATGGACATTACAAAGCTCAAGCGATAGTTCGCTACAGCTCTTCATACTCTTGAAAGAAGCGAATCATTTTTTTACCGAGTGATTGGTAACTGTCGCTTAAAAGCGCAAGCTCAATGGGATACCCTGCTTCCCTCTGAACCCGTTCATAGGTGCGAATTTGTTCTAGCGAATAGGGACTTTTAAGCGAATGATGCCATACTTTAATGGGACAAAAAGACGTGATTATTTCTTTTTGCTGTATTTTCGAAATCACTTGTTCATTTTCAATTTCGTATGCTCTTGCCATTTCTTTGACTAACCTCTTATAAAAAAGCCGATTCATTTGCTCTTGGTGAACAAGACTTTTGACATCAAAACAAGGGTTTAACAGCGCTGCTGAACGAATAATAGACTCGCGATTGTTTAAAAAAGCACCTGCAGCTAGAACCCCCATTCCTTCGGCAACAACATGAATTTTTGGGTTAAGAATTTCCTGTTTATGAACCAGGTTATAAATTCTTTCCGTCAATTTCACAGCTTTTGGTGAGCCCCAGTGCCTTCCATACAAGTTACTAGTATAAACCGTGTAACCCGCTTCAAGGAAGTCAGTGATCATACCGTGACGCGTGTGATTCTGCAACCAAAAACTTGTTTCAGCATCTACAAAATGCGTTAACCCCCCGATGATAAAAACGCCAAACCCGTTAGGCCGTTCAGGGACAAGAACGATCGTCCACTCCCCGTCTAATTGATAGGCTCGTTTACGAATACACATACTCTCCCCTCGCCCTTTTATCACTTTCTGTATAACCTATGCAAGTTGCATATGGAAGAAAGGGTGAAGTGCCTATATATCGGGAATTTCACCTTCTTTTCTTATTTCCTCAAAACAGTAGAAAAGTCCCTCAACCAGTATATGTTGCCTTCTTTTTAACTATACCCTTGCATCAATATGGAATGATATGGGTATGGAAATGGAGGTGGTGATAAAATGAAAAAATCAACTTTTCTCGTTTTTATTATTGTTTATCTTTTCTTTAGTATTTCTGGTTTCCTTTTCCCCTTTGATTCGGATTGGTATCGTACACTGGCAAAGCCAGATTGGACTCCTGATGGCTCCGTGATTGGCATCATTTGGGCTATTCTCTTCGGATTCATTGCGTTATCGACAGCGATCGTTTATCAAGAACGTGGCTTCGGTCGTCACAATAGTGAGTACATGTCGCTGCTTGGGATTAACTACATATTGAATCAGGTATTCAGTTACTTACAATTTAATCTCCACGCGCTTTTTGCGACGTTTATGGATGCACTGTTCATCACAATCACTACGCTCCTTCTTATCTTCCTTGCTGGAAGACAAAACCGTTTTGCTGGATGGTTATTGCTTCCTTATTTTCTTTGGACAGCATTCGCTACTTATTTATCGTGGCTATTTTATTCACTGAATTAAAATTGATAGATGCTGAATACGATCGTTTTGTGGTATGATAATCGATAGAATACGTTTACAAATGAGGTGAATTTCGTGCGTTATCTTTGGGCAATTGTTTGGGGTTTTCTACTTAGTAATATGATGTTCTACGTACTTGCATCGATGCAAGGCGGCCATTACGAATTCGGACCCGCATCACTTTTCGGAGTGATATTAGCTGTAGCAGCAATGTTAGTTGGAGAAGGACTTATCTCCGATCCTGCTGAACAGTAAAAACAAGCGCCTCTAGCGGCGCTTGTTTTTTTGTATGTTGTCTCTTATTCCAATTAATGGTGCGGCTTAGGTTCCCTAGACCACTTCCGATTTTGATTTGAACATTCAGGAAACGCCTCACCGGCACGTAGCTCAATTTGTTTTGGATCTTTTACCATTCCACCTGTTTCTCCAATTTCAATGTATACACCATTATTTGGCGCTTTTTGCCCAGGTGTAAACTGACGATTTTCTCCGCCCATACATCTGCCTCCTTCCACTTATCTAGATTTGCCCCCTTTATCAGCATTTATCACCGAATACTCTTTTATGTAACTTGACTCAAAATTTCCCTTTACAAAAATGGAAGGACTGGTGTTTAATGGTTACATGTGTCAATTTATTTTGTAACAATTACTGGAGGAACAATACTCATGGAACTGTTGGAATTACTTAAATACGCATTTCTTGGTTTATTACAAGGCTTCACCGAACCCATTCCGATTTCATCAAGTGGACATCTTGTCATAGCACAAAAACTATTTGGACTAGAAATCAAAGGGCTAAGTTTCGAGATATTAATGAATTTCGCCTCTTTACTTGCAGTTCTTCTTATTTACCGAAATGATCTCATTCGTCTAACATCTCACGGTGTACGCTATGTCGTTACACGAGAAAAAGAATCGAAAAGCGAATTCATGTTCATCGTATATCTGATCGTTGCAACAGTTCCTGCAGCTGTTCTTGGCATCATGTTCGACGATTTTATTGGTGAGCAATTAAAGGGACTTAAAGTTGTCGGAGCAACCTTAATTATAACGGGGATCGCACTTTGGCTGATTCGTAACCTTCGAGGATCAAAAGGCGAATCCGCTCTTAACTTCAAAGATGCATTCATTGTAGGATTAGCTCAAGCTGTTGCTTTGATTCCTGGGATTAGTCGTTCAGGTGCAACGATTGTAGCCGCCATGGGACTTGGAATGAAGCAAGAAACAGCGCTCCGCTTTTCTTTTCTATTGTTCATCCCAGTAAGCGTAGGTTCCATGATCTTAAGCATAGGTGATCTTCAATTTGGTGATATGCTAATCCCATACATCGTAGCCTTTTTATTGTCACTTACCGCTTCTTACTACTCATTAAAATGGTTTATGAATATTATGGCGCGAGGAAATTTAATTTATTTCTCTATCTATTGCTTTATCGTAGGCGCACTCGTTCTTATTTTTTAACCGGCTATTGCCGGTTTTTTTCATGTCTATTTGTATAGAATATGTCAGCGACAAGGAAATGACGGTTGTAGTGGAGAAAGGTAACGTGGGATAATAGTACGTAAATTGATCCAGGGAGGCTAAATATGAAAAAAGATCCGATCAACTCTGATGCCCTGAAAATGTGGATTGCGGAAGAAGGCGAGTCCATTTCATTTCAAAAAGACGAACCACTTTATATGGATGGAATGAAAGCAGATCGCCTTTTTCTGATTCAAACTGGAAACGTGCGGTTAAATAAAATTACATCAGAAGGCAGAGAACTAACGCTTCAAATCTGTCAGCCCGGGGACCTCATCGGTGAACTCGCGCTATACACGGGCCAACTTAACTTCTCCGCTAACGCATGGGCCGTTGATGAGGTAAAAGCTACTTTCGTTAAACAAGCTCACCTTGAAAAAACACTCACAAACGATGCCCTGCTTGCGACCGAGTTCATGAAATTCATGGGAGAAAATTTCAGGAAAAACCAATCAAAGTTCCGCGATCTATTGCTACACGGTAAAAAAGGAGCCCTCTACTCCACCCTAATCCGATTATCCAATACATACGGCGTCCATCAGCAAGACGATATCCTCATCGACATTCCACTAACAAACCAAGAACTAGGTAACTTCTGTGGTCTTACAAGAGAAAGCGTCAACCGTATCCTAAGTGAACTAAAAAAAGCCAGCATCATCTCCATCGCCCAAGGAAAAATCACCATCCACAACCTCGAATTCCTCCGCTGCGCCATCCACTGCGAAGACTGCCCAATCACGATTTGTAGGTTATAAGAAAAGCGGAAGCGCCCGTTTAGACACGGCAGGCACTGGAGCCCTATAAATTGAACACGGTTTTTGTGTTCGAGTTATAGGGCGAAGTGACCGAGTGTCTGGGCGCTGCAGCTGGATCTTCGAAAAGCGGAGACGAGCGTTTAGAAACGGAGATATTGGAACTCTTGAACTAGAACACGCTTTTTGTGTTCTGGTGAAAGAGTGAAATATCGCAGTTTCTGCGAGTCGCAGCTGGATCATTGAAAAGCAGAAGCGCCCGTTTAGCCTCGAAAAGCGCTGGAGCCGCATAAAAAGAACACGCTTTTTGTGTTCATTTTATGGGGTGAAGCGATCGAGAGGCTGGGCGCTGCAACTGGATCTTCGAAAAGCGGAGCGTGCCTGGTTAAATGCGCACGAATGTAGTGCCCTCCACACCAATATTTCCGCGATATCCTGTTTTTTTTCACGAAACAGTAAAAACAACGAAAAAACACCCCAATGGGTGTTTTTCCTTTTTATCCTCCACTAACTGGCGGTATAAACGCGACAATGTCTTGGTCGTTTATCATTTGATCCTCATCCGCGTATTCTTCATTTATCGCAGTCATCGTATGATCGAGAGATAGCTCCGGATAATCCTCAATCAGTTTTTGTTTCAGCTCAGCTACAGCGAGCTGAGATTCAGCGCGCTCGAGCTTGTCTAGTCCAAGCTGCTCCTGCTGTTTTGCAAAGAAAAGAACCGTAATCATTCTTTTTCCTCCTTTGGTACGCGATTTTTATATGAAGTGTTCTCAAGTTGATCTCCAATCCACTCTTCCCCATCCGTCCAGTACTCTTTTTTCCAAATAGGGACGATTTCCTTGATCCGCTCAATGGCATAGCGACTTGCTTCATAACTTTCCGCACGATGTGGAGATGCGACTGCAATCACTACTGCCATATCACTTATCGCTAATTTTCCGATTCGATGCACAATCGACGTTTGGACATTGGGCCATTTTTCTCGAATTTCGATTCCGATACGCTTTAACTGCTTTTCAGCCATTGAAGGATACGCCTCATATTGTAATGAAACGGTTTGCTTATTACCAGTAAATTCTCTTACTGTACCGATAAAGGTATTAATTGCCCCGGCCTCAGGGCGAATCACACTCGTTATTACTTGATTCACATCAATTTCATCAGAAGTTATCTTATACATTTCCATCGTTACCCTCTCCTAACATCCTTCAACACATCTTTTATACAGTCATTCATTTGATCATAGTGGTAGCTATTGCTATTATCCACAGAAACATCGAGAACTTCTTTCATGATCGTACCGATGACATGTTTTTTGTTCAATAAGTTCACGTCATCTTTATCTCGTAGTAGCACAATTTTCGGATAGCTCTCTTCTTTGAACCCTTCCACTAAAATAAGATCAAGATCAAACGAATGATATAAACGAACTAACTGTTCAAGCTCCCACTCTGTTTCTTGCGTAGCTTGGATGGATACCATTCCACCGCCGCTTACACCCGTCACAACGGCTCCAGCTTTCCGATGGCGACCACTATCCTTTTTCTGATCGTACACATCAGGCGTACCGTGCCCATGATGCTTGATCACGCCCACTTTAATACCCTCAGCTGTAGCTTGTTCGATAAATTTTTCAGCAAAAAGCGTCTTCCCGCTATTCTGATAGCCTACTACTTGAATGACCGGTGTCTTTACCACGTAGCCGATCCTTCCTCACGTAGGTGAAGAAGCACAACCGTATCACCAGTTGCAAAACCACGCGTTCCTCCAGGTAAAACGGCAAACGCATTCGCTTCGGCAAGAGAGGTCACGCTTCCAGATTTATCAAGTCCTGTTGGCTTTATGTAAATTCGTCCTTCCTTCTCCTCTGTTCGACTTCGTACAAACCTTGTGAACGGGTTAGGTTTTGGAAAGTCTGTTAACAATTCTCCTTTGCTTTTCTGGCGATAAGGATACTTCGAAAAAAGCGCACGCCTGATGACCGGTCTTGTGAACAGTTCAAAACCTACAAAACATGCTGAAGGATTTCCCGAAAGACCAAATAACAATTTTCCATTCCATTCTGCAACGGTAGTCACACTTCCTGGTCTCATACCTACTTTATTAAATAACACAGTAGCACCGAGTTTTTCATAAATTGCTGGCAGGTAATCGTAATCGCCTACGGATACGCCCCCTGTCGTAATGAGAATATCTACTTTGTTTAAAGCGGTTTTGATTGATGAAAAACAAGTTTCGAAATCATCTTCTAATTTCCCAAAATAAAGCGGTGTAGCTCCAGCATCCTTCACCTGTCCCTCTATCATAGGAGAGTTGCTGTTACGAATCTTTCCAGGTTGAAGGGCTTCTTCTGGATTGAGAAGCTCTGTACCAGTCGCGAATATCCCTACTTCTGGTTTACGAGCTACTGGAACATTGGCATAACCAAACGTTGCTAGGAGAGCCTTCACACCAGGAGTGATTTGTGTTCCTTTCTCAATCAGGACGGTTCCTTCCTGCGTATCTTCCCCACGTAGAGAGAGGTTATCTCCTTTTCTTACTTTTCGTTTCACCTGTATGAACGGCTGCTCTTCTTCCTCCATTTCTTGAACGAGCTCAAGCATAATGACTGCGTTTGTTCCTTCAGGTATCGCGGCACCCGTCATTATGCGGATTGCCTCGTGCTTCTCTGGAACTTTTGACGCAACCGTACCCGCTCCTATCTCCTCAATGACTTTTAACTTAACTGGACGATCTTTCGAAGCTTCATATGTATCTTCTGCTCGGATCGCAAACCCATCATAAGGAGAACGATCAAACGGTGGAACATCATGGTCAGCTACAAGCGCGACTCCTAGATGACGCCCATCGCTTTTTTCTAAAGGAATTGTTTCAATCGAGCCCTCATAGGAGAGGTTCATCACCTTTTGAACAGCTTCCTCCACTGTGATTGGTTTTCTTCTCTCGACCATCATCTCATCTCCATCTGTTCACATTTTCCTCTTTATTGTAACAAAGATTCACTCATACGTTTCAATGGAAAACTTGAATGAATGGCGAGAGTGGTGAATAGATTGTTAGTGATGCATCTTATATGGAAAGGAGTGATGAACATGCCTCAAAGAGAATACTGGGTTAAGCCTGGCGACACGCTACTTAAAATTGCAGAAACGCACGAGCAATCCGTTCATGAAATCAAGCAAATGAATCAGCTTAATTCAAATATTATTTACGTGGGACAAATGCTTCGAATTCCTTCTTCTACAAATCATTCGTATACAGTGAAACAGGGCGATACATTACTAAGCATTTCAGAGCATTACCAAGTTCCTGTCGAAGAAGTGAGAGAACTAAATCAATTACCCTCTAATCTCATTTATGTTGGGCAACACCTTGAAATCCCTCTTAATCGTGCTCGATCGATGCGAATTGACTATACAGTTAAAGCTGGAGATAGCCTATACAGTATTGCCCAAAATTACGGTACAACAGCTCAAAGCATTCAGTCGTTAAATGACTTATCATCAGATGCCCTTTCAATAGGGCAAACGTTAAAAATTCCAGTCTATACGGAAGTTGTTGTTAAAGCAGATCGAGCGAATGTGAGAACGGGTCCAGGTAAAGGGTATAACATCATTGCTCAGATGAGAACTGGAGCGAAGCTTGCAGTTGAAGGTATTCGTGGAAACTGGTACAAAGTTCAGCTATATGATGGCACAAATGGGTGGATATCCGATAGTCTCGTTACCTTTAAAGCGTATGGAGATGATAAGCCGGTATCACGGATTATCGGATATTATACGCTTGAAGAAGGCCCTTCGCTCCCTTCTTCTTATAAATCCTTTGTTTCGAATCGTTCCGCCCTTTCACAGCTAGCTTTGTTTCTTTTTCGAATCAGCCAGGAGAACCCAACAACAATTGAGAAGTTCGGCAAATTTAGCGACAGAGAAATTGAGAAACTCGTCCAACTTGCTCATGATCAAAACATAAAGATCATGCCCGTTGTGCATAACTTACTGTATAAAAAGGGTGACACAGAACCAAGTAAAAAGGTTGTTCAAACACTTGTTTCAAGCGAAGAAAACCGACGAGCATTTGCTTTGAATCTTGTAAAATTAATCGAAAAATATAATTTTGATGGGGTCGATATTGACATTGAAGACGTCTATATTGAAGATGCAGATAAACTAACACTTCTATACCAGACAATCGGAGAAGAGCTACGTAAGAAAGGATATTTCTTCTCAGCAAGCGTCCCATCAAGAGCTTCGGATGAACTCGTCAATCCATTTTCAGATCCATTTAATTATGCTGAAATCGGCAAAGCCGTCGATCAATTCATCGTCATGCTCTATAATGAATTTGGCTGGCCAGGAAGTCCTCCAGGACCTGCCGTAACGGCCGGATGGATGGAAAAAGTGATGACATATGCCAAAACGAGAATTCCACCTGAAAAATTAGTATCCGCTATTTCTGTGTTTGGTTTTGACTTTAACCTTGATAAAGAAAAAAGTACGTACGTCACGTATGATATGGCGATGAAGTTACAGAAAAAATATAATGCCGAAATTCAATTTAATGAAGAGCGTAAAACGCCTTTCTTCCGTTATACAGATGATGAAGGAAACAAGCATGAAGTTTGGTTTGAGAATGAACAAAGCATTGAAGCGAAAATTCGCTTAGCGGATGAACTTGGTGTCCAGGGCGTAGCCTTATGGAGACTAGGGATGGAGGACCCTGCAATTTGGAAGATGATTAACGAAAAAATCATTGTTGAACGTACAGAATAGAAACGTCATTTTACTATATTTGGCTGTTCATGGCATTCCTTCAATATAAAAGAAAGGAAGAGGGAGCCCCTCTTCCTTTTCTCATTTTATCACGTAATACCAAGTGCAATCTTAGCATACCGTGACATATTATCTTTTGACCATGGTGGATTCCAAACGATGTTAACATCAGCATCGTTCACTTCCTCTACATCAGATAGGGCGCGTTTTACATCGTTCACGATGGTACCTGCTAATGGGCAACCCATTGCAGTTAATGTCATAACGACTTGTGCTACACCCTCATCGTTAAGATCAGCTTCGTAGACGAGGCCAAGGTTTACGATGTCTATACCAAGCTCAGGGTCAATCACATTCTCCAGAGCTTCAAATAATTTATCTCTCATTTCTTGATCTGTTTGATCAGACATAGCAATCTCTCCTTTCATAACAAGTGCTTCCAACTTTCATTATAACAAATTCAGATTTAACTTAAACCGAAAAGCCTTAATTCTATAAATGAGTTTTAAACCAGTTCACTAAAGCAAGAACAGCTTCTCGTGAAACTTTATGGCCAGATGTCTCATCTTTAATAAATTTCAGATGTTCTTCCTTCCCAGTATAAAGCGGTTTAATTTGATGATAGAAATCATACGTTAACGTATAAGGAACCACCTTATCAACTGTACTGTGCCACATCATAAGTGGTCGGCCATTAAGTTTATCTTCTTGTAAAGACAGATCATAAGACTGTAAACCTTCAATTTGTTTTTTCATTTCTTCTTCAGAAATCGGTAGACTGAATCCTTCTTCTTTCAAGTAACGAATTTGAGCGTTCGCCAGCTTGAAATAAGACGGCGAACCCATCAAAGAAACGGCCGCTTTAATCCATGGGTATTGCGTTAACGCTCCAAACGTAAGGATGCCTCCCATTGAGGTACCAGACATGCCAATTCGGTCTTCTTGAACGAGGTTTCGATCGACTAGATGCTGTCTTAGTTGGTCAAGCTCGGTTAAGCTTTGAATGACAATCTCCCAAAACACATACTGACGCTTTTTCCCTGACAAATCATTTTCGCGTTCCCCATGATGCACCGCATCAGGAAGAATAACGCGATACCCTTCTTCAGCAAGGAGGTATGCTATATGGAGATTGTGTTCTTTTGCGCTGGTAAAACCATGCTGAAACATAACGAGCGGAAGTTTCTCGTTCGCAAGTTCACCGTCTACAACATGTAGAACGGGTATATTCTCTATGTATTCATTTACAATTGTAATCATGAACTTACCCCTTTCCTCTTGTAACCGTCCTTTCTATCGTACCATTCATATGGTTACATGAGAAATTTGAAGGAAGGCTAGCAAAGAAAAACATGCAAGCGCTGCTTGCATGTTAGGTTCGTTAATTTTTCACTTGCTCTTCATGACTCTTTTCAACGGATTTCATGTTTTCTAATTTATTATAGTACTGAGTTGGAAACTGAGACCCTTCATAAACCATCTTGCTATCTCCGCTATCATCAGATTGATCAGGGGTTGTTGGGTTTCCTGCCTTTTCGATTGGCAAGCTGTCACTGAATTTCTTTGTCACCTGCTTACGCAGTCCGTTTGCCTTCGTTTTTAATTTCGCTCTCTTTTCTTCATCCTTTAATAAATAGGATGAAATGCCGATTGTCCCTGCCGCAATACTTGATATTAGCCATGTTTGTTTCTTAGTCATAATCGACTGCCACCTCCAATGGAATGATAGTTAAAGTTTACCCTTCTTAATAATTCCTCAAACGATGATCTTATCCTTTTAACATTCTTGTCAAAATTTTAATATTACAAAATAGACACTTAATCTTATGCCATGTACAATAAGGGAGTAGATGCATTTGCGCTACGATCAAAAGACACTTTTCAAAGGAGCTTCTATGACAACTAAACCGCATCTAATCGCAATTGATCTTGATGGCACGTTGTTAAACAGCGAAAAGAATATTTCTGAACGCACAAAATCGGTTATCTTTGAAGCGAAAAGGCAAGGGCATCACGTCGCGATCGCAACAGGTCGCCCTTATCGGGCAAGCGTTCGGTATTATAAAGAACTTGCACTTGATTCTCCGATCGTTAATTTTAACGGGGCCTTTGTTCATCATCCCCTGGATCGCTCTTTTGGAACTCATCATTCTCCATTAGATTTAACGATTGCAAAATCAATCGTTTCTTCCTGTAATGATATTAATGTAAAAAATATAATGGCAGAAGTGCTTGATGATGTTTACCTTCATCAGCATGATGAACTTATTATGCAAAATATGATTATGAATGACTCTTCCATTTTCACTGGTGAAATTCATAAAAATTTAAAAGATGATCCAACGTCTCTTCTTATCCACCCTCATGAGCAGCAGCTTGCCGATCTGCGGCAAATGCTGAGAGACCATCATGCAGAAATGGTTGAACACAGGGTTTGGGCTGCCCCATTGAATATTATAGAAATCGTTCGAGCAGGCTTAAATAAAGCCGTTGGTTTGAGACGCTTAGCGGCACACTTTAACGTTCCAGAGGAGAGAGTTATTGCATTTGGTGACGAAGACAATGACCTTGAAATGATTGAATATGCAGGTACAGGCGTTGCGATGGGTAATGCAATTGACGAGTTAAAAAACATCGCGAATGAAGTGACCTTTACGAATGAAGAAGATGGGATTGCCACTTTTCTTGAGGAAAGACTAAAGCTCACTATTTCTGACAAAAGACAGCTATCATAAGCTGTCTTTTTTATTTACTTTATAGGAAATGAAAGCAGAATAATAAATGATTGTTGTACTCATCCTATAAAGGAAAGGGAGGGATTCAATCATGGCAAAGAACAGCAAAACGAAAAGGATGATAAAAGAAGGCGCGGATCGTGCCGTGCAAAACATGGATCAACACGACATGACAAGTTTAAGCAGTCAGCAACGAAAGAAACAGCAACAAGAAAATTTGTCTGGTGGTGAATGAAGATGGGAAATCGTTATTTCCAACTTGCACGTGAAGCGGTAGAAAGAGCAGAGCAAATGGCTACGAACGGACATCCAGATACACAGAATCAAATCAACGTGGCCCTTAACAATCTTTCTGCTGCTTTCCATCAATCAACTAGCGCTGAAAAAGAACAGCTCACTTCATACCAAGAAGTCATTCAAGAACTTAGCCATGAAGCATCCAATAAACCCTTTTAAACTTTCTCTAACGAAGAACCCCCGTCACCTAATGACGGGGGTTCTTCGTTCATGGATGCAACTCCTTTGAATGAAGTCACTTCTTTAGAATAATTTAATGATCGGTTTCATTCTTGCTTTTCGCCCCAAGGATCTCAATACTTCTTTCGTGATTAGTTTATATCCCTTAGCACTTAGCTGAACGCCATCCTTCTCGTAAAGTGTTTTACTTTTTCGGTTTTCATGAATAAGTTGCCAGAGATCAATGTGTCTCGTTCCAAAGTTCTTAGCCAGAAAACGAATTCTTTCTGCATACCCTTCAATTTTCTGATTTGTTACTGAAGCATTTTCCTCATTCATTACCGGTGAAGGTGAAATGAGAATGACTCGTTCTGGAGGAAGATTGTTCACCATATAACCTATATTTCTTTCAAACTCGCCTATGTCTGAACCATCAATGAGGCATGCTTCCTGCGTACCAAAGAAAATCGTGACATAGTCCGGTTGGTAACTTAAAACATCTGATTGAAACCTTGATACTCCTTCTCGTGAAGTTGGGGTTGAACCTGCGTTAATAACGATCCATTCATCGAGAGCTCCTCTAATTCTAGACGTTAGTCGCTCATTTCCCTTATCGTCCACTTCTCTAGCAGTTAGACAATCCCCGAAACAAACAAGTACCGGCATTTCTTCCTCCTCCTTTCTTTCCTTACTCACGTCAAGAAGTTAATCTTGCAGATTGATATGATCCCTGTTGCATGATTTCGCAAATTTCAAAAGAGACAGCTTTAGAAAATAGCGGTCCATCATAAACAAATGTATGGAATTCCCCATTCTCTCCACATGGATCGACGTGTTGAGGAAGCTTTTCTAAAAAAGCAGCATCAAATGGCTTTCCGATCCAATCAGCCTTCAGACACGATTCATCCACACTAGTAATTATTGCTTTAAATCCATTTGAGAGAAAACGTCTCGCTGTATGTAAAGTTGATTGTTGCCATAAGGGATAGATACTTTTAAGTTGATGATCCTGTAGTAGAACATTTCGATAGTGCCGTATTTCCTCCAAATACAAATCGGCAAACGCAACAGCATTCATCCCTTCACTTCGAAACAAGTCGTATTGTTCCCCAACAAGCTTCTCGTATTGCTTATTTGTACAGTTATCTGGTAAATTGGTTATCGTTAGAGGAAGTTCAATGGCAGCTGCCTGTTTTTTTAACAGCATCGTATCGACTCCGTGGAATGGAATTGATCCATTCGTTTCATTCACCGTTGTCCATAATTTTTTCACTTGTAATTGAGAATTTGTCAAACAGTCATATAATGCCATGGCGCTATCTTTTCCAGAGCTCCATGAAAAAACGATATTCATCTTGTAAGCTCCTTCCCTACTCTTATAGACGAATAGAAATGGCTGAATGTTTCAAATATCCTGCAATTAAATAAATATTTTATTCCCGACCTCTTAAAAGGGATTGAAGGTGATGGGGTCGAAACAGTATGACGGAGGTGGAACGGTAATGAATGTGTACCAATTATCGAGCCAGACAGATGAAGAAACGATCGAAAAGGTTTCAAACTTATTAATGAAGCAAATTACCCGTTCTGATCAGAATGGAAGCTATGAAAAGCTCGTTAAAGGGGTAAAGCTTGCCCTTGAAGAACAAACAGCTTCTAGGATCGTCGTTGCAGAATCTGACGATGAAGTGCTTGGCGTGGCTTTTTTTAATATCGGAGTTAGTCTCGCAAGTGGAGGACCTTATATTTGGTTAAATGAATTGTTCGTTGACCCGGATGCTCGAAATCAAGGGATTGGTAGAAAACTCCTTCTTCATGTGATTTATTGGGCAGAAAATGAAGGCATTAAAGGCATTGAACTTGAAACGGGAATTAACAATGCGATTACGAAACATTTGTATAATTCTCTTGGTTTTCACGACATTGTTTCAAAACGATACGGCTTTACGTTCTCTTCTTAATTAGAATGGTTATTTGCTGGTAGGAGCGTTTCTGATACACTAGTAGATGATAGCGAAAGGAGGCGTATACTATGGAACTACGCGTAGACCGTACACCAAACCCAAATGCAGTTAAAATTACTGCTGACCAACAGCTTTTTGAAGGGTCTTCCAGTCACTCTTTTAAAAAGAACGACACCCCTGACCATGCGATGGCAGCTGCTCTTCTAAAATTAGAGGGCGTTGATAATGTATTTGGTTACCAGGATTTTATTACAATTAACAAAATGCCTGAAGCTGATTGGGATACTTTACTTCCTGAAGTGAAGGAAACCATCTCTAATAATGCATAGAAAAAAGTTCCTCAGGACGAGCCTGGGGAACTTTTTTAGATTGTAGCGGATTTAAGCTTGCCAGCTCAGTGGGCAGACACTCGGTCACTTCATCCTATAACTCGCACAAAAAACGTGTTCAAGTTATAGGGCTCCAGTGCCTGCCGTGTCTAAACGCCCACTTCCGCTTTTCATGAGATCCAGCTACGACTCGCAGAAACTGCGATATTTCGCTCTTTCACCAGAACACAAAAGGCGTGTTCTAGTTCATGAGCTCCAATATCTCCGTTTCTAAACGCTCGTCTCCGCTTTTCTTGATCTAGCTGCAGTGGGCAGACACTCGGTCACTTCACCCTATAACTCGAACACAAAAAACGTGTTCAAGTTATAGGGCTCCAGTGCCTGCCGTGTCTAAACGCCCACTTCCGCTTTTCTATTCTGTTCTAAAGAATCCAAAAATGCCTGTGGTGTTGACGATGTTGGTGAAAGCGGTTGGGTCGATGTCCTGGATGATATGCTCCAGGTCATAAAGTTCATATCTTGTAACAACGATCATCAGCATCTCTTTTGGTTCGCCACGATAAGCTCCTTTAGCAGGAAGTTTGGTAATTCCTCTTACCAAACGATCGTGGATGGCTTTTTGCATTTCGTCACCTTTTGCTGTAACGATCATCGCTGTTAGTTTTTCGTGACGAGTATGAATGACATCAATCACGCGGGAAGATACATACAACGTAACAAGCGTGTAAAGCGCTTTTTCCCAGCCGTACAGCATACCAGCTGTTAAAATAATGAGGGCATTCATACTAAAGAAATACGTACCAATGGGACGGTCTTTCATTCTAGAAAGAATCATGGCGACAATGTCCATTCCCCCTGTGGAAGCCCCCCATTTTAACGTGAATCCAATACCGATTGCGGCAATAACACCGCCAAATACAGCATTTAATAAGATATCCTCTGAAAGCGCTTGAACTGGAATGATTTCAAGAAAAATAGTGGTGGCTCCTACACTGATCACACTATATAATGTAAAGGACTTCCCTACTTTCTTCCAACCAAGAATCGCAACAGGAATATTAAGTAACATGAGTAATATACCTGTGGATATGTGAATCGGTGTATAGTCACTTAGCACGCTTGAAATGAGCTGCGCAATCCCTGTAAACCCGCTCGCATACACATTTGCAGGAATGAGAAACAAGTTAAGAGATACGGCTCCTAGAATCGCACCTAAGAGAATGACAATTATTTTTTTTACTTCTTCCAATTCGTACACCTTCTTTTTTTGAAACAGAGCTTAACCCGTTTACAGAATTTTAAATGAGTGCCAAAAAACCAATTTTATTTAGACTAGTGATTGTTCCACCTTAGGATAGGAACAGGCGCCTTTGCCATGTTTATCTAAACAAACAATTTTATCTACGTCAACTGTTTTCTATTCAACTAATTCAATAGGTTTGATTTCCCTAGAACTACGGGATAAACTTTAAGAAAACAGGATGAAAGCTACATACGTATTTTATTAAATGAAGAAGGGACGATGGTCCACTATGAACGTAAAAATTATTACAGATAGTGCTTCAGATTTGCCAGAGGATCTTGTGAAAAAGCATCAAATCGAAATTATGCCTTTAATGGTTATCATCGGTGATCAAGAATATTACGATCGAGAAGAGATTCAAGCAAAAGAATTATACAAAATGTTACGTGAAGGAACAATGGCGAAAACGTCGCAAATTCCACCAGCGAGAATGAGGGAAACCTTTACGAAGTATGCCGAACAAGGACAACCTTTTATCTATATTGCCCTTTCATCCGGTATCTCAGGCACTTATCAATCTGCTGCAGTCATAAAGAATGAAGTGCAGGAAGAATTTCCCGATGTACAAATGGAAGTGATTGATTCAAAAGCAGCTTCACTTGGTTATGGTCTTATGGCGATTCATGCTGCCGAGCTTGCTGAGAACGGCAAATCGTTCGAGCAGATTTCTGAAAGCTTACACAGAAACTATTTAACACACATGGAGCATATCTTTACAGTTGACGACCTCGAATTTCTTCAGCGCGGTGGCCGAGTGAGTAAAGCTTCTGCTTTCTTTGGCGGAATGTTAAAGATTAAGCCAGTGCTACATGTAGAAGATGGAAAACTTGTTCCTATTGAAAAAATACGGGGTAAAAACAAAGTAACAAAGCGTATGGTCGAAATCATGCAAGAACGAGGTGTCAATCTCCAGTCTCAATTAATCGGTATTTCACACGGAGATGATCTTGAAAGCGCCGAAAAACTTAAAAGCGCCATTCAAGAGACCTATGGAAGTGAACACTTCGTCATTCATGAAGTAGGTGCTACGATTGGTTCACACTCAGGTCCAGGCACGCTCGCTTTATTTTTCCTAAATAAGTAACTTCCTTCTACATAGGATGTCGCATAATCGTGTACTCTATAAATGTGCATGGCCATCCTGACAGTAAGGGAGGACTTGAATTGTCGTCAACAAAAGATAATAACAAAAAACCTGTTGATAAAAACGCGAAGCGAATGTTGAAAAACAGGTTAAAAGAAGAAAACCGTGAAGGCGGAAAGCATCAATATTCAAAAGACACCGATCATTTATAGGGCTTTAAACTGAAAGAAACCGGCTACCCAGCCGGTTTCTTAATTTCGAACATCCGTTATTCCAAAGTAAGGAAACGTATGACCAACCCAATAAGCAAGACCAAAGCCCGCCATGATATAGAGTACAAAATAAATGTCTACTTTTGAATAGGTCTGTTTGTAATAATACGTTCGTTCTTTGTTATTGAACTGCTTCGCCTCCATGGCCACCGCAATCCGATGGGCCCGTCGAATACTTTGAGAAAGCAATGGAACGGCATAGAGCATGATTGACTGTGTAACGCGTTGCAATCCTTTTTTCTTTTTTACCCCTCGGATAAGTAAAGCTGCCCTAAGCTGCTGAAACTCCTCCACCATCACTGGGAGAATGCGCACAGCCGCCATAAAACTATAGGCAAACCTTGGGGGCACTTTAAGCTGTTGAATGAGGGAATAGAATAGAAAGACAGGTCGAGTGGTAAGTGCAAATAACAGTCCTAATAATGCAAAATTTAATGCACGAAATCCAATGTGAAGGCCACGAAAGAAACTTTCTTCTGTAATGTGAATAATGCCCCATTTCCACCATGTTGTCGTCCCTTGACCAAAAAACATCATGCTAGAAGCACTAGAAAAAAACAAGATCAGAAATGGAATAAGCAAAAGTACGATGACCTTCCTCCGATGTCCGGTCGCAAAAAGCACGAGCAGTAACGGAACAAGTGTTAGATTACTAATCACATTTGGATTATGCACAAATAAGAGAATGAGAAACAAGGAAAGAAAGAAAATCAATTTAAAGGCCGGATTTAACCGATGAAGCCAGGTTTCTTCATACTGTAAAGTCCATTGCATGACGCTCTCCCTTCTCTCGACGTTCCCGCTTGCGGTCTTCAATTAGCTTTCCTTCTTGAATAACCCACTCTCTTGTCGCATAGTTGTGAACAATCATTTCATCGTGTGTAACCATAATAATCAGCATACCTTCTGTCCTTAACTCTTCAAATAATGCTAGAAGCTTAAACGTATTGCTTGCATCCTGTCCAAATGTTGGTTCATCTAATAATAGGACAGGTTGAGTACCAAACATAGCTGTTCCAACACTTAAACGCCTCTTTTGCCCAGTAGAAAGCTGGTAAGGATGAAGATCTTTTACGTGATATAAATCATAAGCCTCTAGCCAATTCCTCACTTTTTCTACTCCTTTGTCCTCCAGCATTTCAAGTGAGTAGACAAGCTCATCATAAACTGAATTCGTAATAAACTGAAATTCTGGATTTTGAAAAACAAAGGCGAGCTGTTCTCGCGATGCTTTAATCGTTTTTAATACTTTATCCCTTACTCTTTTCGTACCTGAAGTTTTCATGACATTCATTAAACTTAAAAGAAATGAACTTTTGCCAGCTCCATTCTTACCTGTTACCGCAATCCACTCGCCTTCATAAGCGGTCACATCAGACACTTCAATTTTTGAGCTTTTTCCTCGGTAGCCTTGCAACTGAGAAATGGACATGAGCTGTTGTCCTTTCTCATATGGTGCTGGGAGATTTTCATCCTGTTTATGGTCCGTCCATACACCAGGATACCAGATGCCATATTCCTTTAATTTGGGCTTATAAAATGAAAACACACTTTCCGGATCTGCATCTGCGATAATCTTTCCTTCCGAATCAAATAGTACAATTCGATCAACAAAGTGAATCACTTCATCAATTTTATGCTCCACAATAATCATCGTTTGTTTCGCATTGAGTTGCTTTATTGTCTTCCAAACTTCACTCGTCCCTTCAGGGTCAAGCAGAGCGGTTGGTTCATCTAGAAAGATCACCTCTGGTTCAAGAGCAAGCATAGAAGCGATGGCGAGACGCTGTTTCATTCCTTGAGACAGGGAGCTTATTTCGACATGGGGATCTTCAAAGTTAAGACCTACTTTCATTAGATAATGATGAATGAAACTCTTCATCTCTGTTTGTGGCACGGCACAATTTTCCAGAACGAAAGCAATCTCTTCATCCACGTACGGCATGCAAAACTGAGAATCAGGGTCTTGAAAAACGACGCCTGAAGATTCGGGTATCGCCACTTCATCAGCTTTCATTGGTACCGGAACAGCATTCGGAATTAATCCAGATAAAATTTGCAGCAAGGTTGATTTTCCACATCCGCTTGGACCTAGAAATAAAACTTTCTCTCCTTCTTTAATATGAAGAGACAATTTGTTAAATAATAACGTTTCTGCTCCCGCATATTTAACACGGAGATTTGATACCCCTACTTTCATGTTTCCACTCCTTATTGATCTAATGCCTTATAGTCCTTATCGCTTGCAGGTCTAACTAAGCTTGTAACCCCGGTTTTCTCCAACGCCTCTACAAGATAGTAAGCAAGGATTCCTGCTATTAAAAACCCACCTAACAAACGAGCCCCAACGAGAAGAAGTAAATTCCAAAGTGCAAGATCCATGACGTAACCATAGGCAACGTCCATAACGAGAGAGCCTACCGCTGCAGCAATCCCTCCGAGAGCAGCGACAAAAGCGGTATAGCGTTTGTAACCAAATAGTGCAAATAGTAATTCCGTCCCAAGTCCCTGCACGATCCCATATAATAGAACGGATAAACCGTATTCTGAACCTACGAGAAACTCTCCAGATGCAGCAGCGGTTTCTGCAAGTAAGGCAACACCTGGCTTACGCAATAAAAGCACAGCAACTGTTCCCGCGATAAACCACATCCCGTAAATAACATCCCCAATATGAAGACCAAATGGTTTAAAAATGTTGTATACCGGACCCCATATTTTGTAAATAATCCCAAATACAAGGGCGACCACAATCGTGATTAGAATATCTGATAGCTTTAATCGTTTCATACACGCTCACCTCTCTTAATCGCTACTGGCCATTCTTCCACACGATAAGCCATCTCCCAAAAACCATATTCCAACTGACAGCTACGAAGGAAATAATCTTTGATGCGCTTTAACTCTCGTTCTGGTGCCGTTTCGGCCCAATCATCCAGTATCTTTCTTAGCTGATCCGTCACAGGTTCCATTGATTTCTCTCCATAAAACGTCATCCAATCATAAAAAGGATGATCTTGTTTAGGGTTAACCTCTTCGATTAAACGCTGGCCAATTTCAAGGTATGTCCACGGACATGGCAATAGAGCTGCAACAATTTCACCTAGTGTTCCAGAATGTGCGGCATCAAGCATATGTCTCGTATAATGGTGTGCAGTCGGTGCAAGTGGATAGCCTTGTAGCTCTTCATAGGAAACGCCCGCTGCGCGACATAAATTATTATGTGGGTGAATTTCGCTATGAAGAACAAAAGAAATTTGCTCCTGAAAGAGAGTCATCTCCTTACGAGTTTCACATTTTGATAACGCAATCCCGTAGATTCGTACGAACGTATTCAAATACTCAAAGTCCTGCTTAACGTAATGGACTAATTGTTCCTTCTCTAACTTTCCTTCCGCAATCCCTCTCACAAATGGATGTTTAAAAATCGCCTCAAAAATTGGTGTAGCTTCCTCTCTTAACTGTTCTGTAAATGACATAAAAAAACTCCTCTCCGCTTTTCATCCAACTGATGAAGAGGAAAGGAGCTTGAATGCCGTTGACCCGTCATTTCTGAAACAACTCGCTTTCAACGTTTTTTACTACGTCAAAAAGCCGCTCCAGAAATGGAGCGGCTGCGGTGGCATCCGTCTCCACTTTCCTCCGCTGGCGCTAACCAGATCAGGTTCAAAGGGTCCAGGCACACCTGTCTCAGTCATGTAAATGACTCCCCTAGTGGATATCTAAAAAGCTTTTAATTTCATGATTTGATACTATTAAGCTACTCTTCTTTAACACCTTTGTCAACCATTACCGGTAGCTCAATTACAAATGTCGTTCGTTCTGGATTGGATTGAACCGAAATGATTCCCTCATGTTTTTCAATAATTTGTTTACATACTGATAAGCCAAGTCCAGTTCCGAGCTTTTTCGTGCTAATAAACGGTTGGAATATACTATCCACAAGATGAGAAGAGATTTCTCGACCATTATTCGAGATTTCAACGGAAACTCGTCCATGATTTTCTTTTGCTCTTAGCGTGATTTTCCGATTTTCGATAATGTTTTCATTTAATTCCTCTATGGAATTAATCATGATGTTTAGAATAACTTGTTTGATTTGCTCCTCAACACCAAATAGCGGGATATCAGGTGCAATCTCAGCCTCTACTTCGATATTCGATTCAAGAAGTCTTGGATAAAGAATCTCAATTGTATACCTTAATAGGCCACTTAAATTCAAAGAGTGAGGTCGATCATCGATTCCTCGCATTTTCGATAAAAAGAGAAATTGGCTAACTTTTTCTTCAAGACTCCTCATCTCACTGTTAAGGATTTTAAAATAATGATTTCCAGTTGAACCTTTTGCTTCGCATTCTTCTTCAATTAATTTCAGAAATCCCTTAATTGAAGTGAGCGGGTTGCGAAATTCATGCGCAAAACTAGCCCCAAGTTGACCAAGAATTGTTAAGCGATCACTATGCATTTCTTGAATAAATTTGTTTTTATCTTGAATGATACTATCTTTCAATTTCGTATATTCCGTAACAGAATGATAAGAATAAGCATTAAAGTAATTATTAATGATTTGTAGCCCTTCCGACAATTCATCTCTGTTAAAAGAAGATTCATTTAAAACCGCGAGCACCACGGATCGACCGAAGTTAATATTCGCAATAAATTCGCCTATATTAACATTTGCCTCAATTCGTTCATGGGCAATTTTTTTGGTTAGCGTGATGATCCAACTTTCATCCTGCACTCGAATATAGCGAGAAATCAGCTCAACCGTTCGCTTTCCATTTTTTATGATCTCTTCATAATACGGATCATCCTCAGAGATTTTTGCGCCAATTAGCCATTTTTCAACAATAATTGGCTGGCTCTCTTCTAAAAACGAAGCAAGCTGCTCTTTAAATTCAGATTCTTTTAGACCAACATTCATGTCTCTCGCCTCACAAACTACATTTAGGTACGTTTCATTTTATCATGTAATGTACCTCTCATCATTACTTCTCTTTGATTAGGTTTAGAAAACATAGGAATTGGTAAACTCTTACATAGAGACAATCTGAAAGGAGTGTTTATATGCGTCCAGATTTTAGACAAACAGACGGACAGCCCGCTCAGCATCAAAATCACCAACCAGGTTCTGAAAAAGAAATGAATCCTCTACCTTTGACAGAGGATAACGATTACAAAGGATCAGGAAAGTTGGCAAGTAAAGTAGCCCTTATTACTGGGGGAGATAGCGGGATTGGAGAAGCGGTAGCAATCGCTTATGCGAAAGAAGGCGCAAATGTAGCCATCGTCTATCTTAACGAACATGAAGACGCTCAAAATACGAAGAAACAAATTGAAGAAGAGGGAAGTGAATGCCTCTTATTGCCTGGGGATATTGGAGACGAAGCTTTTGCTACAAATGTTATTCATCAAGTCATTGAACACTTTGGACAGCTCGATATTTTAATTAATAATGCAGCAGAGCAGCACCCTAAACAAGGAATTGAAGATATTACAGCTGAGCAGCTTGAGAAAACATTTCGAACAAACGTCTTTTCAATGTTTTATTTAACGAAAGCAGCGCTACCTCATCTTAAGAAAGGGAGTGCGATTATTAACACTTCGTCCGTTACGGCCTATGAAGGTAATGAACAGCTGATTGACTACTCAAGTACAAAAGGAGCGATTACGACCTTTACGAGAAGCCTTGCTAAATCTCTTGTTGGCAAAGGAATTCGAGTGAATAGCGTTGCTCCTGGACCAATCTGGACGCCTCTCATTCCTTCTACCTTTTCCGCAGAAAAAGTAAAAAACTTTGGAACGAATACGCCAATGGGTCGGCCTGGACAGCCCGAAGAATTAGCCGCCGCTTATGTTCTGCTTGGTTCGGATGGCTCCTCTTATATGACTGGCCAAACCATTCACATCAATGGCGGACAGTTCGTTACTTCTTAAACACCTCCAATGGAGGTGTTTTTGTTCTCCTTTTCCTACTTACCATCATTTTCTATTATGATTTTTTCATCTCGTGAGAAGCTAAGTGAAAAGAATTGGAAAGGGTGAGTGTGATGCATACGATGTGGAAAGGAGCTATTAGCTTTGGATTAGTTAATATTCCTGTTAAGCTCTATGCTGCGACTGAAGATAAGGATATTAAGATGCGCTACTTACATAAGGAATGCCATACTCCCATTCAATATGAGAAGCGTTGTCCTAATTGTGATCGGCCCCTAGAGTCAGAAGACATTGTGCGTGGTTATGAATACGAAGAAGGTAAATTTGTCATCATGGAAAAGGATGAAATTGAAGCGCTAGCCCATGAAAAAAACAAATCAGTAGAGATTGTCGATTTCGTTGAGCTAAGTGATATTGACCCAATCTATTTCAATCGCTCCTATTTTATCGGCCCTAACGATCAAGGGACGAAACCATATATGTTATTAAAGCAAGCTATGGAAGAGTCCGGAAGAATTGGACTCGCAAAAATCACAATAAGATCAAAGGAACACCTTGCAGCTGTGCGCGTTTATGACAAGGGGTTAATACTTGAAACCATGTATTTTCCAGATGAAGTCAGAGAGATTGGGAACGTTCCAGATATTCCAGAAGAACTTGAAGTAAGTGATAAAGAAAAAAAGTTAGCAAAGCAGCTAATCGAACAGCTTACAACAAAATTTGATCCTTCTCAATACAAAGATGAACGACGAGAAGCGATTTTGGCTCTCATTGAAAGTAAGATATCGGGGAATGAAATTAAGGTTGTCGAAGAAAAACCCAAAAGAAATGTGGCTGATCTCATGGATGCTTTACAAGCAAGTCTGGATACAAGTCCAAAAGCTCCGCCTAAAAAGAAAAAAGCTGCACCTAGAAAAAAGAAGGTTGCTAAATGACATCGCCTTATCTTCCTATGCTCCTAACACTCACTACCTCAGTGCCTCATACAGCGAACTGGTTGTATGAGGTTAAATATGATGGGTATCGTGCCATTTTAGAATGGAATGGAAGCCGAATCATCTTAACTAGCCGAAATGGTCATAACTTAAATGATACATTTCAATTCTTATCTCTTTCACTCACAAAATTATTCAAAGAAGCTAACATACCGCCCTGCGTTTTAGATGGTGAAGTATGTGTTGTAAAAAATATGTTCTTCGCTAACTTTGAAGCCCTTCACACCGGTGAAAGGGAAAATCTTTCGTTTATGGGGTTTGATCTATTAGAGTTAAACGAAGATACCTTTTTATCAACTCCACTACAGCAAAGGAAAATGCACCTCAAACAGGTAATCAATAACCTTCCTCCAAATAAAAGTATCTATTATGTTGACTCTTACAGTGAAGACGCTCCGCTATGGAAGTTGATTACATCCAACAACGGCGAGGGTATGATATGCAAAAAGGCAGACAGTTACTATACTCCAGGAAAGCGCTCGAAAGAATGGTTAAAGTTAAAAAACTGGAAAATCGCAATTGTATTTTTACATGCTTTTGATCAATCAAATGGGTATTTTCACGTAGCAGTTAATCGAGCTGGAGAGATTTATAAGGTGGGGACCTTCTCACACGGTCTTCGTTCTGAAGAAAGATCCGTTTTAATTGAGGTCGTGAAACGTAATCGAGCGTCCGAAAAGTCAGGAGTAATGTACGTAAACCCCGGAATCGTCCTTACTCTCAAATACCTCGACCTTTATAAAGAGAAATTAAGACACCCCAGGTTTGATAAGTTTTGTTTTGAAAAGTCTTGGGAGGAATGTACATGGGAAAACATTCAATCACAGTGGGAGAAATAGAAATGACCATTACCAATCCTGAGAAGCTTTTATGGAAAGGGGTAACGAAGGCGGACTATCTACATTATTTAACGAAGATTTCTCCACTAATGCTCCCATATCTTAAAGATAAACCATTAACGGTTATTCGCTATCCTGATGGTATAGACGGTGAAGCCTTTTATCAGAAAAACTGTCCTGAATACGCTCCTGATTTCATTCAAACGATCCAGTATCATGATCATAAATCCATCATCTGTTCCGATTTGCCTACCTTACTGTGGCTCGGGAACCAGGCTGCCATTGAATTCCATACCCCTTTCGCTCCCTTTCAAAGTGAAGATCCTTCCGAGATCGTCTTTGACCTGGACCCACCTTCGCAAAAAGCTTTTAATTTAGCAGTTGAAGCAGCAAAGCAAATAAAAATCATCCTAGACCGGCTTCATTTAACCGGATTTTTAAAATTATCAGGTAACAAAGGCCTACAGATTCACATTCCTCTCCCACTAAATACGTTCACATATGATCAAACAAAAACCTTTACATCATTCATAGCCAATTACTTAGTTGAAATAAATCCTGAACATTTTACGATTGAACGACTAAAAAAGAACCGACAAGGTCGTCTATATATTGATTATGTTCAACATGCAAGTGGTAAGACAATTATTGCTCCTTATTCAGTACGCGGTAATCAAAGTGGACTTGTTGCAACACCAATCGAATGGAGTGAGGTAACAGATCATTTAACACCGTTACATTTTTCAATGAAAGAAGTATTAAAAAGAAAGGTAAGTCCCTTTCGCGGCTATGAGGAGGCAAGAGTTGAACAACCCTTCCAAGAAATCCTCAGTTGGCTTATTGCCCAGAATAAAAAATAACCGCCAGAGCGGTTATTTTCCTTCCAAATCGTCATTTAGGGTTTGTACCGTCCATCTTTCAACTACTTTATGAGGCACGCAAACACGCTTGTTTCCTGAATCAGGATCACTAATTTTCTCTAGCAGGCAATTAACCGCCTGATAGCCTAGTTGAAAAATGTTAATATCGACAGAGGTGAGCGGCGGGCTGGAATATTCCGCTAGCATGACATTGTTAAAGCTAATGATGGAAACATCTTCTGGAACAGATAGCCCCATCTCATCAAGCTTGCTCATTATTCCAAGAGCCATCAAATCATCGGCAACAACGAGCGCTGTTGGGGGCTTTTCTAAAGAGAACAGCTCCATAACCGCTTCTTGCCCACCCTCTTTCAGGAATTCGACATGGACAACGTAATCCTCTTCATACGGAATATCAGCTTCATGGAGCGCTTTTTCATACCCGCTTAGTCGATCCACTGTTACGACAAGATCTAAATTCCCTCCGACGAACGCAATGTGCGTATGGCCTTTTTTAATAAAATGTTCCGTTACATCTTTAGCTGCTCGAAAATTATCGTTATCTACATGAGTAATGGAATCTGGATTCACTAATGGTTTTCCAATCACTGTGAATGGAAAGTTCTGTTGCTCCAAAAATGCCATGATCTTATCATCGATTCTTGAGTAAAGCATGACGATGCCATCCACTCTTCGACCGTGAACCATTCCCATAACGCCTTCGAGCATCTCTTCTTCCGTCGCACCAGTTGAAAGATAAAGCGTGTATTCTTTCTCATGAGCCTTTGTGCTAATCCCACGAAGCACTTCAGGAAAGAACGGATTTTGTAATGCTTTGTCTGCGGAACTTGGCATCACAAGGCCAAGCGTTTGGGTACTTCGATTGGCAAGGCTTCTTGCATTATAGTTAGGATGGTAGCCAAGGTCTTCCATCGCTTCTCTTACACGGCGTTTCGTTCGTTCACTAATACGGGGGTTATTTGCGATGACGCGTGATACTGTCGATGGCGCGACATTCGCAAGTTTTGCTACATCTTTTATCGTTACAGCCATTGGAAATCCTCCTATACAAAGCTAGCGCTTTAGTGCTGATCAACATTTTATTTAGAACGACCTAATCATTTATTGTAAACGATTTCTTCCTAAAAAGACATCTCATAAAAAGAGAAAGAAGGAATAAGAGAAGCTTTCCTCTTCATCTTCTTTCTCCAATCAAGAATTAGCCTTTTGTTCCTCCAGCAGTTAGGCCGGAAATAAAGTAGCGTTGTAACGATAGGAATAGAATTGAAATAGGTATAGCGATTAAAACAGATCCAGCCGCAAATGTTGTAAACTCATTACCGAACTGATCTGAAATCATTTTGTAAAGTCCTACTGCAAGCGTAAATTTCTCTTCACTTCTTAGGATTACTTGCGCAAGGATAAAGTCCGTAAAGGGTGTAATGAAGCTAAATAATGCTACTACAGCAAGGATCGGTTTAGCAAGCGGCAAAATAATTTGCCAGAAGATCCGAAAGTGTCCTGCCCCGTCAATCCTTGCAGACTCGTCAAGTTCTTTTGGAATTGTATCAAAATACCCTTTGGCAAGCCACGTATTCATGGGAAGTAGCCCACCAGCGTAAACAAGGATCAATGCAAAGTGCGTATCCAACAACCCAGTGATATAAGCAAGTACATAAATGGCGATAAGCGCTGCAAAGTTCGGGATCATTTGAAGAATTAAGAACGTCATCAAGCCATTTTTACGTCCAACGAAGCGGTATCGTGAAAAGGCATAGGCCATACTAGAAATCATAGCTACAGCTAGAATCATTGTGATAATACAAATCTTCAGCGTGTTCCAATACCAAAGTAAATAATCACTTTCAGCGGTATTAAATAACGATTTGTAATGAGCGAGCGTCGCATCTTTCGGTATAATCGATGAGCCTGATAGGCTATCACCAGGATTAAACGAAGAACCTACGATCCATAGAACCGGGTATAAAATAATGACACATGCGATCGCGATGGCAATATAGGACAATGTTAAGCGTACGGTATTCTGCATTTTTGGACTCATATTACATCATATCCTCTTCTTGGAATGATTTCGTTCTTCTAAACTGCCACAGAGCAACACCGATAACAATGGCTGATAGAATCATTGTAATAGCGGCCGCTTTGCCGTATTGTGCGGATGTAAAGGTTAGCTTGTAAATCCACGAAATTAAAATGTCAGTTGAACCGGCTGTTTGACCTGATACAGCAGGTCCACCACCGTTAAACAAATAAATCACATTAAAGTTATTAAAGTTAAACGTATATTGCGTAATCAAAATAGGTGCGATAGCAAACAGCACCATCGGAAGCGTTATCCCTCTGAACTTCTGCCAAATATTCGCTCCATCAACCGTTGCAGCTTCATATAATTCATCTGGAATGGATTGTAACACCCCTGTTACCATTGCGAAAATAAACGGGAATCCAAGCCAGAACTGTATTAAAATTAAAGCAACTTTCGTCCAAAATGGCTCTGTTAACCATGGAATTGCATCAATTCCGAAAGCTGCTAAGATGTCATTGTTAATCGCACCAAACGTTTCGTTGAACATTCCTGCAAAGACAAGGATGGAAACGAATGCCGGTACTGCCCAAGGCAAGATAAAGATTGTTCTAAATATGCCTTTGAATTTAAGGTCTTTTTGATTCATTAAAACAGCAAGGAAAATACCAATCGCAATTTGCCCAGTCGTTGCAACAAATGTCCAAACGATCGTCCATGAGAAAACATCTAAGAAAGTATCACGCCAAATATCTAACTTAAATATATCAATATAGTTCTGAATGCCGACCCAATCAACTAAGTTAGCTGGAGGTGAATGATAAAGATCATAGTTTGTAAATGATAGTAAAATAACGAACAAGATTGGAAAAATCACGACAAAGATTAATAAGAAAAACCCTGGTGATAACATTAAGTAAGGAAAACCTTGATCCGTAACATTTCGGTATTGCTCTTTAACAGAATTTAAAGGGATGCCGAGATCACGATTTCTTCCGTTCAAGTATGCATCCCTCAAGTTTAAGAAGTAAATGACCAATCCAATTAGGATAACAAGAACAGCGATAATTCCCTGTGTCAATAAGAAAATGGAATGATCTCGCGGGAGCTTTTCTCCTAACGTAACGATCCCCCATAGTCCAATGTTGATTAAGTCAGCAAAAGCAACTGCAAAGGAAACCGTTAGAATGAAGAACATTAGTCCTTTGAGGATTTGCTTGTTATAGAACTGACCAAATCCAGGGATGATTGAGAGTGCTAATGCTGTTTTGCGATGCTTCGTTTGACGTTCAGTTGCCTCCATCGTGATGGCAATCCCCTTTCTTATCCCCACTTTCTAGCTTTAAAGTGAGAAGCAGTACCCCGTTTCCGGAGTACCGCTTTGAATTTTCAAATCATTAGTTACTGTGATTTTGTTCAATTTGAGACTTAATTGTTTTCGTAGCTTCATCTAGTGCTGCTTTCGGTTCTTGCTTGTTTGTTGCAACAAGTTGAAGTGCAGATGCTGCTGGTTCCCATACTTCAGCCATTTCTGGAATGTTAGGCATTGGCACACCATATTGAGACTGAACCGCTACTGCAGACGCACCTTCATTATCAGCAATAACTGGATCTTCAATTAGTGATTTCACTGGAGGAATTTCAGCAGTTTTTTCATAACGAATCTTTGCATTTTCCTCGTTCGTTAACCATTCAACAAGCTTTGTAGCCCATTCTTTGTTTTCAGAGAAGTTACTTACGTGCCAGCCTTTAACACCGATAAACGTTTTAAAGTTTTCACCGTTTGGTAGTTTCGGCATTGGAGCTACACCAATATCAATACCAGCGTCTTTATAGCCCTGGAATGACCACGGTCCGTTCATAACAGAAGCGGCTTTCCCTTCATTAAAGAGACCATCCATCGTTGATCCACCGTTTTCACCAATAAGCCCTTTAGGGAACAGCCCTTCTTCGTACCACTTCTGAATATACTGAGTACCTTCGACTGCGCCTTCATTGTTAAGACCAAGATCTTGTGGGTTTAAACCTTCATCTGTGCGATCAAATACATAGCCACCATATCCTGCTAAGACAGCGTTCGCAAAATAGAAATTATCCCAAAGTGCAAGGAAGCCATACTGCTTGTCTTTTGTATAATCTTTCGCGAAATCATAGACTTCATCCATTGTTTCTGGTGCTTTATCCATTAGCTCTTTGTTATAAATAAAGACAGGTGTTTCTGTCGCTTTTGGTAATCCGTAAAGCTTTCCATCAAAGTTTTCTGCTTGGATAGAAGACTCTGTAAACGTATCTACAACAGACTGTTCAACTTCAATTGGAGAAATAAGTCCCTCAACTGCCGCTTGTCCAATTTGGTCATGTGGAAGTGTAATGACGTCAGGCCCTGTTCCAGCCGGACCGTCAAGACGAATTTGCTCTCTAATTTCATCCGCCATTCCTAGTTCTTTAAATTCTACTTTAATGCCATACTCTTCTTCAAAACTAGCAATGGCAGGTTCAAGCGCAATCCCTTTATCTGTATCTTCCCAAACAACGAGCTTCTCAGGTTTGTTAGCGTCATCCCCTTCAGAATCACTGCCTCCACCGTTACTTGAAGCGTTTTCATTGTTTTGCGGTCCGCATGCTGCAAGAACGCCGATTGCAAGAACTAGAGTAAGAAACAAAGCGAAAAAGCGTTTCATGTGTTAACCCCCTCTTAAATTTACGATCATCATACAAGCGCTTTCATTCATTTCGTGAAAACGATTGCACTGACTTTCTATAACCTATTATACATGGCTACTATTTTTTCGCAACCGTTTGCACAAAGTTTTTTCAAAATTTTTTCGACATACCAAATCCTCCTTGTTTTTTACATTTGACTAGAAGCAATTGATCTTCTACATTTGATAAAGAAGGATCCACTTCCCTTCATGATAAAAAGCTGAGGGTCTTTTTTCAAAAAACACTGCAAGCGATTGCACAAGGAGGTTCACCTTAATGCTCAAAGAAGCCATTTATCACCGCCCGAAGAACAACTATGCCTATGCCTATAATGAAGAGACACTACACTTAATGATACGTACGAAGAAAGACAATCTTACTTCCGTTTCCCTCATTTATGGGGATCCTTACGATTGGCAAAACAACCACTGGCAATTTACTTCTCAACCAATGAAAGTAAGCGGTTCGGATTCACTGTTCGACTATTGGAGCATTTCGATTCAACCCCCTTATCGACGATTGCGGTACGGTTTCTATCTTGAAGATCATGAAGAAGCTTATGTTTATACAGAAAAAGGCTTCTTTACTAAGCAACCTGAAGATACGAATGACTATTTTAGTTTCCCTTTCCTAAATTCTGCTGATGTTTTTACTGCTCCTGCCTGGGTAAAGGAGACAGTGTGGTATCAAATTTTTCCTGAAAGGTTTGCAAACGGGGATGCTTCTCTTAACCCTGAAGCCACCCTTCCGTGGGGAGAATTTCCTCCAAAGCAAAACAACTTTTTTGGTGGTGACTTTCAGGGAGTCCTTGATCACCTGGACCATTTAACAGAGCTCGGAATAAGCGGTATTTATTTCACCCCAATTTTCAAAGCTGAATCCAACCATAAATATGACACCATTGATTATATGGAGATTGATCCCCAATTCGGGGATAAAGAAACGTTTAAAAGACTCGTTCAGGCGTGTCATGAACGGGGTATTAAAGTGATGCTCGATGCGGTTTTCAACCATAGTGGCTATTACTTTAAACCGTTTCAAGATTTGCTCAAGAACGGTGAAAGTTCACGGTACAAAGATTGGTTTCACGTGCGTTCTTATCCGATCGAAACGAAGCCTATTCCGTCCTATGATGCTTTTGCTTTTGAAGCAAAAATGCCTAAACTAAATACAGAGAATCCTGAAGTTAAGGATTACTTGCTTCAAGTTGGCCGCTATTGGGTCGAAGAATTTGATATTGACGGATGGCGTTTAGATGTCGCGAACGAAATTGATCACCGATTTTGGCGTGAATTCAGAAAAGAAGTCAAAAAAGTGAAACCTGAACTCTATATTCTTGGGGAGATCTGGCATGATTCAATGCCCTGGCTCGAAGGAGATCAGTTTGATGCGGTAATGAACTATCCTCTAACATCAGCCCTTCTCGATCATTATGCACACAGTAAAATCACAGCCGAAACAATGGGGAATCGTCTCTCTTCCCTCCTTCACTCCTATCCTACTAACGTAAATGAGGTTGCATTTAATCTACTAGGAAGTCATGATACACCGAGACTTTTGACATTAGTAAATGGAAAAAAAGAAGTTGTGAAACTGATGTATATTCTACAATTCTCCTTTCCAGGAACACCGTGCATTTACTATGGCGATGAAATTGGTATGACAGGTGGCGCTGATCCTGGATGTCGTGAATGTATGAATTGGAATGGTAATGAACAAGATTCAGAACTATTTCAGTTTCTTCAAACGCTTGTCTCCTTAAGAAAACAACATTCCGCTTTCGGTAATGAGGGACATTTCGAAGTTATAGATGCAGATGAAACGCTAATTCAGTATCAGAAACAAGGAAAGAACGAAACTTTACTCTTTCTATTAAACAATTCGCCTAATAAAGTTTCTGTTAACCTTTCTCCAACGAAGAAAAAAATAAATTGTTTATTAGGCGGTCGTTATGAGCCTGACTCTCCTCTTCAATTAAATCCGTTTGGTTACGCCATATTAAGTTATTCATAAGTAAAAAACTCCTGGACCAAAGTCCAGGAGCTTTTTATGTCTCTAAAGTGCCATTTCTTTTGTAAGCGCAACCACCCTTACTACTTCTATACTATCCTGAAGATGCTTATCCGATAAGGTTAGATTATATAACAAACTATTTTAAATTTTCTAAAAATAAACTTGAATTTCGCGTTTTCTCAGCATAACATGAGGATATAGAAAAAAGGTAATGTTAGAAAAACTGACATGGAGGGTCTTACATGAAAAAAGTAGAAGCTATTATTCGTCCTGAAGCATTCCAGGATCTGAGAGATCGTTTGAGAGATGAGGGGATCACCGGCATGACTGTATCTGAAGTAGCCGGATGCGGGTTACAAAAAAAGCAAACAGGTGTATTCAGAGGCAGCCACTTCGAAGTCTCACTTCAGGCAAAAATTAAAGTAGAGCTCGTTTTTGATGATCATCTTCTTGATCATGTGACCAAAACAATTCGTGATGTTTGTGCAACTGGTGAAGTAGGCGACGGTAAAATATTCGTCTATCCGGTAGAAGATGTTATCCGCATACGATCAGGTGAACACGGGCTAACAGCATTTAAATAAACTTAAAAGGATGATAAACAGTATGAAAAAAATCAGTGGTTTGTTCGCACTTCTTTTCCTTCTTTCAGGTGGGCATGTTTTTGCTGCAGGGGATGCCTCAGAGGTAGCCGTCCTAAGTGCTTCAATGGATACAGTTTGGATTATGATAGCTGCTTTTCTCGTATTTTTTATGCATGCAGGATTTGCAATGGTTGAAACGGGATTTACTCGTTCCAAAAATGCGTTAAACATTTTAATGAAAAATTTACTTACCATGTCGATCGGAGCTGTCCTGTATTTTATTGTTGGGTATGGATTGATGTTTGGTTCATCTGCCGGCGGATTTATCGGTAGTGACGGTTTTCTACTCTTTGGACAATCTGAGAATATTGGCTTCTTCGTTTTCCAGGCAGTCTTTGCAGCAACTTGCGCCACGATTATCTCTGGAGCAGTAGCTGAGCGAATGAAACTCATTAGCTATATCGCTGTTACAGTTGTCATGATCGGATTTGTCTACCCTGTGGTCGGTCATTGGATCTGGGGTGGCGGATGGCTTGCCGAATTAGGATTTACAGACTTTGCAGGTTCTACAGTCGTTCATATGACTGGTGCCCTTGGTGCAGTCGTTGCAGTAGCCTTCCTTGGCGGTCGTCTTGGCAAATACTCAAACGGCAAAGTAAATGTTATTCAAGGACATAACATTCCACTTGGTGCTCTCGGCGTCTTCATACTCTGGTTCGGTTGGTTTGGATTTAATGCAGGTAGTACTCTTTCTGCAAGCGATGCACTTATTCCTACAATTGTAGCCACCACTCTTCTTTCAGCTTCAAGTGGTGTGATCGGTAGTGCCCTTTACTCTTATATTAGATATAAACAAATTGATGCTTCCTTAACCTTAAACGGCGCTCTTGCCGGTCTCGTTGGTATTACAGCAGGTACTGCAAGCGTCTCCCCAATTGGCGCTATGTTTATCGGTCTTATCTCAGGAGTTATTTTAATTGAAGCTGTTCAACTGATTGATCGTCGCGTCAAATTAGATGATCCAGTAGGAGCGATTGCAGTTCACGGCGTATGCGGAGTATGGGGAACACTTGCAGTTGGGCTTTTCGCCATCGATGGCGGCTTATTCTACGGAGGCGGCGCATCCCTTCTCCTTGTTCAAGCAATCGGTATTCTAGCTGTAATGGCATGGACATTGGGCACAGTTGGTATCTTTTTATTCATTTACACCCGTTTTTCTTCTATACGCGTCTCCCGTGAAGAAGAAATTCAAGGACTGGATTTCGCAGAGCACGGTTCTACTGCTTACGAGGTTAGAGGCGGAATTCTTAATAACAATGAAAGCCCCTCTTCTAGCTCACCATTTGGCCATGGATTAGTCGAACGACTAAACGGACTCGAACCTCCGAAGGAAAGAAAAGCGGAAACTAGCGTTTAGAATCTACAAGACTTGCTAATAAGATTATTGTTCATTTGAAGAATACCTTTTTAACTTTCAAGATTTCAAAACATCAATAAATCTTTTCGTCATATCGCCTCAAAAAAAAGGACCGAAGCCATGTGCTTCGGTCCTTCTTTAATCAACTAAATCCACTTTATGATGTTCCATCCAATAATTAATCTGAGCGAGATGCGCGATTAGCTGAGGTCCTGCCATCAGTTGGCCAAACCATGGAACTTTAAATGCTTTGCCTTCTGAATCAACAATTTCCTGCACCACTTTAGCATCAATTAACTCAAGAAGTGGCGCCTGCTTATGGTTAAGCGTATCTTGGAGCCATGCGGATACAGCTTTCGTATAGGCAGGATGATAAGTCTTAGGATAAGGGCTCTTTTTCCTGTAGAGCACATCATGCGAGAGCGTTCCAGTCATCGCTTTTCGTAATAGCCCCTTCTCTCGTCCATCAAGCATTTTCATTTCCCACGGTACATTCCAAACATATTCAATAATGCGATGGTCAGAAAACGGTACTCTTACTTCCAGACTAGCTCCCATACTCATACGATCTTTTCGTTCGAGGAGTGTCGTCATGAACCAGTTTAAGTTCAGATAAAAGAGTGCTCTTCTCTTGGCTTCGATTTCACTTTCCCCATCCAGTATTGGCGTTTCTTTCATCGACTCGCGATACCTTTCAGTCACGTAATCTTCTAATTTTAATTTAGTGCGAACGTCTTCTTTCAACATCGCCTGTCTTTCAACCGTCGATCGCATCCAAGGAAACTGTTCTTTATCAAGTAATTCTGGCTTATGAAACCATGGATACCCCCCAAAGATTTCATCCGCACATTCACCTGAAAGCGCAACAGTTGCATGCTTTTTGATCTCCTTCGAGAACCATAGTAAGGAAGAATCGACATCTGCCATTCCGGGAAGATCACGACATTCAATCGCCTCTTTTAGATGGTGAACAAGCTGAGCGGTATCAATCACACAGTTCGTATGATCGGTTGCAAGCTCTGAAGAAACTTTCTTTATCCATGGCGCATCTGAATTAGGCTGAAATTCACTGCTCTTAAAGTACTTATCATTATCTACGTAGTCAACGGAAAAAGAGCGTAGCGTCCCCTTTCCTTCCTCCTGAAAAGCGCTTCTCGCAACAGAAGTAATGGCGCTTGAGTCAACCCCGCCGGATAAAAATGTACAAACCGGAACATCGGCAACAAGCTGTCTTCTAATCGAATCTTTTAAAAGGTCTCCCACCTTTTCTACTGTCGTTTCAAGATCATCCGTGTGCTCACGACTTACGACATCCCAGTAGCGCCATATTCGAATACCGCTTCGTTCAAACTTCATAGCAAATCCTGGTCGTAGCTCATTGATTCCGCGGAAAACACCGTGACCAGGCGTTCGAGATGGACCTAACCCAAAAATTTCTTGTAATCCTCCTCGGTCAATCTCCGTTTTAACATCTGGATGAGCGAGTATGGCTTTTAATTCCGAGCCGAATTGAAGCGAGCTTCCACTGTGTCTATAAAATAACGGCTTCACTCCGAGACGGTCTCTTGCCAGAAAAAGCTTTTCCCCATCCCAAATACCAAAAGCAAATATGCCATTTAAATGCTCAACGCATTTTTCTCCCCACTCGATATAGCACGTTAAAAGCACTTCTGTATCCGAATGTGATTGAAACGTATATCCTTTTCCAAGGAGGACTTTACGCAGATCTTCCGTATTGTACAATTCACCGTTATAACAAATGGTATAGTCAGTTTCACCATGTTTTCTCGTCATCGGCTGACTTCCACCCGCTGGATCGACGACAACTAATCGTGTATGACCAAATCCACAATGTCCGTTAACCCAGCAATTGGAAGCATCTGGTCCTCTTTTTGACAAGGTACGCGCCATATGCTGGAGGACTTTCTGTTCACCCGTTAGGTTCTGTTTCCAATCCACCCATCCCGTTATTCCACACAAAAAGATCTTCCTCCCCTCGTTGCTCTCTGTTCACAATATGCATACGCCCAAGTTTCGTGCAAAATGTCTTATGAACAACGAAAAAAAGAGACCTTCGCTAAAGGCCTCACACTTTTTGAAAACGCAAGAAGTACCATGCGCCTTCTTTTACTACCGGCTTTACCTGCTTTAATTGAAATCCGGTTTCTGTTGCGAGTTCCGTCATTTCCTTTCGGCTCGGTAGAGGATACAAATTCTCATGTGCACTCATAAAACTGTTAAAAGCAGCTGAGAAGGCGTGTCCATGTTTGGATTCATGCATTGGAGTAATAATAACCAGCTGTCCTTTTTCTCCAGTTACCTCATATGCTTTCTGGAAAAGATGCCGCCTCTCTTCAGGTGCGAAGTAGTATAGTAAATTATTCATCATCGCCACATCAAACGGCACTCCATCCCACTTCCACGTCATCATATCATCTGGATAGAGGCTAATCGGTGATTTTAACGGAAAATGAATATTAGCCTCAGCATCTAGACAAACGGAGCGGTTCTTTTCAATGCCTACAAGTTTCATATTTTCAAGCTTTGCTCCGATGCGTGATAAATATCCGGCGTAACCAGCACCAAAATCAATGACCGATGTTGCATTAGTCGCTTTTATGGCTTGATAAATTTTTGGAAAAGCAAACCGTTCAATAAAACTTGACGTTGCTGCAACGGTCCCCCCATAATCCTCTTCCTGATAGAGGGCATGATGGTTTTTATTTAATAAGTCTGGATATGAAAGCAGAATCGGGATATGTAATTCCATCATTTCTTTCAATAGAATTCCAACAGACTGCTCACTGTTTTTCGATATTGATTCAAGCATGTGTTTCTTTGAACGAATTTTTCCATTCTTATCACTTGTTAAATGACCGATTGCCACACCTACCTCAGCCCATCTTGTTAAAAGTAGTTCATTCATGTCTCGTTTCGTCGCGACACTTGAGACGGTGGTGAATGCTTCAAATTCATCAAATAAATCGTGTACATAGCCAACGTGAGCGTGCCAGGCGTACAAAAAAGGTTCGTTGCTTTTCATCCATTTCCGAGCTCGCCAAATCTTTATTATTTCTTTCATTGTATATCCTCCCGTCTCATTTGCGATACCAGGGAAAGTCATCCTCCTTCGTAAACATAACTTCCCTTTCAGGTCGTTTACTAATTTTCCCATTCCCTATTGAAGCTGGAATGAATCCTGCTTGTTTCATTCGATCCAACACGTTAAATTTCCAAATGCCAAGTCCGGATGTGTTTAACATTTGTTTAAAATGTAGAAGCGGGGAATGCTCTGTTTGATTCACGCCCTTTATTCGCAGTTTCTGCCATGACCGATATGGGAACGAGTATAGCAATGCAGCCTGATGACTTAAGGTAGATACGTATTCCGCTCGCGGCTTTCTTACTTTCTCATACCATTTCAAATGCTTCCATTCCGTTTGATTCGTTTGAAACATCCAGCATAGAAGTTCTCCTAATACATCTGAATCCTGTATAGCAAGATTCATACCTTCACCCGCCATTGGATGAACACTATGAGCCGCATCTCCAGTTAAAATCAAATTGTTCTTCACGTAATTTGAAACATTGTGTCTGACCGGAATCATGAGCTGAATCTTTTTCCACGTATCAATTTGATGAACGTATCCTTCAAGCTCAGGCATAAGTTCGCAATAAGCACGGTAGAATGATTCTAATCCTTCTTCACGCATCGTTTTAAACTCACCAGGTTTAATGAGAAGTACGCTTCTTACCTGGTTATCTGGGAGTGGAAAAAGACCAACAAACTTATTCTGTGTTGTAATGATTGTCGATTGATTGAGCGTCTCTGGTCTCGGGAATGAAACCGTTAAAAAATGATGATTGTACTTTGTATTTTTCATTTCAACTTCCATCGCTGTTCGAGTTGGAGATGCTCTCCCTTCAGCACCAATATAAAAGTTTGCGTGAATTTCACGCTCTCCTTCTTTCGTTTGTATAATCGCTTTCCTTTTCTCCGGGGACCCTTCGGTAAAACCAGTCAACTTTGCCGGCTGGATATAATCGACCGAGTCGTATTTTGAAGCCTCTTCAAATAGAAGTTCCTTTAGGCGTTCGTGTGGAATCATCAATGACGTATTATAAGGAGACGGAATCACACCATAGCGGAATTCATTCGCACTTAGCTGCTCCATCGTCCCATCGTCTTTTTGGTTATACTCATAAAATTGAATAGAAGGTAGTAGAAAACCATTTTTCTTTACTACGTCTAACACATTTATGCGATCAAGTACTTCAAGGCTTTTAGGCTGTAAAAGTTCACCTTTATAAATTAAACCGCTCTTTCTATCTTTTTCGATTAATAGCGTTTTCACATGACACTGACCTAATTTAACAGCGAGCGTAAGTCCTGATATCCCTCCACCAATGATCATCACATCATAATCCATGTACCATCACCTCTTCTTCGCTACATTTCTATTCCCTTCCAATTGTTGCTTGAAACAGTCGAAGCACATTGCGGCAGCTCAGCTCCCGGACTTCATTCTTCACTAGCCAAGAAATAACAAAAAAAATCGACCACATGGGCCGATCCGCTAAGTTGCTAATGGGAATCGTTTTGATAGAAGAAGTTTTTCAAAACGATCCTTATTTAATGGTTTACTATAAAAAAATCCTTGGGCAAAATTACAGCCAAAGCTCCGAATAATGTCACCCTGCTCTTTCGTTTCAATGCCTTCTGCGACGATTGATAAATTCAATCCCTCACACATCGTAATAACTGCTTTAACAATGGCAGCATCAGCATTATTTTCTTGAAGGTTTCGAATGAAGGACTGATCGATTTTCAAAATATCAAGAGGAAAATCCTTCAAGTAGCTAAGTGAAGAATAGCCTGTACCAAAATCGTCAATCGATACTTTAATACCCATGCCACGCAGTTCATTTAACATTGAAATACTATAATCCGTATTTACGAGTGTTGTGCTTTCTGTTACTTCAAGATGGAGCGAATGAGGCGAAAGACCTGATGCTCGTAATGCTTCACGAACAGAGCCGACGAATTCCTCACTCTGAAACTGTCGTCCTGATACGTTAACGCTAATGGATAAATCATCATATCCTAGCGCCTGCCACCTACTCGTTTGCATGCACGCTTCATTTAAAACCCATATGCCTATTTCTTCAATCAAACCTGTTTCTTCCGCGAGGGGAATAAATTGAGCTGGTGAAACGAGACCAAGCTTCGGATGATTCCAGCGTATCAACGCTTCACACGCGTAAATCTTTTTTTCATCAAGATTTACTTGCGGCTGATAGTATAATGTAAGCTCTTCCTTTTCAAGAGCTCTTCTTAAATAACTTTCTAGCTCTAAACGTTCAAAAGCTTCATCTGTCATTTCATCCGTATAAAACTCAATATAGTTTGCACCTTGTTGCTTCGCACGATCTAATGCAATATAAGCATTTTTCATGAGCGTATCGAGATCCTGACCATCGAGTGGAAACAGACTTATTCCGATGCCAACCGTCATAAAATATTCCACATCATCAAAAAGAATCGGCTGTTTTAAATGTTCCACGACACGTCTTGCCAGCATCAAAGCATCTTTTTCACATATAAGCCCTGGAAGAAGAACAGTAAATTCGTCTCCACCAAATCGTGCAAGCACCGCATCATCTTTAATCGCTTCTTTAATACGGCTGGTCACCTGCTTCAGGATTTGGTCTCCCCGTTGATGTCCCAAACTATCATTAATTAATTTAAACCGATCAAGGTCAATAAACATAACGGCTAGTTTTTCTTCTGTATTTTTTAAAGATTCATTTAATAATTTTTCAAACAACAGGCGATTGGGTAGTTCTGTAAGTACATCATAATACGCAAGATGAGCAATTTTCTCCTCAGCTCTCCGCTGATTCATGATGCTTTTAGCAACCCCGTATGCTCCTGTAATTTCTCCGTTCACGAGGATCGGGATATTTGTGATGGTGAATAACACATCTACACCAGACTTATGAACAAGATGCGCTTCATAAGTTTGAGCCATCCCCTGGAATGTTTGATAAAACTTCTCTCTTGTCATTTGCACATCTTTAGAAGAGACAAACTGTAGGGAATGTTTACTCATTACTTCTTCGGACGAATAACCTAGCAATGATTTTAATGCAGGGTTAACACTCGTAATTTTACCGTATACATCAACCGAGTAAACGAGATTCGGATTTTGTTCAAACAGTGATTTAAAACGCTGCTCTGACTGCTGTAGATTGGTGTTTAACGTCTCTAATTCTTCTGTAGAAGCTTTAATTAAATGTGATAGTGCCATTAAACCATCCAAGTCATTCATCTCCTGATTGTGTAATGGTAGATGCCTTACAGCTTGTTGTTTAGCATCCCTTTCGTTGAAGTGCGCAAATACCATATGATTCTCATCATAATGAAACGCGGTGCCATCTGAATAGTATTCAGATTTAAGCCTAACAGAAGTGAGCGTGCCTTTATTCTCAAGGCGATCAAAATAGCGAACAAGTTCGTTAATAAAAGGGTTAGGAAGAGGTGCAGCCGAAAAAGAAAAGAGACTTTCTAAGCCAATGTTCTCAACATTTTGTTTCATACGCTCATAAGAGTCTACCATTTGCGTGGCATCCCCATAAGAAAATTGCACCTTCGACCCATGAGTAAGAACTGCGTTTATTGTTACAGAACCGTCTCGATGCTTCTCTAGTACGGAGATCGGCTTTTCTTTTCCATTCAATAAGTGAAGCAACGGAACATGAGTTGATGATTCCGGGAGACGTTTAGCCACATCGTCGCCTAAATATTTCTCATAGAATGCAACTGCACTCATCCCCTCTATTTCAAAAAGGCGAGATCCCAGCACTTTTGTGACTTCAAACGTTCTTCCTGCTGGCCTCCAAAAGGTTTCCCTATAAACATGCGCCTGTATGTCCAGCCCACTAATACGAACGCCTACAATTCCCTCCAAAAGAAGTTGGTGACCGGCCACTACGAAGGAACTGTGATTCTTTTCAGTAGCTTTCCCACCAATAAAGGGGGTTGATTTCATGAGTGTAAAAACAGCCTCATCCTCGATCCCACTATTAAAAAGAATGATAAGCTCATTAGGATGCTCGACAAATGGTTTATCCAATTCGGATCCTTCGATCACAAATGGCTTCACTTCTGTATGTTGAAATGTTGTGAAAGAAACGACAATACCTTCCGATACAGAGTTATTCTCGAAAAACGCACCTTCTGCTGTTGTTCCGATTAGGACGGCATGAGGTAAAAGATTTGATATTTCCTGTGCAATACGAGCCGCAAGTTCTTTGTCATCCGACAAGCAAAATAACTGAACGAGTACAGCATGCGCCTGAAACAATTTCGAATGATTCATCATATATTCGCGCAGGTTTTCTTCGTGAGAGACCTTGACTGAAAATGTTCTCAAGCTTGACACACCTCATCCTTCAATGCCTTTAATTCGAAAGTTTTTATTATGTCTATCATATCAAAAACTAAAATAGACGAATACATCTATACCAGAAATATGCCAATCGACCCTACTTCCTATATCGGCATAAACAAATCAAACGTTTAACAGAAAAAACCACCTGATTAGAGGTGGGTTTTAGGACTTATAGCTGATAAAGATGCAGTACAGAATACCCATAAAAAATGACAAGGAGAAAAGCAAACATAAATTGTAGCCAAAATGGCCATATGGTTTTCTCTTTTTTTCCCCTAACAAGAATCATTTCCATTGAAAAAATGAGCCATAGTGCAACAACACCTTTGACAATCGACGGTCCCCAAAATTGATATCCCACGACAAGGAACATGCCAGTAATTACCGTCAAAATATAAAATAAACGAAGAACCATATGAACTCTATTTTGCGCCTTACCTTTCCCAGCTCTCATGAAATAGTAGCTTACAAGAAAAAGAATAAGTGTTAACCCCCAAGCAGTATAGTGGGCATGAAGCATGCAAGATCTCTCCTTTTATCACAGTCTCTCTTAAATCATATCATGAAAACGCGTTCCAAGTATTTTGGAACATCCTTCCTAATTTTCCTTAAATGATAGGAAGGAAACGATTTCATTGTTATACTAGTATGGAAGACTAAAAGAATGGGAGTGAACGGTAATATGGTACAAACAAAAGACATTATTGAAATGACGGAGCAATACGGTGCGCACAATTATCATCCACTGCCAATCGTTATTGCAGAAGCTGAGGGTGTTTGGGTAAAAGATCCTGAAGGCAATCGTTACATGGATATGCTTAGCGCATATTCTGCGGTCAATCAGGGCCATAGGCATCCGAAAATCATTCAAGCTTTAAAGGATCAGGCTGATCGCGTGACATTAACTTCTCGCGCCTTCCATAATGACCAGCTGGCTCCTTTTTACCGAAAAGTTTCTGAATTTACAAACAAAGAAATGATTCTGCCGATGAATACCGGGGCAGAGGCAGTTGAAACTGCTGTAAAAGCGATGCGTCGTTGGGCTTATGAAGTGAAAGGCGTAGAAAAGGATAAAGCCGAAATTATTGCCTGTGAAGGGAATTTCCACGGTCGTACAATGACAGCTGTCTCTCTCTCTTCTGAAGAGGAGTACCAGCGAGGATTTGGACCGATGCTTCCAGGAATTAAATTGATTCCATATGGTGATCTTGATGCATTGAAAAAAGCCATCACGCCAAATACAGCCGGCTTCTTATTTGAACCCATTCAGGGTGAAGCTGGTATTAACATTCCTCCTGAAGGATTCCTTAAAGAAGCTTATGACTATTGTAAAGAACAACGCGTTCTTTTCGTTGCCGATGAAATTCAAGCTGGGCTCTGTCGATCAGGTAAACGCTTCGCATGTGATTGGGATAACGTTGAACCTGATATGTACATTCTTGGTAAGGCACTTGGTGGTGGCGTATTTCCAATTTCGTGTGTAGCGGCTAACGAAGAAGTGCTTGGCGTATTTACTCCCGGCTCACATGGCTCTACGTTTGGAGGAAACCCACTAGCATGCGCCGTATCGGTGGCATCTTTAGAAGTTCTTGAAGATGAAAAACTAGCTGATCGCTCTCTTAAACTCGGAAACTACTTTCAGGAAAAGTTAAAAGAAATCAACAATCCTGTTATTAAGGAAGTGCGCGGACGCGGCCTATTTATTGGAGTTGAACTTCATGAAGCGGCTCGTCCATATTGTGAGAAGCTAAAGGAAAAAGGCTTACTATGTAAAGAAACGCACGAAACCGTCATTCGCTTTGCACCTCCACTTATTATCAGTGAAGAGGACTTAAATTGGGCGATAGAACAAATTACAGAAGTCTTATCAGTGCACTAGAAGATAGAAAAAAACCTCGCTATATAGCGAGGTTTTCTTCTATTCTATAATCCGATGGAAACATATTTAGTTTCTAGGTATGCTTCAATTCCTTCATGACCGCCTTCGCGACCAAGACCGCTCTGCTTCATCCCACCAAATGGGGCCTGTGCAGCTGAAGGAACTCCGTCATTCCACCCAACAATTCCATAGTCTAGACCATTAACGACATGGTTTCCTCTTCGAACACTTTCACTAAATACGTATGCTGCAAGTCCAAACGGTGTTTGGTTCGCAAACTTGATGGCTTCATCATCTGTTGTCACTTTCTGAATTGGAGCTACCGGTCCAAACGTTTCTTCATTCATAATCAACATACCCGGCGTCACATCTTTCAAAATAGTAGGGCGGTAGAAGTAGGATCCGTTTTCTTCATACCCTTCTCCTCCAACCACGCACTCTGCTCCCTGGCTAAGCGCATTTTGCACATGCTTTTCTACCTTCTCATAGCCATCTTTATCAATCATCGGACCAATGTCTGTCCCTTTTTCTAATCCGTTACCAACTTTAAGATCTTTCGTCTTATCAGCGAACTTTGAAATAAATTCATCATAAATCTTCTCTTGCACATAAATGCGATTCCCGCAAATACACGTTTGACCGCCATTTCGGAACTTAGATGCAATAACGCCGTCAACTGCCTTGTCGATATCGGCATCGTCAAGAACGATAATCGGGGCATGTCCACCAAGCTCAAGTGAAATGTTTTTCACCGTTTCAGCTGCCTGCTCCATTAATTTCTTGCCCACTTCCGTTGAACCTGTAAATGTGATTTTGCGAACGTGTGGGTTACTCATCAGTTCGCCCGCTACCTCTGATGATTTACCCGTAACGAGATTAACAACGCCCTTCGGTATGCCTGCTTCCTCACAAAGCTCTACAAGACGTACAGCCGTTAGAGGCGTTGCGGACGGCGGCTTCACGACAAACGTACATCCTGCTGCTAAAGCCGGGGCAAGTTTCCGCGCAATCATGGCTGCTGGGAAGTTCCACGGTGTGATTGCACCAACAACCCCAACCGGCTGCTTACGTACTTCCATCATACGCTCCTCTTTGTGAGGTGGAATCGTACGTCCATACACACGCTTACCTTCTTCTGCAAACCATTCAACGAAAGAAGCAGAGTACGCGACTTCTCCTTTTGATTCATGAAGCGGTTTTCCCATTTCAAGCGTCATGAGTTCAGCTAGTTCATCTTCGTGATCCATCATAAGGCCATGAAGTTTCTTTAAGTATGAAGACCGCTCATAGGCGGTGAGGCTTGACCACTCCGGGAATGCTTGATGCGCAGCGTCAATTGCCTTCTTCGTTTCCGATTTCCCTCCTACCGGAACAGTACCAACGAGTTCTCCAGTTGCAGGGTTGTTCACTTCAAGCTTTTCAAGATCCTGACCTGTCCATTCACCATTAATGTAATGAAACTTTTCCATTCGCTATTCCTCCTAATCGGTTCTCTGGATAACAATTCCTTTTTTGAGAATGATTTAAACACGAGAACGTTATCTTTTTCTTATTTCATTACGTAAAGTCCCAATTCCTTCTATGTTTATTTCAATCACGTCCCCGTCCATAAGATAGTTAGGCGGATTGAACCCTTTTCCAACTCCCGCTGGTGTCCCGGTTGCAATAATATCACCAGGCTCTAACGTCATGCCTTTGGAGAGAACATGGATTAGCTCAGGAATCGTGAAAATAAAATTGGATGTGTTCCCGTTTTGTCTTACTTCTCCATTTACTTTCGTCACGATTGTTAGTGCATGTGGGTCAGGAACCGCTGAGGTATGTAACACAACTGGACCCATTGGACAAGAATCATCCAGACTTTTCCCTATAAAAAACTGACCATGTTTTTTTTGAAGATCCCGTGCTGTTAGATCATTGATGATTGTATAGCCAAACACATAATCCATCGCATCATCCATTTTTATTCCTTTGCCTTTCTTACCAATCACAACAGCCAGCTCACCTTCGTAATCAAGCGTTTCAGATAACTCATTATCAAACGTTAGAACGCGATTAGGTGCAGAGACCGTTGTTGGTGCTTTCGTGAAAATCATCGGGTGTAACGGGATATCTTTCTCGCTACCCATTTCAATCGCATGATCTCGATAATTTTTTCCAACACAGAAAATGTTTTTAGCTGGTCTCGTAATAGGAGCTAGGATCTGTATACCATCAACTGAAAGATGATATCGAGATGAAAGGTCATCAAACTGATCAAAAGAAGGTGTACCGCGTTGAATAAACGTTTGTAGATCTGGTATGTCTATCCCCTGATCAAGGTAATAGTCTTTTAAGTTTATAATCTGCTGATTCTCTTCATCAAAAATCCCAAACCCAGATTCTTCGTTAACTTGAAATGAAACAAATTTCATAAAACCAATCACTCCTTCTTTGCAAATAGAAATAGAGTTATTCTCATTAAACCTATTATGACATGAATGGAGTTTTATTTTCACGAATATTTCGTTAATAAAGTGACAATTGGATACACAATTACATACAAAAAAAGACCTGTATGGTAACAGGTCTTTTTCTCTCATCCTTTGCTTTCCTTATCTGGAGTAGGCTTCTGATCTTCTTCTGTTTCTTTCTCCTGATCTTTTTTCTCAGAAAGCAATTCTGTAAAAGCTTCTCTAGGTTCAGTTAAAACTTTTTCCTTTAGGTTAAGACCTGAAAGGATTTCAACGCGACCATCTTCGATTCGTCCTTGCTCTATCTTTCGTAAATGAATTTCACCTTTTTCGAAAACAACCACATAACTCTTATCGTCCTTTTCAATGATGCTTTCTTCAGGTACAGACGGTGCATTGGTATTTTGGTGGAGAGGAACGTCAATGACTACGTGCGTTCCAGCCTTCATCTCACTATCTTCACTTAAAATGACGTTAAAGTGATACATACTAAAACCGGTGTCTTCTTCTACTTCGTAGGGACGATCTTCGAGGATCGTAATTCGCCCTTTGGCGGGTTGTCCCGGATAAGCAGCAGAACGAATAATGACTTCCTGATCTACTGATAGTGTAGGATAGTCTACTTCATTAACAGCACCTTGTACGGTTAAGTCATTCGATAATACTTTTACCACGGCTTCTCCATCTTCAGGCGTTCGATTCACTTCCTCTACCACACCATTAAACGTGGCATCAACGGAAGTCTCAGCTTTATTCGTATCAGCTTCGGCAATTTGTCGCTCCAACTCTTTTACGTCAAGCTCAGCTAGCCTTTTCTTATACTCGGTATCTCTTATTTGCTCTTCGACATCAAGCTGCAATTGAAGCTTTTGATCATCTTCAAGATCTTCATTCGATTCAATGCGCGACGACTGAACTGCAAGAGCACTAAGCTGATCATCAAGTACGGAAACGGCTGTCTCTGCCTTATTCAGCTGTGCGTTCAAATCTGATACATCAACAGCTTCACTTTCTTCATATTCAAAAAGCGAAGTTCCTGTTGAAACATCATCTCCTTCATTCACAAGAACATCTGACAGATTTCCCCGTGAAGCCTGATAAAAATAAGACTCCTCTAGTTCTGGAATAAGAACTCCTTCAAACGTCACAAGTTCCTCATATGTCTTTCCTTTTACAGTAATTGTTTCAAGCTTCTTTTCACCTGCAATGACACTCTGAATGATCAAAGTGTTGACAGTAATAAAAAGAAGCAGGATAAGTGCAACGCTAATACTAATCCAAAGTGACTTACGATTCACGGTTTGACCCTCCACCTTTTTCAAAATGCCGTCCTCATATAAGCAGCGAGCGCGGCAATGAATAGATTCAATGTGACCGTCCAAAAAGTGACATACCCTCGCGATACCGATGAGCTTTGTCTAATTGCCGCATACTGAACAAACGTCCCCCAGGCTAAAAAGAGCGATAGACTATAGCTGAAATACAACCAGAATGGGATATTTGTTACTAAATCAACGTATACACCCAGGCTATAAGGAGAAACGAGCGACGGCTCATGAAGAAATGGAATAAACGGCAATTGAAGGACCATACCGATTAACAGAATAAAGACAACATAGCTATGTATGTAGGCAAGCCTTTTAAAGCCAACTTGCTGAAAAAATGGCCAGTACAGGAGCGCTCCTCCTAACACAATGGCAAACAATGTTATGACGCCAAGCAAGCCATCTGTGATCACTTCACTTAAGACAAAAAGCAAGCGGTCTTCGGATGCAACCCCCGTATATTCCGGCATCTGACCAGCATATTTGATGTTCAGAAACGATGTAATTCCGACAATTAGAAACGAAAAAATGGCAAGTAAAATGACGCGCCACCACGAACCTTTCAACCGATAAGCGGATTGAAGCGGCCGAAAATGTGAAAAAGGTTTAAAACTTCCTAAAACTAGTCTCATAGAATGCGACATCCATGTTCCTCCTATGTAAATTACCTCAACTACTATTCATATTTTTACATAAACTCTCGTATTTTGACAGTATCTTTCAAGAAAAAAAGAGAAAACATATCCTTTCAGATCGTTTTCTCTTTATTAATTGACATAAAGCCAAACCTAGCTTTGCCTAATACGGTTACGGGAAAGGCGTGAATCTTTTATTGGCTAATCAGAACCATTCTTGTATCCAGACGATGCGTTACAATGTTTCGAGTTCAATTCGACTGCCCCGTCCTGATGGTTCAGAAGGGGAAACAATCACTTTTCTCGGAAGCCTTGCCCTTAGTTCTGGAACGTGGCTAATCACACCTACAGATAAACTCTCATTCTGTAACTTTTCAAGTGCCGTAATCACCGTGTCTAACAAAGATTCGTCAAGGGTCCCAAATCCTTCATCGAGGAAGAAAAATTGTAGTGGATGCGCTCCTCTTAGTTGAATTTGACCCGAGAGAGCAAGTGCGAGCGCAAGAGAAGTTAAAAACGTTTCGCCACCAGATAAGGTCGAAACAGGTCGCTTCACGCCGCCGTTCGCATCATCACGGATGAGAAATCCTCCACCAGAGTCAACCTCAATGGCATATCTCTGTGACGTAAGGTCGCCGAGTTTTTGTGAGGCATCGAGGCTAACTTGTTCCAGCTGCTCCGAAGCAATAAACTCAACAAAACTATTTCCTCGGAAAACGGTTTGAAGCTTACCGAGCTTTTCGAGTTCTTCACTGACAGATTTACGAACCGCCTCGAGTTCCATGTATCGTTCATGCCTCTTCGTCACATCTTCGAGATGATGTTGCGCAGCCGCAAACCGAGAGAGCGTTTCTTCCCGTACACGACCTGCCTGTTCCGCCTGGTTGATTGTTTCTTTATAAGAGTCTTCTGAAATCGCTCTTCCAGCAAGCTTTTCGTTAACCTCATTGATCGAATGCGCTGTTTGATTCCATTCCTTTCGATACGTTTCCACACGCTTTTCCCAGCTGATCTTCTGTTCTTGTGATACTTCAGCATGACGGATTTGAGAGCGATTTTCAAAGATAGAAGCTGCTTCAGCCGCTTCATACGTTTCAACTGCTTTCTTTAACCGAAGTTGTGCATCGTTATTATAGTTTTCATCAGCAGCAGCACGTCTTTCAGCTTGCTGGTACTGTTCTTCAGATTGCTGGAATTGCTCGAGCGCACTTTTTTCAGCCTGACGAAGGGCATTGAGGTGCTCTTTCACCTGTGATAACCCTTCCTTAGCCGTTGTGAATCCTACGAGAGTTGTATACTCCGCCTTTGCTTTACTGATTTGTTCAGAAAGCTGCTGAATGGCGCTTGTTAACTCTACCTTTCGAACAGAATGCTGCTGCATCTTTTCTTGAAGCTCCTGAACATGTTGCTCCTTCGCTTCAATGTAGGGACCACTTTTCGCAAGCCTGTCACGAATCACGTTTGCTTGTTGATCCATTTTTTCAATGTGAACCATTTCTGCTTCAATTTGTTGAACAGACAGAGAAATTTCCTTCTGAATCGTTTCCTCTATCGAAGCCATTTCTTTCCTTAGGATCATTCGTTTCTCATTCTTTGAATCGAGATCCTTCTGAATTTGCGCCAGTTGATAAGCATACTCTGAAGCTTTTGACTGCTTCTCTTGAATGTTTTTCCCTGTATGTTTGATTTTCTCTTCTAATTCTCGAACGTCTTGAGCAAGAGACTTCATCTCTGTCATCAATTCTTCTGCTGAAAAGTTGCGTTTCACTTCGTCCATGTCATCCTTCTGAACATGAGTCAACCCTTCTTGTTGTGCTGTCATCGTATCAGACGTTTGTTCTAACTGATACTGAAGCTGGTTCGCCGATTGAAACAGATCTTTTAACGTTTCACGCGTTTGTTCCTTTTGATGCAAAAGTTCATTGATCTCTTCTGTTTGATCTTCACCATCCGCTAGATCGACGTGTTCTGTTGCACCACAAACCGGGCAAGCGTCACCATCTTCTAACCTTTTTGCAAGACGAATGGCAATGGCATGCGTTCGGCTTTCTTCTAATTTACGCTGCCCTTGCTCGATTTCCTCTTGAACTGTTCGAATATGCTGTTCGAGCGTTAGTTTATGGGACGATACAGCATGGTAAGTTGAAAGCACAGCTTGATAGTAACCTCTATAGCGCTCTCTCATTTGATTTAAATTTTTTCCCAATTCCTCATTAAGAGGCTGAAGTCGCTTTTGTTCGCTAACTTGTTTCTCTTCTTCCTCACGAGCCGTTTCAAGCTGTTTATTAAGCGACTGAAACTCCTGCTTCAAGCTTTGAGCTCTTCCCATTTTCTTTCGCTTCTCTGGTGTCACCTGGAGACTAGTGAGTTCTTCATTTAAATCAGACTGAAGCATGCGCGCCTTTTTTAAATCCTGCTGGGCTTTCGCTGTTTCTTCTTCAACCACCTTCGCTTCTTTGTCATGCGATGAAGACTGCTCTTCACGGTCTTTTAACTGACTTGTAACCTGTTTGATTTCGTTTTCAAGCGCTAATCCTCGCTCAAGGTCATTGAGTTGTTTAATAAGGAGCGGCTCTTGCTCCTCTTTCTTCATTCGTTCATCCTCGTAGGTTTTTTTCGATGATTGGTACAAGGATTTCATATCATTTAGAACACGTTTCGTCTCTTCAAAACGAAGCTTCGCATCTTGAACTTCTTTCTCCGTCGCTTCAACTGCATCGAGATAGGGTTTTATTTGAGCAGCCGCTGCTGCTTGTGTCATCTTTTCTTCTAATGCATTGATTTCATCCTTCCCCTCCGCAAGCATGGTTTGCTTCGTTTGAAGATCAGCAAGCTGTTGTTGAAGATTCCAGATTTCGATCACGTGTTCTTTTTGCTTTTCAGCTAAAAGAAGCTCTTCTTTTGCTTTTTGAGCTGCTTTATCCGCTGTGTTCACGGCTTCCTTCGCTTCTTTCAGAAATTCGTTTGACGCATCACCGAGGCCTGTCTGCTCCGCGGTAACTTCATTTAATTGATGCTTTTTCTCATCAACTCTAGATCTTAGGCGTCGATTAAATTGATCGCCATATTTTTCAAGCTGAAAGAGACGCTGAAGCATCTGCCTTCTTTCCGTTCCTTTTAACGATAAGAACTCGGCAAATTTACCTTGAGGTAGAACAACAGCACGAGTAAAGTCATCAATCGTTAGGCCGAGAATGTCCTGAATTTTTTGTGAAACGTCCCGGTCTTTATCCGCGAGAACTGTATTCTCTTCTCCTATTTCAATTAGACGAGAATTAGCAGAGCGAATCGATACATCGCCCGATCTCTTGTACGTGCGCTCAACCCGGTATCGCAAGTCGCTCAGTGCGAACGTAAAAGAGACAGACAGCGTATCTTCCGCATGGTTCATAATCCCCTGCGTGTTATTTGTTGCTCGCTCCACTTTCCCATAAAGAGCGAGAGTCATCGCATCAAGTAGAGACGATTTCCCACTACCTGTTGGACCAAAAATACCAAAGATTCCTCCCTGGCAAAGCGTTTCAAAGTCTATTTCTTGCTTTTCACGAAAACTATGTAGTCCTGAAACAGACAAAGTGATCGGTCTCATTTTCTCACTCCTTTCCTACTCCTCTTCTTCTCCCTGTGATAAATCTAGAAAAAGCTGTACAAGCTCATCATCTGGTTCAGCACCGTCCGTTTGCTTTTCATAAAAGCGTTTAAAAAGTTCTTCTATTGGTAGATTGGCATTTGATACCTCTCGCTGCTCTTCTTTCTTTTTAAACACAGGTCTTATATGTATAAAGCCTTTATGTTGACTGCGAAGGCGGTGAATTTCCTCAATGGAAAGCGTATCACTTAAATGAACTTCAAGATCGATCCACGCATCCTGATCTTTTCCTTCTTCAAGCCATGTGTATACTTGTTCAATTCCCTTTTCCGCGATCCAACGCACGAGCGGTTTACCGGATTGCAATGGAATTTCACGAATATGAGCAAGTCCTTTCGGCTCTAAATCAATGATGGTCACTGATTTGGCTTGATTCGCCTCTGAAAAGCTATATGCAAGTGGCGAGCCTGAATAGCGAGCAAGAGCAGAACCCTTCGTAATTGTCTGAGGACGGTGTAAATGTCCGAGCGCTACGTATTGCGCCTGTTCAGGTAATGAATTGGCTGAAACTGTATAAGCTCCACCAACTTGAATGGGCCTTTCTGAATCACTTTCACGGCTTCCGGCAACATAAATATGACTCATTGCAATATGAACCGCATCTTCTCTGCCGGCCTCCGCTAAATCGCTAAACAGCTTTTTCACGCGATCGTCATAAGCAAGCTGCAGCGCATCTTCTTCCTGACCTTCTGTTAAGCATTCGTTTAAACGTGATTCCGATGGATAAGGAAGAGCTGCGATGGAAAGATTTTGTCCATTTCGAACCGTTACGTCAACTGGTTCTGTCGTCGGAAATCCAATAATCGTAATGCCACTTGTATGAGCAAGTGGACGTGCTGCCGATAAACGTTCTGGATTATCATGATTTCCTGAAATAATAATAAGCGGCCGCTCACCACGGCTTGTTAGTTTCACAGCTGCGTCATAAAAAAGGGTTTCTGCTGCTGCCGGTGGATTGACCGTATCAAACACGTCACCAGCCATTAAAATGGCGTCTACATTTTCTTCATCTGCAATGTTTTGCAGCTCCTCCAGAAATTCACGCTGTTCAGGAAGACGGCTTCGGCCTTCTAACGTTTTGCCGAGATGCCAGTCAGCGGTATGAAGCAATTTCATGTTCCTCACTCCTTATCGTTTAGATCGACTGAATGGAAGAAGCCGGACATTTGCCCGGCTATTTTTAATCGATTAAGAGCGACCTGCCACCATCAAAGAAGAAAAGAATTTTCTCTTTACATGGTAAACCCCAAATCTCATTAATCGCTTTTTCATATAGTTGAAGCTGTGTTGAATAGCGACGTTTCATCGTTTCCATTGCTTGATCCTCTGAAGAAAAACGATTTTCGATAACGTCTGTTTTATAATCGACTAAAATCAATTCTCCATGTTGATTTCGCAAAATACAGTCAATAACCCCTTGCAGTACAACGGTTTCGTCATCTCCTTGAAAGTCAGGATAAATCCATTTTGAATCGACACCTAGACTAAAAGGAACCTCTTTATAAATGTCTATGGCGTTTCTCATCTTTTCGCCAAGCTCCGAATCAATCAACTGTTTAATTTGCTTTACATCAATGGCTTGTGCCTGATCACTTGTAAGCAACTCTCTTGTTTCAAGCTTTGCGATTAATTCTTTAATGTCTTTTTCCTCGTACTGTTGGTGTAAATCAATGTGCTGCATGACGATGTGCATGGCAGTTCCACGCTCAGCAGGAGTCAGCTTTTTACTTTGAAGAAAGCGCGGACGCTCCTTTAATGATTGACTAAACCCTTTGACAAGACGGTTGTCACTACGTTCATCCTGGAAAACTTCACGTTGGCGCTTTACTTCCGTTACCGATTGCTTTGATTTTGTTTCAGCAGCTGCCTTGTGTGGATACGTCCAATTCAAACGATCGTTCACGATGTCCTTAAAAACACTTTCTTCAGGAATAGGGTCTTTCCTTTGAAGCAGTTGCTCATATTCCTCGTGTTTCTTCACGTCTTCTGATTCAACTTGAGAAAAATCGGATGCATGATGCAGGGTTAAAGACCATTTTGACGGATGATGAAAAATTTCTTCGTGCTTAGGCACAGGAACGACTCCTTCTATCATAGAGGAAAGATCCTGATGCCTTATAATTGCTGGTCCAATCCAGCTTAAATACGTTTTACTTGTGGAGCGTTCATAATCGGAAAGGAGCCATTCTTCTCCGGGAGCCTCTGCCCAGGAAAGCAACTCTTTCTCCCAATCATTCACCGTACCGACTAAAATCAATTTCTCTTTTGCTCTCGTTAAGGCAACGTACAGCACCCGCATTTCTTCAGCCAATAGCTCAAGCTTCATTCGCTTTTGTAATGTAAAATAAGGCAACGTCGGATAACTAATACGATTGATCGGATCAATGTATTTCGTTGCTAATCCGAACTCCTTATGAAGAAGCATTTGATTAGCCATATCTCTCATATTAAATTGCTTTGCGATACCCGCTACAAAGACGACAGGAAATTCAAGTCCTTTACTTTTATGGATCGTCATAACACGAACGACGTCTTCTTGCTCTCCTAAGGCCCGTGCTGTACCAAGGTCACTTCCTCGCTCTTTCATTCTGTCAATAAAGCGAAGAAAGCGAAACAAGCCCCGGAAAGAAGTTGCTTCATATTGTCTTGCGCGATCATATAAAGCACGCAAATTAGCCTGGCGTTGTAATCCAGCAGGCATTCCGCCAACAAATTCATAATAATTTGTTTCACGATACAGTTGCCAGATTAATTCACTTAAAGATGACTGTCTCGCCTGTTCTCGCCAACGATTAAGATGATCAATAAAGCGTGTAAGCTTCTCTGAAAGCTCATTTGATTCTGTCTCACAATACACCTGTAGAGCAAGATAATAACTTGATTGTTTCTCATTAATTCGAATCAATGCAAGCTCCTCTTCCGATAAGCCAATAATCGGAGAACGCAGGACGGATGCGAGAGGGATATCCTGATAGGGATTATCGATCACGTTCAGAAGACTCATCATTATCGCTACTTCTGTCGCTTCAAAATAGCCTGTTGCAAGGTCTGAATAAGACGGAATACCCGCCTCTTTCAATTCCTCCATCATAACCGGGGCCCAGCTAGAAGTAGCACGCATCAAGATGACCATATCTTTGTACTGAATCGGTCTCATACGATCTTCTTTTCGATCATATATTTTTGTGCGCTCGCTTTCGCTTTTACCCATCATCGATTTAATGTTGGATGCAATCAAACGTGCTTCGAGCTGAACTTTTTCAATCTCTTCTTCCTCGCTAGAGCTTTGATCAATCACATGAACTTCGGGTACAACCGTTTGAGACGGGGGATAATCCGCTCCTGGAATAAGCTCAGCGGCACTATCATAGTTAATTTCACCAACACGCTCATCCATAATTTGTTTAAAAATAAAGTTGGTGCCATTTAACACTTCCTCACGACTTCGAAAGTTTCGCGCAAGATCGATTCGTTTGGAAGGTGACTCGACAGAATGACCAAACGATTTATATTTTTCAAGAAACAATCCGGGCTCAGCCAATCTAAATCGATAAATACTTTGTTTCACATCCCCTACCATGAACCGATTTCCACCGTTTTCAGATGTTCGACTAATCGCATTTAGAATCGTTTCTTGAACGGAGTTTGTATCCTGATATTCATCAATGAGCACTTCAGCAAACTGGGTTTGATATTCTTTCGCTGCACTAGAAGGAATGGGGTTCTCCGGTGTTGATGCGTCATCTAATAGGATGGAGAGACAATAGTGCTCAAGATCGCTATAGTCTACAAGTCCCTTTTCTTTCTTCAGAACTGCATACTTCTCTCTAAATTCATTAACAAGAGAAGCTAACGTTTCAAGAACAGGCGCAAGCTTCTGGATATCCTCGAGGTACTCCTGAGCTCCCCTTTGAAAGAGGTCCTCTTTCATGCTTTGAATGGTCTTCTTAACGCGATCGCGCATTCCCTTTACAGTATCAATGAGCTCCGGATCATATTGATCCCCTTTACAAGGCTTTAAGCGACCAAACGAAACAGATTCAAACGCGGTTTTTAATGCTTCCCATGATTGATTAGAAGCTTGAAGAAGTCCATTCACCATTTCGTGTTCTGCTTCTATTGTTGAAAGATAAGGTTCTGGTCCCCCTGGTGAAGATGAAATCGAAATCGCCTTTTCTTGCACTTCACGCATCCCTTCTAGCTGAAGCACAACATCCTTCTTTAATTCCTCGACCCAAACAAGCTCATCGAAGCTTTTATAGCCAGCATTTTTATATAACGCGACACTATCAAGCAACCACTGTTTTGGCCACGGATGACTTGAAGAGAAATGAAAAAGTCGCTCAACTAGAAGCTGTAGATCCACATCGCTACGATCGCTACTATAGCGGTCCACCAGGTCATAAAAAGCTTCATTTTCTTTCTGGCTATAATGCTCTTCAAAGAGCTCTTCCATCGCTTCTTCACGAAGTAGTGCAGCTTCTGTTTGGTCAGCTACGCGAAAAGCAGGATCAAGATCAATCTCATAATAATAGCGACGAAGAACCTCCATACAAAACGAATGTAAAGTTGAAATAGAAGCACGATTTAACATAGACAGCTGTCTTCTTAAATAGAGCGAAGAAGGGTCTTCTTTCAGTCTTTCTTCAAGGGCTTCCCCGATTCGGTGACGCATTTCAGCTGCTGCCGCATTTGTAAATGTTACAACTAGGATTCGATCAACTTCGGCTGGATCCTTTTCGTCTGCCAGCCTTCTGATGATCCTTTCCACTAAAACAGCGGTTTTTCCCGAACCAGCCGCTGCGGCTACTAACACATCTTGATTTCTTGAAGCAATGGCTTCCCACTGTTCATCGGTCCATCTTGAGCCTTCAGGTTTATTTATCATCATCTGCCTCCTCTCGCATGCGTCTTAAGATCGTTTCATCATCCTGAGCAGCAATAGGACGATACGCATTATCTTCCATTGCCTGATCAAATTGGCAAAATGATCGGTACGAACAGAACGTACATGGTATGCGATCTTTCAATTTATAAGGATCAATTTCAATACGACCATCTGATATTTCAGTTCCGATCGTTTGGATTGTTTTCCTTGTATAGGAACGAAGTGCTTGAAAATCATCCGAAGATAGTACGGATGAATTCTTATAAAAGCTTCCATCTTTTTTTAGTGCAGCTGGAATAATATCGGATTTCTTTGTCTCGATGTCATTGTCCATTAAACTCACTACGTCTTTATCCGCAAGTAAAAGCCCCTTCATCTTAAATTTTCTAAAAAGCTCCTGTTGAATAGCGGCTTGTCCTGGGGCAGATGTTTGGAGCATAGGGTTGTGGACATGAAAATACAGCATACCTGCAGCAGTGGCTTCTCTTCCAAGCCAGACATTTGCATTCGAGATCACCACATCCAAATAAGTCAGCATCTGTAAAGCAAGTCCAAAATACACTTCCGAAAGATCAAGAGAAGTACCGCTGGACTTGTAGTCAATAATACGCAGGAGCAGTTCTTCCCCATTTAATGCCTGATCAACTCGATCAACACGGCCGACAAGTTGGATCTTGACACCGTTTTTTAACGTAAATTCGATAGGGGGAAGCTCTTGGTTGGGACCAAATCCTAATTCAAGGCCAGCTGGTTGAAACCCACTTTTCTTTGCCTGCTGTCCAAGAACGGATGAAGCTCGACCCACTACCTGAGTTAACTTTCTCATGATATAGTGATAACGATTTGAGCTTAATAGAATTTCATTTTGCAACTTTGGTGCAAGCTGTTCCACAATTTGTCCTGAAAGCTCATAGTATTGATTAGACGAAAGTTTCGCCCAGTCCCAATGTCGTTGCTTAATCGTTTCTGCCATCATATTCAACGCCGCGTGGAAAAGCTGTCCAATGTCAGGGGCTTCAAGCTTGAATGTCGCTCGTTCCTTTAACTTGAGACCATGAGAAGCAAATTGAGAGAACGCACAGGATTTATATCTCTCCATCCTAGAAACGCTCGTTTGAATTTGGTTACCATACAGCTTTCTACTGGTTGATTCCGTGAGGCGCTCGGCTTTGTTTCGGTAAAATAAACTATCAATTAACCGAATACGATCTTTCTGAGACGGTGCTTCTATAAACCAATTGTAGGCATCCCACCAGATCGGATCAATTGGATAACCTCGATGCCATTGTCTAAGCTGTCCTGTTAACCGCCCAATGGTTTTAGATGGATTTGTAATAAATGATAGTTCTTCGGTCATCTCTTCACCAGGCTCTGCAAATTTGAGACCAATTTCAAGATCAGGGTACATCTCCTGCAAACGATTCATAACAATGGAAGGTTGAAGTCCCTTGCCCTCTTCGTCGGCAAGTGGACAGCTAACCCATAAAGAGTCAGAAGGAGTAGACAATGAATGGTAGATCAGAAATTCTTCATCTAGCAAACGTCGCTTTAAACCTGGAGCAAGCTGAATTCCCTGTTCTTCTAACTTCTCCCTATCCTGCTCATTTAACAAGCCGTCTTCTTGTATTCTAGCTGGAAGAACCCCTTCATTTACACCTAGTAGAAAACCACATTTCACATCCGTAAATCTCGTCCGATCAATACTTCCGATAACTACCTGATCAAGAGAAGCAGGAACGAGAGCAAATTTCATATTTTCCATACCCGCTTCAAGTAATTTCGTGAATTGTTCCACTGAAAGAGTTTGATTACCAATTAATTCAACCGTTTCATCAAGTAGTGAAATCACCGCATCCCATACCTGATCATGTTCACGTGCTTTTGAAAGCTGTCCCGACATTTCTGCCTGCTCTTTCAAACGATCAATCTTCTCTGCTGCGTGGCAGTTTTCAAGATGATAATAGAGAATTTCGCACATATCTTGAACGGTGGTAGCTTTCTTCATTTTTCGCTCAAATTTCTCAAGCGGGGTTGCAATCCAATCTTTTGTTTCATTCAATCGATCTTCCATTTTTTCGAGTTCATCTGATGTGATGACTTCCTTATCTTCTAGCTGACGATAAATATTGGCTTTAAATCGTTCGCCCGTCTTCCAACGATAGCCTTTAATCCCTTTCGCAATAACGTAGTTTTCGAGCTCATCCATGCGTTCACGGATCGTTTCAAGGCTTTCACCCGTATCGTCAGGAAACAAGAGCTCGGTTTTAACACAACGAAAAACCGATTCATAGCGCCAGTTGTATTGGATAATGTCCAGACTTGAGCGAATCAACTCAATCAGAGGGTGATGAAGCATTGTCCGCTTTTGGTCTGAGAAAATCGGAATCCCATGGTCGCCAAATATCGTTTCTACAAGTTCATAATAAGTGGACATGTTTCGCACCATAATCGAAACATCTCTGTACCGATATCCTTCATCCCGAACAAGTCTGAGCGTTTCACGCGCTGCTGCCTCCACTTCAGAACGTATGTTAACTGCATGATGAACTTGAATATGGCGCAGTTCCCCATGATAAACGACAGGAGGGCGTTCACCATAATTTGCTTCTAAATGAGCCATCTCACTATTTTGATACCGCTTCTGCGTGGTTAGAATAAGAGGTTCCTTGATATCAACGCCGGCTTCATTCGCCATATCCTGAAGCGTTTGATACGTTTTTCCTGGTTCATGAAAAAGATCAAGTTCATGTATGGCTGATGGAATCATCTCCGGGTCCATCGTCAACGTGAACGTGAGCGCTGTTCCTTTTTTCATTAAAGCTTGAATGACCAGTAGTTCTTGAGGGGTAAAACTATGAAAGCCGTCTATCCAAATGGTTGCGTTGGTCAGGTAATCTGATTCCTCAATTTTCTCAGCCAAAAGCGCCAGATAGTCTTCTGAATCGAGATAATGACCAATCATTTTCTTTTGAAAAGCTTCGTAAACAAGATGCAAATCATAAAGTTTATCTTGAAGAAGACTTCGCTCATCTTCTATATAAAAATCATCAGCAAAGCTCTTAATATCGCCTGGTTCAAGGCAATATCGTTTAAATTCTGTTACCATATCATTGAGTTGTTCCACATATCCTGTTTTCTCAGAAGAGCGCTGATAAATTCTTAAATCCGATTTGTTCTCCTCAATAATCTGGCGAAGCATCATGCTGGTGCCTACGCTTGTTAAATGAGGACGAGCCATGCCCCCGGTTTCCTGAAGTACTTTCCACGCGAGTCTTGTAAAACTAAAAACTTGTGCGCGAATCATTCCTTTTAAACCTCTATTATGTACTAATTCATATTCTGATTGAAAAGTCATTTGCTCTGGAACGAGGTAAATCATATCCTGTCCAATCGGTCGCTTGCTTAGTTCATTTTGCATTTCTGTTAAACAATGGTCCGATTTTCCGCTTCCTGATCGACCAATGACAAATTGCACCGTCATTTGTTCTACCTCCTACAACGTAAATTCTTCATCTATTATCTCATGTTTTCGATCAATTGAATAGAAATAAGAAAACACGTTCGCATGCCAAACGACATTTAATCCCAAATTGAACACTCTATGGTTTCCTCCCTTATGCGCTCGGGTATAGTACTTATAAGAATGATTTGATAAAGGAGTTTTCATAATGGAAAAAGAATTTGAGACGTTTAAATGGGAATTAAACCGACTAACCCGAGACATGACCGAGTTTGTTCATAGTTATGAAAAATTAGATGATGGTCAGAAGCGCAGTGTTGCAGCAGACTTCCCTTTCAAATCAGATCTTCACGATTTAAAAAACATGCTGGCAACATGGAACAATACCGTTAATAAAATGTAAAGCATAGAAGCACTTCCATTGTTGGAAGTGCTTCTTTATTTGGCATTCATGTTTTCTTATTTCGTTCATACATCTTAAGAGTAGAGATTTGTATAGAAGGAGGTCAAGAAATGCATACAAACCGGAAATTTTACGAGCCATATGTTAGTCCGTTTGATCCATGTCCTCCGATTCGTGTGAAATCTTACTCGACTCCACCAAACCTGTATATGGGATTTCAACCGCCAGGTCTTGAACAATACACTGCTCGCGCAGCCCTACAGAAAGGGACGCTCTGGAAAGCCTTCTATGATCCTTATCCTTATCCTTATCCTTCAAAGCGGGAGGAATAACTCATGTCTCAAAAACAATTGCCAAAAGAGTATTATGAACTATTAGAAGAGCTTCAGGCTGTTGATTTTGTTCTAGTAGAATTAACGCTCTACCTTGATACTCACCCTAATGATTTTGAAGCCATTCAACAATTCAATGAGTATGCAAAAATGAAAAAGCAACTAAAAAAGCGTTATGAAAAAGAATACGGTCCGTTACAACAATATGGCAACAGTTATTCTAACTATCCATGGGATTGGAAAGATGCCCCATGGCCGTGGCAAGTCTAACTCCGAAAGGGTGAACGCTATATGTGGATCTATGAAAAAAAATTACAATACCCCGTTAAAGTAAGCACCTGTAATCCCATGCTAGCAAAGTTTTTAATTGAGCAGTATGGGGGAGCTGATGGGGAGCTGGCTGCAGCTCTCCGCTACCTGAACCAGCGCTATACCATCCCAGATAAAGTGGTCGGATTATTAACCGATATCGGAACAGAAGAATTTGCTCACCTAGAAATGATTGCCACAATGGTATACAAATTAACAAAAGATGCAACAGCTGATCAAATGAAAGAAGCTGGACTCGGTGCCCATTACGCCAATCACGACAGTGCCCTCTTCTATTCCAACGCTGCAGGCGTTCCATGGACAGCAAGTTACATCGCCGCTAAAGGGGATCCCATCGCTGACCTGTACGAAGACATCGCCGCAGAAGAAAAAGCAAGAGCCACCTACCAATGGATCATCGACCTCTCAGACGACCCTGACCTAAACGACTCCCTCGCCTTCCTAAGAGAACGCGAAATCATCCACTCCCAACGCTTCCGAGAAGCCGTTGAAATACTTAAAGAAGAAAGAGATAAAAAAAGGATATTTTAATTCGAAAAGCGGAAGCGCCCGTTTAGACACGACAGGCACTGGAACCCTATAACTTGAACACGGTTTTTGTGTTCGAGTTATAGGGTGAAGTAACCGAGTGTCTGGGCGCTGTAGCTGGATCTTGAAAAGCGGAAGCGCCCGTTTAGAAACGGAGATATTGGAACTCTTGAACGAGAACACGCCCTTTGTGTTCTGGTGAAAGAGTGAAATATCGCAGTTTCTGCGAGTCGCAGCTGGATTTAAAGAAAAGCGAAAGTGGGCGGTTAGGGTCGACAAGCGCTGGAGCCTTATCAAAAGAACACGGTCTTTGTGTTCATTTGAAAAGGTGAAGCGATCGAGACCCTGCCCACTGCAGCTGGACATTAAAAGCGAAAGTGGGCGGTTAGACACGGCAGGCACTGGAACCTTTTCATTTGAACACGCTTTTTGTGTTCGGATGAAAAGGTGAAGTGACCGAGTGTCTGCCCACTATAGCTGGATCAAAAAAAGCGGAGACGAGCGTTTAGAAACGGAGATATTGGAACTCTTGAACGAGAACACGCCCTTTGTGTTCTGGTGAAAGAGTGAAATATCGCAGTTTCTGCGAGTCGCAGCTGGATTTAAAGAAAAGCGAAGTCGAGCGTTTAGAAACGAAGATATCAACCTTCTTGAACATATCTCTTTCACAGTCTACACACAAAAGCCATGCCGGTTTCGGCATGGCTTTCCTTTTATCTAGCCTGATCCTCAGTACGATGCTTCCGAGGACGCTGATTTAGTTTCACTTCAATCAATTTACCCGCCCCCCAAAGAAGGACGATCGCAACAAGAATAAGAATCATCTGCAGGGGTTGATGAATTAACGCAAATACATCATGCCCTATAAAAGAAACGATTAAGATCATCACCATTTTCCCAAGTAAAACAGCTAGGACAAAGCTACGAATACTCATATTGGAGAGACCTGCCACCACATTAATTAAAGCTGAGGGTGTAAATGGAAAGCATAGAAGGAGAAACACCATTCCAAATCCATGTCGCTCGATCCATCGTAGTGTTTTTTCGATTTTTGCGTGTTTTGTTACAACTCGCATAAAGCGCTGCCTTGCAAGCCGCCTGACCACCATAAAAACAATCAGAGCACCAAGAGATGCACCGAGCCATGAAAGCAAAGAACCATACCAAAATCCATACGCTGCCGCATTCCCTGCTACGAATAGAAACAGCGGCAAGATTGGAATCACCGCTTCAAGCATAGGAAGCAGAATTCCTGGCAGTGGTCCAAGCGCCCGATATTGCCCCAGCCATTGTTTGATTGTTTCTTCGTTTAAAAAGTCTTTAATCATTTCCCACTCCATATGGGAATCAACCTCGTTTCCTGGTGCATACGTCAGAGCGACAGCACAAGATGCTTATTCTTTCATTAAATCACAAAAAATTGCGATAAGAAAGTCTGACGCTATTTCAATAACGCCTCATACACTTCTCTATCCAATTCTTCTGCTTTCTTTTGGTTATATGTTTTCTCATATTGGGGTTCTGCCGTAATTTTCGCTCCCCAAAACATCGTTTCCATCACTTGGTCAATATTCACATTTATTTTCGCAAGCTTTAATGAAACACCTTTCATGGCTTCTTCAAGGATGGAGGCATTTCCGTGAATGGAATACACGGTTTCCAATCCAATGATTGTTAATACAACATTCGCATTCTCTCTTACATTTTGAATCGTACGTGAGTTGGATGTAACTGAAAAACGAATGTTGCTCTTATCCAAGCATTTCACCCATGATATGGCAGATACGTTTGGAGTCTTGCTTTCATGGTCAATTGTTGAAAGCATGACAAGCTTTTCCCCTTCAAAAAAGGATACAAGATCCTCATTAAGCTCCGTCAAAATCCCTTTCTTCGCCAAATGCCTCATCCTTTCACTTTCTATAATCGAGTATCTCCTAAAAGGTTACCACGAATTCCGCATAATGGAAACGCTTCACCCTTTCATCTCATTTTCATGTATTGAATCAAAAAAAACCGTACTCACGTGAGTACGGTTAACAGGGGGAAAATCACTTTCAAACTACTTAGGGGGTTTGATAAAGAATATTCCCGATTCAATAAAAACCAAACTACAAATTTGAATTTGCTATTTATTTTTTTCTCTTCGTTCAAGAGATCCTTTTAAATCAACATCTACTGATTCGAAATGTGGCAAGTTTGATAAGGTGATAACTGCAGGCACTCCTGAAGAAAAATGTTCATAATCAAAATCAACCCGAAACTCTTTTGGTACATCTCCAACAGTCGTTTGATAGATCAGAACATCGTTTTTATTTTTATCTTGTACCCCTAATAAAACAGGCTTTTGTTCTTCAAAAAACGCTCGCTCCTCTTCTGGTATAGAACTTAAACGATCTTTATAAGCCTGTTTACTTTCTATGTAAAACTGATTCAACAATTGAGGTGGATCCCCTTTCTTTGCATCAATTGAAATGACAAGCTGGTGACCGACGCCCTTATCTTCAGTATGAATGGAATACGTTAGCCCACTGTATTCTCCTAGACGAATCTTTTTATTCTTTTTCATCTCTCCCCAATCCGTATTCGTAATCTCCTTCCGAATGACACCATCTTTATTGAAAATAACTTCATTTACTTTGTAAGAAAATTTCTCTTGTAACGAACGAAACGGTTCAAGTGCTACATAAGTTCCTCGATCGTCTTTCAATAAAGTACGTTCAAACGAATAAAAATCTTCTTCGGTCGCATTTTTCATCACAACTCGAGTACGTGGGTTATTCATGCCTTCGATGTACAACTTATTTGAATTGAGGCCAGCTTCTAAACGAGTGAAAATAAAATTTCCTTCTTCTGTATGTACACGCTGATTCAAATCCGCTTCAGCATAAATATGTTTTGAGTAATCACTACTCAAATCGAGTTCTTGATTATCGAGCTTCACCTTCTCATCGTTAACCTGTACAACAAGATTTTCAAGGATAACTGATTTAGCATCTGGAAATTGATCAAATTCTTCAATAAATTCAACTTCCTCACGATTCGGGTAAAGGATGTCCGCGCGGTAAAGACGATGCTCAATCACCGATGGCTTTCCACCTGACTCGCTAGAGATTTGTTGTTGATTCACCAAATACGATTGATCTGTGTTTCCTTTAAAACGTAATGAGCCAATTTGCAGCGTTGGTAAATTATACGGTTCATCCTTTTCCTTCATGGAGAAGGAGTAGGTAACATAAACCGCCCCATAATGAACAACCATCACATCATGAATCACAAGGTCCCGGCCAGCAGCGAGAAGCGGGATGCGGTGTTGGTTATTTTTCAGTGCTCCTATCTCCTTAGCTAACTGTAGCTGTGGGATTCTATTACTCATAGACTTTTCCCAGGCACTAACTGATTCATACACGTCAAACATTGAATCATTCACTTTAAAATTCGGTTCTCCATTTTGGAATTGATTAAAGATGATAAGAAACAATGCGAATGATACGAAAATTCCAATAATTTTATAGAGATTCAGCTTCTTCACAAAAACCTCCCATTTGCGTCATATACTTCTATTCTATCAGTTTCTTTCTTTATGTTTAACCCGGTACTAAAGCAGCGATGCTAAAAAAACTCCCTAATTGGGAGTTTTTTTAGCATTCTTTATGGGGTAATCTCAACAGGTATGCGAAATAAGAAACTCTCTTCCTTGTTGTTCATTATGATGGGAACCTTCACTTCAATTTGGTAAGCACCTGAATCAAGGGAGTCAGTCTTTAATGACTTTCCTTCGATAATCTCATCTTTAGATACCTTTTCTTGAACGGTAGGATCTGAAGACGCATAAGGGATGACAATTTCGTCTGTCTCTTGTTCTGTAATCTGGTAATCTAACATACTATTCTCGACTACCTCTATTTCCGTCTCTTCTTCCCCTTCATATTTAATTTTAGCTGTGAGAGTGATTGTACCATTTTCAGCAAGCTTACTATTGACAAGCGCGCCTACAGGAACTTTCGGCTGCGTTTCGGAACGCGAAACAACGTCACGCTGATTCTCACTAAGTAAGTATTCACTCGTATTCATTTTGCGATCGCTAAACAGTACGTTGACAGCGCCTACAATAATAAAGGCTATAAAAAATAGGATGATCAACTTAGAGCGATCCAACTTCCAATTCTTCATGACGACATCCTTCCATGCTTCACTCAATGCCCCTATTATATCATTTCCCTATCCGAACATAACAAAAAAATCTGTAGGGAAGAGAAACATTTGGTACACTTACACTAAACACTTTGAAAGGATGTCTTAAGATGGAAGTTATCATCGATATACTCTATGGAGTCGGCATCGTATTTCTACTCATTTTCGGATTGTATTTCGTTGATCGCTTTCGAAAATAAAGCGTTAAGCGTTCGGTCCTGCTTTATACACAACGGATGGGGACGGATCAATAACTGATGCGTCATATTCTTCCTTCACTACGCCTTTTGGCATATCCTTTATCACTCGAACGAGCTCTTCTTCATCAGGGTTATACCCCTTGCCCGATAAGTATTCCATAATCTCTCTTGTTGTTACTGGTTCTTCAACGTTTTTTAAAAAGCTTAAAATTTCTTTTTGCATCTCGATTCTCCTTTCGTTACGCCATTTACTCTCAATTAGTCATTACCCTATGTATCGAATTTGTAATCGTTTAATCGCCCTACTCTTTCCAAGCTTATTGAAATTCGCTAAACTTGAGATAATCATCTTCCTAGTAGGAAGGTTTACGAGCAGAAAGGGGTAGGAAGTTGCGTTCAATACTTTTACTATTATCAGTTGTCTTTATGATTTTGGCAGGCTGTGGAAATAACGCCTCAGAGTCAGAAAACGAGTCAAGTGGGGGCGAGAAAATGAAAGAAAAAATCGCTTTTGAAACTGTGGAGATGCAAAACGCGCCAAAAGATATTCAAGCAACTGTTCAACAAAAATGGTTAGAAAAATCGACCTTTACGGTGCCCTCTGATGAGGATCTTTATATTATTATTACTCGTGGCGAGATGCCAACGGGTGGATATTCAGTTCATATTGAAAGTATTGAAAAAATCGATGAGGAACTTGTTGTCTCCTATTATTATACCGATCCAAAAAAAGATGACATGGTGACACAAGCGATTACAAAACCAATTGTCATAGCGAAAGTAGATATGACAAATGCCCGTGTTAATTTTAAAGAAATTCAAAAAAGCGCTCCTTAACGGAATCGCTTTTTTGTTACAGTTCGCGTGATAGCGCTTCCACCGCTTGTCGAGGGTAAGCGGTCAAATAAGCTTTTGATTTGGCTAGCTTCTTTGACCACCCTCTCGATCGCTTCACCTCTCAATCTGAACATAAACACCGTGTTCATTTTGAGAGCTTCCACCGCTTGTCGAGGGTAAGCGGTCAAATAAGCTTTTCTTGAAAGGATTGATTTGATGATTGTTTATGAGGAAAAAGGATGTTTTGTCATGATTACTCAGCATGATCATGCGCTTTTGTCGGGGCTTTTTGCATCAGCATTACGCGAAGACTATTGGCCAGACTCGCTTTATCGTGAAGATGTTTTGCATGCGATTCGCTATCATGACTGTGGGTGGGTTCCGCTTGATGACGTACCGTTTTGGAATGATCGTCTTAAGACTCCTTATTCCTTTCTAGATTTCCCGCTCGCTCCTAAGTTAACTTTTTATAAGAAAGGAATAGACGAAGTTAGTAAAAAAACAACTTATGGCGGTTTTCTTTGTAGCAAACATTATCAATCGTTCTTTAACGGCGCTAACTCTGACCTCGCTAAAGCATTCTATAAAGAAGAGACCAGAAGACAAAATCACCTTAGTGAAAGCTTTGATCTTTCTGAATCACTTCTTACATTTCATTATCAATTACTACAATTTTGTGATGACTTGTCCTTATATGCCTGCTTTCAAGAACCCGGAGTGTCAAAAGAGGATGAGGTTTCATGGTTTAAAAGAGGGTTTCCGCAATCCTTCTACTTTCAAACCAAAGAGAATCCCATCCTAACTCATTGGCAATCTGAGAAAATCATTTATATCTCCTACCCATTATTTAAGGAAAAGCATCCTTTTCACGTTCAACTGAAGCGGGTTCCGAAAGAGTTAGTCTTCTCAGAGGGAATTGCTAAAGCATATCAAATAACTCCATTTGAGCTTCGAAGTTTTTACTTTAGTCATAGCTAAGCTACCTTTCAAACGATAAGGCTCCTCAAAAAAGAACTTTCTTTTAAAGAAAGTTCTTTTTTGGAGAAATCCACATTGTCGTATAATACGTTAAAATAACATCGAAAAAATACAAAATAAAGTCCCTAGGCCCGCAAGCGAATAATTAAATAGGCGATTGTTTTCTGACCAATTCTTTTCAGCGTTGAATTTTTCAAAGGCAAGCATACGATAACTCGTCTCGCTTCTCATTCTCAACACGTCCCTTATTTGATTAGTCTAACGGTTCCTTTCCATAATTGTAAGCGCTTACTTAATTAAAGTAAAGCGTTTCTAAAAGAAAAAAAGCGCTAGATCAGCGCAATTCATTGGAAAGCAGATGGGGGAGTTTTATCGTTACAACGGTGCCTTCTCCGTCTTTGCTATCGATTAATAAGGTGCCCTGATGATTTTGGACAATTCTTCGACAAATCATCAATCCAAGACCATTCCCCTTTTTTTTCGTTGTGTAAAAAGGCTCACCTAAATGGCTTAGCCGGTGATCAGGAATGCCTTCCCCATTATCTCTTACTTCAATAATGACTTCATCCTGAATCGGAAAAAGGGAAAGAATAATTTCTCCGCCTTCTGGCATCGCTTCAATCGAATTTTTAAGAACGTTAATCAGAACCTGTTTGATCTGATTTTCATTACAAGAAATGTCAGGAATGTTTTCAATGACTCTCGTCACAATTTGAACATTATTCAACGTTGCCTGCGTTTCAATTAGGGTAAGAACATTTTGAATCAAATCTTGTAGATTCGCTTTTTCATGAGTTAGTGCCTGAGGTCGTGCAAGGACCATAAATTCATTCACAATCATGTTAATACGATCTAATTCATCTAGCATAATGCTAATAAACTCCTGGTCACTGTCGCTATCCAGGCGGGATTTCAAAATTTGTGTAAAGCCTTTAAGAGAAGTTAACGGATTGCGAATCTCATGAGCCACGCCAGCAGCAAGCTCACCAATAACCGATAATTTATCGGATGTTCTCAATAATTCTTCTGCGCGCTTGCGGTCTGTAATATCTTTTCGAATGTAAACATATTGATATGGCAGTCCGTTATCTCCAATGAATGGCACAATCGTTGTATCCACCCAAAAATCGTTTCCATTTTTCGTTTTGTTGTTGATTTCACCTTTCCATACTGCACCGGATTGAATTTGCATATCCATTTCATCAAAAAACGACTGTGGATGATACCCCGAATCTAAAATCATGTGCGATTGACCGAGGAGTTCGTCTTCTGTGTACTCTGTAATCTCACAAAATTTATCATTTACAGATGAAATGATACCAGAATCATCCGTGACAGAAACAAGAGCACTCTCATCAAGCGCATATTTTAAATCTTTTAACTGCTTTAACGTGCGTTGAAGCTCACGTTCTGCTCGCTTCTTCTCGGTAATATCTCTTGAAACGACAACGATCATTCGCTCTCCACTAATTCCGTATGGAATAGATGTGGCTCTGTCTTCTAGCGTAATCCAGCTGCCATTACGATGCCTCCTTCGAAATTCCGCAACAGCTGGCTCATCTTTCGTGCTATGTAGCAAATGAACGCCTGTATCCTGGTCATCCGGATGAATGTCTTCATAAAACGATTGGCCAGTGTACGTTTCAGTTGGAAATCCAAGAATGGCCTCATGGGACGGAGAAGCATAGGTAATGACACCACTCTCCACTTTTACCAGTCTTATTAATTCTGACGTATGCTCAGCAATCAGTCGATACTTTTCCTGACTTTCTCTAAGAGCAATCGCAGCTGCCCTTTCTTCTGTAATATCTCGAACAAGCGTAAATACACCGCTCACTTCATGATCAATGTAAACAGGGATATTGATTAATTCAACGTCGAAAGGTTCTTGATCTGGGGTAAGGAAAACCGTTTTAAAATGTGTCACTTTTCCTTTAAGCGTTTCATAAAAAAAGTGATTCACTTCATCATGTTCGGAAGATAAAATAAAATTTGTGTAATGCTTTTTATTAATTTTAACATTGTGATGACGTGACAATCGATCACCATAATGATTAATATTTTGAATCAACCCGTTATGATCTAGAAGATACATCATACCTGGATAGTGAGCAAATAGAGATTTGTACGTTTGATAATTTATGTGAAGTTCTTGAAGCTGTTGTTTATCTATAAGAACATCTTGTGAATGTTTCACTAAAAGTCCCCCCACGTACACAGGATAAATTCCATAGTATGTAGTTTTTCTCTTTCAAAGCAAATGATTCCTGCTTCTATCTACATTAAGTTCTAAATTCCCACAAAAAAAAAGCCGCATTCCTAACGGCTTTCGCACTGATCGATCGGACCCACTTCATCTTGCCACGCTTCTTCATTTCGAAGCGCATACAGAATCCAGTCATCGTTCCCATTATAGTCAGAGTCATTCCACTCACGGAAATGGACGACGGATTGGAAGATTTCTCCCTGGATTGATTCAATCAATTGATTGCGTTTAGGATGCTCTTCTATCCAATCAAACAACTCTTTTGTGAGAATTGCTCTAAGATCAAACTTCATACGGTTTCCTCCTTTATTTTACCCCACAGGAAGAAAAGATTAGAATTAAGTTTCACAATATTTCTTCATTATGTTGTTTCGTCTGCATTAATGCATTCAATAATCGGTCCAATTCCTGACTACAGCGAATAGTTCTCTCTGATGCAAAGCCGTAACGTCCCGCCATATCGAACATTTCTTTCCGCTTTTTTTCAATTGCATCATACATGCATCATTCCTCCTCACGGCAATACATTATCATTATGCCCAAATCTCAGAGGAATCAAAACGCATTCGACTAAACTTCCTACAGTCTGTCAGAAATAGTATGAATAAGACAAGTTATACCACTGAATCCGATCCGATTTAGTTGCCTGGCTCTGAATATGAAACCTTCCTCCTGTTCTTTCTTGCTTGTATACTTCTCTTATTCCCGCTTTTGCATTGTTTAATCAGCCGTACGTCTTATTCATCCCTTTCTATTCAATTTCATACCTTTTTACCATAATTTCAAAAGTTGTCGAACCATTTGTAGTTGTCCTGATAAAAGATCGTACATAGGAAAATCCAGCTCGTTCATACACTTTTATTGCTCGTTTATTAAAGGAAGCTACCGATAGACGGACGTTCTTTTGATCATACGTTTTGTATGCATAATCCAAACCTGCCTGAACAAAGCGTAGTCCCATTCCTTTCCCTGTATACTTTGGATGGAGTCCCAACCCTAAGTCAAGCATAGGATCTGCATAAGCATTCACATTATGACCTGCAGGAACCCGAGCTGATTTTCCAAAACAAAAATAGCCGATTAACTCTTCATTTTCTGTAACAAAAGCATAGGAGCCATTCATGAGCTCAGAGAATACGTCCGGATCTCCTTCTAGACTATACAATGAATAGGGCTCCTCATATTGCCACGTTTGAATTCTTCTTGCTACTTCTTCTGTCATTGGCTGAATGACCATTACTTAGACCCCTCCCACTCTCCATGGAATTGAGTTAGAAATGATGCCAAAAAGGCATGGCGCTCTTCAGCAATCTCTAATCCTGTTCTCGTATTCATTAAATCTTTCAACTTCAATAGCTTTTCATAAAAATGATTAATCGCCGTTGACTGGTCATGACGATAAGCGCTTGATGACATGTGCTTTCGCGGCTGAATCGATGGATCATAGATTAAATCGCCTTTGGAACCGGCATAGACAAACGTACGGGCAATTCCAATAGCTCCTATAGCATCCAGGCGATCAGCATCTTGCACAACTTTTGCTTCAAGTGTTCGAACTGGCGGACGGTTTCCTCCCTTAAAGGACATAGTTGTAATGATTTCCAGTATGTGATCTCGGTCTGCTTTATGTAAAGGTAAAAGCAACTGCTCTACTTCTTCCAAACCTGCCTTTTCGGATGAAGCGACTTTATCATCAGCAAGATCATGAACAAGAGCGGCAACTTCACAAATAAAGAGATTTGCCTTTTCTTCTTTTGCTATTCGACGAGCTTGCTTTACGACTCGTTCGATGTGATACCAATCATGCCCGCTTCCTTCCCTTTCTAACTTTTGCTTAACATAAGACTGTATTTCGTTGACAACCTGATTCATTCTATTCTCTCTCCTTGCCTTTTCCTCGTGAAATTTACTTGTTTTGTATGCTCGTTTACCATAGAAAAAGGCCAGCTCGGTGCTGACCTATAAGTTCTCTTTTACTTCGGCTTTTTTCATCAGTTCAGCTTTCATTTCCTGAACCTTTTCCTGCGTTTTCTTTTCTACTAAATAATCTTTAATTCGATCCTTCATTTCATCAAATGAAGGTGGATTTTCAGCATCTTTCGAGAATTGCTCGTCATAAAATGCCTGTACTTCTTTTTCGGATACATCAGGAGTGCCGATTTTTTCTTTTACAAATTTATCGACAACTACAATGTCCGCGTACTGGCTTTCGAGTTGTTCAAGCGTCATCCCCTGGCCTTCTAGCGCCTTCTTAAGCTCATCTTCTCCATCAAACTGAGCTTTAATTTGCTCAAGCTCTGTTTCCACTTCCTTATCGGATGCTTTGAAACCTTCTTCCTTCGCTTTTTGAAGTAAAAGTTCCTGTCCGATTAAATTATCCATCACCTCTTGCTCAATCGATTTCGCTACTTCAGAATCTGATGGGTCTTCCCCACTCATTGTATAGCGAAGCTGAGTTTGCACGAGCATCGAATTATAATCTTTTCCTTTAATCTCCTTATCATTAACAGTTGCGACGACTTTGTCTTCTTCCACCTTCATCGCTTCTAGTTCTTTTTGCGTTTCCATAGTTGCTGAATCTTCAGAAGCAGCTTCTTCGTTCGTTGCCTCATTATTATTACTACAAGCAGCAAGTAATAGAACCCCAACAATTAGTAATAAACTAAGATATTTTCTCATGCAATAGATGAACTCCCTTCAAATATGACGAATCGTCTATGTTGCTTATTGTACATAGTATAACATTCTTAAAAAAACTTCATGAAGAATATGGGATATTTTTGTTTTTTTATGACGGTTCCCGATTTGATGAAGGTTCCTTCAATGCAAAGAAAACCTATGCCCCCAATTCAGTAATAAAAGAAAAAACCCTGGAAAGAACTCCAGGGTTAATGTAAATAATGATATCTTTTTTCTAGTCGCTCCTGGAAAAAGGAGACACAAACGCATACTCCCCAATAAATAAGAGCGACGAGAATATACATTGTCATAAAATCAAACTCTCTACCTCCAACAATCTTCGCATGATGGAGCAGTTCTGGAACGGTAATCACTGCTGCTAAAGAAGATGCTTTGATTAGGTCGAGCATGACGTTCGAAAGCGGTGGTATTGCGATTCGTGTTGCTTGTGGCAGAACCACTTCTCTCATCGTTGTCCAATAAGTCATGCCAAGAGCGGTCGAAGCTTCCCATTGGCCTTTTTCAACTGATGACAGAGCCGAGCGCTGAATTTCTGCAATATAAGCGGCGCTATTTAAGCTAAACCCAATTAACGCACACGTTAACGCCGAGAATTGAATCCCTACAACCGGCAAACCAAAATAAAGAATATATAGAAAAACAAGAATTGGCGTTCCTCTCATAAAGGAAATATAAAGGCGCGCTGGCCATCTGAGCGCTTTCCATTTGGACATTCTACCAAGAGCGAGAAATAATCCCATAACCATACCAATAAACATTCCAACAAAAGCAATTAACAATGTTAATCCAAGGCCTTGAATCACATAGGGAAATGACTTTAACGCAAGACCCGCATCAAATAAATACTCCCAGTGTATTTCCCCCACTTGTTACAACTCCCACTTATTCTTCAATATCAAGATCTGGCTTAACAGATACATCCGCTCCATTGAAGAACTTCTCAGATAGTTCTTTCATCGTGCCATCTTCTTTCATTTCTTTCAACGTTTCATTTACTTTTGTTTCTAGTTCTCCACTACCCTTTTTCATCACAATGTGCTGATTATTTGGGTAGTACTCAATATCAGGATGAATCGTAATATTTAAGTCTGGAAAAGCAGCAAGAGCTAGCGTTTGGAGATAATAATCATTTAAGATAATATCCGTTCTTCCATTCGATACATCGCGCAAATACTGTTCGTTCGTTGCATTATCATAAATCTTCTCTTCAGCCCCATGCTCCCGGGCAACCTTCATGTAAACTGTGGTAGAAGCACCAGCCGCAATTTTTCCTTCAAGATCATCAAGAGATTCAATACCAGAAAGGTCGTCTTTTCTTACAATCGCTGTGCCATAAGAATACTTAACAGGTTCTGAGAAAGTGAATTTTTCTTTTCTTTCTTCTGTTGAAGTAATATCATTAGCAGCAAGGTCCACTTTATCGGAATTAATGCTCGTTAACATGCCGTCAAAGCCCATTTCTTCAAATTCAACGTCAAGATCTAGCCGCTTTGCCATTTCTCTCACAACTTCTACTTCATATCCCGTTACTTCATCGGAACCTTCTTCATAATAGGAAGTAGGGTAAAGCGTTCCTGAGGTTGCAACAACAAGCTTCCCTTCATCCTGTATTTTCTCCCAAGTCGTTGCCTCTTTTTCCTTCTCACTATTGGCTTCGTTCGATTCGTTTCCATTCGAACAAGCGCTTATAACAAAAACAACCAGTCCCATTAGAAGAACAGGAGCCAGTCGTTTTATTAAATTCGTCATTCATTTCACTCTCCTTTAATCTAGTAAACAGCAAAAGCTTATCACTATATGACAATGTATTGCAACTGTTACATCACACTCTTTAAAATGCAAACTATTCCTATTTTTCGTTCAACCGCAGAAATATTGTAAGAGAAAAGAAAACACTCCTACTGCTAGGAGTGTTTTAACTGTTCGTCTATTTTTTCATGAAGGTATGAGGTTGCCTGATCAAGGTGCTTAATGGCTTCTTCGGGAAATTTATCAACTTCCCTCGCTCTCTTTACATGGCCATATAACACAAGATCCTGTGAATTCATCACAATATCAAGCACTTCTCTTCCGACTTCGTCTTTTTTCTGATCCATATGAATCGCCGTTTTGTATTCTCTCACAACTTCAGTTAATATTTGCAATCTCTCTAAGTCCATCTATTCTCATCCCTTTGCAAGATTTATCCATGAAAAGCGTACCATGAATGGATCAGAAAGAACAACATAACTAGTTAATAAATCGCAATAAATCACCATAAATTACCTGATCTGAAAAGTCGAGTTCATCTTGAACATCACCAAAATAACGGCCGCATTTGTTCCGATTCGTTTTTGAGCCTGTCTCCTTGTTATAACACGTATTTTTCGCATAGATCAGATTCTTTGTGACAAAGCTTCCATCACGAAAGATAACAAGGTCTTTACGTTTTTTCGAGAAGAGACTCGTGCCGAAATTTAAACTTGTACTCTCTTTAACACCTAAAAGTTCTAAAATGGTTGGTTTTAAATCCACTTGTCCACCAACCGTATTAATGACTTTTCCATCTTCTCCAGGTATATGAATGATAAGCGGAACTTTTTGGAGATTAACGTGTTCAACTGGCCCAATTTCTTCACCAAGATAATTTCCGAGGGCGGTATCGTACGTTTCAGATAGGCCATAATGATCACCATATAGAACAAAAATGGAGTCTTCATATAAACCAGCGGCTTTCATTTCTTCAAAAAAGGTTTTAATGGCTTCATCCTCGTAACGGACAGTTGCAAAATAGCGATTCACAACTTCTTCTTCTGTTTCTGGTATGGAAATCATCGTGTCTTCTTCCTCTAATAAATACGGAAAATGGTTTGTGAGTGTTAAGAATTTCGCCGAATAAGGCTGATCCAACTCTTTTAAGTAGGGAATGGACTGTTTAAAAAATGGAATGTCCTTCAACCCATAATTAATGGAATTTTTATCACTCACATCAAAATCTTTTTTAGAATAAAAGCGATCATAACCGAGCGTCTCATACATCTCGGCACGGTTCCAAAACTCACGATCATTGCCGTGAAATGATGTTGTTGTATACCCTTCTTGATTTAATGCCTCGGGAAGTGAGAAAAATTCGTTCTGCGGCTTTCTTACAAAAACAGAACCACCAGAAAGTGGGTATAAACTATTATCAATCATAAACTCCGCGTCGGAAGTTTTACCCTGTGCTGTCTGATGATAAAAATTCGGAAAGAAAAAACTATCTTCTTTTAACTTATTTAAAAAAGGAGTTGCCTCTTCGCCATCAATACTCTCATTAAGCATAAAAGCCTGTGTCGATTCAAGCGAAATAATAATAAGATTCTTACCCTTTGCCATTCCCTCATAAGGGGATGGTTCAACTTTCTTTTCTTCTACATACGATTCGATTTCAGATAGCTCCGTATCATCAGCAAATGCGCTATTAATTGATGTAAAAGAATTAAATCCTATGTCATAGATATGATACGTATAAGCTCCGAGCGATTTCACAAAAAGTTCTCGGTCATAAGACTTTTCAAATAAAAGAGGATGCATGATCAGTGCCAAAACCGCTGTACAGAGGAGTACGCCCACGCTACTGACAGCCGTTCTTTTTTTAAGTTTCTTAGAAAGGGCTACTTTATGTAGTCCTTTCCGCTTTAACAGCCAGAATAAAACGATCGAATCAAAAACAATGAATGGATCATATAAGTTCAATAACTCGACTGTACTTTGTCCAAGTCCTCCTACATTTCCAAACTGAAAAAGAACAGGTACTGTTACAAAATCTATGTAAAAACGATAATATAAAATATTGCAATAAAGAAGTGCAGACAAAATAAAATAAACTGCTAGCATCAGGCCTGGTTTTGACTGCTTCCTAAAAAGACCGATACCTAGCAGTAATGCGATTGATCCGATTGAATTAATCATGAGGAATAACTCTTCCCCTATACCATTTAACGAAAAAGTAAATTCAAAACGATAAACAAGGTAAGTTTTTAGGGCGAGTAACGCTACCAACAAAAAGTAAAAACGCCACACTGCCTTCTCTTCTTTTCTCTCTACATCCATGAATTATGCACCCCTCATATCTCCCTATCTCTAACGAGCTTTCTCTTTCTTTACCACTAAAAGAGGTTAGCCAAACCGATCCCAGTTTCCTCTCTCCATTAAAGACGAATAGAAGAACGAGAAAGTTTCAAATTCAGTAAGAAAAAACAAGAGCAATGACACCAAATGCAATTAGGAAGAGCCCAATCATCACACATGTTATCGTCACGATCCACCAAGGAATAGAGTCAAGAGCTTTTGTTTCAATAAAGAAAAAAATACTTTCATCTTTGTTAGAAGCTTCCGAGGCTCTTGCTCGTCCAGCCGTATTTGACTTTACAGCCTCAAGGCGATGAAACAAATACCGGGGACTCCCTACAAACGCAACACCAGCAATCCAAAAAATCACAGCTATTGTCCAAGCCATACTTGATCCGCCTTTCTCTAAACGCCTGTTTGTTCAGTAGTATGAACGACTTTAACAAAAAAAACACCTCAAACTGTTGAGGTGTTTAGCGTTTGATACGTTCTGGCTTCGTATACACATTGAATCTTCCGTGACGAATAAAGCCAACTGTTGTGATGTTTAAATCATCAGCTAATTGAATGGCTAGCTCAGTAGGCGCAGATTTCGAAAGTAGAACGCCAATCCCCATCTTGGATAGTTTTATGACAACTTCGGATGAGATTCTACCGCTAAATGCGACGCTAAGATCTGACGATTTAAGCTGATGGCGAAGCGCATAACCATATAATTTATCAAGGGCATTGTGCCTCCCAATATCCGTTCGTGAAGCTAAAAGTACGCCGTCTTTAAAGATAGCGGCATTGTGAACACCACCAGTTGTTTTAAAAGTGGTGGATTGATTTTGAAGTGCTGTCATATTTTCCAGACATTCGTCTGCCGTTAGATTTGGTGCCTTCATAATGGTTCTAGCCGTTTTGGAATCACTTTGCAGGTAAAAGTGTCTACTCTTTCCACAACATGATCCAATTACTCGTTTTGTATATGTTTCGGATGTTAGAGGAACGTGAACGCTTGCTTTTACGTTTACAATTCCCTGACTTTCATTAAAGAGCATTTCCTCAATGTCGCGAGAAGATCGAATGACTCCTTCCGAAGCTAAAAACCCAGTTACCATGTCTTCTAAATGGTCTGGTGTACACACGAGTGTTGCGAATTCTGTATGGTTAATCCGAATGGTTAATGGCTTTTCGAGAGCAATTTGATCTTCTTGTTCAACCCATTCGCCTGCTTGATAGCTCAAAACCATTCGATCTGTTAGATGTTTTGATTCATTCTCCATCGTTACCCACCTATAAAGGACATTTCAATCTTTTCTCGCGTTAAAACACTTTCTTCCGTTCGCTCGTCTGAATAGCGGTCATCCCGCCCATTCCATAAATTTGCTAACATGCTCCTTAGCTCTTCATCTGTTGCACCATTTCGTAATGGGTTACGAAGACTTGTTCCTTTTGAAGCAAATAAACATGTGTAAAGCGCACCATCTGCAGAAAGGCGTGCTCTTGTGCAACTTGAACAAAACGAATCGCTAACAGAGGAAATAACGCCAATCTCACCAGCTCCATCGAGATACTGATAGCGCGACGCCACCTCTCCAAAATAAGATGCATCCACTGGTTCTAGATCATATACCTCTGATAATTGGTCAATTATCTCCTTTTTGCTCATCACATGATCAAACTTCCAGCCGTTTGAATTGCCTACATCCATGTACTCAATGAAACGAACGATATGGCCACTATTTCTAAAGTAAGATGCCATAGGAACAATTTCATGATCGTTAACGCCCTTTTGCACGACCATATTGATTTTCACTTGAAGCCCGGCATCTGCAGCAGCTTGAATTCCTTCAAGGACAGGCTTAATCTTTGTACCTCTTCCATTCATCTTGCCAAATATTTCATCATGAATGGCATCTAAGCTGACATTCACCCGGGTCAAACCCGCTTTTTTCAGCTTAATGGCTTGTTTTTTTAATAGTGAAGCATTTGTTGTAAGGGCGATATCCTTTAACCCGTTAATATCGGATAACATGGCTATCAAAACATCAAGATCTCTTCTTAAAAGTGGCTCGCCTCCGGTGAGACGAATTTTTTCCACTCCCATTTCCACAAATAAACGAGCAAGCCTTGTCATTTCTTCAAATTGCAAAAGACTTGTTTTTGGAAGAAATTCATAATTTGGACCGAACGTTTCTTCTGGCATACAATAGCGACAGCGGAAATTACAACGGTCTGTAACTGATATGCGAAGATCCCTTAGCGGTCGTTTCAGTTGATCATATACGAGATTTTCTGTTGGCATTATCTTCGCTCCTTTTATACAATCCTAATGTGCTAATCGTAACGCTTCCGTGCACTTTTTTCCAGTAATAACGCACTTCTTCAAACTCATGCACATAAAAAAAGTGCTGCTTTACGCAGCACTCACATAAATCACTCACTCATCCCTGGCATTTCCTGGGCCTGTTCCACCACTTCTGCCGGCACTTTCACTTCTTCAATTTCATTATACTGATCATAAGTGGAATCTAATTCCATCATAGTTGATACCGTTTCACCTTCCATGCTCATGTCACTATCCATCTTCATTTGCAATTGAACAGGAAGATAGCTGTCCTTATTAACCGTATAAGTGTATGACACTTCATTTACTTTCATTTGATCCATGGCTTCTTGCATCATTTGATTTTGTGAACCCATTTCTTCCGCGGTTTTTTCCATTAAACCCTGAAATTTTTCACCGGATGCTTTAAGTGACATGACATAAGTTCCATCTTCTTCTGTTAACGTAAATTCATCGACATATTCTAACAACATTTCCATTTGCTCTGCAGGATCACCCTGTGTTTCTTGGAGAGTAAGCATTTCATCCGTCATCTCATCAGGAAGCTTCATCCACTGCTCTCCCTGCTTCATAAAAAAGCCTTCTTCCGTAAAATATTGTTCTGCTTGCATACTCTCCCCATTCGCCGTCATCTCAATCATCTGATGGAATGCCATTGGGTCCATGACCATGTCTGACTCAATGACGCTTTTTATTTCCACCTCTTCTTCACCAGACCCAAGAGTTTGCGTCATATCTGCATTCATGTGGAAATATTGAATATCTTCCTGGGCAGCAATGGATTTCTCAAACACTTCTTTCGCATCAATGCCTTCCTCTACCTTTACTTCCCCACCCGATTCTGTTGTACCACTGCATGCCGTCAAGATAAGCATGAGCGCACTAACGATTCCAATCATTCTAACCTTCATTTGCCTCTCCTCCTATTTTTTCATCTACTAGTTATACGATCAGATGAGGAAGAGGTTTCAATAATTATCCATTCATTCCAGTTAAAACAAAAAAACCGGCGTCATCGCCAGTTTAGATTAACTAATAGACTTAGTATAACGATCTGCTACGCTGCTTGCTCCATATGAATCAGGCTTAATCCGCGCAATATACCCTACGGAAGTTACCCATCCAACTACTTCCTGGATGATTTTCCGCGTCTCACCTTGTTTACCTACGTCAAGATGAATTTCAATTGGCCATGTTTCTAGTAGAGCTGCAAACCCTTCATTTTTTAACGATTCCATGAGCTCAAGACTCATTTCAGTCTCTTTGTAAATACGATGCCTGAGCTCATGAATCGGCTTTTGTTTTACTTTCCGATAAAAAATTCGTGCTCCTTTTCCGACACGGTGAATAATGAGGGCCGTGACAAACTGAGTGGCTTTCCGGCTTGTCTGCGAATCGGTTCCAATAACGATACGATAGGTTCCTTTAGGATCTTCCTTCGTATAGTTTTCAATCAACTGTGTGACCTGTTCGATCGTTACTTTTCCAGCTGTTGGACTTATAAAATCCATGAATATTCCCTTCTTTCATCAGGATAGTAGTTAGTACTATGTTTATTCATAAGCTAGAAAATATGTACGACTCGAACAGAAATCTCTACTCGTTATATAAACTTCGATCTGCAATCTGCCCATTTTGTTGATGAACAACTAGCTCTGAAGGTCTGTTTTCATCACAGAGTTGCCTTCCAAACTGGTAAGCGTCTTCCTTCGTATCGAACGTTTTCGTTGCGCGCACCGCGCTATCTTTCCTTATTTCCCAAGAACCCGTTGATCCATTTTGAACGTGATAAGTGGTTTTTGTTTTCATCTGATTACCTCCTCAACTACCACATACCATTCTTTATGCGTAGATAAACCTACGCTCTTGAAAATGGCAGTATTTCAGCAGGCTTTTTTTGATGAACAATTGTGATTGTCTTATATCCTTCTTTCTCTTTCGATAGAAATGTTCTACTTGTTATGGGTCGTTTAGTTGACCACTTAATAGAAGCTGGATTTTGCCAGGAATCATGCGTAATGAGCTCTTGTTTATAGTAGTAACAATTGCCGCTCATATAACGCTCACAGATATAGCGTACCGTTTGTTTCGTATGCATTTTTTGAATTACTCCTTTACTATATTTTTTAATTAATAAAACCGCAGCTAAGCTGCGGCTTTATTATTATTTCCCATCTTTTACAAGAATAACGTTTAGTGCAGGGTCTCCATCTAGTAATCCTAGTGCAATCGCTGTATAGTTTACTCCTGCTTCAACTGGTAAATTAGGAAGGTCTAGCACAGCATTATCCGTACCAGCTGCTCGAATTTCTAAATTGTACGTTCCTGGATCAATCATTTGGTACTCCGAGTTTTGAGTAAAAGCTAGATTTTTAATTAGGGCATCGCCATCCTTTACTCCTATATCAACAGCAGGTGCATTTGGAGAGGCGTGGACCGCTCTTAAACCAGCTTTTTCACCTGATCCTTTCTGATCTTCTAACACTTTAAGTGCAAGATTCTCGAGCTTACCGATCGCCAGTACTGAATAATTTTTCCCAGCTTTAACCGATAGTTTTTGTTCAAGAACCGGCTTCCCTTCTCCGTTAGCTGATGAAGCAAAGACTTGGATGGTCTTTTCCCCAGGTGCAACCATCGCATAGTCTGTCACATCTTTGAAAGCTGCATTCTTAAAGGCCGGTTGACCATCGACATAAATATCAACTGCTGGTGCATCAGGTGAAGCATGAATCACTCGAACATGTGCATTGTTATCCTTTTCTGCTGCTAAGCTTTGTGGGGAGATTGCGACGCAAAGTGCTACCACCATGATAAAACTCCATAACCATTTCATAAAATACATCCCTTCCTATTTGTTTGTTGACTTGCCTATTTTTTACTGAAAGGGAATTAATATTCATGAATTAAAGAGAGGTTCATCATATCTCTTCTTTTCGAACGAACACTTTTTTTTCGCATACAGTAGTAATGAAATCTGTTTGTAAGGATGTGAAATCATGCCGGCAATCGTCGGAGCTATAAAAGTAAACACGATCGGAAGTAGTGGCGTTTTCCACGTCGGCGATGTCTTTATTGTATCTCCAACAAGTGCCATACGGACATTTGCAGGTGGAGGCTCCTTCAATACCGGAGATGGGTTGAACGTGAGCAGTTCTTATAGCGTCACAAGTGTGAACGATAGCGATGTTGCGGATCAAAATGTTGTTGCGAATATTTAAGAGGGCATTCACCTAATTATGTTCACAACATACAATTAAATAAGGTGAGACCAACATTTTGATACGGGAGTTGATGGTCAATGTATCCAAACGATAATTTCTACGCGATTTTGCAACGGATGCAACAAAGCATTGAACAACAAAACAATCGTATCAAAATGCTTGAAGATATGATTGATGAGTTAAGAGACAACTGCAATGAGTTATCAAAATCGCCTAAAACGAACATTGAAAAGATTGAATACAAGTTTGATCAGTTAAAAATCGAAAGACTCGATGGCACTTTAAACATTGGTCTTACACCTAATGGAGGATCTGATATGCTCAATGATTTTACCGTTAATGGGGGCAACGGCATGAATCCTTCAAATGTCCCGCCTGAAGCGGTTCAATCCATTCAGCAAAATGTTCAATCATATATGCAAAACGGAGCCTTACAGAAGCTTGGTGAATTAGAAAAGAAATTCAACTATCCGCTTGATGACCCTTATCGCCATTTTATCTTGAATGATATTCAAAAGCAGCTTGATCAAAGAATTAATTATTATGTTAATCAACAAGTGACACGCACACCAGATGGAGATGTTGAGCAACTGGTAAAGGATGTTTCTGCAAAAATCACACGAGATATTTCAAATGGAATGGAAGCTTTTCTAAAAAACTTACCAGGAAGGACTGATTTAAATTGAATTACACCGTTATTAACCGGGGACTATCAGTCGGTCACATCGAGATTACAGCTGTCGCAAGCTCATCTGTGTTTCTTGTAGGTGACACAGAATCAATCGTTTGTTCCTCCATTTTTGATACACCACCTGAATCTTTAATCATCTCGAGACCATTTGTACCTTTATCAACATCGTAAGGAATTGATTCGATGTATAGCCGATCATCACTAGTAAACTGGATTTATGTTACTTCTCTAGACAGTAGTGGAACTGTACAAATTGGCGACAGTAATCAAATTACACCAGAAACAAAAATTTATGCGTTACAAAGAGAACAACCTATTTTTGATAGCAATGAAGTGGAAGATCTGTCCCAATTCCCAATTTACTCACAGCCACTTCCACTCCCTCTTCTAACTGAAGATGTCAGACAAACAACCATTCACGAGCATCCCATCATTAAGGTTGGGAGTATACACGTCACAGGTATCGCTGCTTCATCCGTGCTACACGTAGGTTCTACAAAATTCATTCGATCAGAAGCTCGAGTGAAGCATAATCGTGAATATTTCTCTGACCCTAATGACGATGAAGATTAAGAACGCATTGGCTTACGAGCACATACACTACGATATAACGAATCAAAGGGTGTTCATATATGCCTTCAATCGTAGGACCAGTTAAAATTAATAGCGCAGGTGGCGTGGTGAACTTTGGTGATAGTTTTAACACCACACCAAAATCAACATCGAAAACATATACTGGTTCGGGAGGATTTAATACAGGGGATTTCCATATTGTGAACAACGGATTCAGCTTAACGAATTCCCTTGATCCAGATGTGGCGGATGAAAACATCACCGCTAACAATTAGGGAGCTGAGTATTCGTGAATTTCTTTGTGAACCAAAACATCGTCATTCACCAGCTCAGGGTCGATGGAATTTCGAATTCATCTGTTCTCCAAATTGGCAGTGCTGGTATCATTAAACCACTCTCAAACCTCTACAACACAGGTGGATATACAGAACCTGCTCCTGAGCTTTCATCAGCACAAGTTTCTGAGGAAACACCATATGTGCCACTTGCTCCTCCAACGTAAAAAAACCGCCATATGGCGGTTTTTTTATTCAAAAGTAAGGACAACTCTTCCGTTAATGTCTCCATTTTCGAGTTCTTCAAAAATTTGATTAATCTCTTCGAGAGGACGCGTCTCAATGATTGTTTTCACTTTTCCTTCAGCTGCAAATTGCAGAGCTTCCATTAAATCTTTACGCGTACCCACTATTGAACCAATCACTTTTACCCCATTTAACACCGTATCAAAAATAGGAATTGGCATTTCTTCTGGTGGTAATCCGACAGCTACCACGGTTCCACCTCGACGGACTGCAGCATATGCTTCGTTAAATGCGGGTTTAGAAACGGCTGTACATACCGTCGCGTGGGCACCGCCAATTTCTCTATGAATAAATGCTGCTGAGTTTTCTTCTAACGGATTAACTGTAAGATCTGCGCCTAGGTCTTTCGCTAACGTTAACTTTTCATTATGGGTATCAACGGCTACGACATGAAGCCCCATCGCTTTCGCGTATTGAATCGCAACATGCCCTAAACCACCTATTCCATAAACGGCTACCCATTGCCCGGGTTTTGCCTCCGTTACTTTTAGTGCTTTGTATGTTGTGACGCCAGCACAAAAGATCGGTGCCACTTCTTCAAAACTTAAGTTATCTGGAATTTTCACGGCGTAATCAGCGTCTGCTTTACAATATTGCGCGTAGCCGCCATCAACGGAGTAGCCTGCATTTTGCTGCTCTTTACAAAGCGTTTCACGTCCTGTTAAACAATACTCACAATGTCCACATGCCGAGTATAGCCAGGGGACACCAACACGGTCTCCTACCTTAAAATGTGTAACTCCTTCTCCCACTTCCTCAATAACACCAGCCCCTTCATGACCGGGAATCAGCGGAAGTTTTGGTTTAACTGGCCAATCACCATGGGCAGCATGTAAATCCGTGTGACACACACCACACGCTTTGATGCGTACTAATATTTCTCCATGTCCAATGACAGGTTTGTCCACATTCTTTACTGATAGCGGTTCTTTAAAGGCATGTACAACGGCTGCTTTCATAGGTAAAAACCTCCATTTGATGAATGAAATTTCGTTTCCTTCTTCATCATAATGGAGGCTTTTTGTTTTGACTGTTACATTTGTCACAAGTTATGATTATTCTTCTGACTTTTGTTCCTTTGTTTTGTTCACTGCAGCGTCCTCGGTTGTCTGTGAAGAATTTGTTTGTTCTTCAGTAGACGTGTTTGAACTTGACTCACTTGTTTCTGTATTTTCCTCAGATCCTGACACCTGTCCATTATCACTGCTGCCGTTAGATTCCTCTTCTGTATTAGAAGAAGCTTCATTCGTTGCGTTGTCTTCATTTCCACTTGCTTCTGTATCATCTGACTGGTCTGTGGTGTCTGAACTTGACCCATCTTCTTCGGTGCCAGATTCTTCTTCATTCGTAGCTCCATTACCTGAACCTTCATTACTTGACCCTTCATTACCTGAATCATCATTATTCGTTTCTGGTGTTGTCTCACTTCCGTCAGTATTCTCACTCTCAGCATCCGTAGGATCATCAGATGTTGGATTTTCCTCAGGTTCAGTTGATGGTTCAGATGGTTCTTTTTGTTCTTTAGGTTTGTTCGAATCTTTCTCTTCCTTAGGTTTTTGTTTTTCTTCTGGCTTTTCTGGCTTATTCTCAGGCTCTTTCTTTGCTTTTTCCTTAACGGTATCCTCTGTCTTTTTCTTAGGGGTTTCTTCTACCTTCGTCTTTTTCTCTTCCTGAACTTTTTTATCTGTAGACTTCGACTTACTTTCCTTTTCTACTGGATCCTTTGATGTTTCTTTCTTTTTAGGCAATGGCGCTTTTTTGGGTTCTTCTCCTTTAAAATACAGTTCTTTAATGATACTGGAAGAAGGGGTTGCTTTATTAGCACGTAGTCCAGTTGTTTTATCAATTTTGATTTCTTCAACTGAATCTGGCTGTTTAAAAGCAGGTGTTTCTTTATCTTTAGATACTTGACTCATCACATGACGGAACAACAATTTTGCAATGTCATCATCTTCTTTGTGAATGTAAGAATCCTGAGTTGTTTTATCATATCCGGTCCACACGGCTGCAGTATAATTCGTTGTGTACCCAGAGAACCATGCATCCGATACACCATCTCCATTAATGCCTTCCTCAAGACTAGTTGTACCAGTCTTTCCAGCTACATCTAGACCTTTAATCGCTGCCTGCATGCCAGTTCCTTCTTTAACGACCGTACGTAGCATGTCTGTAATCATATAAGCTGTTCCTTCACTCATTGCTTTTACTGGTTTGGACGAAAGCTGAAGTTCCTTACCATTTGGATAGACCACTTTTTCTACACTATAAGGTTCATGAAACGTGCCTCCAGAACCAAATGCTGCATAAGCTCCAGAAAGCTGTAATGGGGAGATACCTTTTGCAAAACCACCGATCGCGTAGGCAGGATATGTTTCTTCAATTGAAATTCCTAGTTTCTCAGCAAAGCCTTGCGCTTCTTCTCCTCCTACTTCCATAAAGGCTTTAATAGCTGGAATATTGTAAGACCATTGAAGAGCTTCTCGAATCGAAACGCTACCTTGAAACTCGTCATTCCAGTTACTAAATTCTTTACCATTTAGTTCAAGCTCTTCATCGATAAACTGTTGATTTGTCGACCATTTTAACTTTTCAATACCCGGAGCATAATCAAGGATTGGTTTAATTGTTGATCCTGGTGAACGTTGCAACTGAGTGGCATAATTGAATCCTTTTTGAACATCGTCTTCCCCAGTTTGTCGATTGCCACCAATTGCCCGAATCGCCCCTGATTGAGTATCAATAAGAGAGATACCTGCTCTAAATTTTTCATCTGGATATTCAACTACCTCATTTGTTGTGAGCGCCTCGTCGACTACCGTCTGTGCTTGAGAGTCTAGCGTTGTATAAATTTCCAATCCTCCTGAATAAAGAGCATCTTCAGGGATACCTGCTTTCTCAAGGTCATCAATCACTTGATCAATAAAAGCATCGTTCGTTGTAGAATGACTTTTTCTTTCAACGATTGAATCTTGAATGGCGACAGCTGCCGCTTCTTTACGTTCTTTTTCAGAGATAAACCCATGTTGCTCCATCAAGCTTAAAACGATTGCTCGACGATCATTGGCAACTTCCGGGTGCTTATATGGATCATATCCTGAAGGACGTTGTGGAAGACCTGCTAATAATGCAGCTTCAGCTGTCGTTAACTCGTCCAACGATTTATTAAAATACGTCTCAGCCGCCGTTGCAACGCCATATGCTCCCTGTCCAAAATAAATCTTATTTAAATACATTTCTAAAATTTCTTCTTTTGAATATTGTTTTTCTAATTCCATCGCAAGATAAGCTTCCTGAACTTTTCGCTTTACGGTTTTCTCTGGCTCAAGAAGCATATTCTTAACGACTTGCTGGGTAATTGTACTTGCTCCTTCTGCCCCAAAGCCGTCTTGAATATTAGCGACCACCGCTCCACCGATTCGTTTAAGGTCAACACCATTATGTTCCCAGTACCTTACATCTTCAACAGCGATAAAAGCATTCACTACATGTTCAGGTATTTGATCAAATGAAACAACCTTCCGATGTTCTTTTCCGACAATATCCGTTATTTTATTTCCCTCTGCATCAAATAAAGTAGATGATTGCGGTAAACTTAGTTTTTTCCCTTCAAGCGTCGGAGCTTCATTTATGTAAGCATACGTTTGGTACCCCCCAAAAGTAAGTACAAACACCATTAAAAAAGCCGCAGTTAATAAAACGTTCCGGACAAAATGCTTCTTTTTCTTACGACCTTCCTTCTTTCCTGTATATGCTTCTTGCTTCATATTTTTCCCCATTATTCTCCCCCTTAACGTAAGACTCCATAGAGAGGGGTTACCCAAATGTTTCATATTAAAAACATTTATTAAGAGATTGAAACAATTTATTACCATTCCTCATATAGTATTAACGTCTAGTTAAAATAGGAGGGGATGAAGGAAGTGTCAGATAAACTGCTTGAATGGGGATATCTTTTTAGAGATCGCGTCTTAGCTAGAAACGATTCTATAAATTCCTCCCTGCTTTTTCGAATCGAAGAGTGGTTAAATAAAAGGCAACATTCTACTCATCCATTAGAAGATGAACAAGAAAAGGAGCATTATGAAGTTGCTCACCACTTGTATACGGAATGGCGAAGCTTACAAAAAAACTCCGTCCCGATAGGAGAGCATACCTTACCCCCCTTGCCATACAATTACAATGCACTAGAACCAGCTATTAGTGAAAGAATTATGAAGCTACATCACGATATTCACCATCAAAGTTATGTAGACGGCTTGAATAAAGCTGAACTTGCTTTACAGAAAGCTAGACAGAACAATGACTATGGACTTATTAAACATTGGGAGCGTGAATTAGCTTTCAACGGAGCTGGTCACTATCTTCACACGCTATTTTGGCGGATTATGAGTCCGAAAGGCGGAAAACCGGATAGTGAACTTTTAGCTGAGATTCAAAATAGTTTTGGGTCATTTGATAAATTTAAGCAACAATTTACGAATGCTGCGGATAAAGTGGAAGGTTCAGGTTGGGCTATCTTAGTTTGGTCTCCCGTCTCCAGAAGACTTGAAATACTACAAGCGGAAAAGCACCAGAACTTGAGCCAATGGGATGTTGTCCCCCTACTTGTGATTGACGTATGGGAGCACGCATATTATTTGCAGTATGAAAATAAACGGAAGAACTACATCGAAAACTGGTGGAATGTTGTGAATTGGAATGAAGTAAACAAACGTTTTGCAAAAGCTAGTCAATTAAAATGGAAACCGTTCTAACAAAATAACAAAGGAAAAAGCAAAGGTCTCCCTTTGCTTTTTATTACGTTTATGCGCGGTATGGTCCATATCCATAAGGTGGTCGTCCTCCAGGATTTCCAGGGTACCCATAGCCAGGACCAGGATAACCGCCATAACCAGGACCTGGATATCCGTATCCTGGTCGTGGAGGAGGATATCCGTATCCGCCGTATAATCCTGGAATTAGAAAAGCTGCACCTAACAACCCTCCTGCAAGTCCTCCTGCAAGCCCACCTGCAAATCCACCAATAAAGGGATATGGCCGCTGATAAACATATTGCCTCATTTCATGATTCATTCTTGTTTCTGGATAATGATAGAAATTCCCCTGTGAAGGGAAAAAATTGTCCATGGTCTCCTCCCTTTCCTGTTGGCTATCATGATAGTTGCCTACAGTATAAGGTATGAGAAGTTTCCTATTCGGGAAGGGGCATTAGCGGAGAAATACGAATTCTTAAGGGCTATAACCTGGGCCAATAAACACTAACCCAAACCACAGCAACCCCTGATACAAATAAATAAAGTTCTGGTGTTTTAGAAATATAAGCAAAATATTCAAGGAAGCTATGTCCAATAATAATTAAATTAAGTTCAAGAATTAACGTAACACCGCCAGCAACGGAGAGACCAAAACCAATTAAGAAAGTGAAGAAGCGAATGATCATTTGATTAAGGCGTTTCTTCTCTTTATCATAGCGGCCTGTCCCTCCTTGCTCATTTACTATCCATCCTATTTCAAAAGGATGACGTTTATGCTGTTCAGGACCTTTTACTTTTGTTTTTTTTGCATACATGCTAAAACAAAAAGGTATCATAAATCATGCAAGAAGGAGGATAATATGATAGAAAAAGTCGAACAAGCCGTTCAACAAAATTGGGTTCCTTCATTTCGATACGAAAAGAATGAAACGAGCCCTTTTACCCCATTTAAAAAAGACTTAAGTAACGCAAAAGGTGCCGTTATTTCAACAGGAGGCTTTTATGTAAAAGGCCAAACACCCTTTAATGACAATTTTGGTCTTGGGGATCCATCTTATCGGGAAATTCCAGTTTCAACTGCCTTAAAAGACCTTTCCATTTCTCATGAACACTATGATCAAACAAATGCAAGGCAAGATGCGAACGTACTCTTCCCACTTGACGTGATGAAAGAACTCCGAGATGAAGGTCGCATTGGTGAACTTGCCGAAACGCACTATAGCTTTATGGGATATATCCCAACACCGCATCCGTTAAAAAACGTAACAGCTCAAGAAGTGGCCCAAAAATTACTTAAAGAAAACGTAGACTTCGCTTTGTTGGTGCCTTCCTGACCAGTCTGTCAACAGTCGGCCGGTCTGGTCGCACGCGTACTTGAAGAAAACGGTATTCCAACCATTACATTAACCATGTCTAAAGAAATCAGCGAATACGTTAACGTTCCACGCTCTCTCTACAACCGCTTCCCATTCGGCAGCGCCGTAGGACAACCTAACAACAATAACCAACACAAACAAGTCCTAAACAAAGCTCTCGACGTCCTCGTCGAAGCTAACGAAGGTGGAATGGTTGAAGAATCGGGAATTAAGTTTAAATAATGAAAAGCGAAGACGAGCGGTTAGAAACGGAGATATTGGAGCTTTTGAACGAGAACACGGTCTTTGTGTTCTGGTGAAAGAGCGAAATATCGCAGTTTCTGCGAGTCGTAGCTGGACATGAAAAGCGGAAGCGGGCGTCTAGGGTCGACAAGAGCTGGAGGCCTATCAAAAGAACACGGTCTTTGTGTTCATTTGATAGGGTGAAGCGATCGAGACCCTGCCCGCTGCAGCTGGATCAATGAAAAGCGGAAGCGCCCGATTAGACACGGCAGGCACTGGAGCCTTTTCATTTGAACACGGTCTTTGTGTTCGGATGAAAAGGTAAAGTGACCGAGTGTCTGGGCGCTGCAGCTAGACATGAAAAGCGAAGACGAGCGGTTAGAAACGGAGATATTGGAGCTTTTGAACGAGAACACGTTCTTTGTGTTCTGGTGAAAGAGCGAAATATCGCAGTTTCTGCGAGTCGTAGCTGGACATGAAAAGCGGAAGCGGGCGTCTAGGGTCGACAAGCGTTGGAATTGATCTAAAAACCAATTTCGCGGAATTAATCCTATTTTTGCGGATATATTCGATAAATCGCAGAATTATGATTACTTTTCGCTGAATAATTTGAAAGATCGCGGAAATATGTATATTTTCCTCACATAATCCGATTAGCTAGTACCTTTTCTCACCCATTTCCAATGTAATACCGAATTGCATACAAAAACCGGCTGAAATTCAGCCGGTTTTTCTTTTATTTCGATGAAGTGAACTGTTCTTCTTCAGTGGAGCCTTTTAAAGCAGTAGTGGAGGAAGTTCCACCTGTAATCACTTGTGATACAGCATCAAAGTAACCTGTTCCAACTTCACGCTGATGTCTTGTAGCAGAATAGCCATCTGCTTCGCTCGCAAATTCAGCTTGTTGAAGTCTTGAGTACGCCGCCATACCATGGTCCTTGTAATCTCTTGCAAGCTCGAACATGCTATGGTTTAGAGCATGGAATCCAGCAAGTGTGACAAATTGGAACTTGTAGCCCATTTTTCCTAATTCACGCTGGAATTTAGCAATCGTTTCATCATCAAGCTTCTTCTTCCAGTTAAATGAAGGGGAACAGTTATAAGCGAGTAGTTTACCAGGGAAGCGCTCATGAATCGCATTTGCGAATTTTTGAGCTTCTTCTAAATTTGGTTCAGATGTTTCACACCAAATAAGGTCGGCATATGGTGCGTAAGCAAGACCTCTTGCAATCGCCTGATCAAGTCCTGGTTTCGTGTAGAAAAACCCTTCAGGAGTACGTTCTCCTGTTAGAAATTCACCATCATATTGATCGACATCACTTGTAATTAAGTTCGCTGCGTTAGCATCCGTCCTTGCAATAATTAACGTCGGCACGCCCATTACATCTGCAGCTAAACGTGCTGAAATTAAATTTTTGACAGCCTGTTGCGTAGGAAGAAGAACCTTCCCTCCGAGGTGACCACATTTCTTCTCAGAAGATAGCTGATCCTCAAAATGGACTGCCGCTGCACCAGCTTCAATCATTGACTTCATAAGTTCAAACACGTTTAACGCTCCGCCAAATCCAGCTTCTGCATCGGCAACAATAGGTACAAACCAATCACGATCATGAATTCCCTCTGAATGTTCAATTTGATCTGCGCGTTGGAGAGCTTGATTAATTCGCTTTACAACTTGCGGAACGCTATTCACCGGATATAAGCTTTGATCCGGATACATTTGCCCTGAAACATTTGCATCTGCGGCTACTTGCCAACCGCTTAAGTATATGGCTTTTAAGCCAGCTTTCACCTGTTGAACAGCCTGGTTACCAGTTAAAGCGCCTAACGCATTAACGAAATCCTCTTCATTAACAAGCTTCCATAAGCGTTCTGCCCCTCTTTTTGCAAGGGTGTACTCAATTTGAATAGAACCCTGTAACTTCAGCACATCCTCAGGTGAATATGGACGTTCGATTCCTTTAAAACGCTCTTGCTTCCAGTTTTCTTGAATTGATGCCGCCGTTAGCTTTGTCATTATCATTTCCCCCTAGATTTAGTTAAATTTTTATACAACCGTGGTTTGATTTGAACCATTTAATAAATTTAAGTACTCCTGGCGCTTCTTCCAGATTTGATTTGGTTCAGGCATATAGTGATTCCAGATTCCCTCCATCATCTTAAGCAGATCGGGATCTGTCACGCATATACCATCAAACCCTTCTACGGCTTCACGCGTTCCCTGTTCAAAAAGATCTGCATTTGTGTTTCTTTCACTAGCAAGACCTTCTCGTATCACGTGTGTTTTTCGCTTGTGACCGATACTGATTACGTACCTTGCGACGTCCGTTATCCCCCTGCCATCTTCTGCTACTAAATGAATCCCAGCACAATGATCACGCAACTCATAAAGTATTTCTTCTAAGTGATGAACGTTTTCCCCTGTAATGGAGATACTCGCTTTAATGGTTCCTTCTTTTAAATTCTGTTCTCTTTCTAAATAAGAAATCAATGTATTCCACCATCGTGCTTCTTCATAAGTCGCCAGCCCTTTTAAGCAAAGATATGGAGCTGAACCATTCCTTACTAATGTTTCGGTATGATGAAAGATATAAAGACCAAAATCCACAAGGCTAGCTGATAGACATAAACCATTTAGATCGTCATTTCTTCTCCAGTCAGAAGGGGTAATCATGACGGCCATTGGTTTCGGAACGGTGTGGAAAAAATTCTGATGAATAAACTTCTTCACAAGTTCCTGTGCGTTCAAACGATCATTAAGAGACAACGACTCATAGGAATAATCAGCTATGAAAAGATTGGTCCCAGGTTGCCGGGAGTCCAATACTGTTTCTATATTAGTGGCTGAACTTTTGAGAATGACGCGTCGATCTTGAAGATCTTTTCGAACAGGCTTAACTTCCCAATTCGCATTCCTTATCTGCTGAGTTTCCGTCAGCTGCTTACTTTCGACGAATGTTCGATGTTGCTGTTCGTCTAACTGTTGCAGATCTTGATGAAAGCGACGATGGAGCTTCTCTAAAAACACCATCGCCTCCTGTGTCAGTAAGCTACTTCTATGAACGTTAGCGCTTTCAATCACTTCATCAAGCACAGCTTCCCCTCCTATTCAAGTCTTCCGCTACTGTTACAGCGATGACAACCAATGCACCCTTCTCCTTCGCAGTGGTGACAGCCTTCACTCTTTCTTTCTTTCCCATGACAATGTGGACATTCAAGCTCGCCATTTCCATAACAAGTGTAACAATCCATTTTTAATTCCCTCCATCTGTTATAATACAATTTGTTTTATTTGTTAGTATTATATAACAACTTTTCAAAAGTGTTCAACCTTTTTTTAGAAAATTTTAAAAACTTGTGATTATGACAAAGTACTGCCTTTAGCAAGTTCTTTTTCGAACTTTATTTGTGTCCAAACAAAAAAACGCGTGCTATACACGCGTTTTACTCTGTTATCATACAGTTTCTTTTTTCCAGAGTTCTTTCATTCCCTGGGCTCGTTTGATTCCACTAATTGTTCCAAGATGAAGATTTTCGTGGTTCATTAAAAATAACAGAAGCTCTCCAATGGTTTCGAGTTTCAAATAAGACCCGATTGAAAATTCACTCTGTAGTGGATCGTTTAATTTACCATCCAATTCGTTCATCCGAGTATTCTGTTCTAGTAAGTGGTGCTTTATTTCACTAAGTAATGGCGGAGTTTCCGTCCATTCGTCCGGCCTCGTACCAGCTTTGAATAGTGTAGTGTAAGAAACTGGGAGATTATTTTGTATTTCAGTAAAACGACTTAAAGCAAACTCGGCCGTTACCAGAATATGACCCAAATTCCATCGAACTGTATTTGTAAAACCTTCAGGAAGACGATCGGCTTGCTCTTCAGTCGTTGCCTCTAAAGCTTGAATCGTACGGTAACGCCAAAACGTAAATTGCTTTAACAGTTGAGAATCATTCATTTCAATACCGCCTTTCGTATCATTTATTAAGTGGGCTTTCCTCTTCAATGCACTATTCTGAAAGAAGCCTAATATCTTCATCGTTGCCTGCATCTGCGGCATAGTCCATAGCTGAATAACCTGATTCATCTACATGATAAGGATCCGCTCCGCCAGAAAGGAGTATCTCATAAATTTCTTCACGATTCTCCGGCTCCATATAAGCTGTATATATGAGCGATGTCCAACCATCTTGATCCATAAGATTCGGATCTGCGCCAGCTTCAAGAAGAAGTTCAACTTTAGTAACATCACCATTTCGACTGGTGATCATTAAAGGGCTGATTCCATATAAATCTACGGCATTAGGCTCCATCCCGAGATCCAGTAACGACTCAAGCATCTGCTCCTTCTCCGGATACTGTGCCGCATAATGTAGCGCATTCCAACCATCCGAATCAATAGCCTCCAAATTACCTGCTGAAATGTGTGATTCGAATTCTTCTTCATCTTGTGACATAATGGCCTCCATCAATGGGGTTACCCCAGTAACTTCACCATCAGTAAATGTCCTTTCCTCTTCACTCACAGAAGCTAGCGACGGAATCATGATCGAAGCAACGACGGCTGATCCAACGCCACCTACTATGAATAGAAAAGCAACAAGTGAAAGAATGAGTATTTTCTTACGAGGAGCGGGAAAATACGTCTTTTCACGCATCGTCATAAAAGTCTCAACTGCTGCGATGCGTTTTGGTAGAGGGGGATGAGTAGAAAGCAGCTCACTTAGCCATACAAAAAAACTTTTCTCTGTTTGGAGCTGCTCGATATAGACATCCTTGTTAACACTTTGATACAAACGCTTTCCTACAGCGAGAATCATTAAGGCATTTCCTGCACGCTCACCGCTCTTAATATAGTGAGCTCCCATTCGATCACATGTAAATTCACATGCCCTTGAATAAGCAGAACCTAGAAACGGCACAAGATTTCCTGGCAAAAGAAGAAGTTGTTTCATGATATGATTGCGTTTAATGTGTGCTAGTTCATGAGCAAGAATAAACGTGACCTCTTCTTCCGCTTCTTCTTCAATCAGCTCAAAAATATCAGAATAAAGCACGACGAAATTTCTTCCTAATAATCGTGTCGCAAATGCATTTAAGATCCCAGCAGATTCAATCACATAAACATTAGGAGCTTTTAGAATGTCCATCTCCCTACATAACTCTTGTACCGTTTGATGAATGAAAGGATACTGGCTATCTGATATCTTCACACCGTTGCTTCGAATTTGTCCAAGAAACAGCCCATTACTCATGAAAGAAATAAACCAGAGAACCAGGATAATCACAACCCCAATGACAGAAAACAGCAGAAAAAGATAAGCCATGATGCTAAAAACGAGTAAGATAACAAAAAGAGATGTTTCAGAGTTTGAAGTTAATTGTTTCGAATCATTCATTCTACTGTCACATAATTCCTTTCTTAAAGAGATATGTTCAGTATACTGAATTTTCCATTAGAGTGTATATGCTTTTCCAACAAAAAAACACTCTATAAGAGTGTTTTTCAGTCCAATATCGAAACAATACGATTCAGCGAAGAACGGAACGATTCTATATTTACAAACCGTGCTTCTCTTATGCTTTCCTTTCCATTCACATAAAGAAGCAGGACGGGAATTGTAAACACAGAAAACGCACCAGCCGCTGCTGGAATTTCATGAACGTTGAGCTTTTCTCGCTTTATTTGTGGGAAATCCTTCAGTACTTCTTCTACCTGAGGCAACAGTGCATGACACACCGAGCAGTTCGTTCCGTATAAGTACAGAAAGTAAAGGCGATTCTTTTCGATTCCTTCTTTCGCCTCATCAAGGGTAATTTGTTTCAGCTTGCTCACCTTCTAACTCTATGATCGTGATTAAGAAAGATTCATTCGTCTATTCTTTCCTTTAACAAACATAAAAATGCCGTAAGCAATAAATCCAATGGCTACTAAACCAAGCAATATCGCACCGTATGGCTGTTTTGCTAATTCTGCAAGTGCACCATCAAGTCCTTTTGTTTTATCAGGATTAGCTGAAATCGCAGTCTGGATAAAGAAAACACCCATCATTATAAAGACAATACCACGAGCCGCAAGACCAATTTGGCCAGCACGCTTGCCCCACCATTCTTCCTGATTATGCATTTCATATTGTTTTAGCTGTTTCATGAAAGATTTCTTATATCCTCTAATTACCTGATAAATGCCAAATCCAATAAAACCTAAACCGATAAATCCAATAATCCACTGACCAAAAGGCTGTTCTAATAGTTTAGCAGACATCGATTGTTTCCCGCCTGAAGATGAACTTCCGGCTCGTGTAATAATTGAAACAGCGTTATAAGCAAGGAATAAATGAATAATGCCAGCGCCAAAAAATCCAATGCGAATTAAAATACCTTTCGTATCGTTTCCATAATTATCGGGATCCTTAATCGCTTGGAGCCCTTTCCATACAGAGTAACCGATTAATCCTACAATAAGTACCCATAAAAGAGCTTCTCCAAAAGGTTTTCCAGCAATTGTTACGAATGCCCCTTTTGAATCTGTGGTTTTTCCTCCAGGACCAAGCGCTGCCTGAAATGCTAGAATTCCAATAATTAAATACACCACACCTTTTGCTGCGTACCCCATTCTTGCTAGCCCTCTAATCCAGGGTTTTACATCGTTTGATGCCTGTTTTGCTTTGTGTTTTGCTGCTGTACCTGTTTCCATCTCAATTCCCCTTCCGTATACTCGAATCATTTATCCTCTCTCTCTATTCCCAGTTATCATTACTTTCAATCTAAAAGGGTATGATTTTCTCTATCCATTATTAGGGATATTTATCTTAGCTATAAAAAAATAGCCCTGTAAGCGAATCCAGCATTCGCTTACAGGGCTGCTAATTGAGGAGATAGACTTGTGGGCACAAGCTATCGCGTTTCTTTACTATACTATAGATCACCAAATTTTCATATAGTTTCGAATCATTTCTTTTCTGATTCATCGCGTTAAACAGTTAAGTTCGCTCAGAAATAATGCTTTTCCTTGCAAGTAGCTTTGACAATAAGCCGTGTCGCGGCGATAGAATAAATGCTGTGGCGAAAATCAGTCCTGCAATCGAGGCCATTGATCCCGAGATAGAAATATTCCATACAAGTGCAGCATAATAACCCCCTATTGCTGAAAGGACACCAATCACTGCACTAATCAAAAGCATCACGAGCAACTTATCTGTCAATAGATAGGCAGTAGCTCCTGGTACAATTAACATGGCAACGACAAGGATCGCTCCAACGCTATCAAAAGAAGCAACCGTCGTAATGGAAACCATCGACATTAACAAATAGTGAATGAACATGACGGGAATTCCAATAGCTGTAGCCATCGCTGGATCAAATGAACTGATCTTAATCTCTTTATAAAAAAGAAAGATCAAAATCAGATTAATAATCAGCACAATTCCAAGCATCCAAACGGCTGATGGACCTAGATCCACTCCACCAATCGTCAAGGTATTCCATGGAATAAATGTAATTTCTCCCATTAAAGCATGATTAACATCAAGGTGGACTTTACCAGCAAAAGCTGACAACAGGATTACACCAAATGCAAATAAAGAAGTGAAAACAACGCCGATTGCTGCATCGGACTGTACCCCACTAGAATGGAGCACCTGCACTAGAAAAGCAGTCAACAATCCGATAATCCCTGCACCAATTAGCATATAAATGCCTTCTAATGAATGACTAACAAGGTAAGCAAGCACGATGCCAAGCAAAACGGTATGGCTAATGGCATCAGCAAGCATCGCCATTTTTCTTAATATTAGAAAACACCCAATGATGCCACATGATACACCTACAAGCGATCCCGTAAGCATAATCCATGCTCCATAACTCATAGTGACTTCACCTCTTTCTTGCGTTTTTTCGCACTTTGAGATGAATTTTCCTTGCGAAACGTTTCTCCCTTACCAAAATATTTGGGCGCAAGCTTTGGTGTCCGCTCATGAATAGCCATCAGTTGTTCAAGCTCCTTAAGAGTGGATGAATCAATATTTCTATAGTCCCAAACATCATTCGCAGCGAATTGAAGAGAAGCGAATTTCATTTCATACATGGTATATATCTCAAATAAGCGATTATTGAATACAATCTCATAAGCTTTAGATCCGCCAGACTCTGTTAAGGACCACATGTCTTTTATATGATGAACATAACCTTCTTTTTGAAGTCGTTTTAGATTGGAATCAAGCTTCCGAACCGTCATTTTTCTTCGAGAGAGAAGAGCTTCCTTTGAGAAACGAATTTTTTTGTTCGTTATGCTTACTTCTTCGGAAAGATCGTACAGCGTTTGAAGGACGGTTTCTCTCGCAACGATTTTACGTATTCGATAGAGCTTTAATCCTTTTGATACTAAACCTCGATGTGGAGCAAAGATAAGTGAGATTAAAAAGATGACGGTTGCTGCAAGAACAATGACTGGCCCCGTTGGAAGTCGATTTGCCATCGAACTTAATATCGTTCCGAGCATACCTGACAATGCTCCGATCGTCCCAGCGACGATGACCATGCGATCAAGTCGATCCGTCCAATATCTTGCCGAAATGGCAGGAGTGATCAGCATGGCTGCCATTAAAATAACCCCAACTGCTTGAAGTCCAATCACAACAGCACTCACGATTAAGGTCATTAACAGTCCATTTAGAAGTCCCGTCGGTAACCCAATCCCTTTTGCGAATTGACGATCAAAAGTAAACAACTTTAATTCCTTAAACAATAACCAAGTAACAAGCAGGAGCACGATAGCTATGGCAGAAATGACGCGAACATCATTTCCTACAAGTGACGCTGCCTGACCAAAAATAAAGTCATCTAGCCCACTTTGATTTCCATTTTCAGTTTGTGCAATCTTTGTTAGTAAAACAATACCAAACCCGAAAAAAACTGATAGAACAAGCCCAATCGCCGTATCTTCCTTGATGCGAGAATGGTTAATAATGACCTGAATAAAATAGGTTGCCAGCAAACCAGATAACGCTGCGCCAACCAAAAACCACCCAATCGATTTGGTTCCATAGAGTAAGAAGGCTAGACAAATGCCAGGAAGGGCAGCATGTGCCATCGCATCACCTATCAAACTTTGCTTTCGTAAAAGCGCAAAACTTCCAAGAACACCACTTGCAATCCCGAGAAGAATTGTGCCTAAAAGGACCCACTGCGTGTTGGCATCTTGTAATGTTGAAAGTAATTCATAAAACATACCTGGTCCCCCCTAAGGCTGCACCACATAGGAAGGACTAACCTGAGTATCAAGAAAGGCTAGACGACCTCCATATGTTTTTTGTAAGTGATCGACTGTAAACACTTCTTCTGTTGGTCCAAGCGCAATTTTTCGCTTATTTAAGAGAAGTGTCCAATCAAAATACTCTTTGACCGTCTGTAAATCATGGTGCACAACAAGGACTGTTTTCCCCTGTGCTTTTAACTCATTTAATAACGAAATGATTGCTTTCTCCGTTGCAGCATCCACCCCTACAAATGGTTCATCCATGAAGTAAACCGTTGCATCTTGAGCAAGAGCTCTTGCGAGAAAAACTCTTTGCTGTTGCCCCCCTGACAGTTGGCTAATCTGCCGACCGGCATATTCTTTCATTCCTACTTTATCTAGGGCTTGCATGGCAATAGCCGTATCCTTCTTTCCAGGTCGACGAAACCATCCAATATGCCCATATCTTCCCATTAAGACGACATCAAGAGCATTGGTCGGAAAATCCCAGTCGACCGACCCTCGCTGTGGGACATACCCGACTAACTTTCGTTGGGTACGATAAGCTTTACCATAGATCTCTACAGACCCGGATGCCGTCGGAATCAATCCTAAAATAGCTTTAATAAGCGTTGATTTTCCCGCACCGTTCGGACCTACGACACCAATTAACTTTCCTTCAGGCATTTGAAATGTTACTTCTTGAAGAACCGGTTTACGATCATAGGCCACCGTTAAATTTGAAACTTGTATTGGATTCATTTTCATATTCCCCTCTCTTCTATTTCAAAGCCTGAGCTATCGTTTCAATGTTATGGCGATACATTCCTATATACGTTCCTTCAGGTGATCCTTTTTCTCCCATAGCATCTGAATAAAGTTCTCCACCAATTTTCACATCATGACCTTTTTCTTTTGCTCCTTCTACTACAGCATTGATTGATCGTTCTGAAATGCTGCTTTCAATAAAGACCGCTTTTATATTTCGATCAGCGAGAACATTTACGAGATTCTGCACATCTCTTAGGCCATACTCTGAATCAGTACTTAACCCCTGTAGACCCTTAACTTCCATCCCATACGCCTGACCAAAATATTGGAATGCATCATGAGCTGTTACAAGGACCCGACTCTCTTCTGGTATTTCATTCATTTTTTCCTGAGCTTCTTCTTTTAATTGCTTTAATTTATTTAAATAGGTTTCTGCATTTTCCTCATAATCTGCTTTATGATCAGGATCATACTCAATTAAGGCTTCGCGAACTTCCATTACGGCATATTGCCAAAGTTCAATATCAAACCATACGTGCGGATCGACAGCTGCTGCATTGGACTGATCGACAAGTAACCTATCTTTAGGGATGGCTTCTGCGACGGGATAAGTCGGTTTATCTTCTTTCATTTTTGCAAAGATATCTCCCATTTTTCCTTCTAGATGAAGGCCATTATATAAAATGATATCTGCCTTCGATAGTTTATTAATGTCTCCCTGAGAAGCTTTATATAAATGAGGATCAATTCCAGGGCCCATTAAAGACTCAACTGAAACATGTTCTTTTCCTATATTTTTTGCAATATCACCGATTTGACCAATGGTTGTCGTAATTTTAATCTTGCCGTCACTTTCTTTGTTCGCTTCGGTGCTGTTACACCCTGTTAAAATTAGTAAGAACAGGGATGCTCCAACTAAAAACCCAAACCATTTCTTCATTTTCATTAATCTCTCCTTCATTCATTTATTCCGATACAAAAGCTTTAAGCTAACCTATGGGCTTACTACTGTTGAGGTGCTTTTCCAATTCTCTCTTGTGAAAAATAGTTGCTTTAAAGCTCTATTCTTCACTTTATGAATATTTCTTTCCTTAATGCAACTTTAGAACAAAAAAATATGTGTAAAGAACTTTATGAACCGACCTCATGCCCCATTGCACAATTGTTTCCTTATTGCAAAACTATCGCATGCGCGCACATTTGTCAACATTCGTTTCTTCTTACTAATGAAAAAATAGAAGTTTTCACTAGGGGTGTGAGAAACATCACAGTTTTTTACAGCTAAACCATCTACAATGAAAATAGAAAGAAAAAGAATTTACATTGGAGGGATTGCAAATGAGTGTTAAACACACAAACATACTTGTTGCTGTTGATGGTTCTGAATCTGCTGAGGTCGCTTTTTCACGAGCGGTTGAACTTTCTATTCAAGATCAGGCATCCCTAATCATTGCACACGTAATTGATACGAGAAATTTTTCCACATTTGAACTTTATGATATTGCTACTGAACGAGCTGAGGATTTCGGAAAACGGTTATTAAAAGAATACGAAGAAAAGGCTATGATTGCTGGAGTCACAAATGTTAAAACTGTAATTGAATATGGATCACCGAAAGTGAAAATCGCCAAAACAATTGCTCCGCAAAACAACATAGACTTAATTGTATGTGGGGCAACTGGCATGAACCGTGTTGAGAGATTGCTTATGGGCAGTGTTTCTGAGCACATTACACGAAATGCTACTTGTGATGTGATGGTGGTACGAGGCATAAAAGTTTTAGGTAAGGAGGGGCCACAAAATGAACATAGCAGACAAAATACGTAAACATCGGCTCGAAGCAAATATGACCATTCAGGAATTGGCTGTAAAAGTTCGGATTGGTTCAGGCCTTATGCAAAAAATTGAGGAAAATCGTTATCAACCCGATGTCCAAACATTGTTAAAGATCTCCACCGCTCTCGATATACCAGCTTCTGAATTTCTTGAAAAAGATACGATTGATGCGTTAAAAAAAGCAGACTCAGGAATCTAGTATAAATAAAACCATAAGAAAAAGCGCTGTCATAACAGCGCTTTTTCTTATGTCTCCACTAATTCCCTTTCATAGATCGGTAATGAAACTTCGACCGTTGTTCCCTCACCCTCCACACTTGCTAAATTCATTTTCCCATTATGATTTTCAATAATACTAAAGCTTACCATAAGCCCAAGACCCGTACCATTTTCCTTTAATGTATAGAAAGGTTCCCCTATTCTTGGCAACTGATGTTCAGGGATTCCCACTCCCTGATCTCGGATAATGATGAGGGCATCACCTTTATCATTTCTAGTTACTTTTACAAAGATCACACCACCGTCAGCCGCTTCAATGGCATTCTTTAAGATGTTAACAAACACTTGTTTTAATTGATTTTCTTCACCAAGGATAGGAAATTCTTCATAATCATATTGAGGACGTATCTCAATGTTTTTTAGTATTGCCTGAGATTTCAACAAGGATATGACATGTCTAAGTAGAGAAACCAGATCACTCTTTGTAAACTCTTTCTCCTGTGGCCTTGCAAGGAGCATAAATTCACTAACGATAAAATTAATCCGATCAATTTCTGAAAGCATAATTTGCAGAAACTCTTTTGATTTCTCATCATAAGAAGCGTTATAAACAAGGTTTGCGAATCCTTTTAATGAAGTCAGGGGATTGCGTATTTCATGGGCCACTCCCGCAGCAAGCTCACCGACAGCAGTTAATTTTTCAGAGCGTCTTAGTAGTGCTTCTGTTTCCTTTAATTCTGTAATATCTTCCACGATGACAATAATACCCTGCATCAAATCATCGATGATATGAGGAATAGAGATCAATTTCACCTGAATAGAATGGCCGTTACGATGAACAATAGCTGATTCGCATTTTTGTGGAACGCCTTTTTTTGTCCTCTCAAAACAATTCGATGTTTGCTCGTAGTATCGTTTTTCCAGAAAATGTAGACTCGATTTGTCACGAACATCTTTTACCGTATACCCACTCATTCGTTCTAAAGAGGGATTGATATTTAAAATACGGCCATTTACATCTAAAAGCATAATGCCGTCAGGACTATTTTCAACAAGAGAGTGATACTTTCTTTCGCTTTCTCGAAGCATGGCCTCTTGACTTTCAAGCTTTTGATTTCGGACCATACGAATTAAAATTAGTACAGAAATAATAAAAATACCAGTTAAAGCAACATATTGTAAAAGGGAATTTTCACTATAGCTCTCTACTTGAAATCTAGTATCTACAGAAGAAGTAATCATTGTAAAATAATGAACTGCAAGCGTTCCAAGTCCAAAGATAATGGCGCCTAACACTTTCCCCCAGTAGTTATTCTTTTCATTGAAAGTGCCATAAACGACCCATAAGCTACTAACAGTTGAGAAAAAAGCCATTAACAAAGGGAGAATGATTCTCCACCAGTCTTCTATTTGATAAGTAACCCCTAATAAATAATGTGCACTGACGATTTGCAAAAGCAATAGTGATAAGGCAATCGATACGCTTGCTCCTACAATTTGCTTTAGTTGCCACTTAGATGAGAGCATTATAAAGCCTAAGAGAGATCCTATCACTGGAACAACTAAAGACATACCTACAAACCATGGTGCATAAAAAGAAGCATCCGCTATAGATAGTCCTAATAATACGAGATATTGCAAAATCCAGATGCCAGTACCCATCGCAAGCGAGCTTCCAAACACCCAGAGTTTTCGATAAGTTAGTGTCATTGTGCATGCTTTTTCATGAAAGTCGAATGCCACATAAGTATAGCTCACGACCATTAAAATCGAAATGACAATAAGAAAAAAATGAAACTCATAGGTGAGACTTTCCATTATTTACTCCACTCCATTTTAGATATCGACATTCTACTCATTTGATTTCATGTATGCTAATTACCAATTAGACAAAAACTTTCAAAATCCTTCCACATTTGCACATAAGTTGTTTTTATTAAATCGCTTTCAACAAGTAAAAACAGCCTGAATCGATCGGCTGTTCTCACTCGTTTATACGGCTATTTTTTTGTAAGAATGGGTAAAGGTATGGGAAGGAGGATTTGCAATGGCTCAAATATTATTTAAAGTCCAACATGTGAAACGACTCGAAGACCATCACATCCCAGATACATTTGAAGCTTCCGTTGAAGTTGAAGTCATCAATCGAGAAAATGGAGAGTTAGAAAAAACAGGGCGAATTCCAGTTCAATTCAATGAGCATGGTTCCTTCCCTTCCATCGCCCATATCCAAACTTTTGAAGAAAATAAAAAGTTACAAGCAAAACTTTTATTTGATATTCGAAGATATGTTCGAAAACTTCGTCCTTATCTCCAGCCGGATGATGAATAATTTACGCTTCAAACAAATAGCGGTAAATCGTACAAGCTACTTGTATATTCATAAGATCGGATGGTTCGTTAAAATTAATGGATAAGATTTCTTGAATGCGCTGGATCCGATAATTCATCGTATTCACATGAACATGGAGCTGTTCAGAAGCGTTTTTTAAATCCTGTCCGGTTGATAAGTAAACAAACAATGTTTGAAAAAGCTCTCCTTTGCGTCGCTTTTCGTAAGCAAGTAAGGGAGAGAGATACTCAAGTGCATAATTCGCAAGATCATCCTCATTGTTATTTAAGAGGAGGCGAAGGGCTCCAATTTCTCCATACCACGATGAATGCCCTGCGAACGTAAACCGTTCTAGAAACTTAATGGTTTTTTTTGCTTCCTCAAATGATTGATCCACCGTAAGGATCCCTTTGACTGGTTTACCAATTCCGATTCTACACATTTTTTCAGAGGTAATCCTTGCCGTTAATTCTTTAAAATCTTGAATAAAACGGTTAATCGATCCTACACAGGACTCAATTCCGCCAAAACGATCCTCATGAAACAGGATCACAATCTGCCTTCCCCACTCCGTAACGAGCAATTTTGTATCGTTTTTATGAAGTAGGTGACGAATAGATGCATGAATACAACTCCGCATCCACTCTTCATGTCCTTGTTCACATGGCGGAACATCGAGAACGGCAACAGTAAAATAATCCTCCCAATCAGTACGAAGACGATCGGCAAAAAAGTTTAAGTCAGCTTCCTCCTCATGTGTGGAAAGGAGATGAATGAGAAGCTCTCCAGTTAACCGCTGCTGTTCTTTATGTTCTGCTTCTTGTTTCATTAATTGAAGACCTGCCACCGTACATGCATGGAAAACAGCGGAGTGTTCAAACCTTGTAAGCGGAAGCGATTCCGAAATGATCGCCAGGTAACCAAGCGGAAAAGAAAGTCTACCAAGTGGAAATAACAAAAAATCTTCCTTCGCATGATCGACTTCCACTTCATGTTTTTTATACTGAATCGTATTTAAATGCTTGATAATCATCGTTTGCAAATTGCTGTTTGAAGGCCATTCCTTGTGACTCGAAGCAGTCACTTCACCAAATGGATCAAAAATCACAACGGTTTTACCAATTGATTTCGTCAGATAAGAACAAATTTCTTGAAAAGATCCTTCATTCATCCCAATATCCGATAAAGCATGATGAGTTTCTACTGATTTTGATAAACGTTCATTTTGGTTGATCATTGTTTGGTTAAATTGCTTTAATTTTTGCAAGGAAGCTTCTTTGTTTCGATACAGTTCCGCATTCATAATGGCAATTGCAGCCTGAGATGAGATCGCTTCTACTAATCGTATATCGTCTTCTTTGAAAGACTTTTCTTGATTAAACCGATCTAACACGATTACCCCTGTACAACTATCTTCTTTCATAATTGGAATGCATATGGTGCTCATTGGTAAGTCATCAGCCGACTGATGGTAGAGCGTTGCATTTTGAGGTGTCATCGTTTTCATCGCTTCTTCTACTTCAAGATTTGTTCTAAAATGCAAGGTTTCTTTCCTTTGAAATGCTAGTCCTGTCATGGATTCTCCAGATTTAAGCAATACCTCATTTACCGTTTTCTTTCGGAATCCAGTCGATCCAGCTACTTTTAATCTTTTTCGTTCATCATCATATAAAAATAGCACGCCCCCATCTGCAGCATCGATGACTGAGACGGCTTCTTCAATAACGGATTGAATAACCGCATAAAAATCAAGTGATGAGTTAAAGATCCTGGACACTTGCATCAATACATGTAGTTGTCTTATACTTAGTTCTGCTTCATTTTCAAGCAACCCTCTCGCCATGCGTTTCCTCCTCCTTTTTTTAACGCTTAACCTCTTCTGCTTCTTGCTCTAAGTAAGATAGTGTTGCTTCACCAAGCGTTTTTGCAGCAATCAACATCGCCTTTTCATCGATATCAAACTTGGGATGGTGGTGAGGATAGGTTGCCCCTAGCTCTTCATTTCCTGCCCCTGTTAAAAAGAAGGTTCCGGGTACCTCTTCAAGATAATAAGCGACATCTTCTCCAACCATCAATGCCTCTGTTTCTGTAACATCTTTCACGTCCGCTACTCTTTCGGCCGCTTCCTTTAACAAGACCGTTTCTGCTTCATGATTTACCACTGGAGGATACCCACGATCATAAGTAAACGAGTAATCAGCCCCGCTACTGTCACATGTCCCTTTAATCATCCGTTCCATTAACGTGACGATCTTTTCTCTCACCTCTTGATCAAAGGTACGAACAGTTCCTTTTAGCGTCGCCGTTTCTGAAATGACGTTAAATGCAGAACCTGCATGAAAAGAGCCAATTGATAATACAGCTGTATGACCAGGGTTGATAAATCGACTTACGATTTGCTGTAGCTGACTAACTAATTGACTCGCTATAACAATCGCATCAACTGCTTCATGCGGAATTCCCCCATGTCCGCCTCTTCCTTTAACGACAATTTCAAATGAATCTGCTGCTGCCATTATACGTCCCGTTTTATATGCAACCGTTCCTGTAGGGAAGCCAGACCAAAGATGGGTTCCAAATATGGCATCTACCCCATCAAGGCATCCATCTTCAATCATCGGTTTTGCTCCACCTGGTGTGATTTCTTCTGCGAATTGATGGATAAAAACAATGCTTCCCGCTAACTGGTGACGCTCTTCATTCAATGCTTTCGCAAGGTGGAGTAGTGTTGATGTATGTCCGTCATGTCCACACGCATGCATCACACCAGGAACAGTCGATTTATAAGAAACAGATTTTTCATCATTTATCGGTAAAGCGTCAAAATCCGCTCGTAGGCCTACTGTTTTACCCGGCAAGCCTCCTTCAAGTACCGCCACTACACCTCTTCCACCTACTTCCGTTCGAATAGGAATACCAAGCTGTTTATAAAACGCTTCGATTCGTTTCGGCGTGTGAACTTCGTGGAAAGAAAGCTCAGGATGCTGATGAAGCTCTCTTCTCAGTTCAACCATTTGTGGGTATAACTCTTCTAATCTCTCAAAAAGCGCTTTTCTCATGTAAGATCTTCCCCTCTCCTCTATCTAAAGCAAGAATGATTTCGTTTATGCTAGATACGTTACGAGTATTTTAACAAAAATTCTGAACTTTATAAGTGTTTCTTGCAAATCTATTGTGAAATATCTTGAAATGCATCAAACGACTCATTACTACTACTCTTGCAACGTAATCGCCTTATTTGCAATGAATCCTTTCATTTTCTAAAATAAGAGGAAGATACGAATGAGGAGGATATAGAATGAATGTTTTGATTTTAGGAGCTACTGGCCGGGTAGGTAGCAAAGTATTAACACATGCTCTCGCCGATCACCATAACGTAACTGTTCTTGTGAGATCACAGGAAAGGCTTAAGACGAAAGAAGGGGTAAAGATTGTTGAAGGAAATGTGTTAAAAGAAACGGATCTTATGAAGGCAAGCGAGGGAATTGACGTGATTGTCAGTGCACTCGGGACAGATAAAACAACCACTTTATCTGATAGCACTCCGCTCTTAATAAAGACTATGAAAAAAAATGGGATCAAGCGCATCCTTACGGTTGGAACCGCTGGCATACTAAACAGTCGTATGGAACCTTCCGTATATCGCTTCCAATCATCCGAATCTAAACGGAAAACGACGCGAGCAGCAGAAGAGCATCTCGCTGTTTATGAGATGCTCAATCAAAGTGGGCTAGACTGGACAATTATATGCCCAACTTATTTACCAGAAGGTGAGGCACAAGGTCAATATCGAATTGAAGAAGATTACCTGCCTGAAAATGGACGAGAAATCTCAACCGGAGACACCGCTAACTTTGTCTATCAAGAGCTCATTGAAAAGAACCATCTTGCCAAAAGGGTCGGAATCGCTTACTAGCTACTGGCTGTACGTTTAAATGTCACGTCAACTTGAACGAAGACCATTCTTCATAAGTGAGTGACTGTCGCATACATTCACCTAAACCAGGACGATCCGTTAGATTTTCTTTTAATTCCTTACTAACGCCATCTGTTTTTTGTTGAATGTTCTTAGCAACAATTTAACCAATGAATTTCGGCTTATTTCCCCTGTATCTTCTGAAATTAAATCTCTCATCGTAACATTCTAATAAAAAAAGAAGACGAGCAATATGCTCGTCTTCTCTTTAACTTATTTCTGTTTTAAAGCTGCTTCAAGCGCAATAATCATCATTTCTTTAAATGTTGTTTGACGCTCTTCTGAAGTCGTTTCTTCGCCCGTTACAATATGATCACTAACGGTCAGTACGGTCAGTGCATTCACGCCATATTTTGCTGCGATCGTATAAAGAGCGGAAGTTTCCATTTCAACACCTAGCACTTGATAGTCAGCAAGCTGTTGGAATATTTCTGGGTTATCACGATAGAAGGAATCACTTGTAAACACATTCCCTACATGAACACTCATTTCCTTTTCAGCTGCAGCATCATAAGCATTTTTTAGAAGGTTAAAATCAGCTGTTGGAGCAAAGTCCATGCCATTAAATTGAAGACGGTTGACACCAGAATCAGAAGTGGCACTCATCGCAAGAATAACGTCTCTTACTTTCACTTCTTTCTTCAACGCGCCACATGTGCCAACTCGAATTAAGTTCTTTACACCATAGCTTTGAATAAGCTCATTTACGTAAATTGAAATGGAAGGTACACCCATTCCTGTTCCCTGCACAGAAATTCGTTCACCTTTATATGTACCCGTATACCCAAGCATCCCTCTGACTTCGTTATAGCAAACAACATCTTCTAGGAATGTTTCAGCAATATATTTTGCACGAAGCGGATCTCCTGGTAGTAAAATTGTTTCTGCAATCTCTCCCTGTTTTGCACCAATATGGACACTCATTGTTGTACCTCCTTGAATAAATACGTTCACTATCAAAAGTAGCATAAGATGAAAGGATATGCTACATTCATTCGCACAATGTTAGTCTCTCCCCTACCGTGCTGCACCATGCAGTTCTTTTTCTATACAAAAAAAACAGGCATTTGCCTGTTTTTTTGATGCTTCATCAGTAGTACGGAGATATCATGAGGTAAACGACGACGCCCGTAATACTCACATATAACCATAGTGGCATTGTCCACCTTGCAATCTTCCTGTGCTTCTCTACTCGCATGTTAAGTCCACGAGTTACCGTAATTAAAGCAAGGGGAACAATCGCTGCTGCAAGAATAATATGTGTTATTAAAATAAAGAAATAGATGGGCCGAATCAGGCCTTCACCACCGAAAGAAGTGGATTCAGACAATCCATGATACGTGACATAAGATACTAAAAACAGCGCTGTCGTTGTAAAGGCCGCGAAGATAAATCGCTTGTGCAATTTAATATTTTTCTGCTTAATAAAGATGAGAGCAGCTACTAAAAATACAAAAGTAAAGCTATTAAACACCGCGTTAAGCAACGGCAGAAGCGTAATATCGAATCCTACATCTCCGCTATATTCTGGTAGAAAAAAAAGGATGACCACAAGCACATTGACTGCAATGGAAAGCCCGACAATCCATGGTGTATAATTTCGTTGTTTTACATCATTCATAAGAGTCCTTCTCCTTATCTCATTAATCTACTTATTAAGGATAAGAAAGTTTGTTGAAATGAGCAACCTATGTGACACATCTCACACGTAAAATTCCATTCAGTGACACGTTTTGTTCACATTAAGGCATCCATTGATCATGGACAATGCCCACTAAATAAAAATCATGATGATGTTCGGAAAAGACCAGCTTAAGACTTTTCCAGTTCCTTCCTTCAAATTCTTCCGATCCAGGTACATAAAACTCGACGTAATGACTATTCGGAAAGGTTTCCTTAATGTTCTGAATGCTATTTGTTTTTTGATATGTCCCATCATATGTCACAAGCTCAGTCTCACTAAATTCTGCATCATACACATATTGATCAAAATAAGCATTGGGGGTAAGGCGAATTGGTTCTCCTTTGCCCGGTTCCGTTCCCCATTCAAGCTGCTTTTGATTTTTCACTTGGAATAACTCTTTCACTTGAGCAGGCATCAATACCTGCGCGCGTTTCTTATCGACCGTTCCATAAGGAGAAAACAACACTCCTTTTTGTGGATGAACAGAGCGAGAGATTTCTTCCATCTCTTTTTCTTTCAACGCATTTAACACAAAATACGCTTTTTTCATAGCGATGCTTTGAACAGAGACCGGACGATCTGCCTCGACTACTCCAGGATCCTGGGGTTTCTCAATGGCACAGCCGATCATGATGCTAAAAAATAGGAAGAAGATTATCAGTGCTCGAATCATCTTACTCATCCTCCCAGTTCACTCTCATTCCCTTTCTACTTATATTCGCCACAATTAAAACCAACCATTCTATTTCTCAGGAAAAAGATGAATCTTTCCCTTATAAAAGTCCTGACCACCTCTTTCCCCAAGGTAATCATCATGGTATCGCTTACAGGATTTGAGTATTCATTTCAATCGGTAACATACTGGTTTCTCTGCAATCACACAATTTGATTTTAACGCGAAAAAGCTATAAAATTTTTACTTGGGAACCCGGTAACAAGTTCTGTTACGGGATCGATATCATCTGATCAGCATTTGATGAGTATTATCTTTACTGATGAAGTAGGGAATTCACTGTTCCTTCCATACGTTCCCTCTGGAACAGCAATAATGAAAAAGTGAGGTCACAAAGATGAATCAACCATCAAAACAGGCTTCTGTTATCGTTATATTCGGTGCGACAGGAGATCTTGCCAAACGCAAGCTATTCCCATCACTGTATAACCTCTATTGCAAAGGTGTACTTGCTGAGGATTTCGCTGTAGTAGGAGTAGCAAGAAGACAGCTTACGAATGAAGAATTCCGTGCAAATGTTCATGATTCTGTTGTACATACGGCATGCATGGATAAAGATGACAAGCATGAGGAATTTAGCAGTCACTTCTTCTACCAACCATTTGATGTAACGAAGAAAGAATCTTACCAGGAATTAAATGAATTAACACAATCGCTTGATGAGAAATTTAATATTCCAGGAAATCGTATTTTTTACATGGCCATGGCGCCAGAATTCTTTGGAACAATTGCACTAAATCTAGATTCTGAAGGTTTAACAAATGGAGAAGGCTTTAACCGTCTTGTTATTGAAAAACCTTTTGGCCACAATTTCCCATCAGCTCAAAAGCTGAATGATGAAATTCGTCAAGTCTTCTCTGAAGATGAAGTTTATCGTATTGATCACTACTTAGGAAAAGAAATGGTGCAGAATATCGAAGCGATTCGTTTCGCCAATTCGATGTTTGAACCACTATGGAACAGTCGACACATATCCAATATCCAGATCACTTCTAGTGAAACGGTCGGTGTTGAGACACGTGGAGGATACTATGAAAAATCCGGTGCCCTTCGTGATATGGTTCAAAACCATGTGCTTCAAATGGTTTCACTTCTTGCAATGGAACCGCCTGTTAGCCTCTCAACAGAAGAAATTCGCGGTGAGAAGGTGAAAGTACTTCGCGCGCTTAGAGCGGTTAAACCGGAAGAAGTAAACGACTACTTCGTTCGCGGTCAATATAAACAAGGCGAAGTCGATGGCGAAACGCTTCCAGGGTATCGCGAGGAAGACAACGTTGACAAAGAATCGAATACGGAGACATTTGTTGCGGCGAAACTGATGATTGATAATTTCCGCTGGGCAGGCGTGCCATTCTATATTCGTACTGGGAAACGCATGACGAACAAATCCACTAAAATTTTGATTGAATTTAAAGACTTACCAATGAATCTTTATAAAAATGAAAGTGGTAAACTGGGACCGAATATTCTTGTTATCCACATTCAACCTGAAGAAGGCATTACTCTTCACTTGAATGCAAAAGATACTGGAGATATGCGTAAAACAACGCCAATTCAGTTGAATTTCAACAACAACCAGGAAAACAATATGAACTCCCCAGAAGCTTATGAACGTCTTCTACACGACGTCATGCGTGGAGATGCAACAAACTTTGCTCGTTGGGATGAAGTTGCTCTCTCATGGCAGTTCATTGACCCAATTTCAGTTACGTGGGCAAATGAGAAAGAAAAAGACTTCCCGAACTACCCGGCTGGTTCAATGGGACCAAAAGCTGCAGATGAACTTCTAGAGAAAGACAACCTGCACTGGTGGCCATTACCTAAAGAGTAAAGTGAAGACGAGCGTTTATTGCAATTAAAAATGACAAAAGAAAGATACGTGCTTCACGTATCTTTCTTTATCATATACACTACTACTTGAAAGGAAGTGCTCATTTATGAAAATGTACGACGTTAGTGCACCTATCTTTAATGGTATGGCGGTTTATAAAAACAAAGAAGAAAAGCAGCCTGAAATCAACACAACAACGAACGGACACGTAACGGAGTCTCGTCTATCTCTCGATGTACATACTGGTACTCACGTTGATGCCCCTCTTCATATGATGAACGATGGCGCAACATTTGAGTCGATCAACCAGGAAGATTTAGTAGGCAAAGCGAAAGTCATTGATGTAACGAATGTTAAAGGTGCAATCTCTGATAAAGATATTGCCGCGGAAGACATTCAAGAAGGCGACTTCATCCTTTTTAAATCCCAAAACTCTTTCGAGGAAGAATTTAATTTCGACTTCGTGTTCGTCGGTGAAGATGCGGCACGATACCTCGCTGAACGAAACATCCGTGGTGTCGGCGTAGATGGTCTTGGCATTGAGCGCAGCCAGCCAGAACATCCAACACACCGCTCGTTATTCGAGAAGGATGTCATTATCATGGAGGGCTTACGCCTGAAGGATATCGAAGCGGGAGAATACTTTATGGTAGCCGCTCCTCTTAAACTACAAGGAACAGATGCATCACCTGCACGCGTTTTATTGTTTGAAGGATTAAAAGAGGCATAAGATTTTACAAGCCAGGGGCAGTCCCTGGCTTTCTTACTATATTTTATAACTGTTATACCCACACCAAAAATATGGAGGTTGTCATGAAGTTCCTACCTGATCTTTCAAGAAAGTTAAGTTCTCGATTAACTCCAAGTATTTGGTTTCTCTCCGTGGTCATTTTCGCCCTCTTTCTCGTATTTATTCTTCCCGAAGTATCAGACAGATCTTATGAAGTCACTCAAACGAGGGATTCTCCGGATGGCTCTTTCTTCTATACCCCAGAAACGCTCTATCGCATTGCAGAGCAATATGGTGAAAGTGGAAGAAGTTATTATATTAAAGAGCGCTTTAGTTTTGATGTCATCTGGCCACTCGTATACTGGTTCTTTTTAACCACTTCCATTACTGTTCTCTATCGATCTATTATTAGTGAAAAATCGCTACTCTTAAACTTACTCCCCTCTTTCGGTGTTTTATTTGATTACTTAGAGAATCTATCAACATCCGCTGTAATGGTCTTTTATCCTAGTAAAGTCCCAGTCATCTCCTGGGCTGCACCGTTCTTCACCTCCATCAAATGGGCATGCATTTATGCTAGTTTTGTCCTTATCATGATTGGTGTTCTTTTGCAGTCCATTCTAACCTGCAGAAAAATTGTGTATAAAGTAAAAAACCGCTAATCCCTCCCCAATTAAAGGAAGTGATTAGCGGTTTTGTTTAGCTCTTAGTCTTCAAGCCATTCTGTGTGAAACACGCCTTCGCGGTCAATACGTTGGTACGTATGAGCACCGAAGTAGTCTCTCTGCGCTTGAAGAAGGTTTGCTGGCAATGTTTCGCTACGGTAGCTATCATAATAAGCAATCGCACTTGCAAGGCCAGGAACTGGAATTCCGCGCTGTACAGCAAGTGATACGATATCACGAGCAGCGCTTTGGTAAGATTCAACGATCTCTTTGAAGTAAGGATCGAGAAGAAGGTTTGTTAAGCTAGGCTCACGGTCGTATGCTTCTTTAATATTTTGCAGGAAGCCAGCACGGATAATGCAACCACCGCGGAAGATCATCGCGATTGAGCCGTAGTCCAGATCCCAGTCATACTCATCAGAAGCGTAGCGCATTTGAGCAAATCCTTGTGCGTACGAACAAATCTTACTCATATAAAGGGCTTTACGAATCTTTTCAATTAGCTCTTCTTTATTACCATCAAACGCTGGTACGTTTGGTCCAGAAAGAAGCTTGCTTGCTTTCACGCGCTCTTCTTTCATTGCAGAAATGAAGCGTGAGAAAACGGATTCGGTAATGATGGAAAGGGGTACACCAAGATCAAGTGCACTTTGACTTGTCCATTTACCAGTACCTTTTTGCCCAGCTGTATCAAGAATCACATCAACAAGAGCTTTTCCTGTTTCAGGATCTTTCTTCGTAAAGATATCTGCTGTGATTTCGATTAGGTAGCTATCAAGCTCACCTTTATTCCATTCTTTAAAGACTTCGTGAAGCTCATCAGTCGAAAGACCCAGCACGTTCTTCATCATGTAGTACGCTTCGCCAATTAATTGCATATCGCCGTATTCAATGCCGTTATGCACCATTTTCACATAGTGACCAGCGCCGTCTGGACCGATGTAAGTTGTACAAGGATCGCCATCAACGTTTGCAGCAATTGCTTTAAAGATATCTTCAACTTCACTAAATGCATCCGGTTGGCCACCAGGCATGATCGAAGGACCGTTCAATGCACCTTCTTCACCGCCAGATACGCCTGTACCAATAAAGCGAATGCCTTTTTCTTTCAAGTCTTCACTACGCTTTTGCGTATCTTTAAAGAACGCATTCCCGCCGTCAATGATAATATCATCTTTATCAAGATGTGGAAGCAGCTGATCAATCGTTGCATCTGTAGGCATACCTGCTTTGACCATTAGCAAAATTTTTCTAGGTGTTTCAAGTGATTGAACGAACTCTTCAATGCTGTATGTATCCTGAAAGTTTCGCCCTTCAACTTCAGACATCATTTCTTTTGTTTTTTCTTCCGAGCGGTTATACACGGAAACGGAATAGCCGCGACTTTCGATGTTCATCGCGAGGTTCTTCCCCATGACGGCTAATCCAATTACACCAATTTGTTGTTTTGACATCTTATTCCCTCCAGCTCTTTTTCCTAATTTTCGTGAACCCACTGACGCGAACTTAATGATTTCAAGATACTCATACGCTTTCTCTAGTATGTGCACCTGCCATTAAGCTAGTCACGCGAACAGCCTGACAGTATGCATTATACGTCTTTCCGCGAAACCGTGCAAAGATTAGCAACTAAGAAAAAGCCGTTAATCACTCGTTTTTGTCAATGTTCTTTCAAGTCAAGTTCATTCAATATCCCACCTTTACAACAAAGAAGGCGCTTTCAATAGTCATCATTGGGAAACACGCCTTATAACGATTATACTTAATAAGATAATAAAGAAAGTAAAGGAGTGAAGGTACCATGAACGAAAAACAACTAGCTGGCCAAAAAGCAGCATCCTATGTTCAAGATGGTATGACGGTTGGACTTGGAACTGGGAGTACGGTCTATTGGACAATTCTTGAAATTGCCAGGATGGTGAAAGAAGGGATGAAAATTACAGGTGTTGCCACTTCTAAAAACACAGAAAAGCTCGCTCAAGAACATGGCATTCCACTCGCATCACTAGAAGACGTTTCTTCCATTGACCTTACGATTGATGGGGCAGATGAGCTGACAGAGGATCTAACTCTTATTAAAGGAGGAGGTGGCGCCTTACTTCGGGAAAAAATTATTGCTTATCATTCAACACATATGATTGTCGTTGCTGATTCCAGTAAATATGTCAACAAGCTAGGAACTTTTCCTCTACCCGTGGAAATTACTCCTTTTGGTTATGCAAAAACAGTGAATGCGATAAAAAAACTGGGTTGTGACGTATCACTTCGTAAAGAGAATGACGTACTTTTTCTAACAGACAATGGCAATTATATTGTAGATTGTTCGTTTAGTGAAATTGACTATCCATCCACACTCCATGATCGCTTAAATCAACTTCCGGGAGTTGTGGAGAACGGGCTGTTTATTGGCTATGCGGCAAAAGCGATTATTGGACAAGAAAATACGATTACATATGTTGAAAAATAGAAATAGCGCCCGGCCATAAAAGCCGGGCGCACCTTCATTATTTCACGATTAGAACTGGGCAATGCGACCTTTGAAGTACAGCATGACTAACGCTTCCAAGAAACCATTCACGTAAGCCATTTAGTCCTCTGCTTCCCATAATAATGAGATCACGATTATGTTCATCCGCGTATTTTACAATTTCGTTTCCAGGGTTCCCTTCAAGTACCATTGTTTTCACTTTATGATTCGGTAGCTGAACGTCGAGTTTTTCACTGATGCCTTTTAGCATATCAACGGCTTCTTTTCTAAGTTCATTCAAAATACTGGCGTAAACAACAGCTGAGCTAATCTGTGCTGTTGGGTTTAAAGCGGTAACAACATCAATTTCAATGGCTTCATTTTCTTTAGCCATGGCAATCGCTTCGTTTAATGCCTTTACACTTAAGTCAGATCCATCAAACGCGACAAGGATTTTATTATATTTTTTCATCTCTACATTCTCCTCCCTTGATCTGCTTTCATACTAGCACGATATTGAACCAAGTCCTGTGACTTTCATCACGAAAAGGCGTTTCAATGCTTTTTGTAAAGGATTTGTTCTGTCAGAATCGCTGTAATCGAACCAAGTATAAGACCGTTATTTAAAATCGAAGCGGCAATTGGCGGGGCTTGCTGAAAAGCTTCCGGAGGGATAAACATCGTGCCGATCCCAACCATAAAGGAAATGCCTATTATAAATGGTTTTCCCTCAGATTCATCTTTTCTAAACTCGTTAAAGGCAATTCCGACCATGTTTACAAAAACGATAAAAATAACAGCATAGCCAACAGGTTCAGGTAACGCTGCAAAAAATGCCATTAACACTGGGAATAAGCTAATGACGATGATGAATCCACTTCCTAGAATAAACGGAAGCTTTCGTTTAAGTCCTGTCGTTAAAATAAAACCTGCAGCACCAGAGATCGGAACACTCCCCACCGCTGAAAAGACGCCTCCTAGTAATTGATTGATCCCAGAAATGAATCCTGCCTGTCTGTATCGCCCCATAGGCTTTCTATTTGATAGCTTATTTAATACTTCTTCGACAACGCGAATGCTTGCGATCATATTTGTAAGAAGAAGAAGCGTCACAAGCAACGCCGTTATAATCATGCCAGAATCCCAGGCTGGATACCCAAACGCGAATACCTCTGGCAATTGTATCAATCCTCCGTCTGGAAGAACGACTGGCTTCGCTAATCCAAGAACAGCGAATAAAATCCAACCGAAAATTAGGATAATGAGGATACTATACTGCTGAACCATTGCAGGCATCGATCTCGAAAACCATATGGAAACAAATACAAGCAGAAGAGATAGTCCTGCAATACGAAGGTCAATCCCCTCTTTTAGATAGCCGACTCCCATCATGCCGTTAAGAAATGATCCACTTAACTGAGCGACAAGAAGAAGAAGATAAATTCCTGTGACAACCGGGGTAAAAAGACGTGATAGCTTCTCCACTAAACCGAATGCGCTAAGTAAGATAAAGACGATCCCGCTTGCAATCATCGCAAGTTCGAGCGCTTGAAGTGTCTCTATTTCAGATCCAAATAGTGTCGAGCTTAACCCGGCATAAAGAACAAAGACCCCCCACCATAATCCAGCCGGCCCTTCATTAATCGGTAATCGGTGACCGATCGTTGCCTGTAAGATTCCTGCAACCCCCAGCACAAACATTGTTCTCTGAACAAACCCTGCTGCCATCGCAGGATCTAGATGGAACAAGCTGGCAATCGCAACTGGCGCCACGATCGATCCAGCAATCATAAAGATGGCCCATTGAAGGGCAGATAACGTATTACGCATTGTAAAAGCCTTCTTTCATCAAAACGAATTATGTACACACCTTCATCTTATCAAAGCGAAACAAGGAGGTCATTACGTATTTTTCCACTATAAAAACCTCCCTTGCTCTGATATACTGTTTTATTGGTGATTTGATTTTTCAAATACACGGGTGGGAGAGGGAAACACAAGTAAGAAGGGAATAAAGTGAAAACGAAAATTAATTTTGATTTTCAGGCTCACGATACTTCACTGAAGAAAGAAATTCTTGCCGGCATTACATCATTTTTTACGATAGTTTATATTGCAGCGGTTAACGCGTCAATCCTTGCTGATGCAGGAATTCCTTTCGAAGCAGGAATGATTGCAACAGTCCTGACGTCAGTGGTCGGCTGCCTGTTAATTGGATTTTACGCAAATGCACCGATTATCCTCGTTCCGGGGATGGGTGTCAATGCGTTCTTTACTTATACAATGGTTGAATCAATGGGATTAAGCTGGGAGGTGGCTCTCGCTTCCGTCTTTGTTGCAGGGATATTATTTGCGATAACAGCTTTTACACCGCTCTCCGGTGTTCTTTCAAAAGCAATCCCGCGTTCATTAAAAGAAGCGATTACCGTCGGAATTGGTTTATTCCTAACATTCATCGGTCTACAGAAAGGCGGTATCGTCGTTTCCAGCGATTCCACATTTGTAGCACTTGGAAACCTTGGCTCCGCTCATGTGGTTGCAACTCTCGTTACGCTAGGATTAGCTGCCATTCTTTTCATTCGAAATGTGAAAGGCCACTTCCTTATCAGCATGTTAGCTGGGACTGCACTCGCCTGGTCGCTCGGACTAATTGAGACAGGTCAACAAAATAGCTTTTCATTCTCATCCTACGGATCGGTATTTGCTGCCATGTCTTTCGATGACATATTGATGTTACCATTCTGGATCGCAACGTTCTCGATGGCGATGATCCTTGTCTTTGAGAATATGGGTTTGTTAACCGGGCTACTACCAGATCAGCGCAAATTTACGAAGTCTTATCAAGCAAACGCGATTTCAGCTATATCGTCTGGTCTTTTCGGTACGAGTCCAACCGTTTCGACTGTCGAAAGTGCCTCAGGAATTTCGGCTGGTGGCCGAACAGGACTTACAGCCATTACAACAGGGTTATTGTTCTTAACATCGCTATTCTTTATCCCTATTTTCAAAATCATACCGGACTCGGCGATTGCACCAGTATTGATTATTATTGGCGGTCTAATGATTACATCGATTCAAAACATTTCTCTCCAGGATTTTTCTGAAGGATTTCCTGCCTTTTTAATTATCGTCATGATCCCGCTCACCTATAGCATTGTGGACGGCATAGCATTTGGCTTTATTGCATACCCATTTCTAAAAATCGCTTTAGGGAAAGGAAAAGAAGTTCCTGTTCCGATGTATATTATCGCAAGTCTGTTTTTTATAAACTTTTTCTTACACACCATCTAGAGGGTAAGAAAGATCTGCGAACCTCCTTGATCTTCATTCAAGGAGGTTTTTTCCATTTCATCCTATCTTTTCTATGATATGCTAAGTTCTGGTGATAAACATGACAACTGTAAAACAAACTGGTTGTATACTTATATTCTTCGTTCTAATGGGATGTCAGGTGCAACAAGCAGGTAACCTCTCTTTTCTTGATGAAACGAATGCGAGAAGACCTGTCCCTTCTTTTCTTGTTGAAAATGCCAAGGAACAGCTAATTGCAAAATACGAAAACCAAACGCCAACTGAATTTGGTGAAAATGTAGCAGGTGTTTACACTCATTTTCGTTCATCAAAAAAAGAAATCGCCTTAACATTCGATGCTTGTGGTGGATCTCATGGAAATGGTGTTGATGAGGAATTGATCGCATTTTTAAAAGAAAACAAGCTACCTTCCACCCTTTTTATTAACAGCAGATGGATTGATCAAAACACCGCCCTATTCCAAGAACTTGCTCGTGACCCGCTTTTTCAAATTGAAAATCACGGCACGCATCACAAGCCTCTTTCTGTGAACGGGGAGTCAGCCTGGGGCATTTCAGGGACAGCATCGGTTAAAGAAGTGATTGAAGAGATGAAAGAAAATCAAAAGAAAATTGAAAAACTAACTGGTGAGACACCGACACTTTTCCGTTCAGGAACAGCTTATTATGATGACGTTGCCGTTCAAATCGCTCAAGATCTTGGTGTTCAAATTGTGAATTACACAATCCTTGGAGATGCCGGCGCAACGTATACCGCCCAACAGGTAAACGCTGCTCTGTTGCAAGCACAACCAGGCGACATTGCCCTTCTTCATATGAATCAACCGACTAGCGGGACGGCAGAAGGAGTAAAAAGAGCGATACCGGATTTACAGAAAAAGGGGTACACTTTTGTTCAACTTCACTCCCAACATTTGCAGTGATTACAAATGGTTCTCCTGGCCATCTTATTAGTGAACACTAAAAGAAGGGGTGAACCTACATGAGTCAATCGAAAGGACAACGTGAAAGACAATTCCGCAAACGGAAAGAAGCGCAAAATCCACACGGTAAGATCAAGTCGCTAGAACAACTTTCCAACGAAACACCGAATAAACCATAAACACCGATTAAACTCCTCTTAATTCGGGTAATGATTGCTAGAAAATGAAAGGAGTTTAACTTTATGAATGAATTCACGGTATCTGTCGCAGGAATGAAGGGCGAAAACTGTATTCAGAAAATCGAATCCTCCCTTCTCTCTCTAAACGGCGTTGAACGGGCGTTAGCCGACCTTAAAGAAGAAACAGTCACCATTTTATTTGATGAAGAAGCCGTTGACCAATCGATGATTATGCAAACAATTGAAGAAGCAGGTTATCAACCTGCTTAACGCAAAAAGATCCTGCTCTGTGCAGGCTCTTTTTTATGTCAAAATGAAACAGCGTTTTTCAAAAAAAGTCCAATTATTTCCGACAAATTTTCAATTTTCGCAATGGGTGGGTGTTAACCTATAACTATCCGTTAAGGAATAGTTAACGAAAGGGGTAACAGACTTGGAGCAGCCTAACGCAAATACGAATGAACTTCACCCTCTGGTTCCTCTCCACGATCCGCCAACGGTAGAACACAACCACTTGATCCACCAATTGGAATCGTTGGCTTATGAAAATCAATCATTAAGCAACGTGCGTACACTTGTAGCAGGTGTGGCCCATGAGATTAAAAATCCTCTTACGATTATGAAAGGTTTTATTCAACTAATAAAACCTGACCTTGATAAGCTACAGAAAAGTGATATTGCTGATTTATTATTAGCAGAAGTTCAACGAACAACCAATCTAGTGGAGGAGTTTCTTCAGCTCGCTCGACCAACAAAACATACAACAGAACGTATTGACCTCATCCCATTTCTTGAAGATATTCTTCTACTTTTCCAGAGCGAAGCGAAGTTAAGTAAATGCGAACTAACCGCCAATCTCCAGAAGTTTAAGCTGCCGATTGAGGTTATGATCAATCCAGGACAGCTAAAGCAGGTTTTTTTAAATGTAATGAAAAATAGTATTGAAGCTATCCGTATGACGAACCGAAAAAATGGACACATTTCACTATCAGTTCGTCAGCAATTTCATTTTGTTACAATCAACATACGAGACAATGGGAATGGAATGGACTCTTCTACACAAGCTAGCGTTTTTAATCCTTTTTATACTACAAAAGAAAAAGGAACAGGACTCGGCCTATTCCTTACCAAACAAATTATTCAAAATCATAATGGCACGGTGAAAGTGAAAAGTTCTCCTTCGTTAGGAACAACGATCTCTATTCAACTGCCTTTGCTTCACTCGAGCTAAAAACCAATTTGATCCTGTTCACTTACCTTTGCATTTCGCTTAGTTTTATGAAGAAGCGCATTCACCTCTCCGCCAACGAGCAGAATAATACCGGTTAAATAAAACCATAGCATCAGAATAATGACGCCCCCTAGACTGCCATAAGTAGCAGAGTAATTACCGAAATTGCTTACGTAGAAAGCAAACGCAAGGGATATTACCTGCCAGCCTACCGTTGCTATGAGTGCTCCGATAATGACTTCCTTAAAAGGAAAATGTTTATTTGGTGCAAAGCGATATAGCGCAGCCAGGATGCATGCCATAATCGCAACAGCAATGACCCAGCGAAGAATACGAAAAAGAAATTCCGTCGAGCTCGGCAGGTTCAGAGCCGATGTTATGGCATCAATGATCACGTCTCCAAAAACAGGTAATACTAGCGTGACAATAAAGACAAGTACGAGTCCAATCGTGAGAACGATGGAGAGAAGTCGCGCTTTAATAAACGATCTCGTTTCTTCTACATCATACGCAAGATTTAATGCTCTCATTAATGCCATCATGCCGTTTGAAGCTGACCAGATTGTACCGAGTATTCCTAACGTTAACAACCCGCCCTGAGGCTCACTAATAATGGAGAGAACATTATCCTGAAGGATGCTCCCTGTCTCTCCGGGAGCATATTTCGTTAGAAAACTCACCGCTTCCTGTTTGTCAATGGACAGGTAAGGAAGGATTGAGAGGATAAGTATAAGTAATGGAAAGATCGATAACATAAAATAATAGGCCAATTCAGCTGCAAGACTCGTAACGCGATCCTCACCTATTTCTTTCCCAAGTTTTTTGACAAACGTTAATCCCGCCATTTCGTTAACCCCTTTCTAACATTCTTCAATCCCTTTCCCCATATTGTTCCGGTGTAATCATACTACCGTACAAAAAAAGAGCAGACGCGGTGTCTGCTCTTTTTTAGATTAATCTCTCTCAGTTTAAGGTGTTGTTTCACCCTGCTCTTCATCTAAAGCGTTCATATTTCCATTTGGATCATCCATTTGATCTTCAAGATTAAGATGAGATCGAAGCTCTGTTTTAGCAGAAGCTAATGACTGATCATCAAGCTTAAAGTAATAAGTTCCAGCTGGTTGAAAGTCGGTTCCTGTTAGCTGAAGTTTTTCGATTGAATCAATCTTAGAAATAAACGGATAGAGTCCAAGAGCTTCATTAAACGTAAAACTCATTGTTAAGTTCTCTCCGATACGATCTACAAGATCACCGTATTTTGGTATAGAGGAAAGAGAGCTTACCTTATCGATCGCAGCTGTAATCACTTCCATCTGGCGCTGTCCACGTTTCAAGTCAGAATCCGCTTTACGTGTTCTTGCAAACGCAAGTGCTTCTTTACCATTTAGCGTTTGCTCGCCAACCTCTAAATCAATTTTACCTTTCGATTCTTTGTATAGTTGATCAGCAATAAGTTGGGATTCAATGGTAACATCAATTCCGCCAAGCTCATCAATAACTGTTTTAAACGCATCAAAGTTTACTCGGACTACTTCATCAATCGGAATCCCGAGCAAGCCTTCCACTGTATCAATCGTTAAATCAATGCCGCCAAACGCATGAGCATGAGTAATTTTGTCCATTCCTCTTCCAGGAATTTGAACGTAAGAGTCACGTGGGATACTGAGAAGCTTCATTGATTTATCATCTTGATTAAACGTTGCAACCATCATTGAGTCACTGCGTCCATTCGATGTATTTTCTTCATCGTCAACTCCAAGTAGTAACACTGAAAAGTGATCTTTCCCTATATCGACTGCATTGTTTCTAAGATCGGACTGTTCGCCTCGATTTGGTTGCATTAATGATTGGTCAGAAACGCTAGATACTTTATAATAAAGATACCCTCCATAACCACCAATACCGACTATAATCAATAATAATAGCAAAAGCGTGATTCGCAATCCACGTCGTTTTTTCTTAGGTTTATATCGACTTCGAGGCTCCATTTGTTCTTCATTCATAGAAATTTTATCTCCTTCAATATAAATCAACATTCGTTATTTACAGATCATTCGTATCACCTTGATGATGATCGACTGTCAGTCATTCACCAAAAAATGGGTAAATTCGTCAATTTACGTTCACCCTAGCTATAAATGTACCATTCTTTCTTATTACTTTCTACCTAAATATTTTTCCAATCTACATGCACTTTGTCATTTACCTACGAGATCGGTAAAATACAAAATGAAGATCTAGAGAAAGGACAAACTCTCTTGCATATAAAAACAAAATCAATTCCGTGGATTATTATTGGTAGCTATTTTCTATTTGGATCACTGTGGATTTTACTTTCAGATACCATTCTTTATCGCTTTTCTTTTGATTTTATAACAAATAAACAGATCGGTCTTTATAAAGGTTGGTTTTTCATTCTTTTAACAAGTTTATTTCTTTATTTTCTATTAAACCATCTTCTACTAAAGAACAAACAAATGGAAAAGCAACTCTTAGAAAGCGAAGAGCGTTATCGTCGTCTCGTTGAGTCTTCTCCATATGCTATCTGTTTGTTACGAGATGGAGAGATCACTTATACGAATCAAACTGGTTTAAAAATGGCAGGTGTTGATTCTCTTAATGACCTCTATCAGCATCGTGATTCTCTCGTCGTAAATCCAGATGACCAAAGAAAAATCAAGGAAATACTGCACAACATTCATACTAATCACAATGAATATCCAGAAACGATTGAATACCAATTATTACGCTCGAATAACGACATCATGGATGTAGAATCAACTCTTATCCCTATTCGTTTTGATCATAAAGTGATGACGATCATTCAAACGCGAGACATTACCGAACGAAAACAAGCGGTAAAAGGATTATGGGAAGCGAAGCAACTCATTCAAGCCATCATTAGCGCCTCCCCTATTGCGACTCTCGCTCTTGATCTAGATGCAAATATTCGTTTATGGAACCCGGCTGCCGAAAAAATATTTGGTTGGAAAAGCCATGAAGTCATTGGTAAGAAAAGCCCTATTGTACCTCAAGGTGAAAAAGATATTACGATACCTGAAATTATCGCACATGGTCATATTGTCAATAAAGAAGTACAACGCATGAGAAAAGATGGATCAATTGTTTACGCAGCCCTCTCGACTGCCCCAATTCAAGATGAAAATGGGGAAATTGATGGCATCATGGCTGCTTTCATGGATATTACAGATAAAAAGAAAACCGAAGAAGCTCTGCTAAAAACAGAAAAGCTATCGGCAGTTGGCCAGTTAGCGGCAAGCGTCGCTCATGAAATACGAAATCCACTCACTTCTGTTAAAGGATTTATCCAGCTTCTAAACGACGATAAACCCTTCGCAGAAAAAACGCCGTACCTATCCATTATGCTTTCAGAAATTGATCGAATGGATGCAATCATTAAAGATTTACTCGTGTTAGCTAAACCACAAGCATCTCACTTTACTTTTTTTAGTTTAAATAAGCTAATTTCCTATGTTCTACAGTTATTAAGCACGCAGGCAAATTTATACAATATTACTTTTTCACAAAACTTTACTGAGAAAGATGACACCTTGTATGGGGAGGAAAATCAGCTCAAACAAGTGTTTATTAACTTAATCAAAAATGCGATTGAATCCATGCCAGAAGGGGGAAGCGTTAGCTTAAGGACCCTTACAACAGAAGATTTGATTGAGGTAACGATAACGGATGAAGGTGTCGGCATTCCTGAACACAAGTTGAAAACGCTCGGCGAACCGTTCTATACGACGAAAGAAGAAGGTACCGGTCTCGGGCTCTTATCTAGTTTTAAAATTATTGAAAATCATAATGGAAGCATCGATTTTAAAAGCGAAGTTGGAACCGGAACAACTGTCACTCTCTATTTTCAAAAAAACAGCTCCCCAACGTCATCATTTTAGCTTACTTAGTATGTATGTGCTTTGGAGTATACGAATCTCAATTATAGGTCTTTTTATCTATTTTTTGTGCTTCCATCCCTTTGTATGCTAAAATATCATTCGTCTCTTATTGTTGAATAAGTTTGACCTGAAGGAGGAAGCAACATTGCAAAAAACGAAACGAAACGATCCCTGTCCTTGCGGCAGCGGCAAAAAATATAAAAAATGCTGTATGACATCTGAAAGTGCACAGGATCAATTAGAAGAACAGTTATACACACAGGAACTTTACACTGTCCAGGCTCAGCTTGTTGAATATGCGATGAGCCAACATGATCAAAAAATGGTTTCTTTAGCAAACGATTTATTTAAGCGTTATGATATTCCCAAAAATCTTGAAGAAGCCTACATGCACGGTATTTTCCCATGGGCGATTTTCCATCAAGCCGTTAATCAATGGAACAAGACCATCGTAAAACAGTATATTCAGTTATATTCTCATACCTTCTCCACTGAGAAAGTAAAAGAAACGGTTAACGAGTGGCGTGATGCTTATATGTCCATTTATACGGTTGAAGAAGTATCAGGGAACACCGCAGTTGTGAAAGAGCTTAACTCTAATCAACCAATTAGCATTCTTTTACATGAAGAAGTCATTCTATCAAAAGGAGAAAGCTTAGCAGGCATTCTTCTCCCAGTGAAAAACGGTGCAATGCCATTTATCGAGCTACTTAAGATTGCCCCTGATGCCATGCAATTGGTAGCAAACAAATTGGCAACAGAGAACGTTTCTAACAACGTTCGTTCCATGATGCAAAGCGACTTCCCAGAAATCCTTAGCGAAATTGTAAAGCATGGTAATGGAGCAGAAGAAGCAGATGACTCCATTGACATGATTTGGTCTAGAAAAGAAGATGCTGAAGTTGCTACTCTTTTTACAGAGAATATTAGTGATGCATTCTCAAAAGAGCAGGTTCAAGAAATTCTTCATTTCTGGAAGAAGTACACTCAGGAAGAACAACCATCTGTTAGAAAACCTGCTATTTTTGCCGCTTCTCTTGAGTATCTCGCCTCTAAAGTCTTTGATTCTTCAGTCAGCCAAAGCGCTCTTGCTAAAAAGTACGGAACATCACCTTCTAGTATTTCAAGCAAGTACAAAGCATTTCATGAACGATTTATTCCAGTGATGAATTAGAACAAACAGTCACAATAACAAGTAAAAAGATGGTTTTAATCAACCATCTTTTTACTTTAATGGTATGATGAACATATTGAGAAAAAGGCTCTATTATCGCATCGTGTTAACTGTTCAACCTATTCCGTTAACACGATTCGTTTATGGATCCACCTTTAAGGGAGGAAATATAGTGACTACTGAGACATCCACTCAAAAAGTAGGGACTTACATTCTTGCACAAGCTTCAGAGATTGCACAAAGTACATATGAAAGACAACGCCATGACCTTGATGAAGCTAATTTTTCAAATGAGTCTAAATTATCCCTGTCAAATACAACATATTTAATTAAGCTGATCGGTAAAAGCTTACAGCAAAACACAATAAATGCAATGGGTGCCATTGAAGAATTTGGCGAAGAATCAGGTGAACTGGTTCAAGATGAAAATGAAATGATCGTCTCCCTTATCGTTACGGTACCACTTATTCGCGAGGCGATTTGGGAGGCAATTGAACCGATCGTCGAAGAACTTAACATGAAGCCACGCGAGGTCATTAAGTTACCAGGAAAAATTGATCCTCTCCTAGATCAGTTTGTATATAGTTATGGAAGCACTTATATTACAAGTAACCAACAGCTTAAAACGAAATATGACTCGACGCTGGAAGAACTGTCTACCCCGATCATTCCAATTATTAAAAACCTGGCTATTCTTCCGCTTGTTGGGAATATTGATACGTATCGGGCAACGCTCATCATGGAGAAAACGTTGGAACAAACGCGCAAATTGCAATTAAATCATATGATCATTGACTTATCAGGGGTTGTCACAATGGATACAATGGTGGCAAAACATTTGTTTGATATTACAGAAGCACTCAGTCTCATGGGCGTACAAGTAACTCTTACGGGAATTAGCCCTTCCATTTCAATTTCAGCTGTACAATTAGGAATTGATCTCCATAAGTTAACAATTAAATCGAGTCTTCATAATGCTTTAACAGATCTTGCGGTTCTTTCAAATCCTACAACGTAATTTTATTTCGTTCACATTTCTGTCATTCTTATCAAAAACATCCCATAATGCTCATTTTTCAAATGAAGCCTGCTATACTGAACTTAATCCAGAAAAGCTTTCTCCTCAACCCGGAAAGCTTTCTGGAATCCAACGTATTTTAAAATAATGCATCCCTTCCCTCCCCCGGGAAACCTCCTTATTTTAGTTTGAAAAAGCAGCGGCAATCGCCGCTGCTTTTTCTATTCTGTCTCTTTATCTCGGCAGGAGTTAAGGTATCCTTCAGCGAAGAGATCTTAATATAGAAAGGAGAGGGATCATGCTTTCAAAAAGAATACAAGAAGAGCTGAAACCATTTCAAAACAAAGAACAAGCAAAAAAGATGGAAAAATACATGCGAAATCAATTCCCCTTTCTTGGAGTTAAAACCCCTGAAAGAAGAAAGGCTGTAAAAATAGCTTTAGAACAAGATCGTGCTCCTGCTTTCAAAACCACTCAGTTAGTCGTTCAACAGCTATGGTTACTGCCAGAACGTGAATACCAAAATGCGGCGCTTGATTTGCTCGGGCGTGTGAAAGAGTTTCCTAAAGATTCAATTGATCTTATTGAACAGCTGATTGTTACTAAATCCTGGTGGGACACCGTCGATAGCCTGGCGGTACACAGTGCAGGGAACTATTTTAGACAACACCCTGATCAAATTGACTCGATTTCAGAGAAGTGGATGACTAGCGAAAATATGTGGTTAAACCGCAGCGCGATTCTTTTTCAACTCTCCTATAAGGAAAAGACGGACTGGCCGCTCTTGAAACGGTCCATTCTGTTCCATTCTGAATCAAAAGAGTTTTTCATCCAAAAAGCAATCGGTTGGGCTCTTAGAGAGTACTCAAAAACGGAGCCAACTACGGTAAAGAATTTTATCGAGGAACATCCTTTAGCACCCCTTAGCAAGCGGGAAGCAAGTAAGATTCTCAAGAAGATAGAATCATAACTTTCAAAACAGACTAACTTTTCACCAAATAAATGAGCCCATCCTTTAAGGATGGGCTCTACCTATCATGACTATTTACCAATAAATTGTTGCGTCCAGATGTTGCCTTCTTCTACATACCCAACACCAATGTGAGTAAAGCTACCGTTCATAATATTTTTACGGTGACCTTCACTGTTCATCCATGCATTGACAACTTCTTCAGGCGTTTGTTGGCCTTTTGCGATGTTCTCGCCAGCAGATTGATAGTCTACGCCAAATTGATTCATCATATCAAAAGGTGATCCGTAAGTTGGGCTATTGTGTGCAAAGTAGTTATTGTCTCTCATATCTTCCGACTTTGCCTGTGCCACTTTACTAAGTTCTGTATCTACTTCAAGAGCAGGTAGTCCAGCTTTTGCACGTTCTTCATTTGTCAGGTTTACAACTTGCTGTTCGAATTCTGAAAGTCCTGTGTCTGCTTTTGTTTCTTTAGTTGGATCTGCTTGCTCTTTTGATTGTTGTGGTGAAGGAGCCGCCTCTTCTGCTTTTTGAGGAGCTTCTGCTTTCTGCTCTGCAGGTGCTTCTGCCTTTTCAGGAGCTTCTGCTTTCTGCTCTGCAGGCGCTTGTTCCTCCGGTGCTTGCTTCTTCATTTCTTTTTGTTGAAGAAGCTGATCTAGATTAATAGAATCATTGATTGAAACATTATATTGTTTTTCAAAACGGTCAAGAATGGATTGTAACTCATCCATATTGTTGACCTGGAATGTTTGAGCCTTTACTTCTACGTTTGCAGGCTGAGTGCTTGCAGAACTTGATGTTGGATTTGCTGCCAGCAGGGCCGTTGCCGCTGTGACACCTAGGATAATTGACTTTTTCAATGTGATTCCTCCCTGATTGGTGAAATTTCTTACACCATGAGAATATCACAAGATTGCTAGTCTAAAAGACCATAATAACTTCCTATACCGGAAATCCATGCCAGGAATGATTTATCATTAATTGGACTTTTCTCATTCATAGAGCCTTATTTATCAAGGATTTAGCACTATTTCACTAGCTCATTCAATATTTTCAGAATGGTAACATTTCCACATATTAGGTAACACCGAACCATTAACGTTTTGTTTCAAGTATTTCAGAATCGTAACAAAAAGAGGAAGAGCACGCTGCTCTTCCCCTTCACTCACTTTGTAGATCTCACATCTTTAAATGGATACCAAACCACTTCGGCTTTTCCTACAACTTCTTTAAGCTCTATCTTTCCAAGACCGTTACGACTATCCATGCTTCTTAACCGATTATCCCCCATAACAAACAGCTGACCGTTAGGTACTTCAACAGGTCCAAAATCTTCTGTTAACCTCATCCCCATGCTTTGCGCATCATCTCGATTAGCCTCAAGATAGGGTTCCTTTAGCTCGGTATCATTCACATAGAGCTTATCTTGTTTCATTTCAACGATATCTCCTGGTAAACCAATCACGCGTTTAACATAATGCTTTTCTGCATCCTCATCCTTAATAATAATGATGTCTCCTCGCTCAGGTTCTTCCTGAACGTAAGAAATAAATTTATTAACAAGGAGACGGTCACCGTCATGTAAGGTCGGATCCATGGAAGCCCCTTCCACAATGTAAGGTGCCATCACGAACATTTTCACCACAAAAGCCAGAATAACAGCGAATAAAAGGGGCGTCCCCCACTCTTTTAACCAGTTTGATTCTCCATCACTTTTCATATGTCCCTCCACAAACGAAATTTCTATGATAAGTCTAGCATAATTTTCCTACAATATTCCATTCATATGCCACTGTAAATTGAACTATTTTTCACTAAATAATGAAGAGAACCTTTCAACGAAGTCTTTCTCCTCTTCCAATTAAACAGGTTGTGATGGAAACCGAGCTACGCTTAAGGAATGGTTTTTAACGAGGTTTTACATCGTGTTAATGAGGGTATGAAAAGGGATGGATAAAAGGAGGATGCATATGAACCAAGTGAAAGCTTTTGTATTTGATGCATACGGAACGTTATTTGACGTTTTTTCAGTTATTGAAAAATGCGAAGAGCTGTATCCGAATAAGGGTAACCAAATAAGCCAAACGTGGCGAAAGAAACAGCTTGAGTATAGCTACTTACGACAAATGATGGGAAACTATCGACCATTTTCAGAAGTGACGCGTGATGCCCTTCGCTATGCAGTTGAAGAAGCCGGTGCCGAACTGACGCAAGAGAACGAAGATTCCCTTCTCGAAGCCTATCAGCACCTTACCGTTTATGAAGAGGTTCCTAAAGTGTTAAAAAAGCTAAAGGAAGAAGGAGTGACTCTTGCTATCTTCTCAAATGGATCTCACGATATGCTTGATCCTTTAGTAAAACAATCACCGCTTGCCGAGTACCTGGATTATGTAATCAGTGCAGATGACATAAAACAGTTTAAACCGACTCCTGCTTCCTATACGCATGCCCTTACATTTCTTGAGTTAAAGCGAGAAAACATTCTCTTTATGTCTTCTAATGGGTGGGATATCTCAGGGGCAAAGAATTTCGGCTTCCATACGGCCTGGATTAATAGGAATCAAACTCCAGTTGAACAGCTCCAGCTCCCCCCAGATACGATCTATGCTGACTTAAGCGACATTACGGATTGGGTTACCTAACTTTGCTTAAGCAAATAAGCAAACAAAAACCTGAACAGATGTTCAGGTTTTTGTTTGCTGAGGCTAAATTTTCTGATCTACCGTGTAAGCTCTATTGTTCTTGTTAAAGAACTATACTATATACCTATGAATTATCTCTTTTTTTACCAAAATAGGCCCATTGACCAGTACGCACCTTAGTCGTATAATCAACACATTACAGTGTTCGTTAACCAAAAAATAATAGAAAGTAGCCGGGTATTCGAATTATGATAAAGGTCGATTATTTACTTCAGGATGAAATCATTCGCTATCAGGAACAGCTTCGCGTCTTTCGTATCTCGCTTCAAAAGCTTCCTGCAAAAATGCCAAGCGAGAACAACATTCGGAATTTGTGTAAAGAAGCCGCCTGGAAACTAGCAGCAACCGAATCACTTGTGGCAAAAGCATTTAAGTCAAAAAAACTACCTTATCGAGACCTTTCAAAGCAATTTTTCTTTAACATTGGAATCCTTAAACAACACAGCAAATACATCTTAGCTCTCTTCCTTCTTAAACACGGAAATTATAGCTGTCTTCAAAATCACCTAAATTGCCTAGCTTAAAGCCTCAAAGGATCATTCCTATGAGGCTTTTTCTGTCTCTTAAGAATGGGGCAAAACGACTCCTAGCGCTTGATGAAGATGAGCGTAAGTAGTCACGTTAGTAAAATCAATCCCTAGCTGGACGGCTGTTTGAGCTATCTCAGGACGAATACCCGTCAAGATGGATTCCACGCCTGAAAGTTCTAGCATTTTAATGAGTTGAAAAATTTCGTTAGCGACCATCGTATCCATAATGGGAACTCCCGATAGATCGATGACAAGGTAAGATAGCTGAAGTTCCGAGCTCCGTTCAATGCCTTTTCGTTGAATAAGTGATGCGCGATATGTGTCAATTGTTCCAATAAGAGGCAACACGCCTATATCTTTGGCAATTAGAATAATTGGAACACTTAACTCGGTAATTTTGGTTTGCTGAGAAGCAATTTGCTCTTCGTTTAGTTGATTGGTATAGACTGTGACTTTATGAAGCAGTAAATCAAAGGATTTATTCATGTAACTGCCCCATCCTGCTAATCGACTTGCTTCAATTAAATGTTCATGCTCCGTGCTGAATTCTACCATCACATCCCAAAGGATTTGTCTCAAATTTGTTAGGCTGGCTACCGATTGCTGCAAGGAAAACGTATGGCTCGAGAAAATCCCAACAATTCGCCCCGCCCATTCTTGTACATCTCGGTTATTTGATTCTTGAAAGATCATTTGCTTAACAAAGTCAGAGCAAAACAATTTGATTTCGTTTTTTAATTCTGGGACTTTAAGAATAGCTGTATCTGTCGCTTCTTTTTCGTCCACAAGAAGTTGAAGTCTGTTTGTCCACTTTTCTCCAATTTCTTCAAGCCGGTCATGAAAGTATTCGACATACATCGTTTCAACTTTATCCATTGTTATGTCTCTCCTATTGATTAATGATAATTTATTGTTTCCCGAAAATGGAAGATTGTACACCTATTCCATGGTTATAAATACAACTGATCACGTGAAACCACTGAATCATTCAAAAGCGTACAACGCAACCCGCTTAGAAAGTAACAAAACGGAGGCTCCTTGAATAAGAGGCCTCCGTTTCTATTCTCTATTCGCTTTTTGGTTTCCTTCTAAACTTCATGAAGAATTCATACACGACGGGAACAATGATAAGCGTTAGAAGAGTTGAGCTTGTTAGTCCTCCAATAACGGTTACACCGAGACCTTTTGAAATAAGCGCTCCACCTTCTAAGCCAAATGCAAGTGGCGCTAGAGCCCCAATTGTGGCAAGAGCTGTCATTAAGATTGGACGAAGACGCGTTCCAGCAGCTTCGATCAAGGCTTCCCTTGTTGTTAACCCTTCTTTTTCTTTATGAATGACGCGATCAATCAATACAATTGCATTCGTTACAACGATACCAATTAACATGAGCATCCCAATTAGTGAAGAGATGCTAATCGTTTCACCAGCAATTAGAAGTCCCACAAGTCCACCAATAACGGTAAACGGAAGCGAGAACAAAATCGCAAGTGGTGCAAGACCGCCGCCAAATGTAATCACTAGTACCAGGTATACAATGGCTATCGCTGCTAGCATGGCTAGTCCGAGCTGAGTGAAGGATTCGTTTATATCTTGTGTTACACCACCAAGAGTGACTTCGGAAGAGTCAGGTAAATCCATCTCATCAATGGCTTCTTGAACATCGCTTGATACCTGACCAATATTGTCATCAAGTACTTCAGCCGTTACATTCGCATAAACTTTACCATCACGGCGTGTAATTGTATTCGACGATTGTCCTTCTTCAATTGTCGTCAGATCACTAAGTGGTACTTCCATACCAAGCGGTGATTGGATGGTCGTCTCTTCTAAATCACTTTTGTCTTTGAAAGTCTTTTCATTGACCTGGAGAACGACATTCAATTCTTCTCCATCTTTTTCAACAGTTGTCAGTACTGGCGCTTCTCCAGTATTACGAAGCTCCATTCCAATTTGGCCAGCTGTTAATCCAAATTCGCTTAGCTTTTCATCATTCGCTACAATTGTATACTGATCATAGGATTCCGAAATACTTGAACTAATGTTCGAGAGGTTATCTTCTTTCTCTAGCACAGAAGTAACGTCTTTTACAACAGGACCTAGATCCTCCATATTATCTTCATTAACGACTAAGGTAATCTGATTGCTTCCACCAGAAGCTGAGATATCCTGGTAGCCCCATTCCCCTTTTTCACTCAGCTGTTTTAAATCTTCAAGAACGGATTTACGCTCATCCTCAAATTCTTCTGTCTCTTCATCATAGCTAACAAAGAAAAGAACTTGATTACTAGCTCCAGGGTTCATCGGATTTTCTCCACCAACTGAATACTGAATCGTTTCTACATCTTCTTTATCGAGAAAATAACCTTCCGCCTCTAGCGCGAGATCATTTATATTTTCAGTCGTTTCACCCGGCTCTGGATTATACGTGGCAACAATCATCTTCTCTTGATCAGAAGGTAGGAAGCTTACACCTACAATTGGTGCAAGGAATAAACTGCCGACTAAAAGAAGAATGCTTGCTCCAAAGGTGATGATCTTATGGTTTAACGCCCAGTTTAATATCTTTTTATAGCGGTGAGCAAGACGGCCATTGCCTTCTTCCTTATGCTCTGTTTCTTTTCCTTTTTTCACTAAACCTTTTTTAAACAGCGAATGAGCCATCGCTGGCACAATTGTAATCGCAACAAGTAAAGAAGCTAGAAGCGCAAATACAATCGTTAGGGCAAAAGGTAGGAATAGCTCGCCTACAGGTCCTTGAACAAGACCAAGCGGTAAAAAGACCGCGATTGTTACAATTGTGGAAGACATGATTGGAAGGAACATTTCTTTTGTCGCTTCCGTAATGAGTTCTTTTCCTTTTAATTGTTCGCCCTTAATGGCCATTCGTCGATAAATATTCTCGATAACCACAATCGAGTCATCAACCACACGACCAATGGCAACCGTCATCGCCCCTAAGGTCATAATATTTAAAGTAATGTCTAACTGGTTTAACACCAATAGAGCAATTAATAAACTTAAAGGTATAGAAATGACAGAGATCAAGGTTGAGCGAATGTTACGCAAGAATAATAAGATAATCAGCACTGCAAATATAGCACCAATAATGGCTTTGTTCAGCATGGTACTGACTGATTCCTCAATCGGCTCCCCTTGATCAAAAATGGTCACAATACTCAAATCACTATTTGCATCCTCAAGCGATGCAATTTGATCTTTTACGCCATTAACAACATCTACTGTATTCGCATCGGCGCTTTTCGTAACTTGGATCCCGATTGATTCTTTCCCATTTGTACGGGAGATTGATTCTGCTTCACCAACTAATTTAATGTCTGCGATTTCCTGAAGCTGAACCGTTGGCACTTGAGGTTGAGATCCGTTAGCTCCTGTAGTAGCTGATGGAGCTTGTGGTTGCCCGCCTCCTGTAGTAGGTGATGGGGCTTGTGCTGGATCATTAGACGGTACTTGACTTTGCTGAGCTGGGACCGCTGGGATCTCGAGCTCTTTTAAATCTTCTAATGAAGAAACATTGCCATCCACAACGACAGCCTTTTGATTGTCTTCAAAGTTATATAAACCTAGAGGGATATTGACAGAAGAACCTTTAATCAAGTTTTTAACTGTCTCTTCATCTAGGCCATACTCTTTCATCTTATCTTCTTTAAACGAAAAAGAAATTTCTTCTACTTCTTGACCGGCAATCGAAACAGATGAGACCCCTTCGACACCTTCAATGGCAGGCAAAACTTTTTCTTCAACACGCTGAGTTAATTCAGTAAGTGAACTGTTATCTTCAGATACACTTAGCGACATGACAGGGAATGCATTAAAACTTAATCGAGATACATCCGGGTCCTGCACTTCATCAGGCAATGAAAGTGACTGTAGAGTTTCACGCACTTCGTCCTCAGCCTCATCCATGTTTTTACTAAAATTATATTCAATTTGAACATTCGAGGCATTTTCAAATGAAGAAGAACTTACTACATTTACCCCTGGAAGACTTTCTACTTTATTTTCGATCGGCTCTGAGACTTTATCCGACACTTCTTCAGGTGTAGCCCCTGGATAAACAGTTGTCACTGATACTAACGGGGTGTTAATATTTGGAATTGTTTCCATTTTCATATTAAAACCTGAGTATAATCCAGCAACTGTGATAATAATCGTTAGCAGCCAAACTGCAAACTTATTATTTAACGAAAATTGAATCAGCTTTCTCAAGCAACTTCCACTCCTTTTTCTCTACGCTTTTATGACTGACTGGTCATCACAAGATCACTATACTGAATAAAACGATATAATTCAAGCTATATTGTTTAATATATAGACACTACCGCTGAGCAAATGAAGCATTAGGAAAAAAACTTTGAACGTGATATAATGGCCATGACCAGTCGGTCAGTAAAAGCCGGTCAGTTCTTTGCTGACGAACAGAGGTGTATAATGAACGAAAAAAAGAAACTAATTATTGAATCAGCGATGCAGCTCTTTGCACATAAAGGATTCCATTCAACATCGATACAGGAAATTGCAAATGAAAGTGGAATTTCTAAAGGAGCCGTTTATCTTCATTTCCAATCGAAAGATGATGTGCTATATTCCATCTTTTCTTACTATTATGAGATGTTAAAAAAGAAACTATCCGATGCTAAACTGGAGTCTTTCACCCCTGAAGAACGTCTTGAAAAGCTACTGTATGTGCAAGCTAGAGAAATCGTGCAACATAAAGAGTTTATTATTATGCAATTCAGGGAACAGGCTATTTCGATGAACAAAGAAATAGATGAACTGATTTTGAAGATTAGAATGGAGTCGCTTGAAACGCTCGCAAGCAGTATCCAGGATTTATATGGTGAGCGGGTCACGCCTATTCTACCAGATTGCGTCTTGCTGCTTGATGGCATGTTCTCTTCTTACATCAAACTTATTGTTCTGCAGAATGCAGATTTTGATTTAGAAGAGCTTCCTCGCTTCATTTTAAAACGGTTAAATGACTTGGTGTATGGTATGTTCGAAAATAATACTGAGCCTTTTCTAACCATGAAACAAGCTTCTGCCATCTTTGAAAAAAGTAGTCAATCGGAAGGATGTCAAAAGCAGTCACCATCCTTTATCTTAACGAATATGGCTTCGACCATTAAACAGATGGGATTAGAAGAGAACAAAAGAAAAGAATTGCTTGAAACGGTTGATTTTCTATTAAAAGAAATTAACGAACCGAACCCAAGACGCTTTATCTTCAAAGGAATGCTACATCAATTTGAAGGATTCTCAGAACTTAACTCATATAAGAATGCCCTAGTGAACTCGCTAAACCTGAATCAGTAATTAGAAATTAGTGGAGGTGGAAGATTGTGAAAGAGCCGCTCCTGACCAAAGAAGAATTGAGACGCATTGTACGCGAGCTTCAATTAAAAGGAATTAACGCACAGCTTTGCTATCGAAAAGCATAAGTCCTCTCCCTCAAAAACGATCTAACATAAGATCGTTTTTTTGTTTACATATTTTCAACGAATCGGGTGTATACGAACTCCTCTTAGGTATAAACAAGTGAAGAAACGGTCCATACGGAGAGTAATGAAGCGTTTAACCTTATCAGACTTAAAATCTCCTTAGGAGAAACGAGAAGTATGACTCACTTTATGATCGTTTAACAATAAATTCACGTATATGACATAGGTTAACGATTAACGTATTGTGATCTTACCGACGGAATAGAGGTGGGTGCACCCTCACTTGGGAGAGTAGTTTTTGTGCAAGATGCTTCTTTTGAAAGAATTGTAGATCAGTATACCCCACTTATTAAAAGTCAAATTCACAAATTAAACCTTACAACAAACTATCCCTTATACGAACAGGCGGCGTTGATTGCGCTTTGGGAATGTGTAATGAATTATCGCGATGACAAAGGAAGCTTCTCTGCCTATGCCTATTTAAAAATACGCGGAAAGCTACTTGATGAAAGGAGAAAAGAAATCCGCACTGCTAAAAAACTTTCTTTAAATGCTGATTGGAGTGAACATGAAGAGGTTTTCTGCGCTCCTCATCCGAATGACCCGCATACCTTTCATTTAACTTCCCTTACCATTAACCAAAGAAAATGGGTTGATCAAGTACTCCTTAAAGGTCATTCTTTAAAAAGTGTGGCTGCTGCTGAAGGGGTTAGTGTAGAAGCTGTAAAATCGTGGAGAAAGAGCGCCCTAGTTAAATTACGAAAACAAGGTGCTACTTCCCTGTCAACATAGCGGAAGGCGATTAGATCTAAGCCATAAAATCCTGTAACCTCTCATTTGAGGTAAAAAAAAGAAAACACTCCGTGGGAGTGTTTTCTACTTTTATTAGCGGTTGTATTTCTTTTTGAACTTTTCAACACGACCACCAGCATCGTTAAAGCGCTGCTGACCAGTATAGAATGGGTGAGATTCAGAACTAATATCAACTTTAATTAGCGGATATTCGCTACCGTCTTCCCACTCAATAGTTTCATTAGATCCCATAGTAGAACCAGTTAGAAACTTAAAACCAGTACTAACGTCTAAAAATACAACTTGCTGGTATTTTGGATGGATTCCTTCCTTCATTGCTAGACCTCCTTTATCAATCAAATCATCATTTACGTTAAATGAATGGTATAGAAATAAACAGAGGTTTGGACCCTTAAATCTATGGGCACCAAAACCCGTCCTTTCTAGTATATAATTTTTATGCCATTTGTTCAAACATTGTATGAAAGTTTTTTTAAGAATTTATTGATTACATATGTATGTCACACACGCCCATTAGGTAATAAGTCCTTATTTTACAGAAAATAGAGAAATTTCCGATATCATTCGAACGAATTTTAAGAAAAAGCATTGACGAAAACGCGTCTGATTTGTCATGATTGGTGTACAAATCGATTCTTGAGGAGGATGTTGAGATGAAAGATGCGAGTCATGAGGAGATCCTACTAATTCAACAAATTCGTGATTGTATTTCTGAATTCCAAAACGATTACCCACCAGTCGTCAAAGAAGCCCTTTTCCACTCGATTCAGACGTTAACTTCTCAATTGGTTGACGGAGGTCAAACGTTGATAAGAAGTTAGCAAATCATCTAATTCTTGACTACACTGTAATGTTTCTTTATGTGATATGCCTTTTGCAGTGCCAATCTCGATCATTTCCTCTTGCTTACGCTTAATCCAATGGAGCAATTCTTCTTTTGCATCCTGTTTCACATATAACAAGGCTCGCCACCCCCTCCTCTTATAAGTACAAGCTCTATTATCCAAATTATCTGCTGCCTTGTGAAGGCTTTCGTCAAAACTAGACAAAATCATTTATTATCTCTCTTAATGTGTTCTTTACAGTATTCGAACAGTCCCTTAATATAAGTCCATTTAATTAAAAAATAACAGCTTCCTTGAAGAAGCTGTTAGGAACTAACTTTTGATTTTACTTGTTGCAAGGATTCCCTCGTAATCGAAAGATAGTAATAAAACAATTCTGTTTGTGAACATTCATATAGTTGCTTATGCTTCACTTTGTATATACCTCGATCCAAAAGAAGAACAATTAGTTCATCCTTCGATCGATATGAAAATTCCTTTTTCATGATTTTCCTCCATGGTTCTACTCAACTTCCAACATGCCATCTTCATAATAATCAAGCGTTAACTTACCATCTGAATGGAGCTGTGCTAGAAAAACATCTTCTACAGTGACACTTTTTTCAGATAACATTTTTCTAAGCCAGGCCTCACTATGGCCGATTTCAGTTAATACTTCTTTTATGATTTCGCCATCCATAATGACCGTTTTCGGTTCTTTATCAGCAGGTAGATGAAGCCAAAGTTCAGACGGTTTGACCGTTCGATAATCGCGTTTTAATAAAATACTGAGCTCTCCATCTGATTCAAGAAGTGCAAATTCGACTTCATTGGCCGAAAAGACGCTCTTTTTTCGCAGCATCTCTAGCAGTTCATCTGTTGTAAATCGTTCCTTCTTCAAGTTCTCTTCAAGTATCTTTCCATCTTTGATAAATACTCTCGCCTTCCCCTCTACAAAATCCCTCACCTTTTTATTTTTCAGGGAAATATAGCTTAAGAAGATAGAAATGAGTGTCCAGATCAAAATACTTGTGACTCCGTGAAGCAAACTAACTCCAACATCCATCGATAAACTGCCTGCAATATCACCGATAATAATACCTACAATATATTCGAAGTAAGATAGCTTTGATAACTGTTTTTTACCAAGTAGCTTTGTAATGATAAAAAGTCCAATAAGTATGAACAGTGATCTTAGAATAACTTCTATCCAGTCCATCATATGTCTATTCCCCTTTTTTTTGACGTAAAACCACTTCTTTTTTCCATATTGTAGTAGTTTGTCCTGAATTGAACCTTTATACACGACTTTCCAGGGTAGCATTTTACAATGTGCTTTCCAAATTAGGATATGTAGGAGTTAGACTTTACACCGGATGATGTTATCTATACACAGTTCAATAGATACGGTAAGATGAAAAAACAAAGGAACTGGCGAATGAGAAAGGAAGATATGATGCTTTTAAAAGCAAAAGAACAGTTGAAACAGCATTTTGGATATGATGAATTTCGAGGTGGACAGGAAGAGATTATTTCGAGTGTTCTATCTCACCATAATACGCTAGGGATTATGCCTACTGGCGGTGGTAAATCGATCTGCTATCAGATCCCAGCTCTTATATCAGAGGGACTAACGATTGTCATCTCTCCACTTATTTCATTGATGAAAGATCAGGTTGACGCGCTTGCGAGTTACGGAATCGATGCCGCATACATTAACAGCTCACTGACAGAAACCGAGATAAGAGAGCGAATGATGGAAGCTGAAAATGGAGAATTAACGTTACTCTATGTTGCTCCGGAACGTCTGGAAGCACCTACTTTTCAGCGTTTATTGCAGCGAACGACCATTTCTCTCATTGCAGTCGATGAGGCACACTGTATTTCTCAGTGGGGACATGATTTTAGACCTAGCTATATGAAAATTAGCCAAATGCTCCATCACTTTGAAGATCAGCCGCCTGTTGTTGCTTTAACGGCTACAGCGACACCTGAAGTTATTCAAGATATTCAGCGACTGCTAAATATCGTTCCAGAACAAACGTTTATCTCTGGTTTTGCACGAGAAAACTTACATTTCTCAGTTATTAAGGGAGAAAAGAAAAAAACGTTTATCGACAAATATCTTAGTCAAAACGTAACGGAATCTGGAATTATCTACACGGCAACCCGCAAAGAAGCGGACCACCTATACAATTCACTTCTAAAACAAGGGATTAAAGTAGGCAAGTATCATGCGGGGATGACAGAGCATGAGCGTAAAATTGCTCAGGAGGAGTTTTTGTTCGATAATATTTCAGTGATGGTTGCTACGAATGCTTTTGGAATGGGCATTGATAAGTCCAACGTTCGATTTGTCATTCATCATAACCTTCCAAAAAATATGGAATCTTATTATCAAGAAGCTGGCCGTGCCGGTCGTGACGGAGAAGAAAGTGATTGTTTTGTTCTCTTCTCACCTGGCGATATTCACGTCCAAAAGTTTTTAATTGAGCAAAACCAACATGAGCCAGAAAGAAAATCAGCTGATCTCTCAAAATTAAAAGCCATGGTTGATTATTGTCATACTGAAAAATGCCTTCAAGGAACGATTCTTCACTATTTTGGTGATGAACGACCAGGCTACCAATGTGGGAAATGTAGCAATTGTATTGATGATCGAGAAGCTGTTGAAATTACACGTGAAGCACAAATGATATTTTCTACCATTAAACGAGTGAACGAACGCTTTGGCAAAACAATGATCGCCCAAATCCTAAAAGGATCAAAGTCTAAGCGAATAAATGAGCTCAGCCTAAACAGCGTTTCGACGTTTGGTTTATTGAAGCACCTTACACAGCAGGAAATTGTTGATATGATTGACTTTCTAACAGCAGAACAGTACCTCCTTTTAACAGAAAGCAAATACCCAACATTAATTCTTCAAGAAAAAACGCTACCTGTATTAAAAGGACAAGAAACGATCTTCAAGAAAGTTGCTCGCAAGCCTGTTTCAATCGAGGAAGATGATCAGCTCTTCACACAGCTAAGAACCTTACGAAAGCAGATTGCTGATCGAGACAACGTTCCCCCATACGTTGTGTTTGCCGACAGTACATTACGAGAAATGAGTGCAAACATGCCGTCCTCTCGTGAAGAAATGCTGCAAATTAAAGGTGTTGGAGAGATGAAGTATGATAAATACGGCGAAGCCTTTTTAGAGCTTTTGCTTTCCGCTAAATCAACGCCAGCTTCTTCTGAAGATGCAAGTCATAGAGCTTCACTTAAATTATTTGAAGAAGGCAAAGACATTTTAAACATTGCTGCTGCTCGATCATTAAGCCCTACTACAGTAGAAAGTCACTTGCTAAAAGCTTTGGAAGAAGGTTTATTTCAAGACACAACTCGACTGCTTGATCAGGAAACAGAAAATGTGATTTTAGAAAAAGCTGAATCAGTTGGATTTGATAAATTAAAACCAATAAAAGAAGCTCTTCCTGAAACATTCACTTACTTTCAAATAAAAGTAGCTTTAACGAAAAATCGTCTCACTTCAAAAAAGTAACGTCAAAAAAGAGGATGAGCACATCCTCTTTCTTTTTGTTATTCATAACGAAGAGAATCGATCGGGTCGAGTCTTGAAGCTTTATTCGCAGGCAAGAGACCAAAGGCGATCCCAATAAGCATTGAAAATAGAACGGCTCCAAGAACAACCTGCCACGAAATCAAGGATGGCCAGTCCGCAAAGAACGACACAAGATACGCTGTCCCTGCTCCAAGCACGATACCGATGATCCCACCAATTAGGGTAAGGATGATCGATTCAACGAGAAACTGAAGAAGTATTTGCTGTCTCGTCGCTCCTAATGACTTTCGAATTCCTATTTCACGTGTTCGCTCGGTGACAGAGACAAGCATAATATTCATGACACCAATGCCTCCGACAAGAAGTGAAATACCGGCAATACTACCAATAATGGTAGTCATAATCGTTGTCACTTGACCTATTCCCTGAGCGATTTCCTCCATATTAATCACCTGGTAGGAGTCTTCGGTATCATGCAACTGATTTAATACTGTCGTTGCACGGTCTCCAATCGGTTGAATGTCATCCGCATTTTGGACCTGAAGCGTTACCTGACTATAATTACTTGTTCCAAGCATATTGCGCATCGACGTCCACGGTATATAGGCTTCCACAGAACCGAATGCAAAAAGACCAGTGGGCTTTTCTAGTACACCGATCACTTCTACAGGCTGAACACCAATACGAATAATTTCCCCAATCGGTGATTCCCCTTCAAATAACTCTTCCTGCATCGCTGCACTGACAACCGCTACCCTACGACCACCAAGAAAATCTGCACTCGTAAAAGAGCGACCTTCTTCCACTTTAAGTTGATTCACATCCAAATACGCTTCATTAATGCCAGTAATAGACGTTTCTGCTTCTTCATCACGTAGCCTGGCAGTTGAAAATTCCGAGGAAGAGGCGACAACATTTGATACCTTTTCGATTCCTTCTAACTGTCGAATGTCTTCTTGGGTAAATGGATTCTCCTCCCATTTCCCCTGCTGCATTTCCTCCTCTGAAGGCTGGTAAAAGACTTCAATTGAATTTCCATCTCCTGCAATTTGGGATTTCAGCATCGCTTCTCCACCTTGGCCGATCGCCACAACGACAATAACGGCAGCGACACCAATGATAATTCCGAGCATCGTTAAAATCGATCGCATCTTATGTGCCCTCACTGACATGAGAGCCATTTTAATATTCTCCCAAAGACTCACTGCGTTTGTCCCCCTTTCTCCAAAGGGTTCTGGCCAAGTAAGCCATCTCTTACGTATATCACTCGATTGGCGTATTCAGCCACTTCTGGTTCATGCGTCACCACAACAATTGTTGTTCCCTCTTGATTAAGCTGGACAAATAAATCCATTATGGCAACACTTGTCTCAGTATCGAGAGCGCCTGTGGGCTCATCAGCAAGGATCAGCGATGGGTCATTCACAAGTGCCCTCGCAATCGCGACTCGTTGCTTTTGACCACCAGAAAGCTCATTTGGAAGGTGTGCTACTCGATCCTGCAAGCCAACTTTTGCTAGAGCATCGCGTGCGCGTTCTTCCCGCTCTTTTTTAGAAGCACCTGCGTAAACCATAGGAAGCTCAACATTTTTAAGCGCGGTTAGCCTTGGCAGCAATTGAAACTGTTGAAACACAAAACCAATGGATTGATTTCGTACTTTTGCTAACTCTTGATCTTTATGTTGTGAGACATCTTCTTCATTTAAATAGTAAGAACCCGTTGTCGGGCGATCTAGGCAGCCAATGATATTCATCAAAGTTGATTTCCCCGACCCTGATGGCCCCATGATAGCGACAAATTCTCCACTTTTGATTTCAAGACTTATTCCTCTCAGCACGTTTACTGCTTCCTTGCCTAGTGAATAGCTTTTTGTTATATCCTCAAGTTGGATCATTCCACGGTCACTTCCATCTTATCCTTTAGATGATCAGGAGCTTCCACCACAACTTGAGCTTTCTCAGATAATCCTTTTGTTACTTCAATCCGTTTTGTCGTGGAAGTACCTGTTTCAATTTGACGTTTCACTGCCTTCCCATCTTCTACAACAAATACAAAAGATTCATCCCCATCTTGTTGCACCGCTTCTAAAGGTACCGTTAAAGCTTCGTGTGAATCTGTTTCAATTTCAAGTATCATTTGAAAGCCAGGCTTTAAATCCACATCCTCTGGATCATTAAATTTAACAGAAACGGGATATTGCACAGCAGACGTATTCGCTTCAGTTGAAGACGCTTGTGGTAAATAACCTACTTCCATAATTTCTGCTTCCCACTCTTCATTAGGGAGTACATCTGTTGTAATCGTTACCCTTTGACCAGCTTCGATGTTTAACGTATCGTATTCCGAAAGCGTGCCTTCTACGATCAGATTTTTCATACTTCCAATTCGTAAGAGAGGCTTCTCCATTTGGGTTGACTCCGGTATACTTGCATCATTTACTTCTAGAACAATACCGCTAATGTCACTTGTTACCTCAAGTTCACTAATCTTCTGTTTTAAACGATCTCGCTGAAGTAATGCCTGACGTAAATCAAGATTCGCCATCCGCTTATCCATCTTGACCTGATCGATTTCAGCTTCCATCGTTTCTTCTGCTTCTTCATCTCCAACATCATCAGCTAAATCACTTTGTTTTTCCTTAAGACGCTTTTCTTGTTTATCAAGCGAGTTGATTCGCAGATAAAGCGATTCGATGTTGATCTCATTTTGTTCTTTCTCCATATCTAAATCCTTGTTCTCATATCTAACAACCGGATCTCCTTTTTTAACGGTATCTCCTTCTTTAACAAGAATCTCTTTCAGCACGCCTTTACTCGCATCCTGATAAAGGGTACTTTCATCTGCCATGGCCAACGTTCCAGGGGTCATGATCGTTGACTTCATTTCTTTCACTTTCGCCGTTTCTGTTCCGACAGTAGCCGTTCGATCAGCATACGTACGATAAATATTTGCACCTACTATGAGAACAATGATGATACTTACTGCAATGATGATCCATACTTTCTTTTTCATTCGTTACATCCCTGACATGGTACTCATCATACCACCAACCGCTGCAGCACCAACTGTAAAGACAAGGAAGATAATGGCGATCGTCCATGCAAGCCCCTTTGGCCACTTAGCTGTTATTCGAAGTCCAATTCCTGTTAAGACAATCGTCCAGATTCCAAAGATTTCAATTCCATTAAGAAAAGCACCAACGGATCCCTCTGAACCAACTAGCGCACCAAGACTTGTATAAAGCTCACTCGGTGATCCACCTAGTAGCGCAAGAAGAAGACCATTTAACACTAAGCCAATTGCACTAATAAAACTAATATAGGTATTCATAGAGAAAAATTGCTTAAATGTAGCTTCAGAGCTTGTCGCTTTATTGATTAACCAAAAAATAAAGCTTGAGAAGAGAATGCCAAAAATCGGACCGAGCGCAGAAAAAACAACGGTTGAAATCTTTGAAAATAAGATAATCCCGTCTATATTTTCCCCTTCTAACTCCGTTGTAGTAAATTGTTCTTCAAAGCCTGGACCGATCACCATTAGCCAGCCTCCAATTAATGAGAGCAATGTTACGATAATAAGGGGTACCCATACTTTCGGATTGGAGCGTATGGTGGCAAACTGTTCTCCTGGACTCCATATCATCCCAAATACCGAAGGTTTTTCTGTTTTACCTGTTTCTTCAAACGTTTCGTTCACTATGTACACAACCTTTCAAATAATGTCACCTGTTTCTACGACTCTCGTTAAAAGAAGGTTCCATGTTTTTGAAAAAAAGTTAATTTTTTTGATGCAAGTTACTTTATGTCCATCAAAAAAAGCCGATTATTTTTTAAAATAATCAGCCTCCAATTATATTGATGAATAGCTGCTCTCTTTTTGAACTTGGTTCAGAAAAGAGTTGGCATGCCCTAATGGCGCTACAACGCATAACGTTGCGTCTAGCTATAGTGCAAACGCAGCTTCATGATGTAGTCGACATCACCAAATTCGAGAGATTCTAAGATCTCTTCCTCTGAGAATCCAGTAGCCGTCGCGATCGTCCTGATGTACGGTCTTTTCTCTAACTTTATGCATCGTGCCCTGGCTTTCTGTGTCTGGTAAAGGACTTGCGAGTAGCGATTGTTAAACACGATTCGCTTCACTGTTTTCTCCTTTCACACCCATAATGCATGCTCGCAACGCTAAGGTTGAGTGCCATGGGCATGTATATACCTATACCCCGGAGAAAGAAATTAGAAACAGTATTTATTTACACAACAACCACTATTTTTCTTACGCTGCCGCTTACGGATTCATTCTTGCTCCATAACTGATGTATTAACCAAATGGAACTGACATGAATTTCACTTAAAAACAAGAACCCTAGATTAGTGCGTCTTCTTCTTGATAAAGCATCGTTTTTATCATCATGTGGTATCTATCCATAATTTGCTCTTTGGTGAGTGGGAGAACGCGAACAAAATCTTCCACTACATCTTTATCCGAACGAAGCCATGCATGGTAGGATCGTTTTATATAACGCTCTGCATCTTCAAACTGATCAAATACGATATCTTCTACAAGACCACGACACATCACTTCCCACTTACCTTCTCGCCCAGGGCGAATATAGATGATTTTGCCATCATGATTTTCGTAGAAAGACCCACTTTCACTGTTACGCTCATTCAGCTTATTCCGTTCAGGATCTTTTCGAATTGGTTTAAGCTTAAAGGAAGGCTCAACAAAAATTTGGAACGTGTCATCATTTAGTTCACAACCTGCAGCTTTAGGGTGGCCACCACCACCATAACGAGAGGCAAATTCTGATACATCTGCACCGTCATGTATCGTCCGAAAACCTAAGCGTCTGCTGCCCGGGTTCATGATCGTAATGAAATCAAGATGCGGATTTCGCTTATTTAACTCATTTCCAAGTTCTGAATGATAGGACTCTGCATGTACAAGACCAATACAATATTCATCGACAAACATTTGCACAAGCTGACGGTTTTTCTGATGAATGTACCGTTCAATCTTACGTTCTTCAAGATCAAGAATCATTTCCTCTGAATCATTAAACCTAAAGGAATCAGGCTCACGCGTTAAACGCCTGATCATTTCCGCTTTAAAGGTTTCTCTTCCCATGATGGAGAACAAATCGTTTAAGCGTTTCGCATCTACTTCGTTTTCTTCTTCCCATTCCCATGTATCATACTTTCGAACAAGCTCAAGAAATTCTTCAAGACTTTCCAAACGCTCGATCTTTTCTTTTTCTAATAGATAATTATAAAAAAGAGTAGCGGCACACGTTTTTTGATCTTCTCCTGGATCAACATACCCCCATTTATACTCATTAAAATGCATGGCGGTAGCATGATGATCAATCATTTGAATATGAGACCCTGCCCGAAACCGTTCATCTAAAAGCTTTTCGACGTGCTGATTGACTGATAAGTCGGTAATAAAAATGGGATCCCCACTCTTTTGTTGTAGAAACCCTTCCACCCGGTCATCTAAGTTACGATATGTACAATGGGTAACATCTACCTCTTTATCGAAGGCCAGTTCAGCTATGAGCGCACAGGCCGTTCCATCAAGATCGCTGTCAGTAAATAATTTTATCATTCTTTCATTCCTCCTATTCCCTAGTAGTATGTACGCCAATTTGCAATTCATGAAAACTCATACGACAGAAAAAAAGCGAGCATATGCCCGCTTCTATCTTGCAATTTTTCAATTATACATGTCAGTCCCCTATCATGTCCAATAGGTCAACACTGCACGTGCGTGCTTATTGGAGTCTTATGATTTCGAATTAACCTGAAATTGTTCACGTAGTCGAAACTTTTGAATTTTACCACTTGCATTACGCGGTAGCTCTTCTACGAACAAATATTTTCGCGGTCGTTTATAGTCAGCAAGATTCGGACTTTCTTTACAGTAGTGATCTAAATCAGCTTCTGTGAGCGATGGCTGTTTTCTTACAATAATGGCAGTAACAATTTCTCCCCACTTTTCATCAGGCTCCCCGAGCACCGCGACGTCAAGTACTCCCTCGTGCCCATGTAGTACATCTTCCACTTCTCTTGGATAGACGTTTTCTCCTCCTGAAATGATCATATCATCGACACGATCAGAGATATAGACATATCCATCTTCATCCATATAACCAAGGTCTCCTGAATGGTACCACCCCTTATACATAGCGTCCTTCGTTGCTTCTGGACGATTGTAATAGCCGATCATCATACATGGTCCTTTTACAATGATCTCACCAACTTCACCAGCAGGTAGCTCATCGTCTGGCTCAGACGGCCCGTGCTCATTCGGTCTAACGATTCTCACCTCATGATTTAGGGCGGCTCTTCCTGCAGATCCGACTTTGGTTAACTGCTCATGCTCATCAAGAAAGGTCACTGCTGGTCCCATTTCAGTCATGCCATACGCCTGAATAAGATTAATCCCGAGCTTTTCTTTCACAGCAACAACGAGTGACGGGGCCATTGGGGCAGCACCATATAATCCCACTCTTAAGCTGCTTCGATCAAACGTTGCATACTCTTCCTGTAATATCATATTCCACATCGTAGGAGCTGCGAAGAAAACGGATATTTTTTCACTTTCAATCACCTGAAGCACTTTTTTAGGTTCAAAGTGATGAATGATGACATTAGTAGCGCCAAAATGAACCCTTGGTAAAAAGTTGCAGTGCAGTTCAGCACAATGAAACATTGGAGCTGCAACGAGTCCTCGATCCGCTTGTTTTAAATTGAGAGAAGCCCCACAGAGAATACTTTGCTCAAGCATATTTCGATGACGATGCATGACTCCTTTTGGTCGTCCTGTTGTACCACTTGTGTACATAATGGCATACGTATCATTTTCGTCCACTTCACACGACGGTTCGCCACTATGTGAAAGTCGAACATGTTTCTTGTAGCTATCAGCATACGCTGGTACGCTCTCCTCAGTTGACCAGAATGAGACATCTGGATAACGCGCTTGAATTTCTGCGACGATTGGTTCAAGAGCATGCTCAAATACGAAAACACTCGGTTTTGCATCCTCAATAATGTAAGCGATCTCATTTGATTTCAAGCGAAAATTTATTGGATTTAAGACAGCGCCTATTTTTGCGCAGGAAAAAAATAATGTTGCCAGTTCAATCGTATTAAATAAAAATGTAGATACACGATCTCCTTTTTTTACTCCGGCATCTAGAAGGGCATTGGAAAGCCGATTTACCTCGATGTTCCATTCGTGATAAGTCCACCTAGTGCCCCGATCCACATCGACAAGGGCTTCTTCTTTTCCATACTTTTTCACCGTTTGAAGAAATAGAGAACCGATTGTACTATACATATTAACCCCTCCATTTTCTTAACAATGTTTTAGTGAGCGTATGTATAGTTCCATTCGCATAAGTAGAAACCCTTCTTTATCAGAATATTTAATAAATAAATTCCATTATCTTAGGTTGATACATAAAAAAATACCGGAATATCCGGTATTTAAATACGATCGCCAATGTCATCCTGCTTCCATTTATTCATTAACGGAACTGTGTGTGAACGAATGTTTTCCACTAATTTCTTAGGATCTTCTTCTGTAAGCAATGGCTCCATATAGCGTTGATGTAGAAAACCTTCCTTAACCATATGTTCAAGCATTTGATAAAAAGGACCATAATAGCCATTCGTATTTAAAAGACCAATTGGTTTATTGTGATACTCTAGTTGATACCACGTGAAAATTTCTGTTAACTCTTCAAGCGTGCCAATCCCACCTGGAAGAGCAAGGAAAGCATCGCCTGACTCATACATTTTAGCTTTCCTTTCATGCATGGTTTCCACAATGATAAGATCGGTTAACTCGATATGACTGACATTATCATAGATTTTTCTTGGAATAATCCCAGTTACTCGACCGCCTTTTTTCAGCACTGTTCTGGCTAGGGCACCCATTAACCCAACATTTCCGCCTCCGTAAATGACTTCAATGTTGTTTTCTGCAAGAACCCCTCCCAATTCTTCTACTGCTTGAAAATAGTTCTGATCAACGTTGTTACTTGAGCCACAAAAAACGGTTATTTTTTTGAGGTCATTCATCATTCCATCCTCCTCTCTATTGCCTACAATAATGCTTTCTTCATGTTGATGTTAGTCGTTTCAAAGCCAAGACGTTCATAAAGCCGAATCGCTTGTTTATTATGAGCAAAAACATGTAGGGACAGTCCAGTTATTCCTTGTTTCGTCAAAAGTCTTTCTAGAACATTTATCGCTTCTGTTCCATAACCTTTTCCTTGTTTATCGTCATTAACTTTAAACTCATAAATGAAAGCTTCCTTTTGCTTACTGTCCGTTTTGACCCACAGGCTTCCTATCTTCTCTTCCGTCGCCTTAACTACAATTTTATAGAGGAAATGGTTTTCCGTATCCCTACCCTCAGGTAGCAAACGATGGAACTCTTGTGTTGATTTCTCCAATGCTTCCCCCGCTTTCCAGTTTCCAGCAGCTACTTTTTCTGTCGCATAGGTTTGAATTGATGTGTCTAGAAATTCCTTATAATCCATTTCACTCATAAGTTCAAGTTTAATCAAAGTTTTCCAGCTCCTCCCTCCTATTATCTTACTATTTCTGCAGTTAGAAAAATAGAGGGATGGCAACCAAAAAAATACCGACTCGTGTCGGTATTTTCATTCGCACTTAGAATGCTTTTGCTTCTGCTAAATCATTTAGTACTTTTCCAATCTTATCATGAATGACAAGATCCGCTACTCTGTCATAACCTGTTTCTTCCTCATTAACGATGACCAGCTTGGCTCCGTTTCGTTTCGCCTCCATAGGAAAAACATTAGCTGGTGCGACTTGAAGAGAAGAGCCGAGAACAATAAAGAGATCCGCTTTTTTTGCTTCAATCTTTGCCTGATGGATTGCATTCAGCGGCAAAGGTTCACCAAAAAGGACAACCCCGGGACGATTAAATCCGCCGCATTTACAGATGAGATCATCATTTAAATACGCATCACTTGAAGCTTTCTCTCCACAATCATCACAGTACATCGTTCTTAACGATCCGTGCATTTCTGCAACATTTTGACTTCCCGCTAACTGATGAAACCCATCAACATTCTGTGTAAGAATCGAACCAACCTTACCGTTTCGTTCCCATTCAGCGAGATGATAATAACCCTGGTGCGGAGAAGTCTCATTCAACTTCTTAATACGCTGTTTATAAAAACGTACAAACATATTTCGTTCGTACTGCATTGCGTCTCTGCTTGCAAGCTGGAGTGGGTCCACCTCGTTCCACATGCCATCAAGCGCAGATCGAAAGTCAGGCAAACCGCTTTCTGTACTCATTCCTGCACCTGTAAGAACGACAGTATGTCTGGACTTCTTAAACAATTCTGTAAGCATCGAATCACCAGCTTTCATTTATCCAATAGTTAACCATTCACATATAATAGCTTTTCTAAACCCAAGGTCGGGATATTTGTTAACTAAAGTTAATCAAATGACTTATTTGTTTACAAAATTGAAGGATTTGTTAATGATTTGTTTGTAAAAAGCGTAATCAATACATGAGCCTTTCTACTTAACATTGAATAACTAAATCAGCAAGAGCTTGTTTCAACGTTGAATATGTGTTTACCTTGTTGAAATTGGTATCCAGTTTTACAACCGAAAGCGCAATTTCTGGTTTGATGCCACTCACTCGAGCTTCAACTCCAACGAGTCTCAGCGCTTCAATAATTTGAAAGAGCTGTTGAATGACATACGTATCCACAATCGGGACACCGGATAGGTCTAGAACAAAGTAATTCAGACGAAGGTGAACACTTTGATTTAGCGACTCTTCCATAATTATTTTCGCTCTATACGTATCAATCATCCCAATCAAAGGCAATACCGCGACGCCATCCATGATCGGAACGACTGGCGCAGATAATTCAAGAATTTCGTTACGTGATTGCTCTAGCAAGTTGGTTTGAAACTCAACGAATGGAACGCTAAAATAATAAACCACAAGGTTCATTACATGATCAAGCTTAGAAATCAGTACGTAAAAGTCCTCCACACCCATTTGCTGCTCCATCGCCACTTCTTTTAAAACCTCGCCTATGTAGGACCGATAGTGAGGGACTTCCCCTAGCATCGAATCAAGAGTTGTTTCCAGGCGAGCACACATCCTACCTGTTTCTAACCCCCACGCTTCAATACTTTTTTCTGCTTCTTCTTCCTCAAGTGCAAGTGCCTTAGCATAGATTGTCACTAATTCAACACGTAAAGGAAAAAGTTGCTCTGTTTTATCTTTGAGCAGAGTAGGATATTTTTTATTTTGTTCCTTCGTAATTTGCATCGCAATGTGCTCTTTTTGCTCCATAATACGTTCACTAACTTGCCATGTAACGCTCATCGTTCAACCCCACTTAGTTTTATGAATAACCTCAATTATTTTATCCTGAGTTTTCCTAATTGTAAAGATTTAACGAATCAAAAAAAGACGATGAGAGATCTCATCGTCTTTTCCTAACTATTTAGTTGCAGGAGCCGTATGATCGGCATTTTCAGCGCCTGATTTCTTTTCTTTTCGTTTTTCTTTCCTTGGCTTTGGATCTTTCGCTACTAGATACTTTTCTTTCTTAAGCGCCTTGTAGAACGAGACGGTCATGAGAATCATTATGACCGAAAACGGTAAGGCTGCTAAAATGAGAACGTTCTGTAACGCCTGTAGGCCACCAGTGTAAAGAAGAACAGCCGCCATGGAAGATTGGATAATCCCCCAAGTTAGCTTAACATTGGAACCTGGATTTAATGAACCGTAAGTGGTTTGCATACCAAGTACAAACGTTGCTGAGTCAGCTGATGTAATAAAGAAAGTACCTATGAGCGTAATCGCTACAATTGATAACACGGTACCCAGTGGGTAATTTTGCAATGTGCCAAACAGCGATTCCTCTGTTGCAAGAGAAGCAATATCAGCAATCCCTTGCTGCTGAAGATTGATAGCTGAGACACCAAACGTTGAAAACCATAAGAAACCAACGATTGAAGGAACAAGAAGTACCCCTACAAGAAACTCACGAATGGTTCTTCCACGTGAAACACGTGCAATGAAGATTCCTACGAATGGTGACCATGAAATCCACCATGCCCAGTAGAAAATCGTCCAGTTGTTAATCCATTCTCTGTTTTCAGGATTCAGTGGCGCAATTCGGAAACTCATTGCCATAAAGTTTGTAATATAAGCACCGATTGTATCAGTAAACATGTTTAAGATGTAAATCGTTGGACCTAGGATAAAGACCGCTAGGAAAAGAACACCTGCAAGTCCTAGGTTTGCATTACTTAAGTATTTGATCCCTTTCCCAATTCCTGACCAGGCTGAGATCATAAACAATACGGTAACAACACCGATAATAATCAGTTGTGAACTAAAGCTATTTGGTATGTCGGTTAAATAAGAGAGACCACCGTTGATTTGAACAGCTCCAAATCCTAGCGTCGTAGCAACACCAACAATCGTAGCAAAGACGGCAAGAACATCAATCACTTTACCTAAGAGACCGTTTACTCGCTCACCAAAGATAGGATACAATGTTGCACTAATCAAACCGGGACGGTCATGTCTGAATTTAAAGTATGCAAGTACGAGCGCGACAATTGCATAAATCGCCCATGCATGAATACCCCAATGAAAATATGAATACTGCATTGCTTCTTTAATAGCAGCGGGTGTTCCTGTTTCTGCAGTCGGTGCATTGACCGCATAGTGAGACATCGGCTCAGCTGTTCCCCAGAACACCAGTCCAATCCCCATTCCAGCACTAAATAGCATGGCAAACCAGCTTAATCTTGTGAATTCTGGTTTTTCATCAGGCTTTCCTAGCTTGATTTTTCCATACGGGGTGAAAATAATAAAGATACAAAAAATAACTAACAGCGTAACAAGGATAAGGTAATACCACCCTAACTTGTTCGAAATAAATGACTGTGCATTTCCTGCCATCGATCCTAATGTATCTGGAGAAATTGCCCCCCAGATAACCATAATTAAACTAATAACCAGCGTGCTCCAAAAAACGGAGGATACTTTTTCCCTCATACACTTCACCTCAACTTAAAATAATTTCTGTTTCCCCTACCGTATAATTTAGTACAATCTTACCTCTACCTATTTATACCACCAGAGAAAATGTCGAAACGCGTAATTTCTAGTACTAAATAACTGCTTGTCTCAATTAGTTGGTAAAACCTGCTGATCTCAAGGGTTTATGAGAAAATAATAAACCGAAAATTTATTTTTTTTGCTTTCGATTATTTGATTTTTTCATTTTTACACTCTTTGATGCAGGTTGTTTTCTGATCCACTTCAAATAGCGACGGATTTGGTCATCCTGCTTCAGCTTTGAAATGGAATCAAGTCTAATCGCTAATTCCTGGTTCGTATATAAAGCATGGATTTGCTTGTGACACGGAATGCAAAGAGATGCAGTTGGTTTATGCGCACCGCCCTCTTCCTTTGGGGTCAAATGATGAATGGTACACGTGACGCCACTTCTTCCACATAATTCACATACATCCATTCTTATATCCTCCAATAGCTAGTGTTTGTTATTTCCTTATACACTATACGGCCAGGTGAAGGCATCCCTATTAAATGCTTAGAATATCTTTAATTTCCTCTTCAGATAAACTGGAAATCATCGTCTCACCAGGCTGAATGACCTTCTCAATGAGTTCTTTTTTCTTTTGTTGAAGTTCATAAATTTTTTCTTCAATCGTTCCCTGGGTAATCAACCTCATCACTTGAACGACCTTTTTCTGTCCAATTCGATGTGCTCGCCCTGCTGCTTGCTCTTCCACAGCAGGATTCCACCAGAGATCATATAGGATGACGGTATCCGCGCCCGTTAAGTTCAAGCCTGTGCCGCCCGCTTTTAATGAGATTAGAAAGATTTCATTCTCTCCCCCATTGAACCGTTCTGTCATTTCAACACGATCTTTCGATGGGGTTTGCCCATCTAAATAGAATACGGAGTAACCAAGATCAGCGAGCTTTTGATGAATGATTTTCAACATGCTAGAAAACTGCGAGAAAATAAGCAGTCGTTTTTCATTATCAATGGATGTTGTCACAATATCCAAGAGCTGCTCAAGCTTTCCAGATTGCCCCTGGTAGTTTTCGACAAAAAGAGACGGATGACAACACAGCTGGCGAAGACGCGTAAGACCAGCTAGAATTTTCATACGGTTCTTTTGAAAACCGTCTCCAGCAAGACTTTCTTTCGTTTCTTGTTGAATGCGATGCAAATACCCGATATACAGCTCTTTCTGCTGTTTCGTTAACTCGGATACTTGAACTGTTTCAATTTTGTCAGGAAGTTCTTTTAGAACATCTTTCTTCACCCGTCTTAAAATAAACGGTTTAACCATTCTTGAGATCCGCTCATGAGGTAAATTTCGAAACGTCGCTTGATCAGGGAAGAAACCTGGCATTATTGAATGGAATAGCGCCCAGAGTTCATCGAGTGAATTTTCGATTGGCGTTCCGCTTAAGGCGAAACGTTTCTTAGCACGAAGCATTCTTATTGCCTGTGACGTTTTAGTTGCCGGATTTTTGATTGCCTGTGCTTCGTCGAGAATAACGGAATCAAACTGAATCGTTTCGTAATGATCAATGTCCTGGCGAAGCGTTGGATAGGAAGTAATCCATACATCCGGCTGAAGTCCCTGACTAAGAAGCTCTTTTCGTTCTGTAGGCGTACCCGTATTTACTTCAATCGTAAGATTAGGCGCAAATTTTTCAAATTCTTTCTTCCAGTTGTAAATAAGCGAAGCTGGGGCAACAACAAGTGCAGTTGCCTCAGGATTATCTTGTTTCTCGGAAAGGAGATACGCAATACTCTGCAACGTCTTCCCTAGCCCCATGTCATCTGCAAGAATGCCTCCAAGGTGATAATGGGCCAAGGCTTTTAACCATTGAAAACCCGTCATCTGGTAAGAACGCAAATCTGCTTCTAAACCAGACGGAAGATCAAATTGCAGATCCTCTGGATGTTTCAATCTTGAAACGAGGTCTCGGAAAGCTTTACTGTAACGTGATCCATGCTTCCCTCCACCCATTCTTTCATCAAGCTGCAATCCACGATAGAGAGGAAGGTGTAGCTCTCCTCGATCGATATCATTTTGTTTAATATTTAGGTCGTCGAATAATTGACTCACATGTTGAAAATCTTCATTTTCCATTGAAACAAAGGTACCATTTGAAAGGCGATAATAGCGGTCTTTTTCAATGACCGCTTTGAGAATATTTGAAATTTCTTCCTCGTTGAGCCCTTTCATGTCAAAGCTAACGTCAAGCCAATTGCCACTATTGTCCATGTCAACGGACGTTACAGGGGCAGATGATTCATCCAACAACCAGGCCCGAGCGGATTCAGTCAGAAAAACAGCCGCAAGGTCATTTAGCTCAGGAATTGTCCAATAAAGAAAATCGAAAATGAGCGCTTCATCTTCAACGTAAAGTTCTTTACCGTTAAATTTCAAAGAAGCCTGTTCAATCAAGGACATAATCGCTTGTTCTTTTTCACTGTCTCTAAGAACAATCCCTTTCTCATTGACAATCCGATTCGTATCTTTAAATGGATTAATCACATCATCACCGTATTCGTACTCTACCGTGACTAGTAATCGGTCTCCTTCTGCATTTACATAAACTTTTGCCTGTAGATCTGGATTGATAATTTTATCATTGATTTGCTCAGAAATAACGACATTTCCAAGTTTCTTTAATCCAGGAACGACTTGAGACAGAAAAGGCTCGATTTGTGCAGAAGAAATCGAAAGTTCACTCTTTCTAGCCGCGTTTCGAAAAGCTGATAGGTCTCTTAATAAGGACTGCTGCTTTTTGGAGAGCTTGTAAAGCTTTTCCTCATGAAATAACCAGCCATATGTAGGGAAGTAGGCTGCGCTTTGAAAACCATTTAACTGAATAACATACTCATTGTCCATCTCATCAATTTCAAATGAAAAAGGCAGGCCACCATCGACAAGTGCAATTTCTTCATAAAGCGTTCGATTGTACTCAAACCGTAATAAGCGATTCTGTTTGACAAACTCAGTAAGAAATTCATTTGCCGTTAATGGAGGTAAAATCAATTCCCGGTTTTCAGTAAACCGCCCCCAATTGTCAGGCAGATCCAAGTAAACCTTTTCGTTCCGTCTAATTGCAAGGAGAATTTGCATAAGAGGCTCATCAGCTTCATGAAACGTATGTTCGTCAGGCTCATAACTGAACTTTTTCGTAAACCAGTACGACTGCTCTTCAAGGACTGCATCGAGAAAGGAACGGATATCTTTCACAACATACAACCGATTAACCCCTACTTTAAGCTCGAGCGTCCATGGTGAATCACCCTGTGATTTACGTAATGTAGGATATGAGCTTGCTTTTAAGGTGAATTCAACCTTTAGCTCATCAGCTCTCGCATTGGAGCGACCCGGTTCCGGTTGATAATCGCTTAACACCTGGATAAGCTGATTCGTTTCAAGATAACTTCGTGGTGATTGAGTTACCTGCGATGATTTCTCGCTTTCTTTTTCTGGTGGACCCTCTTCACTAATCGCAATGAGAACAGCGGCAAGGTGCTTGCATGTCCCATAGGTCTCAAATGCCTGACATTCACAAGATCCAAACCAATTATCACCAAGTAGCTCAATTAACACGCCATAGTCTGAACTGCCGTTTACATAAGCTCGGTAGGATTGATCTTCTTGATCATATGTAAGTTCAGAAACGCGTCCGTTCTGATAATACGTTAGCCCCCTTTGATAGAAGCTGACAGGAAAACGTTCTTTTATTTCACTTTTAGTAAACATCGAAAAATGCTTCATATCCACATCACATCAATTCCAATGGTAGTAGTAACCTTCATTATACAATTTTCCACATCTTCTTCAAAATATTGAGCGACCCAAAAAAGCATAATAGCATATTTTCGAACAAATTCAAAATTGCACTTCTAATTTAAAAGGTTTGGACATGTATTTAAGTAAGAAAGAATATCGGTTATCAGCCACTTTTTCTAAAATGAGTCATCTTCCTACAAGGGCTATGACTAAAGGAGAATGCCGAGCATGTTAGAGATTGCACTTACTCACATCGTTCTAGGCTTATCAATAGCGGCGCCACTTGGACCGATTAATATCGAAATTATGAAGAGGGGCATACATAAAGGATTTTGGTCATCACTTCTCGTTGGGGCTGGAGGGATGAGCGCAGATCTAATTCTTATGTACTTAATGTATTTTGGGATTGCAACGTTTGTAAAGTTAACCGCAGTTCAAATTTCCCTCATGATTCTAGGTGCCATCATTTTAACGGTTTCTGGCATTCAAGGCTTTTTATCACGAGTGAGTTTAGATGAAGAAAACGACAAAGAAGGAGCTGGACTCTTTCATTCTTATCTAACTGGTTTTATGATTGCTGCTTTTAATCCAATGAACCTCTTATTTTGGCTAGGGATCTATGGCTCTGTATTAAGTGTATCACTTCAGCAACCTGACAAATGGCAGGCTTTCTTTTTATCCGCTCTCGTCTTTATTGGAATCGGTCTCTGGAATATTAACCTCTGTATGACCGTCCATTTTGGGAAGTCATTAATGAAACCACGTACGCTGCGCGCGATTAGTGTAACCGCAAGTGTCGTGTTATTATTCTTCGGATTACGATTTGGCTACCTTGCAGCTGAAATGATTTTTGTGGCTTCAAAATAGGGCTGGTTTCTCCAGCCCTATTGGAAGTTTCTTCTCTTAGCTGAAATAAACATAAGCCGCAATTCCTGCTACCGCTAGAACGGTTACACAAAGATAAATGGCTGATATGGTGACGGTCGTATTTTTTGCCTTCTTCCCATACCCTGGATCACTCTTTCCCGCAACCAATAATGTACCAATTAAGATAATAACAAGAAAAATAATAATAAGCGTTGTTGCAATCGTAATCATCCCCATCCCTCCTCACCTCTAATCATACACTGTCCTGATTTTGTAATAAACCTGCAAAACTGTGACATATTTGTTATGATAAAAAACATGTGCAAAATTGCACAATAAATAGAGAAAGAGGAGAGTATCTATGAGGAGAGGAATCTTACTAATGATCATCGCAGCACTATCCATTTTAGCTGCCTGCAGTGGATCCGAAGAAAATGGTGCTGACGAATCGAAAGGGACAGTGACGTTTGGTCTAAACAACTGGGCTGAGAACATTGCTGTATCAAATATGTGGAAAGTCATATTAGAAGAAAAAGGGTATGATATTGAGCTAAAATCAATGGAAAAATCACCAGTATGGGCCGGAGTTTCTCAAGGTGACCTTGATGTAGCCGCTGAAGTTTGGTTACCAACAACGGATAAGCCATTATATGAAGAATACAAAGAGGATGTTGTTTTGCACGATGCCTGGTACGAAGGAACCGGTCTTGGGTTAGTGGTTCCATCTTATATGGATATTTCAAGCATTGATGAACTAAATGACAAAAAAGATGAGCTTGGCTTAGAAGAAATTGTCGGGATCGACCCTGGTGCAAGCTTAATGGAAATGAGTCGAACAGCGCTTAAGGAATACAATTTATCGTATGACCTTGTTGACAGCTCAGGCCCTGCAATGATGAGTGAATTGAAGAAAGCCTATGAAGACGAGGAGCCAATTGTTGTCACACTCTGGAATCCTCACTGGGCTTTTGCAGAATATGACCTCAAGTATCTTGAAGACCCGAAGAAGGTTTACGGTGAAGCAGATGATATCTTCTTCATGACAAGAACAGATTTCAGTGACGAGCACCCTGAAATTGTTGAATGGATGAACAATTGGAAGATGGACGATGATTCTCTTGGTAGTTTAATGGCTACGATCAAAGATGCTGATGATGCTGAAAAAGGTGCTCAGCATTGGGTGGAAGAGAACGAAGAACTCGTCTCAGAATGGACGGAATAGAACGACTCATCTTCGAATTCTTTATCTAGAAGGAAAGGAACCCTCCAAATGTGGAAAGGGTTCCTTTTTGTGATTCTCCCTATGATTGTGAAAGATCATTTACTGCAACGACTTTTCCAATCGTCTTTCCAGATTCAAGGCGAGTATGCGCATCAGCAATGGTAGAAAACGTAAAGCTTTCTTCATCTAAAACCGGTTTTAACACGTTGTGATCCACCATTCGAGCAACGTTTGTTAAGATATCACCATGGTGCTCTCTTCCTTCATTCGTTAGCATAGGAACGAGCATTAACACACCGTGATACGTGGCGCTTTTCACGTAAAGAGGCGTCATATCGTGTTCTCCACTTCCAACGATACAAGCAACTTGGCCTCCGTTCTTTACTGCATGGAACGACTTCTCCATATTATCACCGCCGACAGTATCGAATACAGCATCAAACCCTTTACCGTCTGTATACTGGTTGACATAGTCTTCTACGGACGTTTCTTTATAGTTAATCGCATAATCCGCACCCAACTCTTTACCAATGTTCATTTTCATCGAAGTGGACGCCGTCGTGTAAACGATGGCTCCTAATGATTTTGCTAGCTGAATGGCAATATGACCGACGCCTCCAGTGGCACCATGAATGAGCACTTTCTGGCCAGGTCTTACGTTCATACGATCAACAAGGGCTTCCCATGCGGTGATTGAGACGAGCGGCAGGGCTGCCGCTTCTGACATTGATAATCGTTCAGGCTTTCTAGCTACAAGCTTTTGATCGACAATCATTTGCTCACGTAGGGCTCCGTCAACACCCTTTACACCACCAGCACACGCATACACTTCATCTCCCTTTTGAAAAGGGCTTCCTTCGGATACTTCTTCTACAACTCCCGCAACATCTCCATGGAGAACCGCTGGAAAGGCTGGAGCAAACGCCTCAGCTTGACCTGAACGAACTTTTGTATCAACGGGATTTACACTTGTTGCCTTTACATTAATCTTTATTTCTCCTGGCTTTAAATCTCTTGCAGAAAGTTCTTCTACTTGGAATTTGGAAGGATTCCCGAATTCCTTTATGACAACTGCTTTCATAGTTATACGTCCTCCTTCATTTCTCAATACATCGTATTGTTCTTTCTACATTTCCCTGTTAACTTTCTAAACAAACAGGTATTGTCTGACCAATTTATGACCACACTTCATGATACAGCCGGTCATTATCTTTTCATAACAAAAGATGCTGTCAGATGACCGGCCGTACCAATGCAAGTCATTGAAAGGGCCCTTCTCACATTGTGAGAGGGGCCTGATCGTTTTAATGGCTAGGCGTGGAGAACCTTCCTAGGAGACCGTTAACTTGTTTTACGCTATCATGGATAATTTCCCTTGCTGATTTCGTTGTACTAAGACGAGAACTTTGGCCCGACCAAAGCGACATCCACTCAGGACGTTTCTGGATCGCAGCTTGTTTCCGAATTTCTTTTGTTAACGTATTTAGCGTCGGGTATCCTGGTAAAGACTCTAGACCCGCCATTTTGGTAATAAAGTCATTCTTTATTCCACGTGCGGGCTTGCCACTAAATACTGGCGTTACCACTGTCTGATCTTCTTTACTTGTTAAAATGGCATGTTGATGAAGTGGGTGAGCGCCACTTTCCTGACACGTTACAAACGCTGTGCCCATTTGAACAGCGTCCGCACCGAGAGCGAGCATACTTAGAAGCCCTCTTCCGTCCATTATTCCGCCTGCTGCAATGACAGGAATGTTAACGGCATCAACAGTTTGAGGAATGAGCGAAGCGATTCCTATGAGTGATTCCTCAAAGTCAGCTTGAAACGTCCCTCGGTGACCACCTGCTTCCATTCCCTGCATCACAACCATATCGAGTCCACTCTCTTCATTAATCCTCGCTTCTTCAACCGTCGTAGCCGTTCCCATCACGATTACTTCAGCTGTTTTTAATCGACTTACATCCTCTTTAGAAGGGACACCGAATGTAAAACTGCATACCGGAACGTCTTCATCAATGAGTATCTGAAGCTTATCTTGATAATCCTTTTGAGTTTCTATAAACGATTTTCTCTTCTGTTCTTGGCTAGAAATATTGAGTTCAGTCTCAAAGTGTTGAAGCTTGAATTGCACATTTGCAATACTTTCTTCTGAAGATGGATCGTCCTCTGGAACAAATAGATTAACCGCAAAAGGTTTCGTTGTGAGCATCTTAATGTCAAGTATCGCCTTCTGCATTTGGACAGGGGTCATATATCCAGCCCCTAAACTTCCCAGTCCTCCTGCATTTGAGACAGAAGCCACTAGCTGAGGTGTCGTGACCCCCCCTGCCATACCAGCTTGAATAATAGGATACGTTATCGTTAACATCGATGTAATTGGCGTATCATACCACACGTTGTTCCTCTCCTTCGTTTACACTTTTTATCAAATTTGAAATCACTAGCATGATGAATGCGAAACGCAATTAAATGAGAACTTTTAAAATCGCCATTGGACCGGATCGTCCAATCTTTTCCTTGCCAGTATCTCTAAACCCAGCGCCAAGATAGACTTTCTTCGCAGTAGGGTTATTTTGGTTTACACCCAGGACCACTTCTCGACAATGAGGCAGGTGGGTGTTCATAAATGGTTTTAATTGTTGTAGGGAAGCTTTCGCGATGCCTCGACCTTGGTGTGGAAGATTGATCGAAAATGCTCTTAATAAGACCGCATGAGAACTTTGAGAATAAGCTAAAACATCTGTCCCTTGATCGAGGACAAAAAAACCAACCGGTAGGTCTCCTTCCAATATGGCTACGGGAAACCTTTTATGATCGAGCAAGCATTTTTCATAAGCAGGAACCGGTAATGAAGTAAAAGCGAGCTGCTGTTTATGTAACGTAAATTCCCTTAAAGATTCGATATGATGAGAAGCTACTTTCGTTAGCGATACAGGATCCTTGATTTTTTTCAAACTTGTAACTCCTTTCCACGGTTTTCAACACTTTTCTCCATTCGTGCTCACATAAACATTTCCTTCCTATAGAGAAAATGTTCACAAAAAAAAGCGCCCCGTATGGAGCGCTCCCTCTATTGCTTTTCACGTCTTGCAAAATCGACAAATCGAAACTTATCAAGACGATGACGTGATTCAGTATATTCAATCAAGGTTGTATCATTTAAATAAACATAATTCCGAACCACTACGACATGCTTGTACTCATGTAAGTCCAGATATCGATGATCTTCTTCATCGGCTTCTTCTACAATAATTTCTTTTTTAGCATAGCTAACGGAAAGTCCAAGATCATTTTCTAAATAATCGTAAATGGAATTTTCACAAATGGTTTGTGTCAGCTCCGGAACCCATTTAGCGGTAAAAAAGTCGCGATCTAAGATGATTTTTTCACCATCAATCTCACGCGCACGAATAACGTGCCAAACTTCTGCCCCTTCCTCCAGGTCAAGCTGCTCACGGATCCATTGATCAGGCAACCTTTTTTCAAGATGATGGACAATTGTTCGCGATGTGCGGTTCATTTTTTGTGAGATTTCTTTGAAGCTGACGAGTCCAGATATTGGAAACTCATAGCGATCAAGATCCAGAACAACCGATCCTCTCGCTTTAATCTTTTGAATCATCCCGTTTTGGGAAAGGAGGTTTAGTGCTTTACGAATGGTTTCTCGAGAAGTACCATATGCTTCAGCTAGCTCATGTTCAGAAGGCAATTTGCTATTCGGTTGATACGTACCTTCTAGAATACGTTCAGATAAATCGTTGTAGATTTGTTGATACTTCGTTTGCTTCATATCCTCACCTTGCCTTAGTTAGATGATAAGCAACCGACTCATATGGTCGCAACGTCATTTTCTCAAAGGATGAAGGTGAATCTTCATAGTTTGAAATCAATACCTTTGCGTTATACCCTTTTACGTCTACATGAGCGGGCAGTTCAAACGATGCTTCCGTTTCATAGAAATGATTAATGACAAGTAGCTTTTCATTTTCCCCATTACGTAAATATGCAAACAGTTGAGGATCTTCTGCTAAAAGGAGTTCAAAGTCTCCATAGGTAATGAGATCCACGTTTTTTCTAAGCGAAATCAGCTGTTGATAATGTTCGAAAACGGAATTTCTTTCTTTCAGTGTATCTTCTACGTTAATCGTTTCATAGTTTTTTGCTACGGGAATCCACGGTTCCCCTGTTGTGAAACCGGCATTAGGTTCAGATGTCCATTGCACTGGTGTTCTTGAGTTGTCTCTTGATTTATGGCGTAAAATCTCAAGAACTTCTTCCTCATTATATCCTTTTTCCTCTTTTAAAATCGAGAAAATATTCAATGACTCTACATCACGATAAGAAGAGATTGTATCAAACTTCGGATTTGTCATTCCAATTTCTTCGCCCTGGTAAATATAAGGAGTACCCTGCATCAGGTGCATCGTCGTAGCAAGCATTTTAGCTGATTCTCGTCTGTACTCTCCGTCATTTCCATAGCGTGAAACAATTCTGGGCTGATCATGGTTACACCAAAATAGAGCATTCCACCCGCCGCCTTTGATCATTTCAGTTTGCCAGGTAGAAAGAATCTCTTTAAGCTTCAAGAAATCAAAATCAGCGACAGACCACTTTTCTCCATTAGGATAATCGACTTTTAAATGATGGAAATTGAATGTCATGCTCAGTTCGTTACGTTCAGGATTAGAATAGTTGATGCAGTCTTCAATCGTAGTAGACGACATCTCGCCAACCGTCATGCTGTTATATTTCATAAAGACGTTGCGATTCATTTCATTCATAAATTCATGTGCGCGTGGACCATCCGTATAGAACTTGCGACCATCTCCAGGCGCTACGGAGCCGTCATCATTCGGGAAGTTCTGGTTTTTTGAGATCAAGTTAATGACGTCCAGTCTGAAACCATCTACCCCTTTTTCAAACCAGTAAGTCATCATATCATACACTTCATCACGTACTTTCTCATTTTCCCAATTCAGATCAGCCTGCGTGACATCAAAGAGATGTAAATAATATTGACCCGTTTCCTTATCGAACTGCCAAGCATTGCCGCCAAACTTTGACTGCCAGTTTGTCGGTTCCGCTCCATCAACGCCGTCTTTCCAAATGTAATAATCACGATAAGGATTATCCTTAGATTTGCGAGACTCTACGAACCACTCGTGTTCTGTTGATGTGTGGTTTACGACAATGTCCATAATAATCTTTATATCTCTTGCATGAGCTTCTTTTAGTAGTCGATCAAAGTCTTCCATTGTGCCATACTCTTCATAAATACTAAAATAATCACGTATGTCGTACCCATTATCATTTTGAGGAGAATCATAGATCGGCGTTAACCAAACAACATCTACACCTAGCTCTTTTAAGTAATCAAGCTTTTCTATAATCCCCTGAATATCTCCAGTTCCACTACCCGTCGTATCATTAAAGCTTTTCGGATAAATTTGATAAACAACGGATTTCTTCCACCATGGTTGCATCTGATTCAACTCCTAATTTTAGATTAAATATTCAAAAACAAAGGCGATACCATCGGAGCTACTACGCACCTGATGATATCGCTCCTTTTCTTTACTCGCTTACTTTTCTCACTTTTCCATATAAGAATGTTAAAACAAATGGTACAACAAGTACAATAGCCATACCTGTAAAGAAAGCACCCCAGTATTCTTTAAAAATGGAAAGGAATCCTGGTATACCACCAACACCAATTGATGTTGCTTCAACACCACTTACGGTAATAACAAGACCCGCAACGGCTGATCCAATAATCGCTGCGAAGAAAGGAAATTTAAAGCGTAAGTTTACCCCGAATAACGCAGGCTCTGTTACGCCAAGGAAAGCGGATACGGCTGACGTTCCTGCAAGACCTTTTGTTTTTTCATTACGTGTAATCAACATCATGGCAAGTGCAGCTGCACCCTGCGCAATATTCGATAGGGCAAGCATTGGCCATAAGAACGTGCTGCCCGTACTACCAATTAACTGTAAGTCAACGGCAAGGAACGTATGGTGCATTCCTGTAATAACGAGCGGTGCATACAGTGCACCGTAAACCAGTCCACCAATGGCTGGCGCAAAATCAAACAAGCCAATAAAGCCATCCGTTAAGAGATTCGCAATCCAGAAGGTTACGGGACCTATAAGCGTAAACGCTAGGAAACCAGTAACAAGTAACGCAACAGGAGCTACAATTAGCATTTGAATCGAATCTGGTATTCGCTTATTTAAAAACGTTTCAATTTTCGCTAAGATATAAGCTGATACTAATACGGGTAATACTTGACCTTGATAACCGATTTTTTCAATTTCAAGACCAAATAAGTTCCATGTTGGAATATCCTCTGCCTCTCCATAGGCCCACGCATTTAGTAAGTCAGGATGGACGAGAATGAGACCAAGCACAATACCGAGTAATGGACTTCCCCCAAATTGCTTGGCTGCTGACCAACCAATCAAACCTGGTAGAAAGACGAAAGCTGTATTGGCAATCAGGTTAATAATACTCGCCAAATCCGCCCATTGCGGATACACTTCAACAAGCGGATCACTAAAGAAAATATCTGGTGCTGTGAGAATATTATTAATCCCAAGAAGCAAGCCAGCTGTTACGATTGCAGGCAAAATCGGAATAAAAATGTCGGCTAGTGTCTTCACTCCGCGCTGAAGGATGTTTTGTTTGCTTGCTGCCGCATCCTTTACATCCTGTTTGGACGCGCTTTCAATTTCTGCCAACTCCGCAAAAATCTTAAATACCTTATCAACGGTTCCCTGTCCAATCACAACCTGGAACTGACCATTCGCTGAAAAAGATCCTTTTACAAGTTCATTCTCTTCTAGCGCTTTTGTATCTACTTTATCTTCATCATGTAAAACAAGACGGAGACGAGTCACACAATGTGTTGCAGTTGAAATATTTTCTTTTCCACCAATGGCTTCAAGTATATGCTCAACGGACTCTCGATTAATCGCCATGTTTTCTTCCCCCTTAGAAAAACAGTTAGTTACTTAGAGAGCACGATGAGCAGCGGTACTCTCTAAGGGAATTCTTAAACTTTCACTTTCGTTGTCATAATTTCTGTTTCATTTGAAGCACCTGCTGAATATTTCTTCTCGACATTTTCTAGAGCATCAGCGTTTGTAATGATGACAGGCGTAATCGTGCTTGCCGCTTTTTCTTTCACAAGGTCTAGATCAACAGTAATGAGTGGGTCGCCAACTTTTACTTTGTCGCCTTCTTTCACGTGACCTTCAAAACCTTCGCCGCCCATGCCAACTGTTTCAAGCCCAACATGGATTAAAATTTCCAGGCCAGATTCAGATTCAATTCCAACCGCATGCTTCGTGTGGAAAAATTGAATAACCTTTCCGTTTACTGGTGAGACAACTTTGCCATCTGTCGGTTCAATCGCTACGCCGTCTCCCATCATCTTCTGTGAAAACGTTGGATCTGGTACCGTTTCAAGTTCAACAACCTTACCATTTAACGGAGCATAAATAACCTCTTCTGAAGGTTTTTCTTTTTTACCAAATAGTTTTTTCAACATTGATATCTTCTCCCTTCAACCGCTTTCATTTATTTCATATCTTGTATAGACAAGTTCAACTTACACTTTGTAGTGTATCTTGTATAGACAAGTTAGTCAACTCCAACGCTCATCTTTTTAACCTAAGGGGGAAGGTTAATTCGGTAGGTAAATTCCCTTCACCCCATTTCCTAAACGCTCATGTTTCAATTTGCTTAAAAACGTATACATAAGAAAGAAGGAGTGATGATGACATGGACAAAGAAATGGTTAAAACGTTGTACTTTGATGATGACGGAAAGATTCCGAATAACGTTTTTTATCCGCTTACCCTTTATCGTGGTGTGTTAAAAAATCAAGATGCTATGGATCTCTTTAAGAAGAACAACTGGACAAACGCATGGGAAAATGGCGTCTTTCCATATCACCACTACCACAGCAACACACACGAAGTACTTGGTATTGCAAAAGGGGAAGCTTCGATCACGTTCGGGGGTGAAAAAGGAGAAACGATTCATGTGAAGGAAGGGGACGTGGTTGTCATTCCTGCTGGAGTTGGTCATAAAAGAGAACAAGCTTCCTCCGAATTTCTCGTTGTTGGCGCCTACCCAAATGGACGTCAACACGATCTTAAAACAGGGAAACGTGATGAGCGCCCCACTGTTCTTGAGAACATTCAACATGTACCAATACCAGAAACAGATCCGGTATACGGAGTGGATGGTCCCTTAATACAATCATGGAAAAAGCGGTAATTTTTCCAAAACAAAAGACGCCAGAGGCGTCTTTTTAAGTCGTAGATTCTGATTTCTTAAAACCAGGGACCGTTCTCTCATAAAAAGCCACATTATCGGGATGATGGGCAATACGGCTATCCGCATGGAGGGAATCAATGGATGTCATCTCTTCCTCCGTTAATTGAAAATCAAACACGTCAGCATTTTCTTTAATTCGTTCTTCATTTGATGATTTAACATTTAGGAGTAGATCATGTTGTAAGCACCATCTAATGACAACCTGCGCAGGGGTTTTCCCATAACGATCGCTAATGGCCTGAATAACGGAATGTTCTAGCACCTTTCCTCGCTTTAGTGGAGACCAGGCTTGGGTTCGTATTCCTTTTGAACGGCAATAATCACGCAATTCGCCTTGAATGAGTTCCGGATGAAGTTCAATCTGATTAACGACTGGCGTCACGGTAGAAATACGAGAAATAGCTTCAAGATGATGAGTCTCAAAGTTACTAACACCAATCGCGCAAACTTTCCCTTCATGATAAAGTTTTTCTAAAGCCTGCCAGGTTTCAAGAAATAAGTGCGGTACGGGCCAATGAACTAAGTAAAGATCGAGATAATCAGTACCAAGGCGCTCAAGTGACCGCTCGAATGCAGCTAAGGTAGCGTTATATCCCTGTTCATCATTCCAAACTTTAGAAGTGAGAAAGATTTCCTCTCTCGAAACACCCGAATTCTTTATCGCCATTCCAACAGCTTCTTCATTTTGATAATAAGAAGCTGTATCAATCCCTCGATAACCTGTTTCCAAAGCAACATTAACACCCTTTATTACTTCTTCCTGGCTCATCTTAAAAACTCCGTAGCCCAAATAAGGCATCTTAACGCCATTGGAAAGCACCACTCTCTTTTCGATCCCCATCATAACCTACCTCCTTCTCTCTATTTAATTGCATTAAAACATAAAGCTATAGTTAATTTATTTTTTCAATTTGCTACCTATACCTTATACAAGCTTTCGGTATTCATTAATAAAGAGAGTTGGATCCTTCTTTATGATAAAGGTAACAACCCCACGATTCGTATGAAGGTACAAGAAACCATAAAGTGTTGATTGAAAACGATAAGACATATCGAACACATCTTGAATGGGAAAATGATCTTGACCAACGATAATGCGATCTTCATATAATTCTAAGTCATGTTCCTGCTCTAGCGTTTTCTGCTCGTTTCGTTCTATTTTTCGCGTCACCTTAATAAATGGGTGAGATAAAATAAATTTCAAACTGATCATCCTCATCTTCTTTCATTCTACATATGCTTGCTCTGTTCCTCTTTAGTAAATAGATCAAACGTAGAAAAGGAGCGAACCAGTACTGGCCCGCTCCTTTTTAATCATAACTCGTACATAGCATTTCGCGCTAAAACGAGAAGAGATTTTCTCTTATTTTCCTTCGATTGCTTCAATAATTTTGTTTGCAGCACTTTCACTTGACTGAGGGTTTTGTCCTGTAATCAAATTACCGTCACGAACAGAGAAAACGGACCAGTTATCTGCTAGCTCAAAGTTTGCTCCTTTTTCGCGTAGCTTTGATTCAAGCAAGAAAGGCATTTGCTCAACAAGACCCATTTCTCGTTCCTCTGAATCAGTAAATGCACTTACTTTCTTCCCTTTTACAAGAGGAGTGCCGTCTTTATACGTTACATTCACGAGTCCAGCCGGACCGTGGCAAACAGAGCCGATAATTTTATTTGATTCAGCTTGTTCCTGAAGAATATGCTGAAGAACTTCACTATTTGGGAAGTCAAACATCGTACCATGACCACCTGGTAAGAATACGACATCAAAGTTATTCGCATCTTCTTTTGTTACTTTTGTTGTATTCTTAAGCTGGTTTTGAGCATCTTCCCATTCCTTCGGATCTTCCTCTGGAATACTATTTGGATCAAGTTCAACTTCGCCACCCTGGATCGAAGTTACTTTAATATCATATCCTTTTTCCTTGAAGATGTTGTAAGGGACAGCGAACTCTTCAAGCCATAAACCTGTTTTGTGTTCTGAATCGATTTCTGTATGATTTGTTACGACCATTAATACTTTAGTCATTTGAATTCCTCTCCTTTATCTTCTAAGTACTTTTTGATCACTATGACCACTTTAGTACAATACCCGTTTTTCATAAAAGTATTCATCCTATTGAAGATCCAGAAAGTTTTCTAATATAGCAATTGTGGGATAACAAAAAATAAGTAGAACACATTTAGAAAAACAGCGCTCATGACAATGAGGGTTTTCATCTTTTTTAACTGGACAAGATAGAGAATTAGCCAAAGTGCAAATAGTCCAATTGGAACGAATAGGAATTGGTTGTTGTCAGCTAACTTAAGGACAGCAACGAATTCAAGAATTGAATACGGAACGATAATCACTCCGAGAATAATATTTATAAGGTGTACCCATTTTCGATTAAGCTCTTTCACGAGGCGAGTTTCCCCTTTCCTTCAAACCGTTCTTTTCCATCCTCTTCTATTTTCCGTTTCTTGAGACAAAGAGTCAACGTTCAATCCTCGCAACCCTCCTTTCCATTATGTGGTTGTTTTATACTCATTTCGTCGTATCTTAATAAAAAAACGTCGAATATCTTTTCTTCTAACCGAATGGTTTCACTTGTAATGTAAAATCATTTAAGGAGGAGAAATGATGATTCAAAAAATGAGAAGCATGGTAGTGCTCCTAATCGTAAGCGCTATTTTTGTAGCTACACCTTCCTTTGCTTCAGCGGCATTAGGAGATCGCACGATGCAAGAAGGAAATTCTGGAGAAGATGTTCAAGAACTTCAAGATTATTTAATGACGAAAGGAATGTTTCCCTACCATTCTGCAACAGGTTATTATGGCCCTATTACTGAACATGCTGTGACAGCATTTCAAGAAAATCGAAATTTGAAAGTCGATGGTCTTGCCGGTCCAGAAACCGTCCAAGCGATTCAAGTACTTAGAAGAGGGGATATTGGAAAGCAGGTCATACATATACAAAGTCAGCTTCAGAAAGCTGGCTATGAAAGTCAAGTTGATGGAATCTACGGTTCAGGAACAGTCGCTACTGTCGAGCAGTTTCAGCGTAACAAAGGGCTAACGGCAGATGGTATTGCAGGACCAGCTACGCGAAGAGCGTTAAATCAAATCGCGTCCCCTGGTTCTGCTGCGGGGAAAGAAATAACCGTTGAAAGTACTGCTTATACAGCCGACTGCACAGGTTGTTCTGGGGTTACGAAAATGGGGATTGATCTAGATAAATACCCTGACGCCAAAGTGATTGCTGTGGATCCAAATCAAATCCCTCTAGGTTCTATTGTTGAGGTGGAAGGATACGGCACTGCCATTGCAGCTGACATCGGTGGTGACATCGATCACAATCGAATTGATGTTTTTATTCCCGGTCAACAAGACGCTCTTAACTGGGGTCGTAAAGATGTAACCCTACGCGTCATTGAATAATAATAAAGACAGGTTCTCTAATTAGAGAACCTGTCTTTTTGTTATTCTTGTTATTCATTCGTTGAATGCTTGCCCCGCTGCTGCAGCTTAATTAACCGATACGTATGAGTAAAGATCACTTTTAGCACGGCGTACGTTGGAATTGCAAGAATAAGACCAAGGAAACCTGCAAGACTACTCGCCACTAATAATAATAAAATGATCGTCAGTGGATGAATATCCAGCTTACGTCCCATTACAAGCGGTGAGACTAAATTACTTTCAATTTGTTGAATAACAATCACACCAAGGACAACCCAAAGAGCTGTAAGCGGTGATTCAATTAGTCCGACAATGACACCTGGTGCTGTCCCAATAATTGGCCCAATAAACGGTACGACGTTAAGAAAAAGAGCAATAAGCGCCAGGATCAAAGCATAATCCAGATCAATAATCACATACCAGATATAAACAAATGTTCCAATAAAAACACTCACGATTAGCTGACCTTGAATAAAACCACTTAACGCATCATCCATGTCCTCAAGGATTTTTGCCCCTTCTTTCCGATGCGCCTTTGGAACAATGCGCAGTAATGATGGCATCAATTTCTTTCCATCTTTCAGCATAAAGAACAAAATAAATGGAAGTAAAACAATTCCAACAAGAACATTCGTTACAATGTTAAGAAATGAAAAGATATAGTTTCCAAAAGAAGAGCTAATTTCTCCAATAGACCCAGAAATTCGATCTGTAAATCCTTGTATGTCAATCATTTCACTTTGAAGAATTCGAGCTATGTACGGATTCTTCTGCCAATCGGTAATCGCATTTTGCAAATCATTCACAAGCGTAGGAGCACCCTCGACAAGACTATTAAATTGCTCTACAAGCACAGGTCCAATACTGATAACAAGTCCCGTTACACCACCCGCAAGTGCAAGATAGACGAGAAGAATACCGAGGGGTCTTGGTATCTTCCATTTTTCTAGAATAGCAATGACAGGACGTAAAATGTAATAGAACACACCTGCCGCTATAATTGGAAAGGCTAATGTTGTCACAAGGATGACAAGGGGACGAAAGATAAATTCAATTTTACTGCCAACCCAGATTACTGTAAAAATGAGAAGAAGCCAAATAAAAAACCGAAATAAGCGCGATTGTTGCACTGAGTCATCACTTCCTTTTTTTCAATCGAATCAAGCCTTTACGATAAAGCCGAATGATCATCTCTATAAACCACACTGGATATTTTTTAGGAAAGAAACGAGTTGAATAAAAATGATCATAGGCGACCTTTAGATCTTCCCAATGGGTGCATATCCTGGTTTGACGAAACCGAACGACATCAATAACGCGAACTCCACCATTCGATAAAAGCATAACGTTCTGAAGATGCGTATCTGATGGATTTAGACCTTTCATACGAGCGTAGTTCAGAGCCTGATCAACTTTCTCAATCATTTCCTCTGTAATCACGATCCCTTGAATTAAACACTCATAAAAGGTCAATCCTTCTAGATATTCTAATACAACATACCCCTCTCCTCCTTCATAGAAGGAAGGATAGTAATCATTATTGGATAGTTCTTGATAAATCGAGGCTTCTAGTCTTGCAAGATGAACAAAATCAGGATAAAAAACTTTAAGGACTTTTTGCTCACCCGGGATTTTAAAAACGACCGCACTTCTTCCTCTACCGATGAGCATGAATTCATCTGGTTTCTGAAGAACACTTGTCCCTTCCATTCTGATCTCTGTTATTACTCTTCCAATGTCGTTCAAGCTCAAGCACCCTCTTCACTTCTTACATTTGTTACGCTTTTTGCTGTTAATCTATTCGCAACAGATGTTGTGTGGGGAACGAACCTCTAAACTCAAGCAATGTGGCGAAAGGAATCTACTCTTGTCATCTTGTCTCTATCATCGATGTTACTCTCCTTACGAAAAGCGATAGGAGAAAGTTTCATTTCACTAAAAAGTATCTCCCGTCATCGTTTCCATAAATAGTTTATAAAACCTAAAATAATTCATTTCAATCGCCACGCGGTGTGTCGGCCTATTATCAAATTTTTCCTGTTCGAAGGATTTTCTAAAATCACCAATGCTAAGACCTCGCGCTTCTCCAGTAATTTCTACTGCGACTGGAGTGCGGTAGAAAGTGCATATGCTGTTTTTTTCTACACTCATTAAGGTGAGCGCATCGTGAACTGGACTACCTTCGATATCCGGAACCATCTTTTTATAAAATTCCTCGTAATAGTAATCCAAGAGCGGCTTTAGAAAAGGCGGCTTACTTTTTGCCTCAATGTAGTTCACCATTCCGGGTGTTACAATAGCCTGCTGGGTCACGTTTAGAGGAAATAAGAAAACATTTCTTGCATACTTCATAACGATATTGGCAGCAACTGGATCGGCATAGAAATTCGCTTCTGCACTGGGAGTAACGTTCCCTGGCACATTAAATGCACCACCCATAATATAGAAACATTTAATCATTTTCATCGTATCAGGATAGAGAAGAAACAGCGTTGCAAGAGAAGTCATTCTGCCCACGTTAACGATAACTAGATCTTCGCCATATTCTTCAATGAGAGAGATGACATCGAAAAAATTTTCTAATGGCTCAGCTTCATTTGGTGGAGGAGTAATCGGACCTAATCCTTCTGGACCGTGAACGTTTGGGTAGTAAGTTGGCACCTCACCCGTCATCGGTTTTTCTGCACCACCCATTACCGGAATGTCAGTTCGACCAATTTCTTTAAGCAAGTAGCGGACATTTCTTGTTGTTTGCTTTTTCGATACATTGCCGTAGCACGCTACAATGCCAATCACTTCTATTTCTTTTGAAAAATAAGCAAACAATAGAGCAATCGTATCATCAATGCCAACGTCTCCAAAAAACAATACTTTTTGACCCACATTCCCACCTCATTCCAATGCTTATCACCATTAGCATATTCATTGAGGATAGGAATCAGAAGTAAGGCTGTTCGGGGAATCCGGCCCTCCCCCCTTTTAAAAAACACATGAACTCTACTCTTCAGGGACAAAAATATGTAATTCATTGTGCTTCACTTCTGCTTCAAATGGGAGCTGCACACCCTCATCTCCATCAATATTCACGACCAGTTCCTGATGAGATTCGACTCTGATTTTGGAAGCAGGAAAGTACTCCACTTGAGCATTATCTTGTAAGTTCCCACTAAAAAGATCTGGAATAATTTTAAATACTTTTGGAAGAGAAAATTCTCTTAAAATAAAAATGTGAAAATAACCATCATTGACTTCTGCATGCTGAGCAAACGACTGAATCCCTCCGACCGAATTTGTTAAAGCAATCAGCATGATGTATGCTTCACCTTCCCATTGTTTCCCATCATACGTCACCTTCAAGTCAAAAGGTGTTTTGTCTTTTAGCGCTCTTCCACCTTCAATTAGATAGGCGAGGGGACCAAATTTGGATTTTTGTTCAGGCGTTACATCATACACTGCTTCTGCAATAGCACCCACAGCTAGCACATTCATAAAATACTGATCATTAATCCGACCAATATCAACCGGTTTAGTATGCTGCTGTGCTAGTACTTTTAGCGCCTTTTTCGGTTGCATCGGGATCCCTAGCGCACGAGCAAAATCATTAACCGTTCCTAACGGGATAAAACCAAAATCAGGACGTTCTGACTCACTGGCTAATCCGTTAATGGCCTCATTAATTGTTCCATCTCCTCCCATCGCGACAAGCGTGTTAAAATGATTCTCGCATGCGGCTTTAGCAAACCGGATAGCGTCTCCTTCCTTTTCGGTATATTTAACTGTCACGTCTACATGGTTTTGTTGTAAAATGTTTACAGCTTCTTCTTCGTAGTTTAACGCTTTTTCTTTACCAGAAGATGGGTTTATAATGAGCATAGCACGTTTCACGATTGTGTCCTCCCTAAACAGAAATGATAAATAATGTCTGCTTCTACCATTCCCCTCATTCAGGAAGGTGAAACAGTTCCTGGACCCATCATGCCTTCCGTTATGTAAATCATATAATCATTTATCTTCTCTCCCCTAGTAATGAACGAAAAATGCGAAGTCTTATACTACGACTATAAATAAGCTCTACTGATCATAGAAAGGAACAAAGACGATGAACTATCTCTCTTTCATTAGTAGCTTTCTAGTATTATTTTTTTGTTTACAGCTACTTTCAGGAATCTTTCTCGCCGTTTTTCATGAACAATCGACTTACAGCGTGATGGGCAATTATACAACTGCAGAAAATTCGTTTTTCGTAACGATTATTGTTATGGCGACCTCTGCTGCGCTTGCCTTTTTCATCCAAAGATGGTTAAACATCCGTTCAAAATAATCCACTCGTTCCTAGTAAAATGCCAACAAGCTAGAATCTTTTATTGATCGATTTTCATTTTTTATGCTATTATTTATAAAAGTTCATCATGTTGTAACATTTATAGATACGAGACAGCGACCCTGTTATCGGTTTAAAATGGGACAACGCTCGCGAAAGTGAAAGCGATTAACTGTTGGTTATGTCTAGTAGCGTGCCTGCTAACGGCTAACTGTCAATCACCTACAGGAGAGTAAACACTCTCTTATTTGGTCGATCGACAGTTTTTTATTTTGTTTTATCAGTTAGCTTGTTAACGAACTAAAGGAGATGAAGTGGATGAAAAAGGTTAAGAACAGGTGGCTTATCGCAGCATCTGCAGTCGGAATTCATATTTCAATCGGATCTGTTTATGCTTGGAGTAATTTTACCGATCCCCTTATTAACGAATTTGGGTGGTCCGCCAAACAAGTTCAATTTACATTTAGTCTCGCCATTTTATTTTTAGGACTTTCAGCAGCATTTCTCGGTCATTTTGTAGAAAAATACGGCCCAAGGAAAGCAGGTCTTCTTGCAGCTAGCTTTTTTGGAATTGGTATTTTCGGTTCTGGGTTCGCTGTCAATATGGGCTCTCTTCCCCTTCTCTACATTTTCTATGGAGCGCTTGGAGGAATTGGACTTGGCGTTGGTTATATTGCTCCTGTTTCAACGCTAGTTAAGTGGTTTCCTGACCGACGTGGCCTTGCGACTGGCCTTGCCATAATGGGCTTCGGATTTGCAGCAGCGATCGCAAGTCCCGTGATGGATACGTTGATTAAATCAGTTGGAACCGCTAATACCTTTTACATACTCGGTGCAAGTTACTTTATCCTTATGGTCGCTTCTTCTTTGTATTTAGAGAAACCTCCTGAAGGCTGGGCCCCTAAAGGATTTAAAGAAAAACAAAAGCAATCGAAAAAATCAGGAGATCTGTCTCAGCTAACTGCGAATGAAGCGATTAAAACATCACGATTTTATTACTTATGGCTCATGCTTTTTATAAATGTTACATGCGGAATTGCGATTCTTTCTGCTGCAAAACCACTTGCACAGGAAAGTATCGGATTAACAACAACGGAGGCGGCTGCACTCGTAGGTGTCCTTGGGATCTTTAATGGTCTTGGCCGAATCGGATGGGCATCGGTTTCCGATTACATCGGGCGTCCAAACACGTATACCACGTTCTTTGTTCTGCAAATTGCTCTATTTGCTCTACTTCCTCATACGACGACCGCGATCCTATTTCAAATCATGCTTGCGATCGTGTACACATGTTACGGTGGAGGATTCGCTTCTATTCCAGCTTATATCGGTGACATGTTTGGCACAAAACAACTTGGTGCGATTCACGGGTACATTCTTACAGCCTGGGCAGCGGCAGGCCTTGTCGGCCCAATGTTTGCTGCTTGGATGAAAGATACGACTGGAAGTTACGCTGCTAGTTTAACTTTTTTTGCTGCCATGTTTGTTGTAGCTCTGATCATTTCGATTGTCATTCGTAAAGATATTCGTAGGCTCCGGAAAGAAAATGAAGTGCCTGCAACAGTAAATATGTAAAAATTGTTTGAGTATGTAGGATCATGTAATAATGAATGTCTAAGACCAACTCGATAAGAAGGTAGGACAGTATGACAAAGTATGAAGCAGAATTCAGCAATCTTGTTCGTTCTTTTCGGAAGAAACATATGGGCAAAGGACCTAGTAAAATTACAACTACCTTTTGTAAGAACTGGGCGATTTGCGAGATGGAAGGAAACCTTTCACCAGTTGAAAAATTCATTGCTAGTGCAGATGACGGCAAGCAAATGCTTCGTGCTGCAAGAACTGAAATGGTGAAAGAAATGTATCGGAACAACCCTCCCTTACAGATGGAAGAGTTTCTTGGAAGTAAATTTCTCGACCTTTTCGTCGATATTGATATTGACCGTGATTTCGGAATGTCAATCTTTGTATTTGATGAAAACATTGAAGAAAAAATGAAGATTTCTTAATAAGAACCAAAAAGGTTAGGCACTTGGTAGCGACCCTGCTAAAGACTCAACCACCGTTTTTCCGTTACATGCGACGGGCAAACGGTGGTTTTTATTTTGTAAAACAATAATTAGAGGAGTGAACCACATGGGTGACACAAAACATCAAGGGCCAATAAAAGCAACAAAGAAACCACAGCCAAAACACTGGGTAAGTCCAATTCCCTTTGGATTAGGTAAAGTGAAACCCCAGCATTTTCGGGATACTGCCAAAATCGCATGGGAAAACCGGGACAACATAGGATACGCCACCCGAATTTTAACACAGGGCGTATGCGATGGATGTGCATTAGGGGTTTCAGGGTTATATGACCAAACCTTAAAAGGACCACACGTCTGTACAACAAGACTCAATGTTTTAAGACTCAACACAATGCCTGCAATCAATGAGGATGTTTTGCATTCTGACATTAACGAACTTCGTCAATACAGCAGTACCGAGCTTCGGAAATTAGGACGCATCCCTTATCCGTTAATTCGTCGTAAAGGTGAAAATCGTTTTTCTCGTCTGACTTGGGACGATGCAATGGATCTCATTGCCAATAAGATGAAAAAGCTTGATCCAAAACAGTACGCTTTTTATTTAACATCAAGAGGGATTACAAATGAGTCCTATTACGTTGCAGCTAAAGTAGCTCGATTTCTAGGCACAAACCATATTGACAATGCGTCACGTATTTGTCACTCACCGAGTAAAACGGCTTTAAAACGTTCAATCGGTGTCGGCGCGTCCACAGTGAATTACCAGGATTGGTTTGGGACGGATGTCTTAATGTTCTGGGGTAGTGTCGCATCTAATAGTTCTCCGGTCTCCACAAAATACATGCTTGAAGCGAAAAAAAGAGGCACGAAAATCATTATGGTCAATCCATACAAAGAGCCAGCCATGGATAAATATTGGATTCCTTCCAACGGAGAATCGGCGCTGTTTGGAACCAAATTAGCGGACGACTTTTATCAGGTAAATGTCGGTGGAGATATTGCCTTTATGCACGGGATTATGAAGCACTGGTTTGAAATGGAAGACAAAGAACATGGGTCTGCCATTAATCATCCTTTCGTCCAAAAGCATGTGAACGGATATGAAGAATTAAAAGCAAATGTTCAGCTTCAATCTTGGGAGCAAATCGTTCGCTCTTCTGGTATAACGAAAGAACGGATTATCGAACTCTCTCGTTTACTTGCAAGAAGTAAGAGCGCTGTTTTTGCATGGGCGCTTGGTTTAACGATGCACTCCTTTGCGACAGATAACATCTCTCAAGTAGCGAACCTCGCTCTACTACGTGGATTTCTCGGTAAGAAAAATAGTGGCTTAATGCCCTTCCGTGGACATTCTTCTGTGCAGGGATCTGGAGAAATGGGAGCCGATCCCTTTGTTTTACCTGGAGGAGGATTTGACCCCAATAACATTCGTCGCATGGAACAAGTATGGGGATTCGAGCTACCAAAATGGCAGGGTGATATTGTTGGGGTGACCTTAGAAAACATCGTCCTTCCAGAAGATCACGAGAGAAAGATTAAACTTTACTACTTATCAGGAGGAAACTTCCTTGAAACGATGCCTGACCCTGATTTTGTAGAAAAAGCCCTGTCTGAGTTAGAAATACGCGTCCACCAGGACATTATTCTCAATACCTCTACACTTGTTGATGCAAAAGAAGCAGTGATCGTACTTCCTGCTCGAACAAGATATGAACAAGAAGGTGGGGGTACTTCCACGTCCACTGAACGAATGGTTTACTTTTCTCCAGAAATTGAAGGCAATCAAAATCAGGTGGAAGAAGCGCGTTCGGAATGGAAAATCTATATCGATCTGGCCAAGCGAATCAAGCCAGAGACAGCTCACTTCGTTGATTTTAAATCTGGACAGGAAATACGAAATGAAATCGCCATTGCCAACCGTGACTATGACGGCGTTCAACACTTATCAAAGAAAGGGGACGTCTTCCAATGGGGCGGTGCCTGGTTGTGTGAAGGGGGTATCTGTCCAACACCAGATGGAAGAGGAAATCTCATTCCAGTGGAGATTCCTGACCTTGGCAAAAAGGAAGGGCAGTTTATCGTCACCTCAAGGCGTGGAAAGCAATTTAATTCGATGGTTTATAAAGAAACTGATCCTTTTAACAAAGCAGAGCGATACGACGTTCTGATAAATGCCGAAGATGCAAACAGACTAAGCATCACAGAAGGTGAAGGAATTGTCGTTTACAATGGATTTGGTGTTTTTCAAGGAAGAGCCAAATTTGTAGATATTGCAAGCGGCAATCTAGAAGTGCATTTTCCTGAAGGAAATTTCCTCTTGCCTAGAGGTCGGTATGAAAAATACGCTGGTATCCCCGATTACAACATTACGGTAACCGTTGAAAAAGCAGATCGCTTTAACGCTAGAAAAGATGTGCAATACCAGGAGAAAGAAATTGAAGACCTGGAAGTGAATGCACCAGTCTGACGGATGCTATTATACAAACCCCCTCTCGCAAGTTGAGATAGGGGGTTTTTGATGTGCTCTTCATCCAAGAAAATTGTTTCTAAGAGGTGGAAATAGGCTATGTTAAACACTAAACAACTTATTCAGGAGTAGGAGTCTTCTATGAAATATCAATCGCTGTACCGGATTAGTGTAATTGTTTGGATGTCCGTTAAGTTCTTTCTTCAACTAGAACATTTCCGTAGAAAAAGCAAACATTCCTGGGACCAGGAACGGTGGCAAAAGCTACTAAAAAAACAAGCGAGAGAATACAAAGAGAAAGCGATTCGCCTTGAGGGATTACTCGTTAAGCTTGGGCAATTTCTTGCAACGAGGGCTGACATTCTTCCAAAAGTTTTTCTGGAAGAAATTGAAGATCTTGTAGATCGCGTCCCTTCTTTCCCATGGGGAAAAGCGAAACAAATTCTTGAAGAAGAATGGTCAGCTGATTATAAAGATGTCATCGACAATCTATCGGATCGTCCGATTGCCTCTGCCTCCATTGGGCAAGTATACCGAGCAACATTAAAATCTGGAGAAGATGTGGCAATCAAAATACGTCGACCAAACATTCGCAAGATTATTCGGGCTGACTTTCAAGCCCTTCGTATCGTGTTCTGGCTCATGGATAAGTTTACGGCATACGGCAAGCAGCTTGATTTAAGCAGGTTATATGAGGAAGTTCGTCATGTGATTGAAGATGAACTTGATTTTAAGAAAGAACTGAAAAATGGTCTGCACTTTAAGGAGCGATACAGCGATAGTCCTGGATACCGAGTACCGCATTATGTGGCAGAATGGTCAACGAAAAAGGTGCTCGTTATGGAATGGATGGAAGGCGCTCGCATCACGAACCTTTCTTATATTGAGGAGAAGGCCCTTGATCGGAAAGGACTTGCCCGTAAATTGTTAAAAGGATATCTTGAGCAGCTTCTTCAAGAAGGGCAATTTCACGCCGATCCTCATTCTGGTAATCTTCTTATCCAAGAAGACGGCACCATCGTTTTCATCGATTTTGGGATGGTTGGACACATTGAAGCCAGAGATGCTCTGTCCATTCGAAAGCTTATCACAGGAATTGTGCTTAGTCAGTACAGTGATGTCACAGAGGCTCTTGACGAATTGCGCTTCCTTCTTCCTAACTCAGATAAAAGACAAATCGAGAAAGCCATTCAAACGCTCGTTACCTTATTCATTGAACAGGATCTTACGATGATGGATGAAGATACAGCCGAGCAAGTATTAAAAGAAGTTCAAACGCTCGTAAATAAGCAGCCCATTCAATTACCGAGTGAATTTGCTTTTCTCGGACGAGCCATTTCAACCATTGTTGGTATTCTCTATACGTTGGATCCTGAAATTGATTTAATTGAAGAAGGCAAGCCCATCGTTCAAGAATGGATCAATCGCGAAGAATCGGCTGATTATCGCTATGACCCCAAAAAGCTTCTGAAACAGCTATATGCTAGAATTTCTTCAATTAAGAATCCGCTCGATCGACTTTCAGATGAATTTCATGACCATCGACAGTGGAAAGAACGCTTAACACAACGTGAAGTTCAATCCAAAAGCATGCTATGGAATAAACATTATGCGTTTATTCTATTTTGCTTTAGTTTCATTGGGTTCATTGTAAGCCTGGCATTTGACATGCCATCCCTCTTTCTCCCTACTAGCATAACTGGAGGCATTTCTTTCATCATCATCCTTTTCTTTGGTGCAATGGAAAAACGACTATGGAACAAAAAGGAGAAATAACGATGGAAAATTCAAAGGTAATGAAGGAGACAACTGAAAAGCTAGGTAGAAAAGAGGTCAAAATAGAAGGCCTTCATAATGGATATCGCATTACAGTAAAAGAAAACGAAGAAGAATTAAAAAAACAACGCCGAGTAGGTGGTGCGTTTATTAACCTTTTAAAACAACTTGAGAAAGCCGGCTACCGACTGCCTTTTCCTTTTTCATGGGTGTTACGTTTTTGGAATCGGTATTCAAGACCGTAAAAAGGAAGAAGTCTCCCTTTCATTTCTTAGTGATTTTTTATTTTCACGCGAACACCTTATTGATACAATGAAAAAACAAGAAAATAGTCCTAATGAATGAAATGACAAGTATGAAAGGATGTTGATCGTGGAAAAATCACAGGCTGCTGCCCTTATTACAAAGGTTAGAGAGGCATCCCCTCTCGTTCATAATATAACGAATACCGTCGTTACGAACTTTACAGCGAACGGCTTACTCGCTGCAGGTGCAAGTCCCGTCATGGCTTATGCAAAAGAAGAAGTGGCTGATATGGTAAAAATTTCTGGCGCGCTTGTTTTAAATATTGGTACATTAACGAAGGACCTGGTAGACGCGATGATTATTGCTGGAAAAGCAGCAAATGAAATGCACATCCCCGTTATTCTGGACCCTGTTGGAGCTGGTGCTACTCCTTATCGAACGTCAACAGCTAGGCGTCTTCTTAAAGAAGTGGACGTGCAATATCTACGAGGAAACGCAGCGGAAATTGCAAATATTGCTGGAAAACAGTGGACAATCAAAGGTGTGGATGCGACGGAAGGAGAAGGAAATACCGAAATCCTTTCAAAAAAAGCAGCAAAGATGTTCGGCTGTACGGTGATCGTTACCGGAGCAATCGATGTTATTTCTAATGGCGAAGCAACTCTTAAGCTTGGCAATGGCCATCCAATCTTAACCAGGGTAACTGGCACTGGCTGTCTCCTCTCCTCTCTTCTTGGCGCATTTGCAGCTATTGAGGAAAATCCAATGCTTGCTGCTTATGGTGCGCTTGCTTTTTATGGTGTCGCAAGTGAAAAAGCGGCAGATCATATCGAAAATCGACCGGGAGACTTTCAAATTGCCCTTTTAAATCAGCTTTCTCTCATATCATCTGAAGATATTGACGCTAATATCCATCTTGTACCATAAACTTGAAAGTGGAGCGCAACTAAAATTGCGCTCCACTTTCTTATATCTATCCGGTTTACCTTATTCAACATTGCTTAACCACGAGCTATAAAATAAATATCCTCAGTCCCTTTAAATGTATAAACAACTTTCTCAAGCAACGGATGAAAGTAGACAATAAGGTAATCCCCGCTTCGATCGATGATTCGTTTACCCGATTGGTATACCGGATAATCTTGCATGGTGCATGACTCTACTTCGATTTCGGAAGTGATCCACTCTATCACTTTTGCTTCCTCATCCATCGCTTCCCCCTTGAGACATTACTTATCTATGAATGTTAGCAGCAACTCTTCCATGATGCTGTTTAACACATTCATCTCAAGCGCTCATATCATTTATTTATGTCTCTCCCACTCTTCCACATTCTAGACATTTCTAAACACATAGGAAAACCTGAAGCATGCGCGCTTCAGGTTTCATCTTAAAATAAGAGACCAATGATCCCCGCCAAAATACCTAACACAATGGCAATAATAAACCAGATAACAGCAAGGATAATGATTAGCCAACCAATGCCTTTTCTACCAGTTTGAATAAAGTAGATCCCAAGAACGATTGGTCCAAAAATCAAACCGAGAATCGCCCAGAAAAAAGAGCTTTTATCACGTTTCTTCGCGTCTACAAATAAATAAATCGCGATTACAATATTAAGGATTAATCCAAATGACAGTTCCACTCGCTCACCTCGTTTCTATTCTAAAAAAATGTTTCCCTAAAGTAGCTCTTTTTAAACCGGGTCTTCCTATAGACTAATCATTAACGTATCAAACGCAAACGAAATCTTTTTATCCTGTGGAAGCGTGTCTTCCACTTTTTTAAGATCGTCATAGCTCAATTGATCAGGTTCTTCAAGATGTGTTAAATACACTTTTTTTACGTGCAGCTTTTCAATAATTGTCAGTGTTTGACGAAAAGTCGCTTCTTCTTTTAAAACAGGATGATCGGCGCTTATCTGTCTTTCTCCTGTTAACGGATGAAATTCACAGATGCCAGTCGGCAAGATCGCCACATCTAATTCGCCAAGCTTTGGCGGATCCCAACCATAAAGTTCATCAGGAGCAATCAAAACCCGTTTACCGTTCCCTTCAAACAAAAAAGCATAGACATAGTCCTCTGATAAACGAAAAGGTGTAATGGTCACGTCATTAATGGTTACTTTTTCTCCATCTTTCAAGTTGTGAAGCGCTATGTAATCTTGACTTTCAAAGAAAGCGAGATGCTCGCCCGTACCTAATCTTGTTTGAAAGTCACTGGCCACTTGCTCTGGCAAATAAACGTCCGTTGTTGTTCCTTGTGCGGGATGGTTCACCCAATCCGCATTCATTGATTCTAGCACCCGTCTCCCCATGACATGATCGGGATGCCAATGGGAGTAGAATACACCATCAATCGTCGATATTTTTGATCGGTTTAATTGCATATAGCTATCTTCAGGCGTATCAATGAGGACGTTAGGTCCATGAACAAATACGCTAGGACCTGATCGGCTGTAAGGAACGCCTTTCTTTCTCGCTTCTAGGCAAATAGCACATTGACAGAGCGGGCGTGGAATCGCCATGGCTCCACCGGTACCAAGAAATTCAATTTTCATTCTCCTTCTCCTCTCTCCTTATTTGGTATTCTTTTCCTCCGCTTCATTCTATCATTTTCTTTCTCTTGAAAAAGGAACTTTTTAAAAAATTCGTCACAAAAAAGACTGTTTAGTTAGAAAATAGGAGGGAAAACCCACCGTAGATGAAAATAGAAGGAGGATGTTTGATTATGTCAGAGCAACAAACTGAAACAGCTTATCAGCTACCTCGGATCGGTTCACCGGCCCCTGACTTTACCGCCAATACAACACACGGACAGCTTTCTCTCAATGATTACAAAGGAAAATGGTTTGTTTTGTTTTCCCATCCAGCTGACTTCACCCCGGTGTGCACAACGGAATTTGTCGCATTTCAAGAGATTTACCCTGAATTACGCAAACTCGATGTTGAGCTAATCGGTCTTAGTGTTGATAGCGTGTCCTCCCATCTAGCATGGGTTCGTAATATTGAGAAAAACTTTGATACCGAAATTGAATTTCCAGTGATCGCTGACCTTGATCGAAAAGTAGCCACTCGCTACGGCATGATTATGCCAGAAGAAAGTCAAACGGAAACGAGCCGTGCCGTCTTCGTTGTTGATGATAAGCAGGTTGTTCGGGCTGTTATCTACTATCCTCTTACGACAGGACGCAATATGAATGAAATTATGCGGTTAGTTAAGGCACTTAAAACAACAGATGAACATGGCGCGCCGACCCCTGCCAATTGGGAACCAGGGGATAAAGTTCTCGTTTCCCCTCCTAAAACACAAGAAGATATGAAAAAACGCGAGAACGAAGATGGCCTTGAATGTATTGACTGGTATTTATGTAAACAAGAACTCAATCAATAACCGCTTAAAGAACCGGCCAATTGACCGGTTCTTTTTCTGTTAGCAAAGTATGAATGCCTCAGCGTCGGGAAAAGAGAGACAAATAATCCCTCACTAGTTCTTTTGGATTATTTTCCAAATTGCACTTTGCTAGATTAAGATTATAATAGAGTAGAAAGCGGATTAGTACGACGGAGGTAATAGTATGAAAAAGGAAGAGAATAAGCTTCCAAATGCAACCATAAAGCGGCTCCCACTCTACCTTTCTTATTTGAAAAGCGTGAAGAAATCTGGTCAAAAATCGATTTCCTCTGTAGAGATTGGAAACGCGCTTAATTATAAATCTGATCTTGTGAGAAGAGATTTCTCTAAGATAAAAGCTCCAGGACGCAAAGGGGCAGGGTATGAAGTCAAAAAACTTGTCAATCATCTTCACCTGATTGTAAACGAGAATACTGAGCCAGAAGCGGCTTTGATTGGCGCTGGACGACTGGGAACTGCGCTTCTTCACTACAATCACCTACGAAAATCGTCTCCCAAAATTAAAATGGCTTTTGATAATAATCCAAAAGTGGTTGGTAAAACCATTGCTGGTGTCCCAGTTTATCATATTGATGAAATGAATGATCGATTAACTGCTAGTGTAACCGTAGCGATTCTGGCTATCCCTGCCGCATCAGCGCAGATGATTTCTGAGAAACTATCTGAAACCGGTATTCTCGGCATTATGAACTTTTCTTCTGCCTATCTTACGCTTCCAGGGAACATTCACCTTCAACAAATTGATTTAGCAAGAGAGCTAGACACCCTCTCTTTTCTCATTCATTTCTTTTAAGGTGATAAACAAAAACCCCTCACCAAAATTCATGAACGAATTTTTGGTGCAGGGGTTTTCTTTGTATTCTTCTTATTCAATTTTGCAGGTTCATAACCGCTATCAAAGAGAACGCCATTCGCTGTACCAGTTCTCTCAATTACTTCTTTTACATCATTGGTATTTAACGCTTCGGCTATTTTTAGAAAAATTAGGGCAGACGCTCTTGCATCATCTAACGCATGGTGATGATCGAGTTGGATGCCAAGATAATCGGAAACTACATTTAATTTGTATTTAGGTAGTGTCCACGTCTTTTTTGATAGATTCACCGTACAATTATAAGCCAGCATCGGATATGGAAGGTCATACTGATCAAGAACAGCTCGGAGAACGCTCATATCAAACTGCGCATTATGAGCAATTAGAAATTTCCCTTCCACTAGCTCTCTAATTTCCTCTATCCAAAGAACATCAAACTCCGGAGCATCCGCTACATCTTCTTTAGTAATCCCATGAATGCTCACGTTAATGCCTGAAAAGAAATTTTGTTTCGGTTTGACCAACCGATAATATTCTCGAATGAGTTGACCATCTTCATATTCCACAAGGCCAATGGAACAGACACTTCCTCTGGTTGAGTTAGCAGTTTCAAAATCTAAGGCGACAAAATTCATATCGAAGCTCCTTTATCATTCAGTATCTTCATCTTAAAAGGTTCCGTTTGATTCGTCTAGCTATTTGATTCATCCGCTGTAAGTTGTATAAATCCTTCCCCAATGCCAATACTGAGTAACACGATAAGAAGGAGAGATAAAAGCATGAATTCAATCGAAACAGCGTTACACATTTTTTATTTTATCGTGATGATCTCCAGTGCCATCTATTTTTATCTCCTCAGTCGAAAACCTAAAGGTGTCCCCATGTATGAGTATGTTGTTGCAATCCTTATTACAGGATGGTCAGGTGTTGCTTATTTATCGATTGCATTAGGCCAGGGATTGTTAGAAAAGCCGGATAAAACGATTTATTTTGCCAGATATATAGATTGGGTTGTCTCCACCCCTCTTCTACTATTGTCGCTCGCTCTAACCGCGATGTTCTATCAAAGTAAAATCAATTACACGCTGATCGCTTCGTTGATTGCAGCGGATGTTTTCATGATCGTAACAGGACTTATCGCTGATTTTTCACCAGCGTCCACCAAATACATCTGGTACCTTCTAGGTCTTGTCGCCCTTGTGATACTATTAGTGATTGTATGGAGGCCGCTTAAAAGCATGGCGGATGCGTCAAATGCCCAACTGGCAAAGCATTATAAACGAATGGCACTTTATTTGACTTCGTTCTGGGTTCTCTATCCGACAGCATGGTTCTTTGGGGCTTCTGGTGTTGGACTAACGAAAGGCATCATTGATACGCTCGCATTTATTATCCTCCCGATATTCTCAAAAGTTGGTTTTGGGATGCTGGATCTTCACGGGCTTCGGAAATTGGGGGAACTGAAAAAAGAGTGAAAGAGAAGGTACAACCCTCTCTCACTCTTTTTCGCTATGACATTCTATATGAGATATGAAAATAGTATCCAAAGACAGTGAGCAGCCCTACTGCACAAAAGATCAACGTTCCGACAAAAAACGGGTGCCTCGACCCACCCTTATGTACCTCAATTTCACCTGGGTAACCTCTATGAAACTTTCCAACAGTCCGACTAGCATTCTCCTGATAAGGTCTAAAATAAGCGGGTAACCAGATCATTGCCACTAGTAATAGACTCGCAACAAACAAAGAATCAATCATAGACCATTTAATTGCTTTTCTAAAAACAGGACAAGCGAGAAATTTCACTACCAAACCAATTCACACCCTTCATAAGAGACTCTCATTAAGGGTTACGAATTGACCTTAGCGAAGTTCCATTTTCTTCCAAGTAAAGCTGACCTTTCTTAAAACTCTGTGTCTGAGTCACTATTTTACTGCTTTAATGATCATTGTTGTTGGAAATTTCCTCGCTTTATAAAGGGAATAGTAGCGATCAGAAATCGCGGACTCTTCTTCTTGATACCGCTCGGGTACGTCACTTTCAATCATTTCCTTAATGGTAAAACCAGCCTGAATTAATTCATTGATATACGTTGCCATTTTCCCCTTGTGAATCGTCATCGATACGCCTTCCCCTTTAAAATCTTCAAACGTATGGAGACCTTCCTTCTGGTAAGAGCCATTTAGCTTGATCTCCCCATTCTCACTTTTCAAATGCACATAAAGAGGATGATCCCAGCTAAAAATAAAACTTCCTCCCTTTTTTAAGTAAGAATAAATCAGTTCAAACGTCCTTCTTAAATCTGTCGTCCAGCCAATCGCATAGATCGAAAAAACGTGATCAAAATAGTTTTTCGGTAAATGGATCTCTTGTTCCATTGGCGCACAAAATAAGCTAGCGGATAAACCAGATAGCGTATTTTCAGCGGTTCTTCTTTGTTCTTCCGACAAATCCACTCCCCAAAGTTCAGAAGCTCCCCTATCAGCCATATAGCGAAGCGAATGGCCACTACCATAGCCGATTTCAAGTACTTTCGCATTTTCCACTTCATTAAAAAGTTGAAGTTCGTCTTCTGTTTGTGCATAAGGACCATAAGCAGGAAGCGCATCAATGCCATTGAAATGATGCGCCACTTTATCCCAGCTCTGTTTGTTTTGATTTAAAATTGTTTTCTTCATCACTCTCTCCTCCTCAACTCCATACCATTCGGGAGCATGAGAGCGATATCCTTTTTAACTGAAGAAGTAAAAGGCAGGCGTATAAAAAAGGACAGGCAAGTGCCTGTCCCATTCGAAACCTCTATCCAGCTTTCACTGTCCTTTTGATTGATGTTTTCTCTCTCGTTAATCGGTCAACGAGGCCTGATAGGGCTCCATCACCTGTTACGTTGCAAGCTGTACCGAAGCTATCCTGGGCGAGATACAATGCGATCATAAGAGAGATCATTGTAGAATCAAATCCTAGCATTGATTCTAGTAACCCAATAGCTGCCATTACAGCGCCACCCGGTACGCCAGGTGCCGCAATCATCGTGACGCCTAGCATCAGGATAAATGGAATAATTGTTGCAAATGTTGGATCTTGTCCATTTAGCATCATCACCGCCATCGCACAAGACACAATTGTAATCGTACTTCCAGAAAGGTGAATGGTTGCGAGAAGAGGTACGCTAAAATCAGCGATTTTTTCACGCACGCCGTTCCTTTTCGTTTGTCTTAACGTTACAGGAATCGTAGACGCAGAAGACTGCGTACCAAGAGCTGTAAAGTAGGCTGGCATCATCCCTTTTAGAAGCTTAAACGGATTCCGTGAAGTAGCAGCACCAGTGACGCTATATTGAATCAACAGCATTGTCACGTGAAGAAGGATGATCATGACGAATACTTTGGCAAAGACGCTTAAGATCGTTTGAACTTGTCCAGCACTTGTCATGTTCGCAAATATACCAAGAATATGAAGCGGTAGTAATGGAATAATGACGTAACGAATCACTTTCTCAACAATTGTGCGAAACTCACCCATAACGCCTTTTAACATGTTTCCCTTCATCGCCGCCATACCAAGACCAAGCGTGAACGCCAGAACGAGTGCTGTCATCACACCCATAATTGGCGGAATCTCAACTTCAAAAAACGGTTTTAACAATGACTCTTCCGGATTTGCCATTTCGGATGCAGCTCCACCCGTTTCAAGAAAGAATGGATAAAGATTTCTTGCCGCAAAGAATGCGAGCAAACCAGCAATAAACGTAGAAAGATACGCAACCGATGTGGTAATTCCGATCAACTTTCCTGCGCCTTTTCCGATCTCACCTATTCCTGGTGCAATAAATCCGATAATAATTAATGGAATCGCAAACCCGAGGAAGTTTCCAAAAATCCCGTTGAAAGTCGCAAAAATACGCACGATCCAGTCTGGGAGAAAAGCTCCGATAACGATACCAAGAGCAATGGCAATAAGAATACGTGGTAATAGTCCAATCTTCTTCATAGTGTCCTCCATACAAAAACATTTGTCCATCTGGGGTGTAATATATGTGTACTTTACTAAAAAACGGGTGATCCTGCAAGACAAATTCGTTAGAAACTGAAAAGAAACTTTTGTTAATAGGGACAAGTTCAAAAAAGCACAAGCATTACGGTAGCCCGTAACATGCTTGCGCCAGCTCGTTTCAATCCTATTTAAAATGTGTTCGGCAAGGACCGATCATTAGTCGCTTCCTGTTACAAAATCATCTTCTTTCATTGATGCAAGAATGTGTCCGCCTGTTACACGATCATTCTCTTTCACATGAAGTTCAGAAATTTCTCCGCTTACTCCTAGCGTAATTTTCTCGATATTGCCCTGTCCGTTTCGAATGACAAACATAGGCTCCCACTCATAAACTCGAGAGGCATGATTGACAAAGATCTTTTCAATAACACCCTCACATGGACAGACCACTGAACGATTCATGATTTCTTTCCCCTTTCCAGCATGTAATGGTTCCTTGATGGAACAGTATGTTCTCTATACTTCCATGATATGTTTAGCCTGTATTTCTATGATGCTAAACAGATGATTTCTTGAACCTTGCGTCCATTTTACCTGCTTTTTTATTTTTGACAACCCCTTGAATTTTAAGCAATCCGTTCAAGGCTCTAAAGCTTCTTTGTTTATGCTTTGCTGCGATAACATTGTTCGACTATCCAACAGGATGGTAGCTAGAAACAGGTTAAGTAAAATGAAGTTGCGTTTCAGCGATGCTTTCTTTGGAAGACACTTTACTTGACTGAAGATGAAAATGACGTAACCGCTCTCATCAACTGACCATGATTCCATTCATTCGGTATGATTAACGTTCTCTTCAACGCCTTCAGCTTTCCACGTTACTTCTACCTCCAAACCTAAAAATATTTCACCATAATAAAGGACAAAGTAAATCCACTCGATTATTTTTTTATAAAAAAATACGTACCTATCTATTTTTTATATACGTATGGATTGTCCAGTTTGCAGATCCTTTATCGTCTTCTACCAGCCAGCCTAGTTTTTTTAAAGAACGCCCAATATAGCGGTTAAAGAAGCCGTGTCCTACTAGAACAACCGTACCATGTGTGATCGCATGATCCTCTAATTGTTGCGCCGCCAATGTTGCTCGTTTCTTCGCTTGCTTTTGTGTTTCGGACTGTTTCGAAAAACCACTTAACCATAGGGAACGATAAAAGACTGTCCATATTCGAGGGTTGAGCTTAAGCAAGCTCACGTGGAAGTAAGGAAGATCCAGTTCACGGTAGAGGGGATCACTTTGGATCACATCCGCTGATTTTGCGGATTCAATGGCACGTTTTAAATGACTAGTCACTACAAGAGGGGCCTCACTTAAGGCGAATTGTACATCTTCAGGTGCTAAATCACAGATCCCTTCCTCCTCGTATTTTTTCACCCATTCACGATAATCCTGACTAGTTAACCGTTTTGAGAAATCGCATGCCGATTTCCCATGTCGAATAAGTATAATTTTCACTGGCATTCTCCTTCATGTTGGCCGTTAAGCATCTTCATTCATTTTTTTAAGCGTTTCTTTGTCAATTTCCTTGCGTATTAATTTTACTAATTCATCAAATTCTGCGTACTCTTTCCCATAAGTAAGGTTAAACTCATAATCAAATCCTGGTGGGTTTGTGCCTTGTGTATGTTGGATGATCGTTTCCATTTTATCAAGTGCTTTTACAAATAGGGCTTCTTTCGTTTTTCCACGATTATACTCCTGACAAAGAGAAAGAATAGAGGCTCTTTCTCTCTCTCCAAGTTCTGAAGTAAGGCGCTGTACAGCCTCTTCCTCTTTTTTGATCTTTTCTTTTTGATTCACTGGAATGGTGGCAGAGACATCGCCATCATACGCTTCACCAAGGTCGTGCACAAGACACATAGACAGAACACGATAGCGATCGAGCTCAGGAAATTCATTACTTAAGGCAAAAGCAAACATCGCCAAACGCCAAGAATGTTCTGCCACACTCTCTCGCCTGCCGCTTCTCATGTATGCCGTCCGGGTTGTCTCTTTTAAACGTTCAAGTTCTTTAATAAAGGTGATCATTTGAAAAGCGTTCATTCTGTAAGTCCTCCTCTTTCCATAACATTGAACCTTCATGCTGTCGCTTATCTTACAAAAGTTGCGCTCATTGTACTTTATATGTATGAGAACCTGTTTTCGTCCCAACTCCCGTTGTTTTTCCATAATAGACTAAAGAAATTCCCCTTCATTTAAACGAAGCGTTCTTCTGATCCACCATTGCAGCAATGGAAGAAGAGCTTGAATGATTTGAAAGACCAATATCTCAATTACCACAGTAAAGATGGATTCAAATAATACAAATTGATTTTATCACTGCACTTTTTTACTGATATTCCCTTTAGTATAGATGTTATCCATTCATAGGAAAAGGCAGCGTTTGCTACCATTCGGTACCAAACGCTGCCTTTTCCTTTCATACATTAAGTCATCTTTCTATGTAGATACGTCAAACAAACATTTCTGTTTCTTATCTTTTCTTTAAATATATCCAAACAGTAGCAACAGCATGATGGAGATAACAACCGATAAAGGAAGTGCAAGGCTTTTATTGGTGTGATGGAGTCGAACCATCGGAAACATCACCATAATAAATAGGAGTGACCATACAAGATTCCATCCGTTATGATACGAAATCACATGTAAGATTGAAGCAAACCATTCTACAGTCCAAAACCCCAAGATCCATTTTAGATTATAGAGAAGTTTCTTTCCCTGTATTGGATAATTCGACAAGTAGAGTAAAACAACGATTGGATTAACCACGAGGTTATGAAGTAAATGAACATTGAATTTGCTTAGCAAAGCTGTTTCTTTAAATTCCCACAGATGAAATGCTTTATACCCAATAAGTTCGTAAACCGATGCAGCTAATGCAATATACAGCATTTCGGGATAATAATGTTCCCAATTTTTCCAATCGCTTTTCAAAAAAACAGCTATGATCAGTGCAGTGGCAAGAACAATATTCATTGTATTCTCCTATTTGCTAGCATTGTTTGCTTCTAAAAGCACGTCCATCTTTCAAAAGTATTCCGCCCGCGCCTTGTCTTTTTACATAATTATACAAAATAGTATATGTTGTTCGAATGACATTATTCATGAACAGTGCCTGTCACCACCCGAGTTATGTCAAAGTATGTCGATCAATCGTTCAAAAGGCGCCGAGTGAGAACAGCGCCTTTGAAGGATTGATCTAATCGTAAATTTCACGAGTCCACACATAATATGCCGTTGGGTCCTTCACTTCTCTCATCCACATGCTTTTCTTAGGCGCAACCCGATCAGAAACTTTATACCAAGCTCCCCCTCTCCATTTTCTGTACCCCTTAAAGCGAGCGAATATCTGATCAGTCACACTTTGTGAAGGCAACAAATTCTTTATCCATTTCAACATGCCTTCACACACCTCCCTCATATTTAAGTCAACAGAACATCGTATGCACGATCCCAATGCTTTATGACTGAAATAGGCGTTATTTACCAGAAAGGAATTCAACGTCTTGTGGAACAATGAGGAAGAGGAACGTAAAGGAGTGATGAAATGGATTTACATGATTCAAACTATGATTCTGGACAGAGATATCAAGCAGGTGATGTCGTGTATGTGATGTATCGAAATCCTCACACTTATAATGTAGCGAATATTCAAGAAGCAGCCATTGTGAACGATCCAGAGCAGCCTGGAAAGCTTGCTCTTTTCTTGTATGAAACCTACTACCCACTCGATTCGGACATTGCCATTTACCACTCAGAAGCAGAAGCCGAACAAGCATATGCCACATATTTCGGATCAATTGAATAGGAGGAATTTTGTTGGTTAAGCCATTTGTGCCTCAACTCGTCTATATGGAACCACGTGCCTTAGAGTATCCATTAGGTCGAGAGCTTCATGACAAATTCTCAAAAATGGACATTGAGATTAGAGAAACGACCTCACACAATCAGGTTCGAAATCTACCAGGTGATAACCACTTCCAGCAATATCGCGTCGCAAAATCGACTTTGGTTGTCGGTGTAAGAAAAACGCTAAAATTTGATACATCAAAACCGTCTGCTGAATATGCGATTCCGTTTGCCACTGGTTGCATGGGTCACTGTCATTATTGCTATCTCCAAACCACAATGGGGAGTAAGCCATACATTCGTACGTATGTGAATACAGATGACATTTTCGAAGCGGCCGAAAAGTATATGCAGGAGAGAGCACCAGAACCTACTCGGTTTGAGGCATCCTGTACATCAGATATCGTCGGTATTGATCATTTAACGCATACACTAAAGCGAGCGATCGAATACTTTGGCAAATCAGATCATGGCCGCCTTCGCTTTGTAACAAAGTTCGCACACGTTGATCATCTGCTTGATGCCGATCATCAGGGGCGAACCCGTTTTCGTTTTAGTATGAATGCTGACTATGTCATTAAGTTTCTAGAACCAGGAACCTCGCGCCTTGATGAGCGAATCGAAGCAGCAGCGAAAGTCGCAGAAGCTGGTTATCCACTCGGCTTCATCGTTGCCCCGATCTACCTATATGATGATTGGAAAGAAGGTTATCTTACTTTGTTTGAGAAACTAGAAGCTAAGCTTCCAAAAAGCGCAACGAAAGACTTAACATTTGAACTCATTCAGCATCGATTTACAAAACCAGCGAAGCGCGTGATTCAAAAAAACTACCCGATGACAAAGCTTGAAATGGAAGAAGAAGATCGCATGTACAAATGGGGGAAATACGGCATTGGAAAATATGTTTACCAAAAAGACCAGCAGCAAGATATGAAAGACACGCTGGGAGGGTATATTGACAAGTTCTTCCCCGATGCGAAATTAGAGTACTTTACTTAAGGAAACAGTGCCTGGCACCGCCCGATTTAACTCGAACGGCGTCGAACAAAAGATGGGTACACTAAAAAAAGGCATGGAAGCAAATCGCTTCCATGCCTTTCATCTATGTACGTTCATCATTCTATGTAACAAGAATATAAGCAAGTTTAAACCCAAACCCGCTTCGTCGTCACTATAAGTGTCTCAAAGCCCGCGTAAAAGCAGGTGGGTACCCGCACAGCTACCTTTAACGTCCCGCTCAGTAGGCCGGCTTGTTATCAGCAACTGGATGTAGAGTTCCCGGAAAACTAGCATCGGTTTGAGACAACCGTTGTTAACGTGCGTTGCAGGAAATGGGTATTGCTTATGCTTATACTCTACACCTTCCATCGTATAAAATCAATGGTTCCGATTTCCAGTTCCATTATCCTTCGCATGTCCATTCTACCTCTCCTAGAACATCTTCTCTTAAAATAACCACCGACCAAACGAAATGACTGCGGTAACCGTAATCATACTTAACACCGTGGAGGCAAGAACAATTTGTGCAGAAAGCTCTGGCTCATTTTCATATTCTTGTGCGATGATCGCACTATTTACGGCTGTTGGCATCGCAGATGAAATGAACAATGCCTGAGCTGTCACTCCATCAATTCCTAATACGTAAATAAGGCCAAGTGCAATCGCAGGGCCAAGTAAAAGACGAATAATCAGACTTACGTACACCACAGATAAATTTTTCGATAATCGAAGCTGAGCAACCTGAGCTCCAAGCGTTAATAATGCAATCGCAATCATTGAGTCAGCAATGTAATCTGCCGGAGTAAGTATGAATTCAGGAACCGAAACGTCTAGAAGGTTAAACCCAATCCCAAGCAGCATCGCATACAATACTGGCATCTTAAAATAACCAAGTAACGCACTTAATTTGCTTCCCTCGACTGTTTTTAATGAAAAAATTCCCCACGAAAACGTAAGGATGTTCTGGAACGTTAAGATAATGACTTGAATCGACATAGCAAAGGGATCATGCTTAAACACGAGATCATTCACAGGTACGCCATAGTTTCCAGAATTATAGAATAAAATACTGTTTGTAAACGAAGCCCTCACGCTTCTACTGTAACCAAATAACCGACTTATGAATTTGGATACCACGTATAGAACCACAATCAAAATACTAAAGAACGTCAACACGGATAAAAACAAAGACAAAGAAAAAGTCGTTTCATAAAGCTTTAAGAAAATAAATCCTGGCACGATGAAATAAATGTTCACTTTCGCAAGCGTGTATAAATCAAATTGAAAAATGCGATGAAGCAACACACCAATTCCAATTAGAATAAACACGGGTACAATAATTTCAATAAATACACCTAACACAAGAGCCCCTCAATTCATAACTGCATTCTGTTCCCCTTTACAGTTTACACGAATGTCAGAAACTCTTCAGTACTCTTGCTCAATGACACACGGAATCGCTTCATACGGAATAAACACCATACACGGGCTCTCTTTCAGACTTCAAGAGACTTTTTCCTTCAGCGTATCTCGAAGCACGGCATTCACTGCTTTTCGCCGTTTCCATAGAAGATCGATCAGTTCATCTAATTCTAAAAACACTTCATCGCTATCACAATAAGAAGCGCCTTTACAATGGATAGAAAAGGAGGCGTTCGGATATTTCATAACAGTACATTGACCATCTTTTTCAGTATCCTCAAAAACAAAATAATGTTTTTGACCCAGATGATCAAATTCGGCAAGCTGATCAAAAGCTTTCAACAACGCTTCTACATCGACCTTACGTTTAATAATGTTCATGGTTTCCTCTCCTTATAGGCTAAAATCGCTCTCTATCTATAGATACTATTATTCGATTTAACACGCTAAAATCCTTTTTTACAGCGTCCATAGCAAAAAGCCAGTCTTGATGACTGGCTTTTCATTACCTGATTCATTGAAATTCTTCAATTTCATCATACTTTACATCGATTAACTCATCACTTTGAGGGTTAACAAGCACGTACACTCGAATTTTTCGTGACTGACCGTTCTGTTTTAACGTAAAATCGAAATCATACTGCTCTCTTACATCAGAGATAAAAACTTTTCCATCATACCTGTAGTCCGTGACCTGTTGATCTGGGTATTTTTTCGTCGTTTGTTCAATAGCGATTTTCCCCCATTTAGCATAGGATGGAGCTTCACCATGAACATAAGATGGCAACAGGAACATAACCAATACACTAAATAAAAGCATCATTTTTCTTAGCAATTCGACTACCTCCATTCTGAGTACTCTGAAGATAGTATTCATTCCTTTTATAAAAAACATGCATCATGACAACGTTACGTCTATTGATCCCTACCAGGTATAAAATTGACGATGATTCTTATGATAAGCAACAATAACAGTGTGCTCAAAAAGGTATAGTACCAGGTCCAGCTCTCATAGTGAATTAAGTCGGTATATTTTTCGAGAAAGAATTCGGTGATTGTGATAATTCCAGAGTAAATGACAGCCTTCAGAACATAACCGATCCACCCTGAACGAAAAGTCGACTGATAATAATACACGCCTAACACCGGAAAAAGCACATACTCATATGTAAGACTAGAATCAAAATGGCGATTAAATAAATTCACAGGATAGGTAAGCATTCCTTCTTCTACCACAATGACTCCAATAATAGAAGAAAAATAACTTGTAAGTAAAAAAAAGAGAAGCCACTCTTTTATTGGTGGCTTTCGCATACTGAATACAAACAACCCCACCCCTATTAGAGCTAATAGCCAGAGCATTGTTTTTTCAACCATCATTGTTTATCACCTTCGTTGTCTTCCTCTATCCTTCAATTATCTCCTTGCACTTAGAAACCTATGCATGAGCATGTAAGCACATTGAAGAGAAATATGCCTTCTTTCACACGAAACATCGATTTGTTTTTTTCCTTCTCGGTTTAATGACACATTCTTAGGGGAATTCTAAAGTGTTCACCATTGAATTTGAAGGGAGTTTCCAGTCATGACCAAGAAACTGTTACCATGGCAGCTGCGGAAGTATTTTGAGATGTCAAAGCGTATTCGAAAACATGAACTTCAGGCAACGCTCTGGTATATGCCAGGCTTATATATTTTAGGCGCCTTTGTTTTTGTTGCGGCTAGCTTATATTTGGATTTAGTTCTCGAACTTTCTCAGTACACGCCAAACATGATCCGAACGACAGCGCAACCGACCAGACTACTCGTTAGTGCTCTCATCGGTGGGATTTTAACGCTAAGTGCCTTTACGCTAAACTCGTTGCTCGTTGTTTTAACGACATTTAGCGGACAATTCTCTCCAAGAATGCTCCTTAATTTCGTTGCTGATCGAACCACTCAGCACTTTATCGGTATTTTTCACGGTAGCTTTGTTTACGTCCTTGTCATTTTTTTATTTATCACAAGCAAAGAAGACGAATATTTCGTGGCCATTCCTGGGATGACAGTATTCCTTGCATTTATAACGGTCGTGACGTTTATCTTCTTTATCAACCACGCAACAAGTTGGATGCAGGTACATAACATTACTACAAATATGAAGGAAGAATCCATTTCCATTGTAAGAGAAACGCTCCGTAATGATCTTGAACAATTTCGTTGCGAAGATCCTGGCGATCTAATGGAAAAAGAACGAGAAACCGAAACATTGATTACCGCTCCCGACTCAGGATACATTCAGCTTATTGATTTTAAAGCGATGATTGATGAAGCAAAAAAAGATCAAATCATTATTAAACTTCATAATAAAGTGGGAGATTACGTCTTAAAAGGGAATCGCTACTTTTCTTACTGGGGAGCTGGTGCTGAACGCGTGAACGTTGAGAAGTACTGCCAGCACATTGAACTGGGGTATAAAGAAACAGAAATTCAAGATTTAAAGATGGGGATGACCAAACTCTCTGAAATTGGTGTCAAGTCGTTAGGGAATGATGATCCTCAAACAGCGATTACGGTTATCCATCAAATGGCCGATCTTCTTCTTGAAGTAGAGCGAGACATTACCTTCACCCCTTATCTTGCCGATCATGAAAAACAAGTAAGAGTTGTCATGGACGCAGAAGAATTTAGCTATTATCTATATCGGGGGTTTGGTTATTTAAGACATTATGCAGGGGATAACTACCCAATTATTACTGAAATCATTGCCGCCCTGAGCATGGTTGCCCAGTCCATTAGCAAAGACAAACTGGATGTTGTTTGGGATTTCGCTAAAAATTCAATGGATCATATTCCAAAGGAGTTTATCTACCACCTCGACCGTGACTACTTATTAAGCCGGCTTTATGATCTTGCCGTCTTCACAGGTCATCAAGATGATTATGAACCTATTGAGAAACGCCTTATTGAAATTGAAAAAAAGCACTCCTAAATATAAAGACTTTAAAAAAGGTGACCCATGACAGGTCACCTTTTTTGACTATCGATATGTCGCTACTTTGCTTACAATTTCATCTTCTTTTTGAAGCTCTTCAAACGAATAAACGCCTTCTACAAAAATCTGGTGCCATAGCATAAAGATAAGCACGGTCCATATTTTTCGGGAGTAATCTCCTTTTTCAGCTTTGTGCGCCTGTAGAAGCTTCACCACAACTGTTTTATCGATTAAATAATCGGTTTCACTCACATGAATCAATTGCTTTGCCCATTCATATAATTCATTTCTTAACCAATGACGAATTGGCACTGGAAAACCAAGTTTCTTCCGATCGAGAACATGATCCGGTACAATCCCACGAGCAGCTTTCCGTAGTATGGATTTTGTCGTTCCGTCTGCTATTTTTTCACGAACAGGGATTTCCCGAGCGACGCGGAACACTTCTTTATCTAAGAATGGAACACGTAGTTCAAGAGCATTTGCCATTGTCATCTTATCCGCTTTTAGAAGAATATCTCCTCTTAACCATGTTTGAATATCGATGTATTGCATCTGATTAACCGGGTTGTCACGCTTCACATTTTGATAAAAAGGCTTTGTGATTTTTTGATAATGCTCATTCTGATAGTAAGTGGTAAGGAGCTTTTCCTTTTCCATCTCTTCAAACATCTTCGCATTTCCAATATAGCGTTCTGAAAGAGGAGTTGAGCCACGTTCAAGAAAACTCTTTCCTCTCATCCCTTCAGGTAGTACGTTCGCTACACGATTGACCATTTTCTTCATCACACCAGGAATTGGCTGAAACAAACGAAGTGCATCGGGTTCTCGGTAAATGTTGTACCCACCAAAAAGCTCATCCGCCCCTTCTCCTGATAACACGACCGTCACATGTTTGCGCGCTTCGCGAGCAACAAAATAAAGCGGAACACATGCTGGATCTGCTAGAGGATCATCCATATGCCACATAATTTTTGGAAGTTTTTGAACGTACTCCTTTGCTGAAATCATGTACGAATAGTTTGGAACTTCAAGCTTATCTGCCGTTTCCTTCGCGACATCAACCTCAGAATAGCCTTCTCGTTCAAATCCAACAGAAAATGTTTTGATTTGCGGATTGAATTTCTTGGCCATGGAAACGATAATAGATGAGTCAATTCCACCGGATAAGAAAGAACCAACTGGCACATCGCTTCGCATATGCATATTAACGGAATCGTAAAGGACATTTTGAATATCCTTCACCCAATTTCGTTCAGCTGTTGTAGGGCTAAATGTGGCATGAAAATAACGTTTTAATATCATCGGTTCATGTTGTTTTTTTACAAAATAATGACCAGGTTCAAGTTTCTTTATTCCCTCTGTCATCGTTAGTGGTTCTGGCACATATTGAAAACTTAAGTAATGCTGCAGAGCTGCTGGATTCACGGCTTCGAACTGGTCAATCATCGTAATGCTTTTTTTCTCAGAAGCAAAAATGATGTCTTCATCTGTTTGCCTATAATAGAGTGGTTTAATCCCAAAAGGATCACGAGCGCCAACTAGTTTCTTCTCCTGCTTGTCCCAAATGAGGATCGAGAACATCCCTCTTAGTTCAGAGAAAGCTTTTTCACCCTTATGAACAAAAAGAGTGAGCACCACTTCGGTATCTGACTCCGTTTGAAATGAAAAACCTTCTTTCTTCAACTGTTCACGAAGTTCTACATAGTTATAAACTTCCCCATTAAAAACCATCCAGTAGCGCTTATCTTCATAGTGATAAGGCTGGTGTCCACTTTCAAGGTCGATAATGCTTAGTCTTCTAAAACCAAGAGAAATTGATTCATCTGTATAATAGCCCTCATCATCCGGGCCTCTATGCGTAATAATTTGATTTCTTTTTACAAAATCAGCATGATCATGATGATCCGTTTTTCCTGGTTCTGTACGTAATACGCCAACAAAACCACACATAATCCTAGCCACACTTTCTTTTAGATTAATAAACCAATTGTAACATTTTTGTAATAAAAAGTAACCTTTATGTTACAAAAGGTCATTATTTGTTTTATTTGCCCTAACCTCTATTTAAAACATTCACTTTATTAAACGTTTTAATCACGTGAAAGGTTTCATTTTCCAGCGAGTAAGGAGCAGAAAACTATTTCATTACCATTGAAAGTTTAAATAAGAAGACGCTCTAAGGTTCGAGATGAAACCGTTTTTGAACGTCACCTCTTCTATTAAATCACAATACAGAAGTTAGCGTAACCGCTTCCTAAAACAAGTCATCTTTCGACATAATTAGCTATAATCTCGACTCGTTTCCACTTCGGCGCCGCTTACACCTTTGCAAAAACGAGATGAAACATTCCAAAGAAGTGACTCTCAATCTTGGTGATGTGTATACTTGAGTGCTTCACCATTTCCAACATATCTCGATCAACATGACAGCCAATCCTCTCTGATAAGAGCGGATCTAGTTTTTTCTGTATTTTAGCGATGATGGGTTTTGTGCTTACGCCATGTTCTAACAACAAAACCTGCCCACCTGGTTTACACCATTTCGCCATTTGTTCTAGAACAAAATCTGGGTGTGAATAAGAACACATAGATAACATTGGGACGACAGTATCTAACTTGTTTCCTTCAAAATCAAGTTTCTCCACATCCTTAAGCAGAACTGCACATGGATAGGTGGTTTCTTTTGCAGCCTCTCTTGCATAGTGATGTAACATTTTGATAGATTGGAAAGTTTATGCCCTCCCTTCAGATAGTTCTAAACTATCTCCGCTAGCTGTAGCTAACAGCTTATGACGCCATTGCCAACGGTTGTTTTCTGAAGAACTAGCACATTTAAAGGACTATTTCGTATGAGATCGATACGTGTAATCTTCCCTTTCTTTCCCAACTTCTAACATGCAATCAGAAGGCACCATTTCTTCATAATGACATGTAACGGATCACAACCGTTATTCGTTCCATAGAAAAAGAGCCTGAAATGGCTCCGCTCATACTCTTCCAATATACCTTGACCGACGCGGGATACCCGGTTGACCTGGGACCCAATCTGCCGGTACGGCTTCTCCTGTTTTTTGATTGTATTGTAGCGCCTGCATTAATCGTAGAATTTCAAATGCATTTCTTCCAACTTCAACAGGATACATCATTTTTGAAACAATTACGCCTTCTGGATTAACAATCACCGTTCCTCGATACGTCGCACCTGCCTCTTCATTTAAGACACGGTAGTCCCGGCTGATTCGATGATTTCGATCACTAACAAGAGGATAATTCACTTTAGATGCGGCAGGCGAAACCTCTGTAAATACTTTATGGGCATACACGCTATCGGTACTAATTCCCAATACGACGGTGTTCATTGCCTGAAGCTCAGGATGAATAGCAGCGACCGCTGCAAGTTCTGTTGGTCAAACAAATGTAAAATCACTTGAATAGAAAAAGAGAATAACCCATTTTCCCTTATAATCCTCAAGACTTATTTCCTTTATTTTCTTATTGATGGGGTCATAAGCTTCAGCTCGAAATAAAGGGGCCGGATCGTTCGTTTGTGCACAGTTTGGAAGATGATTTTGCCTCTCACTCTCCACATTTCCACCTCTTTTCACAGGCAGTATATGTGAAGAAAGTGGGTTTATTGTCTTTTTTCTTACGTCTAAACAAAAGAGGCTTTTCTCTAAAATGAGAAAGCCTCTTTATAACTCGATCCTTATCCTTTCATTGCTGCCCATTCTTCACGGGATGGCCCTACCATTCCAGGGACCGTTAAACCTGCCTGACGCATCAAAACCGTCATTTGGCCTCGATGATGCGTCTGATGCTGAAGCAATAGAAGTAGGATACTGCCATAAGTCGTTTCACTACCAAAGAACGTTGTCGTTTCTAATAATTTCTCATCACTCCATTGCTCTTGTAGCACCCGAACAAAACCCTCAGCAGTCTGCTTGTACAATGCCGCAATTTCCTTGGCGTTGTATGACTCACGCTCTTCTAATGGAGCTAAATCAAGTCCAGCACTGCTCATCATATACGTAATTGCCTGCGATAAGTGGATGCCTAATTTCTCAAGCGTAAAATGATTTGGCGCAACCTGTTGTGAAAGAGACTCATCTGTTAAGTGACTCAATAACTTAGTTGTTTGTGCTGTTTCCCGTTCCCATGTTGGAACAAAATCTTCAAGTGATCGAAACATTTCATAACCTCCTGAATATGTATTCATTTTCTCCCTCCCTATTTTACATCTCATTCCAACAACAAAAAAGAGAGAAAATGCCTGTTTTCTTTAACAATTCCTACACACAAAAATACCCCTCACAAGGAGGGGGGAGAGAATAGGCTATGATTCAGTATATGATAGACAACCTACCAATATGAGTAGAAAAACCTCCCTCTTCTCTTCCGATTGAATCAATAACGAGCTTATCTGGCTTTCTGAGCAAAAAGGAGAACCAATTTCTTCAGATTGTTAGGCATTAGAAATGAATTATGTTATTATATAAATCAGTTTAAATGGAAAAGAGGGATTTGCATGGAGGAAGAACAGGAAATCATTCTCCCTGAAATCGGTAGTGTCGTTGAAATCGATAATCGAAAAGCTAAAGTTATTAGCTTATTAAACAATACGATCGTAGCTGAATGGGAAGAATACTCTGAAGACGAAGAAAAACGAATCGTTGTAAGACACGAAGAATATAAAATGCTTTAATAAAAACGGGTCAGGATTTCATTCCTGGCCTGTTTTCTATCTTTGAATCCACCACTCACTGAGTATCAATAATAATACAACCAACTACTTCAGCAAGCCACGGAAACCAATCGGGCTACTCCCAACCAAACACGTTAGCTCCTCCTTTTGAGCCAAAACAACGAAAAAAGAGACTGCTCCGAGTCTCTTACTATCCTTTCATGATTCATCTCGTGTCTTTTCTTCTTCCAAAAGTTCTGTATAGGCTTGAGTGAATTTCTGATACGTTTCCTTACCGTTTTTCATTTCATCAGATTGGAAAAGCTCATCAAACGCAAACGATTTTGCCTCGTCTAACGAAAAAGCTCGTGCACTCATAACGAGTTGCATATAAGATTTAAAGTAAGCCTTGCTTAATTTCCCTGCATTCTTTGTAATCAATACTTGTCACTCCCATATATGTAGCAAACCTTATACGAAGTACTCTCCTACTAAAGGATCTTATCCACAGTATAAAGGGATCTACCCTCAAAACGCCAATCACAGCGTTTATTCTTGCGTATTCTTTTCTACATAAGGTAAGCGGATCGTAAACGTTGTTTCCGTTTCGTCCGATTTGCAACTAATGGCCCCATTATGATTCTGAATAATCTTCTGACAAACATATAAACCAATCCCTGTACCAAGTTCTTTCGTTGTATAGAATGGTTCAAAAATTCTGTCCAGGGTTTCTGTTGGAATTTTAGGACCATTGTTCTTAATATGAATATCAACTGTGCCGTTTACCCTCTCACCGTATAGGTGAATACATCTTGGATAACCTTCCGCTTTCAATGCATCTAACGAATTCATTAAGATATTCAGAAAAACTTGCCGAAGCTTATCCTGCTGCCCAAAAATGGAGATTCCTTCTGGAAAATCGTTTTGGATTTCTACATCAATATCTACAATACTCGGGTAGATAAAGTCGAGAATAGACTCAAAAATGTCATTGACGTCTAGCCACTCCTCGTGACCGCTATCAATCTCCTTCTTTGAGACATGAAGAAACTGAGAAATACGGAAATTTAACTGCTGAAGTTCGTGGTCAATAACATCGAGATAATTTAGAGACGGGTACTCTTTTTGTAATAACTTCACAAAACCCATGATCGCAGTAAGGGGATTTCGAAATTCGTGTACGAAACTAGAAGACATCTGCCCCAAAATGGAAAGCTTTTCTTGATGCGTTTCATCAATAAATGAAATTTTCTCCTGAAGTTCATTTTCTTTTAGCTTCGTATATTCCGTTACAGCATGATAAGAAAATTGGTCAAATAATTCATTAATAGCATCCAATATCGTTTGCAAATCATTCACGTGGACATTCGAATACGTCACATGCTTCATAAGAACGCTTCGCCCGGCATTTACATTATAAATAAAATCGCCAATATTCACGTTTGCTTCTGCTCGCTCGATCGCAACTTTATGAGCGAGTGAGATAATTTTTTCTTCACTAATTGGCTTTTCAATGTTTTTCTGCACCAGCCGGTACATTAGAATGCCGTTTGCCTCTACTTTATCCCGATGAACATCTGTATCCGAGATTCGAATTTTTTCTTTCCACGTTCTAAGGTAGCTTTCTAGATTGTGATCAAGGTAGTCTAGTAGTTGCTCTCGTACAGCCACTGCCCATTCACCCCTTTCCGCATTAATTGGTCATCTGTCACAAGTATAACAGTAAAAAGAACCTCTTTTATAGTTTTTTCAGACGATTTAACGGACATCATGTCGAACTTCACATGGGTCAAATGAATCAGGTATTATTTCAATGTTCTGTCTTGTTAGCTTTCAATATGCTTAAGCACTCTTGCAGGATTCCCACCAACCACTACATTCGGCGGCACATCTTTGACAACAACAGCTCCTGAAGCAATCACGGCATTGTTTCCGATCGTAACACCTGGGTTAATAATAGCCCCTCCCCCAATCCAGACGTTGTCTCCAATCAAAACAGGCTTTCCATACTCACGCCCTGAATTGCGTTCGGTTGGATCTAGCGGATGTGTAGCTGCATAAATATGTACACCCGGCGCTAACATACAGTTATCTCCAAAGCGAATCTCGCAAATATCTAGAAACACACAGTCGAAATTCGCAAAAAAGTTTTCTCCTACATGAATATTGTAACCGTAATCACATTTAAACGTAGGTTCAATGTAGACGTTCTGTTTAGTTGAACCAAAGAACGCTTTCAACAACCTCGTTCTTTCTTCTAAATCCGTCTCTATTGTTTGATTATACAATCGTGTAATTTGGCGGGCATGAAGGCGATCCTGCACAAGCTGACGATCCTCAGGACGATAAAGCTCCCCACTAACCATTTTTTCTTTTTCTGTTTTCATTTAACCATCTCCAACCTTTAAGCGTTTACGTAAACACCACATCTTTTACTTTGTGATCTTTTAAATAGCTTAGCATATCTTCCCAGAGAACTTCTTTTTCAGTTAAAAAGTGACCTCCTTCCGGAACAACTGTGATTTCAATTGCTGGTAGATGCTTTACCAATTTCCGTACTTCGTTTACCGGTGAAAGCGTATCTTTTTCTCCATGCCAAATTTTAAGTGGGCTTCGAATATCTTTTAATTCAAATCCCCACTCCTTCGATAAGAGCTGTGTTTCATACATGACTCCTTCTACTCCTTGCCGATAAGCTTCCATTGCATGATAATAGCTCGTGTCTATGAGAGTTTCTTCCTTTAGCAATTCGCGGTCCCATTCTGAGAGATGGCGATGATTCCCAGTGAGCATGGAAGACTTGTATTTCGCAGGTTTTCTTTCTAACAATTTCTTTTGCGCAAGATTCGCTTTCCTAATCAACCAAGGAAAATATTTTGTTAGAAAGAAGGCCATTCGATTTTCTTTCGCCATTTCTTTTGGCGCTTTCCCATTACGAAATGGCGTGGCTGAAGAGACGAGAGCCGTACGGTGAATCCGCTCAGGCAGTGCAAAGGCGCATGCAGCTGCAAATGGCCCTCCCCCTGATACGCCAAGTACAGAAAATCGTGTTAAACCAAGGTGCGTTGCAAGCTCCTCAACATCAACAGCCCAGTCGAGGATCGTTCTGTTTTTTTGAAAAGTCGAAAGGCCGTATCCCGGTCGGTCCGTTGAAATTAAGTAAATGCCTCTTGCTTTGGCCAGTTCATCGTCTTCTAAAAACCAGATGCGTGATCCAGGTGTTCCATGAAACAGCATAATCGGAGTCCCTGTCTGATCGCCATATTCCCAATAGCCAAGTTTTCTACCATCACTTAAAACCATTGCTTTTTCCTGCATATGCTCCTCCTAATCATTGTCATATCGTGAAAGGAAATAAGAATTTTCAATGGAACACACTACCAGTTTCCTAAATAATAACATTTTCTATTTAGATGAAGGGGATAACAAAAATAACCTTTTAAACAAAATAGAGCGAATACCTATTGACTCTTACGTTACGTCACCCTCTAAAGTAAAAATGGAAAGGAGGAACTTTTGGTATGAAACACGTAAAAGAAGTAGCAACAATAACGGGCATAAGTGTTCGAACACTTCATTACTATGACCAGATTGGTCTTTTGTCACCAGGAACGACAGACAACGGCTATCGTGTTTATACAGAAGATGATCTAGAAAAGCTACAGCAAATTTTATTTTTTAGGGCTCTAGATTTTCCACTAAAGAAAATAAAAACCATCATGGATCGTCCTGATTTTGATCACCTTGAAGCCCTGCACTTTCAGAAAAAAAGGTTGCATCAAAAGAAAAAACGATTAGAAACGATTATCGCCACGATCGATCATACAATCCAACATATGAAAGGAGAACGCGACATGACAGACAAAGAAAAATTTAACGGATTAGACTTTTCGCAAAACCAATATGAACAAGAAGCCCGGGAAAAGTATGGAGAAGAGGCCGTCAATCGCTCCACTCAAAAATTAAACAGCTTAAGCAACAATGAAAAAGATGCGCTTAGTCAGTCATTTCATAGGATTTATCAAAAACTCGCAGCTATAAGACAAGGTTCCCCAGCATCAGAGAAAGCACAGAATGCGATTCATGAATGGTATGAAATTCTAAACAACCATGTTGGCTATCATTATACGCTTGAAGCCTTTCGAGCTCTTGGTCAAATGTATATTGAAGATCAGCGATTCACGAAAAATATAGACCAATATGGTGAAGGCCTTGCGCTCTTTATGCGAGACGCAATGAACGTGTATGCAGATCGAAACAAATAATACTATAGCTCAACCTATTTTGAGGTTGAGCTATTCCTTTTTTCGATCTTTACTAGCACCATAAGCGACTCCAAGCGCAATGCCAACACCAATTCCAACGGGGATATTATCAAGTGCAACTCCTATACCTGCTCCTATTGCAATTCCAATACCCATCCCTACTCCCATTTTACTTTCATTCGTTGATTTTTTCATGAAACCGCTCCTTTTTAATGATTATCTGTCTATACGAATGAGCTTGATGATCGTTTCAACTATCTCCATAAAAAAACTCTTCCTATTTATTATAGGAAGAGTTTTCAGCCAATTGATTCTTTCTCATGTTATTTTAAACATGAGATAAACTGCATTAATTATCAGCCGCAACTTTCGTTTGCTTAGCCGATTCTTGATCCGCTTTCGGTTGTTTAATAAAGAAGGCCATCACGAGCCCAACAATGGCGGAAATGCCTGCCACAATAAAGGATACATTGACACCGTGGACAAGGCCTTCTACTCCACGAGATGGCTGTGCTGCCTGTGACATAACGGTGACGAGAAGCGCCGTCCCAACTGCACCAGACACCTGACGCATTGTATTATTCATCGCTGTACCATGCGGAATAAGGTGAGCCGGAAGCTGATTAAGACCAGCAGTTGTCACGGGCATCATTACCATGGCAACCCCAAACATTCTTACCGCGTTCACAATCGCAAGATAGGCGAACGTCGTTTGAGGGGTCAAGTTCGTAAACATAAATGTTGTTACCGTCACGATAATTAGCCCAATAATGGCAAGCCATTTTGCACCAAACTTATCAAAAATCCGTCCGGTAATTGGGTTCATAAAGCCCATAATAAGAGCCCCTGGCAGAAGCATTAAACCTGATTCAAACGCGGTGAACCCGAGCATATTTTGCATCAGTAGTGGGAGTACCGTTGCAGCGCCGATCATCGCAATAAACACAACCATACCTAAAACAGTTGTTAACGTGAAAAGCTTATATTGAAACACTCTAAACTGAAGGACAGGCTGTTTCAGTTTTAACTGTCGTAAAATGAACCAGCATAGCGTCACTGCCCCAATACTCATTGAGATCACGACTTGTTCGCTTGCCCATCCATTTGTACCTGCACTACTAAAACCATATAATAAACCACCAAATCCTAATGAGGAAAGCAAAATGGATAAAAGATCAAGCTTTGGATTCGTTTGCTCTGTTACATTCTTCAAAATGAAGTAAGCAATGATAAAATCAATGATCACAATCGGAAGAATGACATAGAACAAGCTTCTCCACGGGTATTGTTCAACAAGCCAACCTGATAACGTTGGTCCAATGGCAGGTGCAAATGAAATGACGAGACCAAACATCCCCATTGCTGCTCCCCGTTTTTCAACTGGGAAGATGAGAAAGAGGATCGTTTGCATAAGTGGAATAATGATCCCCGCTCCTGAAGCTTGAATAATCCGCCCTACCATAAGCAGAGGGAAATTTGGTGCTACCGCACAAATAGCCGTTCCCACTGCAAATAACCCGATCGCTGTTAAAAAAAGCGTTCTCGTTGTGAATTTCCCAATTAGAAAAGCCGTTATTGGAATCATCACACCGTTCACAAGCATAAAAATGGATGTCAACCATTGAGCTGTGCTTGCCTCTAAATCAAGATCGACCATGATATGAGGCAAGGCTGTTGCTAGTAGCGTCTGGTTTAAAATGGCTGCAAAAGCCCCTGATAGTAGCACGATCAAAAGCGGCACTTTGTTAATTGAGCCAATACCTTCTGCTGATTGATTATTGTCGTTCATGTTCTCCCTTCTTTCTCACTGTTTGTCTGTTCTTTAGATGTTCATTATGAAGACGATCGCAAAAGGCCTGATTGAAGCAGTCCAAGTTCCGTTTCATATTTCTTCATGGCATCTGAAATGGATAAGTTGTTTGAAACGCTGTGAATCAAGTTATGAAAAGTAACGGCGGTCAGAATTTGCATCACATGAAACATTTCTTTTCTGTTTGCTACGTTAAGCTGTTCGGCATTAACAAGATCATAAATGTCATCATAGCGCTCATTGGCAACGTCTTCTGATAAATATTGCGAAAACGTGTTTTCAATTTTGTAATTCATGTTAAGTAAGACGTTTCGTATAAAGTCTCTTTGCCCTTTATCCTCCGAATGCTCAAGCGTTGATTTAAAAATTTCACTAATCGCTTTAAACAAATTTCCATCAAACTTTTTTAAGTTTGAAATTAAACACTCGTGACGCTCCTGGGCGTGCTCATTTAATAAATAAAAAAACGCATCCTCTTTATCGTCAAAGTACTGATAAAAACTCCCGCGCGGAATGCCAGCCGTTTTTAGGATATTGGATATTGATGCTTCATAAAGAGAAACTCTTGAAAATTCCTGTTTCGCTGCATCAATTAGTATTTGTCGCTTTTCTTCTTTTAAATTAAAGAACGTTGCTTTTGGCACTCTAAATCACCTACCAAGAATATTATGACACCGTGTCATATCACCATGCTTACTATATGTGACACGGTGTCATAAGTCAAGAAAAAAACTCTCCTTTTAAAACATACCTTTCCCACCATCTCATGTTTGCGCTAGAAGAAAGAGTGGAAAATATTTGGAGTAATGAAGTTATATAAAAGGTGGGTACTTCTATGAAAAGAAACATAAGCAAAGGTTGGATTTTTTTCTTCGGAGCTCTTGGAGGGTTATTGTACGGATATGATACCGGTGTCATATCCGGCGCATTATTGTTTATTGAGCAGGACATCCCATTATCTGATTTTCTACAAGGTGTTGTCGTTAGTTCACTCTTAGGTGGAGCGATTGTCGGGGCTGGCATGAGTGGGTATGTGTCAGACCGGTTTGGACGAAGACGGGTTGTGTTTGCAATTGCTCTTATTTACTTAATCGGCTCGCTTGTATTAGCTTTTTCACCAAATGCAGTTATTTTAATTATTGGACGCGTTATCCTAGGTCTCGCGGTCGGGGGATCCACTGCCATTGTCCCGGTTTACTTATCAGAGATGGCACCAACAAGGTCAAGAGGTGCTCTTGCCTCGCTCAATCAATTAATGATAACGATTGGGATTGTCCTTGCCTATCTCATTAACTATGCGTTCGCTCCTATTGAAGGATGGCGCTGGATGCTTGGTCTCGCTTCCGTGCCTGCCCTTGTCTTAATGATTGGCGTTCTCTTTATGCCAGAAAGTCCTCGTTGGCTCATTAAACGAAATCGTGAAGAAGAAGCACGAAAGGTCATGTCTTTAACCCGTAAGGAAAATGAAATTGATGAAGAAATGAAGCAAATGAAAAAGATTGAAGAAGTGGAAGAAAGCACGTGGGATGTGCTGAAATCGAAATGGATTCGTCCCATGCTTCTCGTCGGGAGTGGAATCGCAATTTTTCAACAGCTCATCGGCATTAATGCGGTCATCTACTATGCACCGACCATTTTTACGAAAGCTGGTCTTGGCGACTCGGCTTCCATTCTTGGAACACTTGGAATCGGGATCGTCAACGTCTTAATGACGTTAGTTGCAATCGCTACGATTGATAAACTTGGACGAAAAAAGTTACTACTGCTTGGAAATGTCGGAATGTCGTTAAGCTTAGCCGTTCTAGCAACCATTCTCTTTACAGCAGAACTCACGACGACAATTGCCTGGCTAACAGTTGTCTTTCTCGGTCTCTTTATCGTCTTTTTCTCAGCCACGTGGGGGCCAGTTGTTTGGGTCATGCTACCGGAACTTTTTCCAAATAAAGCGCGTGGTGCCGCAACAGGATTTACGACACTTCTGCTCTCAGCATCCAACCTGGTTGTTTCATTATTCTTCCCTGTTTTACTTGGCGCTTTCGGAACAGCTTGGGTATTTGTCATCTTTGCTGTTATCGGCGTATTTGCTTTCTTATTTGTTATGAAATTCGTACCAGAGACAAAAGGAAAAAGTCTTGAAGACATCGAAAATGAGCTTAGAGGAGAAGCCTCTGCTTAAACAAAAGAGAAAGCCCGATGATTTCCATATCATCGGGCTTTCTGTATGTTTGCCGTCTCTGTTAAATCCGCTCTCCATTTTTTAGTTTCTTAATTAATTCAGTTAGATCCGACTTTTGGATACGCCAATGACTGCCAATTTTGAAAGCCGGGATTTTGCCATCCTGAACCAATTTATATGTGGTCATCTCACTAATTTGAAAATACTTCGCCACTTGAGAGATCGTCATAATATCATGGTGCTCATTATCCTGACTCATGTTATCGCTCCTTATCAATCTATCACCCTATTCTAACAAAGTTCTTGCGATTATGGACCAAATCTCCACTAATACGATAACTCATTATAACAGGTTATATCAAATAAGGTTCATTTAGATTAAAAACAGGAGTAATCACTTGATTTTATGAAGCTACTAGTAAATTATCAAAATCAAATATAGTCGTAAATGTCCGTATATAAGAGAATTCAAAAGAAAAGTAACGATGATTTTCGCTTACATACCTATTTCCATTTTCATAGATTCTGTGCTAAACTTCATCATGTTGTAAACGGACCCGACTTCTATGAGAGTTAGGAGTCATCACAATACTAGACTTAGAAAGAGGTGCAACATTGAACTTATCTTCTATTAAACAAGATTGGTTTGGCAATGTTAAAAACGATACCCTAGCCGGCATCGTAGTTGGACTTGCCTTAATTCCTGAAGCTATTGCATTTTCCATTATCGCTGGCGTTGATCCAATGGTTGGACTTTATGCAAGCTTTTGTATTGCCGTCGTGATTTCTTTTGTCGGTGGTAGACCAGGTATGATTTCTGCTGCAACAGGAGCGATGGCGTTACTTATGGTGACGCTTGTCGCAGATCACGGTTTAGAATATCTACTAGCTGCTACAATCCTAACCGGTGTGATTCAATTCTTCTTAGGTGTATTTAAACTAGCTCGCTTTATGAAGTTTGTTCCGCGCTCTGTTATGATTGGTTTTGTTAATTCACTAGCCATTCTGATTTTCACGGCGCAACTGCCACACTTTTCTGGTGAATCATGGCCAATGTACGCCATGGTAGCAGGCGCACTTGCCATTATTTATATTGTCCCTCGATTTACCAAAGCGATTCCGTCACCGCTTATCGCAATCGTCGTGATTACCATTATTGCGATTACAACAGGAAGCGGCGTCCGAACTGTAGGTGATATGGGAGAATTAACCCAAGCACTACCAATGTTTTTACTACCAAGTATTCCATTGAACTTTGAAACGCTCGCGATCATCTTTCCTTACTCAATGGCTCTAGCTATTGTTGGTTTACTTGAAACGTTCTTAACAGCTCAAATCGTGGATGATTTAACAGATACAGACAGCAATAAGAACAAAGAAGCAAAAGGACAGGGAATGGCAAACGTTGTCGCCGGATTTTTCGGAGGAATGGCTGGTTGTGCGATGATTGGACAATCGGTTATTAACGTAAAATCAGGCGGACGCGGACGGCTATCAACATTCGTCGCTGGTGTTTTCTTAATGATTCTTATTCTGTTGTTAAATGACCTGCTCGCCAAAATACCAATGGCAGCCCTAGTCGGCGTTATGATTATGGTGTCAATCGGGACTTTTGATTGGGCATCGATTAAAAACCTTCATAAAATGCCGCGTTCTGACGCAGCTGTCATGATTGTAACGGTTATTACCGTTGTCACTACCCATGATTTATCAAAAGGTGTTCTTGCCGGTGTCATTCTAAGCGCTCTATTCTTTGCTGCTAAGATCTCTAAAGTACGCGTGGAAGAAAAAATTGACAAAATCACTGAGAAAAAGATCTATCATATTCACGGCCAACTTTTCTTCGCATCAGTTACTGACTTTGTAAATAGCTTTGATTACAAAGAAGAAGGCATTAAAACAGTTGAAATCGACTTATCAGATGCTCATGTCTGGGACGACTCAGGTGTTGGTGCCGTCGATAAAGTGATTATGAAATTCAGGCAAAACGAAATCGATGTGAAAGTAACTGGTGTTAACCAGGAAAGTTCACAGCTCATTGATCGTTTAGCTGTCTATAATAAATAAAGACATGAAAAAAAGCCACTTCTGTGGCTTTTTTCTATGGTCGTTGTTTCGCATTCGGATAAATCATGACGAAATGAAGCACGGCAGGCTCCTGATGTGGATTTAAATAACCATGTCGCTGATCTGCTTTAAACTTAATGGAATCATACGTATTTAATTCGTACCTCTGTTCCATAACTTGAACGGTCGCCTCCCCTTCCATCACGGTTACATATTCAATCACATCATCCTGGTGCGCCTCCGTATAATAGGTACCACCTGGTTTAAGAAAAGCACGGTGCGTTTCAAGAGAACCATAGCCGCTGTTCGTAAACATCGGCTCAAGTGTCAAATCTTCATTTGAGCTCAATACTTTATTTCCTTCGTTCTTTCTCGAAATGACCACTTCTTCTTTTTCTGCAAGTAGACTTGAAATCGGAATGGAAAGGCCATTTGCTATTTTCCATATAACGGTTAAAGAAGGATTCGCTTCTCCTCTTTCAATCTTCCCTAAAGTCAGTTTACTAACGTCTGTTACCTCAGCAAGCTCCTGCAAACTCATCTCTCGCTCTTTTCTTATACCTCTTAACGTTGCGCCAACTTGCTGAGCAAGTTTTTCTGCCTCGTTGCTTTTTTGATTGCTCACGAAATAATCCTCTCCACTAATTTTTCTTGTACTTCTTTACCAAATCATTTAGTATATTATAATATATACAAAGTATACTATAATATAATAAAAGGACGTGTTACGGATGAAAGAGATCGCTCTTGGCATTCTCGCCTCTGTGTTTTTTGCCATTACTTTTATACTAAATCGATCAATGGAATTAGCAGGCGGGAGCTGGATGTGGAGCGCTTCCCTTCGCTTTCTATTTATGATTCCTTTTCTTCTTATCATTGTACTCGTTAGGGGTAATTTAAAACAAGTTCTTCGCGAAATCAGGAAGCACCCTCTCCAATGGTTCACGTGGAGTTTTGTTGGTTTCGTATTGTTTTATGCCCCTTTAACCTACGCAGCAGCTTATGGAGCAGGCTGGCTAGTGGCTGGCACATGGCAAATTACGATCGTCGGTGGCATTCTTGTTGCCCCACTCTTTTTCACAACCATTCATACGAGTGAGGGAATCATAAAAAAACGCCATCGCATTCAAACGAGAGCGCTTCTAATTTCTACTATTATCCTTGCTGGTGTTGTACTGATTCAGTGGCAAAAAGCAAACGATCTTTCATTAGATGAAATCTTTATCGGCATTCTTCCCGTCCTCATTGCATCGTTTGCCTATCCTCTCGGGAACCGAAAAATGATGGAGCTTTGCGAGGGACGCCTTGATACATTTCAGCGTGTATTCGGCATGACGCTATCAAGCCTACCATTTTGGATCATCTTAAGTCTTTTTGCGATTCCAACGGCAGGACTTCCATCATCCGGCCAGCTGATTCAAACCTTTATCGTTGCCATCAGTTCAGGAGTAATCGCGACAACGTTATTTTTTATCGCCACCGATCGTGTAAGACTTCAGCAAGCGAAACTCGCTTCCGTTGAAGCCACTCAGTCGACACAAGTGTTGTTTGTTATTGCTGGAGAAGGGATGCTTCTTTCAAGTCCGCTTCCAAATACGATTGCCTGGGTCGGAATTATGCTCATTATCGCCGGCATTATTTTGCATAGCTTCCGTGTAAAAAGGATGAATCGATTAACAGCTGAGGTAACAAAACAAAAGTCCTTTTAACAATAGAGTCACTTGATTTATCCTTTTATCACTGTTTTCGGTACTTGCTTCTGAAAGCTCATCATCACAAGGAGTCCAACAACACTAACCGCATAGGCGCCGATCTCCCATCCGAAACCTTCCAAATGAAACAGATGAATAAGCAGCTGGCTTCCAAAAAGAATGGCCATTAACACCATGCTTGATAAGATTCCTATAAGGGAAGTAAAGTTCGCAATTAACCCTAGAATAATGATGCCTCCTACTGTAATAACAACTGGTTGACTAAGAAATAATACGTCTGTTCCGTACTCCATATGAAGAACCGTTACACCTACTGTAAAAAGCATCGGAATCATCGTAATTCCATAGACAATCAAAAAACGTCTCACTCCGCTGTGAAACGAACTAAGCCGCAGCGCACTGATTAATGCGATCAACCAGATGATCGTTGAGATTGGATAACCAATGAGTTCAATTATCGAGAATGCGTTATTTCCATCGATGAACTGGGACACTAAAAAGATTCCAAATACGCCAGCGATTAGTCGGGCAATAAATTTTCGGTTGTCCTGGTGCGATTGACCCATTGAAGCGATAAGCTCTTTTGCATAAGCTTTTGGGGACTTCCCAAAAATATCAGCTGCCGTCTTTCCTTCTTTCTCCCCTTCATTAAGATGGTCTTCTGCTTCCATTAGAAAGCTATCAATCTCGTCTTCATCCACACCTTTCGTCATAAGGTAAACGCGCATCTCTTGAATAAATTTCTCATTTTCTTTCCTCATCTACTGACCCCCCCTTGTTTAAAATTTGATTGACGGTTGTACTCAAATGATTCCACCGCTTTTGAAAATCGGCTAATTCTTCTTCTCCTCTTTCCGTTAAGGAATAATACTTTCGTTTTGGACCAGCTGTGGATTTCTTTAAGGTAGATTGAATTAAATTATCTTTCTGTAGACGAATTAGAATGGGGTAAATCGTTCCTTCACTAAACGATTCAAAACCATACGCATCTAATTTTGAAGCAAGCTCATATCCGTAGACTTCCCCCTCCTGAATAATGGATAAAATACACCCATCGATAATGCCTTTTAACATTTGCGTCGTTTGCATGTCCTTCACCTTTTCCTTTAATCCCATAACACTTGTTATACAAGAGTTATGGAAATGGTTAAACTATCTTGTAAAACAAGGTATGGTTACAGTATAAACAACACTCTCTTGTATGGCAAGGGTTATTTTCATTTTTTTACCAAAATAAAAAACGCTGATTTCTCAGCGCCTTTACCGTACCGTTTTCACAAGTTCCATCAATACTTCCTCTGCTGAACGAATCGGTTCTCCTCCACCCTGCGCAAAGTCTTTTTTCCCTCCACCTTTACCATTAATCAGTGGAAGCACGCCTTTTAAAGCGAGATTCATATCAAGGTCTGCCTCTCCTCTACCGCAAACGATTTGAAGCTTATGATCACTTTCACTCACAAAAAAGACAACAGCCTCTGGATCTTCTTTTAGAACCATTCTCGCCAGCTTTTGAAGATCTTTCATTTTAAATTCGTTTGAAATCATTTGAACGACTTTTAGATCCTGAATTGAACTCGCCTCATGTAGTAAATCTTTTGCTTTAAAAGAAAGGAGTTTTTCATTTAAATCCTCAATCGCTTTTTCATATTCTTTTGATTGGAGAATCACTCGTTCGGCTGCTTCCACGAGCTTAGATTCCGGAACATTAAGTACATTCGTTAATCCTAGCACGACCGATTGCTTTGAACGCAGTTCATCCGTTACACGATGACCACATACAAAATAAACGCGCGTTTGCTTTTTCTGCTTTTCAACTTTTAAAACAGAAATAGCATTCACTTGACCTGTCGATGAAGGGTGCGTGCCTCCACAGCCGCTATAGTCAACACCTGGAATGATCACAAGTCGAATATCTTGGGAGACGGCAAGCTGCTTACGAAGCGTATACTTCGTTAGCTCTTCCTCGTTTACCCACTTCGTTTCAATCGGCAGATTCTGTAGGATAACATCATTGGCAAATGCCTCTGCACGATGAATATCTTCTCCACTTACGTTGTCGACCGCTAAATCAATCGTGCAAACTTCCTGACCAAGATGAAAGCTTACCGTACTGTATCCAAGCTGATCTTCAAAAGCCGCCGAAAGAATGTGCTGTCCAGCATGCTGCTGCATGTGATCCAAACGCCTTTTCCAGTTAAGTTGACCTTGTACGGCATCTTGATTAGGAAGTGGCCCATCTACGTAGTGACGAATTTCTCCCTCTACTTCTTCTACTTCCAGAACTTGTACACCATTAAGTGTCCCAGTATCATATGGCTGTCCTCCACCAGTTGGATAAAAAGCCGTTTGATCGAGAACAATGTAATAGCGGTTGGCTTCATCCGTAAATTGTTCCCATCTATAAGCAGTAAAGTTTGTTATGTATGGATCTTCATAAAATAATTTAGTGGTCATAAAAAAACTTCTTTCTCTATAAATTTTACCGTGCATTTTTTCAGACTAATTTCAGATTTCTTATCTATAATCGCTAGTGATACAAGAGATGGAAAGGAGCTCAAGCCATGTTATCATCACCTTTACACCCTATACTTGTTCATTTTCCGATTGCACTGTTGTTCATTGGGGTGGTTGCACAATATTTAACTTTCTGGAAAGAGGACTATTTTGAAAAAATAGCGTTATTCCTTCTCTCAACAGGGTTTGTCTTTGCCGTCATTTCATACGTAACGGGTGACTCTGCAGAAGGATATGCCTTTGATCATTGGGGGAGGCAGGTTGAATCCATTATTCATACTCACGAAACGTACGCCCTTATAACGTTGATTATTTTTGGAACCATTACCGCGTTGAAACTTCTTAACTTAATCATGCCATTTAAACTGATAAAGCCAATTGTTCTGATTCTCTGTTTAAGCGGCATCATCACATTGACGTTAACTGGTCATTACGGTGGAAAAATCGTTTATGATCATGAGACGAATCCCTCCATCGAAGAGATCAACTAATAAAGAGAAGAAGTCTTAAAAAAGCAAACAGATGTCGTTACCAAAAGCTCGTGATTCCACTTTAGTTTGAAAGCACTAAATTTTGAAGGTCGGCATTTCGCTTTTCTCGTTCTTCCTCCGAGGCCAAATCATACTTCTTCAGGAGATGAAACAGTTCATTTAGCGTTTCTTGCTTAATCGTTTGCTGTAAAAATCGGTGCATTTCTTGCACAACTTTTTCCGGCATATAAGGTGACTGATTCTCAAGTTTTGTCATCACATCTCCATACGAGTGATCGATTGTACATTTTCCCATGTTGTGTTCACTCCTCTTCATTTCATGTTTCTAATGAACTACGAGGGACAGTTAATGGTCTGTCCCTTCATTCTATAACTGCTCAACATCTCACTTCTTTTTTGTAAACTTCGCAAGTAACAAAGCTATGACAAGACATCCAATGCCTAGCCATATGACATTATTCGAAATAAAATCCAGAGTTACTCAACTCCTTTTCCACCATTGTCTTACTAGCTTATCATATTTCATAGCAATCACTATGTATTGAAACTAGATTTTGAAGTCCGTTTGTCTCTAAACTGTTCATTATTTATTTCATCCCTGACTTACACTCACAACCGTTTCTTTCATAGGATGATACAGCCGGTTTTCAACACAATCTTCCCCCTGTAACCCATTTTAAATAGGGGTTCGACTTCTTCCAATGATTTCCCCGGAAATGGACAACTAGTTTACAAGAATATTCGCTTAAACTAGACAAGAGATTTTTTTCCTTCTCGACACCAATATTCCTTTCTTTCAGAGAACCTTATGTATAATGATGACATTACCTTACTTCAATAGGGAGGAATCGTATGAAAACGCTCCGTATGGTGTTTTTATTTACCTTGCTACTTACCGTCTCCGCTTGCAATTTCCTCACGACCTCAGACTCCTCGGAACAAGTAGAAGCCGAAAAAGAAGCAGTGGACAAGTCGTCAGAAGAGGCTGCTCAAGAAGTTCTTTTTGAAGAAGGAACGTACAAATGGGAAAAAGATGGTGAAATACTTGGGGGGCTTGATATCACGGATCCACAAGCGGATTCCTTCACGTTTATGCTACAGGCGTACGATGGTCAAAATGTAGGTGAATTATCAGGGATCGCTCAGGTTAACGGAGAAACAGCAACTTTTACCCATGCTGAAAACACGAAATGCAAAGTGTCTTTTGGCTGGAAAGAAGATCGTTTAGCAATCGACACCAGCGAAGCTTGTGAGAGCTTAAATGAAAACCCTGTTTCTTTTACAGGAGTTTACACAAAAATCGGAGTTTCCTCTACCTCAACTGAAGAAAAAACGACAGGGGAAGAAGCTAACTGGCAAGAGGCACTTTATATTGACCCAACCTTTGATGAGGGCAACCTTACTATTACAAACGTGACAATGGAATCCTTTGAATTTGCTTTTGATGTTAGTAACGGTGATCAGGTCGGTGAACTAACAGGCACTGCAACAATAGAAGGAAATGAAGCAACGTTCCAGGATCCAGAAGATCCCGCATGTTCAGGAACGTTCGTCCTATCGGATGGTGCCATTTCGTTTATTGAGGATTCTTGTCTAAATTACCATGATGCAGCTGTCGGTTTTAATGGGGAATATGTTCTTTCAGACGAAAAACCTACAGCCACAAACGATACCGCTTCTTGCGAAAAGGCTCCTTTTCATTCTGAACTTTTACAGTTTGCCGAACAGGGCCACTTAAAAGATGCGTCAATCTTTCTTGGCATGTCAGAAGAAGCATTAAAGAAATTAAAGCCATCCATGACGTATGATGAAGCCCTATATGAAGGAACACCTGGTTTTTATGATGACAGTTATGCTTACTTAACAGCCGATGAAAAAGTAAGTGACCTAAGATACAATGCGCTTTCCGAAGGCCCAGCTGTTCCTTATGCTGAAGTCGTTTGTCAATTCGGAGAGCCTGACGAGGTCGTGTTTAACGAATTAGATTCAGAATACCTCCATGTTTATTATGCAGGAGAAAATAAACTCTCCTTTGTATCTGATTCGAAAGAAGGAGCAATTAAAGCTGTTGAGCTTCAAACGATGACCGTTCAATGATTCTAAACTCATTTTATGAAAGCGGTCAGGCTTATTAAAGTCTGTCCGCTTTCATTGTTGCCGAGAACTTTTCACCAGTAACAGTTTCATTTATCTTAAAGGCTGCTCAGGATATAACTCTTTCAAATAATCAACCGACTGCCCGATTAATTCTCTCAAGACATCCAAATTAATATCATCTACCTTGTTTACGTAAACGCATGCCTTTCCTGTCTTATGCTTCCCCAATCGTGCAAGTGCTTTTTCTCGTTGTGGTTCACCCTGTGCGAGATACAAACTAATCTTCGCCTTTCGTGGAGAAAATCCAACGAGTGGCGCATCTCCCTCATGTCCTGTTGCGTATTTATAATGATACGAGCCGAACCCAATCATACTTGGTCCCCACATTTTTGCTTGATATCCCGTTGTTTCTGTAAATAAATCTAACAAGCGATAAGCATCTTCCTTTTTTTTCGGATGCTCCACGCTTTCAATATAATCAATGACGCTGTTGTCTGTTTCTTTCGTTTTTAATTCGTACATAAGAATCCTCCTTTTATGATCTCTCTTAATTTACATTTACTCGTTTCCTCCTAGATTTCCTTTCTATTTCATAAAAATTTAACTCTTTTTTGCTTTTCACCACAAAAATTCATAAATGTATCGTGATGATTTCGTTTATTACCGTTTCATGTTACTTACTGAAAAAACGTTAGGAATCCTCTCAATCGGGAACCTCCTACTTCAAAGAATACCAAACACCTTTTGGAGGTAAGATCATGTTTACGTTAAATGATATTCCAATGTTTTTAGTGAATTTCTTTGTCATCCTACCAATCGTAACGCTCGTCCATGAAGCCGGACACGTACTCATTGCAAGACTATTTGGAGGAAAAGTGAAATTTTGTATCGGTACAGGTCGCATCCTGTTTCATATAGGTCCCTTGGAAGTGAGGAGAAAGTATTTCATGGAAGGGTGGTGTCAGTACGAAGAGTTAACATACAACAAAACATGGGCACACGTTATGATTTATTTAGGAGGAAGCTTATTTAACTTGATTGTCATTTTTATCATTAATTATTTAATCACATCTAATACGATTCCTGTCACGCTCTTTTTCTATCAATTTACGTACTTCTCTATCTATTTCATTTTCTTCTCTCTCTTGCCCTTTCGTAATGATGACGGGCGACCAAGTGATGGCATGGCCGTATTTGATGTCCTTCGCTACGGTAAGTCCGTTGACCCGATTGATTAAATAAGAAAAGCGAGTTTCTGATGATAAATAGAAACTCGCTTTTAACGAATGAAGGAGTCATTTCCCTTTAGACTCTTTATGATCCTTCATGTTCACTAACTAATATTTCCAAATATAGTCGATTGGAAGCAAAACTACCTACCTTATGTTAATCCCTCAGCAGTTGTAGTAAACTAAAAACAAACGAAGTCCGGGGAGTGATCACTTGAAAAGCAAAATGAACCAGCTGTTTGTAGAGAAAAAGAGTGTTCATGTGCTTTACGCTTATCATGGGGTAAAAAGTTACATTGAACAGGTTTGTAATTTTATTGAACAAGGTGTAGCGAACGAACAGTACACTATTCTCATTGAAAATGACCGCCTGTATCCAATGATCCTCAAAGAATTACAAAACAAGCTTACAGAACAAGAATTGGACTATGTTCACCACATCAACAGCTTCGACTTCTACTTTTCGAGCGGAAGCTATCATCCTCCTGCCATCCACGAATATTTCAAAAAGATGGTAGCTCCTTTTGTCGAGAACAAGCTTTCCTTTCGCTCATGGGCACACGTTGAATGGGCCTCCATGGAAGAGCCACTTCACTTAATTGAGGACTTTGAAAAAATAGTTGATGATGCTGTAAACGACCTCTCATTTCCTCTCATTTGCGCCTACAATGGGGATAGAATGCCCGATTATCTCATCAATATCTTAATGGAAACTCACCCTTACGTCTTAATGGATGATCAATTTACTTCTTCAAAACAATATCTAGGCTAACAACGTGCACCACCCTTCTTTCGTTTAAGGGTGGTGCACCCTATGTTATAAACGAATGCGTTCAAACGGCTCCATCGTTTTCACCTCTACGTCAAACGCATCTGGATATTTGATTCCTAGCCCCGTATTCAAACAGATGACCTCGTCATCTTCTTTAATCCAGTCACGGTCCTTTAGCTTTTTGGCTGCTGCAAAAGTAGCTGCTCCCTCTGGACAAACAAACTGCCCTTCTAGCATAGCAACCTTACGCTGAAATGTGCGAATCTCTTCTTCAGAAACAGCCATCGCACAACCATTTGTTTGATAAATCGCATCCAGTACAAGGAAATCACCAATCGCTTTTGGTACATTGATTCCAAACGCATGCGTCGTTGAATTCTCCCAGAAGTCCGATTCCGTTCTCCCTTCATCAAACGCTTTCACAATTGGGGCACACCCTTCGGATTGCACCGCAACCAATCTCGGAAGCTTCTCCTCTGGGATCCAGCCAAGCATTTGAAGTTCAAGAAGTGCTTTATAGATCCCAATCAAGCCTACGCCTCCGCCAGTTGGATAAAGAATGACGTCAGGTACCGTCCAATTTAACTGCTCCGCTATTTCATACCCCATCGTCTTCTTTCCTTCAATACGATAAGGTTCTTTTAGCGTTGAAGCGTCATAAAACCCTTCCTCCTTCACAAGATCAGCTACAATTTTACCAGCGTCACTAATTAACCCATTCACGAGATAAAGTTGAGCCCCTGAAATGCTTACTTCTTTCCGTGTAATTTCCGGAGCATCTTCCGGCATAACAATATGAGCCTGAATTCCTGCCTTTGCCGCATAAAGCGACCAGGCAGCCCCTGCATTGCCATTTGTCGGCATGGCCAGGTTCTGAACACCTAACTCTTTGGCTTTCGATACCCCAACCGCCGCTCCTCTTGCTTTAAATGAACCAGTTGGCACCATACCTTCATCTTTTATGTACAAATTCGGAATTCCCATCATCCTACCGAGAGCCGGTAGTGACAATAGTGGCGTCATACCTTCTTCAAAGCTTACTTTATTCACTACTCCTTTAACAGGAAGCAACTCATGATACCGCCATAGTGACTGCTCTCGTTCTGCGATCATGTCCTTTGTGACATGCTTCTTCACTTCATCAAGCTTATAGTCAACGAGTAGTGGCGACCCACAAACACAAAGCTGTTGAATCGAATCGGCATCATATGTTTCTTTGCACTTTGGACAAGTTAAATGAGAAACCATACTGTACGTCATTCAAGCACCTCCGCTTTTTTTAGAAAAATAGTGAAACCCAAAGTCCACTCTTTTGTGACCTTTGGGTTTCCTTTTGTTAGAAGCGTTAACTATGAAAATCAAGTCCAGAGCGCACTTCTTCAACATATCCGGCTCGGATCACATAATCACCGAAATGCTCATTTTCCTCTTTTTCTTTTGCATAGTTAACTAGAATCGGTTTGAGGGAAGCAAGGATTTCTTCTTCGCCAATATTTTCTTTATAGAGCTTGCTTAAACGATCCCCCACAAATCCTGCACCCATGTACATGTTGTATTTGCCAGGTGCTTTTCCAATAAAGGCAATCTCCCCAAGCGTTGGACGTGAGCAGCTATTCGGACAGCCAGACATACGTATGACGATTTCTTCTTCTCTTAGACCTGCTTCATCCACAATCTCTTCAATTTTATCAATCAGCGATGGAAGATACCGCTCTGCTTCAGCCATGGCGAGTCCACAAGTTGGGAACGCCACGCAGGCCATCGAGTTACGGCGCAGCGCTGAATTTTGTTTCCCATCTGTCAGACCATATGATGCGACAAGTTCATCAATCTCCGCCTTCTTTTCTTCTGATACGTTCGCAATGATTAGATTCTGGTTGGGTGTTAGTCTAAAATCACCGTGATGAACCTTTGCAATCTCACGTAACCCTGTCATAATCTGATAATCTTCTGTATCGACAATACGTCCATTCTGGATAAAAAGCGTTAAATGCCATTTCCCATCGCCTTTAACCCAACCATAACGGTCGCCGTTATGATCGAAATGGTAGGAGCGGGACTCTTCTAGTTCATAACCGAGTCTACTATGCAATTCGTTCCGAACCCAATCAAGTCCTCTTCGATCAATCGTATATTTAAAGCGAGCATTTTTTCGTTCTGATCGATTTCCATAGTCACGCTGTATCGTAATAATTTTTTCCGCAACGTCAACGATCTGTTCAGGTGGACAAAAGCCAATGATTCGCGACAGCTGTGGATACGTACTTGTATCTCCATGCGTCATCCCCATGCCACCGCCTACAGCAACATTAAATCCTTGGAGCTTGCCATCTTCAAGAATGGCGATAAAACCAAGATCCTGCGAGAAGATGTCCACATCATTTGATGGCGGGACGGCAACACCAATCTTAAACTTTCTTGGCAAATAGTGAGGACCATACATTGGCTCAATCTCTTCTTCTTTTCGATCGAGCACCTTTTCTTCATCCAGCCAGATTTCATGATACGCTCGTGTTCTTGGTAAGAGGTCATCACTTAATCTTTTTGCCCAGCGATGCACTTCTGCGTGAATATCAGACTGATACGGATTGGCATTACACATCACATTTCGATTCACGTCACCGCATGCCGCAAGAGAATCCATAAGAACAGAATCCATCGCCTGAATGCTTTTTTTCATATTCCATTTTAAAATACCGTGCATCTGGAACGTTTGGCGGGTCGTTAGCTTTAGCGTTCCATTTCCATATTGATTGGCAAGATCATCCATCACAAGCCACTGTTCTGGCGTCGCTACGCCACCTGGCAAGCGGACGCGAACCATAAACTGATACGCCGGCTCAAGCTTTTGCTGTTTTCGCTCCTGGCGAATATCGCGATCATCCTGCATGTAGCTACCATGAAACTTTAATAGCTTTGTATCCGCGTCTGGGATAGATGCGGTAATGGGGTCGGCAAAGCTTTCGACAAGTGAACCACGTAAATAATGGCTTTCGTCTTTAATTTTTTCCATTTCACTCGGTTTTCCATCTTGCGTTACCGTCTTTTTTGACATAATCAAACTCCTTCCATCACGCTTAGTACACATCTCGCTGGTAGCGTTTCGCGTTACGTAGATCAGCAAGATACGCCTCGGCTTCAGACTCACTTAAACCGCCTTGCTGTTCAAGAATGTTAACGAGGGCGATATGAACATCTTTTGCCATATACTTTTCATCACCACACACATAGACGTGGGCGCCTTTTTCCAACCACTCAAAGATCTCTTTGCTTCGCTCTCGCATCCGATGCTGCACATACACTTTCTCCTCAGCATCACGTGAAAAAGCTACGTCCATTCGGGTAAGCACACCACCTTTTAACCATTTTTGCCATTCAACTTGGTAAAGAAAGTCGGTGACAAAATGCTGTTCACCAAAGAACAGCCACGTATCGCCACTTGCGCCAATTTCTTCTCGTTCTTGTAAGAAAGCACGATAAGGGGCAACACCCGTGCCTGCTCCAATCATGATTACCGGCGTGTCAGGATTGTCAGGAAGTCTAAAGTTCTCATTCCGTTGGACAAAGACTGGAAGTGTATCGCCCGGTTGTGAGCGCTCTGCACACTGTCCGGAGCAAACGCCGGTCCTTGCTCGCCCGTGTGCATCGTACCTAAGTGCCCCAATGGTCAGGTGCACTTCATCTTCGCTCGCTTTCGGACTGCTTGCGATCGAGTACAGACGAACGGGAATTTTACGTAGCACCTTCACAAATTCAGCTGCAGCGATTTCCCATGGACCGTAATCTCTTACTAAATCAATGAGATCTCTTCCATAAATGTATGTTTTAAGCTCTTCCCCTTCCGCTTCAACCATGCGGAGAAGCTCCGTGCTCTTTGTAAGCTCAGCAATCTTCTTAAGCAATGGCTTTGTTAAACTTGTCACCTCATATGTTTTCGTTAAAGCTTCCTGTAGAGACTGCACGTCTCCCTGCTTGTTGACGGTTACCTTGCTATTTGGGTCCCAGTTCATTTCTTCAATAAGTTGCAGAACGAGATTCGTATCATTCTCAGGATAAATTCCCAGACTGTCACCTGGCTCGTATACGAGATTTGAACCTTCAAGATCAAGTTCGAGGTGTCGCGTTTCTTTATTAGAGCCCCGTCCGTTCAAATTGATATTCTCTAGTATTTCTGCTTTAAACGGATTTGTCCTTGAATACGTAAGACTCGTTTCACTAGATTTCTTAGAAGGAGACGATTCACCTTTGGACGGTGCATCAGAAAGGACATGCATAACACCTTCAAACCATTCTTCCGCAGGTTCTTCGAAATCCAAGTCACAGTCGACACGAGGATAAATTCTAGTAGCCCCTAATTCTTCAAAACGTCTGTCGAAATCTTTTCCTGTTTGGCAGAAGAATTCATAAGAGCTATCCCCAAGTGATAGGACAGAAAATCTTAATCCGTTTAACTCAGGTGCTCGCTTACTCTGAATAAAATCATAAAAGCTGAGCGCATTATCCGGAGGATCCCCATCTCCATGCGTACTCGTAATGAATAATAGATCTTCTACCTTTTTAAGCGACTTTGGTTTAAAATCATCCAGCGATGAAAGTGTCACGTGATACTTTTCACTCTCTAGCCTCTCAAAAAAAGATTCGGCAAGCGCCTGAGAATTCCCCGTATGAGAGCCATAGAGAATGGTGATCTCACGTGTTTTCGGTTCATTTTCTGTGAATGCTTCTTCAGTAGAAGAAACGACCGCTTCAGTCGAGGCGGCTGCCTCTGCCACTCCCGGTACAGAAAGATAGCCACTTAACCATATTTTCTGGGTCTCACTAAGTGTTGGTAAAAGACGATTTAAAAGCTCGGTTTGTTCCTGATCAAAAGGACTATTCACAACCTGAAACTGCAATACATTCCACCTCACCTATGTCATTATTTAATTCAATGTAATACAAGTTGTTTACCCGGATTTAAAACAAAATGAAGTCGTGGGCATGCCCCTTTCCTGTAAGATGAACACATAAAAAAAACTTTCTTCTCTGTCCATAAGAAGAAAGGTTTGTAAGTGCGAAGCCATTCTTCTTATCTTTCAGGATACACCTGCTGGATTTGGCACAGTATGAGATGACAATTCAACTCATCGGTTGCCGAGGCTTCAAAGGGCCAGTCCCTCCACCTCTCTTGATAAGAAATGTTGCTATAAAGTTTAAATAACAATGATTGTTTCAAATATTATCTTTTGTTTCATGAAATGTCAATGTATTATTAGAAAATTATCACCATTCCATTAACTTAAAAGCGATATGTAAGAAAAATGAGTCAAATGATTTAGGCCTATTTTACGATAATTGATGCTTCTTTTTAAGTTTAATGAATTCAATCACATTTACAATAAGGAAAAGGAAGATTAATCCCACCCTGATCACGAGCGAGTCATGTAGAGGGACTACTAGTAATAGAATAGCCACAAAAGAAATTGTACCGGTTCGTGTGATATCTCCTTTGGAGGAAATTCTTCTCGACATACCTCGGAGCCATTTCACAAGGTTTACATCAACAAAAGTGATCGCAATCCCCATGCAAATAAGATAAACCAAAAGCGGTAGGTTGTAAGGTACTATAAAGATTGTTGTAGCTAGCAAAATCGTCAGTACTGCATATCGGATCGTGATTTCTTTATACGTAAGCGAGTTGAAATCTTTCATATCGATGACAAGCTATACCCGTTTGCAAACTCTTGAATCACTTCACGTTCTTCTTCGTTCAATTCTCTGCCAACGATCTCCTTGAAAGAACGTTGCATTTCTTGCTCATCCCCACTACACGCTACTGTAATGGAAGAAACCGTTCGCAAAAGCTTTACTTCTTTCCTAAACTCTTCCATTGGGATGGCTTCCCCGTGTGATAAAATGACCCATTTCGCGTCAAATCTTTCGAGATCATCAAGCAGTCGATTTGTCGTGGTGACCGTATAGTTGGTTTTCCTGGAGAAAATATCTGGATAGAAGCAGTCACCTAAAAATAGAATTTTTTCTTCTTTGATGTAAACAACGACTGAATCAGCCGCATGGTCGCCTCCAACATGCTGGAGGATACACGTTACGCCACCAAGATCAATTTCCAGCTTGTCCTCAAAGGTTAGATCCGGAAGAGTAATCGTAATATCACGATGATCCACGAATTCCTTTTTGATGGCGGTTGCACAAAATTCAATTTCCGTTCCTTCTTTCACACGGTGATCAAGAGCTTCATCAGACCACGATAATGAAAGCAGTTTAGCCATTGCATGTTTTGTTTTTAGGGAAGAAATGGATACCATTTCTCGAAGAGCCGATAAGCCAAAAATATGATCCCAATGCCAGTGTGTGAGCGCGACGATGTCAGGTCTTCTAACCCCACGCTTTAAAAGCTCTTCTAAAAAGTCATGCGCATGTGCTTCTGAGTTTCCCGCGTCAATCATCAATGACTTACGCTCTCCAATAACCATACCAAGAATCGGTCGGTCTGTTTCGGAAACCGGCGTTTGATAATAAAAGCGATCACCAATTTGTTTCATTTGTTGCATGATGGTACCTCCAAAAGTTTCTTTTCTTCATCTTACCACTTATAGACGAGTCGAGGTCTCCACGAACTATTTTCCAATTCAAAAAAAGACACTCCAACGCGAGAAGTGTCTTTCCAATCCATTCGCATTAACCAAATCCATCTACGATTATTTTCACCACCATCGGTCCAATAATAATAATAAATAGTGGTGGAAAAACGAAGACCACCATCGGAATCAGCATTTTGACAGGTGCTTTCATCGCTTGCTCTCGAGCGAGCTCACGTCTTTGCTCGCGGATGCGGGTCGTAATGTTTTTAATGACTTTTGACATTCCGATCCCAAGATGATCTGCTTGAATAACCGACATCATCACACTTTGAAAATGATCAGACGGAACTCGTTTTTTCAAACTGTAAAAGGCTTCTCGTCTTGCTTTCCCACGCTTCATTTCATCCAATGCTTGAGTGAACTCATCTGCAAGCGGTCCAGGTTTGCGTGCACATACGTTTGCGATTGCTCCTTCAAGACCGACACCCGCTTCAAGTAGCAGGCTTACCATATCAAAAAAATCCGACATTTCTTTATTGATGAATTTCACTCGCTGTGTCTTTTTCTTAGCTAAATAAAACAACGGATAGCGATAAAATAAGAAAGCGATCCCGAGAGCTAAAAGAAAGCTTGTTGAGGCATTCCCATCTGTAACAGGTGTAATCAGCAAGAAAGTAACAAAACCTCCACCAATGCTGAGAAGAAGTTGAATTAAACGGAATTCAACTGCGGATCGTCTTCCAAATCCAGCTTCATGGAGAAGAATCGTCAACCTCATTTGATTCTTTCTTGCAAATGTTTTGTTCACCTGCTCAATCCCTATCCCCCAATATTTGCGAAACAGCGGGTGTGCTAATCCGCTTACTCTATTTTTTGTTTTACGCTCGAGGGTTTCATTCTGTCCAAAATAATGTTCCACCCTCATTTCGAGGGCAAGTTCTTTTCGAAAAACGGTTTTAAGAACGGCTGCGCTTAAGAAAATAAAAAAGATGAAGGCACAAATCATAAATAAAACGGAAATCATCTGCTACACCTCAATCCGTACAATTCTTTGAATAAAAAACCAACCAATGAAAAGTGAAATCACTCCAGCGCCCAATAGAAACAATCCTAACGGGTTCGTAAGCATTGGCTCAAGATAGTCAGGACTTACGAAATAAAGATAGATTCCCATAAAGACTGGAAGTGCCGTAATAATCCATGAAGAAAGCTTCCCTTGAGCGGTTAGCGTTTTAAGCTCTTCAAGGATCCGGATTCTTCCGCGAATCGTATCTTCCATCGTATCCATCAGCTGCGCAAGATTCCCACCGCTCTTTCGCTGTGCGAGAATGGCCTGTACGACGACTTCAAGCTCTTTATTCGGTAAGCGTTCTAACAAACTTTGAAACACATCCTCCATCGGTACCCCCATTCCAATTTCGCGAACAGCACGATCAAATTCGGGTCCGAGTGGATCAGGCATTTCTTTTCCAATTAGTTGCATTGTTTGCACAAAGCTAAATCCAGCTCTCATCGAATTCGACATAGTGCCAAGTGCTTCCACAAGTTGATAGGACAGAAGTTTAATCCGCTTTTGAGCTTTCGTTTTCATATAAATGGATGGAATCATAAACCCGATGAGCACCGTCGGGAAAAGGCCATACCACGGTACACCCATTCCGTATACCAATCCCGTACACGTTAGTGCACTTAGGAGTCGAATCACAAAAAACTCCTCTGGTTTTAATAAACTTCCCGATTGAACGAGGTACCCCTGCGTTTTTTGACTAAAGCGCATACCAGCAAATGCTTTAGCAAACGAACCAATCATTTGCTGCAGCGTTTGTTTCTTTTGCTTTTCTTCTACTTCTGAAACGGTGGTCGCATGTGGAATAAACTCCTTGATTCGTTTGTTCGTATGTTTTTTGCGTATCAATCTTTTGGCTAAAAAATAGAAAAATACCGTAAAGCTAACAAAAAGTAGGAAGATCATGAGTGGATCGTTCATCTTACCACACCTCTTTAAACCAGGATGATGGAATCGTGTAGCCATTTTGTTCAAGCTGCTCTGAAAGATGTGGCCGAACACCCGTCGTTTCAAAATACCCTTCTACTTTCCCATCGATGTCACGCCCAGTTTCTTTGTAAACAAACAAATCTTGGAGTACGATAATATTCTCTTCCATCCCCAGTACTTCCGTAATTCTTGTAATCTTCCTTGATCCATCCTTCATTCTCGCCTGCTGAACGATCAAATCAAGCGCATTCGCGATTTGCTCTCGAATCGCTCGTAGTGGTAAGTCAAACCCCGCCATTAGGACCATCGTTTCCAGACGAGAAAGCATGTCTCTCGGTGAGTTCGCGTGACCTGTACTAAGACTCCCATCATGCCCCGTATTCATTGCTTGAAGCATATCGAGCGCTTCAGCTCCGCGCACCTCTCCCACAACAATACGATCCGGTCGCATCCGAAGTGCATTACGAACGAGTTCACGTATCGTAATCTCACCCTTTCCTTCGATATTCGCCGGGCGTGATTCTAGCGAAACGACATGCTCCTGAGATAAATTTAATTCAGCCGCATCTTCTATCGTAACAATCCGTTCATCATTAGGAATAAAGGAAGAGAGAACATTAAGCGATGACGTTTTCCCCGATCCTGTTCCTCCGCTAATAAAAATATTTAACCTCGCTTTGACACAGATTTCTAGAAACTCGGCCATCTCTTCACTTACTGTCTGGTAATGAACGAGATCGTTCATTTGAAGAGGAATGCTTGAGAATTTCCGTATGGTAAGGGAGGGTCCCTTTAATGACAGCGGAGGGATGACAGCATTCACACGCGAACCATCCGGCAGACGCGCGTCCACCATTGGGGAACTCTCATCGATTCTTCTTCCAAGTGGGGCAACAATGCGTTCGATCACACGACTTAAATGTTCATCATCTTGAAAAGAAAGGTGACTTCTTTTCAATTTTCCGTACTGCTCGTAATAGATGGCCTGCGCTCCGTTTACCATTACTTCAGAAACCGTATCATCATCGAGAAGAGGCGTTATGGGACCATATCCAAGTAGTTCATACTCAACCGATTCAAGCATCTGTTTTTTTTCTTCAAACGTTAGCCGCTCTGCTTCCTTATCTAGAAAATCTTTTCCCCACTCTCGAATTTTCAGCGACTCTTCTTCTCTTTGAAATTGGTGCTTTTTAAGTTCTTCTAATAAAGCCGTTTGTAGTTTTGTTTCTAACTGCTTGTACTCCACTGACTTAACGATTGGTGCTTCCCTCTGTTCTTCCACTTGCAATGCCTCTTCTTCGACGTATCGTTTAAAAAGCGACAATGGAACTCCTCCTTCATCGACTCAGTGCAAATCGTTTTGTTTTTTTCTCTGCTTCTTCTGTCAGTGGCAAGATCAGATGGGATAAATGAAGCATACTTTTTGAAAAAGAATGACGCCCATTTTTTAACACAAATGGATGTCCTTCATTGATTGCTGTTGTCATTTGCTTGCCCACATCCGGTATCGTAGCAAAAACAGGATTTTGGAGAATCCCTTCCAACCGCTTCACTTCAATCGCACGATGCTTTGAATCCCTATTTAAAAGCACATGAACCTTGTCAGTGAAATGGAGAGATTCAAGCATATCAACGTAAAGCTTCGTGTTTCTTAACACAGGGAGATCACTTGTTGTAACCAAAAGAAGGTCATCGGCAAGATCAAGACTTTTAAGATGAATTTCTGAAAGAGACGCTGGCGTATCAATCAGAATCACGTCATAGCTTTTACGCAGTTCAGCTACCGCCAGCGCCACGTGTTCTTCCGTCATAATCTCAAAAAACTCCGGTCGAGGAGGCGGTGGGAGAATAGCGATTCCGCTCGAGTGGTGAGAAACATAGCTTTCAATCCCATATCGACCTCGTTCAACCGCTTCTTTCACCCACTCATAAATCGTGCGATTCGGCTTTACGTCTAAATACATCGCGACATCGCCAAATTGAAAATTCGCATCCAGAATCACAACGCTTTTTCCACCTTTTATAAAGGCATTGGCGAGATTGACCGCGAGTGATGTTTTACCCACCCCTCCTTTTGAACCACAGACTGCGATAACGCGACTATTTTGTTTTTGCAACTGCGGTGCACCATCTCCCTTACTAGCTCTTTGCCTCATATAAGTTTGCGCCTGGAGGATGACATCATTTATTTCATCTGTATCAGCAGAATAAGTAAGGAGATTTGATGCACCAACACGCATCGCTTTTTTCGTGTTTTCCATATTTTCAGGAACGAGGATAATTGGATAAATGGAAGGGAACTTCATCGATATTTCCTGACAAAGATCATACACGTTGTAAGACGTGTTGGCTTTCAGAAAAAGAATCGCATAAGGTGAACACTCAAGCTGGTGAAAGAGATCTTCTAATAGTTGAAAACTTTTTAACTTGTAATTTTTCTTTATTAGAAGCTCTTCCAATTCGCCCGCTTGGGCATTCGTATCTGAATAAAAATACCAGTATAAGTCCGTCATCATTCCGTCTCCTTATAAACCTGACGTGTTTCTTTCAATCCTTCTTTCACCGTTCCATCGTCTTCACTATTTCTTAGCATCAGGTAAAACCCATCTTTATCCTTAGCCGCTAGACTTAAACTGACACCTTCCTCTGGTGTGACTTCAAGCGTAACCGTTTCATAATGGAGCGCTTCTTCCGTGCTATCAGATGATTTCCCTGAACTTAACACCTTCACCTTTTGCAACATCATAACGGCTGACTTGAATTCTTTCTCTTCTTCATCAATCATCGTTTCATAAGCGATCACATCGACAAATGAGTTCGGTTCAATATATCCTGAAACGCCAGGTGCTAATTCAACATCGATCGAAAGAGCGCGTTTTCCTTCGGTTACCTCAACGATTGAATTTGGTATCTCTCGTTTCGGAACGGCTGTCTCTGCTGCTACCTCGGGGGCTTCTACTTTCTTAACCTCCGTTTCGGCATCCGTTGTTAAATTTGTAAAGAGCGCGACATATACAATCACTGTTGCGAATGCTCCAAAAATAACGGACCACATCCAAATTCGCTTTGTTTTCATTCCTCATCCCTCACTTCTCATCTACCTATTCCACCAGCGTGACACCGTATAAGTTTCCTGGTCCTGTACTGCCAATTTCCCCACTCGTCACGATATCTTTAAATTCCCCTACAATCCGTTTTGGTTCATCTAACCGATCAATCCAGTAAGCGGATAACCCAACGACTTTGACGGATGATTTACCATTTGCGCCATCCCATGAATCAATAAGCGGGATAACGATGACGCGTGCGCACGAATAATCCGCAGTCAATGCTTGCTGACATTTTGATTTTCCTGCATCTTTACTTATTAGCGTTTCAATGGCCCCCTCAACAGGTCCCCACTTTTGTCCTGGCTCAGTTTGGACAGACGTACCTACTTCAATTTCTGTCCCATTGATAATCTTGTCAGCTAGTCCGCTCGCTCCGTTACTATCGATATCAAGGTAGCCGCAGTTCCCATGATGATTGCCGGTATTCTCACACTTTAGCTCTGTTTCATTTGGAATCGCGGTATACTCAATCGCGATCGGCGTGACGCGCTTAGCTGATTTTAATAAGCCAATTTCAGCTTTTGCCGCTGCTTGAACCGAAGCTTCCTGGATCCCAAACACACGGGCAAAGGTCATCGGAACTGTCGATTCTCTTGATACTTTGATCGACTTATTTGTGATGGTGAGATCGCTATTGGAAACGGGGAACGAATTTTTGCTCGCAAGGTCTTTTGCAATCGAAGCAGCACTTACCTCACTCGTTACTAACCCCTGAGCCCCGGAAAGCGCTGCTGCATCCATCGCATTTTGAAGAATTCTTTTTTCATGATAAAGTCTTCCAACATCGACCACCATCGCTGTTACTCCAAGCAGGACAGTTAAACTAAGCGCTAGCATGACGGCTACGTTGCCTTTTTCATTCATTAATAGAGCTCGTAAGTTCTTCATCATTCCATCCTCATGACAGTTGAACTGGATAGCGTAATCGGTCCTGTTAAATTTGAAACGACCGGCGTGAGAAAGTGGATCGGGTACGTAATGGTAACGGTCACGTCGCTTCCAGAAGCTTTTGTTCCGCCTGGTGAGACCGCAACCTGACCAGCAGTTAGGTGAATGCTTGAGGCACTTGCAACTGCCGTTGAAACAATAGCGGCATCATTTTCTCCAATGCTCGCTGTTCTCGCAGCTTCTCGGCTTGCATGGTCAATCGCCAGGTAAGTGTGAAAAATACGTCCGAAATCAATAATGCCGAACAACAGCATGACAAGGATAGGGAGGACAAGCGCAAACTCAACGATTGATTGTCCTTTTTCTGATCTCATACCACCCCTCCTAAAAAAGCAGCGCAGATCGTTCCAAACGTAATCGCAACACCATAAGGATAGGTGAGCTTGCTCTCTTTGTTACTTGGAAGCCCCTTCATATTCATAAGGGCATACAACGCATAAGTTGGTGACTTTACATACTTCCATAACGACATTCTTTTTAAAATAAGAAAAAGACCGATCATGCCACCGATAAGAGCCGTATAAAAAAATGAATGAAGAACGAAAGAAGTGCCCGTTAACGCCCCAACTGATGCAAGCAACTTCACATCACCAGCACCCATTCCCCCTAACAAATACGGAATGAGAAGAAGCGCGAAACCAACAAGAAGTCCAGCTCCGCTAAATAGAAACCCTTTCAAGCCGAGCGTCATCGTGTAATAAAGTAAGCCAATTCCCATCGCAGGAAACGTAACGATATTTAAAATGCGTCGATTGCGCACGTCCGTTATAAATGAAATAAGTAGCACGATCCCCAGGATACTGTATACCATCGCAGTCCCTCTTTGTTTTTAAATTTGGCCCCACTTGGGTAAGTGGGGCCAGGGTTTAATTCTTCTTGTTTTATAATTTATCTATAACTGATTGGATTAGAGAGTTAATCTTTCCACCAAGCGTTACAAATATCGCTGCTGCCACAACCGCTACCCCCGCCAAAATCAATCCATACTCCGCCATACCTTGTCCTTCTTCTTCTCTTACAAACTGCTCCATTTTTTTCAACATCATTTTTTCCCCCTTAGGATATTGTTTTTTTAAAATGTATGAAAGAAATCATAACTACCGTGTCATCAGCTGTTCTTTAATGGTACTGAGATGTTTGCTCCAGCTCCTTTCAAACACTATGACTAACACGGTTTGTTCAGTATAGTGTTCGCTTTAAATCGATTTGTTCTTTTTATAGAACAACCTTAACTTTATAATAATTCGTTATAGCGAATTTGTAAAGTCCTTTTTTCTTTTTTTTACAAATTATTTAGGTCTATATTCACTATTGAGATTAAAAATCGCTTGATTTATAGTATAAGAAACGTCATTCATTAGGAGAATCGTCATGATCACAAAAAACAAAAGCACTCTATATCGAACACTTCCGATTGCGATTGTAAAAGCAGATACCTTTCTTGAACGACTAAAAGGACTAATGTTCCGGAAACGACCCCTTCACGAGGAAGCCCTTCTGATTACTCCGTGTAACTCCATCCATATGTGTTTTATGTTCTTTTCGATCGATGTTGTCTTTCTAAGCAAACAGAACGAAGTCATTAAAGTCGTACACAACCTTAAGCCTTGGAGGTTTGTCCTTCCCGTTAAAGGTGCATATTCAACTCTCGAATTGCCCGCAGGAGCGATTGAACGGTATGGGGTTAAAGAAGAGGACTTCCTTACTCTCTAATGCAACAAAAAGCGTCAGTTTTCCATAAAAAGGGACACTAACGCTTTTACATTTCTATGGTTTAGTACTTCGCTTTGTTAAAAACAGGATATATGAAAACCTGCGTAACTCTCCCCTCTAAACATCACAAAACCATATCAGCACATTACAATATGCCAACAAACCAATTAATGGGTTTAATGTCTGCTGTTTCCGGTTACATACCCAATGTACTTAACAAACAAAGGAGATGAGTGAAATGGCAGATCGTTACAAAACAGGTGAAAAGGCTCCGGAAAATGGCAAGTATGAGTTCGATGGTTTAACTAACGGAAATAAGTCCAGTAACCCAACAGAAGATGAGAAACACATTAGCCTTCAAAGCGGAGAAACCTTTCCTCCTCTTCGATCAAGCAAAGAATCGGCATACTGGAAAAAGGCGTAATACAGAGAACGTGTGAACGAACTGAAGGGAGATGAACGAACATGGCAGAGAAAGATCCTAAACAAGCCGTTGCCCATATGAGTGAGGATAAGAAAGATGACATCATGAACAATTTCAATTCATTTAAAGATTATCTTGGAGATCAGGTTCACAAAGGTGAGAAACTTGGTCTTGGCGAAGAAGGTCTTTCGAAAGGTGCTAAGCGCGTTGCCGACTATCTTGCGAAGCATGAAGAGCCGCGTAACCGCGAAGAGAAAGTATTAAATGAGCTATGGAACGCAGCGAACGAAGAAGAGCGTCAACATATGGCTCACGTCCTCGTAAAGCTTGCAAATCAAACAAATTAAAGCCAAACGAAAAGCCGTCATCCATAAGTGGAAGACGGCTTTATATTGGATCTTTATGCTCGATAATAGTTAGCGATCTCCATCACCATCGCACCCATACGTGGTGTGGCTGGCGTTAATACTCGATTCACTCCCTGTTCTTTCAAATGTTCTTCCGTTACTTCTCCCACCGCTACTGGAAGAATTTCTTCATTAAACATTTCTAAAATACTGCTTTTCTTTCGTACCCTATCACTATATTCAAAAAAATACCGTACTTGGATGGCGCTCGTAAATGCCACCACATCAAGAATCCCACTTTCCATCTCCTCAATTAATCGTTCGAGCACCTCTTCTTCTGGCGGTGTATGCTCGTATGGATAAATCGTTCGAACAACATTGTTCGCTCGCTCAAGCGTTTCGATAAACGTTGGAACATTTTCTCCATGCATTTGGAGAGCAATGGACTGATTCTCGATCGTGAGCGAATGCTCGAGTTGATTCATCGTCCCACGATCGGCAACTATTGCTGGGGTAATGCCTTTTTGCTTAAAATGCTGGAGGGTTTTCGTTCCTCGAACGGCAATTGGAACGCTTCTAATCAGTTGTTCATAAGGCTCTCCTAGACCGTTTGCTTCCGCAAGTTCAGCCATTCTCTTTTCCCCCATACCAGTCGTAAAAATCAACAATTGCGGAGGGGTTTCAATGATTTCTTGTATCGATTGAACCACATGTGCTTCATTCGTAAAAACCGTTCCCTGAGCTGGGCGAATAAACGCTGTTCCACCCTGCTTTTCAATAAGGGTTCGAATTTCTTCTCCTTTACGCCCCCCAGTTACAGCAATCCTTTTTCCTTTAAGTCCCATGCCTCTACCATCTCCTTAAGCCACATCTTAAATAGAGGGTACAGCACCGTGTTCATTTGTTCAACTAAACTTTATTCTAGGGTGACGTAAATAAAGCCATCCTCGACCTCCACAGGAAACGTTTCGACCTTGCTGTTCAAATTCGATTGGAGCCTCCCTGTCATGAGATCAATGCAACATTGATGATCGAGGCACGTAATAAAACGCTCACTCAATTCTCCATGAACAATTGCCCCGCCCTTTGGACAACGGTTATGAAGAGCTCGAAACGTGCCATCTGGCAAACAAAAAATGGCGATTGATAGCTGGAGTAAATCAATCGCACGGCCAAAACCAGGAACGTGATCACGGGTTCTCCCCACATTGATTTTGACAGCTTGAACTGGCATTTCATCCGCCCTCCTAAAGCCTTTTTTCGTGATCCCCTTCGAACTAGCTTTGCGCTGTTTTTGAAGCTTGATCACTTTTGGGAACAAGCGTTAATTTGTTTTTCCTCTTTCTTTCTTCAGGAAAAAGTTGATTTGAAGGAATTTCGGAAACAGGTGCTAAACGGTTAACGAGTTTGGCCAACTTTACAGCTTCTGAAGTGTCTCCGTAAAGAATCGCCCCGATGACATGACCGTGTAAGGTGACAATCTTTTTGTAAATGTGACGAATCGGATCAATCCATTGGTACGTTCTCGTATCTTCCGTTTCAAGCACCTGTCCAATCGAGAACAAGCTGATTCTCGAAATATTTAGAGTCGTTGAAGCGATAGAACCATGGTATTGCTCCGGACGGCCAACAATCGTTCTCGCTAGATGTTCGGCTTGATCAATAATGGGATCGATTACTCCATACGTGACATCACGATGCTCAGCGCACTCTCCTATCGCATAAATATGTGGATCACTCGTTTGCAAATAATCATTTACAAGAATACCGCGGTGCACATCTACCCCACTTTTTTTAGCAAGCTCAACATTCGGCTTAACGCCTACAGCCATAACAACGAAATCTGCCTCAAGGGAAGTCCCATCTGAAAAGGAGAGCCCTTCGGCACAAGCTTCACCTAAAATTTCTTTTGTGCGTTTGCGTAGGGCAAATTGAATGCCTAACTTTTCTAGATCTTCTTGTAACATTTCAGAGGCAAGACGATCGAGCTGTCGATTCATTACATTTGGTTGATGATGAACAACTGTCGTCTCCATTCCTCGTTGAACAAGACCCATCGCAGTTTCTAGCCCAAGAATGCCTGCCCCAATCACGGCAGCTTTGCGATACTGTTTGGGTGCCTCCATTAAAGCTTTGCAATCATTCATTGAGCGAAACGTCATGACGCCACTTTTTCCTGCCCCTTTTACTGGAAGGACATGCGGATGAGCTCCCGTCGCAAAGACTAAGATGTCGTAGGCAAGTTTACGTCCTCTTTCTGTTTTCACATAGCGACCGAGCGGGTCAATCGAAATGACAGTTTCATTTTCAATAAGCCGTATCCCACGCTGTTTATACCAATTTCCATCCTCAACATCTGCCTTTTCAAGCGTAACGTCTTTTTGAAGAATACGAGAGAGTAAATACCTTTTATAAGCTGGCTCCTTTCCAATGATGGTTACTTCAAAACTAGAGGGCTTCATCAAAAGCAAGCGTTCAAGAAACTGAATACCAGCAAGCCCGTTTCCAATTACGACAAGGCGTTTTTTCAAGCGATCCCCTTCTTTCTGGACTGTACAATATGCAAAATCGTACCATGTTTGAAAATTGAAAATAACAAATTGGTCATATATCCTAACAGGGTTTTAACAGGACAGGTACAAAAAGGATAGTTTATTGATTTTAGTGAAAGATAAGGAGAGATTATTTTCGGAGTGATGGTGCTATGAAAAGAAAGCGATTCGTACGGTCTTCTTCATTAGTAGAAGAACAAATTAAGTTAGAGTTTCATAACAGTGAAGACCTGAAGCATAAAACAATTCAACTCGATGGTCTCACTCTTATCCTTTTGTATCTTGATGACATTTCAGATCGCATGGTCATTCAAAAAACCATCCTAAGTCCGCTACTAACGATCTCAAAGGACGACACAAAGATTAGCCCAACGGATATCCCTGACCTGATCCCGATGGCATCTGTAACTAACATTGAAGATCACAGCACCATTTCAAGACATCTGATGGATGGATGTACGGTGCTTATTGTACGGGAAACGACCGATGACCACGTCTATTCTGTAAAAACAACTTATTCTGTTAAGAGATCACCGGATGAACCGGTAAATGAGCCAACAATCAGTGGGCCACGAGATGGTTTTATCGAATGCATTCAAGACAATAAAGCATTATTGCGTACTCACTTAAAAACGAGCGATCTTTTGTTTGAACAGTATCTTGTTGGAAAAGATGTTGTTACATCCATTTCAATCACTTACTTAAAGGGAAAAGCGAGTGAGACGTTAATTAACGAAGTCAGAAATCGAATCACGAAAATTGAGGTAGATTATATCACGGATGCAGGGGTGCTTGAGCAGCTGATTGAACTTAATCCTCTTTCTGTTTTTCCTGAACTGACTTCGACTCAGCATCCAACGAAAGTGGCCAATGCACTACTTGAGGGGCGCGTTGCGATTATGACAGATGGTTCGCCGACGGTTTTAGTTGCCCCCACAACGCTCAATATGCTTCTTCAAGCGCCTGACGACTATTACTTCAAATGGATTCCAGCATCGCTCCTTAGAATGTTGAGCTATTTTACAGCACTAATTTCTGTCCTTTTACCAGCCGCATATATTTCACTTATCTCCTTTCACCATGGCCTGATTCCTACAAGTCTCGCCGTATCTTTGTCAAAAACGAGAGAGGGCGTTCCGTTTCCTTCGGTTATTGAGGCATTTATCATGGAGCTAACAATCGAAATTCTTCGCGAAGCTGGCGTGCGTCTTCCTAAACCAATTGGTTCCACTGTTAGCATTGTGGGGGCGATCGTAATCGGAGAAACAGCCGTAAGTTCAGGTATTGTGAGTCCCATGATGGTCATGGTGATCTCATTTACAGCCATCTGTTCCTTTGCAATACCGAATTACCAACTTAGCCTTGCGCTCAGAACAATTCGATTTTTTTTCTTGTTTTTTGCAGCAATGCTTGGAGTATACGGATTGCTAATCGCCATCTTTATTGTAACTACCCATCTCATTAAACTGAGAAGCTTCTCGAGCCCTTATATGGAACCATTTGCACCCATTCATTTTAAACGATGGAAAGACTCCATTATACGGCTCTATTACCGTGTGGGAAAAAGGACGGGGATTTAATTGCAAAACAACCAGCACTCTCTTCCCATCATTATCTTTTTTATTTCAACTATTATTGGTGTGGGAATCGTCACGCTACCACGTGAAACAGCTTCGGTTGTTGGACAGCCTAATATGTGGATTAGTGTGATTCTAGGGGGGATCGTCGCCTTCATCAATGCGCTTTTAATCTTTATGTTAATGAAGAAATACCCGTTAAAAACCGTTTTTGATATTGCGCCAGAATTAGTAGGAAAATGGTTTGGAAAGCTCTTCAATCTGGTTTTCGTTTGCTATACGATTGCAATTTCTGCCTATGTCATTCGAACCATGGCCGAAATTGTAAATTATTACTTACTTGATAAAACACCCAAAATCGTTGTCTTGCTAGTTCTTGTACTCTCTTGTATGTACCTTGTTTCAAGCGGACTACCTAATATCCTGCTTTTCTTCCAACTGTATTTCCCAATAATTTTGTTCATGTTTCTGCTCTTAACCTTACTTAGCATAAAAAACATTGAACCTACTCATTTGCGACCGATCCTCTATATGGATGGAATCGACTTATTAAAAGGAGTCAACTCAACCTTTTTTTCATTCGTAGGATATGAGCTCTTAATGGTTCTATCTGGAGAACATCGTCTTACTCGTTGGAAACCAGTTGCCTCTATTCTAGGAATAAGTATTGGGAGTGTATGCTTTATTTATGTTCTGTTCTTCATCCTAAATATTGGAGTTCTCAGTATTGAAGAGTTGAAGGTGATCACGTTCCCTACGATCGAAATGGCGAAAGCGATCGAATTTCAGGGGTTTTTCTTCGAAAGATTTGAGCTTCTCTTTTTATTTGGATGGATTATCACCATTTTCACCACCCTTACCGCTTATTATTATTCTGCAATGCTTGGCTTTTGCAAAACTGTTAACTGTAAAAAAACATTTTTAATAAATGCAATCATCGGTTTGGTTATTCTGATACTTTCTCTGCTACCTTCAGGCATTACAGAGCTTTTTTCATATGGAACCTATTTAAACTATTTATCTTACGCATCTTTAATCGCCATTCCACTCTTGTTATTCCTCTTTTCGTTCAAAAAGGGGGCAATGAAATGAAGAAAGGCTTGCTCGTTTTCATCTCTCTTCAACTTCTTTTCCTTACTTCATGCTGGGACAGTAATGAAATAGAAGATCTGGGGATGATCATGGGAATTGGACTCGATTACAATGAATCGGATGAAGATATTTTTTCCATGACCAATCAATACGTTGTTCCAAACAATATAGAAGGAACACAGATCGGAAGGTCAGGAGGCATACCTTATCAAAACCTTACATTAACCGGGAGCAACTTTTTTCAAATCATTCGAGAAAATTCACTTGAGACGGATCGTCCACCAAATTATACTCATTTAAAATCCATTGTTTTATCTGAAAAGCTTCTAAAAGAAGAGCCGCTTAAGCAATTAATTAGCTTCTTTCTTCGAGATCATGAATTCAGGAGAACCGTGGCGGTTTTTATCACGAAGGAATCTTCTTCGGATATTCTTGCAGTTGAACCAACGAAAGAAATGTTTCCAGCGGTTCAATTGAAAGAGCTCACACAAAACCATGACCGCAGTTTGTATATACAAGATACGTTAAAGTTTGGAGAAGTGTCCAAAAAAATTACGGAAGGGTCTAGCTTCATCATTCCCGAAGTTGGGATCAATAAAGGACGTCTTCGCTTGCTTGGTGGTGGTATCATTTCGAATAAAACAGAGCAAATCGCCGGTTGGCTGACACCTCAAGAAATTGGAGGATTAAAATGGATTACGAATGAAGTGAGCGGTGGATTAGTAGCCATTAAAGAGAAAAATTCTCCAGAAGATCAAGCAGTGCTTGAGATTATGAAAGCCAACACAACCATCGAGCCAGTGATAAAAGGTGGACAACTTTCCGTTCAGCTAAAAGTCAAAAGCTCTCTGAGACTTGCAGAGGATTGGGAAATTAAGCGAGACGTCTTTCAAGAAGGATGGGAAGATCAGCTAAAAGAACAGGGCGAAAAGGTCGTCAAAGAAGAGATTGAGCACGTTATCTCTATCGCCCAGGAACAAAAGCTCGATTACCTGGAATTAGGTATGTGGACCAGCATTAAGGAACCCGCCTATTGGCAAAACAATCATCAGGATTGGGAACGTATTTTTGCTCAATTGCCCGTAACAATTGATGTCGATTTCACTTTAACAGGCTATGGTACACAGGACATCAATTAGTGTGAAAAAAGATGATAAAAAGGATGAAGCACGATGGCTTCATCCTTTTTCATGATTCTATGCATTTGTTACAAGATCAACAGGCTTTGACTCGGGGACAATCGGCTTCTTCACTTCTTCTTCACGACCAGCGCGTTTAATGAAGAAGGCAAGCACAAAGGCAAGACCCGCGATAAAGGTAGCAATAAAGAAGGCAAAGTTAATCCCTTCGAGCATAGCCTGCATGGCGATTTGCTGTTGAAGCGTAGCCGGATCTACTCCACCTGCCGCTGCTTCCTTCGCAAGATTAGCTGCAGTAGATTCTGTTCGGTTTGACATAATGGTTACAAGCAGCGCTGTCCCGATCGCCCCTGCCACCTGGTTTAAAGTATTGTTCATGGCTGTTCCATGAGGATAGAAACGAGCAGGCAGTTGATTTAACCCATTTGTGGAAACGGGCATCATGACCATCGACATCCCAAACATGCGCACAGCATGAAGAATCATAATGTAGTTATACGTTGTATCCATCGACAATGTACTGAACAGGTAAGTCGTGACTACTGTAATCGCAAGACCAGTTGTAGCTAGGATACGCCCACCAATTTTATCAAACAAACGCCCCGTAATCGGTGACATGAAGGCCATAACGAGTGCACCTGGCAGCATCATCAAGCCGGCATCGAGCGGTGAAATACCGCGAATCGTTTGTACGTAGATTGGTAGTAATAGCATCCCTGAAAACATCGCCATGTTCACAACCATCGTAATGGACGACGAAAGAGCGAACATTGGGTATTTAAATATCGTAAAGTTTAACATCGGACGCTCTTGCTTCGACTGTCGAATAATAAAGGTGGTGAGTGAGATCACACCAATCGCGATCGTTAAATAGACTTGTGGACTATCCCATCCTTTATTTCCTGCAGAACTAAAGCCATATAGAATGCCACCAAATCCTGCACTTGATAAAACAAGAGAAAACAAATCAAGTCGAATATTAACTTTTTCTTTCTTATCCTTTAGTAAGAAAAACCCGAGTAAGAAGATTGTAATCGCAATAGGCGTAACGAAGTGGAAAAGCATGCGCCAATCATAGTGTTCGATAATCCAACCGGATAACGTTGGACCAATCGCTGGAGCTGCCATAAGAATGAGTCCGAAAACCCCCATTGCCGCTCCTCTTTTCTCAATCGGAAAGCTAATGAGCATCACATTCATCAAGAGCGGCATCATGATTGCTGAACCTGAAGCTTGCAGCATTCGCCCTCCTAATAGAACCGGGAAAATCTCTGCCATCCCTGCGATGACTGTACCAATTGTAAATAGTCCGATCGCCACAAGAAATAGACGACGTACGGAATATTTCTCAATAAGAAACGCTGTTGCTGGGATCATAATCCCGTTCACTAGCATAAAACCTGTTGTAAGCCACTGAACCGTGGCCGTTTCAATTTGTAAATCCGCCATAATCGACGGCAGTGCAATATTAAGCAATGTATTATTAAGAAACGCAATAAACGCACCAACGATCAAAATGGCAAGAATACCATACTGTGGACGAGGCGTCTCTTTAACGGATTGACTCATCATTATACCCCCATATACCTTTAGTTCAATTATTTATACCATCGGTTCAAATCTCTCATATCATATACCAGCAGTTCAATTTTTGCAATCATTATTTCTTCCCAATTTAAAAGGATTTGTTTCAATGATAAAATTAAGGTATGATCTGTTTTATACCGACAGTACAATTTGCGTTTAAATAAATTGAAATAAAAGGTGATAGGGATGAACGATCGCAAACAGCATGTTATTAGGATGGCACATCAGCTTTTTATTGAAAGAGGCTTTCAGGCGACATCCATTCAAGATATTTTAGAATATAGCGGCATTTCAAAAGGTACGTTCTATAATTACTTCTCATCAAAAAACGAGTTATTAATTGCTCTTTTCAAAGCACTTTATGGCTCAATGGAAACTAGCCGAGATGAATTACTGATTGGTCAGGATCGCGCTGATCTCACTATCTTTATTAAACAAATTGAGCTGCAAATGAATACGAATAAGAAAAATAAACTGATTACCCTTTTTGAAGAAGTCTTTGTTTCAAATGATGAGGATTTGAAGCAATTCCTTAAAGAAGGACAGAAGAGAATGATTCAGTGGGTATTTAATCGCTTTCTGGAGTTGTTTGGTGAGGATAAACGACCATATCTACTCGATGGAGCCATTATGTTTCTTGGCATTCTCCACCATAACGTGAAGTATTATTCCATTGCGAATGGTTCAAGCGTCGACATCTCTCCAGTTGTCCACTATAGCGTTCATCGCATTGTAACGCTCTTGAATGACGCAGCTAATGCGGGCGAACAATTGAACAAACCAGAGCAGATGAGCACATGGCTACCAGATGCTTCTAAACCCAATGAAGTTTTCAAAGAAAAGCTGTATCACATTATCGCAACCCTGAAGAACAGCCTGGACGAAAATCAGATGAAATCAATTGAACTTTTAGACTTTATTCAGGATGAATTTCTCCATTCCAAGAAGTCAAGAGAATTTCTGATTGAAAGCGTTCTTTGTTCATTGAGGAATGATCAGACGCTTGATCAGAAAACCGTAGCAAAACTTGATCAATTAGTGAAAGATTATTTTGTAAGAGTAGCTGAAGCGTGTGAACAATCAAATAAATAAGAATTTCACTAAAATGCCCGTTTCAAAACAGAAGTGAATTTCATGTTTCCTGTTCTTCATACAAAAAGCCGCCCTGTTTTTCAGGGCGGCTTTTTCACTACTCAATTTCTGTACGATCTGGCGGTGCCATAAATTCCGGACCCACTGGGTCATGAATATTTCGCTCAAGAATATGGTCAATTTCTCGCTGTGTTTCTTCATCAATTTTAAAATCAGAGATTTGATCAACAGGATCCATCTGGTCAGGACGTCTACCGCCCCATAGAGCTGTTCCGGCTCCCGGCTGATCAATATTAAATCGGAGTGCAAGATGCAGAACGTTTTTATTAAATTTGTTTTTTGCTAATTCATCAAGCTCCTCTACTGCTTTTAAATACTGACTAAAGCGAGGCTCCTGGAATTTCGGATCATTATTTCGTAAATCATCACCTTCGAATTCTTTGTCTACAGACATTTTTCCAGATAGAAGACCGCGACAGAGACTGCCATATAGAAGCGTATGGATTTGATGTTTCTCGACGTAAGGTAAAATATCTTCTTCAATATCTCGCTCGAACAAATTATAAGGGGGTTGAACAACGTGTAATGGCGCGTATTCACGGAACGTGTTCATTTGTTCTGTTGAGAAATTACTGACGCCGATGGCTCTGATTTTACCTTGCTCGAAAAGTTCGTTAAGTGCTTCAGCTGTTTCCTGAATTGGAACGGTTGGATCTGGCCAGTGTACTTGATAAATATCGATGTAATCTGTCTGAAGACGCTCCAGTGAATCTTCAATCTCCTTAAAGATGCGTTCTTTAGAAGCATCACGGTACACTTGTCCATTCTTCCAGTTAAGTCCAACTTTTGTTGCGAGAACAACATCTTCACGCTTTCCATTATATTGCTGAAGAGCTTTCCCAATGATTTCTTCCGATCTACCAAAACCATACCCCGGTGCTGTATCAATTAGCGTAATGCCTTTATCAAGAGCAGCATGGATCGTAGCAATTGATTGTTGCTCATCCGTTCCGCCCCACATATCTCCGCCAATTGCCCAGGTACCAAGCCCGATCACGGATGTTTCTATATCTGTATTACTGATTTTTCGTTTTTCCATCTCACTCACCTCGTTGTTAATCGTTTCACATTCATTTGTATACCCTTGTCTTTTAGGTTAAAACTTAGGGATGTTCTTGGAGGGGGTCAGGTCCGTACCTGACCCCCATACACTTTACTTTTTAACAAAAAAAGAACGCTTATCTCTAAGCGTTCCCTCATTTCTTATTTTTTTGTAATCAACACACGTCCAACTGAACGGTCCGTTGCTTCACCTGTTACTTTAAATTTCAAGCCATATTGAGGCACATTACGTCCTGCATCAGGGATGGCTTCATTCAAGTAACTCTTGTTATCATTGAATTCTTTCACAAATTGATTTTTCTTATCTGTCATTGTGCGACCAAGAAGCTCACTGTAGTCAATGAACATCTTCTCGTCTTTACGAAGACTGAAGGCTGCATCATGAATTTGATAACGCGTTTGGGCTACAGTGCCATCGCTCCAGAACAACTCATGTTGGTCCGCATCAACCACACCAAGGTAACCTTCACCAGGATGAATCCCTGTCCAGTTATCAGAGTACTTATTATCCGCATACCAAACAACTAAGCCAGGATCATAAGACATCAAGCTAGCACCACGACGAATGTGATCTAATCCTTCATCGACACCTTGATGGTTTCTCCATTCAAGAAGGTAGTAGTGTTCGGATACTTTTACGCCATTATCCTTTGTGAAACCATCCAACTCAACCTTTGGCTCACCTTCGGCATCGTCAAAGAGAAGCTCGTTGCCATCAGCTGTAACGCGAATATCATCTACATAGAAGCCTGGATTAATTGCAGCACCATCTGTCCAGTAATTGAATTTCACCTGAACGTCCTTACCAGCATATGCGCTTAAATCAAATGAAGCGTCGATCCAACCATCTGATTTACCTGTGATCCCATCCCCCGGGTTACTATCATGTGGGTTCGTTTGTGTCGTAATGTTACCAGGAATTGTACTCCAATTCTCACCGTCTTCACTTACCTGAATGGAACCATAATCCCAATCTTCTTCAATGTCATACCATGTTTTGAACGTTAATTCTGCTGATGTAGCATTTGAAAGATCAACATCCATAACAGCGGAGTTGTCTAAATCATTATCGCTTCCGCTAAAGTACTCGAATTCACCGCTAAATGGCTTATTGATTTCCGTTTCTTTATCTGGAAGGTTAATGCGAAGGGCATCAAGATTTGTCCCTTTTGTATTGGCTTGATCCAGATACACTTCTAATCCTTTTTTATCAATGTCTTCCAAATCAATTTCATCGTACTTTAACCAGTTGCCGCCATGTGCTGCTTGAAGGAATTCCTTCGACCAGGCACTAAAACCGGTTGGTTCTGTTCCAGGTAGTGCCCCAGCCCAGCTTCCACTTGCCATAATAGACCAGTAAGAAACAGCTTCTCCAGCACCAGAGTACTGCGTATCATATTCATCAGGAAGTCCTAAATCATGACCGTATTCATGTGCAAAAACTCCGGCTGCGCCGTCGGCAGGTTCAATTGTATAGTCATAGGCATACATGGATCCAGTACCCCAGTAATCTACTTCCGGTTCTGGAGACCCTTCAATCGGGAAAATTCCCCCAAGGTTCCAACGGTGAGACCAAATTGCGTCAGATCCAAGTTGTCCACCGCCTGCTTCTTCTCCAACAGCAGAGTGAACCACCATCAAGTGGTCAACCAAACCATCTGGCTCGCGCAAGTCTCCGTCACCATCAAGATCATAGCGATCTTCCTGATCATAGTCTGCAAGATTCACAGTTGGATCTGAAGCCGCTGCCGTTAGAGCTTCCTTAACAAGCCCACGTGCATTCACGTCACTATCCTCTTCAGTAGGATAATTCCCGCCGTATTCAGCTGCATTTTTCGAAGCCATGTACCATCCAGCAACCTCACCATTTACTGTATATGCGCCATCAGATTGCTCTTCGTAGAATTGCTTCATAGAAATAAGATCCTCACCATTTGGACCTTTGTATCCATCTTCACCAAAAATCATATTTTGATAGTGTTCTTTCACGTAGTCTTCATAATACATATCAGATTCATCAGGCTGAATGCTGTTATGCGGGAAATCAGGAAATTCTACCAAAAGGACCAGGACGTTATCTGAACGAACATCGCCATGGTAATCTTCTTCGACAACGGGTGCAAGATTTTTACCTCCGTTACTATAGTTCCCCTTGGCTTTATCCTTATTGCCATTTTTCAGTTTCTCTTTAACATCAGCCTCAATTTCAAGCTTTTCATCTTCTAATTCTCCGCTAGAATCCTTTTCTTTAAGCGATTCTGATTTCTTTTTCAGAAAGCTGTTTAATGCTTCTTCCGCTTCTTCTGCTGAAGCATTTTTTGAGATTTCTCCCGATTCTTTCAGCATCTCAATTAATTTTTCTTCATTAGCAATCGCGAGATCAAACGGTCCCTCCTTATGTACAGATTCCTGCTTCACTTCCTGCTTTACTGGAGTCGTTTCGGCTTTAACTGCTGCGCTAGTTGGCGTCGAAAATGCACTTAGCGTTAACGCTGCAATCATTGCCATCGACAATACGTTTTTCCCCTTCAAAATCTCATTCCCCCTAAATATGTTTTTTACAATAACTTTACAATGATCTCACTATAATTCATTATCTGAAAAATTTGAATGATCCGAAAGTCACAATATCCGGCATTTTCCTTAAAAATAAACTAATTTTCCTAGTAAACCGACAAACATCAACCAATTGAACTAGGACAAAAGGACCTCAAATCATTATATTCGTCATTTTCTTACAATAACGCTTCAATACGTTAAACCCACATAAATTAGACTCAGAGATTTCCTCTGAGCCTATCACGTGTATTTATTATTCAAAAATATTATTTGTTGTCGTTTTGAAGATCTTTTTCAATTTGTTTTTTTAACTCATCGATATATTTCTCGCTAGATTTCTGTTTAGCTTTTACATCATTCTTTTTCTTCTTTAGATAGTCCTCTAACGCTTCTTGAATCTCTGTTGGACTAGCATTCTCTGGAATATCACCAGATTCTTTTAGCATTTCAATAATCTTCTCATCATTTGCTATCATTTCTACCTGACGACTAAGATCTGCCTCAGACGTTTCTTGCTCCTTATTCTTTGTTGATGAGTCGACCTTTTCTTCGCTATTTCCACATCCGCCTAGTAATAAGGTGACCAATAGAATGAACAAAAGCTTCTCAAGTTTCATTGAGTCTTTCCCCTCCATTTTTACACCATTTTCTTAATAGACGAGACGACTTTTGGAAAAGTTACAGTAGTACAAAAGTCGCTAGGGGTCAGGCACGTGCCTGACCCCTCAATCATTTTCCATAAAGCTCAAATTCACTTTCACTACCGGAAACACGTTCACTCCGCCATATCCTTCCAATTGTTCACGATCGGTGTATTGCCAAAACGTCTAGTCTGTTAAACCTTAAATCTCCAGTTAAATATGAAAACCCATCAAAATTAAAATTTGACGGGTTCGCAATTACGATTTACTTTATTCACATTTATGCTAGTTTTTTCATTAACTTTTACCACTCAACCACAATAAACGTAATTGGTAGCAACAGGACAAGCGCATTTACGACAATACCTGCTACAGCCAATTTTCTTCTTGATAAGCGATAAGCCGCCACACCGAGAAAGATACCAACTGCACAAATAAGGATCGGGAAAAGGATTGGGAAGATTTTAATTGTTACTAATTCAATGGCTCCTGAGAGGAAGCTCCCTGCAATAATGGCCGCCAGGCAGCCTGCCGCAATAGAAACAATCGAAATAAAGGTACTGCTACCATTCATAGATGTAGGTTGTTTCATCATTATGTCTCTCTCCTTTTGATGATGCCGAATAGCCATTATTTACCCGAAATCTCTGGAGATCATCCATTCTAATGTTCCGAACCCGTCTCAGGAAGCAACTGCTCTTCCAATAATTGGGCTCGCTCGCTTATCTCTTCTTCCGATTTCAACAACTGAAAGAGACCCCGCATCACAAGTTCATCCGGGTTTGACTTACGTGATTCTTCGGAAATGCGGTCCGTCACTTCTAGAAAGTAATGGGACTGCTTGTGTTGATGAATGCTTTCGTAGAGACTTTTCCATGCATTTTCTCTTTTTTCAAATGAGGTAAATGCACCTTCGCGATCCATCCCAACAGAAAATGGACGCATCATCACATCATCCAATAGCGGGGTGCTTTTTCCAACGAGGAAATCTTTTGCTAGAATATCAATTTGCCTCACAAGATGTTTACCTAATTTGTCAGGCGCAAGTTCATTTTCAGAAGTCACCATCAAGCCGGTATAAGAGGTGTAAATCGATTGTGTCATCCACATTAAATCCCATTTATAAGGTGCGATCTCTTCCCCATATAAATCGATTAAATTCCGCTCTAGCCAACTAAATAATCGCCCTCTCATACGGTGTCCCATTCCTTCTAGCTTTTCGCTACTCTGGGCAGATTCCCCGCGCATATGCATTTTCATATAAGATTTATATTCTAAAATTCCCTCAAATTGGACTTGAAACTGTTTTGCAAATCGCTCGTACGGTGGAAGATTTCCATCTAGCCCTACGACAAAGGCTCGTTCAAATACGAGTTGTTGATAATGCTCATAGATTGAAATGATTAGATCTTCTTTTGAAGGAAAAAATGTGTAAAGCGAGCCTTTCGACACACCAACGCTATCTGCAATTTGCTGCATCGATGTATGCGTGTAGCCTTTTTCTGCGATTAGCTCAACAGCCGCTTCTAATATTGCTTTTCGTTTATCCATAACGTTCACCTCGATGTCTTCTTTCAACAGAATACACTACATCATTAGTAAAATGATAGTCACAGTGTGTCAAGTCATGAACTAGCATTTCCAAATCACGTGCTTGACAATATTTCGTCACACATTTTTTTAGAATGACTTTGATTCGCACACTCATTTCTTGACAACTTGACGGAACTCCGTAAAAATGACTATTGAGTCAAGCACATTCAAACTTTATACTTCAACAAATATAGGGTATAAATGACATCAGAATGACCGACCAGTCGAAACCAAACAGAGGAGGCTCTTCTATGCTGAAATGGATTTTACAACGCTCCAAGCTTTTCATGATCTTTATTCTACTATTTGTCATTGTTGGAGTGTTTACTTTTATTCAACTTCCACAACGTGAGATTCCAGAAACAACTGTGAATATCGGAACAATAAGCACCGTTTATCCTGGTGCCACGGTGGATACCGTTGAACGATCAATCACGAATCCAATCGAGACATCACTCAGTTCGATTGATGGAATTGCTGAAGTTACCTCGTCTTCTGCAGCGGGCTTTTCCAACATTGTGGTTGAAGTCGCAGAAGGTGAAAGCAAAAAAGAAGTATTTGGTGATGTTCGCCAGGCAGTTTCCGATGCCTCTACTTCTTTCCCAGATGAGGCCTTCGAGCCAGATGTGAACGAATCAACAGCTAAAATGCCGATTGTTTCCTATCATCTTACAAGCGATAACCGCGAGGACCTCTTATCTCTTCAGGAAGAATTAAACCGCTGGAGTGATGAAGTTGAAGAATTATCAGGTGTTTCAGGTGTAACAATCAAAGGATTACCTGAAGAACAAATTTTAATTGAACTAAAGCAGGATGACTTAAAAGATTCTGGTCTGAACGTAACCGACGTTCAAAGCGCCATTAACAATGAATACTACCCAACTCCGCTAGGAAAACAGGAAATGGACGATGAAGTGGTTCAGCTTTCTGTTGAAAACTATGATTCTCTTGACGAGATGGAAGAGATCCTTGTTGGGAAAAATCCTGAAGGCGATGCCGTTTATTTAAAAGACATCGCAACAGTCGAAGTTCAACCGAAAGAACTGAAAGATATCATTACATTTGAAGGCAAACCATCCGTTTCCTTCACGGCTTATGTAAAATCAGGAGAAGATATCCCAACCGTGGACGAGCGTGTGAGTGACAAGATAGATGAGCTCTCAGAGGGACTCCCTTCTAACGTGGAACTCGAGCCTTACTATTCACAAGCCTCAATCGTAACCGATATTTTCGATGGCTTGTTCTTATCACTAGCCATTTCGGTTCTAGCCGTTATTGTGGCCACGTCCCTTGGCCTTTCTGGATCTGGTGCCCTTGTTGTTGCACTAGCGGTTCCAATTTCCGTCCTAATGGGCTTTATTCCACTACCTTTCGCAGATGTGGACCTTAACCAGATTTCCGTCATCGGGTTAATCATCGCACTCGGAATTATCGTGGATGACTCTATTGTTATTAACGACAACATTCAGCGTAGATACAAACTTGGCGACAAAGGCATGATGGGAGCTGTCAATGGCGTTAAAGAGATCTGGGTATCGATCGTCACCTCTTCTCTTGCGATTGTCTTTACGTTTCTGCCGCTCATTTTCCTATCCGGCGGAAACGGTGCCTTTATTCGCGCATTACCTACGGTTCTCATAACGACAATCATTGCATCAACGCTTGTAGCGCTCATCTTTGTCCCGATTTTACGCTACTTCTTAAGCAAACGATCGAAGAAGCCGATGTCAGATGCCCCAGGACTTCTTGGTAAGCCGCTAAATAAGCTTGCTGATGTGTATGCTGACAAGCTACTTAAGAACTTTTCAAAAAAACCAATCCTTGTTTCCATTCTTGGACTCGTCTTAACGACCGCCATTTTTGGATTAGTTGTCTTAACACCGTTTGAATTCTTCCCAGCAGCAGATAAGGAAGAAGTGACGGTGGATGTGACATTGCCAATTGGAACGCCAATAGAAGAAACGCACGATACACTTCAAGAAATAGAAGACAGATTAAAAACCGATGATGGCGTTTATGAAACAAGCGTCTTTACTGGAACAGGTACGCCAGGACTATTTAATAGTTCACTAACAAGTACCGGAGAAAATACGGGGCAAATCGTTGCTCGCGTTGATCGCGAGAACCAGACTACGCAAGGGTTAATTGACGATTGGACCGATAAATTAAGAAACGAATACCCGGATGCGGAAATCTTTATGGAAACAATCCAACAGGGACCTCCAGCAGGAGCACCAGTGACCGTCACCGTCTCAGGTCCGGAAATTGATCAGTTAATCGAACTACGAGATAACTTGACAAAAGAAATCGAAGGACTTGAAACAGACCTTGTCGTTGATGATGTTGGTGATTTTGAACCTTCTGTTGAATACATTCCAGATCGTGATGCACTTGAAGAAAATGGGGTTACTGTCAATCAAATTAGTCAGCAAATCCGCCTTGCAACGGCAGGTATTCCACTAAAATCATTTGATAATGGTGTCGTAAAACGCGACATGAACATCGTGCTTGAAGGAAACGAAGATGAAGTTGATCTTTCAAGTCTTGAAGTTCCTGCAGCATCTAATGGCGGACCACCTGAACTGATTTCGTTAGATGAGCTTGTGACAACAGAAGAAAGTGAACAAATTCAAAAAATCCCTCACATTGATGGAGAACGCTCGATTACACTTCGTGCATTTCCGAAAGATGAGGAAAATTACAAAGAAAATGTTACGGAGATTGTGGAAGATCAGCGTGACCAGCTTGATGACGCTGATTACAGCATTACACTCGGCGGTGAAAATGAAGCACAAAATGATTTCTTCGCGGAAATTACCGTTCTCTTCATTATTGTCCTGTTCTTAGTGTATCTGTTAATCGCGCTACAATTTAATTCACTATCGCTACCGTTCCTTGTACTCGTTGCAGTATACCTCGCGATTGCAGGTGCGATCCTTGGTCTATTCGTCACACAAACACCAATCAGTTTCCTTGGTGTGATGGGGATGGTATCACTCACAGGTATTGTTGTACGAAACTCAGTCGTGCTCATTGAATTTATTGAGCAGGCACTGAAGAAAGGCATGGATGTGAAAGAAGCGGTTATTGAATCCGGTCGTGTAAGATTACGCCCAATTATTCTAACAGCCATCACATCAATCGTTGCCTTAATTCCAGTAGCCGTAAGTGGCGATGCGCTCTTTACACCACTCGCTGTCACGATCATTTCCGGTATCCTCTTCTCAGCTGTCTTAACGCTGATTATGGTGCCAATGCTTTACCTTGTTTTCTATCGTTTTAGAGGGAAAAAGAAAGCGCAGGAAGAAATGTAAATCAAAAGCGTTCAGAGAAGAAGTTCTCTGAACGCTTTTTTATGGCATGATTTCATTTCACTCATAAACGTTTCATCACCACACCCTATCATACAAGAAGCCATTCATTTATCTTTTTTCAATTTTATCGCATGATCTTGCGAAGAATATTGTAAAATCATATGAAAGGAGTGATCCATGAAACCAATGATTCACAAAAATGTACTTCACTATTTAAAAATCTTTTTACCAGCTACAGTCTTTATACTCTCAGCAATCGAAATTACGTCATTTCTATCAAACATTAATACAAAACTTCTTTTAACTGAAGTGAATCAGTTTAGCACAGGGGAATTTCTACTTGTCTTACTCATCACAATGGCAGCGGTTAGTCCAATGTTTTTATATGACACGCTAATTTTGAAATCATTACGAAAAACCTTTCCGATCAAGCAACGATTGAAGCAGTCATTTATCGTCAATGCTTTTTCAAACGCTATTGGATCTGGCGGCATAATTAGCAGCATGCTTCGCAAGTATTTTTACCAAACAAAAGAGGACGACCATCGTCAACTATCGCATCGCATTGGAAACATGACCTATTTCTATATAACGGGGCTTTCTCTTCTTACCATGGTGACACTGATCGTTTACAGAGGTAGTTCTATATTAATGGAAATTCCATTGCTTTATATAGTAGTGATCGCGGTTGCTCTTTATTTACCGTTCCTCATTTTTTCTTTAATGTGGAGCAACAGAGGTCAATCGTTTGCCACCAAAACCAGGCTCCAGCTCATAGCCGTATCATTTTTTGAGTGGACTTCTGCGTTTCTAGCAATCTGGCTTGTCTCAACAATCCTTAACTTAAACATTTCATTCCATGAGCTTCTCCCCCTTTTTGTGATCGCTTCATGCGTTGGTGTCGTTAGTATGATACCTGGTGGAATCGGTTCATTCGATCTTACCTTCATTTGGGGCAGTCAGCTAATTGGTTTACAAAACGAAAAAGTATTTTTTCTACTTATCTTGTTTCGAATCGGATACTTCTTTTTCCCATTTTTACTAGCTATGATTCTATTCATAAGAGACTATTGGGAAAAGTGGAATGCCAACTGGGATAACCTCCCGCTCGCATTGATGCAAAGGCTCAGTCACACCTTAATCACATTGCTGGTTTTCCTCTCGGGAGTAACCTTACTCCTATCCGCGGCTTTACCTGGAATTATTGATCGACTAAAAATTTTAGAAGAAATGCACTCGATTCCATTTTTCGTTAATCTCTCCCACCAACTATCTGTTGGAGCTGGCTTTGCTTTACTAGGGTTATCACGAGGAATTGAATACAAAGTAAAACGAGCTTACTACCTGACGATTGTGGTACTTTTCTCTGCAGCAGCCTTTACCTTTTCAAAAGGAATCGATTATGAGGAAGCGATCTTTCTAATCGTAGTTGCCTTGATTCTTTACCTTTCAAGAACGCGGTTTTATCGCGAAAGCTATGTCCTAACATGGAGCAAAACCCTGATTGATGGATTTGTCATTTTAGTGATTACATCGATGTATGTGCTGATCGGATACTTAAGTTTGCCGATTTCCACAAACACGATTCCACCGCAGGTCTTGCCCTATCTCATTACCGATTACCACACCTTATTTTATAGTGCACTGATCGGCTTAATCATCGCGCTACTCGTTTTTGTGATCGGAAATGCTGTGATTAAACCAAAAGAACCGATCCGAAATACAAATCAAGAACACGCTCCCACCATTTTGGAGCATTTAAATACGTATCATGGTAATACCCTTACTCATTTGGTATTTCTTCATGATAAAGCGCTCTTTTGGAATTCCAAACGCACGGTCTTTCTTTGCTTTCAGAAATCATCGGATAAACTCGTCGTTCTCGGGGATCCCGTTGGAGAGGAAAGCGATTTTTCAGATACGATCGATGAATTTCAACAGCTGGCAGATATTCAAGGCTTTACGCCAGTCTTTTATGAAGTAAGCAATGACATGCTTCCTCTATTACACGAAAAAGGGTTTGGCTTTTTTAAGCTTGGTGAAGAAGCATTCGTCAATTTGGAAAAGTTCACTTTATCCGGTAAAAAGATGAAGGCGTTGCGCGCAGTGAAGAACAAGTTTGAACGTGAACATTATTTGTTTGAAATGGCTTCACCACCTCACAGTGATGCGCTGTTGAATAAGTTAAAAGAGGTGTCAGATGAATGGTTGCATGGGAGGAATGAAAAGGGGTTCTCTTTAGGATTCTTTGACGTGGATTATTTGAATAAATCGGAGATCGCGATCATGCGAAACAAAGATGAGATTATTGCCTTTACTAGTCTTATGCCAGTCTACGACCGGAACAAAACCGTTTCTGTCGATTTAATGCGCTTCATCAACCACTCCCCCTCTGGCACAATGGACGTCATGTTTCTTTCATTATTTGAATGGGCAAAAGCAGAAGGCTATCAATCTTTTAACCTTGGCATGGCGCCACTCGCGAATGTCGGTCAATCCAAATTCTCTTTCCTAAGTGAACGAATTGCGGCTCAAATCTTTCTACATGGCCATATTTTCTACCACTTTCAGGGTCTCCGAAAGTTCAAAGGAAAATATGCCCACACCTGGGAACGCAAATACCTCGCCTATCGAAAGAAATCCTCGCTACCTTTTACGATGGCGCAGGTGTCGCGGTTGATTAGTAAGAAGGGGCGGTAGTAAGGGGGTCAGGTTCGAACCTGACCCCCTTTACACACAACTGTCCTTCTCACGTGGACTGTAGTATAAAAAAGCTGCTGGGAATCCGGCAGCTTTACGTTTTGGCCAATAAAAATGAAATTTGGCCAATATATGTTGATTTTGGCTAATATATTTCGTTTTTGGCCAATATCCTGAGAATTTGGCCAATAAACGCCCTTTGAAGCTAGCATTTCCTGCTACTCTTCTTTCTTTTCAGTGATAAGGATCTTTAATAGTAACACTTCACTGTCTTCTTGAATCATTTTCTCTACATCGTCAGGATTATTCAAATCAAACTGCCCCATCTCGTCTGATGTTGTACTCCGATAGACGGCTAGTACTTTTTCTTCATTTAATGATAAGTCAACTTTTTTATCTTTAAACGCATAGTCCCAGGTTGCCATAGAACTTTCAAGCATGGGGACCCCGCTCTGGTTTTGCGGCTCTAAACTCACACCCGGAGCATACAAAAAATACAAAGGTTCTTTATTAGTTGGTGTAATTATCCCAAATCCCAAATGGCCTTCAGCTGTTTCATTGTTTGGATCTTCACCATAAATTAAATCTACCGCTGGAACATCTTCTTTCTTTCCATTTTGATAATGCTCGACCCAAAGCTTAACCCCTCTCTTATCGGCTTGTTTCAGTTCGAATTGAAAATCAAATAATCTTCCTAAAGAGAGCTCCTCAAATGTTTTCACATAATCGGACTCAGGGCTAGCTTCTATTTCAGCCGCTTGATTTTGATTCGCGCAGCCTGCTAGCAAAAGGGTCGCCATGGCAACTGAAAGGATCCATCTTTTCCTCACTTCTTCTCCTCCAATTTAAGAGCTGCGACTAGAATCGCCTGATAGACCTCATTCCAACCTTTGTAGTACATCTTCATATGTGCAGGATCAACAAACCTACGATCTGCTGATTCATGTCTCGCTTTAAAGGGGAGTACCTCATTAATTTTCATGTGATAAAATAGTTGATAGCCTACTTCAGGATAAGCACGATCGTTTTGATTTTCTCTGTGATCTACCGTTAACGAACCTATGAATTGACTGTCGCCTTTTACATATCCTTCTTCCATGACTTCCCGTGCCAAACAAGCGGCTGGTGATTCTCCAGTTTCTAAATGTCCGCCTGGAAAGTCCCACCCTCTCTTTTTTAAATCGACTAAAAGAAGCTTATACTGATAAAAGCAAAATCCATGAACGCTTGTAACCACGCTGTTAGGAGGTAATGGGGTTTCACCATTCCAATGCAGTTTTACTTTATCTTGTCCCCAATGAACATAGGTAACTGTCATTCACACTTCCCACCCATCTACAGAGTTACGTCTCAATCACATAATCCGCCATCTTCACTGGTCGAACCCGCTCCAAGTAATACCTTTCTGCCTTCCAATAACGGTCTTCAAATTTCTTTACGTTTTGCTGAGTCGCTGCCGATTCTCGCTGAAACCGCACTTCTTGTGCACAATCTAGGTAGACCACCTGATCAAACGCCTCTCGCCACTCGCTTCTTTGCAGGAAGACGCCTTCGATCACAATGATCTCAGCATCACTCTTTTGATCCAAAAGCTCTTTCTTTACCTTCTCGAGATCCCACTGCAAAAAGTAATATTCCACCCACTCTTCATGCCCCGTGTTGTACCGCCGATTTCGAGGTTCAACGTAATCGTCTAAATGATAAATAGCTGTACGATACCCTGATGACTCAAAAAAATGTTCAAGTTTTGAGACAAAGGTCGTTTTCCCAGAACGGCTTAACCCATCTATACCAAGCACATAAGGGGCTATTATCGGGCTTTTTGGTAATAACTTATGTAAATCAAATTGAGACAAGCTGAATCGGGTTGCTCCGATGTTCTTCACTCTCCTTTTATGAGTTCCTACTATCTATGAATTTATCATACAGCTTCACACCACCAAAATAGACTGAGGTAAAGAGCACAATAAACACAACGCCCTCGACTATTTTTTTGATCGTATAAATCTTTCTATCAGAATCAATAAGATAGATCGCTAAAAAATGAAGTAACTACGAGCCGAGGATTACCGAGCCAAGTATGTATAAAAACGTTTTCGCCTGCATTCCTGCCTCCAAACTTTGTTCACTGATAAACTTTTGAATCCCAGCACCAAGAAAAGAATTTATGTACAATAACGAGAATCACGGAGTATAGAAGATTGTCTGTAAGTTGAAGTTCACCTTTCTGAAAAAAATCGAGCATACAAAGGAGAATGAGTGCGCCGGCGAAGAACACGACATATGGATAGCGTTTTCTTGTTAGTTTCATCATCTCTCCTCCCATGGAATAACCTCAAGCTCTGGCCAGTGCGCTAACCATTTTGCTACTTTCGCTTCATATACATCTCGTGAAATCAATAGCTTGTTTGGACGCACGATTAACCCAAACAAATCATGCAAACCATATGGCGCATAGACTTTAAGGGCACCTTTTTGGTCGATTTTCACACCGATTGCTGTTGCTGTTGTTGGCCAGCTGTTAATCGCGGCTTCGAGTGAAGGATAAGGTTCAATCCGCTTTCCAAACTTCTCCTCGTACCAGAGATGAACACGCGCTTCATTTTTGGCATCAATTTTAAAAGGTGTATCAGAAAGCAACCCCTGCAGTCGCTTTTCAATTGCGATTTCCTTCTCATCACTTAGATCCATCTCATCGTAATACACGATATCTAAATCATGAATGCCATATTCGATCGGACGATTCGTTTGATCATTCCAGACCGTTTGGACAATGCATCCTGCTCCAAGATAAGCGTGGTCAAATTCCTTATGTAACACTTCGAGCGCATGTGGTATCGCAGGATTCAGTGCTAGAATGCGCTCTAGTGCTTCAATTTGTTCATGAATGTCTTTGCTTTTCAATGATTGTGCCACTTACTCTACCTCCACCACGACCGTTCCAAATAATTCACCGTCCACATAAGCATCCAGCTCCCATGTTCCCTCTGAAAGGAGTTGCATGGAGGAAGGGGTATGAGCATCCGCTCCATTATTCGGCCCTGCTAATTCCTTTGTTTCAAAAGCAACGACTTCTTCATTTGTCTCCTGATTGTGACCGATTACTTTAAACGGCCCGTCCAGTTCACTCTCTTCTCCCCAGAAATGCCACATGTACTTGTTTGACTCTCCTGCTTTGAATGTTGCCGCACCGCCAATAAAGCCAAGTTTTCCTTTTTCTCCGATCATGGTATAAGATCCTGATGTAAAAGTGTCACTAACCGCTAATTCAGATTCATTCTGAACAACCGGCTTAGCTCCCGCCTCTTCCTGATCACTGCAGCCAGTTAAAATAACGAAGAGAAGCGGCACAATTTTCAACCAAGTTCTCAACATGCTTCAGCTCCTCCAGCCTTTTAACGTAAAAATTTATCATACTGGTCAATTTGGTCAGGATGGATTCCAGTGCTTTGCTGAGCTTCTCGCTGCATGGACTGATTGCATGTCAGACAAACGTAGCTCGATTCTGGATTTCGCTTTAGCTTTCGAAACTGCGGATCAGACGGTTTCACCTGAAACTTCTTCTTACAGAAAAAACAATTTTTCTCAAGCATCCTTATTCCCCATTTCATTTCATGACGTATCACTATACATTTCAATAAAAGGGAATAAATACCTTCTGCGTAATCGCTTCACTTTTAAGACGATAAATTAACTCTTCTTTCTCCGAATAATAATGATGGTAGTTATGACGATCAAGAGTAAAAAGAAGCCTTCCTCCAACTTCCTCACCTCCGCTCTGTGCCCTAAATAAACTAGGGTTATATTAGAACTTACGAACCAGAGCTTAAAACGTTTCAAAATAAAAAAATCGCACTTGATCAGCGCGATTCGTGTGGTTCTTATTAGGCGTAACGCTTTAGAATATCTGTAAGCTTGCTTTGATTTCGTATACATCATCTGTCGTGATCATGAAGCGGACATTTAGATGCGCTTCACAAACAAAACCCGCTCTTGTCCCGGGCCGTCATAATTTGAGTGAACGGCAATGCCATTCACAACTCGGTTCCCACCTTCAATTTCAAATCCCATTCGAATGTGATACGCAATGGAATCCTTATTAACAGGAGAGGTCACGCAGCGCACCAGGCTTCGTCCATACAATTTCATCGTTTGAAAAAATGATTCATATAGTTGACGTCCCACATGGTGACCTCGATGTAAGGGATGGACCCCAACAAAATGGATATACCCTTCCTGAAGATGGGATTGTGAAAGAAATCCAATTAGAAAGCCGATAATCTTCCCATCCTCCTCTGCCACAAAGCTTGTATTCGAAAAATGATCAAAAAACAACTTCGGGAGCATGTCTCTCATCTGTCTCCCGTCCCACCATTCATTAATAAGGGGTGAGAGAGAATAGTAGTCTGACTGCTTCACGTAACGAATGTTCATAAAACCCTCCAATCCGATCTTGTGTGTAAGTCTGAAATTGTATCTTGTACTGTATGTACTCACTTTCACTCTACTCACAATTATTTCAAATTTCCCCTTATTCCTCAATCACTTCTTTACGCAGGGGGGTCCGGTACGTACCTACCCGCTCTCCAACTTGTCTAAATGGAGCATCGCATCAATTGACTATTCCAGTTACCAACTATATGATAAGGCAGTCAGGTTTTATATCTTCAAGATATAAAAATCAAAACAAAAGGAGAGCGGTCAAGAAATGTACGAACTATTTATACTTGGTGAGCTAATGGACAAACCCACACATGGCTACCTCCTTCAATATGTATTGGATAAAGTGATTGGTCCTAACCGAAAATTAAGCTGGGGCGTGCTTTATCCACTCATCCAACGAATGACGGATGAAGGTTATGTCAAACAAACCATTGATGAAGAAGGCGGTCGCGGACGTCCCAAAAAAATCATTAGCTTGACTGAAAAGGGCCGTGTACGCTTCCATCACCTTATGGAAGAATCCACTCCTTACGATCAGACAACAGAGGATATCTTTGATATTAAGTTGAGTAATTTTCACCATATCAAAAAGGAAGCACAGCACGTTATCCTCGAACAGTTTGAAGGCTATCTTTATTTTCTTCTTAGACACCTCGATGATAACGATACAATTATTACGGATAATGCCTCCATTTCTAAGGAAGAAAAACAAAGTATTGAACGCGTACTTCAGCGTCGAAGAGGGAAACTTGAAGCTGAATTGAACTGGGTTCACAATGCATTACACGATATCAAGGAGGATCTCCATCATGAATCAGACATTACATAACCAAAATCCAGATCCGAAAAGATGGTTCGCTCTTGCAGCTGTTTGTTTCGGACTGTTCATGGCCTTACTCGACGTCACGATCGTGAACGTTGCTCTACCCACAATCCAGGAAGAGTTTCAGTCAGATTTTAGTGAACTAGAATGGGTCCTAAACGCATACACCCTTGTTTTCGCTGTGGCACTCATTACCGTCGCCAGATTAGGTGACATTTACGGAAGAAAGTTATTTTTTATGCTTGGACTAGTCGTCTTTAGCATTGGCTCCCTCCTTTGTGCTCTTGCACCAGATATTATGTCACTAAACATTTTTCGTGGTGTTCAAGGGTTAGGCGCATCCGCCATGATGTCCCTTTCGATGGCAATCATTTCTACAACGTTTACAGGAAAAGAACGAGGGATCGCTTTCGGTGTTTGGGGGAGTGTAAGTGGACTCGCAACAGCGATTGGACCGCTCGTTGGTGGTATTCTGGTTGAAAAAATCAACTGGGAATCGATCTTCTACATTAACCTTCCAATCGGATTAATGGCTCTCGGGATGGCCTACTTCTTTATCAAGGAATCGAAAGACAACCAGGCTTCTAAATCTATTGACTTATGGGGCGTACTCCTCATTACCACCGCTGTCTTTTGTTTGGTATTTGGACTTATCGAGGTAAACCAGCCAAATCTTGATTGGACATCACCACGTATACTAGCATTACTTGGTGGATCACTCGTCAGCTTTATTGTTTTTATTCTTGTAGAGTTAAGATTGAATTCTCCAATGGTTAATCCAAGGATCTTCAAGAATTTAAGCTATTCAGGTGCGTGTATTGCTGCATTTTGTCTTAGCGCAGGCGTGTATGCCTTGTTTTTCTATTTAACATTGCTTCTCCAAAACTATTTTGGCTACACGGCTCTCGAAACGGGCATCCGATTTATTACAATTAGTGGCTTTGCTTTAATACTCGGACCCGTCTCCGGAATTTTATCCAATAAGATTGGTACAAAACCAATCATTAGCGGAGCACTAGCGATCCTTTCTGTCGCCGTCTTCATGATGACGGTTGTATCGAGCGAGCAAAGCACCTGGACAGCATTAATTGCAGCTTTCTTACTAGCAGGAATCGGGAATGGCCTTGTCAATCCACCCATTTCCACGACAGCCGTCGATACCGTACCAAACCGAATTGTCGGAATGGCATCTGGTGTGAACAACGTCTCAAGACAAATTGGAATTGCCTTTGGGACTGCTTTTCTTGGAGCAATCCTCTCCAACCAATACGTGGATGCGATTCAAACTAAAATTGGTGGCCTAAAAAGTATTCCTGAGAACGCCAGGCAGGAGATCATTGATGGCGTTTCTGCAGCAGGTCCAATAGCCGGGAGTCAGGGTCTCCAGGGCGCCGGTTCTGAGCAATATCAAAACATGCCAGGATTTTCTGAGATTCAAAGCATCGCAAAGACTGCATTTGTGAATAGTCTTGATCAGGTCTTTATTGCTGCAGGAGTTATTTTAGCAATTGGAGCGATTTTAAGTTGGCTTCTTATTCGCAAAAGTGATTTTCTTAATGACAAAGCATAATAAAAACAGGAGGGTTCCGGCACATACCGGACCCTCCTGGTTTTATTCCACTACCTTTAATCCTAACAGTTTAGCAAACCCAATCGCCTGATTTGGTGAAACTTCACATCCTTCAAGCGTATCAAAATCAACGTGAAGGCGTTCAAAGGTACACGTACTAATATCCACACCCTTCAAGCGAGTTTGCACAAAGTTCGCATCATTTAAATCACATAAAGCGAAAACCGTTTTGGTAAACTCACTTCCGTGATAGTTGGCATTTTGTAACGAAGTCCCATTAAACCGAACCTGCTTCAAACGAGCATCTACAAAACTACTGAAATGAGCCAAGCCATTATCAAAAGTAACATGCCCCAGATTCGCTTCAGTAAAATCCGTCCCCATAAGCTTGCAATCCTGGAATTTCACTCGATGAATAATGCCTTCATTAAAATTAACGTTAGAAAGGTTACAATTCTCAAAGATCACATCAGTGAGATCAATACGAGGTAGCGTTGTATTTGTAAACGTCACATTTCGAAAAACCACTTTTGAAACAATGGCACGGTCAAGTTCAATATCTTCGATCGCTTCTCCAGTGATCTCACAGTTCATTAATGTGAAATCTTCATCATTAAAAATCGCTCGAAAACTTCCTTCTTCTAATATTGTTGGAATTTTAGGCAGTTCCACTTTTACTTTATGACTCATCCAAACACCCTTCACTTTGTTCTTTCATCATCAGAACCATACCATAAGATTGAAAGGTATTTGTAGACTGTTATTAAGGAGGAAAGTGTGTACAATCGAAGCGACCGGTAAGCTCGTTCCCAAACACTTATCGATCTGCTTCGCTATTCTCAAATTCGTTTTTATAAAACCACTTATAGAACAGTCTTGAAGTGAAATTTGTTATCCCTAATGAAACGAAACTATAATACCATTTCCATTTGACATATTTAATCAGATTCGTATACCGTTCCGCGAGCACCTCTCCACCTGTTATTATTCCAACATGAAAAAGATAGTAAAAAAATTGAATAAGTTTATGTCTTTTTTCTGGATAATTTAAATTGAAAATGGCACAAAAGGACGGATAGATGAAATACTCAAATGTAAAGCTGCTTTTATTCGATTTTCTCATAAATCTTACAGGATACTTGATTAATCCTTTCTCAACCACCCACAATCCTAGGAACCAGGTGATAAATTGTTTGAAAAACATCACCAAAATCGCATGTCTTATTTTGTCCTTCGGAACAAACCGAACGAGCAGTACAGCAGTGATCAACCAAAAGAAATAAAGTAGTCCTCGATCCTTTGACATGGATTCTATCCACCTCCATCCTTTTACTGTTTCCGAAAATAGGCATGTCATACCTATATGTTCAACGAAGAGGTAGTAAAACAGCGCAAGCGTCCTCTTGAAAAAGACAGTTGTCTTTAAACGGGGTCAGGCTCGAGCCTGACCCCGTTTAAAGAACCATAAAAAGTGGTACAATCAATACATGAACACATAATCATATAGCATCTGTTACACTGACTGGAGGAATTACCTTGGCAGACAAGCATTCTCACGACCACGGCCATCATCATTCAGCGAATAAAAAGGCTCTCTTTATTAGCTTCCTACTTATCGCTTCTTTTATGGTCCTTGAAGTAATAGGGGGCTTTGTTACGAATAGTCTCGCGCTTTTATCCGATGCGGGACATATGCTTAGCGACACGGTAGCACTCGGAATGAGCTTACTTGCATTTAAGCTTGGCGAGAAAGCATCCGATCAGGAGAAGACTTATGGCTACAAACGCTTTGAAATACTGGCAGCCTTTTTAAATGGTATCGCACTAATCGCTATCTCTTTCTACATCTTATGGGAATCTATTCAGCGTTTTATTGATCCACCAGAAGTAGCAAGTACAGGCATGCTGATCATCGCTGCGATTGGATTACTCGTTAACATTCTAGTTGCATGGATTTTGATGAAAGGCGATACGTCAGAAAACCTTAATTTACGTAGTGCTTTTCTTCACGTTTTAGGAGATTTACTCGGTTCAATCGGTGCCATTATTGCAGCCTTACTCATCATGTTTGCTGGCTGGAATTACGCCGATCCAATTGCAAGTGCGATTGTTGCCGTTCTTGTACTTGTTAGTGGTATTCGTGTTACAAAAGACTCTTTTCACGTGTTAATGGAAGGAACACCCTCAAACATTAACCTTGAAGAAGTAAAGTCTACGATTGTTGAAATAGATGGCGTGCAATCCATTCATGACGTTCACATATGGAATATCACTTCTGATTTCCCATCATTCACTTGTCACATTGTTGTCCGTCAAACTTGCGATCGCGATCAGCTGCTTCAACTGATTGGTAAAAAGCTACAAGAACAATTTGATCTTACCCATACAACAATCCAAATGGAATGTGACACCTCCGAGATCAAGCATCAAGAAAAGAACTGCAATTAAAAAAAGAAAGGGGTCAGGCACGTGCCTGACCCCTTTCCTTCGTTTTCTATACAAACATATTCAGAATTAACGCTCCACCAAACGCTGCAAAGGAAAGTACTGTTTCTAGCACAGTCCACGTTTTGAACGTTTCCTTAACCGTTAAGCCTAGATATTCTTTAACCATCCAGAACCCAGCATCGTTTACATGTGAGAACATCAATGAACCTGCGCCTGTCACGATAACAAGCAATTCAAGGTTTACACCTGACATCGTTGCGATGATCGGTGACACGATTCCAGCCGCAGTTGTTAGAGCAACTGTCGCTGATCCTGTTGCAATTCGAATCAAACCTGCGATCATAAACGCTAGAACGAGCGGTGATAAAGAGAGATCTTGTGAAAGATTTCCGATAATCGTACCAATTCCACTATCGATTAGAATTTGCTTAAATCCGCCACCTGCACCAATGATCAAGATGATTGATCCAACAGGTAGAATACATTCTTCTACGTACTTCTTAATTTGCTTTTTATCGAGTCCCTGACGGAATCCAAGGAAATAGAAAGCAAAGAAACAAGATAGTAATAGCGCCACAAGTGGGCTACCGATAAATTCTAAAATGCCTTCCGCGCTACCTGGTAATGGTAGAAATGGAGCGAATGTTCCTAGAACAAGTAGGAAAACTGGCATAATGATCGTTGTGAATGAAATCCCTGTTCCTGGTAGTGTTGAAGGATCCTGCTGATCTTCGACTTTGATTAAATCAGGCTCCCCTACAGGCACAACGCGTTTGTTAATCCATTTCGCAAATACCGGACCGCCGAGAATACCGGCTGGAAGCGCTATTATGAGGGAGTATAAAAGAACCTTACCAAGATCTGCTTCATAAATCCCAATTGCGGCAACTGCTCCTGGATGTGGAGGAATCAATCCGTGCACAATCGACAATCCTGCGACAGCTGGTAGTGCAATCAATAGAATGTTTTTCTTCGTTGCCTTTTGAATCGAAATAACCAATGGTAATAAAATTAAGATACCAACTTCAAAGAATACCGGAATACCGATAATAAATCCTGAGAAGAACATCGCCCATGGCAGCTTCTTCTCTCCAAAAACGCGAATAAAGAAATTCGCAATCTGTAATCCTGCACCGGATTCAGATAACAGTTTTCCGAGAATAGTTCCTAGTGCCAGAATACCAACTAAGTGACCGAGTACGCCACCAACACCTGCTTCGTATGATCCTATAATGTCGACCCATTCCATGCCTGACATTACTGCCAGGAATAAGGCCGCTACGGTTAAGCCAATAAACGCATGCCACTGAAAGACAGAAACTCCTACAATGACAATCGCAATGGATATGAGTGTTATTGCTAAAAGATAAATTTCCATGGTAACTCCCACCTCTTCTGAAATAAAGGATATTTTCTTTGAATAACTGAAAACCCTTCCAACTTTCTTTATTATAGGAATTATTTTTTCATAAATCAATGAAAACGTTTAAAAAATTTTTCCGAAGAGTAGTCTTCCTATCATTCTAACAAACCGCTATACCATCAAAACCCTTGATATAAAGGGATTTATATCATGAAAAAAAGAATCATATAATCTGAGATACTTTTAAAATTTATTTTTTTCAGTCAATTTCTCTTTTCCAAACCAAGGATCATTTTCAATTTTTTCACAAATATTTCCCTAAACAAAGTAAAAAGACTGCCATTGTAGCAGCCTTCTCTTCCTCTATTACAACTTCGCTTTCCAAAACCCTTTACCAATATCGATCCCCGCACTAATGACAAAAAAGAGTCCAATCGCAGCTAATAAAGCGTTCTGAAATGTTTCTGAAAGGGATAATAACTTCGTGAAATCGTCATGAATGAGCCGATCATTCAATAGCATGATGACAATCACGGCGGTTGCAAAAACATGATGAACCGCGTTTGCAATGGCTAATCGCTTCGTCCAATAGCCGACAATGATTTTGTATAGGGCAAGTAACACTGCTGTTAGAAGAGCTAGACTCACAAGCGGCCAATAAGAAAGAAGCACATCATTGTTAAAAAAGGGCACATCTATTTTTCCATTTCTTATGATGCCAAGCAAATGCTCAGCGTTATAGTAAAGCGTTGCCCACACAGCCGCAAAGATGATCGCTGAACAGCTCGAATTTGGAAACTTTCTTTTTCTTCGGCGGCGCCGTCATTTTCGTTAATTCATCTGCTGACCACGTAGAAAAAATGTCCGTCATCTTCAAATCGGTTCGCTCTAGGACGACAAAAACAAGCGTAATCCAGAATAGCGTTTGGATGAAGGTGTTCCATAAACCGCTAATCGCATCCCCTAGTAAATAAAAGAAGACGGCTCCGATTGTTTCTGTTCCATTGTAATCAATCACATTAGCCGTCATAAACAAGATAAAGGTTACGGTCAAGGCGATCGGCAAGACAATTTTCAACAACTTAACGTAGTGCTCAAAATACTGTGGCCCAATTAAGTACATCGGCCAATCTCGGAAGCCGTTCGCCATCTGCACCGGACTGCCAAGCTCATTAAGTACACTTTTCACATCCTCTTCAGATGGATTTTCTGGAAGCATATCCCCAATCGATGATCTTAACTCAAGTGCGATATCTTCTCGATTGGATTCAGGAAGCCGTCTCGTTACCTCCCCAATATACACCTCAATCAGATTCACGCTCTTCCTCCCCTTTCAATAAAGAACCTAATTCGCTAGACGTTTTCTCCCACTCCGCTTTCAGCTGTTGAAAGATATCAAGGCCATACTCGCTTAAAACATAATACTTTCGTGGTCTACTTTCTGTTGTATCCCAACTGCTCGTCACAAGCTCTTGCTTTTCTAACCTGCGTAGAAGGGGATATAGCGTGCTCTGTTCAATGGAAATCCCCGATTTCTCAAGTGATTGTACGAGAGAATAACCATATTGAGGCAGCCTTAGCTGACTGAGGACCGCAAGGGTTAACGTACCTCTTCTAAGCTCAGTTACCAATGAATTTAACAGCGTCACAACTTCACCAACCTTCATACTGTATGTCATATACTATATATACTATGTATCATACAGTATTATGTGTGAAACAACAATGTGGATTTTTCATTATTTGCAAAAAGGGCTGGGGGTCAGGTACGTACCTGACCCCCAGCCCTTTTCGTTTGTTATAATAGACAAATAGTATAGGAGATCTGGAGGGTACTTTTATGATGACAGCTTCCTTTTTTGCTCATTACGATGCGATTCCCTTGCCCCTCTTCGTCGTTAATCGGCATGGCGGCATTGTCCATCGTAATGAATACGCAATATCAAGATTTTCATCTTATGAACTGATGGAATTGATTCAGTCCTACGAAAGCATTTTAAGGATAAAAGAGAATGAACTAACCCCCTACCTGAATAAAGCGTTCACAGCGAATCCCGGGGAGTTTATCTCCATACCGCTTCCTGCAACAAAGGAAATGGTTCGCCTCTCCCCTATTAACGACGACCTTTTGACCTTCCTCATTGTTGAAGATAAGGAAGCCATTTATAAAGAAGGCAGGCAGGATCCTATCGAACCTCCTGTAGACAAAGAGTCAGAAGAGCTTCAGCAGCAAATTCACTCGTTAATTGACGAAAATCCAGACGGTATTGCTTTTATCGATGAACGCTTGCATCTCAAACTTATCAATCGTTCACTTCATCATATGCTTGGTTATTCTCTTGATGAACTTCGTCACGCCCCAAACCAAACCGTTGACGAACAGACGATTCAGACGATCGGAAGACATTTTGAGTTAGCGCTCCATGGTGACCAGCGTCCATACGAAATTGAAGCCTGCGACAAGTATGGGAAAACGATTCATCTCCTCATTAAGACGATTCCGATTCGTACGAACGGACAATTTCGTGGCGCTTATAAAATTGTTAAAGACATGACTGAATTCAAAAGCGCTCAACTGGATGCCATTGATCAAGCCGAGCAATTGCGTTCGCTCATTGACTCTATTCCTGAATTTATTATTTTTAAGGATGAGAACGGAAGAATCCTTGAAATGAATGCTTACGCAAAACGCATCTTCGGGGTTGAAGAAGGAAAGTACAAAGGGAAAACGTGCGAAGAATTAGATTGTAGGAGTATTGATGCTCACCATCTACTAAAAAACAATGCCAAAACAGACAGTATAGCCTGGAAAGAGAAAACCAAAGTAGCCTACGAATATGAGCTTGAACTCGCAAGCGGTGAAATAGGGACATTCGAAATCATTAAAGCACCCACGTTTCATGGGAATGGCGATCGGAAATACCTCATAGCCATTGGGAGGGATATATCAGAGCGACGAGAAGTCGAACGTGAACTCATTGAGACACAGGAGCTCATCGAATCAATTTTCACTAACAATGCCGATGCGATTTCCGTCAGCAATCTGGATAAAGAAATCATTCAAGTGAACCCCGCTTTTAAACAGCTTTATGGCTACACAGAGGAAGACATGATTTCTCATTTACACGAAATCTATCCGAATCAAAACAAAGAAGAAGCTAATCGAATTATCAAAGCCGTTATTAACGGCGAGGGCGTAGTGGATTTTGAAACAGTGAGAGTCAAAAAAGATGGCACGTCGATCGATGTTAGCGTAACCTACTCTCCTATTAAAGATCATGAAGGAAATGTTACCGCCATGTCGGCTATCACAAGAGATATACGCGATCGCAAAAAAACGGAAGAACTGCTTCTTCGTTCAGAAAAACTTTCAGCAATCGGCCAGCTCGCAGCAGCCGTTGCACACGAAGTACGAAATCCATTAACCTCTGTAAAAGGGTTCATTCAGCTCTACAAAGACCGGATTAACGATGAAATTCTTGAGCTCATGCTCTCTGAAATGAATCGCATCGAATCAATTATTAATGAATTTTTATCCCTTGCAAGACCACAGGCTGTCACCTATCAAAAAATCGACATTATGACCTTAACGCGAAATGTTGTTTCACTTATGAACCCAGAGCTTTTACTAAACAAAATCGATGTTAGAACCGCTTTTCATACCCCTTCACTCATGATGCACTGTGAAAAAAACCAGATCACACAGGTGCTTATGAACGTCATCAAAAACGGGATTGAAGCGATGCCTGACGGTGGACCTCTTTCAATCACAACGTGCAACTCTGATACTCATCTCTTTATCGAGATTGCAGACAAAGGGGTTGGCATTCCGAAAGAACGATTGGAACGACTCGGGGAACCTTTTTTCTCAAATAAAGATACAGGAACCGGCCTTGGACTTGTGGTTTGTTATAAAATTATTCACGAACATCATGGCACCATTCACTTTGATAGCACGGTTGGCGCTGGAACCCTAGTGACAATCACATTACCTCTTGAACGTTAGTCTCGGGTAAAGAATTCTGATAATAAACGAAGAAGATCAGGGCGATTCGCATGGAGGTATATCTCTCTTTGTAACGGCTCTCCTTTTAACGGAAGAAAGGTTACTCCCTTTTGTTCAATCGTATCCGCCATCATTTTTGGAAGATAAGCAATGCCAATTCCAAGTGAAACAAGTCCTCCCATACCGAGATAATGAGTTTCTAACACTTCACTCTCAACCATACGCTCCGCCAATATCCCTCTTACTTGCTCAGAAAGATAGCCGGTGGGAGGGAGTATTTGTGTATAACGAAAGCACTCTTCTAAAGTTAATTCATGCTTATTCGCTAGTGAAAGCGAGACAGGAACCGCAGCAACAAATGGTTCCGATAACAAAAAAGTTGAATACATCCCATCGATCATAGGGGTATTTTGGACAAGCGCGGCGTCAATTTCATGTGATGTTAACAACGGCACTAGATCAAGGCTATCTTCACGAATAGCCGTCACGTGTACATTCGAGTAGTGAAGCTGTTTATAAAAGCCAGGCAAAAAATATGTACTCAAGATAGGCGTTGACCCCAAGCGTATCTCATCATATTTCTTATAGCGATCAACCGTTTGATTGATTTTCGAAAAAAGAGGCTTCACATCTTCGTAAAATGCTTTACCCTTCATTGTTAATTCGACCCCCCTAACAGATCGATTAAACAAGGAAAAACCAAGCTCTTCTTCAAGTTTCTTCATTTGTTTACTTAGCGCAGGCTGTGAAACAAAGAGTGCTTTTGCGGCACGGGTAAAGCTTCGTTCGTCTGCTATTTTAATAAAGTATGTTAATGGTTGAAGCATGCGATCTAACCTCCTCCATCCTTTCTTTCTATTTATAGTATAACCTGAAGTTATAGATTGATCATTTTTTTATATTACCTCTCTACCTTTCTGACGCGTTATGCTAACGATATAGAAATCAGCAAGAATAGGAGGCATACGATGAAAAAAGTTTATTTATGGCTTGGAATCGCCATTGTGTTTGAGGTGATCGGAGCGACGTTCATGAAATACACCGATGGGTTTAGCAATTGGATTCCAACCCTTATCGTAATCTTAAGTTATGCCATTGCACTTGTCTTTTATATTTTTCTCACAAAAGATCATGAACTAGGAATCATAAACGCACTCTGGTCTGGAGGCGGTACGGTGATCATTACCGTTGCTGGCATTCTCCTCTTTCACGAGTCCACTTCGTTTACAAAACTGCTAGCCATTGCTCTTATTGTGGTTGGAATCGTTGGTTTAAATACAAAGTCTCGTTATAAGAAAAAAGGAGAGAGTGTTTTATGATTTACCTTATCTTTGCTCTAGCGTTTTCCATTATAGGAAGTATCTCTGTTAAACGTTCAGCTGGTTTTACAAAGAAAATACCAGGCATAACCGCCTTCTTTCTTTTCGGTCTATGTATCTACTTTCTCACTTTATCTGTCCAATCGATCGAAATCGGCCTTGCCTACGCCATCTGGTCTGGTGGCTCCATTGCCGGCACGACGCTTGCTGGTCTCCTCTTATTTAATGAAAAAGCAACGAGAAGGAAGGTTATCTCTATCGCGCTAATCATGATTGGCGTTGTTCTTTTATAGGTCCTAGGTAGGACGGGGTCAGGCACGTACCTGACCCCCCTGCTACTATGCTATAATCTTCTTACCACTAAACAAGTGAGGTGTCCCACATGCGCAAAGGCCTCTCCTTAGTCCCCCTTTTATTACTTCTCTTCAGCTGTCAAAATGAACAGTTTCAATACGATGATCAAGTCACGCAGATCAGCGTCATCCAAGTAAATGATTTATCCCCCTCCCCTGACCAATATGAAAGGAAAGGTAAAATCATAAACGAAATCAGCTCTAAGAAAAAAATCGATCAAGTCCATCACGCTCTCATCAAAGCAGATGTTGAGAGTACTGAGAATGTCGACCTTGCTCTTCCTTCTTACAAAGTACACTTTCTAAAAGAGAATAAAATCGTGCAAACTCTGGGCTATTATCCACCAGATCAGGATCACGAAGCTGCTTTCTCTCACTAGAAAAAGAGCAAATGTATCGGCTTTCAAGCTCCCTTTCGCTTCTTCCCTAAAAAAGAAAAGGGCTGCTCAACCGTTTTTCGGTTAAACATCCCTTTTTATTTGATCTATAAGTATTTTTCCATCCGAATATCCGACCACATTCTACCTTGCCAGTACGTGAAATCTTCCAATCTCGCAATCTCTTCATAGCCAAGCTTTTGATAAAGCTTATAGGCTTTCGTATTAAATTCAAACACACCGAGTTCAATGCGGCTAAAGCCCTGCTGATAGATCTGCTCTTCTAAATATTGAATGGCTTCAAAGCCAATTCCCTTTCCTCTGCCTTCCGGTTCACCGATCGTAATACCAATCCACGCCGTTCCTGGTTCTTGTTTAAAGAGATGCGGCGGATCTACCATATAATTCATTTCACCGACCATTTCGTGATTCATAAAAATCTGGAAAATCTGCTGATATTCCAGACGAGCTCTCACACTATCAAGGGTGATCGCCGCGCGTTGATCTAATTCTTCCTGACTTTTATTTGGACGAATAAGCGGTATCAATTCCCGATCATTTTCCCAACGATTCAGGACTTCCACAAATTGAGCAGTTGGTTTCGTTAACTTGACGATCTCTGTTTTCACGTGGTGCTCCTTTCAACATAGCAAGCCTCTTATGTAGTTAAAAATAATCTCTCTCCATTCTACCACTTCCTCTCCAATAGTTCTGTTTTCTTTTTTTGGATGAAGCTATATCTTCCTTTAGTTAACCTACTGTCCAACTTAAAAACACCAGTTATTCTCCTCCGCCACCACAGCTGCCACCATCTCCGCCACCACAATCTGAACTATGGTGCCCTCCGCTATAATAGCTTGAATGGTCCGTTCCACCGCCAGATCGCCGATTCGGAGATTTTGAATGGGCTGATCCAAGAGCAATAAATAAGATTACTAGAAAAATGACTAAAAATGCTTCCATGTTCATGCCCCCTTTTTACCTTATACGTTTTTATCTCCCAGAAAGTTTCAACTATTCATACAATTACCAATTTCAAAAGGACAGTGCAGTTTACAAAAACCGTCTAAATCAGGCTAGTCCATGAAACCCGTTCCCTTTCATCACCTCAACCCCTTCCACCTATATCCATAAATATATTTATGCATAAACCCATATTTACTAATTTGTATTATACCTTTCCTCGTTCTACAATAAGACTCGTAAGACAACAACACATTCTTAGGAGGAATTCATTATGAGTAAACATATTCTAATGGTCGTCACTACGGCTGATAAAATGAACAATGAGCTAGATACAGGATTATGGCTTTCTGAATTCGGTGAAGCGTATGTCGAATTCGCAAAGAAAGGCTATGACATCACAGTCGCAAGTCCAAAAGGTGGAAAAGCGCCAGTTGATGATCGCAGCCTTGAAGGCGGAGATACGCCTCAGGAAATTTTGGATACGGCAAAACACCTTGAAGACACAGTGAAGTTGGATGATGTAAAAGACCTCACAATATTTGATGCGATCTTCATGCCTGGTGGTCACGGAACAATGTTCGACCTTCCTGATAACGTGAAGCTTCACGAAGTCGTGCGCGACATGTATGAAGCAGACAAACTCGTTGCAGCTGTCTGCCACGGACCAGCTGGACTTGTCGGCGTAACACTTTCTGATGGCACACCAATCGTAAAAGGCCAAACCGTTACGAGCTTCACTGATGAAGAAGAGCGCGCAACAACACTTGATCAGTACATGCCTTTCCTACTTGAAACACGTTTACGTGAACTTGGTGCAAACTTTGTTGGTGCCGATAACTGGTCAGATCACGTTCAAGTTTCCGGTAAGCTCGTTACCGGTCAAAACCCTCAATCAACCATCAGCGTTGCGAAAGAACTCATCGCTCAACTAGAAAAATAAGCAAAAGAATTGGAGCCTGCAAGTCCGTTTACCGGCTTGCAGGTTTTCACATGGAAAGGAGTAAGGCATGATCACCATTAATGCGATTTTAAAAGCAAAAGCAGGAAAGGAAAAAGAACTCTATCAAGAATTAACAAAAGTAATTGTGCCCTCTCAACAAGAAAACGGATGTGTGGCGTACACGCTTCATCGCTCACTAGAAGACGATTCCGTATTTGTTTTTTATGAAATGTGGGAAGACAAAGATGCCCTGGAAGCTCACATCACTTCCCCTCATTACCAGGCTTATCGCGATGCCACACAAGATCTGATAGAATCAAGAGAAGTATATAAGCTGGAGAAAGTTTAGGAAAATCGCTTTTCCTCATTAAAGGATGTTGAACAATGATTGATTTCGAATGGTACCGCAGTTTCATTAGCATTTATAAACATGGGTCCGTTTCCGCAGCTGCTAAAGCAAGGTTCCTCACTCAACCGGCGATGAGTCAGCATCTATCGGCTTTAGAAGCAGAAGTGGGAGAACCATTGTTTACCCGTGCCCCTAGAAAAATGCTTCCAACCGATAAAGGAAAAGAGCTATATACAAAGCTTGTTCCCCTTATCGAGAACTTAGAAAGTGCGACTCAGGAGATCAGACACACCGCTTTAAAGGATTCCTTATCTCCTGTTCTAAAAATCGGTAGCCCAATTGAGTATTTTACAGGTCGCTTACTCCAAAAGATTCAACATGTGAATGTACGGTTGATTACTCAGTTCGGCACGGCCTCAACGTTGGTAGAAGATCTCATTCAAGAAGAAGTCGACCTCATTTTCACACCAAAAAAGCAAACGATCACCGGCATTGAGTATGTGAAGCTTGAGGAAGAAACGTTTGTGTTAACCACTCAAAAAGGAACTGGACAACAAGCTTCCTCATTAGACGAAATCGAAAGATGGTTAAAGGAGCAGAGATGGTTAAGTTACGGTCTGGATCTCCCCATCATTCGGCGCTATTGGCGCGAGCATTTGAAAAAACGGCCAGATATCCAGGCGCATCATATTATCCCGAATTTGCAGTCGATCTTAAAAGCCATTGAGCTCGGCGTAGGAGTAAGCATTTTGCCTACCTATTTGATTGAACAATCCGTAAAGGAAGGAAAAACGGAAGTGCTCTTCCCTCATCTTTCGGTTGATAATACCCTATATGCGGCATTTCGGATCGACCAAAAAGGAGATCCGATGATAAAGGAAATCCTACAACACTGGTAAAAACGTCATCGCTCGGATGACGTTTTTTATTACGCTTAACTCTCCTTTAGGAAAAAAGTGTTGTTTTTAACAAACTCATTTAGGGAAAGAGAACTTTATCAAACTTGACCTGTAGGAGGAAATACAATGAATAACGAATCAAAAGCAAGCTATCACATTACGGATTTCAATGATTTTAATGAGATCTGTCTCGAAAACGGAGAACTCAATTTTCCGGAGTATGAAAAAATCATGCAGGACTATCTGTTAAGTCAACCAAGAGAAACGATGGTATTCCAAGAATGCTGGATTGAGGATAAAGAAGTGGAAATCGGCGAAGTAAGGACTGTTCAAGTGAACTTCCTAGATCATAAAACAGAGAACTACATTCGTCTATGGGGCGCGAAAAAAAATGATGATAACCAGGTGCTCAAAATGAAAGTAGACGCCATTGATATTGAAACAAAAGAAGTGGTTTACGAGCGGGAATTAGCCTAAAAAGTGAAATGAAACACTATTATAAGAGAGAACATATCAATCAGCGATGAGCAAGAATCATCGCTGTTTTTTTCCATTTATAAGAAAACAACCACTTATCTTTTTACGGATATGATTCCACTAATAACTATATCTCGAACACAAGAATTGTCGATATGATCCTCTCGCATTTTCCTTTTCCAAAGCGTTCACCCTAATTTACGTTTCCAAATGGTAGAGACTCCGAAACTTTTTTACAGCACAACCGTAGCACCTACTAGTAGAAGCGTTACTTATGAAATTAAAACGAATATCCGTATTATTCGGATTAACTCTTATTCTTGCTGTTCCCCCTAATGGATTCAGAACCGGAAGATCGTCACCTGTTAACCTTAACGTGTGAAAGATTTCTTTGTAGGGCGAATAAAAGAAGGAGGCTTATAAAATGGGGCTGTTCATTGCGATTTTAACGATCCTATCATCGGCTGGTTTTCTTTATTACATGGGGAGGTCAGATTATTCGTGGAAAATGGATGAGGAGGATGGCTCGGAGTAAACCTAGCAAAGTACAAAAGAGCATCTACATCCCTGGTTCTAAACGCCAATAATTGGATAAATGTGTTAAAATGACTTTACCTCATATGACACTAGAGAAGAGCTTAAAATTGAAGAAAAAAGAAATATAAAAATAAATGAAAACAATGATTGCTCCTTAAAAGAAACGAGGGATCTTATGTTTAAAGGAAATAGCTTTGTTCTTGTCTTATCCATTCTCATGCTCATCGCTCTCATCTTTCTATCTGAGACACCTACCATTGTTAAAGTGCTTCTATCATTACTAGCCATCGCCTTCTTATTTCCTGTTTTTCGAAAAAAAGTTCTTATTCATAAGATGAGAAAAGTCCGAGTCGCTTTGCTTACCTCGATCACATTTTCAATTGGGTTACTATTCTCTTCGCTTCCCATGATAGGCGTAGAAGCCTTCTCATTTATTACATTCATTTCTTTTACCGTTGTCTTCCTTTATAGCCTGCTCGGAAATCTAGTCATTGGACTCCCTGTTTCAATTTTAGCAGACTATCTTTCAGAGAAAACGAACCGTTTTCGTGTCGTCCTCTCTGCTTTCATTCATCTCGGATTCGGCTTCGCAACCTTCTTCATTGCCCAGGGCTTATTTCTTGGTGCAAGCATCTGCTCTGCCCTCTTCTTTATTTGGGATGAGGTAACAAGGAGAAAGGTGGAGAAGAAAGAACGTACGATTACTTCGTCGCTTTAGAGCAGTAGCCCCTCTATATAAACGTGCTGAACATACTATGCATTCACCCACCAAAGGTCCAGATAAAAAAGAAATAAATACATACTGACAGAAACAGTGCAGCCATAATGATTGAAATAATCGAGATGAATCGATGACCTTTTTTCTCTCTCATCCATCCAACAACCCCAAACACAATTCCGAACAAAGCGGTAAATGGAGCAAATCGAATAAAATTCACGATTGCTCCAAGACCCTTACTGTTAGAAACCATCCCCACAAAAAACACCACTTGCAAAAGACCTATACTTAGAATTGCCAGTGAGAGCTTTCCTGGTAAGGATTTCGGCATGCAAATGACTCCTTTCTTCCTAGTGAAAAGCACCATCTTCCCTAAAAATTCGATAGATTTTTTTATTTTTCGTAACAGATATAAGCGTTCCACCGTTAGCTACGACTAATTGATTTGAACGGATATTTTCGATACCCACTCCAATTTGAATAGGATGAATGCTCATTTCCAAACATTCCTGAAGAAGCAACCGTAAGAAAGTGTGACCATACCCTTTTCCTCGATAGGGTTTCCCTAGTGCATATCCAATGTGACCACTATTTTTAGACAGGTTTTCATTTAAAGCATGCCGGATTCTTCCGTAGCCTATTGGCTGGTCGCGTCTATATAACCAGAATGTCGTCTGCGGCACCATCCAATGGTCAAGTTCTCTTCCTTTCGAAAAATTCTCGTTCCTTTCCAACCAATATTTAAACTCTTGAAAGTTAAACGAAGAAACCTCGTTGCGAAACCCATTGTCATTACCGTCAATTTCCTGCAACAATTCATAGACTTCCATTCCGTCCGTTTTTGATAGTTTCTTCAAATATAGTTCCATTGCTTCTGTTCCGCCATTCTCTTTACTAAGATTTTTTTTGTAATCAACCAGTACTAAAAGCTCATTCTCCTAAATAAATCTTTCTCGTCCAGCGTTCAACAATCTCTTCAATTACACCTCTCGCTTCTGGACACTCATTCTTAATGAGCAACCGAAAATAACAGCTTTTTAAAAAACCAAGCACGTTTCTCTTCTTATGAAAGCTTTCCACACAATAACCTTTCTCTTTAAAAAGGGATTCCAGGCTTTGATTTAGTCCCTGTAGCCATTGGCTCAACCGCTTCTCCTCCATCCCCTTTTCTAAAAGCGCCTCCACCACAAACAAAAGACGTTCATCCTCATCATCAACATAAGTAGCCTCTTTAAAAAGACAAGCTTCTAACACTTCCAGACATTTCGCTAAGCTCTCCATACGAAATATCGGATGTTTCACGGCTTCAGTCAGTGCGTCAGCACCATGCGCAATACTGTGGGCCCACCCCTTTGCTTCAACAAATCCACGTGTATCTTTCTCCTCCCTTACATAACGAAAACAAGCTTTTATGGTGTTGTTTACTTGCTCGTCCTTTAGAAAACGCCTTTCCCGATCGTTTTCTAAAAGAAGGGCAATAGCAAGTACGGAGAAAGAACGTGTAAACACCGTGTCTGTTCCTTTTTCACCAATATGATAAAACAAATGCTTTTCATCGAGGCAAGTCGATAACAGCATGGTAAGCTGACTTTCTGATAAAAGATTAGCCATTACTAGCTTTCCAAAGGTTGTATAAATGAGTTCATCTCGTAAAATTGGATCTGTACTTCCAATGTGAGAAACCATTTCTTCTATTAAATCATCCAAATGAACAGAAGGATTGTTTAAGTTCAATTGTTCTAATTCCAGCTTTAAGTTCAATGAATCGCCACCCTTCCCGATTGAAAAGAAAAAACCGCGTCACTACGCAGCTTGTTCAACGTATGACAAGTTTGTTTATTTACGTTGCTTTTCCCTACCGGCAACATTTTGTGAACCCGTAAACGGATTGATCTCATACGTTAGGTCTTGTCCTTCTTTTTTTTCTTCCTTCGCCATTCGTTTTCCTAAAGACGCATAGTACCAGCCCATGCAACGAGAGACAACATACCACCAACGGTTTTGATCCAGAAAGCGGCATCTCCCACTTACCCTCATCCCCTGTCAAAATCTACTTCTCGTAAGGCTTCCGACAATCCTTCTAAAAAAATAGGGACAGCATCGTTTTTGACCACTACGTCATCCTGCTTTGTAAAAACCCTCTCACTTCCGATAAGTCCCCTGACTGAAAGACCGCATTTTTTGGATCATAAAGAACGCGCTCCTCTACTTTCTCATATTCCTCCTCAGGTACTCCTTTAAAAAAGTACTTCCAGCGCTTCGTTCTCAGCATTTTCTTTATTTCTTCATCAATTTTGTCCTGCTCCACCTTCATGACAACAAGAATAAAAGGCTTACTATTTATGTCGTTATTTAAAACATTTTGATCTAATTTAAGCGAAGTATCCTTTTTAAATGAAGATACATTTGAGAATTCTCCTAGTTCTTCTGTTAAAATCTTCATCTCTTCAAAAGTTAAAGAACCTTCTTTTATAACAGCAACACTGTATCTTCCTTTCTTCATTACCTGATTGTTAGGGAAAGCCTTCCGAACGAGGTCCTCGTTGTTTTTGAGGAATTGGTATTTATGGAAACTTCCGATCAAGGATATAGTAAAAAAAGACATCAAACCTAATAGAACGATAAGGAGATAAGCATTTTGTACTTGTAAAAAACTCATGGAATTCAAGAGCTGAGGCATAGCAATAATAATAGCTGCGGATAAGATAATTTCAAATCCACTTAAGTGCTGCCGATCTGCTCGCATAGCCTTATATTTACCTTTCTTCACGTAATAACGTGTGAAAAAATAGAAGAAAACGATAAGAAGAATGAAAAGAAACAATCCAATCCAAAAGGGAGAATTCCCTTTAGCACCTAAATTCACATAAATAAATTTTTCAATGCCTAGCCAATACAAATAGTTACTTACAATGGATAGACACCCTAGTAAAAGATTGTAGGAACCTGCTAGTTTATAGGGGGCCAGAACATAAGCTAGCATCCAAAAGGTAATGGCAATGGCAGGAAAAAGAGCAGCTAGAAAGAATGGTTGAGAGAATGGGCCGACCAAATAAGGAAAGAACCCCATGATATCTACAAAAAATAAAACCATAAAAAAGATTGAAATACGATTTTCCTTTGGAGTAGTCATTCTTAAATATGCTAAAGCTTCATTATCAGAAACGATAGATTTTGCCATCCGCCCTCCACCTTCCATTTAAAACCTGATTTTCTATAGTTTAACAGAATAAGGGGTCAGGCACGTGCCTGACCCCTTAACACTCTCAGCAATAAACCGGATTATTCGAATAATGACTAACCCAGCGCCCCGTGCGCTCCATTTGTTTTTGTAGTCTCCCTTTCGAAACCGGCACGATTAACTCAAAGCCATCTTGAAACAAAATCTTTGTCGTATTTTTCGTTATCGCATACGTATCCCTCACATGCTGGTAAAATACCCAGCAGCAATCGATGCTCTCAGGTGACTCTGTTGGAAAAACCGAAATTCCATTCCACGTAGAAATGATGATTGGCGTTTGCTGTTCATACTTTAAATGATAGATCACCGCTTTTCTTCGACCTTCATACGTAACGCCAGCCTCAAGGCACGCCTGGCGAATTAAGTCTACTGGTGTCGTCTTCGATAAATAAGTACCCGTTCGGTCATAAATCCTAGAACTATAATCCATTTCCTTCGCCACCACAATCGCACGAGTCATTTTACTTATTTCATAGTCGTTCATAATCATCATTTCATTATTAACCATGACCGCTTTCCCTTCCATCCCGCTTCCGGGTATGAGATTCATTCGTGTTCTCCATTTCGGTTCCCCTGCGCTCGATTACAAGGTATACTAAGGATATTGTTGGTTTGCACGCCAACAACTGCCCCAGAATGCGTCCACCACGACGAAACATTCTGGGGCTTTTATGTATGCAATTCACTTTCTTCATCACCACCTCTCGTTAACACAGCCTCAAATATCTTCTAAATATTTCCACCCTTAATCTTGATTATAATGAATGTTCCGAAATATTCAAATACTTTTTTTAGTAGATAAGACCCATTAGTGCCTGTCACCACCCGCTTTATGTAACTTCCTGTCGAATCAACTACTCCCTCCATATCCACTTGTTTAGCATTGTCTTTTATGGGTATAAAAGGAAAATACAATAAAATAGAATGTGAGGTTAGGAGAATGAAAAAACACCTACTGATCCTACTAGCCTGCGGTTTATTAGCAGCATGTAGCAGCAATCAAAATGCCAGCCATAACGTCGGCACAGAAGCTGCTAGCTCAGAAAATACTACTATTGCTAGCAACACAAACACCAATAAAGAAAAGCCAAATGAAACGAAGAAAGACAGTGTAGAAGAGCAGCCTGTCAACGCTAGCGAAACACCCGAAACCAACTCGGAAATCCCTACCACTGATTCAACCTCCCAGGATAACAACCTAACAGATACGGAAAAAGAACTTCTTAGAATTCCTACTGTCTCGATTGAAACACCTTATGGTGAAGATGGAAATATCAAGTATGAGCACACTCAAAAGGAAATTGTCGATGAATACATGGATGAGGATGGACGCATTTACTTCGCGTTAGATGAGAAACCAATTCGAACCATTGTAAGTGGGGAGAATGAAAACATGCGTAACATCACGAATTATGGTGATGCGTTTATCGGAATCGTCGAAGAGGAAGCTTACGAGCTTACGGATCAGAATCAGATTAATGAAGCCTACCAGTTAATTCTGAGCGCTACTCCGGCACAACTACAGGGACAAGAATTAAGTTACCGTTCTTACGAAGAAGCAACGAATTTAGAAAGAGGCATTACAAAGATAACGTATCTTATCGCTCCAACGCTCAATGATCTCGATTATATCGTCCAAAATCAGGCCTATGATCATGGTGCCCTTCCGATCCTTTTAGAGGAATTAGAAAGTCTGGGTTCACCAACGCTTCTCCCTCCAGCACCTCAGACAGCAATGGACCTTCAACTTTTTGAAAACATGCAAGCTGTTCAAGGAATGTGGGGACAACTCGGTCAGTTCGAAAACCCGAAAACAAATCGAGCAGAATTTGAACAGCTCTACTTTCAAGTACGCAAAGAAACACTCAATCTAATGGCACGCGTGAATTATACACTCAGTGAGGAAATATAACCGAAACACAAAACAGACCTACTCTCACATGAGAATAGGTCTGTTTTTTATGAGTAACGATTAAAAGAATAGTAAACTAATACCAATCGCAAACAGCACGACGCCCGAAATGGAATAAAACATGCCAGAACGCTGCTGACCTTTGATCCGGTTTGAAATACCAGCAAGTAGATTAATTACGCCAAATCCCATAATGCCGTATAGTAGTAAATTCTCCTCTTCAGGAGTAATCAGATACATAACTGGAAGTAACAATATTAACGCAGATAGGATAAACTGCACAATGCTCAATGAAAACAATAGTTTAGATTCAGATTCTGTGCTCATCATTTTTCCTTCTTTCCTTTTCTAGGTGAACTGATTCATGACTTCTATCCTAATTATAACAGCGCCACTCTCGTTTTTGTTATGGCAAAAGTATGAACATTCGTTTAAAAAAGGGTTACCGCGCTCATCTACTCCGTTCCCGGTTAGAGACTATTATAATCATTTAACGTTTAATAGAATGAAACCTTTCTAGTGGAAAACTCGTAGATTCTATTAGATTAAGAAATTCCTCATTCAATCACATTACCATTTTTTCAATAATATGGTTAAAATCAATAAAAAGCCGGGTATAGGTATAAATACCCCGTACGTCAGTCTCACGAACAGGTAGAACAACCTATTTACCAGACCTCTTCCATTTGGTACCATATACTACTGCTTGAGTATGATTTTCATTATAAATATCACAAAGGGGATAGCGCAAATGTCCTATTTATCCTATTTGCAATCAGAAATAGCTGAAAAGCGAGCTCAGCTCGTCCGCCTTCAATCTAGCTTAGTGAAACTAGATGGCTTACAAAGTGAATTCATTCAAAATAAACAGCTTGTTGATCAACCCGAGCTAACGCCTACTACTTGGGCTGGCGAATTAGCAAACTCATTCCAAAATATTCGCGAAGATATGAAGGCGTCTTATCAGGATCTATCCATTAACCAAGTCAATTCTGCACTCAATACAATAGAAAATAAAGCAGATCACCTACGTCGTGAAATCCAGACGCTTGAATTTAATATAACTCAGGAAATCCATCGGTTAGAAGAGGAAGCGAGAGAAAGGAGAAATGTGAAGTGAGTAACGAAATGCACGTAAAGTTTAGTGAAGTTGAACAATCAATCAGCCAAATCGAAAAAAGCCTGAGCTCTTTTAACGCAGTGCTACCAAAGAACACCGGAGAAGGAAATACGCTGGATGTCGTAAATCGATTAAATGAGATAAATTATATGCTAACGGAAGTCGGAAACGCCTATAAAGAAATTCTTACCTTGAACAACCAGACCGTACGAGAATCGGTACAGCAATTGGAGTATGCGGACAAACAGCTCTCGTCTTCAATTCAAATACGTTAGGAACGCTATAATAACGCTTCACCAAGGAGTAGAGCAGATATGTGCTGCTCTTACTTCGAAATATAGCGAGGAGAATATTTCCCTATCTATACTTGCTTCTTCTCTCTTAGCTCATCGAAGGATTTCTTCGTTGGGCTTTTTAATTGGAGTTTACCGGAATAAAAAGAAAGAATATTCAAACAAAATCACGCACTTTCCACTCACCTTATATTATAATGGTAATACCAGTAACTACTCTGGTATTACCAGAACTGAGGTGATTTCTTATAATGGTAGAACGCTCCTCCGAAAAAATCACAAAACAGCTGATTCGTTCTATTTTAGAAAAAGAATGGCGCACAAATGACCCGCTTCCCCCTGAACGAGAACTCGCTACTCACTATCAAGTCGGCAGACCTACTATTCGTGAAGCACTACAGCGCCTGGAGAGAGACGGGTGGATTACGATTCGTAAAGGAGCACCAGCGATTGTAAATGATTATTGGAAGCATGGTAATCTCATGACCATCGTGAATATTCTTCAGCACCACGAGGACATTCCCGATGAATTCATTGTTTACATGCTTGAGCTTCGGATTACGTTAACACCCGCTTACGTCCGAGATGCGCTTCTTCATCACAGACTTCAAATGATTGCACTTTTTATCCCACTCCAAGACCTAACAGACGATCCGAAATCATATGCTGAGTTTGATTGGAAGCTACAGAAACGCATTGCCGAGCTCTCCCCGAATCCGGTCTTTCTTCTCATCTTGAATAGTTTCGAGGACATCTATGGCAAAATGGCTGAGAAATACTTTCTAGAACCCTCTCATCGGAAAGCATCAAAGACGTACTATGAACAGTTCCTCGAAGCAACGTTAAATGGAGATCTCAACCATGCTGAAACGCTAACGAAACAGATGATGGTGACTAGTTTAGAACTTTGGAAAATGAAAATAAACGGGGGCGTGTAGTGTGAAAGAATTGTATCGTGACTTCTTCTTTCATCTGGATATCTTACTCATGTTTGGTGTGTTTCTTATCGTTCTTGGCTTTTTACTGACGATGACGCTATCTCCCTTTGTCCTACTCTTTATTCTCATCGGAATTGTAACTTACATGTTTAGTGAATACCTTACCCACCGCTTTTTATTTCACATTAAAACACCTAAGAACCCTTATCTTCTGAAGCTCATTAAACGGTTGCATTATGACCATCATAAAGTGCCAAATGATTTAAAGCTTTTATTCCTGCCGATTTGGTATAGTTTTCCGAATCTGTTTCTACTATGTCTAATTTTCTACTGGCTTTCCGGATCACTTCTTTTCACACTTGCTTTTAGTACAGGGCTTCTTGCCATGTTCTTCTTGTATGAATGGAAGCACTATATCGCTCATCGTCCTTTTAAACCGAAAACAAGGTTTGGGCAGTGGCTTAAAAAAACGCATATTCTGCATCATTATAAGAATGAAAACTATTGGTACGGGGTCTCCACGCCTTTCGTCGATGCACTATTTGGCACGTTAAAAAAGGAAAAGGATGTGGAGATGAGTCAAACCGCCAAGGATTTGGAACAGCGGAAATATAAATCCACATAAGTTCAAAAAAGCTGACCTCAAGTCAGCTTTTTTTATGGAGCTATCGCTGTCGCAACGTCTGACCGCACGTATGTATGTCATGCGTGATCTGCTGGAGAATCTGCTCTCCCTCAAGATTACCTGCCGATGTTTGCTGAAGCTTCCGTTGGCACTCTCTCGCAACTTGCTCCGCTCGAATTAATTCCTGCTCAAACCGTTGAGCTAACGCAATTTCTCCTCGCTGCCTTGCATCTAGCAACTGGTGACGAATCGTTTCAATATCTCCACACGCCTGATGGGCTTCGCGTAATACTTGCTGGCTTATCTCGTTCAAGTGATCAACTCCTGACTTCAACCGGTTTTCCTTTATTATTGATTAAAATAGGAGAATTATGTAAAAAAGACAAATGTCCACGAGGGGGGTCAGGTACGTACCTGACCCCCCTCGTGCTTCGCTAAGGACTAGCTGAAGCAACCGATTTATTCCAATCTCTTTCCTTCGAGGATGACCAGGGGAAAAGCTCACAGTACGAAGCCTTTCTTCAGCAAAAAGAAAATATGGGGCTAATCATGTTCATCGTTGGCTTTCTAGGTCTTACGTTCCTGATTACATCTGGCTGCATTCTCTATTTCAAACAGATGAATGAAGGCGAAGAAGAACGTCCGAATTATACCGTTCTTAGAAAGCTTGGTTTCACCCAAACAGATCTTTCACGTGGCATTCGTGGCAAGCAGATAGTGAACTTCGGCGTCCCACTTGTTGTCGGACTACTGCACGGTTACTTTGCCGTTCGATCCGGTTGGTTTTTCTTCGGAACCGAATTGTATACACCAACGCTGATTGTGATGGGAATCTATACGTTGCTCTACTCCATCTTCGGCGCCTTATCCGTCGTCTACTACAAAAAAGTCATTCGAGAAGCGCTATAAAGAAAAAGCGGGGGGTGCCTGTCACCGCCCGCTTTATGTTAGATTTTGTCGAAATAAAAAAGCCATTTCCACTTCTCTTATACCTTCACCTTACTATGTAACCAAAGTCCCTCTGCCTCTTCTGACGATAACTTGAAGCGCTGTACAAAGAAATCTTGAAGTCGTCCCTTCTCCCCACCGTCGACCCACTCTCGATAGTAGCCGATCAGCTTCTGTACTTCCCCTTTACAATACTCATCGATTAATCTTGCAACAGTTCTCGTGCTTCTCCAGTAATCATAAAACGCTGCCGAATAGGCAAAATTGTCTCCACCTCGATACCCTGCTTCACCAAAGGCATCTAACGAGTACTCTCCGTACTCTTCTTTATAAGCCTCAATCAACAGTCGCTCTACCTCCATCACTCTCTCAAAACGCTCCTCTGACATTAAGAGCTTGCGCGGTAAATAAAAGCAAATCCCTTCTTCAAACCACATGTCACTCGCATGCTCTTCTTCCCAATCTTCAAACTCTGAGTGAAAGAAGTCTGCATGATGTGTTAATTCATGAGCAGCAATTTCAGCTACATCGACTATCTCAAGATTCCGATAATAATCCTCCGCTTCTTTCACGCCATTCGTCGTAGTTAAGTAAATGTCTTTCCACGTTTCTAATAGTGGCGTGAGATGAATCAAATCTCTCGACGTATAAGCTGGCAGCGGAATCGTCGAATACAGCTTTGTCGCTGATTCTAAATCATGAAAGATCATACCTCTTGGCTGCTCTTCAATCGATGTAATGTTGTTCAAAGACACCTGATATGATTCAAGGACCGCTAAAAGCTCCAGCCCACTTCGTTCAATTTCTTCCGTTTTCTTCGTGTCGGTCACCGAAACGGCATATTTCATGTAGAATCCCCCTTCTACCCTTCTACTTCGATTTAATTAAATGAGGATCCTTTCTCTTACCCCCTATTAAGCAGAAAGAAGAAACATGATGCTCAGCCTGAACTATTCTTATGATTTGTAGGTACTTGACTAAGAGCAATGCCTATCACAATAATCGCTATAAAACCTTTGATTAAGCGGTTATATGACCCATCCTCTTGATAATCCGCCACACCCATCCACAAAATCACAACTGTGGCTACGATGAATAGAACGATCAATCCAATCTTTTTAGCCATCACTGCACCACCCATGGAAAGTTATACCATTAATGATTACCCGATCGCCTCTCGATGAAACCTAATAGCGAGTGCCTGTCACCACCCGGTTTATGTCACATTGTGTCGTCAGTTTGGGCGTCTAATGCGTATATCTCTCATCCAATAAGCCATGCTAATCGATAGAGGTGATTCTAATGAAATTAAACAAGAAAAAATATCAAAATCAGCCAACTGCCACGAAAAAATCCTATGTGAATGAAGTTGACCTTGGTATTGATCAGAATGAACAAGCGATGAATAATGATGACGGCATGCTTGAAACAAAAGAAGAAAATCATCAGCGTAAGGACCAAAAACAATAAAACCTTACAAAGGTATCTTTTACACAATTACTTAAGAACACCACCGAATTGCGGAATAACAGACACTCGATCATCAAAAACGATACAAAAAAGGCGTGTCATCTCTGACACGCCTTTCCCATTTTTACTAGATGCTTAGATAACACTTTTTTTCTCATTTATCTACCTAGCCAACCACCATCGACTGCCACAAGATGGCCATGAACATAATTAGAAGCAGATGAAGATAAATAAACAGCTGTTCCCTTGAAATCATCAGGGTTACCCCAACGATCCGCTGGAATACGGTCAAGAATTTGTGCGTTCCGCTCATCGTCCTCAAGTATGGCTGTGTTCATATCTGTCGCAATATATCCTGGTACGATCGCATTCACATTGACATGATGCTTTGCCCATTCATTTGATAATGCTTTTGTTAATTGGGCAACTCCGCCTTTGGCAGCAGCATATGCTGGAACGTTAATGCCACCCTGGTAGGAAAGTAACGAAGCAACATTAATGATTTTCCCCTCACCTTTTGGAACCATATGTCGGCCGGCTTCCTGGCATAACAGCCAAACAGTTTTTAAGTTAATATCAAGAACATCGTCCCAATCCGATTCAGGAAAATCAACAGAAGGCGATCTTCGCTGTATGCCTGCATTATTCACCAGAATATCGATCGTTCCGAATCGAGAAACAACATTCGGGATAGCCGCCTTCACTTGGTCTGTCTGTTCTAAATCACATGGGATAATCACACAGGTTCTTCCCAAGCGCTCAATTTCTTCTTTTACATTGGTTTGTTCTATATTCCGCTGAAGCAAGGCAATATCTGCTCCTGCCTCTGCTAAAGCGAGGGCCATCGATTTCCCAATCCCTCTTGTAGCTCCTGAAATCGCCGCCACCTTGCCAGTTAAGTCAAATAAGTTCATACCCATTATTCTACACTCCTTATGGATTTATTTTAATAGTGAGGTAACGCATTAAATGAATAGGGGACAGGTACGTACCTGTCCCCCTATCCTTTTTATCCTTCGCTCAAAAATAATTCCACTTCACTCAACGCTTCCGCAGCATCTTCCCCTACACATTCCACCGTGATTTCGTCTCCGTTATGTAAACGAAGATTGATTAAGCCCAGAAAGCTCTTTAAGTTGGCTTCAATTAAACTTCCATTCACATTTTTCTTAAGGATGATTTCAGCTTTGTATTGCTGAATGATCTCGCTCAATTCTATGATTGTTTGAGATTCTGTCATGTATACAGGAATCTTCTTCTCTACTTTATTATCCATGTTCCTTCATCCTTTCGTTTATGATGTCAGCAAAACAAGCAACATCTTCTTCAATTCCATTGGCCATCCGATCGAACGACTCACTCCATCATTGTGCTACATGTACATCATTAAGAGAATCGGTATTGTAATCACACTCAACAACGTCGTCATTAGCGTAATACTCGAGACAAGCTCTGGCTTCGAATCAAACTGCACAGCGTAAATGGTTGTCGTGGCAGCGGAAGGCATGGCGGCAGAGATTATTAATACACTTGCCATTAAATCACTCATTGGTAAAACGAGCGTCAACCCAAACGCAATGGCTGGTGAGGCAATCAATCGAAGGATTGAAGCATAAGAAATTTTTGACCAGTCCATATTGTTCATTGAAATCCCTGCAAGCTGCATACCAAGTACAACCATCACCATTGGAATGGAGGCATTGGCAAGTAGTTCTACGCTCGACATGAGATTTCCAGGCATTTTAATTGAACCAAGGTTCATTATCAGGGCCACAATCACTGCATAGGTCGGAGGCATCTTTAACACGGATACAATCGCCATCCTGAGCCCTGACTTTCCTCTAGCAGCATAATAAACCCCAAAGAAATTCATGATGATCGCTTGCAGAACGAGAAACGATACGGAATAAACGAATCCAGCTTCACCGAAAGCAAATAGAATGATGGGAGCTCCGTAGTTGCCAGAATTCATAAATGCCGTTGATAAGATTAAGCCGCTTTCCATCGAGGGATCATACCCTTTTATTCTCGCTACGATTTTATTAATGACGAGAATACTCACAAGAAGAAGGATGGAAAACACGAGCATCATCACATACTCACCGTTTAAATCAGCGTTATAGAATGTCTTAAACACTAGACACGGTAGCATGATATAGAGAGCTACTGTTGATACTGATTTCAAGTCTAGCTTAGCTAATTTTTGGAGTAAGAAACCTGCTCCAAACACAAGGAGAACAGGCAATACAACCTGAATAAATACCGTCATGGCCGTTTACCACTCGGCAACGCTACCATCTGAGTGTCTCCAGACAGGATTGCGCCAGCGATGACCAACCTGAGCCATCTCAATGACTTTCTCTTCATTAATTTCAATGCCTAGACCAGGTCCAGTCAGCATCGAAACCATACCATTCTCATAAGAAAAAACAGACGAATCTGTTATGTAATCCAAAAGGTCACTTCCTTGATTGTAATGGATGCCAAGGCTTTGCTCCTGAATAAAGGCATTGTGACAAGTGGCATCGACTTGCAAGCACGCAGCTAAGGCAATCGGGCCAAGCGGACAGTGTGGTGCCAACCCTACATCATAAGCCTCAGCCATCGTTGCGATCTTCTTGCACTCTGTAATCCCGCCAGCGTGAGATAAATCCGGCTGAATAATGTCAACATACCCATCAGCAAATACCTTCTTGAAATCCCAGCGTGAATACATACGCTCTCCTGTCGCAATCGGAATCGACGTATGAGAAGCAATTTCCTTCAGTGCTTCATTATTTTCTGGTAAAACAGGTTCCTCGATAAACATCGGGCGATACACTTCAAGCTCCTTCGCAAGGATCTTCGCCATCGGCTTATGGACACGACCATGAAAATCAATACCGATTCCAAAATCCTTGCCAACAGCTTTTCGTACCGCATCCACTCGTTCAAGCGTTTCATCAATTTTTTGATAAGAATCGATGTACTGCAGTTCTTCCGTACCATTCATCTTGATCGCACGGAAACCTTTCTCAGCTGCCTCCTGCGCTGCACGCCCGACATCGGATGGACGATCTCCACCAATCCAGGAGTACACATCAATCGCATCACGACACTTTCCACCCATTAACTCTGAAATCGGCGCATTGTAATATTTGCCCTTTATGTCCCAAAGCGCCTGATCAATTCCAGCGATCGCGCTCATGTGAATCGGCCCACCACGATAGAAACCAGAACGATACATCACATTCCAATGGTCTTCAATTGGGAGCGGGTCTTTCCCGATAAGATAGTCTTTAAGCTCGTGGACAGCAGCTTCAACTGTTGCCGCGCGTCCCTCAATGACGGGTTCTCCCCATCCGACAATACCTTCGTCGGTTGTGATCTTTAGAAACAACCATCTTGGCGGCACAACAAATGTTTCAATCGTCTTGATTTTCATGCGTCACTCTCCGTTCTTGCGTTTTTTACTGCTTCTGAAAATTGTTCAGCAAGTGTTGTAATGCTTGCAAAATCCTGACTGTCAATAAATGTTTGTTTCACTAACGAGCCACCAACCCCAGCGGCTACTGCCCCATTTGCAATATAGGTTCCTATATTTTCAACAGTCACTCCGCCCGTCGGAATCATCGAGATGTGTCCAAGCGGACCTTGTAGATCTTTAATATAGGAAGGGCCGAAAGCTGAAGCAGGAAAGACCTTAACAATATCAGCACCCGCTTGATATGCTTCAACCATTTCACTTGGCGTTAACACACCAGGCATCGATATCACACCATATCGTTTTGCCATTTCAATAAGACTCTTGCTATAGATTGGAGAGAAAATGAAATCTGCACCTGCTTGAATAGCAGTTTTGGCGGTTTCCGCATCAAGAACTGTCCCAGCCCCAACAAGAGCTGTTGTCCCTAGACGTTTTTTCACCTCTCCAATTAAATGATACGACTGCTCACTATCCACCGTAATTTCCAGTGTCGTTACCCCACCCTTAACGAGGGCCTCAGCCAGAGGCACAACATCTTCCGGACGCTGTCGCCTAATCACCGCGACCACTCCAGAAGAGTGAATCTGCATGAGCTTCTTTGCTTTTTCCAATTTCCCCGCCACCTTTCCTACCGTTCAACGTCAGCATGACGTTTTCCCGAATCCATAAATTGTTCCAGTTGCTTCCTAGTTGGAAGACCTTCCACATCACCGTTCATTTGAACGACAAACGATCCAACCGCATTTCCTCGCTCCACGGCTTCTGGAATCGTACATCCTTCTACTAAACTACTAATCACACCTGCAGCAAAGCCATCACCAGCTCCAACAGGATCCACAACGTGCTTTACCGGATAGCCTGAGACTTCCCCTGATTCATGCTTGGAAGAATAGTAAGCGCCTTCTGCTCCTAACTTCATGATGACCGTTTGATCATCCCTTGTTAATAACGCATTTGCCGCCTTCTCGTAGTCACGTTCACCCGTTAGAAAGGATGCCTCATCAACTCCTGGCAGAAGATAGTCTGATAGAGAGGCAATCTCGAGGAGAACGTTACGAGCTTCCTCGTGATCTTTCCAAAGCTTAAAGCGGATATTTGGATCGAACACAACCGTTAACCCATTTGCCCTCGCGAGACGGATCGCATGTAGAACCGCTTCTTTACACGACTCACTTAAAGCCGGAGTAATGCCGGTCACATGCAAAAATCGTGCGGACGCCAGGTAAGCTTCGTTCAAATCAGATTTGCTTAATCGACTTGCCGCTGAATCTTTCCGATAATAATACACATTCACATTCTCTGCAGATACCTTTTCTTTAAAAAAGACTGAGGTAGGCGCTTCATGTGTGAAGATCACCTCACTCGTTTCCACTCCTTCGCCACGAATGAACTTATGAATATAACGACCAAATGGGTCCTCTCCCAGCTTGCTTATCCAACCTGCTTGAACGCCTAAACGGGACAAGGCAATTGCGACATTAGATTCCGCTCCTGCGATTTGTTTCACCACGTGATGAGCATATTCAAGCGAGAGCTGATCGGGAGTGCTAAATAAAACCATTGTTTCACCTAACGTCACAACATCGAGTGACTTCATGACGATCCCTACTCTCTTCATTAAATTTTAACTTCTTTATGTAACAAAAACCCCTTGCGCAGAAGCAAGGGATCTATGAAACTTGGAGACCGTTGCCTCCCTATTTTCCAAAACTGATCAGCCAGAGTGACAATTCCGGAATAAATGTAATCATTAAGAGCGAGAAAACCATTGCAAAGAAATATGGAATAATCGCCTTAGATAACTGTTCAATCGATAAACCGGAAATACCTGAACCAACGAAGAGATTTACTCCAAGAGGAGGTGTAATAAATCCAATCGCTAAGTTAACGACCATAATGATACCGAAGTGAATCGGATCAAACCCAATATTAACGGCAATTGGTAAAAGAATCGGCGTTAGAATAATAATCGCTGCCAGCGTATCCATGAAACAACCTACTAATAGAAGGAGAACCGTAATTAATAGAATGATAACGATTTCGCTATCAGAGATTGAGAGTAAGAAGTTCGCAACTTGCGTTGGAATTTGCTCAATCGTTAGCAAACGTCCGAAAGCTGTTGCTGATCCTACAATAATTAACACAGTCGCTGTTGTTAAAGAAGCATCTGCTAATAGCTTCGGCAAATCTTTCAACGCCAATTCGCGGTAGAGGAACAGTCCAGCAATAATCCCGTAGACGACAGCGATAACTGCTGCTTCTGTCGGTGTGAAAATACCACCGTAAATGCCACCAAGAATGATCACTGGAATAACAAGCGCCCATTTTGCTTCCCAAAACGTTTTCCAAATGTTTGCAAGCGTCGTCTTTTGATCAGATCCACGGTAATTGTTTTTCTTTGAATACATGTAGGCCCAAACCATAAGAGAAAGCCCCACTAAAAGCCCTGGAATGATTCCCGCGATAAACATATCCCCAATAGAAGCGCCACCAACGACACCATAGATAACCATTGGAATACTTGGTGGAATGATAACGCCAATCGAACCTGCTGCTGCAACAGTAGCTGTCGCAAACTTTTTATCATACCCTTGCTTCACCATTGCTGGAATCATAATCCCACCGATCGCAGCAACTGTTGCTGGACCTGATCCAGAGATAGCGGCGAAGAACATACACGTGACGATGGTCGCCATCGCAAAGCCACCTGTTTTGTTTCCAACAAGCGCATTCGCAAAGTTAAAGAGTCTTTCAGAAATGCCGCCTTTCCCCATAATTTCACCAGCTAGGATGAAAAACGGAACAGCCATTAATGGAAACGAATCAACAGAAGTAACCAGTTCCTTCATTAGAAAAGGGATCGGGATCGCTCCTGTATACAAAATAGTTGCGAGTGTCGAAAGGCCAAGCGCAATTCCAATTGGTACACTTAAAAACAGGAGAAGTGCAAATGAACCAAATAGTATCAATGTTGTCATGACTCATCGTCCCCTTCCTGTTTCATAATACGATCACGTTCGTCCTCGACATTAACTTCCTGTTTCCCTGTCAGCATCTTGAACTGACCATAAAGGTTTTGCAATAGTCGAATCGCTGATAACCCAAAACCAATCGGTGTTGCCATATATACAGCCCCCATAGGGATATGTAACGCTGGCGACTTCTGACCGAAGCTTAGCAATTGGCTCGCGATGTCGTATCCATAAAAAATGACATAAAGACAAAAAACAAAGAATAATAAGTTCGCAATCATTGCAACAATTAATTTACCTTTTTCCTTTAAGAGGAGAAGCATGACTTCAACTTTAATATGCCGCTGCTTCTTTACCCCGTAGCTAATGCCTATGTACACTAACCAGATGAAACTGTATCGCCCGAGCTCTTCTGACCATGATAGGGAGTTTCCTGTCACCCGCATCACAACTTGCAGGAAAATAACACTCACCATCAACGTTGAAAAGACTACGAGCAGGAATTCTTCCAGTCTACGATCTATCGCTCGAATGATCTTCATACCTTCACCTCAACTGATTCTAGTATTATTGAATAAATAAGATAGAAAGAGTATACGCTGCACATTATTTCCACAGCGTATACCCCCTCACGATTGGATTATTTTTGTGCGTCTTCAATCGCTTTGTAGACTTTATCAACCGTTTCTTCACCAATTTGGCTCTTATACTCATCAATTACTGGAGCAACCGCTTTCACCATTTCTTCTCTTGCTTCAGGAGTGATTTCTGTATATTCCATGCCTTCATCTTGAAGAGATTGAAGATATTTTTCATTCGCTTCACGGTTCAATTTACGCTCATATTTCCCAGCTTCAACAGCAGCGTCTTTTACAATTTTCTGCTGATCTTCTGATAAACCATCATAGAACGATTTGCTCATCAAGAAGACAAATGGGCTATAGATGTGATGCGTGTTTGAAACATAGTCTTGAACTTCATAGAACTTTTGAAGATAGATTGTTGCGTAAGGGTTCTCTTGGCCGTCCACTGTACCCTGCTGCAATGCAGTGAAAAGCTCTGTAAATGCCATTGGCGTCGGGTTTGCTCCTAGTGCTTTAAAGGCATCAAGGTGAAGGTCATTTTCCATTGTACGGATTTTAAGACCGTTAAAATCATCCATTGTTGCTACAGGATGTTCACTGTTCGTTAGATCACGGAAACCGTTCTCCCAATACGATAGACCAACAAGGTTCTGGCTTTCTAGCTTTTTAAGTAGATCTTGTCCAACATCACTATCAAGAACGGTATCTGCCACTTCTTCATTCGGGAAGAGGAACGGAATATCGAATACGCTAAATTCCGGAACAAAGTTTGCAAGTGGTGCTGTTGATGGAATCGTAACTTCTTGTGTACCAAGTTGAAGTGCTTCCGTCATCGAACGGTCATCGCCTAGTTGACCACTATGGTAAGTTTCAACTTTAATCGCACCGTCAGTTTTTTCTTCAACGATTTCTTTAAATTTTAACAGCCCTTTATATTGAGGGTGATCTTCATTTAGTCCAATACCTGCTTTAATCACTTTCGCATCGCCACTACCTGAAGCGCTTTCATCTCCACCATTACTACTAGCTTTTTCATTACTATTACCACAAGCTGCAAGCATCGCGATTAATAGAATAGTAGATAGTACCATTGCTAATTTTTTCAAAATACTCATTCCCCTTTATGTAGTTTATTTTTGTTAACCCCTCGGTCGCCAATTTCAAGGTAGACCATTTTCACTAGACCCCAGTGTCATTTAAATTCATAAAAATACAGTAACCGCTTTCACATGACCTGTAAAAAAACAGCAATTTCAACCTTTTGCTGGAACAGGTTCCCTTTTCATTCCCCCTTATTTGGAATATCGTAATGAAATAATTATTCTGTAAATTTGATTATACATGAATTTATTTTTAATACAATGGTTTTCAAGAAAAAATATTTATTCAAAAATATATATAGTAGAAATATTTTGTCTGAGTATTGATAAGGCTTTCATAAAAAGCTTACTCCTTACCTATACCCTTCAAAATAAACATTTCCTAGTTTATATCCTCTTCCTATTCCTTTCGAAACCCGATAGAAATAATTAGTTTTATGTTCAAATCAACACAACGTATAGCCTATCATAGATTGAAATTAATTTTCAACAAGAAAAAAGTAGTCAGGTTTGACTCTGACTACTTCGCCTCAATGTATTAAAGGTGGAACATCAGCTAAAGTTTGTTCTTTCCTTGATATTACCAGTGAACCATCTTGATCCACTCCACAATAAAAAATCCCCTCAACCTTGGGCTCACCTGCTTTCTCAAGCTCAGCCATTAACCATGCTTCTGTTCGTCTGATATGCTTTAACAATTCGTACTGCACGCGTCCATCCAAAATAACAGGGATTTCAAATTGATCGCTGTTCTTGTAAACCCCGATATCTTCTCGCACGACAGCTTCCTTATCAGCATACAACTTCACACTAAGCCTTCCATTCGCTTCCACAATCGCAAGCTCCACATCTTTTGTATGAAACACATCCTTTTCTCGGAGCATCTGTAGAATATTATCAAGAGAGTATTGAATCTGTTGCATATTTTTTCTAAGGAAGTTTCCCTTGTAGATCACCACCGTTGGTTCAATGGACAAAAGCTTTCCTACCTTCTGATTCTTCAGCTTGAGTTTAACAATCACTTTTTGTAATAGCGCAATTGCAATCATCGCCACAACCGTATGGATGTGTTCAATTTTTGGGTCCGCAATATCCGCCCCTACAACCGAACCAAAGACAAGTACGATCAAAAAATCAAAAACGGGAAGTTCACCCATTGAACGCTTTCCCATATAAATTCCGATCGCAAGCATAAAGGGGAGAATGGTTAGAACCCGAAAAATGACCTTTAAGGCATCCATTGCGATATCCATGATGAGCACCTCTTTCAGACAGATACCCTCATCATGCCCATTAGACGATTCATCACACCTTTTTCAACTAAAAAAGAACCAGCGGAACAAACGCCCCACTGATTCCACCTTTCCCTTACTCACTAAACACCGCATTCGAAAGAAGTCGGAACAAATCATCCGTATGATCGCGGAATCCAGCTTCTATTCCAATCAACGTGACGTCTTGATCACGTTCTTTTACGATAACCGGCTGACCTCCCGCAGCTTCACGGTTCTCCCAGTGACCTGCGATAAAGAAATCTCCCGTACCAAACGAAGCATGCACGTCGACATCTTCAACATTCGAATACCAAACCGGTTGATACACAAAGCCGTAATCATCCAATTCATATCCTGACGTTAAACGTTCAGAACCGTAGTCTACTTTCACAATCCCGTTGCTGTTTGAGTAGCCTTTATTCACGGTTACGTCTGTTACGCCAAGCTTTTTCGATGCATCCGAAGCACCAGCTCCAACGGCAACGTACTTGCCGCCCCCGTCAACATACGATTGGATGTGCTGCTTAAACGCCTGGTATTGGCTTTCGTTCTCCAAACCAAAAGGTGCATTCGCTTCGGTATTGTTGTAGGAGATCATACGAGACGTTCCACTATAGAAAAACACATCCGTATCGCCAAGACCATTTTCCGCAAGCTCTCGTGGCGTGATTTCTGTAACATGAAAACCTAATCGCTCTAGCGCTAATCGTGTCCCAGCATGAGATTGGGCTTTATAAATCCCACCATCTTTTAAAATCGTTACATTTTGAGAAGTGAGTTCTTTTCCTTCCACTAGAGAGGCAGTCGTAACCTGAATACCAGATTCTTTTACTAGTTTCTTCAACTCAGGCGTCGGTGCTTCATCAACATAGAACGCACCATCTTCTCCCCACTGAACATCAAACCCTTTTTCAATGAGCGTATTCACCAGGCTGACTGCTTTTACAGATGAGTTTTGGATCACATAAGGGCCATCCCCTACTAATAGACCGTCTCCATCGACCTTCTTCACGTCAAACGTTTTTACATCAAAAGAACTTCCGGCCTCTACTTCAATCGCCTCAAATCCCCAAAGTTCAGGTAAGTTCCAGGCGGAAATATCATACATGGCTGGCGTAATATCCGTGATGTCTTCCCCATCCCACAGCATCGTGTTCGCAAGTCCTGCTTTTGCCTGACTCATATCGACGATGTAAGTGCCTGCAGGATACGTTTCTCCATCAAACGTAAATGATTTTTTCACTTGCGACACTTCAATATCATTGAACATAAGGTGCTTCACTGCTTTTTCCGTTGCAGTTGGATCCGTTTCATCTACAGGAAGAATATAAGCCTTCGGGAAAAAGCCTTCCGTATGATAGGGATGATCGAACTGGATCCCGCGCTTAAACACTTCGATCTGATCCTTAATCATCTCTTCTTTGTTATCATTCGAAAACTCCAGTGCGCCCATGACCGCATCGTAGTGCCACTTCACGCCGTCCCAGTCATTTGTTGGGGCTTCAAGTGTGTATCCATATGCCCCGTGGTACATCGCATACATCGGTGTGAAAATCGGAGGATAATCATCCCAGCCTGCTTCGTCGTCACGCTGCGGTATATATGTACCCGTCATCGTTTGATAATTCACATTGGAAGTACCGGTGTTCGTGTTGTCGTATTCGCTGCGATGATCAACAATGTTTCCTTCCATTGATTCTGCCTGATCCATGGCCCACTTTGAATACAAATCATATTCATAATTCGGGTTATGTGGCGGTGTACAGGGTTCGATTAATCCAGGACTTGTTGCTCCGCCGTAGGCTTTCACATAGCCATGTAAATCCAAAAACACCATCGGATTCCATTCTTTAATCAACTTAACCGTATGCTTCGTCTCAGCTTGAGATTGCGTAATAAAATCGCGATTCAAATCGATTCCGTTTGAGTTAAAGCGAGTCGCATCAATTCGTCCATCTGGATTCGCCACCACGTTAAAAATTAAAATGTGATTCTCGAGTAACTCCTTTGTCTTCGCATCATCCGCCGTTGCGAATCGCTCAATCAGTTGAAGTGCTGCATCAGAACCAACGAATTCCGTTCCATGAATCGAAGCATTAATCATGACCGGCACTTTAAAATCGGGATGCTTTTCAATAAACGTTTCGGCTTTATCAGGACTCTTAAACATTTTCTTTCTTAATGCTTTTTGATAGCCAAATTTCCCTTTTGCTTCTGGATCAGAAATCGTAACCACATAAAGATCCTGTCCGCCAGATGACTGTGCTGGTGTCTCGACAGTAATCCGATTGCTGCTCTTCTCAATCTCCTGAAGCTTTTCATCCACTTTAGAGTACTTTACAAAATCATAGTTTTCACTATTAAATGGACTCCCATCTTCCTCCTGTAACGTTTCGTTCCAGTTCACATTCTTCCAGCTCGTCTCTGCAGATACTGACCCCGCCATCGGCGTTGCAAATAGACCCAGCATCACAGCACCAGCAATTAGTTGCTTCTTCATCCCATTCCCCCTAAAATTATCAAAATAGTCTAAATTCTATTTTATAACGTTTATGCAAAATATTGTATACGACATTCTTCCTGATTAAGCGTAGGTCTTTAGTGCCTGTCACCACCCGATTCCTGTCGAAAGAACACTGATATGCGATCGTCAATGAATGCAAAAAAGCTACCTCACTCTACAACTCGTAGAATAACGTAGCTTTTCCTCTATTCCGGATCCATCCAAAACAATTCATCCAGTGACTTATCCAATGCCCAACAAATCGACAAGCAAAGCTGAAGCGTCGGATTGTATTTTCCGAGCTCAATCAGCCCGATCGTTTGTCTCGACACGCCCACTTTTTTAGCAAGCTCCTGCTGCGAGAGGTCGTGCTCGACTCTCGCCATTTTTAATCTCACATTCTTCACAATTGATCACCGCACATCTTCATCATCCATCTCTTCTAACTCTCGCTCATTTACTTGATCACTTTTACGTTTCGCTATCGCATAGGGTAACACCATTATGGCAAATAAAACAGGAATGTAAATCATTAAGCTGCCAAAAAGAATGACAAAGAAGAATGTAAAAGCTTCTTCTGTACTATCAGCATACTTCTGAGAGTTGACAATAGCAAAAAACAGCGAAATGCCAACTCCTACAATCAGGCTAATCACAAAGTTTCTTGTATTAAAGCTCAGTTTACTCGATTGCTCAGACATCTCTACTTCATCTGAAAAGATCCCGAGCATCGCTGATCTCCCAACATAGAACACGGAACTTGCAACCAAAATAATCACTTCTGTCCATAAGTGACGTGTCCCCCCTTCAACGAAAAATTGCTTATATAAAATAGACATCGCACAAATCCCCACAATCAACATGTACATTTCCCGGTAAATCATATTTTGAAGATTCGTCACCCGTTCATCATTCTGCCTTCTCTTAAAACCAAATCCCATCGTTCCTTTTCCTCCTATATACTAGTAATCAATCTTAGGTAACCGCTTAAACGCAAACACAAACAATAGTAAACTAACAACCGCGGTTAGCGTCATTTCCATTCCATCTAGGGCTAGAAACGGCAACTGATTCGGTAAACTATAAATCGGTGCATAGGCGACAAAATCCTTCACAAATTCAGGAATTGCCTCTACCTGAAACACGATGCCCAATAGCCCAGGAAGCACCAAGATTGTCACAAGTGAAAGAATTAATAGCTGCATCACCTTTTGATAAACCATCGAAATCACTTGAAACAGTAAGGTAAAGAAAACCCCAAACAACACATATTGCAGTACCGCATTCCCGACATCCCCTGCTGAAAAAGGCTGCCCGTTTAAAGCATGATTGACATAAAGAAGCGCTGCGCATCCAAGCCCGAACATGAACGACACAATCGAAATCACCAAAACACGTGACACTAAAAACACGATCCGATCTCGAGCTGACGTAAAAAGAAGATAGATCGTTCCGTAATGCAGATCGGCAATAACGATTTTTGAACAATACACACCAAGCGCCACCGTTGCAATCCCAGCATATAGTCCAGAGACATTTCTAGGCTGAAACGGACCATCCATCTGGTAAATCGAATAAACAATTGCTCCCCCAAACAAAAAGGCAAATCCAATCGACAGGAACAGCGCCAGGTTAAGATTTCGTTTAATCTCAAGTTTAAAGAATTGGCTCACATTCACTTCGCTTCACTCTCCATATTTTGAAAATAGAAATCCTCGAGCGTGTCCTTTTTCCGCTTCACATCGATCGGGAAAAGATCGTTTTGACTTAAGTGCTTCAGTACCTGTTTCATATCCCCCGCAAACGGAACGGATAGAATTTGACCACTACGGGTTACTCCTTCATAAGCTTCTAACACATGTAAAGCCTGGTGTAGATCGCCTTCTGAAAACGTAAGCTCTAACACTTCCCTATCGTGCTGATCCCTAGCATATTCATTGATAATCCGTCCTTCTTTAATCACATAAACGCGATCACTCATACTCTCGATATCTTCTAAAATGTGACTTGAAATGAGAATGCCAATGCCTTTTTCTTTTGCGAGTCTTTTTAAGTACCCCAAAATATGACGAATTCCATCTGGGTCCATACCATTTGTCGGTTCATCTAACACAAGATAATCGGGATTTGAAATCAGCGCGAGTGCTATTCCTAGACGCTGCTTCATTCCAAGCGAATAGTCCTTTACTTTTTTCTTTAAGTAGGAAGCCATCCCTAGAGACTCAATGATCTCATCGAAATGCTCATCGTCTCCACCGAATAACGAATGAAAGTAATCGATATTATACCGTCCGCTTTTATTTGGAAAGTACTTCGGCTTTTCAATTAAACTTCCAACAGAACGACCTTCTCCACGGAAAGTAAGCACACCATCATACTGAACGATAATCCCTGAGATAATTTTCATTAAAGTCGTTTTCCCTGCCCCGTTTGGCCCAACGAGCCCAACAACCTCCCCTTTTCGAAGCGTAAAATCAACCTCAGAAAGCGCAAGTTCCTGCCTATTAAACGTCTTTGAAAGCTTATGCATTTCGACACTCATCTTCATCCCCCTTGTTTAAGTGAATACTATCCTTCTTTTTCCATTATATAATATCAACGTCTTTTTGCAATATATATTTGTCATTTAGACGTTTATAGTTTTCTATATATTTTTACAACACTTATTTAGGAAAAAAACGCTCATAGGGGTTAGTTACCTCCCCCCTTCCATTCACAATTCACACCCAAATCGTTTGTGCCAATCAGAACGAAAGACTTCTAATCTATAAATGATTCTTTTTCACTTCAACCTCTAAACAATGGTTAGAAATGAAGAAGAAATCGATGAGTAGCGTCTTCGTTGATTCCTACCGAATCAACTAGTTCTTTAGACATATTTTTTAAAAATTCACTAAATTATCCCTTATAATTCGTTATTTCTTGTATTTTTCCAATAAATTTACATTGTTTTTTTAGAATTTTCTTAATATTATGTAATAGTAATTCATCTATTAATCCAAGGAGGAATTGTATTTGAACAAGTTTATTAAAACGAGTATCTCTTCCGTCATGATTGCAGGCACCTTATTAGCTGGAATGCAGGGCGTTAACGCTTCGCCCAAGGAAGGAAATGATTTACATAAAGTAGGCTCGAATATTCAAGCTTCTCAATCACATAGTTTACTAGATTTAGCTATCGTGAATGATGACAAGCTAATCGAATCCTTCGTAAAACGAGGACTTCTATCCAAAGACGCTTCGCAGGCAGAAAAGCAGACGTTTCTTACTAACTATCTTGAGTTAAAAGGCAAAGATGTTGGCGTAAAAGAAAGTGATCCACTTGCTTCAAAAGTAAAAGATGCTGAATCTTCTAAGCAAAAGAATTTTGAAGACTATACAAACGGACTTGTAAATGGAAAAGGAGAGAAAAAGGGTCATTTAAAGGGCAACCCTGATCCTGTGCAGGAAGGCAATTCACCTGGCATACAGAAAAAGGGGAAACTCTTAACGCTAATGGTAGAGTTCTCTGATTTCGAACATAATAACATTAAACCTGAAGAGACCGATAACTACTATTCTGATTATGATACGGAGCATTTTGAGAATATGATCTTCGGTGATAAAGGCGAGTTTAAAGGGCCAAATGGTGAAGACACGATTTCTCAAAAACAGTATTATGAAGAGCAATCTGGAGGCACTTATACAATTGAGGGGAATGCGTATGGCTGGCTAAAAGTACCAGGAACTGCAGCTTACTATGGTACTGACAAAGCATCAGGTGGTCATGATAATGTTACCCCTGGCGGATCAAAGCAATTAGTCATCGATACGTATAAAGCGGCACTAGCAGCAGGGCTTCCTTTAGAAGACTATGACTTGGAGGATCCACACGATTTAGATGGAGACGGGAATTTCTGGGAACCTGATGGTTTAGTCGATCACCTGCAGATTATTCATGCTGGGATGGGTCAAGAAGCTGGTGGCGGATCTCTTGGAGACAAGGCAATCTGGTCTCATCGTTCAGCTAAATTCTTTGATCCAGATGGTCTAGGCAATGGATTACCAGGATTCTATGATTACACAATGATGCCAGAAGATGGCGCAACTGGCGTATTCGCTCATGAATACGGACATGATTTAGGCTTACCGGATGAATATGACACGATTTATTCTGGAACAGGTGAAGCAGTCGGTTACTGGTCGATCATGGCTAGTGGATCATGGGCTGGAAAAACGCCTGGTGCGGAACCAACCGGTTTCTCTCCATGGGCTAAGCAGTATTTACAATCTACGTTAGGTGGAAAATGGTCAAACCCTGCTATCGTAGACTGGTCGGACGTTACAACAAAAGGCACACAGTTTTTACTAGATCAGGCAAACTCACCACTCGGCCAAAACAACCAGGCAATTCGAATCAACTTACCGAAAAAAGAAACACCGATCAACAAACCGACTGGAAATTATGAATATTGGGGTGGCCAGGCAGATGAAATTGATACAAATATGGTCACTTCAGTGGACTTAACTGGCAAAACTTCTGCTACGTTAACATTTGATGCCTGGTATGATATCGAAGAGCAATGGGATTTTGGCTTTGTTCAAGTATCTGAAGACGATGGCGCTACTTGGAAATCACTAGGAAATGAAAATACTCGCTCTGATGTTGTTGAAGGAGGATATCCAACCATCCTTAATTCAATGCCAGGCTTTACTGGAAACTCTGATGGATGGGAAGCACAATCCTTTGATTTATCGAAGTATGCAGGTAAGGAAATCAAGCTTAGACTTCGGTATGCTACTGACTGGGGTACCTCAAACGTTGGTTTCTTCGCTGATAACATTAAGGTTGTTGCTGATGGACAAACCCTTATAGACGATGGCGCGGAGTCCGAAAAGTCATCCTTTACCTTAGATGGTTTTGAAAAAATGAATGGAAACAAACTGACCAATCAATATTATTTACTTGAATGGAGAAACCATCAAGGTGTCGATGAGGGACTTGCACACCTTAAACGAGGAAACTCATTAATGAGCTATGATGGTGGATTAGTGGTGTGGTATGTGGATGATAGCTACACAGAAAACTGGACAGGCGTTCACCCTGGTGATGGTTATCTTGGAGTTGTGGATGCACACCAAGGAACGAATCTACTTTGGAACACTGGCGTCCAAGCATCGACACGCTATCATATCGCCGATGCAGCGTTTGGCCTTAATCCAACTTCCGGATTAAATCTTCAATACCCAACGCAAACTTTGCAACTCAAGAGCCAGAAAGCCGTCTCTCTATTTGATGACAGTCGTTCCTTCATGAATACGTTTATGCCAGATGCTGGTCGTAACATTGATAGCTTAGGTCTAAAAGTTCGAGTAAATGCACAATCAGTCGATCATTCTGTTGGCTCAGTAGTCATTTACAAGTAAAATCAGTGGGAATCAGTGGGACGGTTCTGCTGATTCAGTGGGAAATGGAATCGGCGGGACGATTCCGCTGAATAAATCTTATAAATAAAAGGAGTGCTAATAAAATCATTTATTAGCACTCCTTTATAAGTCAAAAGAGGATCGCCGAAGAAAAGAAATCATGAGAATAAATGAGACGATGAATTCCATCTTTAATTTAAATAATCGCAAGTAACTCCTCAAGATAAGTGCCGCACTGGCAACTTTCTACCACTAATGGATCGCGTAACTATTCAGCTACTTCTTTGATAAAAAGTCATTATCAATATAAGGCAAGATCGAGGTTATTCCACTTATGCCTTCTTTCGAAATGGCTTCTAGTGCGAGTTCATTTAAAATCTCTTCATCAACAAACGGAGCTAGTGAAACGATAGAAGAAATACCATTTACACGGTAACTCTCTTCAACATACTGATTTAACGTCTCTTCTTCTACAAAAGGCGCAATCGACGACAAGCCTTTTAATCCGTTTTTCTCATACTCAACCTTAATACAGTCGTCAAGAGCCTCTTCGCCTATAAAAGGCGCAATAGATAATAATCCTCCGATTCCATTTAATTGACATTCTTCTAGCGCACAAGCATCTATGAGTTCCTGGCTAATAAAGGGCGCCACGATCGAAAAGTGTTCCAGTCTACTTCGCGTGAACTCTTCTTTCACACATTCGTCCATCACTTCTTGACTAATAAAAGATGCAAATGTAGATAACCCTTTTATCCCTCTCTTAGTAAATTCTTTCTTTGCCAATCCATCGATCGTTTCTTGATGAAGGTAGGGTGAAAGAATGGGTATCTCTTCAGAAGTCAATTCACCATCGATCTTTTGGTATGCCATTTCAGCCTGCTCTGTCGTTATGATTGGTGCCGCTTGAATCAGTTCTTCTTTCTCGATCCATGCTGTACTTTCTAATGACCCTTTTTCTACTAATTGAGTAACCACTCTTGTTCCTTTATTTTCATCCAGAATGTCATCAATGCTTACATCGAATTGTTTAGCGAGCTCTGGGAGTTTGGAGATATCCGGCATCGTTTGACCGCGTTCCCAGTTGCTAACAGCTTGAAAACTGACGCCTAAAAGATCAGCGAGTGCCATCTGTGTGATGTTTTTTTCCTTCCTCAATTGCGCTATTCTTTTCCCGACCTTATTCATATCAAACACCCTTACCACCTCTTTCGTTAAGATGCTATAAGTGTAACTTGCAAATCATCTAGATCCTATCAATTATTTCTTGAAGAGAGTCATTGTATCAACTCAAGTAGAAATTGAATGGAAAGAACTTGTGATCATCACATAAAGAGGATGGCTTGAGATAAAAAGCAATCCTGATTAGGAGGTTTAATTTAATTCGATTTTGACCGGTTCCAGTTCGACAGGCAAATTGCTACTTAACGTTCCTAAACTCACTCTTACCACGTAGTTATTTTCATTGAAACCTTTCAATTTGCTAACATCAAACGTACTTCTAAAAGAAAGCTTTTCTTTATCAAGCACTTTCACAGTATGTTTTAGTGGTTCTTCATAAATGTCTTTTCTGCTTTCCTTAACTAGCAAAACTTCATTTCGAGCCATGTCTTCATAGAACTCAAAATATCGATCGTTTCTTCCATTATTAATTTGGAAATCAAGTGTTACTTTCTCCCCATCAACTTTCATATCGTTGACTGAAATAACATGATCCTGTCTAGTAGATTCTATTTTTATAGGGAGTTTTTCAGAAAGATGAATGAATTGATCTTCTACTCCACTTAGCGCTACTTTTGGTTGGATCTCTATATAATCCGTTCTCTCCTTTAGATTCTCAGGAATAATACTTCTTCCTTTGACAACGATATGATCATTTTCTTGACTCGTTTCAAGATCGATCCCATCCCTTGATACGTTCACTTGTTCTCCGTTTTCGTCAACTACTTCAAGACGAACTTGATCATGCTTTCCTTCAAGCGGGAACGTACCAGTATAATTGATAGCCGTTGACGCCTGCCCTTCTATGATCGAGTTAAATTGGACAGCAACATCTGCTTGCTCATTCGACCTTACTTGATCCAATTCCACTTCCTCATATGGAAGCTGCTCAACCGGAACGTCGAATTTCCACGAGCCTTCTTTTTCCCCAATTCGTTTAAATTCTAATGGGAAGGAAGTGTTGGCCGGTAGTTCTTTGCCTGGATAAGCTAACTGAATTTGTCCAATGTAGTCATCGCCACTTTTCTCCAAAGGAACGATTTCTTTACTATCGCTAATGGCCTCATTGCCTCCGTATATTTCATAGAAACCGTTCACTTCACGAAACTCATCTTCTTTCACGTCTCCTACTACTTTAAACGATACACCAATAACGGCTCCATCATAATAGGCACTCGTCATCATCACATCAAGCCCTTTACCACTCGATTTCTCATCAAGTTCTGTCACTAACTGTTGAGATGTTAAGTTCCGACCGACCATATCATTAAAGACATGATAAGCTTCGCCAATAACCGGGACGTCTGCTAGCGCATTCGAGACGTTGGATGAAAGGAATGTTGCTGATAGAACAACCGCTGCCGCCGTTGAAACAATGGATCGCTTTATGTTTCGCTGACGTTTAAATGACCGTTTCCCGTCCGCTTGATCAATACCAGATTGAATCGAACGCACTAATTCATCCTCAGGCACATCGATTTTGTCATACTGATCCTTATAGAGATTTTCCTTCATATAAATGAGCCCCCTCTAGAATTGTTCTTAATTGCTTTCGCCCTCTTTGGAGATACGTCTTTACCGTATTTTCAGGTAGGTCCAGAACCTTCGCCACTTCTTTTATCGACAGATCATGATAATGAAACAGGACAATCACATCTCGGTACTTCTGTTCCAGCTTATTTGTAGCGTTGGCTAAATCCATCCCTTCGTCTGAACGTTTATCTAGCTTTGATAGAATTGGCGTTACCTTCTCTAATGGAACATCATTTTTTCTTTTCTTTAAGGAATCGTAAGCACAGCGAATGAGGATCTTCGTTAGCCATGTAACAAAGAACTTTTCCTCTTGTAACGTGGTGATGGCTAAATAGCTTCGAAAGGCGGTTTCTTGAACAACGTCCAATGCATCCTCTCGATTTCGCACATAAAGAAATGCTGTTCGATATAATTGATCTTTATGTAAGACAAGGAGTTGTTCAAAAGCTTCTTTGTCTCCCCTTTTCGCTTTCTTAACAAGCTTTACTTCATTCATGATTAACCTCCTTTTGCCATTAGAGTGATGGAGAAGGCAAAAAGTTTCACTTATAATAAAAACTAGTGTTGGAGCAAAAAAGGAAATCCCGATCGAATGGGATTTCCTTTGATCTATCATCACCGCTCTTTGGCTAGATGTGCTTTTTTCTTTTATTTTCAGGCTGCTTCAGCCAGTAACGCAATCCTTTCCCAGCCAAAGGCTCGTCATTATATCTTGGTATAACGTGCAGATGACTATGAAAAATGAATTGATTGGAGACTTCTCCAACATTCCACCCAAGTGTATAGCCATCTGGAGAAAAGGCTTGATCAAGGTATGTCTTTGCATGCTGTAAGAGTTCATATGTATCGTTCCACTCTTCTTTCGATAATTCAAATGCGTTTGCGTGATGCTTTTTTGGAACAATGACGCCACAGCCTTCTAAGACGTCTTGTTGATTGTCATGTTGTAAGAAATAACAACATTCATTTTCAAATAGAATCTTTTGTTTCTCGTCTCTTTCGGGGTTACAAAATGGACAGTCCTCTTTGTACGTCAATAAAATCCCACCTTTCTTTTTTAAAAAGCATTCCTGTATAGGACAGATTAACTCTACTCTTCGTTTAATCTGTTATCAAGAAGGCTACTAGTATGTAAAAAGATAAACTGGAGAGTTGGATATAAAAAATCGGTTTCTCTGGGGATTCATAGGTGTATTAATCTATCCGATTGTATGGATTTTATTGGTTTTACTATTAGGTGGTGAACTTCCTAAATGGAGTGTTTTAACTGGCTCTTCCATTGGAGGCTTTATATGTTGCTTCTTCATGGTAGCTCCAAGTATACGTAAAGGGAGAAACAGATAACTTTAGCATAAGAATACCTACCCTATTTTTTTAAAAAACACGAATTCAATACGAGATTACTAGAGAAAGAGAGCTCATCTTCTTAATGATCAGCTCCCTGAACCCTTCCTTATTCAAAAGACTCCGCAACTGTAAGCAGATCTTCTTTTGATAAGTCTTCTATCTTCCCTTTCAACTCATAGGTGATCGAACCATTTGTCCAAATCAATCGCTGCGTCTCGCCTTCATTTCCCGCATATTGTCCTTTTTGATCTCCAACCGAAACCTCCTCTGTTTCTAACTTATCAGAAGAGATCTCACCATTTTTAACGGTCATCAGTTCCATCTTTTCACCAGTTTCGCCATGAAAGATAAACGTTATGGAGCTGTCATCCTTACTCTCATGTTTGATTTCTACCCCATCCACTTTAAAAGGCATGACTGTCGGATACAGAGGCTGATACGCTTCATTTCCCGTTCGACTTACTAATCTTGAACGATCATAGACGAATAGTCCATCTTCTGTTTCTGTTGCTGTATCGAAAGCATGGGGCAATGATTGACTATCCATATAACGGATTTGCGTAATTTTCCCCTCGTCGTTTGTGTTGACTCTCCCACTAACATCTGCAGTTTGACCATTACTTACATTCACTTGTATCTCAAAATCATAAGCGGTTGTAGTGTCTTCGCTCTGCTGAACGTTAATAGTGCCAATCGTCATTTCTACACCTTTTCCAAACGCCTTAAGATGGAAGCTGTTAAGTAAATTAGTGTTCACCGCATGCTCCATAGATTTTTCTGTAAAGTAAGGTTTGAAATGATCCATGTAGTAGTTCGAAACCTTTTCATACTCTTCCTCTTTATATAACTGTGCTAACTCTTCATCCGGTCCTGAAAATATGCGTTTCAGTACCGTAGTGACATCATCTTCCGTCGTATTCTCTTCTTTCATGTTTTCGCTAGCAGACTGGTTAGATGCACAACCAGCAGTAAGTATGAGCATAATCGTAATGAATAGAATTTTTTTAGACAAGCGACAACCTCCGTTTTACTGTCTTAATTAGATATACGAACAAGAAGTGTCTTACGTTTCAAAATTTGGTAATAATCTGGTATTTAATCGAACATATCCCCAAAATGCCAGCTTTCAAAAAGTCCTTTCAATTCTAAAAAAAGCCTATCATATTGCTGATAAGCTCAATCTAAGCGCATCTTTTTTATAGCTGATGAACTTTGATTTTCTCCCAAATTCCCTTCCAATTTTTCTTAACCACTCTTCCTTCATAAATGGCGGCTCGTTCTTTTGTTTCTGTGAAAAATGGGGTTGGCTTCAACTCTAAATTGATTACATCATCTACACCCCAGGGAGCAGTCAGAATGAGATTGTTAGCCATATCGATTTTGACACCAAGAGCAGTGGCGGTTTCTGGAAAATTGGAAATCGCATCCTCTGCAGAAGTGTAGGGATCTATGTGATTGATCACATGCATTCGTGCTTCATTCTTCACAGACCAGGGTACATCAGGGAGAATTCTCCTCAATTCAGCTTCTAATTCTTTTTCCGTTTTTTCACTCATATCGTCTTGATCATAATAAATGACGTCGACGTCTGGCGTACTCGTTCTGTTTTCAAATCCATGTAATGTGTCCCAAATTTTTGAACGCACAAATCCCGCACATATCCACCAATCTGGCAAATTCAATTGACTTGCAGCTTTAATGATATCCATCATGCGATCATCGTTTTGGATGAGCAAAATAATGTCTTCTTTGGTTTTCAACCTAACACCTCGTTTGGTTTCCTACGTCTCTTGATCTTCTGTCTTAATCTACCTTTCAGCTCAAATTCAATAAATCCGAAATTATTTCATCACTTCCCGGTGAAAACATAAAAAGAGCGAACAAGATACATAGGATTCCTAAACAGACGAAAGAAATACGTTTACTTCCAATGAGCCCTTTTCCTACTAAAAATAATCCAATAAATAAGATTAAAAAATACCAAACGCCCACACCCTCACTCCTTTTCTTTAGCACCTTATTTTTCGATATAACCCGATTCCAAGATAATAAAGCAGACCGATCGCCATAATGATTACACCATAGACGATAAACCCCATGCCACTCCACCCTCTAATAAACACAATACCTACCACAAAGGAGGTGTAACCAATCATTGCTAGAGATACAGGGACAAGCAATCCTCTTTTTCTTTTCGCTCTAGAGAAATGGATAAAAGTCAAAATCAAAATAATAGACAAGGTTGATACAGCAATGACTGCATCACCATAATACTCCCACCACACGAAATCTCCCCCATTAAGTTTGACAATCTACTATAATAACGATTACTAAGAAGCTTTGGTTTCCTTTAATATGCTTTAATCGTCGATCCACTAGATTAGAAGAATTCATATAACCCCTCATTAAAATACGCGAACTCTTCTTTTGTCACCTTATAACGGCGGTATCCTTCGTAAAATGCTTCTATGTATTCCTTATGGTTGACCCATTTTCGAATCGCTAAGGATACATCATATCTAGGATCTCCTAACGTCATGCCTGCAACATCAATAAACATGCTTGCTTTTCCATCAATCACCATCACATTATCGGTTGTGCAATCCCCGTGGATCATCGTTTGATGGACGCTTGAGGGTTGATGTAAGGTTAACTTCTGTAAAAGCTCAAAATCCCCGTCAGCATCACCTGATTCCACGTAACCCTCCGCCTTTTCTAACTGTTCAGCTAGCCAATTATGATTATGGAATCCAGCAACAGACGTTTCATGAAGACGATGAAGAAAATGCCCAAAATTCTTAATTAAAGCCAACTGCTCCTTCTTCTCAGCTTTCTTTAATGCAGTTGTTAAAGTCATTCCCTTCTCGTATGACATGATAAGATGACTGCTATTCCCCCCCTCAACATAACCATAGTAGCGTGGCGTTGGGATCTCTATATTCGTATTTAGCTTTTCTAATACGTCAGCTTCATTCTTTAACCACTCTCGATATTTTGGTTCAAAGGAACTTTTCAGCACATACCTACCTTCAGCTGCAATCATTTCATGTACTTCTGACGTACAACCCTGGTCTTGTAGTAAATTCACTCGCTCTATTTTACCAATTACTTTCTCGATCTTACTTTCAATCTCTTTATTCACTGGTGACATACCTACACTTCCTTTTGTAATGAACATGCTTTGCTATAGGTGAAGAACAATTTGTGTCTCCTAAAGTGCAACATTGATCATACCAATTATTTCAAAATTCCATCAATAAATCTATCAATCATCATAAAAATAAGAAGGACACGCTAGGAAGGTAACGAAATAGTTTTAGGAAACTATGACTAAAGGAGGAATAAAATGAGCGATTCTCTTTTCTCTGATATTCACTATATACGAATACCAGTCATCAATCTCAATGAATCCGTTTCCTGGTACACAGAGTGTTTGCAGTTTACCTTAAAATTTAATCGAGGTGATTTAGCTGTTCTTGCGCTTGAACAAGGGCCTCTCTTCGTGTTGGTAGAAGCGGATGAGAACTCGAGAGGTCATTTTTTCAAAAATGGTGAACCTGAATTTGCGGTTGGACTGACAACGGCAAACATTAACCGACTCTACGACTATTTAGTTGATCAGGAAGTGAAAGTCGAACCGATTCAGGAAGAGGAAGGCCACCATTTCTTTCACTTTTATGACCCTAATGGAAACAAACTTCAGGTACATAACTAAATGTTATCGAGCTACTCTTTTAGGGTAGCTTTTTTTAACGACCAAACTTTAGGCTACGAAATGCAGTACGAAGCCCTTCTCCTCTTTTCAACGGAAACATCCCTGCTCCTACCACTTCGTCCACATACTTTCCGCCCTTTCATCAGGAACATCACCCAGCCCAATGACATAGTTTGTTGAAGAAAGTGTTTTATTAGGTAATCACTTAGGAAGATGGATTTCAGTCCATGATGAACGTCGATGGAGGTGACATAAATGAATCAATTTCAAAACGATCTTCAGCACTTAGATGTTGGAGAGTACCATGCCCAGGAATTAGTTCCTTGCGAGCAAGCCAACTATTATCCAAATGGAGATCAGAATATAGATCCGAATGATACGCGTTTAATTGGATTTGTATGCTTCGGGTGTTTCCGCTGTGCGGGTTGCGTAGCCTGTGCTGGATGTGCGGGTTGCGCTGGATGCGGCGGTTGTGCCGGTTGTGGTGGATGCGCTCGCTGTGCTCGATGTGGTGGATGCGGTGGTTGTGCCGCAAGATGTGGCGGATGCGGTCGATGCGGTGGTCGTTGAACCTGATCAGGTCTTACACTCTGATGGTTTTCTTCTGGATACACTCCATGCTAACTCACATAGATAATCACACAAAAAGAACCTGGGGGGGCGGCATGCTCTTTCAGGTTCTTTATATGTAAAAAGAATGCCAGCTTCACCATTTTTTTAAGTGAATTTCTCACTTAATCATCCAAATCGACATCTTAGCTGTTTTCTACTGCACCTCCTTTAATCAGCGTTCTCCTAATCTCCCATTCTCTATAAAATTTCAGAGCGAATAACACTTGATCGCCACTCCCTGAATGACGCGATAACTTTCCCATTCTAACGATCATATTCGGTTTTTTTACTATCAAATATTTAGTTTGGCCCTAATTCAACTTATGTTTTTAAACATTTATTGCAATTAGTATACCAATAGCAAGCCCAGTAATTAGAGTGTACGTGTTTGTACTAAGTGATTCTCTTCTTTTCAAAGAAAATTTCAATATTACATACACTGCTAGCACCCCTAATGCAACCAAGAACAATGATAGGGAGAGATTAAATAGTGCCTTCACAATCAACCCAGCCATTAAAGATAGCAGGGCAATTTGTAGTATATCTATGACTCTTTTCAACGGTGCCCCTCCCTTATCAATTAATTAATACTTACTCCCAAGTGTACCTATCCTCACATCCTTGTACGAGGTTTCCGGTGGGTTTTCCATCCACCTTCACCTCTTTCATCAATCATGTGAAAAAGCTTACTCATTTCGTTTTAGGAATGAAATAGGAAGACGAGACAACGACACAACCTGCCCCTATTCCAAACCACTTCATTCCATCGAGTGTGCTGATTGAGATGTCTCTCGAAATGCCTGTCACATACAGGAGCAAGTTAACTAGGAAGGTGAGCATAACAATGCTAAATCCGATCCATTGAACGGTTTTACGCTTACGATTCTCTTTGTTTTTCATATAAAAAGCTCCCTTTATGTATCAATCGAAAAAATATAAACGTGGTAAGAACATGATTTCTATTACCCGATCTTTCTCGCAATCGCATTTGATGGCTGATTGGCTTCTTCACAGTCCCAATATGGAATCATGCTCTGACTCACACAATCATTCACAACACTTGAGGCTGCCAGCTGACCTAATTTCTTCCCCCGATGCTCCTCAATTGTTTCCATATCTAACGCATGAACCTTTCCAGCCACAAATCCTGAAAAACATAAACTCACAATCAGATTTTGAATGACAACACCATACCCAATTCCCTTATCCAAAAAGTCAGAAGGTGAAGCCCAGAATTCCGTTAGTTTAGACTGTAAAAAGCTTCTATTCTGAATCGAGTTGTTCTGATCGCCAAGAAGGTCTTCACTGATTTTTATGACTTCATACTCTGGTTTAACAGAAGGTTGATGATGCGCTTTAGGATGGTCAAGACGATACACATTTTGATCGAATTTTTGCATGTGACGATGGGCGAAGAGCATCTCGATCGTGTTATCCCATCTTGAATGATGTCCAATCGCGATAAAATACGTTAAGCCGAGCTCCCTTGCTTCAGGAATTATGTTTTGATCTAAATACTCATTCATCTCCTGAAGAAACCCTGTATTTTCTTCATCCCCAATAAAAAAGAATCCATCGTGATTTCCTAACCAGATCAGTCCTGATTTAGGGAAAACGACATGATCCACAAAAACGCGTCCAGGGTTATTCCCTTCAATGACGGCTTTCGCCTCTATATGCCCAACATCATTTAGTAACCTTTCACATTTGTAGAATTCATCTTGATTAAGTTCATGAATCACGGTACTTCCTCCTACTGCAAAATTAATCAAACCTATTCAAACACTTGACGCAGTTCAACCTGGCCCTCACCATGTCCTTGCGGGTCTGGCATGCGCATCGCCCACTCAACCGCTTCCTCTTTCGACTCCACATCAATGAGAATGAACCCGGCAGTTATTTCCTTCGTTTCAGGAAACGGTCCTTCCGTAACCACCGGAGCACCGTGTGGATACGAAATACGCAACCCATTCGAACTTGGGTGTAGACCTTTTGCCATAACCCGAACGCCTGCTTTTACTAATTCTTGATTGTACGTTGACATCGCTTCCCTCAGCTCAGCACTTGGTAGATTTCCAGCTTCCGAATTCCTTGATGCTTTCACGATCAGCATAAACAGCATCGATATCCCTCCTCTTTGAGAATCACTCACTTATTCAGATTCGCTCCATTCTATCAATTCGATACAATGAAAGAATCCTCCTTCCACCAAAAATCTGCGTTCATTTCATTCATTCTAGGAGGAGTGCTTAAGCACCTTATCGAACATACATGAGGAAGACACAACGACCATTTAGGAGGGAATTATGGGAAGACTCGTACATTTCGAAATTCACGTCGATGACATGGACCGGGCAAAACATTTTTATGGAGAAGTATTTGGATGGACGTTTGAAGACTGGAGCGAATATGCTGGCATGCCTTATTTTGGCGTGATCACTGGCGGTGACGATCAGCCTGGGATCAATGGTGCCCTCATGCAGCGACAAGGTCCACCTCCAGAACCAAATCAGCCCGTCAACGGCTATGCGTGTACCATGGGGGTAGGAGATTACGATACGATTGAAGCGAAAATTCTTGAAAAAGGCGGTGTGGTCGCATTGCCGAAATACGCGCTGCCGGGGATGGCGTGGCAAGGGTACTATAAGGATACGGAAGGGAATATCTTTGGGGTTCATCAGCCAGATGAAAATGCGAAGTAGCATTCGGTTAGAAAAGGCGCTTCACTCGCGCCTTTTTCCTTATTTCAGTACCTCTTAACGATGTTGATCAATTAAGATCGGATTACCATCTGGATCTACCAAAGTAAGATACGCCGGTCCTTCCGTTTCCTCGTCTGCCTCTTCAATTAAGCGAACGCCCTTTTCTTTCAACGTTTTTTGTAATTCTCGAACATCTGTGAATTCTTCTAGATTTTCAGCATTGTGATCCCAGCCTGGATTAAACGTTAGCGTGTTTTTCTCAAACATCCCCTGAAAGAGGCCAATGATCGTTGTATCATTTTTCAAGATAAGCCATTTCTGTTCAATGTCGCCACCTAACGTTTCAAACCCAAGATTTTCATAAAATTCTTTTGAACGATGAATATCCTTTACGCTTAAACTGATTGAAAATGCTCCTAGTTTCATTTGATCTCCTCCTATTAAATGAGTAGGCTCCCCAACCAATTCGGGTTAATCGCTGAGGGGTATCGTTACCTTTTTCGTAGTTCATTCAAGAATTCCTTTTCCAATGTGCTAATTCCCGATCAACTAACGACTGTATTTTCAGGTGTATAGTATTTCTCGTATCCGCTAAACTGTTCTAGGAATTTTTCAATCCCTTTCCTTGCATCTTCTAAATTACCAAGTATATCTGAATGGGCTAAGAATTTTAACTCCATCAGCCAGTCTAGTTCATTAGCAAACTCGCTGTCTCCTACTGGTAGATCGTTAACCATCGACAGCATGTATTCAACGCTAGAAAAATCTCGACTCTCAATCAGATACCGATGAATAAGTCCAAGAATCACTTTTACTGTAAACGTATCATCTACTTCTCCCTTAATAAGCTTTAGTTTCGAGCGTACATCAGCCGAGTGCTGATTAACAGCTAACGAGACGTCAATCAGTTCATACGGTGGATGATCTAGTTCTTCTATTAATTGGTCCGTCCATTGAATGACATCTTTTACGGTGAAATATTCAACCTCAAGACCCACTCGATGGATCTCTGCGGCAAACTTTAAATCCATTGTTTTCTCCTCATCTCGCTGTAAAATTTTTCTGTATGTTAAGTATTTCAAAAAAAATTCTGTAACACAATCATTCCTTTATTAAAAAAGGAACTTCATTTTTTAATTAATGCAGCGGCGGTATGCCTATTACTTGGAACGTGGCTGTACCCGATGCTAATCGGAATAGGTAGAAGAATATCATGAAAACGAAAGGTAATGTGTTAATGTTTTAAGGTGCTAGATCTTTGCTAGTCTATCAGATCATTTCCCGCTCAACGCATTTTATAGTAAAATAGAACTAAACCTCTTAATGGAAAGGATCGATATATGGAAAATCAATTGCATTACATCATGAATCACATGCGTGCGGCATTCAAAGTGTTGGATAAGGAATGGCAACTGGCGGCAAAAGATCTAGGGATTACTCAAGCGGAACAACACATTTTGTGGATCGTATATCTAGAAAAATCCATTACCCTCACAAAACTAGCTGAATTTAGCCTATTAGATATTTCAACAGTGGCTCAAGTAATAGCGCGTATGACAAAGAAGGACCTGATCATCCAATCGAAAATGGATCAGGATCGACGCATAACCTATGTATCACTCAGCCCAGAAGGTGAGAACATTCTGCATACCTCTTCAACCTACGAATATCAATTCTGGAACTATATGAAGGAAATGGATCCACAGAAACTTGCTGAGTTCATGTCCATCATCTCTGATATGAACAAACACTTCTATGGCCATTCATTTGTAGAATGGGTCGAACAAACCTCAAAAAAGCCGATAGCTGATTAACCAAATAAATCTTCAACAATTCGCCATTCAATGTGATTTTCGTGAGCAGAACAAGATTCACAAACGGTATAATGCTTCTCAATTAAATAAGCAACGTGCTGGCCGGGAGTAAAATTTCGATAACAGTTTTTACAAAAAAATTCAGTTGATTTTATACGAGACACGGTATGAAAATCTCCTTACTTTTTAAGATATATAAAAGTGTACCGACTTCATTTTAAGATGGATAGTTTAGGTGTGTTTTGTATATGTTGGGAGGAGAAAAGAGCGTTTATCAATGAAAAGATAAGCGCTCTTTCGCGAGATGAATAATGAGAGAGCAAGTCTCTCTTCATCCATTTGTTTATGAAGACAACTTTAAACCAACCGCTACACCTAAAACCATCCTATAAAAACAATTCTTATCCAACAACACACCTACTATTGCTCCACCCGATCTTCCAATTCTAGTCCACATGGCATTAGAAGTCCCCCATCGCTCTAGTATTCCTTGCATATTCCTTCTATGGTGGAGAAGAACATGTTAATTCCGCGATTTTCTGGATAATTCCGCGAAACGTCAAAACCCAGCTTATAACCTCTCCCTTACGTTGATCCAGTTGACTACAGATTTAATGATCTTAATAACCTTTGTGCAGCATCTCCAGAATTCATCCTAACCCCCCCCCTTAACCATCATGTCCACACATATGAGACAAATCTGCAAACATAGACTCATAGTATGAAGTCAGATCTGTGGGTCAGGAGGTGTGTCATGACGAATGTTCAACCTTCCATGCGTTTAAAGCTAAAGAAAGGCACGTTTTTCATGCCGGAACCGAGTGGAAGCGTCTATTTCAGAAACAATGCAGGTTCCTTTCGAATGGAAGGGAGCACGATCCATCAATGGATCGAAAAGCTGATTCCAATGTATAACGGCGAATATTCGCTAGAAACCCTCACAGAGGGTCTAACAAAGCCTTATCGTGATCGAGTTTACGAGATTACAAATACCCTCTATACGAATGGGTTTCTTCGTGACGTTAGTCAGGACCGTCCCCACCAATTAAAACCACCTATCGTGGAGAAATTCGCTTCACAAATTGAGTACATCGAAAGCTTCTGTGATTCTGGAGCCTATCGGTTTCAGCAATACCGGCAGAAAAACGTTCTCGTTGTCGGAGAAGGCACCATGTTAATCGGTTTGGTTTCTTCCTTGCTTACATCCGGTTTGCCTCGATTCCAAATCCTACTAACAGATGAAAAGACGAGTCAAAATCGAATCAGACAATTAGAAGTTGCATCAAAAAAATCAGACCCTGAAGTCTCGATTGAGGTTGTGTTAAAAAGAGGTCCGGTGCCCTGGGAGGAACAGATCGAACGATTCGATGCGATTTTATATGTCTCCTCAGAAGAAAATGTACAGGAGCTACGCAGTCTCCTCCATGCTTGTAAAGAAAAGAGAAAGACATTTCTCCCCGCCATCTGCGCGAAAGGCGTTGGAATGGCCGGCCCGCTTGTTACCCCGGATAGCGGCTGCTGGGAATCTGCGTGGCGAAGTTTACATGAACCGCTTAACACTGACTCTTTTTCACCGCCAGCTGGCGCGATGCTCGCAAATATGGTCGTATTTGAATGGTTTAAAAAGAGCACAGGCATACCTGTACTTTCGAACAATCAGGTATTTCTGCTTAACCTCGAAACCCTTGAAGGCAAATGGCATCCTTATCGCCCTCATCCGCTCGTATCTGGAAAGATCAAAGTCGAACAGGTCTCCAAAGAAATGAGTGAAGAGAAGAAAAAAGATCCGAACAAACTCCTTTACTATTTCAGTCAGTTAACCAGCCAGTTGGGGATTTTTCATAAGTGGGAAGAGGGTGAGCTAAATCAATTGCCTTTAGCTCAGTGTGAGATTCAGCCAGTTAACGTCAAACCATCCGGATCGTCTGTGTTACATCCGAGTCTCATAAGTTCAGCATTAACACACGAAGAAGCAAGGCTTGATGCAGGATTGACTGGTATTGAGGAGTACGTTCTTCCATTAAAAGAAGAGATAATCTCGTCACTCCCCTCTCCTTTCGACAAGGCTACGTACTCAGAAACCGATCTCCACATAGGTGCTGGAGAAACGTTTGTTGAGGCTGTCAGTCGGGCACTGCAAACAGCGTTAGAAGAGGAATGGAATCAGAAAGCCGATCAGTGTATGGAAGGCATTTTCAGATTCGCACCTCAACATGTTGAAGACAATACCTGTCGCTACTATTTGAAAGTTTTAACGACGATGCAAAAAGTACCGGATCTCGCATTAGGAAAAGAGTCGCACGGATTTCCCGTCGTATGGAGAAAAGCATCGGATAGCCGCTGGTACGGTAGCGTCGGGATGACGCTCGAGCTCGCATTACAACGCGCACTCCTACAAGCCGTGAAAGAAGCTCAAAACAAGACCATTTCGGCAGCTCTCTCTTTTTCAACGATTCCTTTTGAAAATAACTCGATCCAGTCCATTGATATCCCTGCATATAGCCCACACGACCAGGCGAACGTTCTTCGTTCTGTCATGAACCGTTTCGACCAGCTCTCCATTGTCAAAATAAAGCTTGAAACGTTTGAAAAAGATGGAGCACTAGACATTTACGGGGTGCTGTTAGGAGAGGGGGAGATGACGTGAGCGCACGCATTACCATAGTCGGAAATGGTCTGCTTCGAGATTGCGTAGCGGAGCAACTCGCTCCCCACTCTTCCCTCACGCTTCGATCAGATTTTGAAGAGACGATTCCTAAGAACACATCCCTGTTGCTCGTCATTCACGACGCCTGGAATCCCTCCATCCACAAACAAGCAGAAGAAGTCGCCCAAGAGCTTGGCATCAATTGGCTACGCGCCTTCTTATCATTTGGTGAAGGTGTGATCGGGCCACTCGTTCAGCCTGGTATCGCAGGCTGTTCACAGTGTGCGGATACAAGAAAGATGATGGCCGCCACCGATCGTGAGGATCTATGGAAGATCCAACAGGCTTTTACCAACGGGAACGCCATTCAGGATCAATGGGTCTCACAAACGGGCGTTTTCCACATGGCTCAATTGATCAAAAATGAAGTGCTGGAGTCCCATTCTGCTCAATTAGAAGGGACCATTCACCTCCTTAACATGGCATCCCTTGAAAGCTCTCGTCACCGGATTTTACCAGACGCCTATTGCTCCATTTGCAGTTCTCTGCCAGAAGACACGGATACAGTGATGTCATTAAAACCAAGTATCAAAATCAGCGGCTATCGTTGTCGGTCGATAAACGATTTACGCAACGTACTCTCAGAAGACTATCTTGATCCACGCACGGGCCTGTTAAATCGTCTCATGATCGATTTTGAAACAACGTATGCAGATGCGATTGTGAACCTCCCTCTCTTCAATGGAAATGAAGGCTCGGCAGGAAGAACAAACTCGTATGCGATGAGTCAAATGACTGCGATATTGGAAGGATTGGAACGCTCGTGTGGGATTGATCCGAAAGGAAAAAGGACTGTCGTTCACGATTGCTATCGTAACCTGGACCGCGCCTTAAACCCGCTTCAGCTTGGTGTTCATGCCGAGAAACAGTATGCGGAGCAGGGTTATCCGTTCACTCCTTTTCACACTGATCGAAAAATGAACTGGGTATGGGGCTACTCACTTATTGAAAACGAGCCGATTCTCGTTCCTGAGCGTCTCGCGTATTACAGCATGGGATGCGGAGATGGGTTTGTGTTTGAAACGTCAAACGGCTGTGCGATCGGCGGAAGTCTTGAGGAAGCCATTTTCTACGGCATGATGGAAGTGCTTGAACGCGACTCTTTTCTCATCACCTGGTACGCCCAGCTCCAGCTCCCGCAAATTGATCCTTACACATCAAACGACAAAGAGCTCCACTTGATGATCGACCGCATGCAGGAGATAACGGGCTATGACCTTTATTTATACAATGCCACGATGGAACACGGTATCCCCTGCATCTTAACGATTACAAAGAACCGCACCTCTGATTCTGATCGCTTAAATCTGATGTGTGCGGCTGGCGCCCATCTCGATCCCATTCGAGCTGTGAAAAGCGCCATTTTTGAAAGTGTAGGCATGATCACGCCGTTAAATAAAGAGTTTAAAAAGAAGAAAGATGACTTTCTAGCCATGTATCATGACTCTTCGCTCGTGAAAAAAATGGATGATCATGGCATGGTTTACGGATTACCTGAAGCAGAAGAACGCCTTCACTTTTTACTCCATCAAAATCGTCCATTGCAAACATTCCAAGAAGCGTTTCAACCAGCAAAGCATCATGACGATCTTACAGATGATTTGAATAACCTGTTACAAACATTCCGTCACTTAAACTTAGATGTGATCGTCGTTGATCAAACAACACCTGAAATTAAACGAAACGGACTCCACTGTGCAAAAGTAATCATTCCGGGCATGCTTCCGATGACATTTGGCCATCATTTAAGGCGCGTCACCGGCTTAAGCCGCGTATTAACGGTTCCGAAACAACTCGGATTTGTTGATCGAGACTTAACAGTTGAAGAGCTCAACCCTTATCCGCATCCATTTCCTTAACGTGGCGAGGAGGTATGTTATGGATCTCGACCTGTTTGTACACCAGCTGCATTTCCAAAATGACCTAGTGACGCCACCAAACTGGGAAGTGGATTGGGACGATGCTCCTCATCCCTTTAAGCTCTACCGCCATTTACCGGAATACCGTCTTCCTTATGAGATGCCACTTGCGATTGAAGAGCATTCCCCTCATCCAACACCTGATCTGAATACAATCGGTTATTTTCTGTGGTATGTGTATGGGCTGACTCAGTTTAACCAAACCGCTTTCCCTTCTCCCACAGGGGAAGAATCATCTGAAACAATGCAAGGATTCCGCCGCTTCCCGCCTTCGGGTGGCGGCTTATATCCGAGTGAACTCTATATTTATCTAAAACTAGAAGAATTACCATACGGGATCTACCATTACGATGTCGCACACCATCGCCTTCTTTTGCTGCGAAAGGGAAATTTTGATTCCTATTTAACGAGCGCACTAGGAAACAGCTCTCCCCTATCCAATTGTTTTGGAGCAGTCATCATCACCACGATGTTTTGGAAAAACTTTTTCAAATACCACAACTTTTCATACCGCCTTCAGGGGTTGGATGCCGGCGTGCTAATGGGGCAGCTGTTAGAAGTAAGTAAGCGATGTTGTTTTCATCCTAAGATTCATTTACAATTTCTCGATCAAGCTGTCAATCACCTACTTGGCCTAGACGGTACGGAGGAAAGCACCTATGCTATTATCCCGCTTTCAGAGCATAAAATCGCGCGTGATGAGACGCTCGGTAAATACACTGCAACAGCATTGAGTGAAGCAATTCCAGAAATCAAAACGACCCATGTTCAACGTTCGCATAACGTATTACCTTTTCCTGAAATTGTGCAGCTTCATCATGAAACGCTAATGGAATCTACAGATTTATTCCGGCAATTAGAAACCAGAGAAGAAAAAATAGAATACAAGATAAAGATCGCTTTACCAGAACCAAAGAAGCTCTCCAAAGACTTCGCTCACGTCTGCCAAAATCGCTATTCTCCAGAAATGGATTTTAGCGCACAGCGAATGGATCACGTTCAGCTTGCTTCGCTTCTTAAGGAAAGCATGGATTCCTATGGATACGATAACGATCTGGATAAAGAAGAAAACCAGAAACCGCGGGTCACCATTTATGGCTGCTTTTATCAGATTGACGGCATTCCGAATGGGGCATATCGGTATGACGCTACTTCCCATTCGCTCCTTCTCATAAAAGAGGGTGACTTTCGTTTTAGTCTTCAAGCTGGGATGTCGCTTCACAACGTCAACCTGCATCAAGTTCCAGCTTGCCTCCATATCGTTGGAGATCGCACACATCACAAAGGTGAACTTGGATACAGAGGATATCGCATTCAACATATGGAAGCGGGTATGCTGCTTCAGCGAATATTGTTAACAGCGAGCGCACTTGGGATGAACGGCCACCCCCTGCTTGGGTTTGATATCAATGGTTGTGATGAGATTTACGAGCTGGAGGGGGCACAGAAAACGACGATTATTCAGGTTCCAGTTGGGTTTCATCGGGCAAAGAGTTGGTTGGTTGGGGAATCGCTGGGACGGTTCTGCTGATTCAGCGAGCGATAGATAAAGAATTAGTGCTTATAAACAAACCCTGCCTTTCTTTAGGCAGGGTTTGTTTATATTTTTGCATCATGAGAACCGTCCCAGCGATTCCCAGCGATTCCCAGCGATTCCCCAGCGATGCGGCGCACAACTACTGCTGAATAAGCTGAATCAAATTACCACATGTATCATCAAAGACAGCGATTGTGATTCCACCCATTTCCGTCGGTTCCATTGTAAAACGCACGCCTTTTTCCACTAGGCGCTTATACTCTTCTTGAATATCCGCTACCCCAAACATCGTTACCGGTATGCCATCATCGAATAACTTTTGTTGATATTCTTTTGCAGCTTCATGCTCATTTGGTTCAAGCAAAAGTTCGACTCCGCCTTGTTCCTCTGAGGAAACAACCGTGATCCAGCGATGCTCCCCTGTCGGAACGTCATTCTTTTTAACAAACCCCAACGTTTCTGTATAAAATGCTAACGCCTTGTCTTGATCTTCTACAAAAACACTTGTAATAATGATCTTTAACATGTCTTTACCTCCTCTAATTTTACCTTGGAATCCTTCAATGAAAAGATTTAATCCACCCAACCTTTTAACAAATTTTTAAGCGGTTCCTTATTAAATAGAAGTACGCGATATTTTCCTTTTCGTTTTGAAAGGACAAGTCCCGCTGCTTCTAAAGTGGAAAGGTGCTTCGCTATTGCTTGTCTAGAAATAGTAAGCTTGTGCTTCATAATGAGACGGGTCGTCAGTTCATACAAAGTTAGCTCGTTCCGTTCGGACAGTTCATCTAAAATCATCCGACGAGTTGAATCACCCAGTGCTTTAAATATAGCGTCTTTATCCCAGTTCATATATTAATTATACGCAACCTTTAGGTTGCACGTCAACGTTCAGCGTGGAGAAGGGGGTCAGGTACGTGCCTGACCCCCTTCTCTTCCTGCATCATGAGAACCGTCCCAGCGATGCACACCAGCGATGCGCCCCAGCGACGCCCCAGCGATGCACACACCAGCGATGCACCAGCGACGCCAACAAAAAAGACTCCCTAATGGGAGTCATTCTTCAACATAAGGAATCGTCAACGGCCCTAACGGCAACACAGCAACTGTCATCTCTTCCCCATACTGCTTTTTCAATTCTTCTAATGTCTTTTCAATGTTGTGCATCGGTTTTAACATCGCACCCTTAACCTGATCATCCGTTAGCTTGGAGTGAACATAGACATCCGCCCACACTTGAATAACCGCCTGTTTCTGGACTTGCCATTGATCAAACATTTTAAATTCTGGATTGTTGATCATCTCGAGTAACTCTTCCGGACTATTAGCCATTTCAAAGATTTTCGAGTAGTTTCCGTGACTTGGTAAACCATCCGAACATTCAGATGCTACCAGAATGGCTCCACCTTCCTTCACGATCTTGTGAGCTGCACTCATTCCTTTCACGGCCTGATACAAGTTTTGATCAAGAGGATAGCCAGAGTTTGACGTAATCACCACATCAAAGCGTTCATCACACTTGATCATCGCATGTTCCTTAGCAAACTCACATCCTCTGTCATGTGCTTCATATAATTCCCCGGCGAATACCGCTGTGATTTCTTTTTCTCTATTTAGTGTGACGTTCAGCATAAAATCAGGTTTGCACATGCCATTGATTTCACGCGTCATATCCTGCACAGGATTGTTAACCATATTCCCCCAGGTAGAAAGTGGGTCTCCGATCATTCTTGCGTTATGGAATGTCATAATCGTTTCAATTCCGGCGATGCCTGGCATAATTCCTTTTGGTCCACCAGAAAATCCAGCAAAGAAATGAGGTTCAATAAACCCAGTAACAATTTTGAAATCAGCCTCTACATAATCTTTATTTAAGTAAACATCACAACCAAATGAACTTTCACCCAGATTAACAAGCGTTTCTATGTCGTGGCAATGGTTATTCACAATCCGTATGTTATCAACGATCCATTCGCCTAGCATCTGGATAAATTCCTCACGCGTTTGATCTCGATGCGTGCCAGTTCCATTAATAATAACGAAGTTCTCAAGTGGAACATGATTTAACTCTTCAATAAGTAAGGGAATAAGAATATGATTCGGTGTCGGTCTTGTGATATCACTAATTGCGATAGCAACAGTATCTGAAGGCTTTACCCTTTCCTTTAATGGGGGTGTCCCAATAGGATTTTGAAGGGCAGCCTTTATCTCTCTGTTGGTATCCTTTAATCCAGACATATTTGTAGGTTCAACGATGAATGCGTTGTCCGGGAGGTTTATTGAAAGGTTTTCTTTCCCATAAAGTAATGTCGTTTCCATCTCTTTCCCCTCGCTTTTTCCATAATTATTTTGAATAACTTCTTTCGTTCATTTTACTACTAAAACAAATAGAGAAATGGACTGACATGAATTTAGTCAGTCCACCTGTCCTTATTATGCAGATTGAACTTCTTTATCTTGTTTGGATTGCTTTAACTCCTCAGACTCTAACCTGCCATCAATTCCTTTACTACGTTGATAGCGATCGACTAGAATAACCGCGATAGGACAAAGAATCGCTGTGGTTAGTGTGGCAATAGAGATCTGTGCTGTCGCGATGGCTGCAATACTTTGAAAGGATTCAGCTTCACTCGCCGACATCATACCGGAACTTGCCGCTACAGCTGCTGCAGCGGCAATGGCTGCTGGAGTCGCTGCTGCATTTCCTGCTGTGGAAGCCTCAGATATCGGTGCAATGTAACTTTTTTCTTTAAATAGCTTAAAGACGAGAATTCCTGCTCCACCGGTCAGAACAGTTGTTAGAATTCCAATCGTCAATCCAGCCGCTACGACTTCGGGATTGAAGAAATTCGCAAGATTCATGCCTGCTCCTAGAGCGAATGCAAAGAAAGGAACGGGTAGAATTTCACCAGGTTTGAGAAATTCTCTAATCTCTTCGTCTAAATTTCCAAGCAGCATGCCTATAGCAATTGGAAGCAGGACAGCAATAAAGGCAATAATCGGGAAGCTGGACCCTAATAAACCGAGCGCAAGAAGCGTTAAGAACGGACCATCGTTTAGTGAAAGAATCGCAACGGCACCAACATCGGAACGATTTCCATACTGACTTGTAAGGGCAGCGTACATGCCACCATTCCCATTTGTCATTCCAGCAATAATAGCCAGCGTGGATAGTCCAAACAGCCCCGACATCGGATCAAAGAAATAACCGAATAACAGGCCAACCGTTAAACCCGTTATGTATTTCGTAACCGTAAGCAATACGCCTTTCTTAAGTGCAACGCCACCAATCCTTAAATTCATTTGACTTCCTGCTGAGAACAAGAATAGGGCAATCAACACAAGCGCCCCATTTTTAAAAAGAGCTTCTGAAAATCCACCGATTCGAAGCATTTCATAGAAACCTTCCTCTGTTGGCGCAACTCCAAGTGACTTTAATGCATTCATGATAAAAGGAAGATGCATCTGATCAATCGTGTTCACAAGAGCTCCAAACATCAATGGAACGACCATTAAGCCGCCTGGAACCTTCTCAATCGTCTTTTTAATCTTCATTAAACAAAACCCCCTTGTAGTGTTGAAGCATGATGATGAAAATAAGATCGAACGACTTGTTCTGTACTTTTTTCTAATAAAATCGATGCTTGTTTAATCGCTGTTTCCAAGCTCATTGGGCGATTCACGATACTGTGCACACTGACAACGCCATACTCATATAGCACCTCTATGCCCGCCCCAACGGAACCAGCCATCACAATAGTTGGAACACCAAGGTATTGGGCAGTCTGAGCCACTCCCATTGGTGTTTTCCCTGAGGCTGTTTGTGAATCGACTTGCCCTTCCCCTGTAATGACAAGATCAGCTTCTGCAAGTTTTTCCTTCAATTGTGTATGATGAATCACGACGTCGACTCCACGCTCCATTTTTGAAGGAAAGAACGCCTGAAATGCTCCACCAATGCCGCCTGCAGCACCTGCACCGGGATTGTCATGAATCCTAATCCCTGTTGTTTTCTCAATTTCATCTGCCCAATGTGTTAGTTGACCGTCTAAGAATGCTACATCTTTCTGACTCGCTCCTTTTTGTGGGCCAAAAACATAAGATGCCCCATTAGGACCGATAAGTGGATTTTCCACATCTGAAGCGATTAAAAATGAACTTTCTTTAATTCGCTCGTCGAATGCTTTAAGGTCAATGCAAGCAATGTCCTTCAAACACCCTCCACCAAATTCGACTTCGTCTCCCTTCTGATCAAGAAGGCGTAATCCAAGCGCCTGCAACATCCCAGCGCCTCCATCGTTCGTAGCTGATCCTCCGATGGCAAGAATAAACTTTCTATATCCCTCATCAAGAGCATGTTTAATCAGCTCTCCTGTGCCAAAGGTTGTAGTAACGAGTGGATTTAATTTCCCTTCTGGTACTAGCACAAGTCCAGATGCACTAGCCATTTCGATAATGCACGTTTTATTGTCACCAAGAATTCCGTAACTTGCGTCCACCTGGTTACCAAGTGGTCCCATCACTTGCACGTGTGTCGTGGAACCCCCGGTTGCATCCACAAGAGTTTCGAGCGTGCCTTCCCCTCCGTCCGCCATTGGAATTAAGGACGTTTCTGCCAGGGGATCCGCATTTTTGACACCCTGAGCGATTGCAACAGCTGCTTCTCTTGCTGTCAGACTACCTTTAAATGAATCTGGAGCGATGACAACCTTCAATTAATTACCCCCTTTTAGAAAGCGCTTTCATACGTTGTATCCTATTATACTTGGCTTAACGAATGATTTCGTTGTATGGAGTATATAAAAAAGGGGATGATTTTCAAGAATTTTTCGTCTATTATAGCTAAAGGAGGGTTTTTATGTTAACAAGAGCTATTGCCAAAACGATTGTCCTCGAGACGTCAAACAGATTAAATCGCAATATCAACATTATGAACGAGCAGGGTGTCATTATTGCTTCAGGAAATATGGAACGGATCGATCAAATCCATGAAGGTGCACTCGAAGTCATTAAAAGGAAAGCATCACTTTCCATCTCCTCTGATGAAGAAGGGAAATGGAGGGGTGCCCAACCTGGACTTAATTTACCAATCTCGTTTCAAAATCAGGTTGTAGGCGTCATTGGCATCACAGGAAATCCAGAAGAAATGGGTGATGTGGGAGGTCTTGTGAAAATGGCGACAGAATTAATGATCAAGCAGGAATTCATCGCCCGGCAATTGGAATGGAAACAGCGCACAAAAGAAATGATTGCGGAGGAATTGCTTAAGCCAGTCCCCTCATACGAACAGATTGAAAGGGGATTAGAACTTCTAAACACAAAGCTTCCAGCTCCTTTTACCACCGTCATTATCCATATAGGGGAACGTTCCATTCCGAACCAAACCATTGTCGAACGAATTGAAAACCTTTTCAATCATCATTACGCCCTTGTAGGATTTATTAACGTGAATCGTTTGTTTATCGGACTATGTGGTGTGAATGAATATAATGTCAAAAAACTAATTAAGCGTATCTCTTTAGAAATGCATCATCTATCCCTTCCATGTCGTATGGGAGTAAGTAACCCCTTCTCCACGTTTGAAGGGTTTCGTCAATCGTATGAAGATTGTGAGCTGGCCTTTGAAATAAGTGATCCAAACAAGAAGATTATTTTCTTTGAAGATGTAGAACCACAAGCGATTCTCTATCAAATCAATCCTCATGTTGCGGAACGATTCAAAGATCGAGTGTTTAATCAAACCTTATCTAAATATAGCGATACGCTTTCTTTTCTTTTTAAGAACAATCTCAATCTCCAACAAACTTCTGAGGAGATGTACATTCATCGCAACACGCTCGTCTATCGAATCAATAAAATCAAGCAGGACACAGGGTATGATCCCCGGCAATTTAAAGATGCCCTTACCCTGCAGATGGCGATATGGATTTCACAAAGATCGAGCGATAGAAAATTGTGAACAAAGGAAAAGGTGATGACTAGACTCCTAGCATCACCACACACTATACATATAGTACACACCAAACAGCATGCTAACGACACCAGTTAGCCTTGTAAGGTTGTTGTTGATCTTCACTTTATTTTTGCTAAGAACAAAGGGGATGCCGATAATGGTCGTAAAACCAAGCATTCCGATCACTGTGCCAGCTCCAAAAACGAGCATATAGAGAGCCCCTTCTCCAATCGTCGTAACAGAAGACATCGTTAAGAGGACCATTGCTGCACTGCCTGCAAGACCGTGAACGAAGCCAATAGCCGTAGATTTAATAAATGGAGCATGTCGATTCTTTTCGTGACGTTCTGTGTGTTTTCTTATCATCAAAACACTCTTAAATCCAAGATAGACGAGCATAACACCAACTAGAAATTCCATTGCAACGGCCCACGCTTCAGGTATCTCACCTTTCATCAGAATAACGATCATCCCAACAATAAAGAGTGTCATCGTATGACCGATCCCCCAAAACACCCCGGCTAATGATGATCGCCACCATTTCTTTGTTTCACTTGCAATCGTTGAGACTGCGATGACATGATCTGGTTCAATGGAATGTTTAATCCCTAAAATAAGACCTAGAAACAATACTGAAGTTAAACTACTAATCATCTTTTCACTCCTTTGTGCTAAATACCCACAGAAAAAAAGGTAGCTCCTCACTGATGTATCCAGCAAGTCTACCTCTGATCCGGAAATATATCTACTCTACTTTATAGGAAATACCCATCTTCATCAAACTGCATCTTAGTTGGCTCTTCGATTACGTCGATATTCGGTTGACCTTTCAATTCATGATAAAGCACTTCGGATACAATCATTTCACCAATATGAAGCGTATTAGGAATACGGACGAACCTTGTCTCCTCATCCTTCACGCCCCATGTTGCGCGAAGTGCTGCAGTTAATGCCTCTTTATCACTGTCGAGAACAATTGGTATTTTGGCGCGATCAAGAAATGTACTGGTGATCACATTTTCGTTCATTGCTTTCATATCAATCTTCTCAAATAACCGCTTCGTTGTCAGATCCGCGAGTCCAATTCCAAGCGCGTTACCGTGACTCGCCTCACTTAAGTTAGAAGCAATTAAGTATTTGATACTTGGCTTCTCTGGCTCTTCTACACCAAGGACCCGTATACGACCGATGATATTGGTATCCATGCCAGTTCCACTGTAATTCTTACCAATTTCATCGACAACTAAAATATCAATTTCATCGATTGGTAAGCTCGGCATTAACTCAAATGCTCTTCGAAGAAGCTTCCGTTCCCGATCTTGAATTTCTTCTGGCTCCATCACCTCAATGATCGCCGTTTCTTCAAGGGCATTCTCAACCACCGCTATGCCATACAGCGTGTTGGAGTTCGCAATCGCTACTTTCCCTACCTCAGGCATCATATCTCGGATTCCCTCTATACCATAAGTATGAAGAGCAAGTGCCTGTTTGTGTTTTCCCATACCGATCGAAGCCATTTTTAAAACGCCACTTTCAATATCTTTCTTAAAGTCGGTATGTGGCTTCACTCGGTTCATGACAATGATTCCATCAGCTTGATACGCATGCTTATCAATATAGACTGGGATACCAGCAGAAGTTTCACCGATCTCAACAACATCCATAGATGAGCGAATTTCACATCCTGTTGTTTCTTCCGTGACATTTAATCCTTCAAGTACTTCCACTTGTCCTTCAGCCGTTGCCCCACCATGACTGCCCATCGCTGGAATGATAAACGGTGTGGCTCCGCGCTTTTTGATTTCTTCCGCAATGCTTCTTACAATTGAATCGATGTTCGCAATCCCTCGACTCCCAACCGTAATTGCAATTTCCATACCTGGCTTTATTTTTTGATTTGCTTCAACGGTCTGAAACTGTTCTTCGATCACTTTCGATACATCTGTAATACTTTCTACCTCAAACTTCTGCCTAATTTTCGCAACCTTAGGAAAAGCCATCCTTCCCACCCCTTTTCAGAATCATTCCTTTTCTCGACATGCTTCCGTTGCACGAATTGTCCATTTATAACTTTACCTCGTCTTTTACAAAAAGGATAGCAAGAGACGATACACGCTGTCTCTTGCTATGTGGTTTTATTCAGTTGATCGATCTACTAGACAACCTTAGTTGGTGCTAGCTCATAAGCCATTCGGATCGCTTCTTTTAACGATTTCTCATCCGCAATGTTTTTGCCAGCGATATCAAAGGCCGTCCCATGGTCAACGCTCGTACGAATTGTTGGAAGTCCAACGGTAATGTTTACGCCTGACTCAAGACCTAATACTTTGATAGGACCATGCCCCTGATCATGATATTGGGCAACAACGATATCAAAATCGCCACGTTTTGCTCTAAAGAATAAGGTATCAGCTGGAAGTGGTCCGACAACGTTGATTCCTTCTTTTTGAGCTTTTTCAACAGCTGGGATAATTTTCTCTTCCTCTTCTCCGTTACCGAACAAACCGTTTTCTCCGGCATGAGGATTAATGCCACAGACAGCGATTCTAGGATCAGCAATGCCGGCTTTTAGTAACGTCTCATGAGCTAATTTAATAACAGTGTATTGACGGTCTACATTGATTTTATTCACCGCATCGATTAAACCGATATGAGTGGTCACGTGGATCACTCGTAAGCCAGGAGCAGACAACATCATTGCAAAATCTTTTGTGTTCGTAAGTTCAGCCAGAATTTCGGTATGTCCTGGATAAATATGACCCGCTTTATGCAGAGCTTCCTTGTTAAGTGGAGCGGTACAAATCCCCTGAATCTTTTTATCATTCGCATAAGAAATGGCCTTTTCTAAATAGCGGAATGCGGCATTTCCAGCTTCTGAGGACACTTCACCCCAAGGCAATTCGTCAGATACAAGATTTAAATCAACAACATCAATTGTTCCGTATTCAAACTTCGCTTCTTCAGGCTTATCAATGCTACGTACCTCAAGCTGAACATCCGTCACATCGATCGCTCTTTCTAACATTTTACGATCACCAATGACAAATAACGAACTGTTTTCATAGATGGCTTCATCTTTAAACGATTTGACAATGACCTCTGGCCCTACCCCCGATGGGTCGCCCATTGTAATCGCAATAATTGGTTTAGCTGTCATACATTATTTCCTCCTCTTAATTCATTAATTCTTTAATAACTCCACTAAGAATAGTGAGATCTCTGGTACATAACTAATCAGTAACACATCGGCAATTAATATGATTAAAAACGGCAATACCGCTTTGGATAGCGTTTCTAGTCTAATCTTCGATATTTGCATCGCTACGAATAGGTTGACACCCAGTGGAGGTGTCACCATACCAATCGCTAGATTCACAACCATAATAATACCGAAGTGAACTGGATCTACGCCTAGCTGAATAGCAATTGGCGCTAAGATTGGTGCAAGAATGATGACGGACGCTGAAGTTTCAAAGAACATTCCTACGATAAGAAGGAATACGTTAACAATTAATAGAAACACTAACGGGTTATCAGAGAAACTAATAAAGGACTGAGCCACAGTTTGTGGAATTCTCTCTTTTGTTAATAACCACCCTAGAAGACCAGCTGTACCAATAATCAACATAATAATGGACGTCGTTAAACCTGATTTCACAAATACAGGGATAAGGTCCTTGATTTTGATTTCTTTGTAAACAAAGACTCCTATGATAAGCGCATATGCTACCGCTACGACTGCCGCTTCAGTTGGCGTGAAAATACCGCCATAAATACCACCAAGGATAATCGTTGGCATTAACAAGGCAAAGATCGCATTTTTAAAGGCATCCATTCTCTCTTTCCATGTAAAGTGCTCTGTTCCCTTGTAACCACGTCTCTTCGAAAAGATGAAGGCGGTTAAGATTAAAGAAAATCCAATTAAGAGACCGGGAATGATACCAGCTATGAAGAGATCCCCAATCGATACACCAACAACGACACCGTATAAGATCATTGGAATACTTGGAGGGATAATAACGCCAAGCGCACCTGAGACAGATTGTACAGCTGCTGCAAAGTTGACATCATAATGTCTCGCTACCATCGCAGGAATCATAATGGACCCAATGGCTGCAACGGTTGCCGGACTTGATCCAGAAATCGCTGCAAAAAACATGGAAGTGATAACCGTTACACCCGCGAGCCCGCCTGTCATCGAACCAGCTAGCGTATTCGCGAAGTGAACCAACCGCTTCGAGATTCCCCCTGTTTCCATTAGTGCTCCAGCCAGAATGAAGAAGGGAATCGCCATTAATGGAAAAGAATCGAGTGATGTAAAAATGCGTTGCACAATCACTAGCATTGGTAGATCGCTAGTAAAATAAATGGCAATAACAGAAGCTAAACCAATAGCGAGGGCGATTGGAACGCTTAACAAAAACAAAACGAGCATTGAGATTAATAGGACTGTTGTCATTGTTCATCGCCCTCCTTTTGCATCATAATCGTTTCCATAATGACCGCTACACAATTCATAATCATGAAAATGGCACCAACTGGTATCGCTGCATATGCCCAACCCATAGAAATGTTCATAGCAGGGGATGTTTGATGAACAATATTCCCCATTAAGACAAACCCGTAATTCACCAACACAGAAAGAAACACAATCGAAACGACATAAACGAATACATTCAGTACAACTTTTGCACGTTCAGACAACAATTCTTTAATCGCATCGACTGAGATTAAATCCCGTTTTCGAATCGCTAAAGCAGATCCAATAAAGACACTCCAAACCATTAAATATCTTGCTAACTCTTCAGACCACCTTAATGAATCCTTCAACACAAATCTTGAAAACACTTGATAGAAGATAACGGCTGACATCACCATAATCAAAAGAGCTAAAATGACGCCAAGAACCTTATTAAATCGATCAATGTTTTTGATGATTGTATTCATATGTAACCTAACCTCCCCCATAAAACAATATGATGGGGGAAGGTTATCCCCACATCATAAGTCTAATGCCTGCTTTTATTTCGCAGCATCCTGGATTTGTTTAATTAAATCTTCTCCAACTTGATCAGCATACTGATCATATACGGACGTCGTTGCTTTCTGGAAGGCCTTTTTATCGACATCTTCAACAATTTCCATACCTTGATCTTTCAAATCTGCAATCATTTCTTCTTCCATATCTGCAACGATTTCACGTTCATACTCTGCACCTTCAGAAGCTGCTTCTTGTAGCGCTTTTTGTTGATCTTCAGAAAGACCTTCAAACACTTGTGAACTTACTAATAGTGCCGCTGGTGAATAGAAATGACCCGTTAGTGTTAAATAATCTTGAACTTCATAGAAGCGAGAAGTTGAAATAATCGGAACTGGATTCTCCTGTCCATCAACGACGCCCTGTTGTAAGGCAGTAAATAGCTCTGTAAATGACATTGGCGTTGGATCAGCACCCATGGCTTTAAAGGAATCCATGTGTACGTTGTTTTCCATCGTACGGATCTTCAATCCCTTTAGATCCTCTGGCTTTTCAATTGGGTGCTGGCTGTTCGTAATATGACGGAACCCATTCTCCCACCAAGCAAGACCTTTTAAGCTTTGGTCTTCAAGACCAGATAAGAGATCCTGACCAATTTCACCATCTAATACTTTGTATGCGTGTTCACGATTTTCAAAAAGAAACGGAAGATCGACAACATTAATTTCAGGGGCAAAACCACCAAGTGGACCAGTCGAAGTAAGGACCATATCTAACGATCCAACTTGAAGACTTTCAACCATGTCACGTTCGCCACCGAGTGATCCATTTGGGAAAATTTCAATCGCTAGCTCACCGTCGGACTTTTCTTCAACGAGGTCAGCAAAATGTTCAAGACCTTTGTAGTAATGAGAGTCTTCAGCAAGCGTTATCCCAACCTGCAATGTTTTCGCTTCGCCTGAAGCGGCTTCTCCTCCACTTGAATCTGCCTGTTGATTTCCTCCACCACAAGCAACAAGTACGCTGAGACTTAATGCTGTCGTAGCACCTAATATCTTTTTAGATAAACTCTTCATCTTTTTTCCTCCAATATGATTTATTGTTTGACCGTTTGCATCGTAACTTCCTTCAAGGTCTGAAGCGCTTTCACAAGAGCCCGCTCACTTCCAAATGCGCCTGCTTTCGTTGCAAGAGGGAGACGATCGTACAAACCTCCGAATAATGTGCCATACGGAAGTCCGTCTTCCACTTCTCCGATAATTCGAATGCCCTTTCCATTCAACACCTTGCACGTTGCTCCAGCAATGTCACCACCTGTTAACACGGCACCCTGGATTCGTTTCTTTTCAATGAGACGACCAGCGATGATGCCAAGTGCATCAGCAATTCGGCTTCCAACTTCCATGTTTGATAGTCCGAGAGTCTGTTGGAATTCCCTTACTTGTTTGATTGCATCGGCATCGCGATTCGTTGAGACAATTACGTCTCCTTTGTCTAGAAGAACTTCTCCTAATTGAACGGCTCGTTCGATTTCACTCTGCCGTTCTTTTTCACCTAAGAACTTATACGGAGCAATCATGACTTCTTCAATACTTGTCTGCCGCTTTAACTCTTCCACTTGTTTGTGGGTAATTGCACTAATGCTTCCCGCCACAACTAATAGTGGTAATTGTTTATTCTCACAATCTTCTATTGAAAGCGTTTGATCATGAAACGAGTTACAAAGATGATAGGCAATACCCGCTGATCCAACCCAAAGAATATTTTCTTCCAGTTGTTGTGTTGCTTCAACGATGGTATGTAATTCTTCATCTGTCTCCGCATCTACCACCACAATTTTCGAGGGACTCTGAAGCGATAGCGCTTTCATCTTTTGGGCTAAGGACTCTTTCCCTTCTCGAACATCCCGGATAGAGATAAGTTCCACTTCCCGCTTACTCTGCTTTTGCAAAAGCTCAGGTAAGTAGCTTTCATTCACTGGACAAGTCGGATCACTTGCGATTTCAGTCTCTTCAAGCTGTACGCCATCGACATAATGGATCCCATTCAAGGTGACTCGTCCGCTTTTTGGAAAAGCAGGAACAACGAAAGCGACATTAAAATCATACACATCCATCACAGCATCAATTTCTGTACCAATGTTCCCTCTCATCGTGGAATCAATTTTTTTCAAAACAGATGTTACGCCTAGCTCACGTAACTGTTTCGATAGCTTCGACACGATTGCATGAGCATTCTCAGTCGGAATGGCGCGACTGTTGGAATTTAATACAATCACATCTCCAGTCATGTTGGTAGGTTGCAAGATTGTATCAGGAAACAACACCGTTGTATCTAACCCCTGTTTTGCAAATTGTACCCCCGTATCATTCGCTCCTGTTAAGTCATCTGCAATAACTGCTAATTTCAAAACCATTCCCACCCCCTTTCGATTAACAAGTGTGAGAGAACTAACTCTTCTCTTCCTGTTCACTCACGTTCATTTTTACTTTTCAACAACCAATCTCATTGATTCAGTTCTCTTAACGACCTGGCACTGTTTTATAAAGAAACGTTTTAAAACGCTTACATTTATTATAGTATACGAATATGTTGCATATAACAATACTATTTTTAAACTTTTCTACTTAATACGAAATTAGTTGCATGTTGCAACAATAATATGTTGCATTTTGAAACAACTGGAGGTTTCTTTTAAAAAAACACCACTGTATACCAAGAATCGAGCACAAAAAAGACGCAAGCCTATAATTTAAGCTTGCGCCATAACGTTGATCGATTGATACCGAGTCGTTTTGCTGCTTTCGATTGATTCATCTCTTCTTCTTCAAGCACTTGAGTAATGACTCGCTTTTCAATGTCTTTTAATGTCCCGCTTATTTCCATTTGATTTCGTTCAGATTCTTCCTCTTCTTGACGTTGTTTTAATAGCGAAATGACCGAAGAGACTTCTTCCTGTTCTAAATAATAGGAGTTCGAATGTAAAACGAGCTGTTCAATCACTTGCTTCAGCTGATCGACATTACGCGGCCAATCATATTCAACCAGTTCTTGCATCGCTTCCGGCCTCACCCCAACAATTTGTTTGCTGTACTTCGAATGAAATTCCGAAATAAAGACTGGAATTAAATTCTCAATGTCTTCCACACGTTCTCTAAGAGGCGGTAGATAGATAATTAACCTGCCTAAAAGGGTAAACAGCTCGTGATCGATTGTAGCATGACGTTCATCGATAGTGAACTCATCAGCCGACGACACAATCAGCCGAGGCAACTTTCCTTTGTTGGCATGAAAGTAATGATACAACTCTTTTTGTGAATAGGCGTCTAACCGATCGATACGCTTTAAATAAACAATTCCATTGGCATGATCCTTAAAAAAATTCTCTTGAAGCAACTCTTTTAACTGCCCCTCTTTCATTAACTCACAATGAATGGTAATAAACGGTTCGTTGTTTTTCTTGCTTTTCAAGTAGATCGATTGAGCAACTGTATCTTTTCCATTACCGGTTTCCCCAATAATCCATAAGGGTTCAGTCATTCTACTGTACTTCTCCACTTGTTTCAACACTTCTTGCATTGGTTTGCTTTTTCCGGTCATCAGCACATGAGGGATAGTCGTTTGCACTTCAACGGCGTATCGCTCACCATCTTCCTTCTGAACAGTGGTTTGATTTGGGAAAGCTTTCTCGAGAAATAATATAAGATGTTCTTCATTAAATTGTGAACTTACATTCCATAACTGGTTATGAAGGGTAAGCATTTTCGTTTGAGTTGTTTTAGTTTTGAAAGTAGCCTCCATGATTTCTTTCAACTCAGGAGAGTTTTCAATCATTTCATGAGCGAATGCGGCGTGAAATTGTTTGTTTGCACAAATCACCTTTCCGTCATCAGACACAACGCCAATCAATCTCTCCTCAGCGTCAATGATGGATTGATAAACTAAAATTTCTTCGTGCAATTTTGAGAATAGCTGATACACTCTCCTCGCTTCATCCAATGACTCCATAACCGCTTCTTTCCCCGAGGTGATTAGCACCCCATTCATGCCTAACTGCTTCGCTGCTTCAACAGTGACAACGTCCCCAATAACAACTTCGTATCCATCATTTTTTAAACTCTTTAAGCGATCCTCCACTTCAACATCTTTCTGGATGGTCATTGTATTAATGTCCAAATCCAATAAGTTACAGATTGTAGCAGCTCCTTGAGAAATATTCGGAAACCCCACAATCGCTGCCTTACCAGAAAACCCTTTGACCAGCGTTAAGAGACGAAGAATATCATAACCGGAAACCTGAATATCAATCACCGGAATGGATACTACCTCCTGCACCAATGAGGCCGTCCCCCCGCGACTAATGATCATATCATAGCCATCTGCCTTCGATCTTTGGGCAATCTCAACCCCTTCATACAAGTTACCCATTTCCGTATGTAGCTCAAAATCAGTGACTTCTTCTGCGATTTCTCGCATGATCTCGATTAACCCTTCATAAGGCGCAATAACGAGTGCTTTTATCATCTCTATTTACCTCCTGCCCTAAATAACTGTGTTAGAAGGAGATATTACTTGTGATCCAGTATTTTTTCCCACACAATTTTGTAGACTTCTTTTATTGGAACATGATGTTTCTCAGCAATCTCCCGACAATCTTCGTATTCAGGAGCATTCTCAACAACTTTTCCCTCGTGAATCCCCTGTTTCACCGTTACACTTCCCCATACGGTTTCCACTTGGTAGAATTTTCTCGCTAGGCGGTGGACAGATATCGGGAAATGGCGAATACCAAGCGTTGTTGTCTCTCTGAACAAAACACTCTTAATCTCATCCAAGTTCGTTCGATCACATAAGAGCTGAAGCAACACGCCAGGACGATTTTTCTTCATATAAATAGAAGAATAGAAGACATCATTCGCCCCACAATCAAACAACTTCTCCATCACATACCCTAGCCACTCACCAGGCATGTCATCAAGATTAACCTCAACCTTGATCATCCCATGATCAAGATGCTCTTCCCCATGTGCAAATCGTTGCGACATCCACTCTCACCCCTTTCCTTTAATGACTGCCGAGCAAGGCCCGAAGGACGTTCGGATGATCCGGGAAATCCTTCGTTCCTGCACCATAACCGATAGCTTCAATTGTAAAAGAAGGCATTGGTCCATATTCATTCACAAGGGCTGCTAAAATTCCTCCGCCTGTTGGTGTTGTTAATTCCCCTTTGATTTCTGTACGTTGAATCGGTATACCTTTTAACAACTCTAAAGTTGCCGGTGCAGGTACAGGATACAAGCCGTGAGCAATGCGGATTTTTCCATTGCCTACTGGAACCGGAGAGGAAACGATTTTTGAGATATCCAATGAATCAATTAAAATACTCGCTCCAACAATGTCGACGATCGAGTCGACTGCGCCAACCTCGTGAAAGTGAACCTTCTCAAACGCCATGTTATGTATTTTGGCTTCCGCTCTCCCTATTTTTTCAAATATGGAAAGCGCCATCGCCGTCACATTTTCATTTAATTCCGCTTTGTTGATCATCGTCACAATATCAGAATAATGGCGGTGGTGATGTCCTCCTTCATGCTCGGTTAGGATCACATCAAACTTTGTAGCAGAAACGCCCTTTTTCACTACTTTATACGATTCTAGCTTGTATTCCGATTCGATCTCTAATTTCGCAATTTCCTTTTCAAGAAGCGCTAAATCTCCACCAAGATCAAGTAGCGCTCCAATTGTCATATCCCCACTAATTCCAGAAAAGCAATCAAGATACAATGTTCTCATGTCATTCATCCTCTAATCTAGTATCGTATTTCGATGATTTTTATGAATCAATGTTGCGTAATAACCGGCACCAAACCCGTTGTCGATATTCATCACACTAATCCCTGGTGAACATGCATTAAGCATGGATAGCAATGAAGAAACTCCTTGAAAATTCGCGCCATACCCAATGCTCGTCGGCACCGCTACAATTGGATTACTAATCAACCCACCAACAACACTTGTGAGGGCGCCTTCCATCCCCGCGACCGTAATCGCGACCGTCGCATTTTCGATATCTTCAAGGTGATGAAATAGTCGATGAATGCCCGCCACACCAACATCATACATGCGTTTCACCGAAGCCCCGAATGCTTCTGCTGTTACGGCTGCTTCTTCAGCTACAGGAAGATCTGAAGTACCAGCACACAACACGGCAATATAGCCATTATAGAGAAGAGCCGGTTCATCGGGATGTCTCCAGAATAAAGTGCGAGCAGACTTATTGTAGTCGAGATCCGCTACGACCTTCATCACCTCTTCTGCTTTTTCCTCTGAAATCCTTGTTGCGAGTACTCGGTTCGTGTTTTTCTTTAGAGACGCGATAATATCAATCATTTGTTCTACTGTTTTTCCTTCACCAAAGATCACTTCAGGAAAACCAGTCCGGTCTTCGCGCTGGTGATCCACTTTCGCAAATCCAATATCCTCAAAGGAAGAAAGCAGCGTCTTCGCTTCCTTTATATCCATCTTTCCTTCTTTCACTTGATTTAGAACGTCATCTAAGTTTGTTGCTCCCATGCTGTACGCCTCCTCTTAATTGCTTTCTTCCAAAACTTTGTTCATGCTTCCACTCTTATACCCATCAAGATCGATGGTCACGTATTGATAGCCAAACGATTGTAGCTTCTTCGATATGCTTCGATGATTAGCCATCACTAGCTGCATGTCTTGAGGTTCAACCTCAATCCGAGCCATATCCCCATGCGTTCGAACACGAACCTGTCGAATGCGAAGACTCTTTAAGTAAGCTTCTGATTTATCAACCTTCGTTAACTTCTCCTGAGTAATTTCCTCGCCATATGCAATGCGTGAAGACAAACAAGCAAACGAAGGCTTTTCCCAGGTTGGCAGATTTAATTCTTTTGAAAGGGTACGAATTTCATCCTTGTAAAGGTCCGCCTCTTGCAGCGGCCCCCGCACATCGTGCTCGATTGCTGCGCGGACTCCTGGTCGGTGCTCGCCCATATCGTCGGCAATTAAGCCATACACGACATTTTGAAACCCTTTCTCCCGCATAATCGGAACAACCTCTTCAAACAATCCATTTTTGCAAAAGTAACAGCGATTTTCATCATTCTGCGTATACCCCGGAATCGCAAGCTCAGACGTCTCAATCACCTGATGATGCGCACCAATTAATGACGCGAGCTGTTTCGCTTCCTCTAATTCACTGCTCGGATACGTTTCTGAATCAGCCGTAACCGCGAGCACATTTTCTTTACCTAGCACATCGATGGCAACTTTCAACAATAAAGTACTGTCTACTCCCCCAGAAAACGCCACGACAATGCTTTCCATCTCTTGTAATATCTCTTGCAACTTTTGATATTTATCGCTCAACATGAGAATTTCACTCCTTATGTAGGTTGTATTTATTTCATTTAAAACGCATTTGCATCACCAAAAAGTTGTAACCGTTTTCAACTACCTATAAAAAATGTTGCAAAATAAATCTGTTGAAATGAACCACTTCTAAACATCTTCCACAGATATTTTGCAATTTGCAACACATTCATTATAATACAGTTTGTTCCAAAGGAAAAGAGGGAAATCGCAGAATCGCTGGCGAATCGGGGAATCGCTGAGGGAATCGCAGGGACGGTTCTACTGATTCAACTGAACGGGTTAAGATAAGACCAACCGTCCAACACAACCCAAAGTGACCCTGCCATTGCCAGGCAGGGTCACTTAAGAGAATGGATCAAGTCAAATCTCAACACAATCTGTTTTTCCTAACGACTATGCATCATGAGAACCGTCCCCACGATGCACCAGGGATGCGCCCGCGATGCGCTCCCGAACCAACCGACTCGGCTCTCCCACACTATACAGCTGCAAAACATGCATCGCTCTCGTACATGCGGTATAAAATACCCTTCGCAGGCTTTCATCCCCATAGACACGCTCAGACGCATCATAAATAATGACTGCATCAAACTCAATTCCCTTGGATAAATACGACGGGATGACAACCACACCCTGTTCATATTCAGTCGAGCTGCTTTTCAAGAGCTTGATACCATCAATCCCCGACAAACCAGCATAAGCACGGGAACTTTCTTCCGCTGATTTGCAGATGATCGCAATACTGTTTAACCCCTGACCTCGGTATTCCGCCACTTTTGAAGAAATGCTACTGTGTAGCTCTGCGTCATCCTCCACTTGTTTCAGCTCGGGAATTGTTCCATCTCGATCAAAAGGGATGATCTTATCCCCATTAGGCACGAGCCGTCTCGTAAATTCAATGATTGGCTTAGTGGAACGGTAGCTTCGCGCGATGTTGATGACTTCCGTTTTATCCGCTCCATATAAGTCCGTTAGTGAGTGAAAATCGACCATTTCACTCGCATGGGCAAAGATCGCTTGATTGAAGTCCCCAAGAACCGTCATTTTGGCTGATGGAAACAGACGCTTTAGAAACTCAAATTGAAAAGCCGAGTAATCCTGCGCCTCATCAACCACGATATGCTTAATGGAACTGTTTGTCTGAAAGCCCTGAATCTGCTCTTTCACATATAAAAACGGCGTCGCATCTTCATAACGCAGGCGACCTTCATCCACCGCTTGGATCGTCGCCTGACAAATCGCTGTCCATTCCGCCGGTACATCCATTTTTAGCCTCTTCATCTGCATCGGATCATTAAACAGCTGCTTGTAGATTTCATTAAAATCAACGAAACGCAATTCTTTGATTTTCTTTCGCAACGGATTCAGCATTTTCCGGACGATTAAGCGAGCTAATTCTTTTGGCTCCACCTCATATTCATAAATTGCTTCTCCTTCAATGCCGTGCTTTTTCGCGAGATAAGCTTGCATGCTATGGTACTCCTCGTTGCTAAGCAACTCGATCTTCTCCTGCACCCACTGCTGATTCCATTCCGCTTTCTCAAACTCATTGATTTGCTTCAGAATCCACTCCTTCAGCTTTTCAAGTCGATTAGGAAAACGGAGTGAAGTATCATCACGATAAAATCTGTCTACCATCTGCTGCACAGAAACAATCGGTGTTCCTTTGAAGGTCACGTCATGAAATCGCATCCCAGACTGCTTCAAGGACTCTAAATAGGCATTGATCGCTTCAAAAAAACGAGTCGACGTTTTCCATTTAATCCCCGCGATTCTCGCCTTGTAAGATGGTGTATCAGCTGCCGTTAACACATATTCCAGCTGCTCATACGGATTCTCAACGTCAAACTCTTCACTAAGCTGATGGTTCAAGTATTCCTGAAAAGTCACCTGCTGCATATTTTCCTCACCAAGCTCTGGGAGCACATTGGACACATAGCTGTTAAACATCGTGTTCGGTGAAAACAAGATAATTTGCTCAGCATTGAGATGATCCCGATCTCTGTATAATAAATACGCAATCCGCTGTAGCGCGGCTGAAGTCTTGCCACTCCCTGCCGCCCCGTGAACAATCAAAAGCTTTCCACGATCATGACGGATGATGCGGTTTTGATCCTGCTGAATGGTAGCGACGATGTTATGCATCTGTTTATCTGTGCCTCTGCCCAAAACCTCCTGTAGAATCTCATCGCCAATCGTAAGACTTGTATCGAACATAGACTGCAAAACGCCACCACGGATCAAATATTGCCACTTCTTCTCAAGGGTTCCCTGAACTTCGCCTCCTGGTGTATCATACGTCGCAGGACCTGGCGGATAGTCATAATAGACGCTTGAGACCGGCGCTCTCCAATCGTAGATCAGGAAGTTATCGCCGCTCGCATCCCTTAATGAGCTAATGCCAATATAGATTTCTTCCTGATCGGATGACCCTTCTTCTTTAAAATCAATCCGGCCGAAATAAGGAACCTCCTCCATGCGACGCAGCGTGGATAAGCGTTTGGACGCATGCCTATGAGAGCTCTGACTAACCGAAAGGGCTTGAGCCTCTTGCCTTAATCCAATGATGGTCTCCAGATAATCATCGAAGGTATCCGTATTCACTTTCACTTCATCCCAAAAGTGTTTGCGAATATGAACCACTTCATTTTTTCGTCTAGAGGTTTCATCTTCTAATCGTTCAACTTCTTCTTGAATCGTGTCCATGACACTGTCCAATCGCTTCTTTTCCTGCAGCAGTTTCGAATCCATGCAAACACTCCTTTAAATAATGGATAAAAGGATTGACAAACGAATCGCGCGCATTGTATAATTAAGATAGGGTAATATGAGTAAATTTATATTTGTATGCGCGCATCTATATAAATTTACCATAAGATCGGTTGAACGACAATGTTTTTTTACATAGGAAAGAGCGGTGTTTACGGATTTGCGTGAACATCGCTTTTTTTGATAGGGAGAATCGCGGCGGGGGCATCATGGGGACGGTTCTCATGATGCAAAAAGGGAAAGGGACACGCATAAGTCGGCATTTAACCGACCAATAGTTGCTCATAATTGTACTTAATTTCTGTTGAAAGCTAAAGAATGTAATCGGAGGTTGAAGTAAGGCAGAACCTGTCTCTATGTCCCTGTTATGTCTTAGTCTCTTTTAACTATTTTTCAGTAATAGTACATAAGAACAGTACGAGCTATACACTGACTAAAATTTAATAATTACTATACTTTACTTCTTCCAACCATGATTCAAAAATATCATCGGGCAAGATATCATCTCTATTCGAATATATTAAATCATATTTATACTTTCCTTTTAAACTATTATTTTTTACATTATAATATACTTTCATTTCACTTGGCATTTCTCTATCATACACTTTGCACTTCTGATGAATTTCTTCTAAATTTTTTAATCCAATATCCAAAACCATTTCTTGTCTGTTCTCAGAAGTATCATATTTTCTCACCTTAGTTACAGTTGTATTATCTCCCTTATTTAATTCATGCTTTTGTAAATACTCTCCATTTATTTTATAAAATACATCAAATGCATACATTTCAGGTTCATACGAACAATAGATAAAAATTTCTTCAGCTTGATTCTCCACATATTCTAGGCATACCGCTACCATATCTGCATGTAATTCAGAAAAATAATCTTCAAATACTTTACTCATATGAATCACCTCGAGGTTGATAATTTCACTTTCTTTATAGCGCCATCTATCACATACTTTATTTCGAAGCTAATGGGTCTTAATCCATCATTTTCATAATCGATTTTAACATTTACAGAACCTTTTTTACCCTCTTGTATGGCCGTTACCCACTTATTTTCTAGTGTTTTATACTTGTTCAAATTAACATTACTAGACTGACTAACTAACGGCTTCACTTTAGTATTGTAAATGTCCCACAGTTCGTCCATTTTTTGCTGAAGGACGCTTTCTGACCGATTGATTTCACGACGAATAGTGTTCAGGTTGGCTTCATTGCTTCGGCTTTTTTCGATTTCACTTTCGGTTGGATCTTCAAAGAACGACAAGGTGTTGTAAGGTACCCGGCTTGCGACGCGCGATGCCTTTCCTACATTCCCAGATATGCCACGTTCTATTTGTGACAACGCCTTTGCCGATTTCATATAAACCGAGAAAGAGCCCTTTTCCAAAGTCATAAATATCGGAGGAAAGGTCTTCGGCACCGTCCCAAACGCCTTCAAACACACCCGTGTAGGACATTTTTAGCTTTTTAGCCTTCCCATAATAGTCGTCATCCGTATTCTCAACTGCAGGTTGAACCAGATATCATTTCGATCCACTTGCATCATCGCTTGTCGCGCTAATGGCGTGATGTAGGCATTTGTTTCAGATACATAGGATTCAAATAAGGTTAGGAGATTCTGGATTTGTTCATGATAAGCTCTGATATAATCCTCTGATTTTTGATCAAGTAGTTTGGGATGTGAGAAAAAAATAAAGCCGGCATACAGCCGGCGAATAGTTGCTTATTTATCCTTAAAACTGAGGAGTTTAATTCGTGGTTCCCAGGGACAATGAACCTGTATCCTTGTCTTTCTTTCACTTAAGTTCAAGTTTCTTGTAAAGAATTAATAAAATCAGAGAAATGCTTCGAAACTAATAGGATATACTCATCCTTTAATTCATTATCTTCTTCAAAGTAATCCATATCGCAAAAGAAAATTTTATCTTCTCCATAAATGTCAAGACAAATTAAACTATCAGCAGGGTCAATTCCAATTGGTATAAGATTAGAAGGGAGAATTTCGCTGTGATTATATTTCTCAAAGAATAGCCCTAAATTCAAATCCTCTTCTTTAGAAATTGGAAGAAACAACATAACAGAGGATGTAATTTTTCCATCAGAGGTTTTAAACCTTCTATTTTTTGGTTTACCACCATTATTAAACAATAAAAATGATTTATAGGCAGAAGGTAAATTGATATCGTATTCACTTTCAAATAGTTCGATGTCTGTAACACTCAAATTATTATACGAATACTCATATTTAATATTCACTTTTTCACCTCCTATTTTATATTTCGTTTAAAGAATATAATCTCTCTAACAAATCTGTAAACGACTTACAAATCGTATTAGTTACTGAACCATCTAATTCATCATAATTATAGAAAACAACTTCAGGAAATATTTGGTTGTCACGATAATCAAAACATATTAAATTTCCAAATGGATCTCTAGCAAATGGAAACAGTTTTTTCGAAGAAAATTCTTCATACATTTTTATATTTAAATCTTTATTCGTAAAACTAATCAAATTATTAAATACAACTTCGATTCTTCCATCATCACAATCAAAAATATTTGGTTCTGGAAAGCCACCATTATTATTTATTATACATTTTCTGTAATCAGATGGAAATTTAATACCGAACGATTTTTCAATTTCATTAATTTTACTATCATTTAATTTTTCATCTACAAACAACCAACTATCTATTCCCATTTAATCCTCTCCAAAATCTTCTTTTTAATTTCTCCTCTTCGACCAGCCTCACCGCCACCCCAAATAGCTCTTCCTCCAGTATGACTTGCTGACTGGTGTTCAAAGTAATCCACAATTTGCATTTTGCCTGGTATTTGATGATGATGCCACGTTAAATTTTGTGGCACTCTCCCAGCTTCTAGTATATTTATTTCTTGACTATTAAACTGATTTGCTAACTCCGGATTCCTATTAATTTCTTTGTAAAGTTGCTTAGATGCATAATTAAATTGAACTGCATCTGTCTCTAAGTACAATTTTTCTTCTAAGGTAACTTCATATTTCGAATTAAAAATAGGAAAACCTGTTTTATCGTAAGTCACAGCATATTCTTCACCATTTTTTGTAGAAGTAAAAGTATAAGTTGTGCTCCCATCCTCATTTCGAATTTTACTTGTAAAGTTTCTTGGTTTGTTTGGCTTCCTGTTATAGAGTGGTTGTTCTTTTAAAGCTTTAACCATTTCTTTTTCATATATCTGTTTATTTATAGATTTATTAGGCGGACTTTCCTTACCACCATCTACCCGCTCAACCTCAGTCTTAATCCGCATGATCGAATCATCTACCACATGATTCGGACCGCCACTCCTAATAACCGAAGCGACTCCACTCTCCGCTACATCCTCGACTCTCCCAAGCGAATTCCCTGCAATCCCATTAGCCCCAAAAGCCACCCTATTCGAATCCCCCGCAACCTGCATGCCGCCTTTAACGTCTTGGACAAATTCACCCATGCCGCGCTTGATTCCTTCAAAGGCGTTATGCTTTTTCACGATGGCTGCGACGTCTACTTTGCTGCTTCCAGCTACCTTGCTTAAGTTTGAGTTCGGGATCTTTCCTGCGACTTTGGCGAGGCTGGCTGATTTTCCTGCCATGCCGACATACGGGATAAAGGCTGTGGAGACATTTCCTGCGACATAGGCGACTCCTTCGTCTTCATAGGTATCGGAGAAGGATTGTGTGATCGCTTCAGCGACGCCCATCGGAATCGTCGGGACGGTTCTATCGATTCCATCTCATTAATGAAGGGAGCGATATTCAAATGAATAACGCTCCCTTCAAATTATTATTTAATAAATGACAACCTTACGTCAAAAATTATTTGGAAGAAGAGCCTAGATTAGTTATTCATCTTATTCTTCAAATAATCAGCGATTTCTGTTTGTCCAAATTCTCTCGCATATTCATATGCGTTCATATCTTTCATGTTTTCCCCAGTGTATTTAATTGAAATATCGATCCCTTCTTCAACTAAAAGCTCAACTATTTCTTTATGCCCTCCATAAATTGCTCCAAATAATGGATTTCGTTTCGCTAAGGTCACATCTAGTTCTGCGCCTTCTTTTATTAAATACTTTACTATCTCCACATGTCCCGCTCCTGCAGCCAACCTTAAGGGAGAAGCATCAAATATATCACCTTTTGTATTAACATCAATTCCTTCGTGAACCAGATATTTGACTATTTCTAAATGCCCTTTCTTTGATGCAACATGTAACCACGTACCAAATGGTGTTATTGTAAGTAACGATCGAGGGTTACGCCCTATTAAATGTCTTACTTCATGAAGATCACCATTCTTAATAGCATTTCTTATCCTTTTATTTAACATTTTTTCATCCACACCAAGACCTCCTATAACTCTATTATCTTGTACTAGCGACCTCTCCTAAATCTTCAAGTGCTTCTACGATATCATCTAAGTCCCCGCCCATTTCCTCGACAGCTCTTAACCTATTCACAACTTCCTCTAGAGCATCAATACTATGTTGTCCTACTACAGCATTCGGTGCCCAGATTAGATTTTCTTTGCCAATTATCGGATCTATTCCATAACTATCTAATATTTCTTGGCCTTCTTGCACAAGCTTCTGTTGCTTCTCGCCAAGGCCTTTTTTAAAAAGAATATGATGGGCATGTGGGTTAATCATTCCATTAGGGGGATCACCTATTAGTCCCCTTAGGTACTTACCAAAATCAATCTTTATTAACACTTGATTGTATTCTTTAGTGATGCCTAATTTATTCATCTTCTCTCTGATCTCAGCTAGTTCTTCTACACTAAATGTATTCTTTTGAATTGCATTTTTAAGTTTATTCAGTTTAGTAGCATCGACCTTACCAGATACGACTATTTCATCAAGATAATCATTTACTGTAAGTGCTTTATTTTTAGTACCTTTCCCACCATAAACCCGATCAATCTCAGTCTTAATCCGAGAAACCGGATCATTCCAAACATTATAAGGAGCGCCACCTCTAGAAGCTCCCCCAGCACCCGCTCCAGCTAACGCCGGTTGAGCACCCTTCCCTTCAACCTTAACACTCTTCGCAGCATCCGCAACATCGTCGATCGTTTTTGCGGTTGTTCCGATTTTGCCGAGACCTTTATCTCCTATTGCTCCAATTCCTAATGATGTTAGACCGTAAGTAATGAATGCCGTTCGACTTTCGGCGTCGCCGTTCACAAAGTCTCGATCCCATGCTTCTTTAAACCCTTGCCACATGTATTTCGGTACATCCAACACCTTCTGAACATTGCCTTTAGGATCACCAAAAATGTTTTTATAGAAGTTTATCGTTTCTAAGCTTTTAAATAGTAATTCAGGGAGATCTTCCTCATCGCGGTATAATGCAAGATTCGGTCCAAATGCTTTTTCAGCTAATGCGTTGAGATCCTTAAATCCCTCAATCATATCTTCCACTGCATTCCCGCTACCAACCTGCACACCCTTTACTATATCACCTAAAAAGCTCCGTGCCGTATTCCGCGCATCATCAACCTTCTGTTGCGTCTCTCCCCACCAGCGATCCACATAGTTTGAGTACCTAACCACACTATGCGACACATCCTGGCGTACCTCGTCTAGATAAGCCGTCGTTTTCGATAAAGGATCAAGCACGACACTTTCATACGTCTGTTTCATCCTACTCTGAATCACCTGTGGGTTTAAGGTATATTGCAGGTCTGGAAACATCTCTCCAAATGCACTACTGGATGAAGCCGTCAGTGGATTTTTTCCAAAAAGCCGTTCACTCCAGCTTAATGCTTCTCCCGTGATAGGATCATAATTCTGAAACAGCTTGTTTAAACCACTAAATTTTAATGCCATAAGGCCAAACTTTGCCGAAAGCGAGTGATCTTCTTCCGTCATTTTTCTCTCAGTTAATTTCACTGCCGCCTGCAGGTCATGGAGCTTGTCCCGGTATTTGCGCATTTCATACTGTAACTCCGCTTGAAGAGCATCAATCTTACCGGTGTTCGCGCCTGTGATGTTCATTAGAAAAGATTGATAATTCCATTTAAAATCGCTAATCGCTTCATCTGCTTTTCGCTCGGCATCCTGTATGCCGCTTGCTAGCTGGTCTAATTGTTCTGGTTTAATTGTTCTGGTTTAATTGCTATTCTCGTCACTTCAAGCCCTCCGCTTTCTGAAGAAGTCGGTCGATTTCTTCGTTAATCGCAGAGGTCAGTTCCTCATGAACCGCATACACACTTTGAGAGGCTTGTTCGAGTTCTCCGATAAGCGATTCATAAGCTTCACGTGCCTCTCCAACCCAATTCGACGAGTAAGTCGAATGATGGTGATCAAAGACTCGTTTACTATCATCGATATCAAATCTAGCTTCCCTTACCTTTCCTAGATACGCTTCCAACGCCTCGGCTTCTGCCCGATACTTCATACGCTCTAAATAACGTTTAAATTCTTCTAGTTCGTTTAGCACCGCAACCTCCTTTTCGACCAAACCTCGTTTCACCACAAATGAAGTCTATGTGTACGTCTGGTTAGGTATAGCCGCTGTATTGTCGAGCAGGGAATGATCGCTCTCGGGGACACAGGGACAGGTACATCGTCCCAACAATGCTCTAATAAACCAAAGGGCATAAAGCGAATCGTAGTAATTTTTCTTGCAAACAGAAGTAAAGTAGCTGGCAAGTTAGTAACTCTTACAAACGTCGTCGCTTTTTGACTTATGGGTGGGACAAGAAACCTGTCCCTCTGTCCCATTTCGATCCACTTGCATCATCGCTTGTCTCGCTAATGGCGTGATGTAAGCATTCGTATCAGAAACAGTAGTTTAAGTTGTAAAAAAATAAAGCCGGCATTCAGCCGGCGATTAGTTGCTAATAATTATGAAATTGATTGGTAAAATTAAGAAGATTAAATTTGTGGTTCCTAGAGACATAAATCTATCATTTTGTATAATTCTAGAAGCTGGTAAATATAAAGTTTCCTCCTTCTATTAAAGACTCTAATGTGATTTTAATTGTTACGTCTGTTATGTTTACTTAATACTAACTCATAAAAAAAATCAAACGCTTCATTTTCATTAGTATATGCTTTAATAATGTAGTGACCATCGCGTTCACCAGTTTTATAAATTTTCCATTCTCCTTGATCATAAACACACCCTAATACAAATGGTTCATCTGTTATTCCATCTAGTACTATCATATATTCATCACCAATATTCAGGTTTTCTATCTTACATCTTTTTAAAAACTCTTGTTTTGTCATAATTAAATCTCCTCCTAATATTCAGGTATAACTCCAAAAATTTCTAAAGTTTCCCCATTCAGTGGTGTTACTATTTGCTCAGCTCCACCATTCATTAACTTCTCACCTGTAGAACTACTCCTCCATGGGGCAGCTATGCCTTTTACTCCATATGTAGCTTCTACATTTACAACGACTTTTCTTATCCTCTCTTGGAACCGATTATAATCTGCTTGAATTTCAACAAATTCTGCATTAGAAATTGGTTTTCTCCCATTAGCCTCTACAATCTTGTTTAATTCTTCGAGATTTCCATTCTTAACAGCATCAATAGTTTCAAAGTAGGATTCATTATGAAAGTTCCCTACGTGCCTTGCTTCAGGATTTTCTAGATAGGGTATGGCACGTTGATTGTACGTATATGGACCACCATTATCAGGTAAAGTAGTAAAATTCTCTCCACCTTTTCCACCAATTCTATCCCATCTCTCGGGTAAAGGATTATCTCTAGTAATTGCTTGAATTGAAACTTCTTCAAATCCCATGTTCTCTGGCCAATCCATCAACATTCGACCATTCTTACCAAATCCGTCAGGTTCCAAATACTTCGTGTCAGAGACAACCGTCACATCGCCTTTTACTTCTAATCTATCATACGCTTCATGAATTTTTGCTAATTTTTCTTCATTCGTTAAGTCATTTCGTTTACCAATGTCATTGATGTGGTCAAAATATTCTCCAGGACTCTTGAATGTTATACCTGAATCTTTACTCCCTACAATCCTACTAATCGTATCATCCATTTCTTTTCGTACAATGGTAGAGTTTACGACATTACTCGGTACTGATCCATTCGCCCCAAAAGCCACCCTATTCGGATTCCCCGCAATCTGCATGCCGCCTCTAACGTCTTGAACAAATTCACCCATGCCGCGCTTGATTCCTTCAAAGGCGTTATGCTTTTTCACGATGGCTGCGACGTCTACTTTGCTGCTTCCAGCCACCTTGCTTAAGTTTGAGTTCGGGATCTTTCCAGCGACTTTGGCGAGGGTGGCTGATTTACCTGCCATGCCGACATACGGGATAAAGGCTGTGGAGGTATTTCCTGCGACATAGGCGATCCCTTCTTCTTCATAGGTATCGGAGAAGGATTGTGTGATGGATTCAGCGACACCCATTGGATCCTTGATCGCCTGCATGGCGGCAGCTCTATACCCTTCGACTCGTTTATCCGCTGCTTCCTTTAGAAAATCGGGTTCCACGGAATCAGGAAGGTGATGGGAGGTGTATACGATCCCGGCGTCACCGGCAACTGTGACGATGCCTTTGCCGATTTCATATAAACCGAGAACTAGTCCTTTTCCAAAGCCATAAATATCGGAGGAAAGGTCTTCTACACCGTCCCAAACGCCTTCAAACAGACCCGTGTAGGACATCTTTAGCTTTTGAGCTTTCCCATAATAGTCGTCATCCGTATTCTCAAATGGCTTCACTTTAGTATTGTAAATGCCCCATAGGTCGTCCATTTTTTGTTGAAGGACGCTTTCAGACCGATTGATTTCACGACGAATTTGATTCAAGTTGGCTTCATTGCTTCGGCTTTTTTCGATTTCACTTTCGGTTGGATCTTCAAAGAACGAGAAGGTGTTGTAGGGAACCCGGCTTGCGACGCGCGAGGCTTTTCCGACATTCCCAGATATCCCACGTTCAATTTGTTGCAGATTGATCCAAATATCATTTCGATCCACCTGCATCATCGCTTGTCGCGCTAATGGCGTGATGTAGGCATTTGTATCAGATACATAGGATTCAAATAAGGTCAGGAGATCCTGAATTTGTTCATGATAGGCTCGGATGTAATCCTTTGATTCTTCGATCGTGAAAACCCAGGCATCAATGCTTTCCCCCTGGTTCGGCTTCACATATTCATTGATTTTAGCTAGGGACGACTCCATCGTATCGAGGGCATGTTTGTACTTATGTAGCTGTTCTATGATGCCATCCAGTATACCATAATTGATCTTGAGATCCCGCTTCATTCCGTGTTGCTCCTGATGGTCGTGCCGATCTTTTCATCCGTTTCTTTCATCTTTTCTAACAGCATGTCCCCTGCTTGATAAATCGCATCTAGATTGTTCAACAACTGCGTTTGGCTACCATTATGCATGTTATCTAGTAACGCATCGACTTCTTCAATGAAATCGGAATTAAAGCTTTTTAACTCGTCTCTAGTGGAATCATGGAAATTCTTTGTGTAACTTTTAAATTCTGAGATGCTTGAATCCAACGAATTCAATGCGGATCGCAGCTCAGATAGATTCAATTCAATCTTTTGACTCGACAACGGTGTAACCTCCTTCTATTTAAATTGAACGGATTGAATCTTAGACAAAAGCTGATCGATTTCAGCGACCATGCCTTCGACGATCTCCCTCATCTCCTCGTAGGCAGAAGCATTTTCAAAATCCATTTGATCAAAGTTTTGTAAAATCTCGTGTCGGGCATCATTTAAATTATTGATAATGCCACCATCCCATCCTGCGTACAACAGATTGTGGCAAAAGTCATAATCATACAGTTGCATGATCGCTCACCTGCCCTCGACTACTTAGATTCTGAATTCTCCTCATGTCCTCATCCGAAAACTCAATCGACGTGATCCCTTTCTCCAGAATCAATTCTTCTTTCATGAGATAGTCATACGACTCTTCCGTTTCATCTTGGTAACCCATATGCACAACTTTCTGAATCAATGGATACGTAAAATGGATCGTGTTCCTCTTGTTCAATTCGCCAAATGGATACACGACACCAGCATAAGGAAAATAAGAATGATAAGTTTCCGGAAAAATAAACCGGCCTGTAATCACCACTTTAATCGGTTCGGAAGCAGGCTCCCCCGGTTTAAAATAGCGTGGATTCAATTCAACCACAGTACCTAACGGCAAAACCTCACGCATGAGATCAATAGAATAAGTTAAAAAGGAAACATAAGAAGCGTCGTCTAACGAAAACCTCTTATCTAAAAAAGAGATCATGTGAAGCTCTTGTTCCTTACGATAAAAAATATCAACACCTTGACTCGTTACCTCCAAGGAATCGAGTTGATGTCTATAAACATCATGCAAATGGGTGAAAATAGACGCGTCTTCCAAAAACAAATTCGCAAACTCATGAATCTCTGATGCAAACGCCGTCTCACCAAAAAGCTGTTGTATTTTCTTCATCCCTAACTCTTTTAACTTCGTCTTATATTCGTTGTTCATATTTGGCTTTCCTCACTTTCAAGGCTACTCTGAAAGAATAACCCCCTTGATACGACAGCTGCTCTCCACTATCGTTTACTAATAAATCATCTAAACTACTATTCCTCACACTTCTCAAATTTCAGGAGAATAGTAGGTTTTCTAAGTACTGCTGTTAATGAACTTCCATTAATTTCTAAACTTAGAATACCCTCTCTTTCCCTCCTTTTCTATGTCTTTCGACGCATTCCATGAAAATAGTCCTTTTCTCTTAGGAGAAAAGGACTATTTCTGCGAATCTCGTATGCTGTTCACAATCGTAGCTAGTCATTTCTATTTCCACTCACCCGATCCATCACTTCCACCAACCGATCCGGTTCCCGTGATCCAATCAAAACCTTCTCACCGTTCACTTCAATCAAAACGCCATGCTTCCCGCTAATGGAATAAGCCTTCTCACCGCTGAAATTCCATCGGATTCCCCATCCACCAAACCTTCGTAGTGGACGGTAGTTCAAACTCTCATAACGCGTTATATCCTTATATAAGAAAACACGAGGTGTCAGATGAAATGGGACAAATCGCACATAAATCCCATCATCCCTCACCTCAGTAATCAGTCGCAGCCATCCGAGCATAACGATTGGAAAAGCAATCCCGAAAATAATCCATAAAATGATAACTTCCATATCAGTACCTGGATGACTTCCAAACGGAATGCCCATCAAAACCTGGCGGAAAAAGCCAATCCACATTAGGATCGCGATGCCTAGCACAATCGCCCATATCCAGATCTGGTTTGGGCGCTGGACTTCTTTGTAGTGGATTTCTTGGTTCAATTTCATCAGCCCCTCCCTATACGGATACTAAAAATGACACCCTGAGCGAACAGATACTCTTCCATCACTCTTTAAAGTATGCTGCAGGGACTCAAGTTAGAAAGCAGGTTGATGAAAGAAACTTTGCTGACCTCATCTCGGTAACGTAAAAAACTCCTTACTCTCACTATAGTTCCCCGCAAGCCTACCAAGAGGAGATAGCTTTTCGAGATCCACTTTATAGTTTCCTAGATACACCTCATCCTGAATATGATAGTGCGTCATCTCACCTAAAACTAGCGCATTCGAACCAAGCGGAAGGATTTGATGGAGCTTGCATTCCATATGAATCAAAGCCTCTTTCACCCGCTTCGGTTTTACCGTTACACTGTCAACAGGTGTTAAACCAGCATATTGAAATTCATCCACTTCAGCCGGAAGGTTTTCTGCACTTTTTTGCATTTCGTTTCCAAGCGAGCTCGACACCACATTGATCACAAATTCTTCTTGCGATCGGATATTTGCGAGCGTATCCTTCTCCGCACCCAGTCTCTCACCTGACCCCTGACCAATGGATATTGCAAGAATGGCAGGTTTCGTGGAAGCAACGGTAAAGAAACTAAATGGCGCTAAGTTAAGTACGCCGTCTTCTGACACGGTTGATACCCAGGCGATCGGTCTTGGAACTACGGAACCGGTTAGTAGTTTGTAGATATCTTTTGTTTTTAGGTCGGAAGGGGTTAAGTCCATTGGTTTCACTCCTCTAAATACTTATCATGACTGTCATCATTATTTCCCTATATGAACTCCTATGAAACGAATGACAATGGTATTAAGCAAGTAACTAACTATCACTTCCTCAACTTGATATATAACCAAAAGGTGTTATAATCTATATAAAACCGAATGGTGTCATATCAAGGAGGATCCATATGAGTGAAACAAACAAAGTACCACAAATCAAAAAGCAAGTAACCTTTCAAGCGTCGATAGAAAAGGTCTGGAAAGCTGTTTCTTCTTCAGAAGGCATGGCGGAATGGTTTATGCCAAATGACTTCGAGCCTGTGGAAGGGCACGAATTTAAACTAGAAACCCCCTTTGAAACCTCCCCTTGTAAAGTCTTAACGGTGAATCCACCCAAAGAACTCTCCTTTTCATGGGGAAATCAGGGCTGGGTGATTCACTTTTTGTTAGAAGAAGTGGAGAACAAAACGGTATTCACACTCATTCACGATGGCTGGGGTCATCCAGATGAAATCATGAAACCAACCGATAAGACGCAGCAAGACGCCCGCAATACGATGAACAACGGCTGGGAAAGCATCGTCAACGAACGATTGCGTAAGGTTGTGGAAGCCTAATGTCCGCAGCACCAAAGCATGATGTCTATCAGGCCATCGCTGATTCCTCAAGAAGAGAAATGCTCATGCTCCTCGCTAAAAATGATGCTTCGATTAAAGAAATTAGTGAGCACTTCTCGATTAGTCGAACTGCGATCGTAAAGCACCTGAATGTGTTATCGGATGCGAACCTGGTAAGTGATCGGAAAGCCGGTCGTAGCAAAATTTACTCCCTTCAACCCGAGCAGTTAGCAGAAGTGAAAGAATGGGTCTCGTATTTTGAGCAGTTTTGGGATAATAAGCTTAGTATGCTGAGGCATATGGTGGAGGATGATGGTGAAGAATAGCCTTAGCACCTTCATGTTTTCTCCAGCTAGAAAAACGCCTTTCTTAATGAACAATCATTAAGAAAGGCGTTTTAAGTTAGCAAATCATGATCCGTTAACCTATGGAATCGGCGGGACGGTTATGCCGATTCGTTTCCTCGCTTGATTACTCTAAATGGAAAGTCTTTTTTTGAAGATAAAGTAACTCAGCAAAACCTCCCCCAAACAGGTTTAACTCACCTGCATACACTAGTACAAGGCATGACCATTTCTTATTACGACTAAACAGTATAGGAGGAAAAAATGAAAAAGGTAGAATTTCCTTTTGTGAAATGTGGAAAGGTCTTTGAACCAGAGTTGCCTGACCAATTAAGGCCCTATGAACCACCCATCTTATTAGCAGAAGTTCGTGTAAATCCAAAGAATCGATCCAAACCATGTATCCTCGTGAAGTATTCCGAGTTTATTACCTTATCATTCCTAGGTTTAAATCCAAAACTCACTCTTACTTATCGACTTGTTAAAGAAACGAACTCGAATGAAAAGGCACAAATACTCGAAGAATGGGATTTTGGCTTCGATTCGTTAGAGGTATTCGAGGTCACAACGGTGGATACCAAGCAACCAACTGTTCTTACATTCTGCGATTGTTTGGATTGTGAAAAGGACGAAGATATCATCTACAAGCTTGAGATTGTCCAAATTGATACAAACAGTGTCAAAAATTTTGCTATTACAAATCAACTCATCACCGCTACCGTGATTCAGGGTGAAGTTCAATGAAGGAAAAAAGGAGGTTTCATCATGAACAAGCGCCGTCCTGCAGCTAATCCCCGAAGGTACATGAAGCAAAAACATGACAGAAACACAGCAGGCAAGAATCTCAACCATACTCCTTTTAGCCGTTCACCTAATCGGACATGTCATAGAGTGAAGCCTAAAAAATTTGTTCCATTCGTGATATGTGGGAAAGTCTTTAACCCTGTATTACCTCAACACCTTAGCAAGAAAGATCCACCAATCGTCTTAACGCAAGCAAACGTTCATACAGAAGGAGTCAGTAATCTTAGGATATTCATTGACTTCTCCGGCTTTGTCACTTCCACTTTACGAGAAAAACGATTTAATCATTTAGTTTTTCAATTGGTAAGATCCTCTCATAAACACAACACGACAAAAGTTCTAAGAGAATGGCCATTCCTGAGGGAATTTGTTAGTGATACAGAGATTAAAGAGCCCGTTGTTTATGACTTTTGTGAAAGCATCCCCGTGAAAGGTGATCCATTCACGTATACAGTTAATTTGGTTGAGGTTAACCTCTCCGAACAATCGTCTTATAACATCACGAACAAAAGCATGACGGCTCAAGTTTTCAAAGGACCAGACGGATTGCTTTAAGAATTAGGTAAAGAAAGGAGCATGAAGAATGCACGATAAAACGTGCCACCCTTTTTTAGTATGCGGAAAAGTCTTTCCAATCAACTCTCTCGTAAAAATCGATAAGCCCATCACAATAGCGAAAGTTACAGTGAATCCCCAAAACTCGAAAATGCCATGTGTTCTCTTGAATTCCTCACAAAATCTATCATTCCAAACGACAGGCTTTAATGCGACTCTCATTATTGAATTAAGGTTAGTACGTATAGCTAACCAAACGAAAGAAACGATACTAGAAGAGTGGACTTATCAATTAGCTGAAAACATCCCCACCCCCGTTCCAAATACCAGGACAATCGAGCCATTAGTTCTTAACTTTTGTGATTGCCTGAGCGATAACTGCGGCAAACTCACTTATGAATATCAAATCTCTAGCGTAACGACGATTAATACGACGTTTGATTTAAGTAGGCAGGAAGTTTCTGCTATTGTTAGTTGTGGGTCTTCGGAATTGCCGGGACGGTTCTGTTGATTCCATCTCATAAATAATAGGAGCATTCATTATTGGAATAATGAATGCTCCTTCTCACTTTATATCGAAATATCGAATCATAAGAACCGTCCCAGCGATGCACAAGCGATGCACTCCCCAAGTAGAGAAGGTCACCCCCTTAACCTCCCATCGAATAAAGAAGAGTGAAGCATGAAATCAATCGTACGTTCAAATAATAGGACGGAAATGCAATGTGAAATTCCGCTCCCCTCTTTATTTAAGTTGACACTTAATTAAGTACATGCTAAATTAAGTGTATGATACAAAAAGCCATTCATTCTTTATCCGTGCCGACACGTCGTGACATTCTATCCGTTCTACGTAATGGAGAGCTCACTTCAAGTGAAATCGCGTCTAAATTCGAGCTCTCCGCTCCTGCCATTTCTCAGCATTTAAAGGTATTAGAGCAATCTGGACTTGTTGCTATGAGAAAAGCAGGAACGAAACGCTACTACCGCATTAGAAGAGATGGTTTTGAAGAGTTAGTGAAATTCATCGATCAATTCTGGGACACTAGCTTACTCAGCTTGAAGGAGGCAGCTGAAGAAGAGGAAAGGAGAAATCATGAGTCAAACGACTGAAACACTTCGCAAAGAAATTTTCATAGAGTGTCGCCCAAGCACTCTCTTCTCATTTTTCATCGATCCTGACAAGATGGTTCGTTGGATGGGGAGACAGATCTTGCTCGAACCGAAAATTGGCGGAAAATACCGCATCGATATCAACGGTGAAAACATTGCCTTGGGGGAATACAAAGAAATCATCCCGGATGAAAAAGTCGTCATGACCTGGGGATGGGAAGGTTCAGATATCATGCCACCTGGCTCAAGCACCGTCGAATTCCTCCTCACACCGAAGGAGAACGGAACGCTTCTCATATTGACTCACTATGATTTACCTGAAGAAAAAGCAACATCGAATAACAAAGGATGGACGCACTATATGGAGCGTATGAAACTTCTTGCTGAAGGAAATGACCCTGGTGTCGATCCGTGGTCAATAACTAAATAATTTATTGGAGGAATCATAATGTCTACTACTATTCATGAAGAAATCACATTTCAAACAACACCCGAACGTCTCTATCAATCCCTTACCGATTCAAAACAGTTCAGTGAAATGTCCGGCGGAGCTCCCACGGACATCCAAGCAGAAGCTGGAGGATCATTCTCCTGCTTCGGAGGCATGATCACAGGAAGAATGATTGAGCTTGTTCCAAATGAGCGTATCGTTCAAGCATGGCGTGCTGGAAACTGGGACGAAGGCGTATATTCAATCGCAAAGTTTGAACTGAAACAACAAGGATCTGAAACGCTCCTTGTCTTTGATCATACCGGTTTCCCAGAAGGACAAGCTGAACATCTAACAGGAGGATGGACGGAAAACTATTGGAATCCATTAAGGACTTATTTAGATTAATATCGATCAAAGAGATAGGGGTCAAGTACTTACTTGCCCCCGCTTTTGGAGGTATAACGAATGAAAGAAACCAATCAGGTTTTCGCAACAACAAACCGACTGACATTAAGAAGATTTCATGTGTCTGATATTGAATCCTTTCACTTGTATCGCGCCGATCCCGAAGTTGCTAAATTTCAGTCGTGGCAGGATTATCAGTATCACGAAGCAGAAGCGTTTGTGAAGAATCAAAGCACACATCACCCTGATCTACCAGGTACCTGGTTTCAGTTCGCCATTGCTCTAACAGAGACAAATCAATTAATTGGAGATTGCGCATTACATACGCTTTTAGATGAGCCTAGAATCGTAGAAATTGGGTTCACTCTCTCTAAAGACCATCAGGGTAAAGGGTATGCAAGTGAGGCGGTTCATGGTTTATTGCACTATATCTTTAAAACACTAGGAAAGCACAAAGTCATTGCATTTTCGGATGTTCGCAACGACAAATCGATCGCATTGCTTGAGCGTGTAGGGATGCGGCGTGAAGGCCATCTAATGCAAAACTATATGTGTAAAGGACAATGGGTCGATGAATACCAATATGCGATCCTAAAGTCCGAAGTGCATCGCCGGGACGGTTCCGCTGATTCCATCACCTAAAGAAAAGGAGCATTCATTATTGGAATAATGAATGCTCCTTTTCACTTTATATCGAAATATCGAATCATAAGAAACGTCCCAGCGATGCCTTTACTGCCACCAATTCGCAAAATATATAAATAGTTTACCAATAAAACGTTCTATTATTAATTCATTTGGCTTCAGAGATCTAGACTCTTATTCACCTACCATACCGTCGTTATCGTTATCACGCATATAAGGATATAACCAATGATCACTCATTATCGGCATACTGAAACCTGCTTCCTCTGCTTCTTTAATAGTCACTTGCCCATTACCGTTTGTATCAATACTTGAAATATCACCCTCTGTGTCTGAAAGAGTTGAATCGTCAGGCTCGCTCTCAGTTAAACCGAGCGATGCGTTGACTTCATCAGGGTTCACATTGTCAAATGTATCAACGATCTCATTTCCGTTCAACGTATACGTGTACTGATAACTTGAAGGTATCTGCTTTTCCGTATCCGAATAGGTGATAATGGCTTCAAAATCAGTAGCTTCACCTGCGCTACGGATCGCGTCTTCCATATAAGCTTGATCACCATGTCGGTTGAGTGTACTCTCTTGTGGGGTAATGTTATAAGCATTCGATACCCCTCCGAGAGAATCAGCAATAATATGTCCTTCATCTAAAACGTCACTTTCGACACCCGGAACCTTGGCCTCATCAGAATAGTACCTGCCAGACGATAATACAGGTTCGTTACGATCATCTTGTAGAATGATTTCGTCAGCAACGACACGTACGAGTTGTCCGTATTCATTCGTAAATGCCCAATATTCACGGTCACCGTAACCTATATCAACGACGACGTTAGGTTCTCGATGTCCAGACAAATCACCACCATCAACTTCAATAAGTTTGTATTCTGAGAACTGTTCATTATTTGGTGGTTCTGATGTTTCCTCTACTACTGGTTCATCAACAACCGTAGTGTTCGTTTCTTCTTTTTCACTATTTTCATTTGTTTTAACTGTACTTACTTCTTGTGTATCTGTCTCTGCATCTTTATTGGATGCCTCTTCTAAGTTCGTACAACCGACTATAAAAATAGTTAAAAGTAAGAAGAAATAGTTCATTTTCTTTTTCATATTAGAACCCTCCTATAATAGGGAAATTTCGTATTGTTAACATATATTAACGGTACTACTATAAAAAAATTAAAAGAAAGAGTATATTAAACCCATTTTTCACGCTTCATCTCTTACGCCACAAACCGACACTTTGGAAAACTAGAGCACCCAAGAAACTCGCCCCTCTTTCCCGTTCGGTGCACCAGCTTCTCGTCACACTTCGGGCAAATATTCTCATTCACCTTCGTCTGATTGATCTCTTTCTGCCTCTGGATCCCATCAATGTGCGCCCGTTGCACTTCCTTGATGTTTTCCTTATCTCGCTTTTCAAGCACCACCTTTAGCTTCACACGAATTTCCTGTTGTGAAAACAAAGGAAGGACATCACCAGAATACTTAACAACAATCCGTTTCAAATCCTCTGGATGAATCACATCACTATTTTGCAAAGGCCCCTTAAGATTTAGCTCAGAACGGTTGGTGAATAAGAATGAACTTACGGATAAGAAATATAAGACCGCCCATAAATAATAGAAAAAAGATCAATGACATGTTTTTTGCACCTATCTAACTATATTGATAACCTACATTTATTTCGATCGGCTTGGATAGGAGCAAAGTTTAGGGCTTAATAGATAATTATTATCAATTTTTGACCAATAATCATTATGTTTATCTTTTTCATTAAAAAACCCCTCGAATGACTATTCCATTCAAGGGTTTAACTTCCCAAAAACATTTCAATAATTTAATTCACTTTTGATACTGTCAATAACAAACCTTCCGATTGTTTGTATTTCATATTATATCGAATTGTATCACGCTCAACAGTTGTTTCATTGTTTTCAAAATCATAGTTTTCATCAAATAATTTTAATTCATTCATTATTTCTTTTACTTCGTCGGTAGATTGGTCTTCGTTAGCTAGGCCAATGGTAAGCCCCATTGCTAAGACAATATCCGATCCTTCGCCCTGACCTACTAAAACGACTTCATGAATTTGTCCTGTATCATCTTTATTTTCAATGATAGTAAGATCATCGCTAAGTTTTGATGTGATTGAATGATCTGTTTCTTCTTCTTGCTTAAATTCAAAAGGTACATCAACTTCTTTAGCCTCTGCTTGATATGCTTCTACAAACTCTTCGTGATTATTAAACAATGGTATAGTTAGATTTGTTCCAAGAAAGAACGGTGAAGCAAAAAAAAGGACGCCCACTGTTGTCAAAATAAATCGTGTCGGTTTTTTAAATATTTTATGCTTCCACAATAAGAAGATCCCTACCGGTGGAAAAATAATAAGAAAAACCCACATAAACCAGGCTTTTTGATAAAACCGTTTATTTCCTCGTTGTTCTGATCTATGCCGCATCCTTTTCACCACCATTAAATAGCTCTGTTATCGACTTTTCAAATATAAAGATAACGTGATCCTTCGCATTCCCTACTAGACTTTCTAGCTTATCGACTACTTTTTCTTGATAAGGAGTTTCATTTTCTTCAATTTGCAAATGGTCATATAAAGAAATAGAATCTCCTTGTTTATCAGGAACATCTAATCCATATGTATCCACAAGACGCTCCTCTCCCTCTATCTCAGTAATCATGTCCTGGTAAACATCTTTTTTGTTTACTTCAAACAAAAGGTTATACTGTGCTTTTGCCTGTTTTAATTTTGCGTTGTTGTAAAGTTTCTTAGCGTCTTTTTCTAGCTTTTGGATCGTTTGCTCTCTTATTTGTTCTGTCTTATCTGACTCCTTAACTTCTTCAGCTTCTTCTAGACTTTCAAAAACTTCTCTAAATGCTTTTTCATCTAATTTATTTTCAGCTCGTTCAATTGCTTCTTCATACTTCTCTTCGGTTTCTATTTTTGAAATTAATTCTTCAGTTTCGGTCACAACTTTTTCACTTGCCCGATCATATTCAAGAATCTTATTCGCTTCTTTTTTAGCCTCGTCATACTCTTTATCTTTCAAAGCATTTTCAGCGTTAGAATACATACTACTAACCGTTGAAGCAACAAATGAATCGATAGTAGCTGTATCCTTATCAAGGTCGTAAACCTTTTCAATTTCTTGTAATGCTTCTTCATACTTTTCTTCTTTTACTAGGCTTTTTGCTACAGAAGTGTACTCATCTGCTTTAACTTGTTTTTCATCTATTTTTGGCTCTGGTTTTGGAGCTGGCTTCTCTGATTGAGAAGAACTACTACTGTTTGATGAGCTTCCAGTAGATGAGTTTGAAGATTGGGAACTTGTTGAAGATCCACTTGATGAGTTACTTGACGAATTACTTGAAGAACTACTCGATGAACTGCTGGAACCGCTATTTCCACTGTTATGATTGTGATAGCCTGTGCACAAACCTTTGTCGATTGATTTTTGAGAACAGTTATGACCTCCGCTTGAATCAGTTCTCCCCGAATGTGCAAATGCAGATATAGGCTGGGTGATTAGCAACAATATGACTAGACCAAGCCCAATCCAATTTGTTTTCATGATGAAAATTCCCCCTTATGAAATCTATATCTATTAAACAATCTTTACCAAGTAATTACAACAGTTATAATAATGTTGTAATTATGAGATTTTTTGGATGATAGTTTACTTTTGTGAATTTAGCCAATACTACGATTTAACTTTAATTAGTAATAACAAATCAAAAAAAGACGAGATATCATCTCGCCTTCCTCTAAAAGTGCTCATGTAACCTATTTACTCCAAAATCACTCTAATCCTCCACATCAATCAAATAAACCCGCTCATCAAACCCACCACGAATTTCTCTCTTCTCCCTACGCACTTCTTCCAATTCTTCACTCGAAGAATGATGCACCTCAACTAATGAATAGATCAACTCAAGCATATCCGCAAGTTCTTCAACCGCATGACTATCTTCCTGAGCTTCAAGATACTCCTGTAGCTCTTCTTTTAACTTTAGCTGCAGTTCTTTTTTATACTCAGCTTCGTCCAGAATTACGGTACTGCACTTATTACCATTCGTACGAATGATTTCTGGAATACGATCTCTCACCAGCTTATTGTAGGTAGGCATTCCCTTCTCCCCTTTGAATTGTCAGTTAATTTAATAATAATATAAGACAATCTAAATTGGAAAGGAATTGCTAGATTAATCTACTTTAGAGATAGCATCTCAGAAACCTTCTTAAATACAGTTGCAGGATTTTGAGTTAACCATTTTAATTGTATTTTTCTAACCTCATTTGAAGATTCAATTATCAATAAATCTTTGTTCTGGTCAATAGAAAGTCTAATATGTCTCATCCTATAAGCTTTTATTCCCGTGGCCTTATCTAAATGAGTACTATCTAACTCAGTTCTTACTTGATTAGAAAACCTTCTCAACATCCTCCACAGAGTTATTTCTTCTTTTGTTTTCATAAACAACTCTGGAAGTTCTCTCGACTGCTTTAGTAAATTAAATGTAGATAAAGCATAAACAGAAATGCCGTAACCAACGGGTCGAATAACCCTATCGAGCATGTTCCAAGCGTCTACTTCAAATCGAACATATTCATCCGAGCTATTTTTCGGAAGCTCATGAATTTCATATCGCTTAAGGAACTTCACATTAATGATTTTACCGTAGCAGGTGACACCGTTTGTCTTTGCTGCACCCTTTTTAGGATATAGTGCAATATACGTTGCCTCCTGCCAGCCTTTCTTTAACTGGTTGACTGGGATATGATAGAAGCGATTCTGAAGGTGAGCCTGGTAGTTCTGTTCTCTCGGTACTATTCCTATAAGGACTTTTTCTTCAAGAGAAGACTTCCACTCCTGGATCGATCCTTTAGGAAGGATCCCTTCTTGTTGGATCTCTTCTGGACTTTTTTCAATGAGATGCTCGATAAACTGTTCTACTAAGCGAGTTGATTGTGGTAAAAATGGCAGTGCCCCGATATTGACTTTGTTAATGCTTTTATAGAAGTCATGTTGTTTATACGTTTCTTCTTCAAACCATGGAAATAAGACATAAGCACCAAATGCATATCGTTCATATGGACCTTCCTCTTGAACAACAAGGGCATCACGATAACGATGCATGGTATTGATGTCTTCTTCGAGTGGACCAGGCGTCTTATATTTACTCGAGTAATAGCTTCCTTCCACAGCAAAATCAACTCGGTACTTCGCATCAAAGATATAATGATAGTGATGATTTTTCCCTTTTTTCTCGATTTTAAGAACAGTATCGGGCATTTGAGTCACTGTAGGTAAATTCCCGTCCTTCATCTGGAATTCCAGAATAATCTTTTCATTCGTTAATGGATGTTTAAACTCTCGACGTGCTGACTTATCCTTCACAAGATTTACAAACAAACCATCGCGATCCACTTTAATAATATCCTGCTTAACTGGTATGTACTTCTTACTTAACATTTGTCCGAGCTTTAAGAAGGTCCAGTACTCGTAAAGAAGAGCGACATCTTTAACAGACATTTGATAAATCCTGCCTTCAAGGGCTAACCCACGCGATAAAATCAAAAAAATTTTATAAGATTCTCGGTACCCTGGCGCCACTTGTAAGACTAAGCTCATAACCGAACGATCAAGCTCCCCGACTTCTCTCCAAAAAGTCGAGCGTAGCTTCCTTTCCAATTCCTTTTTCATTCCATCGACTTGGCATAGTAAAGTTTCATCAACCTCTGCTTTTCTCCATCCAGGGTCAGCCACTTTCTTTCTTAATTCGTCTAGCTTGTTGATCAATCGATTCATCATCCACTTCACAAATCGGTTTTCATGGGTGTCATAAGAAAGTACTTTTTTCATACCTAAGCCTTTAGATGGCATATAGGACTTTCCTGCAATTTCAATCCCTTTTGGAACCTCCTGCAAAAGATGCGGCTTTTTTCTTAAATAACTCCTACCTCTAGAATCAACTCGTCGTAGCTGATCGCCTCGAACATGCTCATGGATCGTTATTAATTCATGATGTGGCTGTGTTTCAATCCGCTTAAGAGCATGGAGAAAATCTTGAAAATGGGCTTGAATTAAACGATAGAATTCAGCCAATGATGGCTTTTCTTCTACTTTAGAAACTGCTCCAACGTACGTCTTTTTCACAAAATGATAAGCAAGATTATAGATCTCGTCATTTACTTCCTTTAGAAGCATATCATAATCTTCTTTATAATTTAGCTTTGAAGGAAATACCTCAATCGTTACTTCAAGTAGCTTCTTCTCCCCATCGTAAATTTCAAATGTGGAATACCCTACTTCGTTTTGAAACTGAAGGTTCCCCATGAGAATTGGATCTCTCCCCGCCTTCACCATACTAACTGCATGTCTTAAGCGAGGATGTTCATGATGGAAACGGAGTGACTTTCCATGCTTCGAAAAAGCAACGAGCTGATAAACAACATTCTCAAAGAAAATAGGGGCATGGTCGTCCTTTTCGACAAGCTCTCCCTTCTGAACATCAAACACTTGTACAGACTGAAGCCTCTCTCCAGTTACCTCTAACTGCATTTTTTCATCTTGGAAATAAGATCGCTCGTGATACTGCATGAGGGTTTCGTAACGCTCATGATAAGGCTTCCCCTTTAAATAAAGGGTAAGTTCACCCGTTTCAACCACAACTAGTTCTACTTCTTCTTGATTAAGTCCAGAAGGAAGTAAAGCCATCGTCACGGAACCTCCTTATCATTTCAAGCAGTTTATGAGCAGATTTCGGATAGGCTGCCTGTTTTGCTGATTCCACTAGATTTTCAAGCTGATCATCAGAAACTCGCTTTCCTGTAGTAAATGTATAAAGATCTTCTAACACGCGTAATACTCTAGCATCACTTCCGGCAAGGCGCGGAAGAATTTTTTGCAGCAACTGATAATCAAAGGCATTATTAAATGTCATTAAACCTGCCTGGTCATTGTAGATACAATAAAAACAAACCTCATCACGCACACGATAGCCAACATGCGCACCTATTTGTTCGAGTATTTGATTTAATGCTACAAGGAGATTGGTTGCTCTATGTACAATGTCTTGATTTCCTTCATACGCATCCTTTAAATGCAAAAATTCTCCACTTAACGCTTCATTTTTGACTTCTAGCTTTTCTATCTCATCTACACTCTCAAAGAAAGAAAAGTTATTTAAATTCACTCGATTGAACTCGATCGTGTTTGCACGATCCAATACCTTTTTACTGAAGGGATGCGTTGTTTCATCCATGTTAACTGTACCTATAAAATACAGGTTCTCTGGAATCCCCAGGTGTTCTCCAATCGTTTCTTCAGGCAAAATAGAGGACGTGACAAGCTCTCCGTTCTCCAAGCGTTTACTTTCCATAACACTGAGGATATCACTAAAGTAGTACTCAACACGTGCGAGGTTCATTTCATCTAGTAACACAAAATAAGGTTTGTTTCTATGAATAGATGCTTCTCGAATCACCCTAGTTAACGGACCTTCTTGAAATTCACCTTTAATATCAACATAGCCTAATAGATCTGATCCATCACTCCAGTCAGGTCGGACTGGAATTAGAGTGAATTGACCATTTTTTTCTGTCGCTCCTACACTTTCAGCAAACCATTGAACGATCTTAGTTTTACCCGTACCAGAGATTCCAGATAGAATGACGAATGGCTTCGTTTTTAATGATAGAAAAAGGTTTTCTACTTCTTCTTTTTCGTAGTAAAAGCCTTTACTGGCTATGTAGGAATCAATGTGAGAAACGAGTTCTGAATCAGTCATTTCTACTATTTCTCCCTTACCTTCAAAATACGAATGAACCTCTTCAGGAAAACGTTCTTTAAATCGATGAAATAGATTTGTAGCAAAGTCATCTGTTACATTGAAAAAATATCCCTGCTTCACGTTCCCATTACGATCAAACGGCCCCTCTTCTTCTATTCTCCACTTTTCTGGCACTTCTGCTTTTTCAATAGGAGGAGATAAATCGTAGTAATCTACCGAAGTATAATACCCTTCCTTCTCCCACATACCATTAGAGATCGTATCAGGTTGAGCTTGTGAAATTGTAGGCTCACGAACAATCGCTACTGTTTTTACCTCGCCAGAAGAATAAGTGAATATTGGATCTTCTACCTTAGCTTCTAGCAAGTCAACATGGTGTTTAAGTGGCCTACCTTGTTTGTTTTGCTTTGGAGCCCATAGAAATCCGCCTTGCTTCTCGGAACGATGTGTTTGGCCTTGGTTAACCCACCAGTATTGGTGGTCACCGTGGTCTTCCCCTGTATCTAAACTTATCCAATAGAGAAACCAATCCAGTTCAATATAATCGTCAGCATCAACATCATTTTTAAGGTTAGAAAGCTGTTGATGGAAACTTTCTAAATCATGATGTTCATACCCTAGTTTGTTTAGTGCTTCCTTTGATCGAACATTGTATATACCAAACTCATCAGGATGAAAGACCATAACAAGTCCAGTTGCGCTATTTTCCCCGAACCCTTTCAAACTAGCAATTCTCTCTGCCTTTTCGATTGGCTGCATACCTTCATCATTCAGAAGTTGGACTGCGTCCCGTATAATACTTTCCTTTTCATTTACTGAAAGACTAGTTATACCTGAGCCAAACACTCTACTTCCAGATCCCCATATAGAGTTACCCAAATATTTTAAAGAGCCATTTTCCAGTTCACTTTCTAACTGATTTAAAATGGTGTGATTTCTTATAGATAAGGCTTCAAATATATCGACTTTCTCTCCATTTAAAACAGCGTGCCCTAAGTTCCATACTTCATTGTTGAAGGCATCATATGAAATGTGATTCTTACTATCTAACAATTTACGAAGTTGTTTTGCTCTTTCTTTCCTGAGTTTTATAATAACTGAGTGAAAAGTGTCTTGTCTTAACCTTTGAAATTCGTCTTTCTTATGTATGAAACTACTACTATCAATAACATTCCAATCAGAATCGATAAGGTTGACCTCCTCTAACCAGGATAGGATATTTCTTGTTCTGTACTTTGCTACTGATTCTTTCATTAGGTTTTCACCTTGTGAATTCCGAACGATGTGCATGCCTAACTCTACTAAAGAATCTAACTTCTCTTCTTTAGTGAATGAATTTGAGGATCTTAGAAGTTCAAGAATCAATTTAAAGTATCGATGCTTAAGTATTCCGTCCCTTATGAGGCTAACCTTGCTATTAGCTTGCTCATATTTCCTGAGCCTTTCTTCATTCATATTGAAGGAAGAGTCTAGAAATCCAAGGATTTTGAGACCTTGTCTTGCTCGTGACTTCAAACGTTTTTTACTATCTTCCGAGATTTGACTACTAATACGTTGAGGATTATATTTACCTGCAATAATTTCATCAAGAAAAATAATCACTTGATTAAGTTGAGCTTCTGGGAGTTCCTCTGTAGTATATTCAATTAGATTCACAACTGATTTGTCATTATTCCGTTCTACTTTTGTAAAAGGTAGCTGAGCTAACAAAGAATGGAGAAAAGATGTTCTGCCATACTTTTTTAAATCGTTACGAAAAATTTGTTTATGAGTTAAAAGATCAGTGGTAGCTGATAGAATAATATTTTTCGAAACTAACTTCCATTGTGAATTCTCTTCTAACTTTTCTGTTTCTTGAGTTTTCACCAATATTCCTTGGTTATCTGCTGGCTTTAGGTAATTTGGTTTATTGTTTGTTAGAGTATAGACTTTTTCATGGTGTATGTAGAGATTGTAAAGTAATTCAAACAAATTTCATCACCTCAACTTGCTTCTATTTCCCCTATGGAGAGACTCTCTCTTTTTTTACTTTATCTTAAACAACTCTGTTTTTTAAAACAACGTGATTACACAATAAACAGATATACTAAGGTAAACTCCAACATTTCCCTGCGCTTTTCTTTAACTATTCTCCATAGTATTCTAGTTATTTTGTTAAAACAGGGAATCATAAAAACATCCCTATTACTTAGCTAAAATACCGTCGAATCACTTCCTTCATTCCCTCTTTGTTCTCTGCAAACTGACGATGACGATGGCCATTTCCTCCCGAAGGATGTGGAAAACCGTTTACGATCGAATTGGCTGAAATCAAGTTGTTTTCAGCTAAATGCATAAGTACTTTCGTTACATTGACACCTAAAGGCACAATCAACGGATCGTTTAACTTCTCTAACTCGGTCGGTAGATGGTTCAATGCATATTTATGTAATACTTCCGTTTTTAATATGTTTGGGGTGGCGCCACTGAAGTTCTTTCCTTTATAAAATACTGGATAAGGAAGAACTGAAGTCGTTTGGACGAGATGACTAGCGGGACCAAACAGCTCACTTGTAGAGTTCAGGTTTAAGTATGTATGTAGTTCCAATTCATCTAACATCGTAATCAGGTTTTTCCTCATCGGACCTTCGAAACTGGAATGGTTCTTCACCTTTTGTAAAACTTCTTCATCTGGCATTTCTTCATTATCATTATTCCAAACCGTTTCAAATGATTTCTTCATCTGATGAAGTCCAGGAGTAATTCCGACAATCACGATTTTCGCATGTTCATTCACATGTTCGAACGGAGCATAATACATTTCCAAGTTCTTTTTCTCGTCTCGTTCTAGTAAGAATGTTTCGGTCATTAGCTCTTCCTGATTAGTAGGATCTGTTAGAGAGTGAATTGATTCTTTGAAGTTAGTAAATTTTGAATAACTAGAAATGGCCACTTAACTCCCTCCAATATGATGCATATGTACTATGTCGGTTTTTTTGATATGTAAAATCAGATCTATTGTAAATTCTTCTGTTTCCTTCTATTATTTTACTATTATCTGGAATTAACCGAAAGGAATAATGTATTATGGTACGTGAATCATTTCTACGAAATCATTCACTCGGTGTCTGTCTCCCAGAGAAAAACAAAAATGCGGGGGATTACTGAATGATGTGCCCTCTCATTTTTCGATAATCCAGATTCCCTTTATTCTAGTTCAATATGGATCTCTTTATCACCAAGCCAGTTAAATACACTTGCTGCGCTCATTTACTCAAATTCATTCATTACTATCAGAAAAATAGGCAACCCTGAAAAACGTCTTGATGCATCAAGACGCTTTTCATGACCGATCGTAAACCGAACCTGTGTCTTAAGGTTATAAAAATGATGGATGGACTGATTCAGCCAAAGCAGCGCCTAACGCACAAGCTGATCATCCTTCAAATCCACATAGACCGTGCCGTCTTGCTGTACCTCTGCATAGAACACTTCAGAAGGAGAAGTAGCACCTGCTAGTAGCACTTGCTCAGTTAACCATTTCTGGTCACGATTCAACATCACTAGGTTCTTTACATTGACCACCCCATCAGAGATGACCTCCGTTGCGATCGGGAACAGTTTTGGTTTACTCAAAACATTCATGTCGTTTCTCGTCACAGGCTGATGAGGATCGGTTTTTAAAACAGATAGTTTTCCATCCATCTCAAATATAGCTATTTCGACCTCTGATAGTTGAAAGACATCCTTTTCTCTTAGAAGCATTCGTAACGTATCGATATCCAAACTTGTTTGACGAAGAGAATGTTCCATGATCTTCCCTTCTCGAATAACGATGATCGGCTCCCCTGTCATCACCCTACGTGCCCCTTTGAACTTAATATCGATAAACCCAATGAATTGGGTGAAGAATATCCATGCAACGAGCACGGTCACACCTTTTAGAATACTTAAATTTTGATTGACCGTGATATTCCCAGCGAGTGATCCGATTGCTACGGCAGATACCCAATTGAAGAACGTCAGATGACTGATTTCTTTTCTTCCTGCGATTCTCGCTAGGAGAAATAGGACAAAGAACGTGATTGTTACCCGAAGTAATAATTCTGGCATGCTCATCGTAAAACACCTTTCTCCCGTATGTTGTGGTTCGTCTGCATTGAATAACATTAACTTCTAATGTTTTCTATTTCTTTCATGTTTATGCAGGGAGTGCCTGTCACCACCCGATTTTGCTCGAACGTTGTCGATTGACCAATTGATACATGGAGACAAATGAAAAAAGCCCTCCTACTTATAGGAGAACTTACTCACAGTTATTCTTAGCAAGAATAGATTTGGGTTATCTCCCCTGCTTTAATAACCGTTCAAATCCGTAAATGATAATGGAATAACTCATGAACGAAAGAAAGATGTAAACTGGCTTGAAATTCACTAATTTAAAGAGTTTTAACTTTTGATAAAGGTAAGCTAACGGAAAAGAAAACAGCCCATCAAATACTAAATTAGTGAGGAAGTAGCGTTTGAAATGACCATACGTAAAATAGAAAATCCATAATGTTCCTACAAAGAATGGACCTGCGAGAAAACTCAAATCATTATAAACTTTGCTTTTGAATCCACCTTTGACTTCCCACCATTTGTAAGGAACAGCTAGTATACACATGCCAACGACAAGCATCGATGCAACAATAGATACAGGTAGAAATCTCCTTAACGATTTTTTAGGATAGAAGACGATCGAAAACCACGGGAGTATTAGTTGAAGTAACCTGATAGCATTCGGCATCAAACCCCCCCTTTTTTATCCTTACTATTCCTTACTTAAGGTATTTTTATAAAAAAACCTATGCTGCACCTATTTTGAAAAGGGAAAAACAAAGAGAATTGATTTCTGCTCCTCCCAATGGACTTTGATAACGAATCGTATAAACGACGATTCTCCTATTGTAGAACAAGAATTTTACGGTTAATACCCTAAGTCATTCCTTCTTGGTGATCGATAAACACCTTCAGGATGATGTCATATAAAAGGTGTAGAGAAGATTTTCCCTCTCTACACCTTTGCATTTCTCCATTTAGTTTTCTCTATTCTACCACCTAGCCGTCAACATCTTCCTTCTCGTATAAAACTCCACCCCATCAGAACCATTCGCATGAAGATCGCCGTAGAAGGAGTTTTTCCACCCTGAGAATGGGAAGAACGCCATCGGTGCTGGGACTCCGATATTCACACCTAGCATGCCGACTTCGATGTTTTCTCTGAAGTAGCGAACGTTGCTGCCGCTTTGTGTGAAGAGGCATGCACCGTTTCCGAAGTCGGATTCATTGGTGAGCTCGATCGCTTCTTCTAGGTTTTTCACCCGTACAATCGATAGAACGGGAGCGAAGATTTCGTCTTTCCAGATTTGCATGGACGTGTTCACGTGATCAAAGATCGTTGGTCCAATGAAGTAGCCTTTGTCGTTGTAAGCTTCATCGTTTCTTCCGTCTCGGACAAGCGTTGCGCCTTCTTCCTGTCCTTTTTGAATGTAGCTTTCTGTTCTTTCTTTGTGCTCTTTGCGGATGACGGGCCCTAGGAACACATCGTCATCTAGTCCGTTTCCGATTTTAATTTCATCTGCTTTTTCGTTCAGCTTTTGAAGCAGTGGCTCGACCACATCGTCTACCGCGACAACGACCGAGCAGGCCATGCAGCGCTCTCCTGCTGAGCCGTAGGAAGCAGCAATAATTTCTTTCACCGCCGCATCAAGGTCAGCGTCTGCCATAACGATGGAATGGTTTTTCGCACCCGCCAGGGCTTGAACGCGTTTGCCGTTTGCTGCCCCTGTTTTATACACGTATTCTGCGACAGGCTGTGAGCCGACGAAGGAAATCGCTGGCACGTCCTTGTGTTCCAATAGGCCATTTACCACATCATGCGCACCGTGAACGATATTGAGGACGCCGTCTGGAAGACCCGCTTCTTTGAAAAGTTCCGCCAGGCGGTTCGCGAGTAGCGGTGTGCGTTCTGATGGCTTAAGAACAAACGTATTGCCCATGGCGATGGCGAGCGGGAACATCCAGCATGGCACCATCATTGGAAAGTTAAATGGTGTAATGCCACCCACGACGCCGACGGGATAGCGGTACATGCCGGATTCTAGATTTGTAGCAATATCCGGAAGCTGTTTCCCCATCATTAAGGAAGGCGCACCGGCTGCGAATTCCACACATTCAATCCCGCGCTGTACCTCGCCCTGCGCTTCTTTAAAGCTTTTGCCATTTTCTTGTGTGAGCAATCGCGCAAGCTCGTCCCAGTTGTCAACGAGGAGCTGCTGGTATTTAAAAAGAATGCGCGCCCGCTTAGGTACGGGGGTTTTGCTCCACGTTTTGAAGGTTGCCTTTGCGACTTTTACCGCCTCATCCAGATCTTCTCTCGAGGAAATCGGTACCTGAGCAAGTTCTTCACCCGTTGCTGGGTTCGGTACAGATTGAAATTGATCGGTTTTTGCCTCTACCCATTCACCGTTAATGTAGTTTTGTAGAGTGTTTGTTGTTGTCGTTGCCATGTTAAAGTCCCCTTCCTTTTTGTACACTTTTTAGAAAATCGAGTATAGAATGACTGCCAGGATCAAGGCGATCGTTGGCAAGATGACGCTAAGTAAAAAGATCGGTCCGTAAGAACGCTTATGTGTTTCACCGCAAATCGCACGGATCGTGGTCACCACATAGCCGTTGTGTGGGAGCGAATCAAGTCCACCTGAAGCGAGGGCTGAAATACGGTGCATCGCACCAGGACCTAAGTTCCCCATCCCTAAATAAATCGGGGATAAAATCGGGAGTGCGATTCCAAGACCACCGGACGCTGAGCCCGTTAGTCCACAAATAAGCGTAACTGCAATTGCAAGTCCCATAAGTGGTGGACCCGGAATATTCACAAGTCTATCGACTACGGTTTGAAAAGCCGCCACCTGTGCCGCCACGCTACCAAAGCCAACTACGGCGCAAGTATTCGCAGCAGCAATTAACGCATCATGCGTCCCTTTTGCGAGCGGGTTCCAGAATTCCTGTAAGTATGGAAGCATGATTAAACAGGCTAAAACGATACCGGAAGCGAGCGAAATAAGGGCGGCTCCGGTTGATGAAATGAAATTGGACAGCGTATTTAACGAGACAATCACCGTAACGAGTGGCAGGATGGCTAAAACGACATTCGGCAAGTGCTTTTCCTTTGGCTCTGGTTCTGGCAACACCTGCTTCAGTTTGGCTGTTGCAGCGATTTCATTTGATGCTTTTGAAGTCGCGTTAGGTAATGAGAAAGTTTCCCCATTCCGCACCGCTTTTTTCACCATTTTTCCTAACAACCATCCACCCGTTAGCATGATCAAGATGGCAATGAGAATGCCGATGAACCCGCCAGCCGTCGGTTTCGTTCCAAAATACTCGGTTGGAATCAGGTTCTGGATTTCTGGTGATCCCGGCGCTGTCATCGTAAAGGAAATAGAGCCGAAGACGAGTGCTGCAGGGATAAAGCGATGTGGTAGGTTCGCAAATTTAAAGAGAGAGACAGCAATGGGGTAAACCGCAAAGCCGACCACGAATAAGCTAACACCGCCATATGTCATGATGGCTGCCGCTGCAACGACTGCAAAGACGGAGCGAGAAGGACCTAGCGTATTCTTAATCCAATTCGCAATACTATCTGCCGCTTTCGTTTCCTGCATCACTTTTCCAAAAATGGCTCCTAATAAGAAAATGAGAAACCATGAAGCAAAGTAAGACGTGAATCCTGTCATGTAATAATCGGTTAACGCTGTTTCTAGATTTAGTCCTCCGGTAAGGGCAACGAGCACGCCGCAATGATGATGTTGATCCCTTTCATCGTTAAATAAATGAGGAGGCCTAAGGATAAAATTAAGCCCAGCATGCCTAGCATGTTCTTCCCTCCCTGTACCCTCTAAGCGCGTTATTGAACCTTGTGCTCGCTACGAAATTGGTAGTCATAGCAAGTGAGATAGAGTTCTTCTAATTCTGCTTGAGTAGGCACGCGAGGGTTATGGCTTGGACTCCCACTATCAAGCGCATCCACCGCCATCTTAGGAACGTACCGGTGAAAGGCTTCTTGCTCAATGCCCCATGATTTCAGATTTGGGATGTTTAACGTGCGACAGATCTCTTGAACCGAAGCCACCGCATGTTCAGCTGCTTCTTCATCAGTGAGAGCGGCACTGTTCGGTTGGAAGATGCGACCGATATGGGCAAGGCGCTCCTGACAGGCACCCTTGCTAAATTCAAGAACAGCGGGTAAGAGCATCGCATTGGAATAGCCATGTGGCACATGGAAGAGTGCCCCGATTGGTCGCGACATTCCGTGAACGAGACAAACGGATGCATTTGTAAACGACATGCCTGCTTGTAACGCCGCTAAGCTCATCGCTTCTCTCGCTTCAAGATTGTCTCCGTCAAAGTAAGCGTTCTCAATATTTTGGGCAATGAGCTGAATGGCCGATAGCGCAAATGTATCTGTCATCGGATGAGATCGTTTAGATAAGTACGATTCAATCGCATGACTCAGCGCATCAACGCCTGTCGCTGCTGTCACATGCTGTGGTGATGAAATTGATAATAGTGGATCCACGATCGCAACAGCTGGCATAAAGGCCGGCTGCTTGACCATCATTTTCACATCATTTGATGTATTGGTAATCACCGTGACATCCGTTGCTTCTGAGCCCGTTCCTGCTGTCGTGGGGATAGCGATATGTGGGATTGGTGTTCTCTCTGCGAGTTTCTTGTTTAACCGGTAATCGCCTATGTCCCCCCCGTTTGTTGCAAGTACAACAATGGCTTTCGCTGTATCGATACAGCTTCCACCCCCAAGGGAGATGACCACATCAGACTGACTTTCTTTTAAAAGGGCTAACGATTCTGCGACATAGTGATCCGTCGGTTCTGACTCTACTCCGGTATAAACCTCACTTTCAACCCCTTTTTCCTTCAGGTAATCCTGACATTCACTCACATAGCCGAGACTAGCCATCACCTGATCGCTTATAATCAGTGCTTTACGTCCACGTATCGAAGCTTCCACTCCAATTTGTTTAAACGACTCTCGACCGTATAAAATGGTTTGAGGTGTTCGAAAAACGGCATAGGTTTCCACCTGGCTATCACTCCTTCAATCTGTCTTACTCATAATAGAAGCAAGATTCATGCCAGGTTTCACAATCGCTACATTCAGCATTTCTGCGCTACTGGTTGTAGTGCCTACACTACAGTTGTCGATTTTATGTAGCGATTCCCCTACACTTTACTTAGGAGATATCGAGGTTTTTTAACTTTTGATAAAGAGTGGTCCGATGAATCCCCAGTCGTTCCGCTGCTTTCGTTTTATTGCCACCAGCGTCTTTTATCGCTTGGACAATAGTTTCCTTTTCCCGATCCTTTCCAACTCGTTTGGCTTCTTCTAATAAGCTGATGGGTCTTTCATCAGAGAAATGTTTTTCATGATCTTCCTTCACGTTAACAAGTTCATCCAGGTGAGCTTTCCCAATAACCGGCTCATCAATCAGCGTGACCACACGTTCAATCGTATTCACCAGTTCCCGAATATTCCCTTTCCATTCAGAATGCGTAAGAGTTGATAGAGCTTCGTGGGTAAATCGTTTTGACTGCACACGATACTTCTCACAAATCTCTTTCACATAGTAAGACAGAAGAATCGGGATATCCTGCTTCCGTTCACGGAGAGCCGGGATATGGAGGCGAATGATATTTAGTCGATAAAACAGATCTTCACGAAACGCCCCTTTTTCGACGAGCTCCTGAAGATGTTGATTCGTTGCCGCGATCACTCTCACATTGGTTTGGTATTTCTTAACACCACCAACCCGCTCGGCTTCTTTTTCTTGGAGCACACGAAGAAGTTTCGTCTGCATACTTAGCGGAAGTTCTGCAATTTCGTCCAAAAAAATCGTACCGTTATCTGCTAGCTCAAACTTCCCGGGCTTTCCACCTTTCTTGGCACCTGAGAACGCGCCTTCTTCATATCCGAATAATTCTGATTCAAACAAATGCTCAGGAATAGCCGCACAGTTTACGCTAATCATGGGACCTGTCGCAAATGGACTTAGATGGTGGATACTTTTCGCAAACATTTCTTTCCCCGTACCACTTTCACCTGTAATAAGAACAGTCGCAGCTGTTCTGGCTGCTCTTCTAGCGAGTCGTTTCGTTGCTTTGATTTCTTCACTTACACCAATAATTTGATCAAGGGTGATGTGATTCTTTGTCTGCTTTCCAACTTGTTTTGTGCCTCGTTCATGTTCATCTGCATCCGTTTCCTTAAGGCGTTCATAGATTTTATAGATTTCCGATATCCCTTCAAAAATAAGCATCCCGATGGCGCCGATAACAGCTCCATTTTTTACAATGGGAATGCGATGAACGACCATTTCATGACCCTGGATCGTTTGAAGGACCCCTCTCTCGGCTACGCCTGTTTTCACGGTCATGTGAAGCTCTGTATTATCAATCACTTCAGTCACATGGCGTCCAATCGCATCTTCCTTCTCGATCCCGGTAAAACGACTGTACGCTTCGTTAAACTCCTGAATCGTTCCGTTTTCATCAACAACGGCAATGCCTTCATAGGCACTTTCAAGCACAGTGTTCAATGCCTCTGCGGTATGCTGCTTTTGCTTAAGCTTTGAAATGTATTTGGAAAACCCATCCGTTATATCGCCTTTTGATAACAAGCCAATCAATTTCCCTTTTGAATCAAGGACAGGCAGTTCATTGTATGGTAGTGAAAAAACCTCCAAGATGGAATCTTCAGGGTGGACCACCGCGAAGTTTCGTTTAAAAAGATCTCTCCCTACCTTTACGTCCCTGCTGTCATGTAGAAAATAAGATAGCACTTGCCTCAACGTGATCGTTCCGAGAAAATGATGATCATCATCCACAATCGGTAATGCATCTACTTTATGGCTGATCATCCATTCACCAGCCTTCTGGATCGACTTGTCCGATTTGATGCAAAGAGGTTCCGGCGTCATCCAATTCTTCACATACAGAATCGGGTCTACATCTGGTAGATCTTGATTCGTTTCAATAAGATCATTGATTGACATAAGTTAACCCTCCATTATAATGGTGCCTGTCACCACCCGTTTTATGGTGAATGCTGTCGAAATAAGCGATTGAGCGTAAGTCTGCCCCTATTACTTTCGATAGGCATAACAAAAGGACCTCCCTATAACAAGACGCCCCTCACCTAACATTTATACTGTCATGTAACATGTCATCCATAATCTTCATCCTCATTTACTTCTACTCTTTCTCTTCAAACTTCTGCATCTTGTTTTTGGTTTTAAAGATCAATTGGCTTTTTCTTTTTTTGGATACAATCTGTTTAATATAGTAACAACTGTCATGGATGTTAATCCAAGTGCAAGTCCCTTTATGATGACATGATCAGGTAAAAACGCATATTCAATACTCATTAAAACCATTATAATTAACCATGTAATGAGAAATCTCTTTCCAGCAGACATGTTTGCCTCCTTCTAGATTTTATCCACTCACACCATCCAAATATTGTAACTTACTTCTTAACTACCACTTAACCTCATATAGGAAACATACTTCTCATATATTTTAAGACTCGAAAATTAACATCTTTCCCGCTATTTGCGTGCTACGCTACTTCTTTCCCTTCCTGAAACCTTATTATTAATCACTAACGTCTCATGACCGGGCAGAAACGTATGATACGTATAGCCACGCCTCCCCCCTCTAATAACGCTTATACTTCTTCATCACCATGACGCCTGCTATAAATAGCAAAAGAGATAACGTCGCGGTACTACCGATGACAGTCCAGGCCGACTCGGTCCACTGCTGTTCGACTAAAAGCTTCGTTGCTTCTCCCCTTATGTTTCCTGGACTCCATTCCATGAATTTCGGAAGTAGTGATGTCAGCAGGCCGATTAGCGCTAGAAAGAGAAGACTGACTCCGGCGACCGCGCTACTCTGTCGGATGATCGTGCCAACAAAAATCGTGACGCAAACGACAAAGAGCACCCAGAAGCAGTACATAACGAGGCTGCTCAACATGACCTGCCAGTCGACGGGAGTAAATAATAAATTTGTATAATACCATGTGAGGCAGTAGCTTAAGATAAGTGATAGAAGCAAAAGGGCAAGCTGGGCAACCGTTTTACTGCCTAGATATTGCCACTCGTTCACGGGTCTTACCATGACGAGCGTAATGGAACCATTTTGTCGTTCCTGAGCGATGACATTCATGGTTGCGAGCGCGAACAACAAGGTTCCAATCGTGCCATATTGAGACAGCGCGCCGCTCAATACTTCTTCACCCGTTGGCGTGGGGATCGTGATACTCGCTACTTCTGGTAGGTTACCGGCTATATCGAGGATTTGTGGCATATAGTAACTTGTCAGTGGTTGCGAGATGCCAATAATCATGAGAACGATCGGGAGCCAAATCAACTTACCATTCCGCATCAGTTCAGTGATTTCTTTGTTTAGTAGCGTTAGAAACCGGTTCATTGTCTCACAACCTTCATATAAGCATCCTCTAATGAGTCCTGCATGATTTCAAAATGAGTCACCGATCGCTTCTGGTTAATGAGCTCCTGTAAAAGCTCATTATGGTGAACATGCTCAAGCAATCTTACTTTCACTGTTTTCGCATCAATATACTCATAGTCTTCGATGATCTCAAACTGTTCGATAATATCTTTCATCGGTTCTTCAGTTTGGACTTTAATGGGCAATAGGTCAAACTCTTTACGTAAAGAAGGTAATGACCCTTTCCACTTTAGACAGCCATCTTTCAGGATAAGAACTTCATCGCAGATTTGCTGGGCATCATGCAAAATATGAGTTGAAAATAGCACTGTCATGTCTTGTTTCAGTTCTTCGATCAGGTGGAGGAAATCACGCCTTCCTTTTGGATCGAGCGCTGATACCGGTTCATCTAGGATGAGAAGCTTCGGTTTATGAAGCAAAGCCTGCGCTAAGCCGAGGCGTTGTTTCATTCCGCCAGAGAAGCCGCCGATTCTTTTATTCATCGCCTCTTCTAAACTCACAAACCTTAACGTCTCCTGTACACGATCATGAAGCTGTTCCTTTGGAATCGAGGAAAGCTTCCCGGCGAAAGTAAGAAATTCTTTAGCTGTCATCCAATTAAAAAAGGATGGGTGCTGAGGTAAAAAGCCAATCAATGGCCGATAGTCTTTCTCGGCATATCCTTTAAATTGGATGGCGCCCGAGTCAGGTGTGAGGAGGCGGGCTAACATCTGTAGCGTTGTCGTTTTACCCGCTCCATTTGGACCTAACAAGGCGATACAACTGCCCTCACGTATGTTGAATGAGAGGTTCGAGACCGCTCTTTTTTCTTTGTATTGTTTCGATAGATTGTCGATGTTAACAAGCAAGATTTCCACCCCTAACTATTTTTCCGTCCGATCACAAAGTAAAGAATCGCCCCAAAAAGATTCACAAACAGAATCAGAAGGATCCACATCCATTTAGGTCCGTTTGTTTCCTTTTGCTTGATACAGCTCACAAGCGCTGAAATGGTTAAGATCGCCTGCAAGATCAATAGTGGCGCAACCAAAGCCCAGTTTAAGTCGTTCAAAGCTTCCATGTTTTCAACTCCTCTCCTTTTTAATTTTTCGTTTATATGGCCACACGACGAAAAGTAAGTAAAATAATGTTGGCATCGGTAATTGAATCAATCCCCAGATTCCCCATAGCCACGGGTAGCTGCCTTTTTTCTTGGCATCGACAAAGAGAAGCATGCTTTGTGTGAGTAACAAGAGAATCAGAATTGGAACAAGGACAAAGAGCTCAAGGTTTGTCATGAGTGGCCACTCCTTTCTTATTCACTTTCTTATAGGTGAAATAGACGCCAAAAGGAACGATCAGGCTGGCCACGATCTGGATGAACAGAAAGAAGATCGGAGCTTGGAAAAGACTAACCGTGACGGCTGTTAAAATCACGAGTGCTGTTAACAGGAAAAGCGCACTTTCGAGATAAAAAGCTTTTTTCTTTTTTTGTTGGAACTTCAGAAGCTGTTCTTGCATATCTACCTTTGAAAGCGATTCTTTTCCAAGCTCATCGATTTGCTGCCAATCTTGTTTAAGGTGTTGCACAATCTTTTTATCTTCCTTGTCATTCACGGCGTATCCAACTCCTTTCGTAACTTTTGTATCCCCGTGTGTACCCTGGATTTCACAGTTCCTGTACGGATTCCAAGCATTTTTCCTATTTCATCATACGAGTAGCCATAATAATGCCGGAGCAAGATCGGAACTCTTAAGGTGGAGTCTAACGCGTTAAAATCAGTGAAAAGGTCGCTCCAGTTCATCCCTTTTGTACTTGCCTCCCACGCTAGCTTTCGCGACAGGACATGCTTCTCATCTTCCACCCATTTCTTCTCTCGTTTTTGTTTTCGAAGCACATCCATGTATAGCCTTGACGCAATCGAGATCATCCAGGTGGAGAACTTCCCTTCCCCTTTGTAGGAGGAAAGCTTCACATAACACTTCATCATCGTCTCCTGTGCAAGCTCAACGCTCGTTTCTTCATTCAAGGTTAGTTTTAAAAGATATTTGTAGAGGAAAGCATAATAGCACTGAAAAAGCTGAGTGAACGCATCATCGTCTCCGGCTTGTGCCTGCTGAATTAATTGAATTTCCTCCTCGCGTTCCATACAACCCTCTCCTTTACCTGCACCTATATGACGCTGACCTCGTTGAAATCGTTCATTTTATTTTTATCACTATTTTTTCCAAAAAAGGATATATAAAAAAAGCTAACTTCCGTCCTTTGAAAGTTAGCTTTCCTCTTCTTTTCATTTTCACCGTTTCAAAACTCCCAAATACGCTTCCCACGGCCCAACATCTTTTCTATATCTTTCTGCCAACACTCTTGTGATTTGAGACACATGAGTAAAATCATGGACGACCCAAGTGGCTAGCAATTCCTTTAGTCTTACTTCACCAAATGCGGGATGATGACCCGTTAATCCAAGCTGAGCATCTGAGTGCACCGCCTGCTTCAGGTGCGTTAAACTTTTCGATCGAGCTTCTTTGAATTCAGCCAGCTTCGTTTCAATAGGGTTAGCAGCACTGGTGAGATGAGCAAACCGATCGAATGGCGGAAAAGGATTTGCCTCTCCTTCTAAAATCGTTTCTACCCTTGGCATCCAGTTGGTTCTTTCACTCTCGATTAGGTGGTCAATGACTTCAAAGGCATTCCATGTCCCTTCTCCTTCGTTCGTCGTTAACCAGCCGTTCGATAATCCAGTGAGTAATTCCTCTAATGACCGTGGTGTTCGTTCTAATATCTGAATCGCTTCAGCCAGGTTAAAATTCATGTGGTAAGCCCCCTTATTTCCTACTATGATCCAGTAAACAGATCTTCATATTCGTTCGGTCTGGTTTTGCTAATATGATCTGAGATTGCAGAATAAAGAACCTACAAGAACTTACGAAAAACTTGTGTATTGTGAAGCGGCTGAAAGCCTAACGAAGTGTATAACTTCTCAGCATTTTCATTCCCTTCTACATAACAAAGGCGAATATCATTGTAACCTTCTTCTATCATCTTGTTTATACCAAATTGCATAGCTTGACGCCCATAGCCTTTTCCCTGGTATTTTGGTGCAACCATCACATTATCTATTTCTCCTTCACCAGTTGTGATGGATGCTACAATTTCCTTATGATCTAAGATTAAATAAACTCTGTCTTTATTATTTAATTTGTACTGTTTAACAATGTCTGCTGAAGCCAAATATGGTTTTAGGTCATTTTTTTTGTGCAAATCATAATAAGAATCTTGTACAACTTTTACAAATTCCTCAAAAAACTTATCCTCATATTTAACAAACGCTAGATCTGCTTTAGGAAAAGATCCTCCCCTGTAAACTAATTCAGAAGATCCCCACCATTTTTTATAGCCCATTTTTTGAGCGAATCCAACTGGATTTTCTGATTCCACTCTCATGTAAGCACATAAAAAATCAGGTTTAGTTGCTGAAATAAACTTTTCCATCTCTCGATATAAGGCAGAACCGATCCCTTTAAGACGATCATTCGGTTCAACAAATATGCTAATTTGGGCAATAGACTCTTCATCATTAGAAGAGTTAGATGCATATGAAATCCCTCTCAAACCATTTTTCTCATACAAAAGAATGTGGTTAGAATTTGAAACGACTTCATCTATGTCTCCTACATGCTCTTTACTACTTAATTTTTCTATAAAAGTGAGTAACTTTTCTCTATCTTCTGTTTCAACATAAGCTCGTATCATTTTAAATAGAATTCCTTTCAGAAAAGTGACTTCTGCAAACGTAACTCTTTTAAACTACTCTTCTGTTAGCTTTACAAACACTTGAACCCCTCTCTACATTCAGTCATACAAGATCCCTATCAATTATTGATTTATTCCTTAAGAATTTAAGGTTTTCATAAAGTTTAAGCGTTGGGTTATCTTGAATTACATCTATCTTATTCTCTTTCATTCAAATCTTCCATTAATTACAGATAATTCTAATTTATCACATATAAGCTCCCATAGAACAGACAACTCTTCCTAATCATTTTTCTTATAGTCAGAGGTTACGCCTTTTTAGCGGACCAAATACAGCTGAAGCACCAGACTTTCCTGTTAAAGGATTGGTCACATCACACGCCGCTTCAATTTGAACGATTTTTAAGCAGGGGTCCAGATCCGAGACATCGATCGTGGCTAGCTCGCTTAAGGGCTTACCCACCTGGAGAGACCTCTTTGTTCGTTTGATCAACGAGTTTCGCACCGAGTGCCTGCGCCATTCCAGCTCCGCCATCGTTTGTGGCGGAACCGCCGAATTTCTTCGAATCAAAGAATAGACCTGTTCATTCTCATTGAAAGGTAGAAATTCTTACTTTATGAAAGGTGAAATAGCAGACTTCTTGCGCATTCAGATTAACTTTTCCTCTCGGAGGTGATCTGATCTTTTTTTGCCGATTTTCCCATTTATTAGCTAACGAGAATCATTCTAACCAACCCCGCTCTCAACTGCAGTCTCCCTTGCTCCCCCTCCCTTCCAAAACCCAAACCATTGACAATCCAAATCCATCATGTTAATTTGTATATGCAAATGAAAAGGGTGATGATATGCAAGAAGAGGAAAAGGTATTAATGCAATGCTTGTTCTTTACGTCGAATCGCTTTGCTCGCAACATTACGAAGCTTGCGGAGAAGAACTTTGATTTTAGCGATCTGGCGCCTTCGTATTTTTATATGATCATGGTGATTCATGGACAGCCGAACATCACGCAAAAAGAGCTATGTCAGAAGCTTTCCATTGCGCCTTCAACGAGCACGCGCTTTATTGAGAAGCTAGTAAAGCAAAATCTCGTGCGTAAACAAACGAGCGGGAAACAAACGATGATCTCGCTTACTGAAGATGGAGAAGCACTTTATGTGGCGTTTCGTAAGGGCTTGAAGTCTTTATTTGAGGATTATAACGAAATCCTCGGGAAAGAGCTCAGTATGAATTTAAGTCTCATGCTTCATGAAGCAAGTCAAAAATTAGAAAAAAACAACTAAATTTTTTTACACTATCATTTGCATATACAAATATAAGGAGGACATGAAAATGAAAACACTTGTGATTGTTGGGGCAGGTCCCGGAATTAGTCTTCACACAGCGAAAAAATTTGGTCAACAGGGCTTCCGAATTGCCTTGGTTGCACGTCGTGAAGAAACGTTAGCGCAGTATGCAGAAGAGCTACGCGGGGAAAACATTGAAGTTGGTACGTATGTAGCCGATGCAAGAAAAGGTGATGAGCTGAAGTATGCGATGGAGCAAGTTCAGAAACAGTTTGGTCACATTGACGGATTGCTGTACAATGCGGCAAGCGGCACGCCTGGAAAACCAACGACGCTTAGCGTAAGTGATGTAACACGCGATTTTAAGATTAATGTTGGTGGAGCCCTTTCAAGTGTTCAGAGTGTGCTTCCTCACATGGAGCAAGGATTTATACTGTTAACAGGTGGAGGCCTCGCACTACAGCCTTATGCAGACTATGCTTCCCTTGCAATTGGTAAAGCGGGCATTCGAAATCTTGCCTACAGTTTACATGAAGAGCTTCAGCCAAAAGGCATTTATGTTGGAACGCTCACGATCAAAGGCTTTGTAGAAGAAGGAACTTCTCTCGCTCCTGCTCACGTAGCGGATGCCTTTTACAAGATGTATGAAAATCAAACCGATGTAGAAACTGATATCGCCTAATTTTTTTTAATAGTTCATTTGCATATACAAACGAAAAGGAATGGGATCTCATGAAAACACTCGTCATCCTAGCACACCCAAATCTCTCACAATCCAAAATCAATCGTACGCTCATCACTCGTTTGGAACAAACCGATGTAACGATCCATAAGCTTTATGACGTTTATCCAGATGGAAAGATTGACGTTGAACATGAACAGGCTCTATTATCTTCGCATGATCGCATCGTTTTTCAATTTCCATTCTACTGGTACAGCAGTCCAGCCCTTTTAAAAGAATGGCAGGACAACGTGCTCACCTACGGATGGGCGTATGGCAGTGAGGGTACAGCCCTTCATGGAAAAGAACTGTTGCTTGCGATTTCCACTGGCGGGCCTGAAGCAGCTTATCAAGCTGGCGGTTTCAATCACTACAGCATGAGTGAACTCGTGAAGCCATTTCATGCTACGGCGAACCTTACTGGCATGCGCTTCCTGCCGATCTTTACGGTGCAAGGGGCTTCGCGCTTATCTGAGGATGAACTTCGTGATAAAGCAGAAGCCTATGTACAGCATATAGAAGCTTCTTTTTAAAAGAAAAAGGCCTTTCCCTCTTCTTATACGAAGGGAAAGGCCTTTTTGTCTACTCTTCCAATAACCCATTTTCCACAAGCCAATCATGCGCAACGACAGAGACACTGTTTCCTTCAATGTCTACCTTGTAGTTTAATTCTCGCATGATGTCGCTGTTTAGCTGTTCGGCAAGTGGTTTTGTGATTTCTTTTACTTCAGGATATTTTTCATAGACGTCTTCATTAATCGTCACTGCTGCTGTATAAGGAGGAAAGAAATTCTTATCGTCCTCAAGCGTTATTAAGTTATATTCAACAATGGTAGGATCGGTTTCAAACGCGACCGATACGTCAACGTCGCCATTGTCTAATGCTCGTTGCGTTAATCCGATGTCCATCTGATTGATTTGATTTGTATCGAATTGAAATCCGTACGTTTTTTCTACCCCCGGAATGCCATCTGGACGGTTCGCAAACTCGGCGTCAGAGGCAATGGAAAGCTCGCCGGGATGGTCATTCATATAAGCTGCGAGATCGCTGATGGATTGAATCCCTAATTCCTTTGCCTGTTCTTCTCTCATGGCTAGCGCATACGTGTTGTTCACGTTAGACATGTTCATCCAATGGATATCATTTTCTTTCCCATCAATCTCTTTTACTTTCTGAAACGCTTTGGCAGGATCAGCGATGGTATCCTGCCCCATATAGGTAAGCAGGGCGGTACCTGTGTACTCCCACATCAAGTCGACCTGCTCATTCTCAAGGGCTTTCCGCACAACGGTACTACTTAAGTTATTCATTTGCTTCACATCATAACCGGCATCCTCCAGAAGGAAAGCCGTCATTTCTGAGAGCAAGTATTGTTCCGTATAGTTCTTCCCACCAACAGAAATGGGTTTTCCGCCAATTCCAACCGTTGAACAGGATGTTACCATCGTTAAGATCACAACGATGATGATTCCACAAAGCATCTTGCTTTTCACATCAACACCTCCAATCCCATTACAATTCTTGTGGTGGCTTCGAGCCTTCAGGAACGATGAGACGCTCAAGTAGTCGAAGCAAATAATCGACAAAAATGGCGAGTAGCGTAACAGGGATCGCACCGGAAATTAAATAGCCATTATCAAACAGCTGAATGCCAGTGAAAATCCATACGCCAAGACCGCCTCCACCGACGACATAAGCTAGCGCAGCCGTTCCGATATTTAGTACAATCGCCGTCCGAACTCCCGCTAAGATGGAGTACGCAGCATTCGGTAATTCGATTCGGAGCAGAATTTGGATCGGCTTCATCCCCATTCCTCTCGCTGCATCAATTAAATTTTCATCAATGGAATCAATTCCAGCGACGGTATTGCGATACATTGGCAGAAGAGAATAAATAAACAGGGCAAATACCGCTGTTTGAAAGCCAATCCCAAGAATACTAATCATCAAGGCGAGCACGGCAAGACTGGGAATCGTTTGACCGAGGTTAACCGTATTCGAGACAACCCATTCGGCTCGTCGAAATGGTTTTCGTGTGACGAGAATGCCTCCAGGTATCGCAATGAGTAAGGCGAGTACCGATGAAACAAGCACAAGCTGTAAGTGCTGTTTAACTAAATGCCAAAATGTTGTTGATTCCGTAAAAATATAATCAAAATAATGGTTACGGATTGCCCAAAAGAAAAACAAAGCGACCAATCCGTAAACAGAATAGCGTACAACAAGACTAATGACCTTCTTCTTATTCATGTTATACCCCCTCTAGGACTGGGGCTGGCTTTGCTTTGATTTCGTAATGAAGGTATTTCTGAACAATGTCAATGGTGATTGCACCGAGCTTGTTTCCATCATCATCACTCACAATCACCTGATCCGCTTCCTGATTCAGTAACATGGATAATGTGTTTCGGAGGTCATGGTTTACATTAATCGTCTTTGTGTCAGCAATTGCATCATCAAATTCCGCAAGACCAATCATTTCCTGGAGATCCTGGATTGTATGTAAACTCAAGCTTTTAATGGCCCTGTCTTTTCCAAAGAACTCTCGAACGAATTCATTCTTAGGACGGACCAGCATCTCAGAAGGCGTGTCATATTGCATCAGCTCTCCACCACGGAGAAGCACAATTTTATCGGCCATTTTGATCGCTTCGTCAATATCGTGACTGACAAACAAAATCGTTTTCTTTACTTCCTTTTGGATTTGCAAAAATTCATCCTGGATTTTTTCACGGATAATCGGATCAAGTGCTCCAAAAGGTTCATCCATGAGCATAACCGGTGGGTCTGCCGCTAGTGCTCGAATAACTCCGATGCGCTGCTGCTGTCCTCCGGAAAGCTCATGCGGATACCGCTTTCCAAATTTCTCTCCGCTTAATCCAATCATCTCCATGAGCTTTTGAAACCGTTCTTTCTTATCCTTTTTGCTCCAGCCTAAGAGATCTGGAACGATCATCGTATTCTCTTCAATGGTCATATTCGGAAACAAGCCATTGCTTTGAATCACGTAGCCAATTTTTCTTCTTAAGGCCGTTTGGTTCAGTGACATTGAATCTTGTCCATCAATGGTGATTTTCCCGTCTGAGATCGACTCAAGTCGGTTGACCATTCGCAGCAATGTTGTTTTCCCACAGCCGGAAGGGCCTAATAGAACGACAATTTCACCTTTTTCAACGGTAAAATCGACCCCTTTGACGGCAGTCACATTGCCTTCATATGTTTTCGTCGTTTTATCAAACGTAATCATCCGTACACCTCTCTCCTTAATTAGCAATGCTCTTCGGCGTGAACCGTTTTTGAATCCACAGTAAAATGCCATCCGCAATCATGGCTAGAATCGCAACAGCAACTGAGCCGGTAATGATCAAATAGTTATCTCCTCGTGAGATGCCCTGGGTAATTAACACACCAAGACCACCCGCGCCAATATAGGCAGCGATAACACCGATGCCGATATTGATCACAACAGCGGTGCGAATACCAGCCATAATCACCGGAAACGCATTTGGAATCTCTACTCGAAACAAACGTTGAATAGGCTTCATCCCGAGCCCAATCGCAGCATCCCTCATTTGAGGATTAACGTTACGAATCGCGGTGTATGTATTCCGAATAATCGGAAGCTGTGCATAGAGAACCAATGCCACGAAAGCTGGTACAAACCCGATCCCCTGATTCACGATCGAGAAGACAGGAATCATCACACCAAATAACGCAATACTTGGAATCGTTAACATAACAGACGCAATCTGTAGAACTGTTTCGGCCAGATAGTCATTTGTCGTTAAATAGATTCCTAGCGGTACACCAATGAGGAGCGCTACTAGAATAGCTAACCCTACTAAAATGGCGTGCTCAATCGTCAAATCAAAAATGCGAGAAGAATTTACTTCAAGAAACTTCATCCATTTTTCCAAAATTACACCTCCCTCCCCTTTTTATTCCTGAAACGCAACACTATTAATGGTAACATAGTCCTTCCTATTTTTGGCGCTTTCACACAGGAAAGCGCAGAATGGTGCCTGTCACCACCCGTTATATAGCGAATGGTGTCACCTGCTGCATGAGGCTGAATTTGCTCATGTCACCTAGCGTTTCAAGCAGATAAGCATCAAAGTCACTAGAAATCCAAAGTCCAAACCGATGGTCGAGCTAAAATCGTAAGCTAAAGGCATTTAAACGCGATTCAATGAGCAAAAACGGATTGTATTAGCTAACGAGAACCATCCTAATCCCCTGACCACTGAAAAACTGCAGCACCGCACTCATCACCACTAAACCGCTCCACACACAAGACGCACGGTCAAATACAAAAAACCAGGCAGTCTACACACAACGTGTCTTCCTGCCTGGTTGTTCATGACTGAGCAACCCTCACTCGCGTCATCCACGAGTCCTGCTCTCAACCTCAAAGCCCTATACCTCAAACCACCCATTCGTAATCGTCTGGCGATACCAGTAGTAGCTGTCTTTTGGCGTCCGCTCAAACGTGCGATAGTTCACATGAATGATGCCGAAGCGCTTTTCGTAGCCAAATGCCCACTCGAAGTTATCGAGCAGTGACCAGACGATGTAGCCTTTGATTGGCACACCAGATTCAATGGCGCGGTGAAGAGAAGTAAGATGCTGCTTTAAGTAATCAATGCGTTCCTGATCCTGAACGCCCCCGTCTTCTACTTCATGGTTGTAGCACGCACCGTTTTCAGTGATATAGATCGGTACATCGCCGTACGTTTCATGAAGATCGGTTAAGACGTTATAGAACCCGTCTGCATAGATCGGCCAGCCGATATCGGTCTTCCGATAATCGAGTGGAACTTCCTCTACTTCAAAAAGCCCTTCCCCTTCTTTGTATCGTCCGAGACTACCCGTGTAATAGTTAATGCCCATGAAATCGATCGGCTGTGAAATGAGTTCAAGGTCGCCGTCTTCAAGCTTGAGCTTAGCGTTGTGATTCTCAAAAATCGTGATCAGCGTTTCTGGATACGATCCTTTGAAGACTGGATCCATAAACCATTCCTTTTGCCACATCATCGCTCGCTTACAAGCATCGATATCTTCTTGCTTATTACTAAACGGCTCAAGCCAGCCTGTGTTTGGGGCATAGCCGATTTCCCCGTCTGGTAAAAGCTCTCTAAAGGATTGCACGGCTTTTCCGTGCGCAAGCATCAAATGATGCGCAACGTCGACGCCTGCTTGTAAATCGGTTTTCCCTGGAGCGTGAGCACCTAAGTAGTTTGATAGAAAAGAAGCGCACCACGGTTCGTTGATCGTAATCCACTTGGACACCTTGTCCCCGAACTCCTTAAACATCGCGACCGCATACTCGTTAAACGCATCGATCGTTTCACGATTTTCCCAGCCGCCTTTATCCTGGAGGACTTGAGGAAGATCCCAGTGATAAAGCGTAATCATCGGTTCAATGCCATTTTCAATGAGCTCATCGATCACGTTTTGGTAGTAAGCAACGCCTTTTGGATTCAGCTCACCTCTCCCCTCCGGCATAACCCGTGGCCATGCAATCGAGAAGCGGTAAAGATCGACGCCGAGCTTTTTCAGATGCTGCACGTCTTCTTTATATAAATGATAGCTGTTACACGCTTCGTCTCCATGGTCTCCATTACTCACGTTGCCTGGCGCATGAGAAAACGTATCCCAAATGGACGGCGATCGGCCATCTTCATTCGCTGCGCCTTCGATTTGATAAGAAGCGGTTGCTGCGCCCCATTTCAGCGTTTCTGGAAATTGTATGGTTGTCATGTTGGTAGCCTCCTGTAGTCGGAGCCCTCTTACCTTTCTATACTAGATGATCGAATCACAAGTTCAGGGTCCACTTTCACTGGATGGATCTCTTCGTTTCCTTGGATTAAATCATCCAGCATATAGGCTGCGAGCTTTCCTAACTTTTGTTTGTCCTGTTTCACGGTCGTTAGAGGGGGATCGCTATAGCGACAAGATTCAATGTCATCACAGCCGATCAGTTGCATGTCTTCTGGAACCTTGATACCATGCTCCTTCATCGCTTTCAGCGCACCGAGCGCCATCATGTCAGAAGCGGCGAACACGGCTTCCGGACGTTCATCCTCCTGAAGAATCTTTTGCATGGCGTGGTATCCGCTCTCCTCGAAGAAATCCCCGTAGTGAATCCACTTTTCATTCAACGGCAGGCCGAACTGCTTCATCGCATCCATGAATCCTTCGTTTCGGATGCCTGAAATGAGCGAATCTTGTTTCCCCCCAATATAGGCGACCTTTTTAACTTTGTTTAAATAGAAATTCTCAACGACCTTCATGCCAATCTTGGCATTATCCGTCATGATGTAGCTGGATTTTGGTCCTTCCAGCTTTAAATCGATGCCAATACACGGAATCTGACTTTGTGCGATTTCATGAACTGCCGCTTCAATTTCATCCCCCGCGACGATCAGGCAGCCATCTACATGGAAATGCCTGCATCGTTCCAGGTATTTGCTTTCACCTTGATAGAACTTTTCATTGGAAAACAGAAGGAGGTCATATCCGAGCGCTCCCACTGCTTTTTTAAATGTATTCATCACTTCATTGAAGAAAGGGTGTTTGAAATCGACGTTGATTTTCCCGGCATAGATTAACCCAATTAGGTTCGATTTCTTCGTAGCCAGTGATTTTGCTGAAAAGGTTGGTTGGTACTTTGTATCTTCAATGATTTTATATACTTTCTGACGAGTGGCTTCACTGATCCCCCCGTAGTTATTAATAATTTTTGATACAGTCGCTGGAGAAACCCCAGCCATCCTAGCAATATCTCTAATCGTTAAATTCATCGCGTTCATCTCCTTAGCAACATTGCTAACGTATTCTCGTTTATTGTATCAAAATACGGAGGAGAGACAGCCGATTATTTAACAGATCCTTCCGTAATGCTCGATATAAACCATTTGTTGAAAATAAGGAAAATCACAATCAAAGGCACCGTTGCCCAGAACACACCAGATAGCAGCATACCAAAGTCAACGCGGAAGGCATTGTTTAGAGATGCAAGGGCCACCTGTAATGTATAGGAAGCAGGGTCACGTAGAACGGTGAACTGCCATAGGAATTCTCCCCATACTAATGTAAAAACGATAATGCCAAGCGTTGCGAAAGCAGGCTTGATGATCGGAAGCACGATGCTCCAATAAATGCGGAAATTCGAGCAGCCATCAAGCTTCGCCGCTTCGATCAGTTCATCCGGAACCGATTCACTGATGTATTGGCGCATTAAGAAAATTCCGAGCGGATTCAGTAAGAACAAAATCCCCGCTCCTAATAGGGAATCAAGCCAGCCTAGTTGCGAAATAAGGTAATACTGTGGAATCAATCCCAGTTGTGGCGGAATAACCATTGTTAACAGGATTAAGATGAACAAAAAGTTTTTCCCAGGGAAGGTGAATTTCGCAAATGCAAATCCAGCTAATGAACTAATCAGCAGGACGGCTAACGTCACAACGGTACAAAGGAGAATCGTATTCCACATCGCCTGGAAAAACGGAATCGTATCCAGTACCTTCTGGAAGTTTTCCACGAGCTTTCCACCCGGTAATAGCGTCGGCGGAATCGAGTTATACGCCGCACTCGGCTGTGTCGCCATCACGAACATCCAATAAAATGGAAACAGTGAAAAGAGAGAGGTAAACCCTAAAATAAGGTAGATCGGCAACGTGCCAGCTTTTGATTGTTTCTTATGCTTTTGTTTCATCCCTTACGCACCTCTCTTCTTCTTATTGCCAATTCCTGATGTTAACCACGTATTGATAGCCGCAGCTCCGATGATGATGATCAGCAGCAAGACAGCTGTCGCAGATGCTGTTCCGAATGAACCAAGGTTGAAGGCATCACGGTACAAGTACATCACAACGGTCATCGCTTCATCACGACTGAATGCAGATGAACCTAAGAACACGGTTGGTTCAGCAAATAATTGAAGGGCTCCGACGGTCGACATAAACACCGTGAGAATGATGAATGGCTTCAACAGTGGAATCGTAATGTAGATGAACTGCTGTACTTTATTCGCTCCATCAATAGTAGCCGCTTCATACAAGTCCTTCGAAATACTTTGCAATCCAGCGAGATAAATGATCGTGTTATAGCCAACCCAGCGCCAGAATACCATGAGCGCAATCGCAATTTTCGCACCCCATTCAGACGTTTTCCAACTCACCGGATCAACGCCGAACAAGCCAATCACGTAGTTCGCAAGTGCTGTTTCATTGCTACTAAAGAAAACACCAAATACGAGCGCAACCGCAACCATCGACGTAATGTATGGCATAAAAATCGTGACGCGAAAGAAATTGGTAAAGCGAATAACAGCCAGGTTAAGGAAGTAAGCGAGCACAATCCCTACAATTAACTGTGGCGCCGTTCCCATTAAACCGATAATGATCGTGTTATATAACGATTTCCAAAATAACGGATCCTGAAGAACGACGGTAAAGTTACTAAGGCCGACATACTCCATTTCACCAAGTCCGTTCCACTCCTGGAACGCGAGCACAATACTAAACAAAGCCGGATATAACCCAATGATTCCAAATACGATAAAGAATGGAGCTACATATAAATAGCCTGAAATCATATCCTTTTTCTTTTCAGACATTTTTCTAGCTTTGGTCGTTGAACGAGCTTTTGCTTGCCTCTGCACTTCCTCCAACGTTTTAACCTCCTTCAAAGTGAAAGGCCGGAAGAGTTCCCCCCGCCAGCCTCTGAACAGCTATGCCTAACGTTTGACTAATCCTTCAATTCGCTTAACCGCATCTTTCCATTCTTTCTCAGGGTCAGCGCCTTCCTGTACGTTTCTTAGAGCAGTCAGTACTTCATCATTGACCGTGACATATTTTGGTCCTTTGTAAACAGCTGGAATTTCTTTTGCTGCTTCAGCAAAAGTCGCTGCCGTATTTTGACCACCGAAATATTCATCTTCGTTATTCACAAATTCGTCCATTTCGTACACAGATGGAGCAGAAGGGAAAAGTCCGCTCTCTTCAAAAGATTTCAATTGATTTTCTGGAGAAACAAGCCATTGTGCAAATTCATAAGCTTCTTCACTATGCTCTGTTTCTGCAGGGATTGCGACGTAAGATCCACCCCAGTTACCAGCAAATTCACTTGGTAGCGTTGTCACACGCCAGTTCCCTTTTCCTTCTGGTGCATTTTCTGTCATATAGCCTTTCAACCAAGCTGGCGCCATCTCAACAGCAAAGTCACCTTTGTTAAGAGCCGTTGCCCATTCAGGCGTCCACATTTCGTATTTTCCTACGTAACCCTTTTCATAAAGAGAAACAGCGAAATCATAAGCGTCTTTTACTTCATTACCTTCTTTGCCAATGATCAGTTCACCGTCTTCGTTAAAATAACTTTTCTCTAATGCATCCATGTTGGCACGGTAAGCCATTTCCATGCTATCAACCATCGGCTTGTCTGTTTTATCAAGCACGGTTTTCGCAGCATCTTCAAATTGATCAGGTGTTGAAATCATTTCTTTTACCTTCTCTGGTTCTGTTGGTAAACCCGCTTCTTCAAAAACATCAACGTTAAAGTACATTGCTTTTGGACCGATATCTGTCGGAAGACCAAATAAGAAGTCGCCATCTGTACTTTCTGCCATGTTCCATTTCCAATCAAGGTAATCACCCTGCACTTCATCTGCCCCAAGATCATACAGATTCACAAAACGCTCTTGTGCTTCACGGTAGCGATCAAGCTGATCCACTTCGATCATCGCAAGATCCGGAGCACCCGTACCTGCAGAAATGGAGGTAAAGAGACTGTTATGATGATCGCCTAGTTCAGATGTCTTCACATTAATTTCAACATCTGGATTGTCTTTCATATATTCTTCCGCGAGAGATTGATAGTTTGTCGCTCCAAATGTCCAAAAGTCCAACTTTACTTTGTCGCCATCTCCAGATGATTCTTCTCCGCCCCCATTACAAGCAGCTAGCAATAGAGATGTACCGAGCAACAGCCCAGCAAGAAATTTCTTTTTACCTTTCATGCAATATCCCCTCCGTTAAATAATAGACCCATAGATGAACAAAACAAGTTATAGAAACCGGTTTCGTAAAACGGCAAAAAAAATAGCCGAAATGGTTCGTTAGGTATGATTAAACCACATAATGTATCCGATTTCAATGGTTAATGTGAGAGTTTTCTAAAATTTTTAGTTTATTTTAGTAAACCGGTTTCCTTAAATCGAATTCTTACAGAGCAGCGTCCTCCTCTTCATTGATTAATTTTCCAGGGTATTGCTAATTGGCCAAAACACGCATATATTAGCCTTCTAATCTCCCGACTCAGCCCTTTCCACCATTCACTCCGAAAGATCTTCTCACAAAAAAAGCCGCACTTCTAAAACCGAAGTACGACTTTTTCACGATTAACATTACTCCCGCTCAAATAACGCCACGCCAGCGATGCCTGGGTGTGTCATCTCATAAGGATCTAAGATTAAGTTCAGTTCTTCCTCTGTGAGCACATCATACTTCAAGCAAAGCTCTCGGATTGACGCGCCGCTTAGGATGGCTTCTCGTGCAATTCTTGCTGCTACTTCATACCCGATGTGTGGGTTCACGGCGGTAAGTACGCCGACGCTTTTTTCTACGTACTCATTGAGACGATCTTCATTGGCTTCAATACCTTTTAAGCAGTTGTCTGTGAACGTGCGGAACGCATTCTTCATAATGCTGAGTGATTGAAGAAGATTGAAGACAAGCACGGGCTCCATCACGTTTAGCTCAAGCTGACCAGCTTCGGAAGCGAGGCAGATAGTGTTATCATTTCCGATCACCTGGAAAGCGACCTGGTTAATCACTTCTGGTAAAACGGGATTCACTTTACCAGGCATAATCGAAGAGCCGGGCTGTCTCGCCGGTAAGCTAATTTCGCCTAATCCCGCTCTTGGCCCTGACGCCATTAGTCTCAGATCATTTGCGATTTTTGACATGTTCATCATGCATACTTTTAACGTACCTGAAACTTCGGTGTACGCATCGGTATTTTGCGTCGCATCCACCATATCTTCCGCTCCTACGAGTGGTAAACCACTAATCTCGGCAAGTTCTTTGACGACGAATTCAATGTAGCGTGGATCGGCATTTAATCCGGTTCCTACTGCTGTTGCGCCCATGTTCAGTTCATATAAGTGCTGACGCGATTGTTTGATTCGCTTCATATCCCGTGCAATCACACGACTGTAAGCTTGAAACTCCTGACCCAGTCGAATCGGGACAGCATCCTGAAGGTGGGTACGTCCCATTTTAATAATGTGATTAAACGCTTCTGCTTTCTGTTCGAAAACCGCATGCATGTCTTCCATTGTACTTAGCAGCTGCTCCATCATATTTAAGACAGAGAGATGAATAGCCGTTGGAAACGAGTCGTTTGTCGACTGCGACATGTTCACATGGGTATTCGGACTACATACGATATAATTTCCTTTTTCTTCTCCTAACAATTCAATCGCACGGTTCGCGATGACCTCGTTCACGTTCATATTGATGGAAGTACCAGCGCCTCCCTGAATTGGGTCGACGATAATGTGGTCATGCATCTTTCCTTCCAATAATTCATCCGCTGCTTCCACGATGGCATTCCCGATTCCTGCATACAGGTGCTTCACTTCCATGTTGGCGAGCGCCGCCGCTTTTTTGACCATGGCGAATCCTTTAATCAATTCCTCATGAATGCGGTAGCCTGTAATCGGAAAATTCTCAACCGCTCGCAGTGTTTGAATGCCATAATAGGCATCAATCGGCACTTCCTTTTCCCCTAAAAAATCGGATTCGACTCTCGTGTTGCTCATTGTTGTCGGCATGATCATGTCTCCTTCTTATTCTTCGTCCTCTAGTCCATCGAATCTTAGTGATAAATCTCCCGCAATAGGCGTTTCAATGATTGTTTTGATCTCTTCAAAAGAATCGGTTTGACCAAGCGCCCACATGAATTTGGCGATAATCGCTTCTGTATTCATATCCCCAGATAGAATGATGGGATGCTCAGCCACTTTGCGCCCCACTTCATAGAGAAGCAGGTCTTCTCCTTCTTCTAAACACTGCGTAGTAATGACGACCGGTATACCCGCATCTGTTAATCCTTGAATTTTGGAAAGCAAGTCTCTTCCTTCAAACGGCAAACCGCCATTTCCGAAGCTTTCAATCACAACCCCCTTGTAGAGGTTCTTAACAATATCAAACATCTCCGGCTTCATGCCAGGGTACAATTTTAACAAAAGCACATCCGTACAAAGTTCAGTTCGTAAGCTGAATGGTACGTCCGTACGCTCAGGCTTCCATTGGTAGGTCACATCGTCTTTATTGATATGAGCGACATATGGATAATTAATGCTTTCAAACGCATCATAACTTTTCGTTCGTAACTTCACAGCTCTCGTCCCAATAATGACTCGTCCATCAAAGACAACGAACACGCCACCGACGTCCTCACTCGCAAAGCGAAGCGCATCAATCACATTTCTTCTCGCATCAGTTCGTTTAAAACTAATTGGGACTTGAGAACCCGTTACCACAACTGGCTTGTCTAAATCTTGAAGCATATAGGAAAGCGCGGAAGAGGTATAAGCTAACGTATCAGTTCCATGAGTAATGACAAATCCATCGTATTGATCGTAAAATTCGTATACGGTATTCGCCATGATGACCCAGTCTTCCGGCTGCAAGTTGGTACTATCTCGGTTCATCACTACTTTTCCATCTATTTTAATATGAGCGGATGATTCCGCGACAAACTGCAACAATTCTTCTACAGATAAGCCCGGAACCAGTCCTCCCTCTCCTTCTATCGAAGCAATCGTTCCCCCAGTTGAAAGAAGCAGTATCTTTTTCATAAGCAACCTCTCCATCATCAGAAATAGTCCGCGAAACGCGTATGTCTATTCCCAATTATAAGTTCTAAAGCGAAAAATTCAAGGTTTTTGTACTCAAACTGCGTACTTTCTAATAGAACCTTTCATTTATCTATGCTAAACTATGAAAAAAGATGATAGAGATGGAGTTTTACAACATGCTAAAAAATTTAACCGAACGACGAAAGCAGCGAAATTGGTCCCTGCAGGAAACAGCCGATCAGCTTGGAATTGCCAAAAGTACCTATGCCGGGTATGAATCAGGATACCGCACACCCTCACTTCTCTCTCTTGCCGAAATTGCAGATTTATTTGAAACAACGGTTGATTCCTTGATCGGCCGAGAGTCAACAAAGCAGGAAAGGATCGAGATAACGGATCTGAATCTTTCTCCGTATCAACTTTCACTAGACCAACAGTTGTTATCAAGCGATGAAATCATTGATATTATCGCTTTTCTGCGCACAAAAAGAACTCTAAAATCAAGCGAATAACGCATAGCTCCTAGTCATCCGCCTCTAAGGGCAAACCGCTCGTTATCGGCTAAGGTTCCATTATATTTGCCATGATGTGTTTTGATTAGCTAACAAGAATGATTCTAACACGCCACAAAAAAAATAGCTTAACCCCCATATAATTCGGGTAACGATAGGAGAAGTGCTTATTCAAACTAGAGGAGGTTACAGTCATGGAAGCTCGTGAACGAGTTCAAGAATGGATTCAATCTACATTTGATATCGAACATGTTACGCTTCAGCGTGACGATTCGGTTCCGTATGGTCAACGTGTCTGGTCTAAAAAAGACAATGATTATGCCATCGTCTTTTTCGATGAACCATCCGATCAAGTGATGTGTTCTTTTAAAGAGTTGGAACAGCTATGCTTTCGCGTCGATCCAATCGTTGAACAGGCAGAAATTCACCAATGAATGAGGATAACTATGAAAAAACAATTGAGTTAAAAGCTATCCTTTTGTTCCGTACTGACCTGTTTTACACAGTTTAGACATGAGACATGGTAACAAAAGGATAGTGATGTTGGTTCTTCGTCCTTTACTATCATTTACTAATCACCACTCATTCCTCTTGCTTCCTCAAAACTCACCCAAATACCGCGCATACATCATATTATCAAACCGACATTTATAGAATGCTAATCGATCCTTTGCCATCAAGGCAATATACGGATCAGGATTTTGATGATTGATTTCAATGATAGAAATATGACAGGCTTCGTCAAGCCCAAGATCGACACCGATGTTCCCTAGATGGTAGCCTTGATCTTCTAACGTTTGAATGGATTGTAGGACGAGCTGCTCCATTTCCTTTTCAACTCTTTGAATCTCATCATCCTCAAGCTTCCATACCTCTTTTAAGGTATTTCTCGCGATTTCGGTATGCCCCCCAGCGGAAATGTTACTAACAATCTGCCCACTCGCTCCATAGCGTGAGTAAATCCCTAGAACTTCCCACTCCCCATGCTGGTTCTTCGCTGCCATCACACGAAAATCGATTACGCTTTGCTCATAGGTTTTTAGCGGAATGGTTTCCTGAATGAGATAGGCATTCGGACTTAGACTCTTTTGAAAAAAGACATCCAATTCAGTAGAATTTGTGAAAACCGCTCGTTTCTCATCGTACTTCACCATAATCTCCGTTCCATGCTCCACCACATTATAGATCTGCTTTCCTAAACGTCCGTACAGTGGCTTAATGTAAATACTCCCATGTCTACTCAGCATTTCATAAATATCAGAAACATCTTGATAAATAGCCGTTTCAGGCAAGTGCGCTTTCCATTCTGACAGTAGCATATGATGCATCTCCCACTTTGAAAAATGGGGATAGTTGAAGACCCTCCCTCCAAGTAAAGAGTCAAACTCAGTCATATAGTCATGAAAAGCTTCCGAAGCTGATGTTAAACTCGGTTCTGCAATCGACATCATTACGGCTGGGAATGGCATGATTACAGGCTCCCAAACATTCTTTTTAGGATGATAAAGAAACCCTTTAATCAACCGCTTTTCTTTTTGAATCCCTTCCATCGAGAAGACAAGGATCGCCCCTCCGATGTACTGATACCCTTTTACAAAGCTTTTGTACGTTGGTAACATTTCCGCTAGTTTTCGATTTGTTATTTCACACAGAATCCCAATAAAAGGGCCGATTGTAATCTTGTCCTTTTGGACGATTACATCATAAGCACACGTTAGAGGGAGACCAAGCTGTTGAATCACATGACTAGAGAGATAAATCGTTTCACTTTCCACAGAATCCGAATGGTGTACGATCACTTCGATTGATTTGATTCCAAATTGAAGTCGTACGCTTTTATTAAAATGAACAGCAAGACCAGGAATAGATGATGTCGAGACTATCATTCTATTCTCTCTTATTTCGTATGGTTTGATAGCATACATCCTACTTCTCCCTCCCTATTTTTCACCGTTGCCAAGCTTCTAAGATAGTATATGCGGTTGGAAGAAAAGAGGGATATGCTTCCAGGTAAGATGATGGATTAGCCCGTACAGATTTCTATTAATCCGAATAAGATACATAGAAGTCTAATACGAGAGTAGGTTTACGATGAAACACCTTCCATTACGTCCATTGATTCCACTACTTGAAGGCAAGGTTCTTTCGGGAAGCATCACAAAAACAATTAAAAACGCGGCGAAATATGGAGAGCACCTGATCACGGATTCTTCACTAGTATTTATTTTAAAGAGAAAATCCTCCATACCATTACCACCAAATGTGAGCAACCTTACCGTTGTTACCTCAAATCCGAAAGCGCTGAAAAATGTGCGCGATGATGTAACCGTCATTTATGTTGAAAATGCGAGAAAAGCGTATTATCGCTTTGTGTCTTATTATCGAAGCTTGTTCAAGCTTCCCGTGATCGGCGTAACCGGTACGTGCGGAAAAACCACGACAAAAGAAATGATTGCCTGGATTCTCTCAGAAAAAGATCACGTTGTAAGGACGAAATTAAGTCATAACGGCTTAGCCAGAAACCTGGATTATCTACTAGAAATGGATGACAACACGGACAGCGCCGTCTTTGAAATGGGAGTATCCGGTCCAAACCAGCTTCTTTATTCGGCCCATTATTTCCGTCCAGAGATCGGGATCATTACAGCGATTGGCACAGATCATATCGAAGGATTCCGAAGTCAGGATGCGTATATTGCAGAAAAAGCGAAGATGATTAGAGCGGTCGGAAAAAATGGCACCATCCTGTTAAATCAAGATGATCATACGATCCGAAACCTTGAGTTAAGCGACTTTACCGGAAAAGTTCTTTATTATGGTCAGCATCCATCGGCTCATTTCCGTGCGCATTCCATCTCGTTCAATCTTAAGAAAAATGGCATGGATTTTACACTCGTTTGCCCTGAAGGAGAATATGCTGCCTTTGTCCCAGGATACGGCACACACAACGTATCAAATGCGCTAGCCGCGCTCGGTGCGACATCCCTTGTTGGAGTGAAAATGACAGATGCGATTCATCGCTTGAAGTCCTTTGAACATGTGAAAAGTCACCTGCAATTCTATGAAGGAAGAAACGGGAGTCTCCTGATCGACGACACGTGGAATACAAACCCCACTTCCATTGAAGCGGCGTTAGAAGTTCTCGTCGAAACGGCAGACGGAAGAAAAACGGTTGCAGTGCTAGGAGAAATAGAAGAGCTTGGGGATTACGCAGAACAAGAGCATCGCAAAGTTGGGGCTCTTGTCGCGAAGAAGAATGTTGACGTGCTGATTGCCGTTGGAACGAAGGCTTATCCCATTTGTAGCGAAGCCGCTCGGTTAGGGATGAACGCTTCAGCCATTCACAATGTGACAACGCAGTCAGAACTTTTAACTCTAATAAACCAGCTCGCCTCTCCGCAAACGTCAATTCTCTTAAAAACCTCAATGCGAAGATCCTTCAGTCATACGCTACAGGCACTTGTCACACCATCAAAAAAAGACTGATGACCGTCAGTCCTTTTTTCATTTCATTTTAAGTTTGGTCCATCAAAAACTTTCCATATTCGATTGGCGTTCGAAAGACCGATTCCCACTCATCGTGAATCAGCTCTCCCTCTACAAATAGGCCGCTCACATAGTCCGAAATAAAGTTACACTCTATAAAATAGGGCTTTCCCGCTCTTGTCATCCCGATATCGAATCCAAGATCCGCTAGTCTCGGAAACTGACGATCGAGAACCTCGGCGGTTTGAAGAGCTAGCTGATGAATGCTCTGCAGGAGGGTTTCATACGGAAAACTTGGATGTGAATGAGGAGCCACTTCCTCAAACGTGTACGTCGAGCCTCCCTGAGCACCGTTCGTCAGAAAGTCGCCTCCACTCGCCACTTTGACCATTACGCCTGACACCTGCCAGTCGCCCTTTCGATTCTTCTGGGTGGCGACGCGCAGATCAAACGGCTTCCCATTATACTCAGCTAGCGGAATCAATTCCTGAATTAAGTACGTATGACGGCGGAGGCGGTTAACGAGAACGGTAGGCAGCTTCGTTTTAAAATCAACTTGTTTTAGCTCCCCTTCCTTTGTTTTATAAGAAAGGCACCACCCTGTCTTCCTTCGCTCCATTTTCATTGCGCCCATGCCAAATTCTCCGTAGCTTTTTTTTAGAATAAGCTGATTGTAACGAGCTGCCATTTGATTTAAGTTGGCCATCGTAAATAGCTTTGTTTCTGGCAAGTATGGTTGAACGATCGCCTCTTTAACAAGGATTTCATGAACCTTGTGTTTTTCTACATCATAATTCGGCACATTGTAAATGAGGTGCCCTTCCTTCATTAAGGACTTAAGATGCGCGCGATAAGCTGGCAAATAATCAAGAACGCGCGTGTAAATCACTTTCGGCGCAGGAACTTCTTTTAATCGAAACGTTTCCTGCTCATATACATAAGCTTTCACTGTGATGTGCCCAGGCTTTAAATCAAAGAAACGAAAATAGCATGGCATGAAACCAAGCTCTCTCGCTGATTTCTCCCAAATGAGGAACATGCTCCGCGTGCCACCCTCTAGACCGGGCATCGCTTCATACGTGGACTTGGGAAGAATGATTCCTAAATAATGTTCGCTCACAAGGATTTTCCCCCTTCGCTTTACTTTATTACGAAAAGGGGCAAAGAGGTGCCTGGTCAAGTGCTTTTCATGATGGTAACCGTAAAAATAGGCGATAACTTCATTAACGATTCAACCTGTTCATTCTATGTTTCCTTTTCGCAAAACTCTGTGAAGACGATCTTCAGTCTGCAACGTTCACTTGAATCCGAATCAAACCTTTAACCTCATCACCACTTCATTTTCCATGCAGCGGATTTTTGAAAACCCAACTTTTTCATACACGCGTATCGCTGGTTTATTGTTTTGATTCACTTCCAGTTCGATGACATCAAGTTTGTCGTCATAGTTTGCTAAACCAAAGGCAATGCCTTGACGTACGAAGTCTGCGCCAGCACCCTTTCCAACGAAAGCAGGAGATAAGGCAAGACCAATCACTAAGACGCCTGCACCTGCATCTACCGTGTATTCAAATAGGCCAGCTACCTTCCCTTCATATAAAGCGACAAACCCATCACAGCCACCAGGTCCTTTGATTGGTCCCCCTTTGTCAGCAGAGATAAAATAGGGGGTCATATAGAGATCCTCAAACTTACCTTCATAGTGCCAATCCTCGATTTCATTTGCCTCTTCAACGCTAATCGGTCTGAATTTAAAATCCATTTCACTTCTCCTTTTCATCCTATTTGATAGAAGATACGTTACATGAATGTCGTGTCAGTGATCAATGAGCAAAAGAAAGATCCTTTTCTTTTGCCTCTTCTTGCTCTTCCTCAAGTACAGCCCATTGCTCTTCCCTGTGCTTGTCTCCCTTAACAATACCACAAGACGGAAGAAATGCTTTTCTAAATTAGTTCTTTCCTCCTATCAGCCATCACAAAAAAAGATGGCGATTCCCTTATCGATCTCAGGGAACCTCCATCCTTTTGTTCGCTTAACAAGGCGTTTTCATTTGGTAGACATCCATTGAGCCGTTCTCGAAGTAATCCTCGATGACAGCAAGTTCAGAATAAGGCACGCGCTCATCACCAATGATCTGATATCCCCCAAATCCAATTCCAGTGAGGAGTACCACATCGCCAGGTTCGGCTAGATCGAAGGCGTGATGAATCCCTTCCTCTCGGTGTAAGCGTGAATGAATGTGAGGCGCAGATGGGTTCTTGAACCCTTTCAGCACATCATTCACGACTTCCTGGCGATTCGTGTGTCCCGGCTGATCCACGCTCACAACAATTTCATCGGCCTTCCCGTCAACAACTTGAGCCATTAGAGGGCGCTTAGCCGGATCTCGTAGGCCGATGCCGGTAATCATCACAATCAACTTTCGGTACTCTACGTCGCGAACCGCTTCAAGCACATTCACAAGGGCATCCGGCGTATGCGCATAGTCGAGCACGATCTGATAAGGGGCTTCATTCTCCACGATCTGAAAACGACCTTCAGGAGATTTAATGCTAGCGATCACAGACAAAATATCTTCTATTGTATACCCGATCTGATAACACGTTGCGATCGCAGCGAGGAGATTGGCGACGTTATAGTCTCCCACAATCGGTGCGTCGACTTGATGGTTTTCTCCAAATGCAGAAAAGGTAAACGAAGTCCCATTTGTTGATGTCTGAATCTCTTTCGCCTGCATATCGCCAATACCAGATGTGCCGTACGTAATAAGCGAACCACGAAAACGATTGATCACATCAGGGGCCATCAAAGGATCGTCAATATTCACGACAGCTCGCTTCGCCTGATCGAATAACTTTAACTTTGCTTCCTTATACGCTTCCATTGTGCCATGGAATTCAAGGTGCTCAGGGGTTAAATTCGTATGGACGGCAACATCAAAATGAATGCCGATTAATCGCTTCTGTTCAATGGCAATTGAAGTCGATTCAATCACGGCGGCCTTCATCTTTCGCTCTCGGAAGTAGGCAAGAACGCGATGAATATCCGGAGCTTCCGGCGTCGTGGGAACAGATTGTTTAAACGTTGTTTTCTTCTGATCATCCCAAATCCCAGCCGTTCCGATACACCCTGTTCGTAATGAAAGCGCGTTTAGAAGAGAGTATGTAAAGGAGGAAACGGTCGTTTTCCCGTTCGTTCCGGTTACCCCAATCGTCACTAACGCTTCAGAAGGTGAATCATACACGATTTTCGCTAGATGGGCTAATGCCTCTCGACTATCATTCACGCAAATAAAACTAACGGACGGATACGCCACAGCATAGGTTTCTAGTAGGGGTTCATTTGTTCCAACAATGATGGTGGCACCGAGCTGAATCGCATCTTCTATAAAAACGTGTCCATCCACTTTCTCACCAGTCACACAAACAAAAGCTGCAGCTTCTTCGACTTCACGAGAATCATACACAACGGACTTCATGCGCTGACGGGAAGGTCCAATATAATGGCCACGTAAGAGAGTTTCAATGACATATTCGTTGTTGTTCATTTAACCATCCTTTTTTATCTAATATCACTTTAATAAGATAAAGTGATTGTAATAATGGTAAAATTCCCAACATTTATGAGGTGTAAACCTTTTAAACGTGATGAATGGGTTTTGAACTGTTTTTCTGTGTGCGATAAGGTGACAGGCACTGATCCATTCAGATAAAAAAGGGCTCGCTTCATTCATTACGAAGCGGGCCCTTTCAAAAAGCAAATGTACGATTGAATTCCGTTTTAAGTTAGCACATAGGTCGATGAACGATAGATTTCCTTTTCAGCCCATCTGGTAGGATGGTTTTTTCTTAAAGAATCGATTCCCTACTTCACCACACCGCCTGCACTCGTATATCGCGCATTAAACTCCTGCACAAATTGATTCGTGATGTCTGAATCATGAATAATTAAGAGATTTTCATCATTGAAATCATTTCCGTTTGTACTCCAATTCGTCGAACCTACGATGACCGTTGGATCGCTCGAAGTATCGGCATCAATAATCATCGTTTTGCTATGAAGCTTGCGGGATTCGGCATCTTGATAGACTGGTGCAGCGTTGGCCCAGCGGGTATTTGGATTGTTCGTGCTACCTGTTGCCGTTCGCCCCGTCATCTCGATACTTGCTGACCACCATTGATTCCAAAAGGAGCTATCATAGACGCCCTTCACATCAAATCCTGTTAGAGTTCCTTGCTGATCAACGTATGAACCTTCCCACTTGTTCTTCAGTTCATCAACGAGCGCTTGATCGCTCCAGGCAAAAATCGTGAAGTACGTACTAAGGTCTGCTTCTGTTTTCACAAGCTCTGCCATACGTCCAACAGCATCATCTCCAGGTGAGAAGAACACTTCCACCGTTTTCCCACCGATCGTCACTTGATGAGCGGTATTATCGATTTTACGAGAGCTAAAGTCAGCCTGCTCAACATCTGGATTTAGCGTGTTACTTCCCCACATCTCGTTAAATTCCGTTTCATAGATTCCTGCTAGTTCAGAAGAATTCACTTCTACAACGTGCTGCTGATTGCCATCTAATACCCCGTTTGCCATGTTTTCATCTGATCCATAAAGACCAGTTACGGTAAAATTCCAGCTTCCTGTAAATACCCATTTATCATCAATGAGTGCAAATTTATTGTGCATCTGGTTATCAGGGGAGTAATAGGTACCATCTGTCTGCTGTTCACCCTCTACAAAAACATACCCTGTCATCTCTGTATTCCCGACCATAATTGTTCTTTCAGGGAAATCGTTTGGTGATGAAGGTAAATTGTGATCCGCTCGCTTCGTCTGATCTTCTACTGCTAGCATAGGAGAGTCAGAGAAAACGGTTATGTCATCTGCTGTTCCAACCACTCCATCATTACCCCGCACCATTTCTTCCACATAAAGTCTCATTAACTCAAAGCGTTCAATATAATGAGGATCCGTTGCATCTTTCGCATCTGCAATGACTCGAACCTCGACGCCTTCCGCTGCTTTTGCGAGAAGCGCGTCTACTACTTTTGGTAAGTTAATTTCATAAGTTGCAAAATCAATGCTTGTCGTTGCCTCATTGATTCGATTCAACAGACGCTCTTCCAGATTCACATTATAGTTTGCTTCATTTCCTGTTGACGCATATTGATCAAGAGCACACTTATTAAAATAGATGTTGATCGCATCTGGTTGATTGGAAACCTGATTAAGGTGCTCAGTGGTATCTGAGCAAGAGTTATCCTGAGACCCAGCACCTGAGTTCAATGTGCCAGGTGTTCCAAGTCCTTCCGCATATGTATTTGTAGCGGTTGTCCAGTTCGACGCGTCGGTGCCACTAGTGGCGGGATCGAGACGTGACATCGTTGCTTTGGCAGTATTATCCCCAGCATGCCAGGCATCTACTTCATCTACCAATGCGCCACTGGCATCTCGTAATTCAAGTACTTCTCCTGAATTGCTAAGCGCCCCACTATAGAGTTGATTCGCGGTTACTTCCGAAAGAGTGCCATCGTCAGTTCTTTCAAGTACAAAGTATTCATCAGCCTGAATGGATCCAGTTAAGGTAATGGATGGTGTTCCATCAGCAGCCGTTAATGTCCAGCCATCAAGAGAGATTGAATTTCCTGTGTTGTTATAAAGCTCGATCCACTCATCATTGTAATCGACCGTTGTTCCCATCCACGCCAGTTCGTTTACAACGACATCCCCAGTCGTGGCCGCAGCCGCTTCCTCTGTCGGTAACCCCATCGGAGTAAAGATCGTTAGTGCCATACTAACGGATGCAAGTATTGATATTAATTTCTTCATGTTAATCCCCTCTCGTGTCATCTTTCTCTTTTATGTTACATATTTCGACTATTTTTTTATATGATTTTAATGATAATCGTTTGTTAATTATGTTAATTTGGAATTTACAATGATCGATCGTGACAATTGTCTTACTTTTGATTTTCCTTTTTTACAATTCGTTTGCCTTACTCTCCCAACGATTCACTTGATTTAGCATGATCGATATTAAAATAATTCATCGTTTGAACAGGTAAGAATAGAGGTGAAAAATAGGCTTTTCGAACGATTACTATGAAAATGGTACTAAGAAATGAATAGAAATAGCTAGAAAATAGCTAAAAAATAGCAAAAAGCCCACTTCCTCAGTGAGAAAGTGGGCGATTCATATGTTTAGTTAAAGATCCTTCTCCGAAAAATAATTTACCTGAGGTTGCTGCGTCTGACCTCCAACCTCTCTTCCTTTTTCTTTCACGGCATCTTTTGCTCGTCGAACCGCATGACCATACTTACGCTCCCAGCTCTTTGTCGCAGCGGCAAATGCGATTAGCGTCACGACCGCGAGCGCTCCTGTCGCTGGTAAGAACGATGGCGAAATCATTCCATCTGCATACGCAACGCCAATTGGCGAGAAGAGAAGATACGTTTCGCAAATGCTTGCGATGAGTAGAATACCTGCAGGGACGCTATACTTCCACGGCGTCATGTTCACTTTAGACGCTTTCGGGAAAATATAGGCTTTCTCTTGTGGCTTCCAATAAGCAATACCAAACATAATGGCGACTTCTGCTACGAATAGAATGCCGTAAATATGGATGAAATGGATGTTAACCGGAATGCCAAAGAGCTGTTCCGTTCCCCATACCATCATGTAGTAAGCCACCACATGGAAAATGATCGCAACTTTCGCGGCTAGTGCTGGTACCTTTTTCGATAGAATGCCGATGAGAACAACGGCCACGATCGGGATGTTGAAAAAGCCAGTGAACTTACGAATTAAATCCCATAGTCCGTTCGGTGCATACATGAGCATTGGTGATACGAAAAATGTCACAACGGCGATGATCGAACCAAACCATTTACTTGCGGTGATGAGCTGTTCATCTGTGGCATCTTTTTTCATTGCCGGTTTGTAAATATCAAGTGCAAACATCGTCGAAGCACTATTTAATAGCGAGTTATATGAGCTTAACACGGCTCCAAGCAAGACAGCGAGGAAAAAGCCGGATAAGTAGGATGGAAGCACGTTCATCACAAGCGTTGGATACGCTAGATCCACGGACTTCAGCTCCCCACTGTAAAGGTGAAAGGCGATCACTCCAGGGACCATCATAAAAATCGGGATCAGCAGTTTAAAGAATCCTGAGAAAATAACCCCTTTTTGCCCTTCTTTTAAACTTTGTGCTCCTAGCGTGCGCTGGATGACGTACTGGTTCGTCGCCCAGTAGAACATATTCGCAATAATGAGTCCTGTAAAAATCGTACCGAATGGAACAGAATCTTCCGGACCACCAATCGCATTAAGCTTTTCTGGATTTGTGGTTGTGATGGTTTTGACACCATCTAGAAAAGCGCCATTTCCAAGTGCGATCAGTCCAAGGATCGGAACAAGCGCACCTACAATGAGTAATCCAATCCCGTTAATCGTATCGGAAACGGCAACCGCTTTTAAACCACCGAAGATGGCATAAACAGCGCCGATAATGCCGATGCCCCAAATAACGACCCAGATTGACTGAGTATAGGTAATGTTTAGAATATCCGGTACATCAAACAGCTTAAGCACGGCAAGTGCACCAGAATAAAGCATAGATGGAATCGTTACCAGAACGTACCCAACCATAAACAAAACGACGGTATAGCGTCTTACACCTTCATCAAATCGTTTACTAAGAAATTCAGGAAGTGTCGTGATCGACATGTTCAAATATTTTGGCAACAGGTAAAGTCCCATCAATACGACCGCTACCCCTGCCGTTACTTCCCATGCCATGTTTGATAAGTTTGTTCGAAACGCCTGGCCGTTCAAGCCGACCAGCTGCTCAGCCGAAAGGTTTGTTAACAAAAGTGAGCCGGCAATAAACCCACCGCTTAATCCCCTTCCTGCAAGAAAATACCCATCGGAACCGCTCGTGGTTCCTTTCGTTTTCCGATAAGCTATGTATCCAACAAGCACCATGAATGCTATACAAGATAGCAATGTAAACCAAAGTGATTGCATCTTGACTCCTCCTCCACCTAATGAAAAATAATTTCTCGATTTATCGTAGTAGGAGGAATAACCTTTTTTCATAAGTGATAAACACATTTTTGAAATGGAGCCTAAAAAAAGGCGAAAGTTAGTAGAAAAGACACGTAGATTGGAAGGAATTCTCCCAGGGTTTTAAAACGCAAACAAGGAACTGCCAATTAACGGAGTCCCTTGTCTTAATCGGATTATTTTTTTACCAGCTGATCTACCTTTTCTGTCATCCAGTGAAAAGCCCGAGCTGCGATCAGCTGTTCAAAATCATCCTCAACCTCTTGCATGCAGTTCTTAAAAATCTCTACGAAATCACTCCAGTAAAATACGGTTAACCCCTGAACATTTGAAAACCGATTCTCAAACGGCTGACCTTTCTCTGTCAGTTCTCTACTATATCTTTCTACCGCTGAAACACCTTTCGACGAAATCGCATCATCCAAGATAAGAAGCGAAAAATAAAAATCTTTTCCTTTTGCATAATAGGAGCCGACGTCAAGATTTCGTAGAATCTGGTTTCTCTCCTGATCATGCGTCGTTCCAGTGGAAATGTCGGATTTGAACTTTGCTTCGATGAACCAGACGAAAGCGTCACTCTCCATCATGACATCCACTTCCGTTGCACCTTCTGCCTTTTGGTTCCCTCGTAGAGATGGTCGAATCGATTCCCAGAGCTTGATCGTTAAATTGTGAGGGATCTGGTTAGGGAGAACTTGTTTTTTGAGATTGAATGTTGTCTGATTAATTCCTTTAGAAATCAGTTCAGTATACCAGTGGTTTGGATTGATTTGTTGAAGCGATTGAAACACATTCCACGTGAGGGCGTCTTCACTATTTTCACTTCTCAGATGCTTGGTTTTCATACTTCTCATGGAGGATAAAATTGGATTGTATTTATCAAGCAGCAAATTATCTCGGAAGTTATCGTATTCGAAGACGCCAGTTTTTGAGAGACTACCATTTTTCGTAATCACTTGATTGCGAGAATTGAAATCTTCATATGAAAAATACTGGCGACCTGGGGTATTCGGTGTCACTTTTGGTCGGTGAGGTAATGGTGTTTCTAGTTCAAGAATCCAAAACATGTAGGCTTGTCCTGGTTTTTCAAAACCGAATCCTTTTTTACGATCTTGGATGTAGGTAAGAATTCTCTCTTGAGTTTGTAAGTCAAAACGTGTGAGATCTGCCGATGTAGGATTGTAGGGAGGCATAAGTACCAGGCGATCACGAACGGTGTAGATCGTTTCAACAAACCCACCTCTTTCACGAAAAGCGACATACGGTGTTTCTTTGTAAAGATAATGACTGGGAAACGCATGGATCTTGTGCTCATAAATGATCTTACTTGTGCCACTTGCCGGGAGAGTTAACACATTTTGATTCATCCCATCACCACTTCCATTTAATGTATGATGCTAGATTTATTGTACTATATCCTAGGATGAAGAGGTAAATAGATGTCCTTATTTTTTAGGTTTTTCATTCACCACTCGTTTCATATTCCTTCTAAAAATGAACAGCAAGATACCACCTATGATGATCCAGATAAAATAGAGAGTAGGTAATCCTAAATCATAGACAAAGGCATAGCCCGCAACAAGAAGCACGCTTACTAAATAAAAACATCCTAGAAACAAATATATGCTTCGAACAACTGTATATCGCATCATGACACCTCGCAATTTATTTGGCTTATTGAAACCGAACCCAGTTCACTTCTCTCCACTCTTCATTAAAGGCAAAATTCATCTGATGAGGCTCATCGCCGTAAGGGCTTTTCACGGTTACTTCTAACAGAGGTTCGCTGTGATGGATTGTTATTTCAGGTGTTTCAGTTACTAACTTAAAGTATGTCTCTTTGCTTACTTTCTCCTTTTTCACATCTTTTTCAAGTCCGAGCTCATTTCCGGTGTGATTTGGAGCGGTTAGAGCGGTGCCTGTCACCACCCGGTTTATGTCGAACATCGTCAAATATGTTCGCTTCTTTCTCTTTGACCCTTCCCATCACTGTTTGTGCTCTCCTTTTAACTCCACTATAATGGAGGGCAGGGCAGGCGACGTAACAGACTAGAAAGGAGAACGAAATGTTTACCACCTACCGCTCAAAGAGAACGACGTGGAGAACTGGTTTCTTCATCTTTATTAGCGTACTAACGACATTCGCTATGTTTCTGATCGACCCAGTGTCTTCCCGCTCCGGCGAATCAGCAGCATTATCTATCATGATTTTCATTCTTATCGGTTGTTTACTATCCATTTTATTTGCATTTGTTGTCTACCGAACAAGTGATGAGAAAAAAGGATGGGCCACGATTGGACTACTCTTCACACTATTCAACGTTTCTGTAATCGCTTACTTCATATGGATCGGAATTAGCCTCGTTTGATGTGTATCACTCCAATACCGTACCATTTTAAGAATAAAAAAAACAGGCCTTGATTCCTCCTCCAACCAGGAATCAAGGCCATTTTTTATGGAAAGGAAGCCCCTTAACGACAAGCCTATCGATATAACGCCATAAACCGTTCCATATAATACGTAAACGTCTGATTATAATATCCAGAAAAGTAGAAATCACTTCCATGGTTTCCAAATGGCATATAAATTACCGCAGCTTTGTTATTATCATGTTCCGCATACGTTTCCTTAAAAGAAGCCGCCGTTTCATACCCAACATACGTATCATGTGTACCGTGGAAAAGAAGCGCTGGTGGACTTTCTTCACTCACAAGCTGTTCCGGCCAGAGCAGGTCTTCTGAACCTGGAATACCTCCTAGCGCGGGCCCTTTATTCGCTGGGTAATATGGAATTAATCCCTTTATCTTAAGTTCATCGGAGAACCAATCTGAATCCTTTCCTTCCGTCATCGCAAGAGCGCTCGCTGTTGCCAGATGACCGCCCGCCGATCCTCCTGAGATGAAGGTCGTTGAAAGATCCAAACCATATTCCTCTGCGTGCTCCGCTAAATACTGCGTAAAAAGACCAATATGACGAACTTGATCATCAATTGAAAATGGGCCCCTCACCTTATCAGGAACATTGCTACTTAATCCATAAGAACTTAGCGTTGTGAGCCCATATTGAATATCAAATACCGCATAACCCTGGTTCGCAAAATACGTATTTTGCTGCATGACGTTCGCATCACCTTTATCTCCATTGGCCCATGATCCACCATGAATGCGAATTAAGACGGGCAGCTTCCCCTCCTTTTCTTTTGGAAAAAAGGAATCAAAGCGAAGCTCGATGCCATCGTCAACTCCTTCAGTTCCTTCATAAAACAGCATATCCTTTTCCCCTTCAACATCAGCTGGTGGAATGCCAAGAAAATAAGCGGGAAGAGAAAATGGTGTTTGTTGAAATTCAGACGAATGGAAGGCCGATGAATCCCACTGACTAAACGCCTCTTCTACTTGTTCTTCTGCCTGATTGATGATAATCGGGACAGAGAAAAGCGGTAAGAAATGAATGAAAGCAATCGAAAACCCACCGATCATCAAGATCCTCCGCAACGTTGGGTGTGGTCTTATCCAAGCCTTGCTTCCCTGTAAAACGAGTACAGTACTTGCTAAGAAAACGAATGCGTAAAACAAAGCGAGCTGGTTTACGTAAGGCCCATAGCCCCCGTTTTCATAACGGAAGAGAATCATGGAACTTGTAAAAAGTCCGACGAGTAAAACAACGACATTTCCCCATAGCAACAGCTCTGAAAACCATCTGGGTATGCCGTTCACTCTCCCTTTTCGCTCCTTGTCCATTCTCCATGCAAAAATAAGCGTACCTATATGAACGAGAAGGAACAAACAAGGGATCACGATAGGCAAGCTGCTAGTTTCACCCGGATACTGATTTGATAGCTGAAAATTTAATAGACCTATTAAAATCAAAGTAAAAGGAAGAAGCAACAGATGCAGTGTACTGGTAATGCTAAGTTTGCGTTGCTTGAGCACTCCTAAGATGCTCATCACAATCATCACGAGAAACATAACCCCAAACACATTCCAAATCGGACTGGTATTTCGAAATGAGAGATAAAACAAACTAATGAGCAGATTGATCCCTGTAAGAAGTTGAATGGCTTTCCAATAGAAAGTTTGTAAGATAACTTTCTTAGATAATGGCGACTTCGTTTCGCGATCCAGATTTGATTCAAGTTCTGAAGACATGGAAAACCTCCTTCTATGGTGCCTGTCACCACCCGGTTTAAGGCGAATACTGTCGATATTTGCAAAGTGGCAAGATATAGCAATGATACCCTATGTACGAACACGACAACCAGTCAAACACTCCATCAATCCTATTTTTGTTATAATGACCATAATTAAACAGAAACGCCACTAACGATTAATCTATAAAAAAGGACTGAAACTCTATGCCCTCACAGTATTTTATCGGCATCACTCCACCACCAGACTATGTAAAAAAGGTCGAGAAATTCCAACATTATTGGCTAGATCCTCTGATCGTCGAACCGCATATTACGTTAAAAGCACAGGGCGGTTTAACACCTGATCGGGGCTGGGTTGAAAAAGTAAAGACGGTTTGTAAAAGCACGCAGCCGTTCACGATTTCATTAGCCAAACCGAACTACTTCGGTGATAACATTCTCTACTTAAGCGTTCTATCTGATGAGCTGTATCCCTTGCACGAAGCGATTGTTAAAGCGATCTCCCCTTCCGAACAACTCATCCACCAATATTTTGAACTAGATGATTTCGTTGCTCACCTAACGCTCGGAAAAGAACAGCATGGTTTAACGAAAGAGGAGCTAAGCGATATGGCGCATGCCGCTGAGAAAGAGCTAACACCGTATCCTACTTTCCTAGTAAAATCTGTGCAAGTTTACGAGCTACGCCCTAACAGCAACCGTTACGAGCCACTTCTTGAAATCCCTCTAGGCTGAATGTCCGCAACATAGCTCTAGCCACCCCCTTCCTGTACTAGTTGAACAGGAAGGGGGTTTTTCCGTGCACATTCTCACCCTCCCTCGAATCAAAATAAAAAATACTTCTTCTCATCCCCACATAAAATGAACAAATCGCTGTATTGAAAGGGGTGACACACATGCTCGAAAAGTTTGTGGATCGACTCCCCATCATTCCGACCATTCAACCACTCAAAATGACAAATGGCATCCCTTTCTACGAAGTTACAATGAAAGAAACCATGCAAAAGCTTCATCGAGATTTGCCACCATCTCGGATCTGGGGATATAACGGAATGTTTCCTGGCCCAACATTTCACGTCGTTCGAAATCAGCCCATTCAAGTCCTTTGGAAAAACGAGCTTCCCACCAGACACTTTCTTCCGATCGATCACACCGTGCATGGAGCTGGCAGAGATGTGCCAGACGTTCGAACCGTTGTGCACCTTCACGGAGGCTCTACCCCGGATACAAGTGATGGCTACCCAGAAGCCTGGTTTACACGTTCCTTTCAACAACTCGGACCGTTTTTTACCCATCCTGTTTATGAATACCCGAATCAGCAAGCCGCGACAAATCTCTGGTATCACGATCATGCAATGGGCATTACCCGCTTAAACATCTATGCTGGTCTTATTGGGATGTATATCATTCATGATGAAGAAGAACGCTCACTCGGCTTGCCGGACGGCCCGTTCGACCTTCCGCTCATTATTCAAGATCGCACCTTCCATCAAAACGGATCTTTGTATTATCCGACTGAACCCACCCCGCCTGTTCCAGATGTTTCACCCTCAGTTGTTCCAGAGTTTTTTGGAAAAGTGAATCTCGTCAATGGAAAGGTATGGCCATATTTAGAAGTAGAACCACGCCAATATCGTTTTCGCATTCTAAATGGTGCGAACGCTCGATTCTATGAACTCTCTCTTTCCAACGGCCTCCCCTTCACTCAAATCGGTACAGATCAAGGCCTATTACCACGTCCGGTGCCTGTCACCCGCGTTTTGATCGCGCCTGCCGAACGTGTGGATGTCATCGTGGACTTTGGTCAGTCCAGCGGGGAGCTGGTCACGTTAAGGAACGATGCCCCTACATCCTACCCACAGGGAAAGAAACCGAATCTGAAATCAACTGGAGTGATTATGCAATTTCAGGTCACAAAACAACTGACTCAACAAGATAGCGTCCTCCCTACAAAACTGGCTCGTTTTAAAACCATGAACGAGCACCATGCTAACAACCAAAGAGACCTCTTACTCGATATGAGAGAGGATTCCTATAAGCGACCTATTCACTTACTCGACAATCAACTATGGTCTGATCCAATTACAGAAAATCCACGCTTAAGTGACACTGAAATCTGGAGCTTTGTGAATGTAACGAAAGCCACTCATCCCATTCACCTCCATCTTATTCGCTTTCAAATCCTTGACCGTCAGCCTTTTAATCGCGACTTATATGACCAAAAAGGCATCCTATTGCCTACAGGACCTCGCAGGAGACCTGAAGAAAATGAACGAGGGTGGAAAGATACCGTTCGCGCAAACCCAAACGAAATCACACGAATTATCATGAAGTTTTCTCCCTATTCCGGCTTGTTTGTCTGGCACTGCCATATATTAGAGCATGAAGACTATGAAATGATGAGGCCTTATGTTGTCGTAAAAAGGTAAAAAACCACAAATTTCTTAGGTTCATTCGCAGGTGCCTGTCACCCGCGAATGAACTTAGATTTCATAAGACGAATTAGGGCTTGTTTACATATTGAAGACTCGTGGAAAACTGATACACAGAGACGAAATAAGTGTATGTTAACTCCAAATTAGAAAGGAACCGCTCATGACAATCTTATCAAGAGAATTCTATCAAAAACCTACTCTAGAACTAGCAAAAGCACTCCTTGGATGTGAGTTGGTAAAAGAAACAGAGGAAGGACTTGCATCGGGGTATATTGTTGAAACAGAAGCGTACCTGGGAGCAACCGATCAAGCAGCCCACAGCTTCAACAACAAACGGACAAAGCGCACGGAAGTGATGTTTGGTCCTCCTGGAAATGCCTATACCTATGTTATGCATACCCATTGCTTATTCAATGTTGTGAGTGCTGAAACCGGCGTTCCAGAAGCTGTTCTTGTTCGAGCGGTTGAGCCTCTTAAAGGACTCCATTTAATGGAGCAGCGAAGGCCAGGTCGCAAGCAAAAGGAATGGACAGATGGACCTGGCAAGCTAACAAAAGCAATTGGAATTGACCCAGGGGATTATGGACATGCTTTAATGCGAGCACCACTTTATATTCGCAGTGGTTATCAGCCTGACCACATCTCTGAAGGGAAACGCATTGGCATTGATAACTCAGGTGAAGCGAAAGATTATCCCTGGAGATTCTGGATAACTGGAAATCCGTATGTATCAAGGTAGCAGCCTATCTGCTTCGCTCAAGCCGTTTTCTTTTATTTGCAATTCGCAAAGGTCTATACTAGTACTATAGCAACAGGATATGATCTTTTACCAACTAATCAGGAGGTTTTATGCATGAGTAAAGTCGCGATTATTACAGGTGCAGGAAGTGGATTAGGACAAGCAGCGGCGGTTCGCTTAGCTGATGAAGGAGTGAATATCGTTGCAGTCGACATTAACGAAGAAGGCGGTAATGAAACGGTCGACCTTGTGAAAAAAGCAGGCGTTGATGCGCTTTTCATAAAAGCTGATGTATCCAAAGCAGATGAAGTAAAGAATTACGTTGATAAAACAGTTGAAGCCTTTGGATCAATTGATTATTTCTTTAATAACGCCGGCATCTCCGGTAGTGGTGAATATTACTTAAATACGAAAGTGGAAGAAATCGAGAAGATCGTCGATATTAACTTGATGGGTGCCTTATACGGTGTTCGTTACGTAGCTGATGTTATGATCAAGAACGGTGGAGGTTCAATCGTGAATACTGCTTCAAGTGCCGGTGTCATTGGCCAGGATTCAGTTGTCACCTACTCCGCTACAAAACATGGAATTATTGGATTAACAAAAAGTATTGTAGCTGAATATGCGAAGGACGGATTACGCGCTAACGCAATTGCTCCGGGTCCAACAGAAACCCCGATGGTGAAAGATTTCTACGATGCCAATCCAAAAATGAAAGAAAATGCAGAAGCAGGCATACCTCAGAAACGTCTCGGTACACCTGAAGAAGTAGCTGAGCTTGTCACCTTCCTGTTAACTTCAAAAGCGCAGTACATTAATGGCGAAGTGATCCGCATTGATGGCGGATTTACAAATACGAAGTAAGCGCCCTAAACTTCTTTTATAAATCAAAACGTAAAAACGGCCCACAAAACTTTGTGGGCCGTTTTTACGTGTATTTCTCTGAAACGAAAACATTCAAGTAAATTCACTATGACATAGGTCTAATATACGATCAAAAGAAAAGAGCTATACCACCTGCTGTCATCAAGATAAGTCCCACCAAAAGATGAAGACTAACAGAACTTAACTGAAGTGTTGCCATTTCATACAAACATTCCAAATAGCCTTTAACTCGATTATTCCCTTTACGATCTTTCCAAACCTCTCTTACTCCCCAAAAGAGAAATGGTATCCCCATGCCCGTTAGTACGATAAACCAAAGGATGGAAAGGTTCACTTCCTCCGTACTCCTTCTAATTGATCACGCACCCTCTCACAAAGAAGGGCAATCTCCTTTTCTGTCGCAAACGGCGCCTCTGGCCAGTCATAGACCGCCATTGGTCCCCAATAATCTTCTGGTGTACCAGGATAGCGCGGAATCAGATGCATGTGAAGATGTGGAACGGAATCACCGGATACCTGCGCATAAATATGTTCAGCGTGCTCACTTTCACGAAGCGCCTTGCTCACTCGAGCGGTAATGATCCCAAAAGCACTCGCTTCTTCTTCCGTCATATCCGCGAGGGATGGCACATGCCTTTTCAGATCAATCATTACATGCCCGGGATAGGTCGGTTTCCCTCCTCGATAAATATGGCCTACGTACACATACTCATCTTCATAGATCGTTCCCCCGGCCAACTCAAGTAAGTCTGCATGTTTCCGGCAAACAAAACACTCCTTTTCCATGTCACTTTCCCCTTATAGATTTAATCAATGTAAGAGCTTTTGTAAAACGTTTCATTAAAAAATGCTTCATCATTACCTCTCACCAATCATTTGTTATTTCCATTAAAAGAGAACTTACCTCATGATAACAATTAAGCTCCCTCTTATTCGTCACTCTCAATCATATAAGATTATTTCATTAAATAAAGCCTTACTGTATCAGTTGCTGATCAAAGAAATTTAAAATCTTTTTATACACATTGATTTCATTTTCTTTCTTCGAAAAGCCATGTCCTTCATCTTCTAGGACCATATATTCGACTTGTGCTCCTTCTTTCTTTAATGCTTCAACGATCTGATCGGACTCAGCTTTAACGACCCTCGGATCATTGGCACCCTGAATAACAAGCATCGGTTTATTCATCCCTTTTAAATAGGTGATCGGGGAATCTTCCGTTAATTTATCTTTATGTTCAACTGGGTCTCCTACGAATTTTGTTACAGACGGTTTCCAATGATCCGGGACACTATCAATGAATGAAAAGAGATTTCCTGGACCAAAAATGTCAACGACAGCTTTATATAGCTCAGAATGACGACCGTGGAGTAACAAAGCCATATAGCCGCCATAACTACCACCGATTAAAAGCACCTTATCTGAATCAACATAGTCATTTGCGACCAACCACTCGATTCCCTTTACATTATCAAGGCGCGGCCCAAAGCCCCAATCTTGCTCGACCATTTTCATAAATTCCAGGCCATAACCAGTCGATCCTCTGAAATTTGGAGCAAAGATGGAATAGCCGCGATGTAACAAGAATTGATAGAGCGACCAGTACATCTTCCGTTCCGCCGATTGTGGCCCGCCATGCGGCCAATGGATCACATGGCCATTTGATTCACGTGCCCGATAGAACAATCCTTCAATTTCAAGCCCGTCATATGAGGGATACCGAATCACTTCTGGCTCAACCAATCGATCTTCAGAAATTCCCGGTACCACGTTATTCGTAAGTTTTTCCCATTCATCTCCGTCCTGAGTTTGGAAATAGATATTTGCGGGACTAGTTGAGCGATCGCCAAGGACATATAGATTTCCTTTTTCCGAAATCGCCAACTTATCAATAAGGTTCACTGGGATTTTTTTAAGGTTGTACTCTTCCCTACTTAAGTCATACACAAAAAGACGATCTTCCACTCCGCTTGTACTTACGAGATACAAACGGTTATTTTCTTTGTCTGCCTTCAAGGATGTAAGATTCTCTTTTTCGAGTTCCAATACTTTGGAGAAATGTTTTGTATGTATATTGAACTTCGCAAGATAGGAATCATTCGATTCAAAGTTCGTTGTAAAATAAACGTTATCATCTCCGAGAAAAATAGCTTCATAGACCATGAATTCTTTCTCACTTGGTGGGGTTAAAGAGAAATCCTCTCCATTACTCCGTATAAAGACTGGTGTATGGGTGTTCGAGTAATGCTTTGTGTAAATAAAATTCTCTTCATCTTCACTGACGGCGATCATCTCAATAGGGCCTTCGCTTCCCTCTATCAATGTCGTCACCTCTTCCGTTTCAAGGTTATAGCAATAACCATTAAGGTAAGTAGGATTCCCCTTCGAAGATGTGTAATACAGGCGTTTCCCATCTTCCGAAAGACTGCTAAAATAATGCTTTTCTCCCTCTTCTTCACAGATTGGAAGCAACGTGCCACCGCGGGGCTGCAGAGCATATAACTGGATATTTTCATCTCCATCCCGGTCGAATCCTACAATAAGAAATTCGCCTTTCTGATCATAATGAAGGAAATGACTTCTCTGATTTCGAAACGTCATGGGATACGGGTACATGTTCGGTAAGTCCATTCCCCATAAATTAAAACGACCATTAATGTTCGTAGTGATGACAAGCTGTTTTTCATCAGGGCTGATGACAAAGTCAGTGATATCGAGAGTTTGAAAGAATTGCTCCACATCTGGTTTTTGAAAATTCAACAGTTCCATCCTCCTAAAAAAATACTATTCCCTTACTTCTTCGATAAAAGGTAATATTCTCCTTTTCAAAGCGATATCAATGTCGGTTCAAAAAGAAACAAGCGCAATTCCTTTATCAAGAATTGCGCTCAGCAGCATTAGCTGTTCCATTTTCTTTTTAAATCCATCAATTTCATTAGCTCTTTATCGATCGATTCATATTCCTCCGTACCTGCTGACAAGTAACTGATTTTGCCTAGGAGCTCTGTCATTTTGGTTTCAAGGACGGCTAGTTCTTGCCTTACATTTTCGTTTCCTGTCACCTTCTTCTTTTTTTGTTCTTCATACTCCTTAATCCCTACTTCCACCCGCTTCATTTGCCCCTTTTCGATCACTAATAATTTCGTACACAGTTTTTCAATGAAGTATCTGTCGTGTGAAACGATCAACAGCGTACCTGTATACGTATTTAGCGTCCTTTCTAGCTCTTCCCTGCTCGGCAGATCGAGATGGTTAGTCGGTTCATCCAGGATTAAGAAGTCATATTCCATTAGAATCATATGGATCAGCTTTATTCGCGTACGCTCTCCAAGGCTCAATTGAGAAATGGGTTTCCCTAGGATTCCTTGCTGAATGCCCATATTGGAAAGAAGTGTTCTCGCTTTTGTTTCCTGTTGTCGATTCGTTAAGTCTAGGTATTCTAATGGTGTTTTATTGCCTGGTAAGTCCGTTACATCCTGCGTAAGATACGCCACTTTAGTCGATTCACTTATCCAAAGCGACCCGTTCGTAAGCTTTTCCTGCTCAAGGAGAATTTTAATAAAGGTTGTTTTTCCCGTACCATTTGATCCAATCAGTCCAATTCGGTCACCATGCTTGATGTAAAAATGACTTTTATCAAAGAGCAAGTGATCCCCAAATTGCTTCTTGATCCCCTTTGCTTCAAGAATTCTCTTGCCACGTTTCGCTCCTGATTCAAAGTGAAAAGAGACCGTTTTCTCTTCTTTAGGCTTTTCTACCCCATCTTTCTTAAGCTCTAGATTTAAGCGTTTCAGCTTCGATTTTATCTGGTTATCCTTTTTCTTAGCCTTCGCTCTTTCGAACTCCCGCAATCCCATTTGACGATTTTCCGAATTGGATCCTCCTTTTCCAGCTTCACGATGCCCCTTAGCCGACCAGTCTTTCAAGGTGTTGATTTGCTGTTCAATCATCTCGACCTTACGCTGTTGCTTTTCATAATCACGCTTACTTTGCTCGTATCTTTTCTGTTTTTCATTTCGATAGAACGAATAATTCCCTTCATAGATTGATAATTTTCCAGATTCCAATTCAAATATTTTTGTCACGGTTTCATCTAAAAAATACCGGTCATGTGAAATGATGATGGCAGCACCCGAATAATTTCTCACCTCTTCACTTAGCCACTTAACCCCATGCATATCCAGGTGATTTGTTGGTTCATCTAAGATCAAAAACTCTGGAGAACTTGCCCAGATCTTCGCTAAAGACAATTTCAGTTTTTCGCCACCACTTAAATGTTGTAGATTCTCCTGCTCCCATCTCTCTTTCTGAAACCCTAGTTTTTTACTTTGTTCCAATAACCTTTCCCCGAAAAGTTCAGCATCAACAGCCAGGTAATTATCTGTTGATTGAGGCAAGTAGCCAATATTCACACGGGGAACAGTGACAGAACCATTATCTGGTTCAATCCTTTTCATCAGAATATTGACGAGAGTTGATTTTCCAGCCCCATTCCAGCCAACTAAACCAATCTTTTCACCATTTCGTATCTCAAAGCTAACGTCACTTAAAATTTTCCGTTCGCCAAAACTTTTCTGCAGTTCTTTCACTTGTATCACTCGAGCCATGCATGTCACCTCTTACTAAATTTTATTGAGAGGCTTATCGAACACAAATAAACCTCTCCAAGAATCCTGAAGAGGTTTTAGCTAATCCCATATCAAATAGCATGCAAACGCTTAAACAAATAATGAAATAGACGCAAAACGCGTCTCCTTTTATTTGAAAAAGGTACATGATGAATGATCCCTATTTGGACAGACTAATCCTATTTTCCAGGTTCTCATTTTTATGAAAATATGAGTTTGATCCCGTTTAAATAAGATTAATTCCACATCCGCTAAGTACCATTCCTTTCCACCTTTTTCTTACATATTTAGTATATTCATCGAGGTTACCGATGTCAATAAGGATCATTGCGCCGTACAAATTAGTATGATCGAATGAATTCCTTAAATAGACCTCAGTGTTGCTGCATGATTTTTCAACGTTTTTAGGAAACGTTGCGCTGCTGGAGTGAGAGAAGATTCGCTTTCCAAACTAACGAGGGCAACCCATCTAGATAGTTCTGGCATGTCCACAGGCATAAGTCTCGTTAGTGTCCCATTCGTTATTAGATCTTGAACGAGTAATTCGGTCAAAAGAGCTACACCACTTCCTGAACGAACAAAGTCAAGAGCTGTAGGTGGAGGAAGTTCAAGACGATCCATGCCAAATGTCATATAAGATTTTTGCCAATGTTTACTCTCATCGCTCCAATCAGTCAGAATATAAGGACCGCTATGTGCAAAAACCTCCTCTATTGTATAGGTTCCATCTTTTAATCCACTTAATTTATGGTGCTTATGAGTCACTAGTATAAGTGGTTCCTTCATCAAATGAAGCGTTTTTAAATCACTATTAAAAAAGGGATGAGTAATCAGTCCCATTTTAATAAACCCATCATAGAGCATCTCAATAATTTGTTGATTATGACCTGTATGGATGACCAAATCAATTTCGGGATAATTCTCATGCATATCAACTATTGTTGAAGTAAATAGCCCTGATGTAAATGTAGGTAATGTTCCTATTTTTACTTCTCCTCGTTTTCCTTCTTTAATGGATTGAGCTCTTTCTAGCCCCTTTCCTAACACTTCTAATGCTTGACTTGCATATGGTAGAAACCCCTGCCCCAGGTCTGTCAGTTCCATATGTTTTCCGACGCGATGAAACAAGGATCCTCCAACACTCTTTTCCAGCTCTTTTATTCGTAAACTGATGGTTGGTTGCGATACGTTTAAATATCTCGAAGCTTTGCTAAAAGAACCTAAACGAACGACCAATTCAAAAGCTTTTAGCTGATTAATTTCCAATGCCATATCACTTCCATAAAAATAATTAATAGTAACTATAACTTATATTAGATTGTTTAATCGATTTATTCTACTTATACTTTTAACGTATAAAAGAAAGGCGGTGCCCAATGAATTTTTTAAAACGGATGGCAAGCACGATTGAACAACAGTACCAACATCCCAAAGGATTGTTAGGATGGTACATTGGTGAAAAAATGATACGACAACACAAGCCAGAAACGATTTGGTCCATTACATTATTAAATCTCCAAAAAGATGAAGACATCTTGGAGATTGGATGTGGTGCAGGGTATGCGATGAAACGTTTAGTAAACGAACCTTCCGTTCACAAAGTAATCGGTTTGGATCTTTCTAAGACGCTCCTTCACTCTGCATCGACCCGAAACAAACTAGCAATAAGAAATAAAAGAGCTCAAGTTATCCATGGAAACGTTCATCAATTACCTTTTAAAGATAAACAGTTTTCTAAAGTATTTAGTGTCCATTCTGTTTACTTCTGGGAAAACTTATCTCAAGCACTGTCAGAAATATCTAGAGTCCTTAAACCAAATGGAGCTGTTTCACTAACGCTTAGCGACGGAAAAAATGGAGAGTCGTGGGATAATGTGAAGAACATGATTGAGAATGAGCTCATTCCACTTATGAAACAGATGGAATTTACAAATATAAAAATGTTGAAGGGGCCAGATTCTAGAGGTTACCATACAGTAGCCATCACTGGAGAGCTCTTAATTAAAATGGATGTGATAGAATGATTTTACAATGAAAAGGAGGGGTTGGATTTATGAAGCCTAGAGTATCTGTCATCACGATTGGCGTAAATGACCTAAACGAAGCGTTACACTTTTATCGAGATGGACTAGGGTTTTCAACTGAAGGAATCGTTGGTGAAGAGTTCGACCACGGCGCTGTCGCTTTCTTTGATTTGCAACCAGGTCTAAAACTTGCGATCTGGCATCGGAAAGATATAGCACATGAAGCCAAGATAAACGTTCATCATCCAAGTCCTACTGAGTTTACTCTCGGTCACAACGTCAATAGTAAGACAGAAGTGGATCGTGTAATGGACAAAGCTAAACGGGCAGGTGCCATCATTACTGATCCTGCTCACGATACATTTTGGGGAGGGTATTCTGGTCATTTTCAAGATCCAGATGGTCACTTGTGGGAGATTGTATGGAACCCAGATTGGGATGAAGTAGAATGAGTGTCGATGAAGTATAAATTGATGAACTTTGAAATAATGGAGAGAGATTAATTTTGTCGCAATCGTTAAAAGAAAAGACTTTTCCTTTTCATTTGTATACGTACGCCATAACCAAACGGTTTTAATATTTGGTACTATTTAGATAAAAATTCCTCATAAAAAAAGAGCCTACCATTGGCAAGCTCAGAGGTTGTTAACGCACTCATATTCCATTTTCATAAACTCAAATGTACTCCCATTTGTATCCTGCATAAACGTGTTCACCTCTTTGAATCCTAACTTTCTGTATACGTTTATTGCTCTTTGATTAAAGGTCGCAACGGATAATGTTATTTTACTAGGGTTATATTTCTTTTTAATAAAAGCTAAACCCGCATTACTAAATTCCAATCCCTTCCCTTTATTCGTAAGGTCAGGGCGCATCCCTAAGCCAATATCATAAGTGAGGTCGTTCACTTTCGTAACACTGAAGAAACCAATTAAGTCACTATTCTCCATCACTGCAAATTTAGAGTCCCCACGTAGTTCAGGATCGACGAATTCTTGTAAATCTTCTTCATCCGCTTCCATATCATAAAAAGAATATTCCCCTTCATAGTGCCAATTGTAGGAAATGTCCTCTGCTTGCTCTTGAGTCATTACTTCAAATTTATAAGTCATACCTATCCCCTTCGTTATATCCTACTTCAAAAGATTTCTTCAATTCTTAGTTAATTTAAAATAATCCATTGTGGAAGTTTCTTTAAACCCGCACGATTGGTATAGATTTAAAGCCTTCTTATTCTTCACTGCCACTTGGAGCAAGATTTGTTGAGCTTGATTTTCTCTTAATTCCTTTACTGCGTTCATGAGGATCTCTCTGCCATAACCTTGTCCTCGATATTCAGGAAGTACTCCCAATCCATAAATACCACCTACACCATTCTGTACTTCAATATGAACTTTACCTATAACCAATTGGTTCCATTCAGCTAGAAAAACATCCATCCCGTCCATTGATGCTTCCTCGGGTAACTCTTCCTCTGAATTCATATGAAAATAGATCGTATTTTGTCTTGCAATTTCTTTTGCATCTTGATTTAGAGCCTTTCTGAAATGGAGGTTTGTCATAGCGGTAGCTTCCCTTGCTTCACCTACTAAATGCATCTCATGTTCTGAGTTCTCATAGTGAGCTCCCGTACTCTTAATAAATTCAATCCCGGTTGTAGAATTTCGATCACTTAACAAAAGCATCTGTTTCGATTCTCTTTTATTCCACTCATCTTGAACGAATGAAAACAACCGTTTAAAGACTCCCATTCTCCTGAAATCAGGATGCACCATCCCATTTACTTCTAATGCTTCTGAACCAAATTGACAGATGCCCATATAACCGATCAGTGCGTGATCATCATAAAACATAAACTCGTTGATTCTATTTTTAACATTTTCGTTATGAGATTGATTTAATTTGTGATCAAGTTCTAGTTTTAACGTGACATCTTCTTTTTCAAGGCAGCATTCTTTTAATCTAAGAATTTCGTTGTAGTCTTCTTGATTTAAGGAAGGTTTTAGTTTGATAGATGGATGAATGATTGTTTTCATTCTCTTTCGTTTCTCCTCTTTCTTTTAATTTTTCTTTTCAAATTACTTGAGAATTGCTCATGATATTCCAATTATAAAAAGATCAACGCCGACAGAGATACGTAAAATATAGGGAATGGGTTTGACCCAGTGTATCGCCTTTCCCAAAATACTAAAAATAGATCAAAAAGCACCATTTTCATTAGGAGAATTGTGAGGTATTGGTTGAGCTACATCCCATACTTCAACAATCTGATTACCTTGAAAACGAAAAATATGGACAACCGACATTCCTAGGTCTTCTGGATTTTGTTTGATGTGTGAGTGAATGACAACACGATCTTCCTCTTCAATCGCACGTTTAACCTCCAATGTTTTGTCAGGATTCTTTAATGCATTCTCTTCCATTGCTATCATCAGTGAATCTGAATCCCCAGGAAAGAAAGGATTATGATGGCAAAAACCAGGACCTATGTAACTACGAAAAGCTTCCCTCACTTTACCTGAAGAAACAAGTTGTAGAAAAGAGACTGCTTTTTCTTTATTGGAGTGTGTATCCTGATTTTGTTGTCTTGGACTCATTTCGAAACATCCTTTCATTTTGATTCCACACTGTCTAATCTCACATTTGATATCTGCTACCTCATCTAACTTCAATATGTTATTATCCCAGAACTAAGAAAAAAACATCATTAGTTGATCATCATTTTCACCAGTTTGCAAACATGTCATCTATCTTATAAAGGTTCTCACCTAACCAGTTCATTTCATTTTGAAACTGAACTTCCTGGTATCTAGCCTTATTAATAGTTGGACGTATCCACCAGGGGCACATCGACATCCGCTTATCTAAATTTCAATGTAAAATTAAAAACTGATTTCAGAGGACAATTTAACGTTTTTCCGTCGTTTATCGTCAAGTCTAGCTTGGATGACTCTTATTCCAACTTATTTTTTGATAATGGCATTACAAACTTACATTATGCCAGTTTGTAACCGTTTACGAATTAACTTTAAAATTCAATCATTATTACTTTTTTATTAACTAACTAGCAATGACCAGTAGAAATTATCTTTTGCCTCATCGGAATTGTGGCTTCTGTCATGAGGATGCAAAAGAGTGGTTGAAAACAATCATACCTCCTAAGCTTATCAATAGGTTTATTAACATCTTATTGGCCTAATGCGACTCCAAACGTCATGAACGTTTGCTTGATACCAATTATTTCAAAACACCTCTTATAACTCAATCTTTTCTTCCTAAGATAGGTCCTATTTTTTGGGGGATAAGTTATGCTTGATGTTTTTTGTAAATTCAAAAAGCAACTCCAGATGCATAGCTGAAACATGATAAAATAAAAGGAAATATAAGAATCTTATAGGTTTACGTAAAAAAAAACGGAACTTCGGATCCTAAGGAGTGGAAAACATATGTTGCATAATGATTGGGGGGATTCCAAATCCTCGAAGACGTTTGGAATGAAACTACTGTTAACTTCGGCGGGCGTCAACAATTCCAGTATCCACAATACGCTAGTTAACATGCTCACGAAGCCGATCGCTGAATCCAATGCTCTGTGTATCCCTACTGCGATGTACGGACACCCCTGGGTCGGTCCTGGCATTAAAACTTGGGAGTTCATCAGTGGGAATTCCGATAACCCTTTGGTCGACTTAGGTTGGAAGTCTGTCGGGGTTCTAGAGCTCACCGCGCTGCCAAGCATCGACAAAGACCGGTGGGTGCCTCTTGTTCAGGAGGCAGACGTCCTGCTGGTGGCAGGAGGTGACGCCCTCTACCTATCCCATTGGATGAAACAATCCGGGTTGGCAGACCTCTTGCCATCATTGGATGCCGTCTATGTAGGAATGAGCGCTGGGAGCATGGTGATGGCCCCGAATATCGGTGAAGAATTCGTCGGCTGGCGTCCGCCCACCGGGGGAGATAAAACACTGGGTTTGGTAGACTTTGCGTTGTTTCCTCACCTAGAACACGAGTCGTTACCGGACAATACCTTGGTTAATGCAGAAAAGTGGGCCGACAGCATCTCAGTGCCAGGGTATGCGATTGACGATCAGACAGCCATCAAAGTGACCGATGGGATCGTAGAGGTTGTTTCCGAGGGGCAATGGAAGTTGTTTACCCCTTAACAGTGGCCAATCCATTTGCTCGCGATTTTTTGGAAGCCTGATTTTTTCACTTAAATTGAGAAATCAGGCTTTTTAATATGCCATTTTCCTTAACGCTCTAACTCCTCTATTTAGCCTTCAAATCATACTGACCAAAAACCTAATCCCACTTATTTCAAATATCTCGGAGCTTATATTCCTGATAAGCTCCGAGATATTTGAAGACCTAGTATCAAGATATTGAGGTAAAAACCGTTTAATAAATCATTAGCGTAGTACAGCATGTATGGTTTCATCATCAGAACCTTAAGGAGCCTCCTCCTCATGTTTTTGTAAGCTCTCCCATGTATGAAAGGAATTTCACCTGAATACTATATTTCATGGAGGTGACATCACATGGACCAAAACCATAACGAGAGGTTGGAGACGGAATTCACCCCTTTTCGCAAAGATGCCACGAAGAAAACGCAAGAAATCAACGAATTAATAAAAATGAACATCCCCTTTGAAAAATTAAAGATTGAACAAGAATGGGCAACTCGAAATGTGCTGAAAAGCGTCTCCCTCCCCGTTATCAAACCAGATGATTCGCTTCTTCCTGTTTGGGATTTAAAGCACTATGATTTCCTTCTGAAAGAAAAACTTCCTTCAACTGCTAACCCCAAACTATGGTACCAGGGTAAATTGAATTTAAATGCCGGCCTTTTTCAAGTGACTGAAAACATTTACCAGGTCAGAGGATTTGATCTTGCTAATTTGAGTATTATTCGTGGAAAAACAGGATGGATTGTGATCGACTGTCTCACAAGCAGAGAAACGGCAGAAGCTGCTTTTGAATTAATTGACAGCTATTTCGGAAAGTTCCCGATCAGTGCGATCATCTTTTCTCATTCACACGTCGATCATTATGGCGGAGTGGATGGAGTCCTTAGTAGTGGCACCACAGATGATGTGAAAATTTATGCACCAAGCGGATTTTTGAGTTCGGCCCTTGAAGAGAATGTGACTGCCGGTATTGCCATGTCGAGGCGAGGATTTTATATGTATGGTGAGGTTTTGCCTCGCGGAGAAAAAGGGCAAATAGACAGCGGCATTGGAAAGTACGTATCGACGGGTGTGGTAACTTTAGTCAACTCTGCTGAAGAAATATCGCCTTCGGAGGATAAATCGTATGTCGAGAAAGTCATCGACGGTGTAAGAATGCAATTCCAACTCACCCCGGATACAGAAGCTCCGGCTGAAATGAATATGTTTATCCCTGAAGAAAAGAGCCTCTGTATTGCAGAGAACTGTACAGCATCCCTTCATAACATCTATACATTACGCGGAGCTGAGGTGCGAGACCCAGTCGCCTGGGCGAAATACATCCAACAGGCCATTGAGTTATTTGGCCATCAATTGACATCTGTATTTGAAGTGCATAATTGGCCAAGACACGGAAGAGAATACTGCATTAACTATATGGAAAAACAGCGAGACATGTACCAATACATTAATGACCAGACACTAAGATTAATCAATCAAGGCTACACCATCGATCAAGTCGGAAGAATGGTCACCTTTCCTGAAAGTTTAAAAGAGGAGTGGTTTAACAGTTCTTTTTACGGAACAGTCAATCATAACGCTAAAGCGGTGTACCAAAAATATATGGGATGGTATAACGGAAACCCTGTTCATTTAAACATGCTTTTCCCGGAAGAGTCGTCAAAAAAATATGTGGATTTTATGGGCGGAGAAGATGAAGTCATCAAAAAAGCGAAAGAATCCTTCAGAGAAGGTGAATACCAATGGGTAGCTGAAGTCACCAAGCACGTGATTTTCGCAAACCCCTCCAATAAGAAAGCCAAATACCTTTGTGCCGACGCTCTGGAGCAGCTAGGCTACATCGCCGAATCTGGTCCATGGCGGAATGAGTATCTGATGGGGGCTCAAGAACTTCGATATGGAATTATTCCAATACAGCAGTCTACCATCACTACAGAGGTTCTGGATATCATGACACTCGAACAAGTGTTGAACATGTTAAGTATCCGAATCAACGGATTGATCGCTGGTGAGTATGATTTTAAACTAAACTTCATTATTCCGGATCGAAAAGAAAAAGCCTTAACGGAGATCAAACGAGGGATCTTTCGTTACTTATCTGATGAACTAGAAGAGGATCAAGTTAAGGTCATCATGAGTAAGGAAACGTTATATGAGTTAGCCACCACTAACAACCGTCCCTCACCTTGTTCGATCAAAGTCATAGGAGACATCCAAAAATGGCATCAATTTTTATGGGCTCTTGATCAAATAGACACAGACTTTCCTATTATGACTCCCTTGAGTAAAAAAAAGAACAAATGATTTCTAGCTTTAAAAACAAGTAATATCATTCATGATATTACTTGTTTTTATTAAGAAGAACCATTGTTGTTCCATAATCCTCGATACAGACAACCACATCCACAGGATCACCAGGATTACCTAAAGACATCTGGTTGCCCTGGTTACATAAAATCATACATTCAGCAAAGCAATCCACCTATATGAAAGGATTGTTCGTCTATTCGTTATATCCACAATCATAATCTTTCTATTAATCTTAATTTCTTTTAAATAAACCTTTCTAAATATTCGTCAAATATTTTGTTCATAACTTTGGGGGTATTTTCTAAATAAACATTCATTTGTTCAATGTTTGATTCTAATTGATCAGAGTTTCTTTCATCTGTTGGAAAATCAGATATCCCTTTAATAATAATGCATTCAACATCATTCTTCTTACAGATATAAGCAATTGCACCCGCTTCTGTATCGGCTATTGTTATTTCGTTTTTTTTCAGTTCTAAATAGTCCTTCCACATCACTACTGCTCTATCAGCAGTGCCAATTGTGCCGTTATAAAAGTCATTTCCATATTTTGATAAATCAATGTCAACTACGAAGGATTGTTTAATAAGAGGCTCAATTTCTTTTACTGTGCAATCATATTGAACGGCGTTATCAGGTACAAAAATATCTAAATTACTAAACTGATCATCTATTCCTGCACATGTTCCAGCAACGATTACTTTCGTTAAATTAAATTTAGAAATCATATACTGATTACCACCAACACCATTTACTTTTCTTACTCCTGTACTATAAAAAACAAGTTCAGTATCATTCATTGTTCTTTTGAAATACTCGCCATATGGATAACCGAAACGTTCGTCATCTTTTATGCTAAAGTATTCCAACGTTGCTTCGTATTCCCACTTCGTTGCTATGCTTATTCCTATCATCGACTTATCCCCTACAAATATAATTTGTCACGATTGAATGTCTAAACACAGTCTGATTTTCATTTTTATCTCTATTCTTCTTTACTCCTTCGTTGCAGCTAACGCTCCGACTTATTTGAACACTCGAATTCAAGCTATTTTCACTTAAACAAGTCCTTCCCCTATTATAATTCCTTCCTTTATTCCATATTGAATCAGAGCTTCATAAGGGTCTCCTGAAATATCTAATAGTTCACAGAACGCTGGTTCAGTCTTATATCCGTGTTCCTTTAATTCAATTACTTTATCTTTAAGTGCTGGGTTACTTTTTATTATTTCGTATTCAATAATCATATGTAGATAGGCGTTCTGACAATGTATAGGTTGGTCTTGACCAAACAGCTCTAACTCAAAATTATTAAACAAAAAATTGGCTTTTACAGCTTCACGACCTCTTATTAACTTTCTATTTATCTTGAAACTAGGTTTGCTGCCATATAGATTGTTTAGCTTTTTTTCAAACCTATCTAAGTCTTTCACTTCCATAACAATGTCTAGATCAGAATGATCCAGATCAATACCAAGAGGAATGGTTCCACAAAGAACTGGGCGATAGACATTCATTTCCTCGAATATTCCAAGTTCAATAATAGTGTTATAGGCATTCCTTTGTTTTTTATTACCTTTTCTCATGCACTCAAAAAGATGACGCAACTAATCATCCTCTCTAAAAGATAAATACGCTCAGTTACTTTGCAAGAGTATTCCATTACTAAAGGATATTACTACATTCTCATTCCTGAGTCTTTTTTAAAACTAACTCTTATAATCGAACTTTAAGAGACCATACACATCAACATCTTCATATTCATTATGCAGCAGTCTATTTTGCTTCAATCTACCTTCTTTTTGTAAGCCAGCTTTTTCTAAAACGATAGTGGAAGCCTTGTTTCTGGATATAGCTAAAGCCCACACTTTGTTTAAGTCCAGTTGATTAAATCCAAATTCAATCATTCTTTTAACAGCTTCTGTTGCAAACCCTTTCCCCCAATATTCTCGACCAATCCAATAACCAAGTTCACCCTTATTGTTATTTTTATCAATCCTCATGGTAATCGTCCCTATGATCTCATTTTCCTTTTTGGCTACTATTGTGAGAGGGTATTCAAGTCCCTTTTGAATTTGTTCTGGTTGAATGGCGATCCACTCTTCGGCATGTTCTAATTCATATGGATGAGGTAGACCAAGAATACTAGCTAGTTCTTGATTATTTGCCAACTCCTTTATTCTACTTGCATCTTCTTTATTGAATGGCTGCAGATTTAACCGTTCAGTTTCTAATTTCAAAGACATCGTGTTGCACCTTCTTTTCTACGGCATTTCCCTCTGATATTTTTTCCGGTAATCTAATACCAATTATTTCAAAACAATGATCCTTAGGCAATCCATTATTGAAAGAAAAAAAGAGCTAATCTTTATTAAAGATTAGCTCCGAGAGTATGGAAGACTATGAGGGGAATCGTTTAAATGAGTTTCTATTCAAAATCGAGTGAACTCATCACTTCATACACAAGAAAATCCGGATGTGATGTTTAATCATATTTTAGCCATTATCATAGTAAAAAGCCAGCATTAGATGCTGGCTTTTTCACTCATTGTATTAAGCGATTCGATCGCTCTATAGAGACTATTATAGGTTTCTACATTTTGCATATCTATTCCAAGACCCACCATCGTTAGAACAATATCGGGACGAATGCCCGTCAGTATCGCATGTATCCCAATAAGCTCTAATGAATAGATGACTTTGAATAATTGATCAGCAACCATCGTATCGATGATACTTACACCCGACAAATCTAAAATGATGGTTTCTAACTCGTAATCATTTCCTTGTTTCAAAGCATTATCCATTAACATTTGAGCTCTGTTGGTATCGATCTCACCCACGATTGGGATGATACCCACTGTCTCCGTGATGCGAACTAAAGGAACTGAAAGCTCATTCACAGCGTAATATGCATTTTGCATGGTATCCTTAAAATCATTCATATAGGATTGGCTTACCAATTGAATGGCCTGGTCAACCGTATCATTGAACCGAATCAGAATACGATAAAAATCATCAATTGATAGACCACTAGCTTTCACTTCGTTCTTTATGATTTCCCCAATGATTTCTCGATAATGACTAATTTCTCCAAGTGCAAAATCCAAGGGAAGCCTTAATTCCACAAGTTGACTCGATACATTATGACTCCATTCTTTAAGGTCTTGAATGATACCATCTCTATCTTGACTTATTGACTCTGCATAAGCTTTTACTAGTTGAATTCTCCAGGTCAACAATTGTTCAGCATGACTCTTATGAATTGAATCAGGTAAAGGCACCGACTCAGTCAATTCTTCTCTTTGATTAAGGATGGTTGTTGTGATGCGTCCTAAAGCTACTTGATTTGTAGAAATCAAAAATATCCTCCTCTATACACTTTCCCGCTTGTAGTACCATTATTTTTTATGATTAACTCCCTCATCATCTTACAGGAATGGATAGATGATTTCTAGTTTCAAGCAAATCCAATTATCCCCTGAAAGCTCCAATATATCGTACTCAACACGTTCGAATGCTGCTTTAGATGTGTGTTTTAGTGTAGCTATGCTTCCATAATGGATTAGCTACCTTGTTAATTCCTTCAACTTTAAATCCAATAAAAAGAAGCCTATCTTTTTATAGATAAGCTCCGAGATAATTGAACAATGAAGATATAGTTTGCTCTAATGTTCAAGGACTGTTTTGAAATAAATATCCTTAACATATAGTGTATAAGCTAATACACCAATTGAAAAAATCAGATTACCCACATAGGGTTGATATGATTGATTCGTTATAAGCAATGAACTGATTACACCAAATATTATTGAATAGTTGACCATTACCCAAAAGCCCCATTTTTTCAACCTAATATAGCCATAAACCATTACGAGTGAGAATGCTGCCAAAGTTCCTCTTATCAATCGTTCAGGTGCATTTGGAAGTCCAAACCTTTCAGCTATACCAATTGAATTAGCGTCAGCATTATAAAAAACACCTGTAAATAATAGAATTATCGCACCAAAAATATAAAAATAACTTATCAATAAAACTCCTAAAGGTCTTTTCACTAAAAACACCTCTCATTCATTAGTCCTATTACGACTGTCCAATTTATTTCTCCGTCTTTGAAATATCCAAAGAGAATAGCAACGACTGCAAAAAAACGATTGCAGAGATAATACCTTCTTTCATTCGTTTATTCATTTGAAAACCTCCTTCTAATATATAAATATGTATCATCATATGAAACCATCGCTCCGAGTTTATGGAATAAGAACTCATCTTTCTTAATCAAAGGTTCCTTACACTTGGCTTGCATGTAATAATCTAAAATAAAGGGGGGTAAAAACTTAAAGGTATAAGTCTAAAAAAAGTAACAGAATAATAAAACACTGTGCACCTCGCCTTAACTGGCTGGTGTACAGTGTTTTTGGATGCTCAATCGAATTCGCTCGCTTACAAGTGAAGTACCTCAAATAAATTAACTGAAGTTATGAATCTTCTTTCTTCTTCAAGGGGTATTTCTTATTAATTATATTAGTAACGACTATAGTTGTCGAACTTAATGCCACTGCCTTAATTATTAAAATATCCGGCAAGAATATATATTCAATACCCATTACAACCATTACGATTAAACATGTAATAAGAAATCTTTTCCCGAAAGACATTACTACCCCCTCTCGAAAGCTTATTCACTTGATGTGATTTCAAAATCAGACCCTTCAGCTCCCATTTCGTACTCAATCTTAATATTTTTATAGCGGAATAACTTTTTTAATCAACTATTAAAAACGGTCCTCTAAAATCCCACCTATTTCCTCCCAATCTTTAACTCTTCTAATCTTATTATGGAGACAATTTTGATTGTATGGTTTGTCGAGTAACAAGACCTCAATTCCATTCTCTGCTAGGTTCATTTGGCATTTAAGTAAGTGGCTTTGCCATATCCATCATATCTATAAACCCTAGATTTCCATAAACCTTTCTTCCAGTGGAACTTGACCATAACCTTGCTCGGATTGCCCCATTTTTTTTAAGCCACCCACAAGTTTCATCGACTAATTTGTAAGCTAGCCCATTATTCCGATGATTTTCCTTCGTATATACTGCTATCACCCAACCAAAAAGGCTCTGTTCCTCGGCAAGCGGATATGAATACTCTGTCCTAATCAACCCTCCTGAACAAGCAACAATATTATCATCGCTATCAATGGCAACTCTGAATACTAAATTACCTAATTCAAATTCTTTTAGAAATAAGCTTTTAACTTCCTCAAGCCTCTGTACATCTGGCTTTGGAATGCCATCTATATCTCCCATTTCACAGGCCATTTTGTACCAAAAATCAGCCATAATAGGAATTTCTTTTTTAGTATTCCATCTTGTTTCATACATTCTATTACCTCCTAATAAACAGGATATATGAATATCTACAAAACTCTATTTTTCGATCAATTCCAATTATTTCAAAACCCAACCAGTTACTCAACTATTTTTTGAAAGAAAAAGGTGTAATTCCTTAACCAGAAATTACACCTAATTGATGAAGATCATTCAATCACTTATACGCATTATGTTATTGCAGAAACGCTCCGAGATACTGGAAGAAGGTAAATTTCGTACAAAAACTTATGATACACTTAGATTAAGTAAGTTCAATATCTAACATTTCTTTTTTCCTCGAACGGAAGGATTAGGGGAGTTTGACTGGGAAATTCTTAAATAAAGGTGGACTTTTATGCTTTGGCTTATGTTAATAGTTATATTTCTGCCTTTTATAGCAAGACGGATAGAAAGGCATTTTCAACGATTAAGAAAAGAAAAAAATGAAATGAAGGATATCTTCAGTGATTGAGAGAAAATGATATCCAACTTAATTAACCTATTGCTTTAGTTAACAAGCAAAATATACCAAAGAGGAACTTCCACAAAACTGGAAGTTCCTCTTTTTTTGTGAAGTATTACATTAAACTTTAACATAGTCATTTAATTAAAAAGAAGCCTATCTTATTACAGATAAGCTCCGAGATTGCTTAAGACTCGTAGTATCTATTGTATGCACTAATAGTAACTCCACTGAAATTGAAAAAGCTGCTCTCAATTCTATTTTTCTTTCTTTCGGAAATATTTCCATTTGTATGCGGTACTTAATGCCAATAAAGCGATAATTAGAAAGGACTTAAGATAAGGGTTTGATACTGTGAAATATACGAAAAAAGTAGATATTACTATAAAAAAGTAAACAAGTAATAAAGATAAAGGTAAAGGCTTATCTGACTTCAAAGTATCACCTCTTTAAATTAATTATTTATAGTCTCTTTCTAATACAGTAACAAAGGAGTAAGATGACTTAATTCTCCTACCAACATTCCAGAATCATCTCCTAAACCTACATTGAGAGCTTACTTTTTATTAAGTAAACGCTCCGAGATACTGGAGCAATCATCTAGCCTATTAGTTTCTAATATATAACAACAAAAGACCAGAATTTACGGTTTAACATTTACTATGTAAGCAGTCGAAGGTTATGATTCAAAATAGATAACATAAATAGAAACAAGCCAAAACAAAGCAATTAGTAGACGAGGATCTTTGTATTCAAGTTTTTCAAATTCATTTATTTTGTTTATATTAAATGTTAAAGCTTTGGCTCTCTTAATTAGTTTGGAGTTAAATGTAAATAGAACAAACAGTATAATTGGGAGAATAAGGATGTCGAATTTTATTATCTTATCTCTTAGTCCTTCTCCAATATTTAAACTGGACATTAACATTGGCAATGATAACCCGTATAAAAACAATGCATTTTGTAACCAAAAGACTATAAAAATTTTTTCACGCTTTTTTATAAGTACATATATCAGAATTATTGTTGGGATAACAAATAAGAATATACCGATACCTAATGAAATCTTTCTTCACCACACTAGTTGATTTTTATTAATATGACAGCGAATTAGTTTGTGCTTCAAACACTCCGAGTTTATTGAATATCAAAACAAAGTAAAGAGGTAATACTTTAACTCAAAGCAAGTAAAATTACGCGATGGAAACTCAGCCATAACCCATTGTTTCCTGTACCCAATAATCTCATGTCTCTTAATTAAATAAACAAGTTCAAGTAATACCATCTTAAAAAACTTATCATAGGAGTATTCAGTTTTATTTTCCAAGTTTTTACAATGGGGTGCCTAGCTTTGGTTGACCTTTTAAACTAGGAAATATAATTATAAAATTCGTAAAAGCATAACCACCATAGTAGTAAAGGAAAAACAACCGATGCAACTTTAGATTGATAAACAGTTAAACTCGGCAGATTAAATCTAGTTGATACCCAGTATATACTGAAACTAATTCCTAATAATATTAAATTCATAGATAAAAAAAAGAGCCCAATATTTTTATCTATATCGATCCAATACCCCTGGGTAAAACCGATAATAAAGTAAGTAAAGAAAGCTATAGAGACAAGAAAAGTTGCGGAATTTTCAAAAAAGTGTATTCTTTATTTTCAAAAATCCTAAGTGCTATCAGCATTATTGAAAAAACAATAACAAATTCAATAATTTCTTCTGGTGATGTTAAGTCTATCCTCAAAAAGTTCTCTCCCCAATCACCCTATTCCAGAATTTGAATATTCCTTGATAAACTCTTTCTTTATTCAACATTCTGCTCCGATTTAATCAAATAGAAAATTACCCACTAATCCAATTAAAAGCATTAGTATAAAACTCCCAAACAGAAAGTATCCGATTAACTTAATAGGTAAAGGAAGTCTTCCTCCACGTGTTTTTGGAAACCCTTCAATGTTTTGTTTATGTGCTATGCCATCATTGAAAGGCTTATTTTCATTTCCATTGTTCATAGACAATTTAGTACCTCCAATATTTCTGGTCTTCTCTAACAAAAAGTCTCCTATTATACTTACGAAGTAGCCCCTGATATAGTTTCAAATCGTCCATTATCTCGAATTCAAGTCTTCCAGATAACTGCACGATTGCTGAAGAAACTCCCCCCATACACGATACCATAAAAAGTAAATTCACCCCCATCTACTATTAAAGCGACAAACTCTCCAAAAGGTGCCTTTTAGAAATAAAAAATGCCCTGCGCATTCGCAGGACACTCCAAATTCAAATGATCGTTTACTCCTCCAACAACCCATTCTCTACAAGCCAATCATGCGCAACAACAGAAACACTGTTTCCTTCAATGTCTACTTTGTAATTCAATTCACGCATAATATCACTGTTTAGCTTTTCTCCTAAACGCGCTGTGATTTCTTCCACTTCCGGATACTTTTCGTATACATCCTCGTTAATGCTAACGGCAGCACGATAGGGTGGGAAGAACGATTGATCGTCTTTCAGCGTCACAAGATCATACTCAACAATCGTTGCATCGGTTTCAAACGCGACTGATACATCCACTTGCTCGTTATCTAAGGAACGTTGTGTGAGACCAAGATCCATTAGCTTCACCTGACTTGAATCAAATTGAAAGCCATACGTTTCTTCTACTCCCGGTAAGCCATCTGGTCGGTTCGCAAATTCCGCGTCTGAAGCCATCGCTAGTTCTCCCGGGTTTTCATTTACGTACTTTGCTAAATCACTGATCGATTCAATTCCTAACTCCTTCGCCTGCTCTTTTCTCATCGCAAGCGCATAGGTATTGTTTACGTTCGACATGTTCATCCAGTGAATATCATTGTTTTTGGCATCCAATTCTTTTACCTTATCAAATGCTTCCTCAGGATCAGCAATAGGCTCTTCTCCCATATATGTAATAAGGGCAGTTCCGGTATATTCCCACATCATATCAACCTGGCTATTTTCAAGCGCTTTTCGAACGACCGTACTCCCCAGGTTGTTCATTTGCTTCACATTAAAGCCTTCGTCCTTAAGAAGAAAAGCAGTCATTTCTGAGAGTAAATATTGCTCTGTAAAATTCTTACCTCCAACGGAAATCTGTTTTCCACCAATTCCTACACTTGAACATGAAGCCAGCATGGAAAGGACGAGAATGATTCCGATGATACGAGATAGCTTTTTTTTCATACAAACCCCTCCTACATCCTTTACGTTTCTTGTGGTGGTTTGGAACCTTTTGGAACGATCTTACGTTCAAGCAACCGTAGCAAATAATCAACAAAAATCGCTAATAATGTGACTGGAATGGCACCTGAAATTAAGTAACCATTATCAAACAACTGAATACCGGTAAAGATCCATACGCCAAGTCCGCCGCCTCCAACGACATAGGCGAGAGCTGCCGTTCCGATATTTAAGACAACCGCTGTTCGAATGCCGGCAAGGATGGAGTAGGATGCATTCGGTAATTCGATTCGAAAAAGGATTTGGATCGGCTTCATGCCCATCCCTCTTGCGGCGTCAATTAAATTCTCATCAATCGAATCAATCCCTGCCACTGTATTTCGATACATTGGGAGTAGCGAATAAATAAACAGCGCAAATACAGCCGTTTTAAAGCCAATCCCTAAAATACTAATCATGAGGGCAAGCACAGCTAGACTTGGAATCGTTTGACCAAGATTCACCGTGTTTGACACGATCCACTCTGCACGTCGAAAGCTTCTACGCGTCACAAGAATACCGACTGGTAGAGCGACGACAACCGCTAAGAGTGAAGAAACGAGAACGAGCTGCAGGTGCTGCTTCAATAAGTGAAGAAACGTACCTGACTGGCTAAAAATATAGTCAAAATAGCTATTGCTAATCGCCCAAATAAAGAACACGGCAACGAGCGCATAGACGAGAAAACTGACAATCCGACTCATGACTTTTTTCTTATTCATCTCCTCACCCTTTCTGTACCAGGGTAGGCTTTGCCTTGATTTCAAAATGAAGGTACTTTTGAACAAGATCAATCGTAATTGCACCAAGTCGGTTATCGTCATCATCCACCACAACCACCTGATCCGCTTCTTGATTAAGAAGCATAGATAATGTGTTCCGTAAATCGTGACGCACATGAATGGTAATCGTATCTTCAATTGTATCGTCTATGTTAGCAAGACCAATCACCTCTTGAAGGGTTTTAATTGTATGAAGGCTTAAGCTCTTGATCGCACGGTCTTTGCCAAAGAATTCCCGTACGAATTCGTTTTTAGGACGAACAAGCATCTCAGATGGTGTGTCGTATTGCATCACTTCTCCACCACGTAATAGCACGATTTTGTCTGCCATTTTAATCGCTTCATCAATATCGTGGCTCACAAACAGAATCGTTTTCTTCACTTCTCGCTGTATTTGCAGAAATTCATCCTGGATCTTCTCACGGATGATTGGATCAAGCGCACCAAACGGCTCATCCATCAGCATGACAGGTGGGTCAGCAGCTAAAGCACGAATAACTCCGATTCGCTGTTGCTGTCCTCCGGAAAGCTCATGAGGATACCGCTTCCCAAACTTTTCACCACTTAACCCGATCATTTCCATCAATTTATTAAAACGCTCGCGCTTCTCCTTCTTTTTCCATCCTAATAAATCAGGTACGATCATGACGTTCTCTTCAATTGTCATGTTTGGAAAAAGCCCATTACTTTGAATGACATAGCCAATCTTTCTCCGTAATGCAATCTGATCGAGGGACATGGAATCTTCCCCATCAATGGTGATACTTCCATCAGAAATCGTTTCAAGACGGTTTACCATGCGAAGTAACGTTGTTTTTCCGCACCCGGATGGTCCTAATAATACGACGATGTTTCCTTTTTCAACGGTAAAGTCCACGCCGTTTACAGCGGTTACGCCGCCCTCATAGGTTTTCGTTGTATGATCAAATGTAATCATGTCTTCCCCTCACTCCTTAGTTCGCAATGCTTTTTGGTGTATACCGTTTTTGAATAAAAAGCAAAATACCGTCTGCAATCATCGCAAGAATCGCAACAGCTATGGAGCCACTAATGATTAAGTAGTTGTCTCCACGTGAGATACCCTGCGTGATCAGAACCCCAAGACCACCAGCACCAATATATGCCGCGATGACACCAATTCCAATATTTAGAACAACAGCTGTTCGAATGCCCGCCATGATAATAGGAAACGCATTTGGAATTTCGACTCGTAGCAATCGCTGACTTGTTTTCATTCCAAGCCCTTTCGCAGCATCTCTCATTTCTGGACTAACATTTTTAATAGCGGTATATGTATTACGTATTATCGGGAGTTGCGAATACAGGACCAGGGCGACGAAAGCAGGTACGAACCCGATTCCCTGGTTGATGATCGAAAAGACTGGAATCATAATACCGAATAAAGCAATACTCGGAATCGTTAGCATAACTGAAGCAATCTGCAAAACCGTCTCTGCTAAATAATCATTTGTCGTTAAATAAATGCCAAGCGGAACACCAATCATTAAGGCCACAAGTATCGCTAAGCCAACTAAAATCGTGTGCTCAATGGCTAAATCAAAGATTCGAGGAGCATTCACCTCAAGAAACTTCATCCATTTGTCCAATAGGATTGCCTCCTTCTTGTTTTTTCTCTCGCATTTATGCGCGTTCATCCCTGTTTATCTCGTATTCTAGAAATGGACTATCTGTTAATACCCTAATACTAAAGTCCTAACCTCACTTATTCTGAAAATGACTAATTTTCTGTGCGAGATCATCTCCCCGAGATGTGATATTGGCTAAAATGCGATTTTATTGGCCAAAACCGAAATTTATTGTCCAAACAGTGATTATATTGTCCAAAATTCCATTTTATTAGCCAAACTCCCTCATGGCCTCCGCTCTAAGCATATGTTCTTGATCTCACGCGTACAATGAGCTTTGTAGTACAGTAGCCCCCACCACCATCTACGTCTTGAGACCTAGATGAAGTTTGGACTGGGGACTGCTGTGGTTTCCAAGTAAATACAGTAAATTGAATAAGAACGAGGACGACGTTTCGGAGCGGACTCACTATTTTAAGGAAACCGGGGGAAACTGTATGACTTCATTAACAAATTGGGCTTTTCGAAACAAGGCAGCGATGACATTGTTTATTATCATCACGTTGTTAGTCGGGACGGTTAGCTACTTTCTCTTGCCAATGGAATTTTTGCCTGAAGCGGATAATCCACAGGTAACGGTCGTTACACTAGGTCAGGGATATGACGCTGGGTCGATGACTTCATCCGTAACTGAGCCAGTAGAGCAGGCAGTCGCTTCGATCAACGGGAAAACGTCGGTGCTTTCCACGACTGGCGAAGGCTTTTCACAGATCGTCATTAATTTTGATGCCAAAACGAATATGAAAGAAGCGAAAAACAATGTGCAAGATGCCCTCGCTTCTCTTTCCTTTCCTGAGGGTGTCGGGAAGCCTCAAGTATCACAGTTAAACACAACGATGATTCCAGTTGGTCAAGTATCCATTACGTTTGAGGATGGGTTATCAAAGGCGAATATTGATCAAGTCAATGAAACATTCAAGCCACTGTTTGAAAATGAGAAGAGCTTGTCTGCTGCAAGCGTTGTCGGAGAAGGCGGCTCTCGCATTCAAATCAACCTTGATGAAAAGAAGCTCACCAAACTTCAAATTCCGGTCAACGCCGTTATGGGTGTTCTTCAGGGGCAGAACGTTTCAGCCACTGCCGGAAGCAGTACCATTGACGGTCAAAAAAGCACGATTACCGTCACCGATAATCTCACATCAATTGACGCGCTGGAAAATTTGCCGATTCCTTTGCAAATCCCAGATGCACCAGAAGTTCAGCTTAAAGATATTGCTTCGGTCGAGCAGGTTAAATCAGAAGATATGATCGCTCGCGTTGACGGAAAAGAAGCCGTCGCAGTGGTCCTTTTTAAAGAAAGTGACGCAAGCGCGGTTACGGCTGGAAATGAAGTTGAAGAAACGGTAAAGAAAATTAACAAAGACTATCCTGGTGTGGAAGCGACCACTCTATTCACCACGGGGCATATGGTGAAAAATTCGGTAACGAGCATGGCTCAAGAAGTTGGGCTTGGTGCCCTTTTTGCTACGATCGTGATTCTCTTATTTCTAAGGAAATTCAAACCGACGCTCATTACAGCGATTTCGATTCCACTCTCACTAGCCATTACGCTTCTTTTGCTCTGGCTATCGGGCGTAACATTGAATATCCTAACACTTGGCGGAGTTGCAGTTGCAGTAGGACGTCTCGTCGATGATAGTATTGTGGTTGTTGAGAACATCTTCAGGCGTAGTCAAAATGAGAAACTTTCAAAACAAATGGTGCTAGAAGCGACCCAAGAAGTGTCACGAGCCATTACATCTTCTACACTTATTACCGTTGCCGTATTTTTACCGATGGGACTTGTGAACGGGTCATTAAAAGCTTTCCTTCTTCCATTTGGACTCACTGTAACGTATTCACTGCTCGCTTCCCTACTCGTTGCCTTAACCGTCGTGCCGCTTTTAAGTAGAGTCATGCTAAAAAACACAACATTGCCAGCACACAAAACGCCTGATCGCTACCTAAGCGTCTTACGCTGGTCGCTCAATCATAAATTTGTCCCAATTCTGCTAGCGGTTCTAGTGTTTGGTGGCTCGATTGCTCTTTACATGACAATGCCAAAAGCCGCTACCGGAGCAAATGATGCTTCCATGGTATCCGTGAGCATGGTGTTTCCAAGTGCAACGCCTGAAGAAACGAAGCAGGATCGTATGATAGACCTTGAAAAAACACTTGCTGACTTTAATGGTTATGATCACATGATTACGCAATATGGCTCAAGCGAAGCAGATGCTCAATATGGCCAGGTGAGCGATCCAGATACCGTTTCCTACACATTCATTATGAAAGAAGATGCTGATGCAGAGAAATTTATTGATCACGTCAATGAGGCGAAAAAGGATGAAAAGAACGTAACGATTGAAGCAAGTCCTTCTTCTATGTTTGGCGGCTCTTCCAATTCTTCCATTACCTATGATGTGGTTGGCAACAATGCGAATGAAATCCTTGCCGCTTCTGATCAGCTGATGGAAGAAATGCAAGACGTTGACGGTGTTCAAAAAGTGTCAAGCAACCTGGATAAAACATCTCCAGTCTATACAGTTCAAGTCAATACGGAAAAAGCCAATGCCCAGCAGACAGCCATGCAAATTCGTAGCCTGGTCAGTCCCCAGCCTATTGGTGCCATTGAGCTGAATGAGCAGCAAACACCAGTCTTTCTGAATGCTGGCATTGATCCCGACTCTCTTTCTGAACTGAACGATTTAACGCTCGCAACTTCTAATGGTGTGGTGCCACTTTCTCAAGTTGCATCGATCACGAAGGAAGAGAAGCCGAGCACCGTTCTTCATAAAGATGGTGATTTGTACGCTCGAATTACGGCTGAAGTTACGCCAGAAAAACTTTCGGTGATTGCACAAAACATTGATCAAAAGGTGAAGGATCTCGATTTACCGAGCAGCATTACCCTCTCTACAGGCGGAGCTTCTCAACAGCAGGCGGATGACTTTAAAGACCTTGGCATCACAATGTTAGCGTCCATCCTGATCGTTTACTTAATTATGGTGCTAACCTTTAAAACGCTGCGCGCACCGCTTGCGATTCTAATGACGCTCCCTCTAGCATCAATTGGAGCTGTGCTAGGTCTTCTCATTTCCGGTGTTCCGGCAGACGCTACCGCCCTGATCGGAGCATTAATGCTCATTGGAATCGTCGTTACAAATGCCATCGTGTTAATCGATCGCGTGAAACAAAACGAAGAAACCATGATTATTCGCGACGCCATTATGGAAGCATGTAGCACCCGTCTTCGTCCGGTTATCATGACAGCGATCGCCACCATTTGTGCCATGCTCCCACTTCTATTTGGTCATGCTGAAGATGGCAGTCTTGTATCAAAGTCTCTTGCGGTTGTCGTGATTGGTGGGCTTTCAGGTGCTACGGTACTTACACTTGTGATCGTCCCAGTGTTCTATGAACTGCTTCATTTCAGAAAATCAAAAAGGCAACGCAAGCATGAAATGGTCATCGAAGAAAAGGTCGCCAATTAACGTTAGGTTTTCTCTACACCGTATTCCACTCGGGATACGGTGATTCTTTCGACAAATATCTCGAAATAAAACATCTTGACTTCGAGATAAAAATAAGATATCTTTAATTTATACTAAAAAGCACCCATTCTTGAGGAGGAATTTTATTATGACAACTTTAACACTTGATCAGGTTCACAGCAGTTTAGATTTTCAAATTAAGCATATGATGGTTTCAAAAGCCAAAGGGGAATTTACGAACTTTGACGTGGATTTCAATGGCGACCTAAATAATCTTACAGCTGCCAGCATTAAAGTCACTATACCAGTAAAATCGATCAATACAGGTAATGAAGACCGTGACGCTCACCTTCGCTCTGGCGATTTCTTTGAAGCGGATCAATATCCGAATATGGTATTTGAAAGCAAGTCGATTACCAAGAAATCTGACGAAGAGTATGTCGTTACAGGCGACTTCACGATCAAAGGCGTTACCAAAGAAGAAACGTTTACCGTTGAATATAATGGAAAATCGAAGAGTCCACTAGATGGAAGCACTGTTGCCGGCTTTGACGTTTCGGGTAAAATCAACCGTGAAGCATATGGCATGACTTACAATGCAGCCATTGAAACTGGCGGTTTCTTACTTGGTAAAGATGTTAAGTTTGAAGGTAACTTCGAGTTTATTGTAGCTGAATAGTAAATCAACCTCATCCCTCTCATAAAGGGGATGAGGTTTTTCTTTGTCTACTTATCCTCTTCAATTTCACTCATATGCATCACTTCCCATAAATGTCCATCCACATCCTGAAAGCTCCAGCTATACATAAAGCCATGATCCATGACGTCATTCGCGGGCTTTCCACCGGCTACGATCGCCTGGCGGACAATTTCATCCACTTCTTCGCGACTTTCAGCTGATAGCGCCATAATCACTTCTGTTGAAGAATTTGCATTCACTAGCTTTTTGTCAGTAAATGTTTGAAAGAATTCTTCAACGAGTAGCATCACAAACGTATTTTCATTGAGGATCATACATGTGGCATTCTTATCAGTAAATCTTGGATTAAATTCAAAACCTAGCTCCTTGAAAAATGTGATGGACCTTTCCAAATCCTTCACTGGTAAATTAACATACACCTGCTTCGCTGCTCGAACCATTTTATCACCTCAAAAAAGGAATTTAGAAGTGTAATTCTCCATTGATTCAAGACATCCCTTTTAATATGTAAAAGTTTCTTTAATCTGTAATAGGCAGGCTTCGCTGGTTAAATACTATTGTAAAGGAGGTCTTCAACATGGATCGCGAGAAGCAATTTGAACACATCGTATCGTTAAAAAAAGAACTTGAGGATGCCACGATTGAGTACTGGCGTCAGTTCTCCGACTATAGCACATGGCAATTCTGGGTGATATTAGCGATGCTAATCATTCCTCTAATCGTTCTTTTTCTTTTTATTGATCGAAAGAAAATCTTTCTTCTCGGTTTTTTTGGTTTTTCCATTCACGTTCTCGCTGCCTATTTGGACGCTTTAGGAGTACGAAAATCCTGGTGGGATTATCCTTATATCGCCATTCCACAATTGCCATCAAGCATTAGTATCGACGCTTCCTTCATTCCGGTTTATTTTATTTTTCTCTATCAATGGTGCCTAAATAAAGATAAAAATTACTGGCTATATGGGACGCTATCAGCGATTGCGTTTACGTTTATCTTTAAACCTCTCTTAATGGGCCTCCATTTATTTGAGCTTTATACGAATTGGTTCGTATTATTAGGCGCTTACTTATTTGTGGTTTATGCCGCTAAATTGATAACCAACCTTTTTATTAAGTTGTCGGAAAGGGCATAGAGTTCTCATGAGACTATGCTCTTTCGTTATTTAAACGCTTTTCCTTATGCAGATCCTCTTTATGTCTTTCTATTTCACCAACTCTTTTTTCTAGTTCATCTAGTAGAAGCTGCTTTTCCTTTAAATGAGAAAATACAATATTATATTGGGGATATCCCATCCTTACACTCATTCTGGATAACTTCTTCATCTTTTTTGGCATTAATTTAGCATAACGTTCTTCATTTTTTAAGACGAGACCAATAAACGAATTGCTTTCAATGCGATAAGGAATATAGCCTTCAATGTCTTCCCATGGAAAGTTTATTTTCTCTGCTGGAAGCACATAGAGCTGTAAGTATTCTGGCGTTATCACGACATGTGGTTCACCTGTTAAGAATTTTTTGGCGTGCATCGAAAGAAAAAACAGAAAAAAGCCACCACAAAGGAGCATAATTAAAGCAATGAAGAAGCTACCTCCTTTAAATAACGAATAGGAAAAGTACACGCCCGCTCCTCCAAACAATAAGCTTCCAATCGTTAATAGAAGTAACCTGCCTTTTGATTCGTAAAACGGAATCGCATCTTCCACTTCTTCTCCTCCTCCAAAAGTAAAATCTACCAATTAATACCCAGGTCCTCAGAATTCTAATCCATTATTTTCTAAATTAGATGAACCAAAAAAGGGTTTCCTCATTCGAATCGCATGTTTTAGTTGATGCTGGGAATAGTAGTAGTAACTGTGGGACGGATCGGAGATGGAAGTAGAGATGAAAACGAGCCAGCAAATAAATTCTGTTCAATTTCTCTTTATCATTTTCCAGACTCAGGTGGGGGTAGGGATTCTCTCTTTACCTTCATCGCTTTACTCCTCAGCTGGTAAAGATGGGTGGATCGCCATTATCTTAGCTGGATTAGGCTTTCAAATCGTTATCTTAATCATTTATTATTTAAGCAAAAGATTTCCTACATTAACGCTCTATGAATATGCTCCTCATATCGCTGGGCGTCTAGTCGGGACTGTGATTTCGATCGGATATGTCCTATTTGCTGGTTTAACGGCTATCCTTGTTCTTCAGCTTTTTCACATTTCCATTAAAACCTGGATTCTTCCCAAAACGCCTTCGATTGTGGTGCTTTTGCTTCTTTCTTTATCTGGTGCGTATCTTGTCTCCGGGAGAGTAAAAGTGCTCGGTCGATACAATCAATTCATCACCATCTTAATTCTCCCTCTTATCGTCATGATCCTTATCTCAATGAGGTATTCCGATATACGTTATATTCTCCCCATCGGTGAACATGGGTTACGTCCCATTCTAAAAGCAACACCTGAAGGGTTCTTCTCGATGATTGGTTTTGAGATGGCATTATTTGTTTTTCCTTATTTACAAAACAAAGGGAAAGCTGCTCTTATAAGCTTAACGCTATCTAACGTTGCAGTAACGTCTCTTTACTGCTTTATTACGTTTGCGACATTCACCTTTTTTAGTCCCAGTCAGCTTGAAACAATTCAAGATCCAACGGTCTATATGTTAAAAGGAGTTACTTTTATCGTCGATCGGATTGATCTCCTTTTTCTATCAATCTGGACTATATCTGTCCTAACCTCTTTCGGATCCTATCTTTACATCTCTTCTGAAGGAATCAGAACACTTACAAAACGTAAAAAAGCAACGTGGTCAATTGTCACAACCACACTGCTAATCCTTAGCCTTTCACTTATACCGCATAGCTCGTTTACTGTTCCAATTCTCTCGAAGTATCATGCTCTTGCAAGCTATTTCTTTGTACTAGGCATTCCCTTGCTGCTGTTAATCATTAGTTGGATACGTAAAATAGAGGTGACTGATCGACATCAGTAACCTCTATTTTAGGAGTTAATTACAGTTGTAAACTTTTAACGTTTGACCAACATAAATCAAGTCAGGATTTGAAATATTATTCAAGTTTGCAAGGTAGCTTGTCGATAGCCCATATCGAGAGGCGATCTTAGATAACGTGTCACCAGATTTCACGGTATAAGAGAACGGCCCATAACATCCAGCTGGGGCATTAACCACAGGACCTTTCGCTTCAACTGTAGGTGTACCGACCTGTGCCGCTCCTGCTAATAATCCGACTGAAACAAATGAAATCGTTGCAAATTTTGCGAGCTTTTTCATCTTTTCTCCTCCTTGATATGTATATTCTCTCATCTGGCGATCACCAAATGAGTATAGTAAAATCATATCTTATAAATGGATAATATTGTATTGGGAAATTCATTCGATTTTAAAGAAGAAACACCATCTGTTTATATCATGGTTGCCCAATAGGAATAACCTAACCGAACACAAATCTGTTAACAAAACCGTCTTTTTATGGTATTGATAAGATAAGGAATTTTCTTCCCTTACATCAAAACAAATTAAAAGAGAATGCGATGAACTATCATTTTAGCCTGGGCACTTGAATGGTAGGGAGCAAGTAGTGCAACCGGCTCCTTAAAGAGGAGAATGAACATGAAAAAGTGTACATTGCACGGGCACACACAGCTATTTACTTCCCAATCGTTACGTTTAATGGAACTTCTTCGCCGTCACGATTCGCACTGCTTTCATCACTCCGTTCAATCTACTAGCTATTTTATTGATTTTTGCTTGTACTACCATTTTCATTCCCTTTTGAAGCCTCGTATTCTTCAGTCAGTTCTTTTACATGACATCGGAAACTTGCTTGTTACGAAAGAGATCCTTCATAAGAATGGACCACTTACCCTTTCTGAGAAAAAGGAACTCGAACAACATCCTGAACTTGGGCTGGAGCTTCTAAGTGACTATCCCGAAATAGAGATTGAGCCTTCCCTTATTTTACATCATCACGAAAATCGAGATGGGACCGGCTATCCCGACCGCATGCATAGTGATCAGCTTCCGTTTGCGGTGAAAGTACTCGGTCTGATTGATAGCTATACGGCGATGACAATGGAGCGCCCGTATCGTCCGAAGCGTTCAGATCAGTCGGCTGTCGATGAGATTATCCAAAACCAGTATGTTGATGCTTCCTGCACTTCCTTGTTTGTTGCCTATATGGAAAAGCGATTAAAAGGAAAAAGGATACTGCTTCATTACCTTGATTATGTTCCCAGTCAAAAATGAGCAGCACTTCTTTTCTCGTTTCAATCACAACAAACTAGGGAGGTCATAAAGCATGATGTTTCTTACAAATCAAGAGTTAATGATTGCCTATTGCGATGCGTATCAGCTGCAATTAGATCAAGCGTTTATCGAAATGTTAACATCTGAAATCTTAAGAAGAGGTCTCACTCCTCCTGAACCACATACAAACTGTTATGAGAATGCAAAGAAGATTCTCTAACTACGTTCAGAAAAGAAGAGAGCTTACTCGAATGACAGTAAGCTCTCTAGAATCATTTTGATTTTTTCCAATTGGTTTAATTTGGTCGCGTTTACATAGGTTTGCCATTTTTCCAACGAGGTATTAGTTAAAAGAATGGTTATGAATTCTAGAAAGGAATGAGTGAAGATGAAGCAATCAATCCCAGAAATCACGTTAAATGATGGTCTTACGTTACCTGCAATTGGATTTGGGACTTACAAGTTAAATGGGAATAACGGCGCGACTGGAATCACGAGCGCCATTGATGTTGGCTACCGTCTCATTGATACCGCGTATAATTATGAGAATGAAGGAACGGTTGGTGAAGCCATTCGTCGTAGTACGATTCCACGAAACGAATTGCGCGTTACATCGAAATTACCAGGTCGCTATCAGGAGTACGATAAAGCTGTAACAGCTATACAAGAATCGCTTTATCGCGCAAATTTAGATTACTATGATTTGTACCTCATTCACTGGCCAAACCCGAAGCAAGGTCATTTTGTAGAAGCCTGGCAAGCTTTAATTGATGCTAAAAAATGGGGCTTAATTCGCTCGATTGGCGTATGCAACTTTCTCCCAGAGCACTTAGAACAGTTGGAAAATGAAACGGGTGTGAAGCCTAGCATCAATCAAATTGAACTACACCCATTCTTTAACCAGGAAGAGCAACGAAAATTTCACGCGCGAAACAATATACAAACCGAATCATGGAGCCCATTAGCTCGAGTGAACGATATTTTGGAAAATGAAACAATCACTCAGATCGCTAAGCAACATAACAAATCGGTGTCTCAGGTGATTTTACGCTGGCATTATCAATTAGGATCCATTCCGATTCCGAAATCTTCTTCTCCAGAACGTCAGCGGGAAAACCTCTCCATCTTTGATTTCGAATTAAACGAAACTGAAATGGGCATGATGGCAGAATTGACTCGTGCTGATGGTCGGATCAACGATCAGGATCCCGCGACTTACGAGGAATTTTAAGAAAACTAAAAAGGAAACCCCGATTGAAGCAAAACGGGGTTTCCTTTTCAAGCTCACGCACCTAGCCCCTCATATCATGCCATGCAACGGCTAAAAAGGAGTAAACTTCCATGTATACCATTCACGTTTTAACAACGGCTACGTTTAATAACTCGATCCTTGATTCATTTGAGCGTAAGCAGAAAACAACGCATGTGTTAATGATGGAATCGAATCGCTTATTGGAAAAAGAAGACCAATTTGAAGATGATTGGACGACAGAACGAAAACGCGAAATTGTTACTCACTTTAAATCTACGATTGCTCATGGAGGCGTTGTGATTCTAGCAGAACAAGAAAAGAACGTGATCGGGTTTGCCGTCGTTGAATCCGAGACGTTCGGAGAGCGTTCAACTTATCGCGAACTGTCTTACATACATATTTCTTTACCCTTTCGAGGAATGGGAATTGGCCGTAAACTATTCATCGAAGCGAAAAAGGTTGCAAAGCAGTTAGGCGTCGAGAAGCTATATATCGGTGCCCACCCCTCAGTGGAAACGCAGAATTTCTACAAAAATATGGGATGCGTGATCGCTGAAGAAATCAATCCTGCCATTTATGAACGAGAAACGCGAGACATTCAATTAGAAGTCAAGTTATAGTCAACTTAACTCATCCAAACGATAGCATCCATAACAAGGATCCCACGATAGACATAAAGGATATCCTTTTCTCTATGCTTCAGTTTAGATGCTTCGTATAAATAACGGGCGCATCCATGCCGTCCTCATCCTCTTCTTTTAATTCAATCAACGCAACGGCTTCAATTTTCCCAACGATGGGTTTAACTTCTTTAAAGCAATACTGAAACACTTGTGCTAAATCATCAGGCTTAAGCTGATTTGCTACCGTGCAATGCGGTATCCATTGACCAGGAAAGTATAAGGAGTTCGCACTTCCATTAAAGTCTTCAAAATGATGATGGTGAGCGGAATGAAGAGAAAGTAACTTTTCGGTTACAGTTGGAGCGAAAAAGATCGTTCCATAATTCAAGAATGAACTAACCGTATTCAAGGTAATCTCTATTTTTTCAGCACCATCGTAGAGGGCATCGATTTTTCTTATGTATTCTTCCTTATCTAAATGCTCATAACTCGCAAGCGTTATATGTGGTCTGCCATCTTTTACTTCATCGATATAATAAGAAAGACCTTGCTCTTTAAGCTCCCTCCAGATCTCTTTCACCTTTGCTTCCGTCTCTTCATCGAAAAGTGCTATGAACCAGTACACGATTTAGCCGCCTTTCTCATCATTATTTCTTTTTTCTTAGACACTCCCCCTATTATTTCAAAGCAACAAACGTTATTCAATCTCACGCCCTAAATTATGTTAAAATTCTAACTAATGGAGCAAAACCAGTTTAGAGTTGAAAGTGTGGAAAAGCAGTGAAAGCATTATTCTTTGATACGATGGCTATGTCGATTGGGAAAGCAGCTCAAGCTTTTTAAAGATCGAGAAGATGAGCTGGAAACAGTGCTGTTTTTTAAAAATCAATTAAGGAGATAGGACAAGATCAAAAGAAAACGTGACCGACTGTCGCTTTTTCTCTTTATAAGTACCGTCGATAACGAAGGGATTTGTACGCTTCTTGTTCTAGGTTCTGGTAACTCTCCTGTTCAGACTGCACTGTAAAGCCGACTGCTTCATAGAAGGGGATTCCCTTCGAGTTCCCTTTCGAGACAGATACCCACTGTTCTCTCGCCCCTCGTCGTAGTTGATCCTTTGTTAACTCATTTAACAATTTCGAGCCGATACGTTCTCGCTTACGACTCGGATCTAAATAAAGAACAAATACCTCACCTTCTTCGGATCCAATCATGCCACCACCAATCGCTCCCACTACGTTGTCTCCATCAAGTGCCACAAACCACCCGTTCCATTCTCTGCTCGAGTGCTTCACTTCTTTAAGAATGCGTTCTTCGTTGTAAAAATCTCGTATCACTCGCTCAATGTACTCCTTCGAGTGCGTTTCCTCGTACGTGTGGCGGTATCCGTTGGAGCAAACTTCCGCTATTCCATTCACATGTTCTGGCAAAGCTTTCTCAATCACGATCACACCGGTCATCTCCTTGTGTTTACGAATCTATGAATGCAGTAACTTTCGATTAATCAAAATGGCGACAGCTGCATATAGAACAACCATTGCTATCAGAATAATCAAGCTTTTATGCTTAAAATCAATTATGCTCATAACAATGATGATGACGCCTAATGGCAGAAAAAACAGTAGACCCGTAATGGTGCCGAGTAAGGACTTATTTTCCACCATTTTTTCATTAAAGCCAGCTAGTAGCCACGTTTGTTTCTTCACCCCTACCAAATAAGAAACGATTAAGAGAGCGATTCCGATGATGAATAGGCCGACGTTCATATCAAAGCCTCCCCTCGCTTAGTGGTTTCTCCTCTCCTCAAGAATAAGAAATTTTCCCGAATGATAAGAGTCCATTTACTCGATGTTAAACTAATTCCCATCAACTTAAATGAGTCCAAAAAAATTGGTGAAATAGAGCAGGAGTGAAAAGATTACGATAATCACTAGTTCAAATAAAGTGAAGAGATAATCATTTTTGTTCACAGCATAGCGCTTCTCCATAATGACTGTCACCGTTTCGGAAACAACGATATATGCAAATAGAATGATGTGCGTTTGAAGATACCAGAGCGGTTCTTGAGGATTACGCTCTATGTTAATAAATAAACTAATAATCAATAGCAACATGACACAAATCCGAATGATCCCATCAATCGTACGATGCGTTGCATTCACATGATGATAAGAAAACATTTTTTTCTTATCTACCTGAAGCCACTTCCGCAAACCCTTGTTGCTATAATGTAAGGCCACCCAGAAAAGAAGTAGCATCAAAATGACCTTCAGCCAATACGTGTCCAATAACGCATTCCTTTCAAACGAAGGTTAATAGAAATTTTCAATGGATGTTTGCTCAAATACTTTCCAATGACCATTCATCATGGATGTGGCGTACCTCATCACAATATAGTCATTCAGTTGATCGCCTTCTTTTGTTTGGAGGTAATACGTATCGGAACCTTTATAATCAATCTCAACAATTTCTTCGCCTTTGAATTGATGGTCATTCTTAATGAAATCTCTTAGACCCTGTTCTTCATTGAATTCTAAGAACGGGTTGTAGGGGCCTAAAGTAAGTAGTATTAAAAAGAGAAACAGGACAGAGACGATGAGTATTATTTTCTTCATGACAGTCACCTCGGTAAAACGAAAAATTTTTCTTATGAATTCGTTAATCTCGTTTTCCTTTTTTATAGAAAAAGGCTAGTAATAGAATCGCTATTCCTGAAAATAGAAAGGCAATGACGATTGGCTGATCAAAACTCATCGAATCACTAGAACGATCGATCACGAGCAAGATCATTCCAATGATGAACAGAATAGCACCAACCATAATATTCATCATTCCTATCCATGATAGTCCTCTCATTTCAAATGCCCCCCTTATTAGTACAGAATGTAACGTAAGCGAAATAACGAGGAACAAACACTAGTTGCCAATGAGCTTTGTACCAACTGGATCAACGAATTGGAAATGATCTTTATAAAAAGAAGCTGTAACTAACCGAGTTTGTTCGTTAGTACAGAATTCGATGTTCCACTGACCATTTCCAACGATTACTTTTTCCGAATCGTTGTGAAGCGTAGGCAGGTTTAATAGCGTACCGATTTGCTCTGGGTGATCATTGAAAGGGAGATGAATCTTGATGGATTTGATGATCGTCTGCATTTGATCCTTCACCACATCGCTTCTTGTTTGCAATTCAACTCTAAATTTCCATGGGGTTAAAATAAACGTTCTTCTCTCTCCTTCACTTACTCGCCACTTTAGTTCTTCCGCTCTTTGAACCACTTCAGCATACTCTTCTTCATCTAAAAGGATTCCTATATGGTCAAATTGATCTCGTTTTCCATGTCCAAATGTGATGTTGGTTTGCCCCTTCACCATTTCAATAATGCGAAACGTGATGTCTTTTCCTCTAAAATTCTCCCACTGCATTGGAGGGTTAAACGTTTGCATTTCTCCATTCATTCGTCCAACTCGTTGAACGGTTTCGAACCCTAGATCGTGATAAACCTTCTCCATTTCCTCTACTTTTGGTGTCCACCAGTGGTAATGAAATAGCTGCATGTAGCTTCCTCTCCCCTGCGTTGAATTTACAAAACAATGCCAATAAATACGATAAACCCTACAACGATCATGCCTACTGTATTTACCGCAACACATAAGTATTTAATGGCCGTGGGCGTTTTTCTTGAAAGACTTGCGATACTTACTCCAAAGGAAAACATTAAGGCAAGCAACAAGTAAGTAAATGGGTTGTACAGCATGTTCGAATAATTCACTTCTCGTTCTGAAAGGAATTGAAAAATCCATTCTCGAAATGGATCTACGGTTAAAGCAATAAAGAAAAGGACAGACAAAACGGTCCCACTATACGTTAAAATCGTTCGTTTCTTTTTCACTTCTATCCTCCTATCAAGCCAGCTTAGAACGAAATGAAGCATTCCTTGCACTGTTGATCATCGTGCCTTTTATTCAACGTGCCACAATGGGGACATTTCACGAAAGAAGTGTTTGGATTTAGTCCTTTGTTTACAGGTAGAAACCGATCATATGCTTTAAAGGCGAAGAATACAGTCGCGACGATCGCCATTCCAGAAGCAAGTAATCCTCCAATCAAGGCTAAACCGTCCATACTTATCTCTCCGTCGTCGTAGATATTTTACATAAAATTCTTTTTCTTCCATTTAACTTATATACGAATGGGAAATGAGATAAGTTTCATTAGGGAAATCTGAATGCATTTCCAAAATGAAGAAACCCGAAAAAAGACATCATGGATTTATAGGAAGGTGCGCACTAATGGAGGTTGTTGAATGGTTATTACGTCTTGCTTTATCATTTATTGCTTTGCTTTTATTAACGAGGGCTATGGGGGAGGGAGAAATGAAAGTTTGCGAATGACCTTTTAACTTCGTTTCCTCGATTGTGCTTGGCACATTAGGCGCAACCTCTTACCAAAGGAGATCAGGGCATCACCTCAAAAAATAAGCTATGCTCTGCCCCCTTGATCGAGGATGGTCAACTTAACCATAAATCTCTAAACGAGATGAAGACTGGTTACTCCAACAAATTGATGCAAGTGAAAATTAAACCTTTTGTAGGTGCGTATCTTTAAAGTTTGTTGGATATTTTAAGCCATAGCCTAACGTTCGATCCATTCCAATATGCGCCATCCAAATAAGGCTTAATGCGAGAAGTAACTCCTGTTTCAAACCGACACTTACGATAAGGAGAAGAAGCGGAATGACGTAGGTGTGCCCGAGATTATAGATCATCGCACCCGTTCCTTTGTTAAATAAGTACCCCACCATAAATAGATCAGGTACGAATAAACAAAGAAAGAACAGCCACCAGCTTCCATCGATCGAGGCATAGAAATAAACAGAACCTGCTAAAACGGCTAGTCCTTCCATATGTAACAGTGTCTTACTCATCAGCTTTCTCCTTCCTTACGAAAGAAGCCTCTGGTTCAAGCTTCATGAGAGCGCCAAAGTGTTGCTGTGCGGTTGTAAAACAAATGAAGGCAAAAAGTTCACTAATTTCTTGATCCGTAAACGATTCTTTTAATACGTTACTAATGGAAGAAGGTACGTCTCCATTCAGCTTTATGTACGCTTCCGCAAAGCCCACTGCGACTGAGGTTTTCGCATCAAACACACTGGAATCAGGCTTCCCTTTGGCTTTACAATACGCGCATCCGTTACTCTGCGCCAACGTTCTTCTTACCTGCTCCTTGAGCGTCGAAGTGAGCGACTGGTCCCTTTCCAATACGTCTCCTAATCTCACCCATGTCTCCATCGCCTCTGGATGATGTCCTAATAATTGTTGAAAAGGTGTCGCCCCTATATTAGACTTTTCAATGATTGTCATCTTGATCTCCTTGTCGTTCCTACCAAATGATTTGGCTCATTTCTTTAAACTCTTAGCGAGCCACGAAACCCTCTGGCAGCATAGTAGGATTCTGCTCCATTATGATAGATGAAAACATGCCCAAAGCGCCGATCGCCAAAAAGCGCACCGCCAAGCTTTCGGATATCTGCAGGTGTTTGCACCCAACTTGACGTTTTTAAATCAAACTCGCCAAGTTTCTGTAACGCTCGGTATTCCTCTTCTGTTAATATCGCGATTCCCATGGAAGATGCCAGATCCATCGCGTTGTTTTCAGGCTTAAACTTTTTTCTTGATTCCAGTGCTTCCAGGTCGTAGCACACACTTCTCCGTCCTTTTGGACTTTCCGGTGAACAGTCATAAAAAACAATTTCCCCGTTCTCACTAGACCCAACCACATCCGGCTCTCCACCCGTTTTCTCCATCTCATGAAGCGACCACAATTTTTCTGGATGATTCAACAGCTTATCCTCAACACTCGCCCATTCAATCTCTTTATGGCGGTCCATGTTCTTCTCAAAACGCTTCTTCAGTGTTTGGAGCAAAGTTTCCCTTTCCTCTTGTGATCGTTCAGTGCTTCCTTGGTTACTCATCATCTGAGTCCTCCTTCACTTTACTTCATATAGTTTTTTACTAACTCATAACATCTTTTTTCTGTTAGATCATTCTCGACCGCAACATATTCTAATTGCTCCATCGTACCGCCCTCGTATTTTAAGGAAGCCTTTTTGGCAGTCTTGTCACGGTACTCGATCCATTCACGCTGTTCCTTCCTTAACGCTTCCATTTCGTCAGCCGGAAGCTGCTTCTCTAGAACGCCATAGATTTCATTTAATAATCCATCTAAAACCTCAAAGCGCTCTCCCTCCATATTTTTCAACGCATAGGTAGAATCATCTTCTAGGTGATTTTTCTTTTCTTCTAATTCCTTTGTAGCTTGATTCAACTTCTCAAGGTATTCTTCCTTCAAACTTGCTGGATTTTCTGAAGAAGTTTCCTTCTTTGATTCCGTGTCTGCCTCGACTTGTTCACTCGATTCACTTTCTTCTTTATCCGGGCTTTCAGTAGTGGTTCCGGTATTATCAGAAGCATTCTCAGTCGAATCAGCGTTAACTGAATCTTCGTTTGTGGCTGATTGCTGATTTTGTGATTGATTTTCCTCTGCAGCGGTAGAACTGGCATCATCAGATGTATTTCCACAAGCGGACAATAGTAATACACCCGTTACCATTCCGATGATAAGTTTACGATTCTTTTTCATACAACGACCAACTTTCTATCCGTATTCAGGTATTGCTATTTCTGTAGACTTTCCAAAAAACGTTCCACTTCCTGTTGGGTACGCAGAACAAAAATGTTCTTTCCCTTAGGGAGTTTTTCAAGCTTCGCTAAAACCATTGGCTTCTTCGTTTTAGGGTAGTCCCAAATCCATTTTAAGAACTTGAAATCCAGACTCTCCATGCATCCTTCTTTCATATCTGGTCTTGTTTTATTATGGTATTTCAACATCCTTTTGAAAACGCGATACACACACATCACCCTCCATTGATCAAGAAAGATAATGGTGTCAGCAGCTTCTAACCTCATTCCCATCGTGCCATTGTAATTTCCATCAATGATCCATTGCTCTTGCTTCACTAATGATGTTTGAATGGAAATCTGCTCTTCTTTCGTCGTCGGTGTCCAATTCGGTTTCCAAAGTAAACTGTCTAAATGCCACACCTTGATGTTGAGCATTTCTCCCATTTGTCTTGCCAGCGTCGATTTTCCTGAGCCACCAGAGCCAATTATTGCAATTTTGTTCATGATTAATCCCCGTCCTGAGCCTTCAATAAAGAGATTGGTGTTTCTCATCATTTGTGTAGATGTAGAGGAGCAGCACTCCGAGTAATATGTGATGATAAAGACTGTTGAGATGACTGTTAGTAAGATAGAAACCCAAAATAAGAATGAGAGCAATGATGAGAATCTCGTTCATCCTTCGTCCTCCCTATGTACAAAAGCTCCTCCAAATAATAAGGAGCCTACCTAAAATAACTCGAAGCTCCCGTTGCCAATTATTTCAAAGAAGTGGGAAGAACTCAATCTTTTCTGTCATAAAAAAGAGCCTATTTTCTGAAGATAGGCTCTTTTGCTTGATCATTCAATTTCAACTTAAGAAGAGGGCAACTTTGAAGCACTTTTCGAACTAACGCGCTGTAACATATATTCAAGTAGGAAAAGATAATCCTCCTCATTACCCGTCATTTTCGCAAGGTCGGATAACGGTTCTAATATAGACAAACAATCATTTTCGTACAAGCTATAGTTATCAAACCCTAAAATCGTCTGACGAGCAAACTCCCACAGGTCTTTGTGTGCCTCCTGATCCATTGTCTTACTTAGCTGAGCTACCATTGTTAAAAGCGCCGTGATAATGATTGAGTTCTGGTTTGCATACTCTCGAATCGAGGCAAATCCTCTATGAAGGTAATAACCAAAATCCTTTTGATTTAAAATGATTCGAAGCTCCTGTTCCTGGTCAAACAAATAGGGTGAGAAATTTTTAGATTGGCCAATGCTTTTCAATAAATCTGCAATCTGATGGATCGTATTTGTAACGGTTAGTGGATCATTATGCCCTAACGCCTTAATCGCTACTTCAGCAAGCTTAATTAGCCCGTACTCAAGATCTTGAATTTCTGTTTGCTTCACTCCAATTTCAATGGACTTTAGGTAATAATCAGGGTTCATGGCCTGTCCGCGTTCCCAATAAGTAATTAGGGGAGTGCCTGCGATCACAAAATCGCCAATTCTAACATCGAACCTTAAAAGGACATCGTCTTTATTTGCTTGCTTCATCAATCTTGAAAAGTCAGCGACTTGCAGATAACCGGATTGGTTGGTTTTGATAACCTTCCCATCAGATTCTGAAGGGATATCATCCTTCGCTACCTTCTTCTCAAGGTGATAGGGTTTTAATTCTTCCTCTAAAGACGCTTGCACCAATTTTGACTTAGTATTCATATTAAAGCTGATGTTATGGACTTGCATCCAAGTGGCTGTGTGGTTGATGAAATAAATAAACGTGATCGCAGCTGTAATCGCGGTCAGAATGGATAAGACCGGTGTCGCCACCACATATTCCTCTTCTCCATGCGTCACGTATAAGAAGTTCAAGAGCACATAAATGAAACTGCCGTTAAAAATACCAAGGACATGCTGGGTCGCTCGGTCACTGACAAAGTTTACAAGCATTTTAGAAGAGAACTGCCCGCTAAACGTAGTCAAAGCAACGAGCAGAGAGTTCAGCGTAAAGGCACTTAAGGTGAGCACCCCGCCTACGAGTGCACTTAGAAGCACCTGTAGGGTCTGGCCACTGAAGCCAATTCCAATTGGCAAATACAAGCTAACATCAATGACATAATCGAGATAATAGGTCAAAAGGGATAAACAAACCGCTCCAACGATATACCAAAATGGCATAAACCAAATGGTTGATTTCAGCTCACTTTTCCGTTGACGTCTCGACATTTTCAAATATTTCTTTATATAGTAAAGGAGCCCCATTTCATCACCATTCTATTCTTAAGAGTTTTTCGTACTTCTAATTCCTACCCTGAAAAGAAGGAGATTAACCTGAATCTTAGTGTTTCCATCTATAGGTAAAAATACATGAGCTTCAGCCATGCTCCATGACAATGAATCGTTTAAAGTACGTTTAGTTCTCACTTTCAATAAATCTTCACTAAAAAAAGCCTATCTCGTTACAGATAAGCTCTCACCGTCTTTCTATTGTTCATTCTTTATTTCCAGCTTAAACACAACAGCATATTCTGCCTCTTGAACCGTTTTCGGTAACGCGGTCTTATTTTCATTAACCTCTGTTGATAACTCATTTTGACTTGTTCCAACGAGGTAAGCCAAGTATACGGGTTCGCCTTTCTTCATTGTGACTTTATCTTCTAGACTAACAAAGCTAAAACTTCCAAGATCATCAGGAAAAAACTCGGTTCCTCTCGCATATCCGCTCGGTTCTCCAAGCGTAAGGAAAGCCTCTTTTTCTTCCATTAGGAGCTGAAAAGAGTGAAGGGACTGATTGAATTCGTTATCGTCTGGGTTCGAAACAGAAGAAATCACACTTCTTCCTTCTCCATTTTCGTACACATCAATCGAAGTCTCCAACACCTCTCCCTCCTTCACTTCACCATCAAGGGTATAAAAGGTTTGATAGTCGACTCCCATTTGATTGACGATCATTTGCTCCCGCTCAGATAGATCAGCAGGTTCAATCACAAGCGAATTCTCGCCTTTAGCTCCACCACTTTCTTCAATCCCACAAGCTGTAAGCAACAACGCAACGCCTAACAGAACCATAATCCGCTTCATCTTCCGCCTCCTTTTCAGTCTTTCTTTTAACAGCCCTAATTCAAGTTGCCTCAAGTTATGCAAGTCCTATATTAAAGTTGGTTGGTCCCAGCCAGCCTTATCATGAGATCGATGATGAGAATGTTTAATAGAAAGCAATGATCGTCAAAATCAAACTAATCATGGTATAGAGGACGACACCATAAAACACGGCTCCGACATTCACTTTCATATCACGTTCACTTTGAATTTTCCATCCCGCTTGACTCGCTTCAAAGTTTGTTGCATTTGATAGAACTCCTCCACTACTATTAAATAAATAAAGGATCACTGATAATCCAATTCCAATTAGGAAACTCCAATTAACATACGAAAAAGAAAAAAAGGCACTAGCTGCCCATACAATTAGTCCGATCAAAAGAGATGCAACGATCGATTTACCGATATCTTTTTTCAAAAAATCCTCTCCTCCGAAACTTCTAACGCCGGGCAGTGTCTGGCTCTTATCATTACGTTTAATTTAATAACCCCTCACTAAGGGACACGCCTGATTTCCTTTACATAGCATGTTGCAAAACGTCTTTTATGTTATTCACTTGTGTTACTAATGATACTGTCGGAACAAAAACGTATAGACAGCCCTGAATCAAAACGCGCCGCCATGATTTTTCTCTCATGAGATCGCATACTCCCCATAATAGGGCTATTAACAAGGAGGTAAAAAAGAAAAAATACTGAGTTCGTTGTTGCTGAATGAGATCCTTCAGATACCCGATGGTCCATTCTTCCCCTTCTTGCGGTACATAGGTCACTCGTTCTTCTTCTAGCCCTATTAAGTTATCAGACTGCAAAACGACTAAGTCGTCTTTTGTGTTAATCGTTTCATAACCGAGCGGCGAATATCCGAGTGGGTACGCCAGGATATAAGACAAAGCAACTGCCATCATTAGAAAGGCGAGATAGACCAGGAAACGCCTTACTTTCCTTAAACTTTCTTCACTCATGCTTCACCTCGCAAACATCACAGTGCCAGATTGGCGCGTAATTTCTCTATTCCTTTATATCCAATTATTTCAAATTAGTGCGAATAATTCAATTTTTATTCCATCATGAAAAGAGCTTATGACGGATAAGCTCTTTTATTCTATAACTTGATAAACTATTTTTTTAAAAAAGGTCAGAACAAATCATTAAACCACTCCCGCAAACTAAATCGAAATCGCTTGTCCCTCACTTATATATGACGACTCTTTAAATTGGTTACGCTGTGCTAAATTCCTTGTTATTCTTTTCCTCTAACCTCTCTAATAGTTAAACCTTCATAAGCTTCTGGTGCTTCAAAAAATTTAGTAACGTGATTAAACCCCTCTTCCGTGTCAAAAGCTGCTCGTTCAGGCTGTTCGTTACGCCTTTGTGCAATTTGACTTAAGCATTGTTCGTTCGTGACATTTAGGAAAATGAGTTGGTGGCTTGCCTTTACCTCTGACGCCATATTTAAAAACCACTTGCGCTGTTTTTGCGTGTTAGCTGGAAAATCCATGACTACATTTGACCCGACACTTAATATGTTTTGAACAAGCTTTTTCATCAACGGCTTAAGTTGAGCCGAGAATTTTAGATAGTCCTCAAATGAGGCAATCTGATTAGGATAAAGAGAAGAAAGCCATTCATCTTCAGACAATAGTACCGCATGTTGATCGATCGCCACTTGTTTGGATTTCGTTGTTTTTCCTGCGCCCATTTTCCCACAGAAAAAGTAGAGCGTCCCCGATTGATTCATAATTTGAACCCTCACCCTTCATTTAGTCGTGATTGCCACACCTTACTCCGTTTGCCCAACAAGCTATAGCTTTTTGCTTCAATGGCACTGATTTATACGAACTTTCATTACCTCTTTCCATATTGCTGTCTTTTACCTATGTTGTAACCAGTAAGAATCCCTACGATTGTTAGAAATAAAACAGCTTCATCAAACTCATGAAAAAACATTCCAAATAAAATCCAAACGATTATAAAAGTAACGATCGAAATGAGTAATTCTTTCACCTTCATTCCACCTTTTTAGATTTCCAGTTCATTTAAATCCTTGAAGAGTGATTGCAATCTTTTAAAAAAAGCCTATCTTATGAAAGATAAGCTAAGAGATTTTTGAGAGTGGTAGCTACGATTCACCCTTTTTTATATGACTGTGATCATTCGTTACAAGTAATAATCACTTCATCATTTCTTACAAATACTATTTTTTCATAATCGACTCCATGCAGCGCTGTCTAAAGAAAGATTATTGGAAAAGTAAATGTAACGAAGGCTGCCCAAAGTCCATAGACCGGCAAATACTTCGTAACGGCATCTTGGATAGTGGAAAGTCCGGATTTGTTTTGTAAAAAGCGAATATAGGAGAACATAATCCAAATTAGATTAGCCCAGATCAGAATGTTTACACCTAAAACAGCAAGTCTATTGGGAGTAATTCCAAACGAAGAAAGTCTGAATACAATTGCTGACAAAGCCACACTGTCGATGATGAGCGCAAGCACAATCAAGGCAACATTAAGATAATCTGAAATGTTCTTTTTCTCATCTGAATCTCTTTCAGTAATGGAAAATAGGGTAACGGCTAATACACCAAGGAGAATTCCGTTGAAAGCGATTAAGAAATCACGGTCCACGAATGGGTTTTCCCCCACTCCTAAAACCGTTACAAGATAGGCCAACAATGTGATCAGGACAAGAGGGCTAAAAATTTTCGCTAGATATGGGGTGATATTTTTCGCAAGTTTAAGATTCATTGATACTAAGTAGGTAGCCACGATTGCCAGAGCGGCAGCACCAAATAAAACAATATTACTAAAATAGAAATCTTCTATATCCAGGCCGACAAAGCTGAATAACTGCATAGTTAATAAGGCTAGCACCATTCCGCTGACTGCCATGCTGGCGTAGAGTATACCATATTCCAGATTAAATTTAATATATGCTAACCTTTCAGTGCCTTTTAGGTAGCCGTTTCCTGTAAAGGCAACTCCTAGCAATACCCATAAGAAAATAGGGAGGTGTAAATAAACAAGGATAATACTGTCTTTAAAATTTAATGGCAGCATATTAAGATAAAATCCGGAAACGATGAACAATGCTGAAAGGGAATAAATAATGCTTCTTTTCGGCTTATTACGATATATAAAGTAGGCAGCCATAAAGGGAATGATACCAAAAGCGAGGTTAATCGGAGCGATTGCTTCCTGCTCGACAAAATGGAAAATGATCCTGGTGCTTATCCCTGCTAGAATAGCTAAAAGGCCCATGACTAAGAAACCTTTTTGAAATAAAGAAGGTTTCACTGTATTTGCTGTCTCCTTGAAGTGCAATCTTTCATGCCAAACACCAAGAATCTGCGAATCGGGTTGTTGTTCCCATGCGTATGAGAATGACTTTTTAAAAGCTTTCGGGTCTGTTCGATACATCCTCTCCAGCTCATGTGGATCAGCAATATGTTTAAGAACCAAATTGTTACTATCCATCTTCATGCCTCCCAAATCATTATTAAATTAAGTATGTTATACAATGCTTAACGATCTTCATCACTTCGGTATTCCAATCTTCTCAGAAAGTTCCGTTACGCTCATTTTCCTTTTAGCCAGCATCACATTGAAAGTAAAGAGCAAGGACTGGGACTCTCAAAAAAATCACAGCTGTTTTTAAAAATAATGTAGTTACTTTTTTCTTAAACAGCATCTCGCTTCTTATTCATTATATTAATTTTAAACAAAAAATTATCGATTTACAATAAATATTTATTCCTATCCTGGTGCAAGACATAAAAAAAAGCATCTCTCATATAAAGAAATGCTATATAACTTTTTGATAACTTGTCCCCTAACCTGTCCCGCACAGCAAGTACAAGCTTCTCAAACTCGACTAAGATGAAATTTTATGCTGCACAGAATAGGTTTACTAAAAAGTTAATAATGAAAGTTATTATTATTCCGCATTTCGGCTTCTTTACTTCAATAAAATAAGCTATTCTCCTTCTTGAAGAATAGCCCCTAGTTTAGCAATTTTTGCTTTTTATTATTAGTCTAACAAAATGACACGAAACTCCATAAAGGTCATTTAGCCAGTCAAAGTACTTTTAAAAACAGCACTGAATTAGAATACTTTTTTACCTTAAATTGAACATACCCTTTCCATTTTGCATGTCGATTGGCAATGAAGAATGTTCATGAGTAATGAGCCAGAACCCGTTTGCTTTCTTCAGACAAAATGTAAACCTGTTGGTTATTTGACGAAGCTTTTCTTCCCTTTCAACGTTGTAAGCTGCGTAAGTGAGGGCACAATGAGAAAAAGCGGTGTTCTCCCCTTCTTCAATAACTAAATCGTTAAAAACTACCTGGAGTTTGACCCCTTCTTCTTTTAAGCCATTGAACCATTCTGTCACGCTCTCACTCCAAGCGTTTTTCCCTTTGCATTCCCATCTTCCCCAGCAATCATAAATATGTATGTCAGAAGAATAGGCAGACAAAAGTTTCTCAACATCCTGCTCAATGACAGCTTCTTTGTATCTTTCAAGTGCTTCTTGAACTGAACTGATATTGTTATACACGAGATACTCCCCTTAGATAAGAAATTATTGTTCTTTTATCTATTCAATAAGTTGGCTGCTATACCTCTGTTTTTTTTTAGCACGGAGAAAAACTCGATTGTATAAAAAAGACACATATGCCATGGTAATATTCTTATCCATACAACTTACTCATAAGGAGTTGTTAACCATCGACTACCATACACTTGTTGCAATATTAGTTCCTTTTTTAGGTGCTGCAACCGTTTGGATCGTCGTATTCGTTAAAAAAAGCGATAAAACGAGTGACTTATTTACCTAAAAGTACCTTGCCAGGCTATTGCAGAATTGCTCCGAGTTTGTTGAAGTAGAATAAAGCATTAATCTATTAGATGTAAGGCTTAGTGATTTTTATCTGATGGGTCTAATTTTCAATTACAATTTCTCCTTCACCTTTAGGTATTTCGAAACCAAAAAGGTAAGAATTTAAACGTTCTTCTGAAATAGGAAACGAATTTGCATCAAAACGTTTAGTACGTAACTTAAGTCGTTCACGCAAATCATCAGGATGAACTTTTAAGTAAATAAGTTTCCATTTACCACCAGAATCCTCTATAAGTTTTTTATACTGGTTCCTTCTTACACGGTCCCAAAAACTAAAGTCAATAACCACCTGTTGCTTATCGTGAATTAACTTTATTAAACGGATACGTAATTTGCTTTCAGCAATTTTCCTATATTCATCAAACTTTTCCATTGGGAAATCTATTCCCCAGCGACCATGTGTAGCCCATATTTCTTCATCAACCGAAAGACGTACAAACCCTTCCTGTTCTAATACTTGTGAAAATGTCGTTTTCCCAGAACCAGCAATCCCACACATCATTACTACGAGAGGGGTTGAATCATCTCGATCACGATAAATGAAGTCAAAATTGAACTTATCAAACATTTGTAATCCCCCTATTTTCTGATGTGAACTGACTATAATTTAAATCTTAATCGATTATTCAACCAAACTGCCCTGTTCTTAACTTAAACAAAAAGAAGCGTAATCCTTTTAGATTAACGCTCCGAGTTTGTAGAATTATGAAAGACATTAAATAATCACTTCACACTTTTAAATAATCTTCCTGAAGAAGCCCATATACAGCACAATCCTTATACTGATTCTTAGCATTGCGAATCATATGCTTCATCGTGCCTTCTTGTTCCATTCCATTTTTCCGCATAATCTTACCAGAGGCAGGATTGTCTATATTATGGGCTGCTGATATTTTGTGAATGTTCATATGTCTAAAGCCAAAATCCAGAACAGCTCTCAAGGCCTCAGTTCCATACCCCTTATTCCACCATTTATAACCGATTGAATAACCTACTTCACAATTTTCTGTCCTGCTATCAAAATTGAAGAGATCAATCGCTCCAATCAATTCACCACTTGTTTTTAGTTCTATCCCCCAATAACAGAACTCTTGTGACTCATAATTACTTACGATTTCTGTTACTCTCTCAATTGTTTCCGATACAGACTTGTGTGCACCTTTTATAAGATTTTCCATTACGCGATCATCACAAAGCCAATGGTCATATACACTTTGAGCATCTGAAAGTCCAACCTTTCTTAGAACTAACCGATCTGTTTCTATCATTGGCGTACCTAAATAATGAATCATTTATTCACCTACCTTAACCATATCGATCTATGATTCTTTTCTTCACCTTACTTAGAAAACCCTTCTTCAATGAAACTGCCAGATTCTAGAGTATCCCCTACTTACTAAAATAGTCCCCAGAAACAATCGCATACATCTTCAAGTCATGAAATTTTCCCTTCGCAAACATGGCGTTTCTCATGATTCCTTCGAACGACATGCCGACCTTTTCCATGACACGCTCTGAACCTTGATTCTCCACAAAACAACGAGCCTGAATTCGTTCTAACTGAAGCTGTTCAAATCCAAATGCCATGATCCGCTCGGCTGCTTCCCTCATATAACCTTTTCCCCAGCATTTCTCTGAAAGCACATAGCCGATTTCTGCTTTTCGATGCCGTTCTTGAATCGTGACAAAATCAATTGTCCCCACAAGTTTACCAGTCGATTTTAACTCTAAGCCCCACAGGGCTTTGGTTCCCTGTTGATATCCTTCTAAAATCATCTCCAAGAATGTTCTCGTATCTGCTAGCGACTGGTGCGTTTCCCAGCTCACGTGCTTCGAAACGTTAGCATTCGAGCCATATTCAAACATGTCAGAAAGGTCTTCTTCGTTAATTTTGCGTAAATAAAGATGCTTTGTTTCAAAATGTGGTAACCCTTTCATTAATTCTCTCAACTAAAAAGCCTCCTTTCCTACTCTATAAATCTAAGCGATAAAAATAGGTATCTACTTTCATGACAGGAAACGGTGCAGTCGTTCCTAGAAAAATGTGATGAATGCTTTGATCCTTTGCCCATTCCCAGGGAAAAACCATATTTTTTTTACCTTACAGCCAGGAGCATTTTTTAGAAACCGTTCAATCATGTTTCGCAATGGTGCGCGATTCCGTTTCATTTTAACATAATATTCCACACGAAAAGGAACGGCGTTTTTTCTTGAGCAGTCTTAGAAGCTATTTTCCTGCGCAAGTAAATAAACCTGAGCAGGAATTTTCCCACTCAGGTTTCAGTTGGCTAGTTTTTATCTCCTATACGATTTTTAGCTTCAGCGATTATGATGAAGGAAAGGACACTTCCCTTCAATTGGTGTGACGTCATCTCCAATGAACGATTGCTTCCATTCATTGTGATCGGGATCTCCGAAGTGACTGATATCCGGGTGCTTTGGAAGCTGATCCCAAGTCTCCACACGAGCCCGAACTTTTTCGCGTGACATGATGCCGCCTTTTTCGGTACCTTCGAGCCCCTGAAAAATAGCGCGAGGTTGAAAACCTAGAATGAGGCTATTTCCAAGGTTTCTTGTTTTACGCTGCTTGTAAGCTGGCGCATTTCCAAAGGTAAAAATCGGTTCTCCAGCAAAGTGAAAATCCCATAAGTAGTGCTCTGGATCTTTAGGCGCTTCGCTCGGCCATGGAAAGCGATCGTGATTATGTAGATATTGAAGGATATCCCAGAAAGACGAGCGATAGTCTTCAATCGACTTTTCGCTGCTTTCTGGCTCTACGAAAATAAATAAGCCATGTCTGATTTTTGTTGGTTTCTGAAATAAACTGAGAAAGCTCTCGACAGCTTCAGGTAAATGAGACCAATCGTTGTGCTCAATGTAAGCATAGCGCAACTCACCCTTAAGCTGAGCAGTTCGACCAAAGAAACAAGGAAATGTTGGATCGGTTACTAATTCACTGAAAGTCTCATATTCCGTCTTTAACCACGCGGGAAGATCTTCACGCGTTTCGATATCCTCTTTCGTTAACAAGTAACGACTTTCTGTTTTTAACATCTTCTCGTCTCCTTTTAATAACTAAAATGCTCATAACAAGTCGATTCAGGATGCGCCAATAGAAATTCAGCTTCTTTCTAGCGGAAGCGTACAACAGCGAAAGGATCCTCCAGATTTAATAATTTCCGAGAAATCTACCGGAAAGACTTGGAATCCCTGTGCAGTTAAGATGCGGTTCAACCGTTTATTCTGTGAAAGACTGACAATTTTACTGTCCCCTATTGAAAGCACATTTGGACCCATATCGAACTGCTCTTCTTCCGAAACATAGATCAACTGAAAACAAGCTTCCAATTTTCTTAAATCATCCTTTGTAAAAGCAGAAGGATAGACGAGCGCAACTTTCTCACTGATGATATTAAACACACAATCAAGGTGAAGAATATCCTTTCTTAACGATAAGCCTTCCACTTTGTAAGATGGTAGACGCATTTGGAGGTCTTGAATGGCTTCTTGTGATGTTCGGCCGCTCTTTCCAACCCAAACGGTTGAACCATCTACGACGACATCCCCACCTTCGATTGAATCTGGTAAACCTTGCTGATACGTGACTCCGTTCTCATCAAGATAAGTGATTAAGTGATTCACTTCTGATTGTCGTACTTGTTCATTCATCGTAGCGACAAATAGTTCGTCGTGAATCGTAAAGCCGATGTCCCGCGTAAACACTTGTTCAGGAAGACTCGCGTCCGCTTGAAGTTCACTAACAGTAACTCCATTTCCCTCTAACACCTTCACAAACGCCTCGTGTTGCGCTAAGGCAAGAGGAATATTGATATTGCTATTTACATAATGCTTTTGTGTTTCATTAATAATTTCTGTAATTCTCATATAGGATGGCTTTACAACCAGTACATTTTTGAGACGTGTATATTCGGACTTGCATTGAATTTTTTGACCAACGGCGACTCCGTTCATTACTTTAACCTCCACCATTTCTCACATTTTAAATCCTCAATTCCCTCTCATTCCAAACGTAAAACCTAGAGGAAAAAATTGTTTTTTTACTTACGTGAAAAGCCATGATGGGTTTAAAAAAAGCCTGAAGCAGCAACGACTTCAGGCTCTTTTCAATCTCTTTCAACTAAGAGTCAGTTAAAATCTCACGAATATCCTCTTCCGTTAAGGAAGTCTTTGCTTTTTCTTCCGAATCAATTAAAGCTGAAATGAGCTCGCGCTTTTTCTCCTGAAGCTCGTTCATCTTTTCTTCAATCGTACCGCGTGCGACTAGCTTCATTACGTTGACCACGTTCTCCTGGCCAATGCGGTGCGTACGGTCTGCCGCTTGCTCTTCCACAGCTGGATTCCACCAGAGATCATAAAGAACAACCGTATCAGCTCCCGTTAAATTAAGACCGGTTCCACCAGCTTTTAGAGAAATCAGAAACACATCACGTTCTCCCTCGTTAAACCGATCGCACGTCTCGACCCTTTCTTCAGCAGGCGTCTCTCCATCAAGGTAGAAAAAACTTTGTCCTCTTGCGGCGAGCTCTCTTCCAATCAGATCAAGCATTTTCGTAAATTGAGAAAAGATCAGCATTCTTCTCCCAGAGCGTCTTGAATCCTCAATAATTTGAAGTAGCTGTTCGAATTTAGCCGAGCTTCCTTTGTAGCCCTCAACGAAGAGCGACGGATGACAGCAAATCTGTCGAAGTCGCGTTAATCCTGCTAGAATCTTAATACGATTTTTGCGAATGGTATCACGATCAAGATGCTTTAATGTATCGGTTCTTAGTTTCGCCAGGTATGCTGCGTATAGCTTCTTCTGCTCCGGTAAAAGGTCCGTTAACTCAAGTGACTCAAGCTTTTCTGGAAGTTCTGCTAGCACATCTTCTTTCATTCTTCTCAGAAGAAAAGGTTGAACTCTTCTGGCGATTGTTTTCTTCGTTAAGTTGCTGTATGCTTTCATGTCTTTAAAAAGCTCTGGAAAAACAACATGATAAATGGACCAAAGCTCTTCAATGGCATTTTCAACGGGGGTGCCCGTTAAACCAAATCGGTAGTCTGCTTTGATTTTCTTAACAGAACGAGCCGTTTGCGTGGAAGGGTTCTTGAACGCTTGAGCCTCATCAAAAAATGCTGTATGGAACCTTTGCTTTTCATACCAGTTACTATCACGCCGAAGCAGTGGATAGGAGGTGATGATCACATCCATCTCGTTGCTCCTCTTTTGAAGCTTTTCGCGCGTTGACTGGTTGCCATCGATGATCAGTGCCTGGAGCTCAGGCGCAAACTTTTTTATCTCATTGAACCAGTTATAGGAAAGCGAGGAAGGACAAACAATCAACACTGGTTTATCCTGGGCGCGTATGGTTTCAAGCTCCGATACGATAAATGTCAGGCTTTGTAGCGTTTTACCGAGTCCCATATCATCAGCTAGTACCCCACCAAATCCGTAGCTCGCTAGTGTCTTCATCCACTGATAGCCCTCTACCTGGTAATCGCGCAGCACATGTTCTAACGAAGTTGGCACCTGAAACGCTTCTGGATCCGGATGGCGAAGGGTATCTAGAAAAGCGCGAAACGATTCGTCTGCTTGAAACATACTGTTCGTTTCAATGGTACCCATGAGACTGGCACTTTTCGTAACCGGAACAGAGAAATAAGGCTCAAACGGTTCCTGCGGCGGAACATTTGTGAGAAACTCATGCATCTCTTCCATTTCTTTCGTTTCAAGCGATAAGAGCGAGCCGTTTCGAAGACGGTAATATTTGCGCTTTTCTTCTAACGCGGCTAAAATTTCACGAACTTGATTGTCAGATATCCCATCCATGTCAAATTTAAATTCTAACCAATTCGTCCGCTCTCGTTTCTTCAGCTTCACGTTGATTTTCGGATAGTGCTTTTTCCGAACGAGACGATTTCGAACAGCTGTAGTAGCGTAAAGCTTCAAGATCGATTCAAGTTTTGGAACGGTATGATAAAGAAATTCATATTCAAGCGCTTCATTTTGCATCATATAGCCGCCGTCCGTTTTTGAAAATCCGCTTTCTTCCATCAAGTTTAAAATTTCTTCTTCTTTCTCGATATCTCGAATGATCGTCGAACCAGGGACATCTCGCCGTTCTAACGGCTGGATGACCACTTCATCATATTGAAATTCAAGCCCTGCGAGCAGCCTGTTTTTTAACCGATCAAGATAAAGACGAGCTTTTAGCGGCGTTTTCATATATGTTTCACGAAACGCTCTTGAAAGCTCCACATGTCCCATTCGTTTCAAATCCGGTACGACCTTTTCCAGAAAATGATCCATTTGAGCGTATGGAATTGGGATTTGATTGGTCCCCGACGGAAGCATTCGCTTTAATTCAACGATGCGATTGAACTCGCGTGGTTCTAATTGGAAAACCATACCCTGAAATAAAATCGATTGATACGCGTTCAAAACCGTCAAGCGATCAAATCCTTTGATCGTAATATGACAGTTCTCTTCGTCCCCTCTGTCGATCAGAAATCGAAGTGGGAGTGATTCGTCTCCTACCTTTAAGTGATCGTACAGCGTTCCTTTATGTTCCACACGAGCCGTGCCTGTTACTAAAGGAAGCAAACTGCTCCAGGAAGATGGCGAAATCATTAACATAACAGATCGATCTCTTTCAGCGAGCGATAAAGAAATCGACTCTAGAAAAGCTGATTCATCACGAGCGACGCGGATGAGATGATGAAGAATGGCATCTGCTTGGTTTGAAAAACAGTGAATCTCTGGATTATACGTCACCCACGGTGAGTCCTCACTGATTCGCCTTTCATTCACATCATGTAAAAAGTCACGAATAAACGGTACCTTTACTTGTTCAACCGCGAGCTCAACCCCCAGCAAATTCTGATCGCTAATCGAGACGGATTTAAACGTAAAGATCACATCTAGCACCTTTCGCTTTTCAAAATAGCGTTGCTGGCCACTCCTTTGAGCAGGCTTGTCGGTGAAGAGCGTCATAAAGTTCTCACCTAGATGATCATTCTGCCCTACCGTTTCATTTTGTTGAAAATGCTGAATAGCAATTAAGACGGCCGCAATATGCTGACAATCTTTTTGGAAAGTAGCAAGCGACGGGCAACTACATGCTGCCTGAAGATGTCCATTGCGATCTGTTTTGATGGTGACATGAAAGTCTTCTACCCCATGAACAGTCGCCTCATATTCGCGTGATGATTTGTGATGAAACGACACTTTATCTGAATGAAAATAAGCCTCCCCTTTTTTAAAAGAGAGATCACCGCACATTTCTTTTATGAGGTTGTTGTTGATTTTACGCTCCATGTTATCCCGGTCCTTTTTCATTTGCTTGCTTCATTTTAACACAGTTGCTCGCCTATACGTCCCTCTCCTCCTGCTCATACACTATCGTACAGCGAGGAGGGAAGAGACGTTGCAAAAGTCATTTTATCATTCTGGGCAAGGGAGCGATCCCGGCTGCCGCTCCTATCATCGACATGGCAGCGACTTTCCCGGTTATAGCTTCTATCATGGGCATGCCAGTTATTATCCGGGCTATAGGTATCGTCATGGAACAAATTCGCAACAACATCACTTTCATCACAGTGTGTACCATTGATCCAAAAAAGAAACCACTTTGAACATAAGTGAAGGTGCAGAATGAACAAACGATTTGGAACTGCTTTAAATTGCATCGATGGCCGAACACAGATCCCAGTGACACAGTGGTTAAAAGCACATTACCACCTTGATTATGTTGACCACTAGTATCTCCATTATTATTGGCGCGCTCGGTTCTGCACTTGAAGATGAAGAAGTTTAATCAAGCCAAGGAGGAGAAGGGTTCACAACAAGAGCAAACCCTTTTCCCGACTAAAATGAACGCTAACAAGGCAAAGACAGAAAGGTGATTGTCGCCATCTGATTTGCCTTTTTCTTTTGTGAAACCAAAAAGGTAACCGGTACGGTCATAGATAGTCAAACGCTTCCTTTTTACTAGGAACTTCCGCGATTTTCTCCCCTTTTTCTTCTACTTGATTTCTTACGATCTGCTTTGTGTCTAGCACGTATTCCATTCCTTCCACCATCAGCTTAAAGGCCAATATGGCAAGCGTAAAACAAAGAATGGGAACAAGCGGAATCCAGTAATAACTCGTGTAAAGGAAACGAAAATTTGTACCAATCAGACCCGACCATTCACTCGATAACGAGACAAATGCCGCTTTATCAAACATGTCTGTTTTTAGTAGAGCTCCTCCAAATAAAAGATTTAAGATTCCTAGATGCGCAAGAAGAAGCAACACTTGTATCACTTCACGAACAAACAACAGGAATAGCTGTGGATGAAGATAGGGCATAAGATGAATCGTTAAGAGATGCCACCTGCTTCCTCCTAATACTTTTACACTATCGATAAATTCCTTTCTTTGGAGAATCGCCACTTCTTTCGAAACGTTGATTAAGATAATGGGGATCCCAATGATAATGAGGACAATCATTTCAAAGATCACTCGCTCCGTAAACGTTGTGGAAAAGCCGTCGCCATAACCATCTTCTCGTAGAATAAAGAATAGAAAGAGATACGCTAAGATCGAAGCCGGAAAGTAATAAAACCCTTCAAACCACGGTTTCCCTTTTTTGAGGAAGGAGGGAAAATAAAGCTGCAGAAGAATACCAGCTACACTTGAGAAAACAAAACGAATGAGTGCAATACCTAATGCAAGTCCAAGGGTGTATTTCGCTCCTATTAAAATAATAAAAAACAAATCTCTTGAAACGTGATCGGTACCAAACGGTGGATGAACCCAGGGAGAATAAGGTGGTTTTCCGACGATCGTTCCATTCTCATCAGTCATAATGCTCGCAACTGGGATATGGTTATCGAATAATACGCTATACACGATACTGGAGATTAAAAGAAGAAGAATAAAGCTTCCACCCAACACGAATCGCTTATTTTTCAGAAATGCTCGCACCATTTAACCCGGCACCTCCTCTCCCGTTAGGTGGGTAATCCATCGCTTCGCTGTGGCTTCTAAGAAGTACAAAGGTAGAAAGATCATTAATATACTAAAGGTGACAATTTGCCCCGTAATGTGATTAATCATAAACCACGTCATGCCATACAAATTATAAATCACTTCAAGCATCACAAGATTTGTTAGTAATAGCAGAATAACCGCTTTCGAGTGATTCACCACGCTTAAAAGACAGTTCCTTGTCACATGCTTCCATAAGATTTTCCCACGCGATAACCCTTTGCCCATCGCAAGTTCAATGTAAGGTTTCGTTAATTCATCTTCAAACATCAGAAGCATCATGCGGTAGAAAAAGAAACACGGTAAAATCGCAAAGGTGAGGAGCGGTAACACGATTGGTCGTTTAAATGCACCGACCACCTCAAATAAGAGAATGCCAGTCTCTCGATAAAATGCAATAAAGCCTAACTGTACGATCACAATTATGAACATGTCTGGTATGGCTTCTAGAAGGCCAACTGTCCTTTTCATTCCGATTCGAATGGAGGGTGGAACGAAAAAGGTAATATAGGTTAGCAGCAGTGCTGAAAGAAGCGATAAACTAAAACCACCAAGCAAAATGAAAAGCGAGTAGCCATAGTATTCAAAAATAAGCGGGAAAATCGAACGTTCCACTCCACTGCCGACTGGAGATTCATAAGTTAAGTGAGTGAAGTTGATCAGGCTTTTTCCATTTTCAAAAACCAGTTCAAGAAACAAGGTGAAGCTGAAGTTCATTCCATTTTGAAACATACTTGCAGCGCTACCAATCAAAATGATGCTAAATCCGATCGTAATCAAATGAAGAATTTTTTTCATGAAGCTCCTCCCATGCCCTTTATTAGTTATGACGAAAAGAACAGGGGATGGTTGCAGAGAATCTATTTTTCCATTTAAAAAAGTGACCTCCCAACAGGGAAGTCACTTCGCAGCAACGTTATTCTTTTTCGTTAAGGTAAAGAAAGTAATGGCACCGATTGAAGACGTTGTAAACAGAATCGCCCCCATTGGTACAGCCGTTGACTCATCAAGTCCGACTAGCGGTGACACCATCGAGCCGAATAACAGCGGCAGCATGCCGAGTACGGCACTGGCACTGCCTGCCCTGCGTCCCTGCTTTTCCATCGCAAGCGTGAATGTACTTGTAAGCACCATTCCCATTGCGGTCATGTAAATGAAGATTGGAATCACAAGCGTCGCGAGCGGCCCTTCAATGATTGTCATGACAAGTAAGAAGGACGTAGCTGATACCGCTGTGATGACCGCGGTACGAAGCAAGCTTCTTTCATGAAAATAAGCACTTAACTTACCGATCATAAAGCTACCTGAAATGATCGCAAGCCCGTTGATTCCAAATAAAATACTAAACACCTGTGGCGATACGTTATAAATACCTTGATAAACGAAAGGCGTTCCGGAAACGTAGGCAAAACTACCGCCGTGAACAAACCCAATCGTTAGCGCGTATCCGATAAAGGAGCGGTCTTTTAGAAGACTGCCCATTGTGCGAACCGATTGGTTGATTGTGCTTGGTAATCTTTTCTCAGGTGGTAGTGTTTCTGGAAGTCGGAGGCCAATCACTGTTACGATAATCAATCCAAGAATTCCGAGGAAATAAAAGATCGTATTCCATGTCGCAAATGGCAGAAGTAAAATCGCTCCACCTGCGATCGGCGCAATCATCGGCGCTGTCGCATTGATAACCATTAGAAGCGCAAAAAACTTTGTTAGCTCTCGTCCGCTGAATACATCGCGAACAACTGCACGCGAGAGCACCACTCCCGCTGAAGCTGTAAAGCCCTGAAGGAAACGGGCAATAATGAGTGTTAGAATGTTCGGTGCCACTGCACAAAGAATAGAGGCAACAGCAAATAAGAAAATAAAAATCAATAATGGCTTACGCCTTCCCTGTGCATCACTATATGGACCGATTACAATCTGCCCAACCGCAAGGCCAATGAGACAGGTTGTTAAACTAAGCTGTACGAGCGATGCGCTCGCATTTAAATCACTCGCAATTCCCGGAAAACTCGGAAGGTACATATCAATATTTAATGGACCCATGATCCCAAGCATTCCTAACAGTAAAGCGAGTCCAAATCGTTCTTTTCCTGTTGGGTTATGAAGCATAAATGGTGACACCTTTCTGTTCTCTAGTTACACGTTCATTTGATTCTAGCAAACCATCATACCCAATACAATCGATATGATTTCTTTTGGAAAATTAAAAACGATTCCTTTTCGAAAAGGAATCGTTTTATTCATCAACCAAACTGTGCTTTATGCAACCGACTATAAATGCCGCTCGATTCAATCAGTTCAGCATGATTGCCTTGCTCAGCAATCCCGTCTTTCGTGACAACCATAATGCGATCGGCATTCTTAATGGTAGCAAGACGATGCGCGATCACAAGCGTGGTACGCCCTTCTGTTAACTCTTCAAGTGATTTTTGAATCGCTACCTCAGTTTCGGTATCAAGTGCAGAAGTCGCTTCATCAAGAATCAGGATCGGTGGATTTTTCAAGAACATGCGCGCAATCGCAAGCCTTTGCTTTTGTCCGCCCGAAAGCTTCACGCCTCTTTCTCCAATCACCGTATCCAATCCTTCTGGCTGACTGTATATAAATTCATCGAGTTTTGCTTTCTTTGCCGCTTCTAGGATCTCTTCGTCGCTTGCTAACAGATTTCCGTAAGCAATGTTCTCGCGGAACGTTCCAGAGAAAAGAAAAACATCCTGCTGAACGATTCCAATCTGACTTCTAAGAGCAGAAAGCTTTAGCTCTCTGATATCAATCCCGTTAATGGTAATTGTACCGTCTTGAATTTCATAGAAACGAGGAAGCAAGCTACATAGCGTCGTCTTCCCAGCACCAGACGGTCCAACGAACGCAACGGTTTCCCCGGGCTGAATCGATAAACTAATCTCGTTTAAAACCGGTTCATAGCCTTCATACCCAAAGGAGACATTTCGATAGCGAATTTCACCGCTGAGCGCCATCTCAATCGCATCTTCAGCATCCTGAATGTCGGGATCAGTATCAATGATTTCAGTATATCTCTTAAACCCAGCAATACCTTTAGGATAGCTTTCAATGACGGCGTTAATCTTCTGAATCGGTCCAATCAGGATATTTGATAATAATATAAACGCAACGAATTCACCGTACGTGAGCTCTCCAGAAATAACGAAAAAGGTTCCAAACAAGAGCGTAAACAGTGTGACGACTCGCATGAGGAGATAGTTCGACATCACGTTTTGCGCCATAATTTTATACGATTGAAGCTTCGTTGAGCGATAGCTTTCATTATTTTGACGGAACTTCTCTTGCTCGTGGCGTTCATTTGCAAACGCCTGAACGACTCGAATACCGCCGATACTATCCTCTACTCTGGAATTAATTTCAGCAACATCCTGAAACATGCGCCTAAACGTTTTTGTCATCTTTTTATTAAAATAGATAGCGAGAATAATAAGCAGCGGAATGACAATGAACGAGAGAACAGCAAGCTTCCAGTTGATCATCAGCATTAAACCAAATGACCCAAAGAGCGTCATGACGGCAACAAAAACATCCTCTGGCCCGTGATGAGCAACTTCGCCAATTTCCTCAAGGTCTTTCGTCAGTCGCGAGATGCTGTGACCAGTTTTACTATTATCATAATAGCCAAATGATAGCTTTTGCATATGGGTAAACAGCTTTTGGCGCATATCTGTTTCAATGTTAATCCCAAGCTTATGTCCCCAGTACGTGACGATGAAATGTAGCCCGGTGTTTATTAAATAAATAAGCAGCAAACCCGCACAGGCAAGAAGAATAATTCCCCAATCTCCCTCAGGCAGGAGCCGATCAATCACCTGATTAACTGCAAGCGGAAAAGCTAACTCCAGCACGCCAACAATGATGGCAGAGACAAAATCAAGAATAAACAGCCACTTGTATGGCCTGTAATAAGAAAAGAAGCGTTTGAGCAAATCATAACCTCCCCATTCCATAATTGAATGAACCACACACACCACAATTGAGATCCATTATCAATTATAGAGTTTAATGAGAAGGAAGACAATCTTTTCTTCACCTGAAAAAGCCGCTCGCTCCTGACTGTTGATTCAGGCGCGAGCGGCTTTATGACGGAATAGCGATTTGGTCAATAAACGACCAATCTGCCCGTCTAAAGCGATTACGAGGACATATAGTCTCCGCCATTAACGTGAATGCACTGGCCTGTCATGTAAGAACCGTCATCAGAGGCTAATAAAACGTATGGACCGAACAGTTCAGACGGCTGCCCCGGACGTCCCATTGGGTTATCCGTTCCAAATTCTGCAACGGAATCTTCATCAAAAGTAGATGGGATAAGCGGTGTCCAGATTGGCCCAGGCGCCACCATGTTTACGCGAATGCCTTTATCAACCAAGTTCGCTGCCATACTACGGGTAAACGCAACGATTGCGCCTTTTGTTGACGTATAGTCAATTAAAACTTTATTTCCTGTGTATGGATTAATAGATGTTGTATTAATAATCGAGCTACCTTTTTGCAGGTGAGGAACCGCGTATTTCGTCATATTAAAAACGGAATACACATTTGTTTTAAACGTCTGATCCCACTGCTCGTATGAAATGTCCTCAATGTTTTCCGTTGGAAACTGGATGGCCGCATTATTAACGAGAATATCAAGCTTTCCAAAGTGATCGAGTGTCTTATCAATCAGATCCTTACATTCTTTCTCTTCTGATACATCGCCAGGAATCTGAAGGCACTTCACTCCTTCATTTTCAATGAGCTTTTTCGTTTCGTCCGCATCACTTTGTTCTTTCTCAAGATAGTTAATTGCGACATTTGCGCCTTCTTTCGCATAGGCGATCGCAACCGCGCGACCAATCCCACTGTCCCCACCGGTGATGAGCGCCACTTTGTTCTCAAGCTTGTGACTGCCTATGTACTCATGCGGTTGATCCGGTCTTGGCGTCATTTGCGATTCAATACCGGGTTGCTCTGACTGCGTTTGTTTTGGTTGTCCGTTTTGATTGTTCACGGTGTATCTCTCCTTTTTCTTCACTAATGGTTAGTTCATTGATGGTGTTTTATTGAGATACCACGGAAGAAAAAAGTGTAAACATTTGTAAGCGAAACCAAACAGAAAAGGGTAAGAATGGATTAGTCACCACCTTTTCGCACTAAAAACCGATCAAATAAGTGACCCTCGCTGCAATCCTGCTCCATCTCTCTAGCCTATTCCTCCGAATCTCCTCCACCAAGCTCCTCTTCCACGTCCCTCTCGTACCGCCGACTCGGATGGTCAAGAATGGCACGATACTTCCATAGTCGAATTTGTCTCAGCAAAAGGGCAATAAAAAGACCAGCCATCGCGATAACAAACCCCGCTTTATAGCTGGTTAAAAGTGAGTAGAGGAGTAAAGGACTTGAAGAAATCGCCATGAGGATTTGTGCTTTTTTCATGTAAATCCTCCTCAAAACGCCTTAATCCAATCCGTTCACTTCTTCGTTTTGCCATTTTTCCCGCCTCATCCTTTTCCACTGAAATCCTAGTTGAACCAGTGCGATAAAGGAGACCAGCCAGAAAAGTGGATCTTCAAATGAAATCCCTACTGTCGATTCACCGCCAGCCCACCCCAGGCACGCGATAAGGAGAAATGCATAGATGAGGATAAAAAGCTGCCACTGAAAAGAGCTTTTTTCAGTAGCGTTAGCCGTAGTTTTAACCATGGCAATCATGACAACTGTACCAATTAAGAACCAGAAAAGGACCCTTTGAGGGAGAACTTCTGTTAAACCACTCGTTGGAAAGTAATCATAGATTAGTAACAATGTCACCACAATCAGAAATAAACCCTCTAAACTTTTATGTAAAATCAGTGATTCCCCTCTACTAGTCAGACTTTGACTCTTCTCTCTCAAGTAGCTGATCGACCTTTTGTTCGACGCGATCTAATTTCGAACTTCTCTTTTTTAAGCTCACGATTAAAAACAAAATCCCCACTACTAGCCCAAACATTAGTACAAATGAAACAAGCTGAAAGAGGATATCGCCTATATGCACACTCGCCCCTATGATCATCCGATTTCTCCTTACGCGAATTTTTTATGATGCGTGGCAAGACGAAAACTTGCGATGAGACTCATAATCCCAACAAATCGCAGGAACCAATGGCCACCTTCTCCAAAGCTCTCAACAGATAACCCTAGTAAAATGCTACCGACCAAAGCAAATAGAACAACCGCTATGATTTTCAAAATACCCCTCCTTATGCTCCACCTTGATTTTACCATTTATTTTGTAGTTTGTTTCCCTTTTTTTCCAATATGAGCTATATATTCTTAACAAGGTTTAGGATCAAAAAAAAAAGACAACTCGTAAAAGTGGTCTTTTACAAGTCGTCTTTCCTTATGATCAACTGAAAACTATCCTTTCTCAGGATAGTCTAAATACCGATTAATATCAGATGGGGTTAGTAAATCCGTGTCGACGGGCTCATAACCGAGAGCTCGTGTTAACGTGACAATCTGTCCCTTGTGATGAAATTCATGTGTGATCGTATGCGTGAATAGCCATAGTGGAGAGAGTTCTTGTTCCTCCTCTTGCCAGGATACTTTCCGACTAATTTTCTCATCCAATCGATTCTCGTAATTTTCTAGAAAACGGTAAACTAGCTGATCCACGCTTTCAAATACCGTTCTCATTTCATTTACATCTGTCACTTTTGACGCTTCCACAGCAGGTTTGCCGGTTTCAAGAGCAAATCGGCCGATCCAGCTCTGATAGCACTCAGCGATGTGAACATGGAGATTTCGAATCGAGCCCCATCCATATCCATCCACTTCTTTTCTATAATCCTCTTGATCAATCTTTTCACAAAAATGAAAGAGAACTTTTCGAGTATGTTTGATGAAATCATATTGCTCTTTTAATACGTTCATTGTTTTGCCTCCTGAGTTATCTTGGAGTAACTAGCCGTCACTCGAACGTCCTGTTCCATGTATTATGTATTCCTCTTCAAACATTTACTAAACCTGTAAATACTACAAGTGCCAACACTGCTTGTCGGCTTTATTTTACAAAAAGCTTGCACTCACCTAGGTCTATTTCGGTGACCGACTAAGCGAATCTCGAATCCCGCTATTCGCGTTAAATTGATAGGATACGCCGCTAATTTTGACAACCGGCCTGTTTGTTCCACGCTGTCCCATAATGAGAGCGGCTGATGCGGCCAGTAGGTCACAAAACGTTTCAAAAGATTGCTTAACCTCACCTGTCTTTGAATCAATTGTTTCACTTTTTCTTAAAGCCGGGACCCCATACAAACCAATCGCAATCTGAGTGGCACCCTTCTTTTCAATTCGGCCATCACTATCTGTGACAACGACACCTACCGTCACGTTACACATTCTTTGTATCGTTTCGCCAATTTCCTTGGCACTCTTATCAGCATCTTCAGGTAAAAGCATTATAGAATCATCATCGATTTTATCGATCCCTGCACTCGTTAAGCGCATGCCATTTGGTAGCCAGGCTCCGATATAGTTATGAGAAACTTCTAATCTACGACCAGATGGATCACCCGTTACATCAATCATTTTTTGAATTACTCTCGGGTCTTTCCGAGGAACTTCCTTGTGTATACGTTTGGCGACTTCACCAGCCGTCATATCACTGAGCGCCACTTCTCGTCCTTCTGCTGTTGAAATGACTTTTGAAGCTACGCATAGAATATCACCTTTTTTAAGTGGAACGTGAGAATGTAAAACAGCATCGGCAATGATCTGGCCAATGTTATCTCCTTTTTGGATTCGAGGGATATTCGGAATGGCATCAGCCTTCATACGTTAACACCACCTCTCCTTCTACACGCTATGATCATTCGTAAAATACCATATGTTGTTTTTCTTGCTTATAATAATTTATCCGATCTTCCAAAGACCCCGTATGAAACTCAAACTTGTGACCATCTGGATCCGTAAAATAAATCGACTGCTTGTCACGCTCATCTCGCTCCCGACCTGGGAGAATGTTCACATTAAGATCCTTTAGTTTGTGTATGATCTTCTCCATATCTTCTTTTTCAATCGTAAACGCGGTCCTTCTCCTCATTAAGTGCAAGCCATAGTCCATTCAAATCAAAGTAAGCCGTTCGTTTTCCTTTCACAAGCAACTTAGCATCAAACACATTTCGATAAAAGGCGATGGATCGCTCAAGGTTTGATACTGAAAATAAAAAATGATTGATACCCTTAATCATGGAAACACCTTTCTAAATCGTTATAGTAGTGATAGAGGCCTGACAAATTCCCTTCGACTCCCTTTATGCCTTTCCAATTTTGATAGTGAGGAAAGAGTTGAAAATGAAACTTGAAATCGTCTAATTTAATCTCTTCCTTAAGCGCTTTTTTTGTTTCGCCAATCAAATAAGAGACGTAACTTTTCTGTGTTTCTAACAATGATCTCCCACTTATATTTCCGTGACCAGGGATGACTGTGTTTATTTCTAACGCCATTACCTCGTTTAAAATGGATACAAAACGATCTGGATTATAAATTGGAACGTGGAGATCTTCTGTCGCAAGATCTCCCATAAAAGCTATTTTCTCATCTGGTAAGTACAAAAATGTGTCACTTGCTGTGTGGCCACCGCCCCAACACATTAACTCAACCTTTCGATCAGACCCATAGAGGGTAAGTTTCTTTTCAAAGATAATGGATGGTAAAACGATTTTGAGCTCAGGTAGCGATGTAAGCACTTTCGTCATTTCATCATATTGGTTAGACAAACTTATTTGTAGCGCACGTGTTTGGGCCACGTTCATTTGTTTCTTTAACTCCCGCAAATACTGCCTCGTCTCTTCTTGCTCGGCTTCAAGTTCACCGATGACGTGATGGGTTTCGCTTAATTCCCGCGTTGCGTTTGTTGAAATAATCGCGATATCCTCAAATACCTGATTTCCGAAAACGTGATCGCCATGATAGTGGCTGTTTATGAGATAGCGCGTTTTCTTCCCTGTGAGACGCTCTGCTAGAACTCTTAATTCTCGAGCAGCTGAAGGCGTCGAGAAGGAATCAAACACAAGCAGTTCTTCTCCAAGATCCACTACACCTGCATTGCTCCAGGCCCCCTTCCCCTCTTTTGCGATTGCCACATATACGCCATTGTCAATCCTACTAAACGTAAAATAAGGTGTTTCAATTGGAAAAGCATTCACGTCGTTTCACCTCTACAAGTCTTTCTTCAAATAGTAGTGTTTAAATTCTCGACCGACTCCATCAAGACAACCGTATACCTTATACCCATGTTTTTCATAGAATGAGAGTGCCTGAAAGCTTAATGTATCGACTTTAATAAAATCACACTCTCTCTGAAGAGCGATTTTTTCTGCCTGTTTCAAGAGCTTATGACCATAGCCTTTATTCCTAAGCTCCTCATCCACCATAAGCGTATGGATTTCAAGCCAGTTCCAACAAATCTCGGCAAGTAGCCCGCCACGAACAACGCTTTGCTCATCTCGCAAATACAAATTCAACTCTTCGTATCGATTATGCAAATCTTCTGGGAAGTGACTGAGGTTATATTGGTAGAGCATATTCTCAATATCCCGCTAAGCCGTTAAACTTCCTTGTTGAGAGTGTGTGATCATCATTTCAATAGCCGCAAAAGCGCCTCCGTCGTTAATACAGTGGAAAATTCTTCATGTAATGTCGCTAACGTAAGCGCATGAACTTGTTCAGGATCATAATAATGACCATTTTGATCTGTTAGTCCATACGCTGCCGTCGCGTCTGAGATCAGGTAGGTATCAAATCCCAAATTCCCACTCATTCTTGTTGTGGTAGACACGCAGTGCGGGGTCGTTAAACCAGTAATGACCACTTCAGATAAAGAATGTTCATGAAGGTAGTTTTCTAAATTCGTGCCGATAAAAGCACTATTCACTTTTTTCGTGAAAATGACTTCTCCGGACTCAGGCTTAACGATGTCCTTAAATTCGTAACCTGGCTGACCGTGGTAGAAAACAGAGGCTGGGTCATCTGAACGGTGCTGAATAAAAATGACGTGATCCCCGCTCGCTCTCCAAGCGTCTAGCAGCTGCCGTATATTTTCTTCTGCTTGATGATTGTTTCGCTCGCCCCATTTTTCATTTTCAAATGCTTTCTGAACATCAACAATGAGTAGTGCACGATTTGATTTCATCTTTGTCTCCTTTTGGTGTCCTCTAAGATTAGGCCACTATACTTTTTCGATATATAGAAGAAACCCCCTTCTTTTCATCCATTCTTCTTTGATGAGTTGGCTTTATTAGAAGAAGATCACAAGCTATTTATGAGTAAGAAGACATAAAAAAAGATGAATCCCTTAAAGGAATTCATCTCGTATTAATCAGAAGAATGACAGTAAATGCATTTCAAAACGCTCTTTCTATGTATTTTTCCACTTGCGTTCATCACCTATTTCATGACCTTTGCTAAACCAATCGCCAAGTGTTCCCATAGGATTTTTTCTACCACCTCACCCTTTTCATTTTCACACTCGATGATTAAAATAACTTCCGACTGTTTTCCTTTTAAGCGTTGTTTTTTCTTATTCGTTATCATGACAATCAACAAGCGGATTGCGAATCCAATCATAAAGCCACCGATGGCCCCGATTAACCCCCAATAGATTGGTCCCCATTTCAGTTCAAAACCGAGGCTAGCAGTAATAACGGAAAATGCTGTGGCCAATGGCATCGCAATGTCAATGAGAGAGATCCCATCTGATCGATGTAATGTGTCAAAGATTTTTCTGTTTTCTTCGCGGTTATCAAGCGGAACAGCGTAGATATTTTCTCTTTTAATCCCCATTTTCTCTAAATTCGAAATCGCAATTTCTAAAAAGATATGATTTTCAAAGGTTGAAAATATCTGCATACTCATATACGCTCTTTCCTTCTCAAGACGCGAAACGTCTTAGCTTGATAATGATTCTTAAGAAAACGCCTTTGCTCTTTTTCATACAACTTATTATTTTCCACCGTATTCATGTAAGCATCAAAGATAGCGAACCCATATAAAGAGGGAAACATGAGTAGCCACTCGGGTTCTAGAACACTAGTCGCCTTCTTAATCTCTCCTAAAAATAGCAAAGAGACGCCTTCTAGCATGTGGGAGTAATAAAAGAAAATGACGCTCCATATGATGACCACAAATGCGGTAACAATTCTATGAATGTAAAGTTGCCCGAGTCCCGGCATGAAAAATGACCACAGTGCCGCTAAATAAGGGCTTCTTTTGTCTAAATAATTAATTTCCAACGCTCCTATACTAAAGGAGTTAATCTCATGATCTTCTCGCTCAGCCAGGATATACACATTGTTCATATCAACCGTTGTGCGATAGCTGTCCCAAATTCCAAAGATGTAAACGGGTATGTAAATGAGAAGCCAACGGGTATCTAAAACCTCTTTAGCCATTGAAATATTTCCCTGAAAAGAATAAATCATCGCAAGATTTACGTGAGCCTTTAAATTGATCACGACTTCCCAGGCTAGTAACAAAAATCCTCTTAAATATTTCGATAGCAGCAAATGCCCAAACCCCGGAAACGAGACAGACCACCAGGCTATGATATAAGGATTCCTTAAATGGATTTGGGTCGTACCAAGAATACTCACATGAGCCTTAAATCTTCTTGCGGTATTATCGCTTTTATAATTGTCCACGAAAAGTCCATCCTCTTAACGAACCTATGATACATTTACTTTCTCCTATCATGAACCTATTTATCACATTTTCTAAAAACATGACCGATTGAACTGCATCCTTGCCTAACATCAGGGCAAAAAAATAACCCTTAAGGAGATTCAAATTAGCTTTTCTCCTTAAGCGCTCTCCGTTTATGATTTCTTTCCTTTTTCCATTCATTTCAATAAGAACGGTACAGTGAATTGCCAATTAGCATGACAAATCCATAGCAAACTGCAACGATTGTGAAAGCAGTGAGACGAGCGTTCAAAACAAGGAATACACCTATAAGGACAAAAAGTAAGAGGCCGAGCGTATTCATCATCCAGTAGGGTTTTGAAAATAGCTTTTCGTTAGACTCCATTTCCTATCTCTCCTTATCGATTTTTCACTGTCTCTTACTAGTAAGACTTGCCAGTGATGTGGTTTCATTTTCCAGCATCGTTATCTCTGAGCGTATCTAGTCTGTCACATAACGAACTGCCTCGTCTAACACATCTGGAAAATCAGCTGGAAAGACGTGACCCATCCCTTCTTTTACAATGAGTTTGCAAGGAATCTGATACGTTTGAAACAGTTGAACTGCTTCCAATACAGTTTCATAGTAAGGATCTTGATCTCCCGTAATGATGCACCCTCTTGCATGAGGATCTCGCTGGTTTGTGAGCGTTTCTTTAAGTGACTTTAGATCGAAAGCTGGAACGATGGCGATAAAATCATGAAATTCTTCCACGTCAGCTCGCAAACTCATTTGAGTAGCGATATTTCCACCTTGAGAGGCTCCTGCCATGATGTGAACTTTTTCAGAAAGATGATGCTGTTGAGTGAATGTTTGATAAGTTTTTTTCACATCATTCATTGCCGTGGTTAGATCATCCCATGAATAGCACTGATAGCTGAAAAGTTGAGAGGATTGAGGAAAACCCATAAAGTAATCTCTCATTATTTTCGGATCAGACCACTGCTTCGAAAAGTCGTCGATATTCGATCCTTTCCAGTGCAGTGGGAAGAGCACCGTTTCCGCCTCATTGTTACCCAGAGTACTGTAATAAGCATGGGCAGATTCTTTTTCGGCTTCATACATCCGTTTGCATTCTATCAAAATCGTATTGAATTCAGCATAGGGTTTCAGTGTGCTTAAATCTGGGTCTGTTGATAAAATTTCCGGATTCCACCATAAGCCATGCTCGATTACATCTTGCAGCTCGGCTAGCGCCTCCTGATGTTTTCCTTCTAACACATACAAACTTGCGATCCAATGGCCTAATCGGTCACGTTTTTCGGGGAACCTTTCTTTTGCTTGTTCCATCAATGAAAAAGCTTCTTGATTGGCTTTTTTATCAACAAGATCAATCACCTGTCTTTGCAGTTCCAAGAACGTTATTGTAAAAACCTCCCACCGTTTTAATTAGTTCAATATTAATTGAACTGATTTTATCGGTCAATGGGTTAATTAAAAATTTTTCGATTATTATCATTTAGAACCGATTATGATAAGCTAATAAGAAAGTGAAATGATCGGAGGAACATCAATGTCCTATAACGTTAGCGTGCTAGCCTCCCCAGTACATGAGCTATTAGTAAGCTTTTCTTTATATAAAAGACAAACGCTTATGAAATATTTAGCTCTTGGTTCTAATTGGCCAGGCGAAGTGGAAGAATCGCTATCCCCTGAATTGAAAGAAGCGATTGCTTCAAAAGAGAACCTGTTCTTTGAAGATTTACTCGTGCTGTTCATTGAACCATCTCCTTATAAACATGAAATTGAATCTTTTTTTGAATGGTTAGTACAGATGTCAGCTGGGGAATTGTTTGAGCGGCTCGCCTCTTCGCTCGACAATCAAATGACGTTGCCTACAAATTTATTAGAGCAGCGAGATCGGTCGCTTAAGCTGTTAAAGGAATGGAACAAGGAATATTTTCAGTTTCATCGGGAGGGAGTTTTGGAGCGATTAACGGCTGATGCAGAGAGTAAACGAAAGATGCTGGAAGAAGAAGCAGGAGAAAAAGTGGTTTTGCAAGCTAGCCGTTTTATCGTTGAGTCAGAAACAGTTCAGAACGTCTGCTTGATCCCCTCTCTGCACATTCAACCGATGGCATTGATCGATCACTTAAAAGATACCCTTTATATTACTTATTCTGTGAAGGATTCTAATAATAAGCGGAATGAACTTCTTCGTTTTGCGAAAGCTCTTGGTGATGAAAAGAGATTAAGGATCCTGGAATATTTGTCTCACGAGTCCCATACTTTCACTGACATTGTTTCTGAAATTGAGATGGCAAAAGGTAATATTCACCATCACCTTTCCATTTTAAGAGGGGCTGGATTAGTAAATATTCATATTCGAGATGAGCGAAATACGTTTTATTATAGTGCGAATAAAGAGATTGCGGAAGTGTTTACAGAAATGGTAGAACCGTTTTTTAAATAGTGCCTGTCACCACCCGAATATTGTTATTTGATGTCGAACGGTATGCCAAGCTTTATAAGGTACCCGATCGCGTACTCTTCGTATCAAACCCTAACGTCAAACTCTGACCCGCTCTCCCCAACCCCCTATCACTTTCCTCATCCTTCTCTTTCTTCGTCTTTATCTTCCCTTGAGCTCAAGTGCTTTAGTGCCCTTCAACCACTGAAGGCACTAGATCTGATAGGAAACATTGGGCAGAGAAAGACTACCTTTACAGCGCTGACAAAAGACATCAGCGCTGTAAATGTAGCCGTCCTTTTTTACTGAAGTATACTGAGACCTTCTGAGGTTTCCACCGTATCACCCGATTTGAACGCTTGAATTTCTTCAACAGCACGCTTTCTACACATTAAACCAGTCCAATGTGCGCCATCTGCGCGCTGCTACCCGTACCGTAGTACGCCTGGTTACCTAACCGAACCGTTAACGGCCGTTCTCGCCATAGCTTCTCACCACAGAAACCGGGAACTGTGTCTCTTTGAGAACGCTGAATTTTCTGCATCGGCTCCAGCTTACCTGACAAGTTTTGTTTTCAAACGTGTGGTAGGCATTCCACGTTCTGATCAGCGGCGCACTTGAAGAAACCTCACCATCTCCGAATTTAAAAAGAGAATGGGAAGCCGCTGTTCGATATGAAGTTAGATCGTTCCTTATGTAATTCATGCATAGAGAGAGGTCACAAAAGTGAACCTTCTCTCCTTTTTCACAGAAATCACCCTGTTTTCTGATTCGAACTTCGAGTGTTTAAATGATCTGGCAGCTGTAGAATTGTATCGTTCAGCGTATCGAGCTTCTGCTCAATGCGGTGCAGCAAGTAAAGCGTCACCACCACTGGAAAGCCAACATCGCTGATCAGAGACATCCAGGACTCCATTCCTTCTCCCTCCCTGTTCGTTTAATGGACTTGCTAAAAAGGAAGGACATGTGCCCTTCCTCTTTTCTATCCATTAACCGATGATAATGTCGTTCTCATTGCGCTCAATGATACGAGCACCTTTTTTCGATACAAGATCGCCTCCGCTCGTTGTAAAACAGTTTTGCGCAAGAAGCGTATCCATCGCAGCTGCAATAGCAGCTGGATTCACAGGCTCGACTGGATCGCTCAATGTGATCGAGAACGGTTTATTGTCACGGGTGTTGAACTGTAGCTCGAGTGTTTTCGCCATGTCAGATCTCCTCCTTTCTTAAAAATTGGCTGCCTTGTTACGCTTGAAGATCCGATGAGTCATTGCGCTCCACTGCAAACAAATTGTGTTGCTGAAGTGGTGCTAGCGCTAGTGCAACTGCAAAAAGCGCATCAGGCGTAGCGGATGTTTTCACGTTATTGAAGTTCTTGCTGCGGAAAATCGATTTACCGTTTTCATCCACGCCTACTTCAAGTACCATGCGAAGTTGCGTATCCATAAGGGATGAGGTTGCCATGTTGATCACCTCCTTTCACCCTATATATCGTTTGAAAAGTAGAAAAAGGGGCATTGCGGATAAAATAAATTTTTTAGAACGAGAAAAAGCCGGTCCCACCATGGGACCGGCTACTTTGAAGGTTGAGTATCAAAAAAGAAGGACTGCATCAGGATGCAGCCCTTCTTCACAGATATTACATTTTAAAATCAAATTCATCAGGGTGTGGGCCACTACGAGCATTGTCGTTCAACGCATCAAGTTGCTTCATTTCCTCTGAAGTGAGTTCAAAGTCAAAGAGGTCGATATTCGCTTCAATGCGCTTCTCATTCATTGATTTCGGAATCGTAATGACGTTATGCTGCAGATCCCAACGAAGGATAACCTGCGCTACTGACTTATTATGCTTTTCCGCAATACCAGCGATTGTTTCATTATTTAACAATTCACCAGCCATAAGTGGTGACCATGCTTCCACTTGAATGTTGTGCTCTTCGCAATATGTTCTTACTTCTTCCTGTGTTAAACGTGGGTGGAATTCGATTTGGTTAATCACAGGTGTAATCTCAAAGTTTTTGCGAAGATCTTCAAGGTGATTGACCTGGAAGTTACTTACCCCAATGGAACGTACGCGTTTTTCTTTATAAAGTGTTTCAAGTGCTTTCCACGGCTCCTGGTACTTGTTATCACCAGGCCAGTGAATCAAGTAAAGATCGAGGTATTCAAGACCTAGCTTAGATAGGCTTGTTTCATACGCTTCAATCGTTTCATCGTAAGATAGGCCGTCATTCCATACTTTTGAAGTAATGAAAAGCTCTTCTCTTGTAACAAGCCCCTCTTTAATGGCTTCATTCACTCCTTGACCGACACTCTCCTCGTTACCGTAGATTGCTGCTGTATCAATGCTGCGGTAGCCTTTCTTAATTGCTGTTTTCACAGCTTCAACCAACTCTTGACCTTGCTCGACTCGAAATACGCCATAACCTAGTTCAGGCATTTCGATGTTATTGTTTAGTGTTTTTGTTTGAACAGTCATTATGAATAGCTCCTTTCAATAATCCTTTATTGGTTTTCCCGAAAATCTAATTTTAAACCTTCTCCTGGTGTTGTGTTATTTTCCAAACACTTCTCGATAATGATCGTGAAGTTTTGTTTTATAGTGCGCCATATTGGTTTCCTTCATCACATTATGAATGGAGTATGTCGGTAGTGGGCGCATACCGATGTATTGATTCATCTTGTGAAGGTGATCGATGGCTTGATCAAGATCTCGTCCTTCAAAGAAACTCGTTTCATTTCCAAACGCTGCTTCAGGTGCGTTCCATGTTAGAGAGAACATGTATTTCTTGTTAGTAAACATGCCGCCCTGACCATAGCGATCGGAGCCGATGAAGAAAATCTTGTCCATGTAAACACGATCAATGTATTTCTTGAAGTTACCTGGAATGCTAAACCAGTAAATCGGTGTTTGCATAATGATCACATCAGCCCACTGCCACTTCTCAATTTCTTGATCGACATCATACTCTTCATCAACGATCGTTGTTTTCACTTCATAGTCTGAGGAGAGAACCTCGTTCCATTCATTAAAAATTGTTTGGTTTAACTCACCTTTAGACTTCGGAAAATACTCGTGTCCATTAATCAATAAAATGTTCTTCATATGCGGTCACACCTTTCTAGCTGTTTTGTACTTTCACAGTATAGATCCAGTGCAATCGAATATGAAAGCGATAAAATTATTACTTGGCGGTGCGTATGGAACTTTTCAGTGCGTGTCTATCCTCATGCATAAAATACAAAAATAAACATTTTTATAGTTCTTAAGTATTAATTAATGTACCTTATGTTGTTTCTAAAGTGTATTAATTATAAACAAAAGATAAGCACAAAGACCTAATTCAATTTGCGCTATCGTGGTCTATCGTGGTGCCTGTCACCACCCGTTATTTGTCACAATATATAGAATAAAGTAAAAAACAAAAATAAAACTTTAAACTATTCTGAATTTACCGGTTGAAAAAACAGCGCTTACATTCTATAATAGTTTTTGCATACGTATTCAAATTTATTTTCTCAAGTCATGTAAATAAATTTTTCCATATTTATAGAAAATTAATTTACAAGTCTAAGAGACTTTTATTTTTCGTCATTTTTGCATACGTATGCAAAAATAGATTCAACTACTTGAAATGGAGTGAGATAATTGGCTATTTTTCTTAAAGAAGGTAGAAATCCTCAAGACGTACAAGAAGCGGATACAAAAGTAAGAGAATCCGTTAGTAAAGTAATTGCTGATATTGAGGCCAAAGGTGATGAAGAAGTTCGAAACTTATCTGAGAAATTCGATAAGTGGTCCCCTAAGCGTTTTAGACTTTCTGATGAAAAAATTAACGAAATTGTAAACTCTGTTCCAGAACAAGTTGTTAATGATATTAAATTTGCACAAGAACAAATAAAAAACTTCGCTGAACACCAAAAAGATTCCCTTCGTAATGTTGAAGTTCAAACTCAACCTGGCGTGTTTCTTGGACATAAAAACATTCCGGTTAACAGTGTTGGCTGCTATATCCCAGGTGGTCGATATCCAATGGTTGCTTCCTCCCATATGAGCATTTTAACGGCTAAAGTTGCAGGAGTGAAACGCGTAATTGCTTGTACCCCACCGATTAAAGGAGAGATTCCTGCGGCTACAGTAACTGCTATGCATCTAGCTGGAGCAGACGAAATATATATTTTAGGCGGTATTCAAGCAATGGGGGGTATGGCAATTGGAACAGAAACAATTGAACCGGTAGATATGCTTGTCGGACCTGGTAATGCTTTTGTCGCAGAAGCGAAGCGACAACTATTCGGCCGTGTTGGCATCGATCTTTTTGCAGGACCGACAGAAGTTCTTGTTATTGCGGATGAATCATCGGATGCAGAAATTGTTGCAACAGATCTTCTCGGCCAAGCAGAACATGGTCCAAATTCTCCTGCAGCACTGATTACCACCTCAAGGAAATTAGCAAATGAAACAGAAAAGGAAATTGAACGTCAACTACAGGTTCTTCCAACAGCGGATGTGGCTGGGGCAGCATGGAAAGATTATGGATCAATCTTACTTGTTGATACTTTAGAAGAAGCAGTAGTAGAAGCGGATAAATTAGCTTACGAGCATGTAGAAGTACTAACAGAGGATCCGGAATACTTCCTTGATAACATGACAAACTATGGCGCGTTGTTCCTTGGTCCAGAGACAAACGTTGCATATGGAGACAAAGTGATCGGTACCAACCATACTCTACCAACGAAACAAGCAGCACGTTATACAGGTGGGTTGTGGGTTGGAAAATTCCTTAAAACATGTACTTATCAAAGAGTCACTCCTGAAGCAAGTGCTCAAATTGGAGAATATGCTTCACGTCTTTGTGATCTTGAAGGATTTAAAGGTCACAAAGCTCAGGCGGATCTACGGGTAAAACGCTACGGTAATAAACAGCAATAAAGAATAATATTTGATATAATTTCCCTGTCGCTATACAGGCAGGAGGATGTCAAATGAAAAACAAAAAGGTAACAGCTATGGACGTCGCTCGATTAGCTGGGGTATCACAATCGAGCGTATCCAGAGCTTTCAGTAAGAATACTAGTATTTCTTCTAAAAAGAAGCAGTTAATATTAGAAACAGCTGAAAAATTAGGCTATCAGCCTAATGCCATAGCTAGAGGCCTCATTACAAACCAATCTCGTATAATTGGAATCGTTATGAGAGATATTGAAAATCCTTTCTATCCTGAGATTTTAAAATTATTTCATGAAATGTTAGCTAGCAAGGGTTATCAAGTAATGTTTATTCATTCACGAAATGATGAAATTCAGGAAAATGAAGTTCAGCACTTAATCGAATACAGTGTAGAAGGTATCATCATTACTGATGCTCTATTAACCTCAAAGGCCGTGGAAAAATTCAGTCGTAATGGGATTTCTGTCGTGCTTTTCAACCGTTATGCAACTCATACAAAAAGCAATGCAGTCGTTTGTGATAATTTTGTTGCTGGTAAGGAAATTGGCCAATATTTATTAAAGAAAGGACACAAACACCTGGCTTTTATATCTGGACACGAAAATACTTCTACGAGTATTGACCGTCAACTTGGTTTTGCTGAGTCATTGAAAGAATCTGGAATTGACTCTTTTTTAATTGAAAACGGTAAGTATACTTATGAAGGCGGGTTTAACGCTGCAAAGAATCTACTCGCTCAAAAGAAGAGGATCGATGCTATATTTGTCGCGAATGATATTTCAGCTTTTGGGGCGATGGATTATTTAAAAAAGCAAAGCATTAGCATTCCAGAGGAGATCTCAGTCATTGGATTTGATAATGTAAAAATGGCAAATTGGCCCTCCTACTCTTTAACAACCTGGCACCAACCTATAAACGAGATGGTAGAGGCTACAATCCAGTTTTTATTTAAACTTATCGATGGCTCGCTTGACCAGTCACAAATCAAAACTGTAGAAGGACATCTCGTGGAAAGAAATTCCGTCGCTACAAGGAAGAATGAAAAGTCATAAGGTTTGTGATATAGGGTGAACATATGGTTAGTATGATTGGTTTACTTGGAGGTATCATCCTGCTTATTGTCTTAACCATGAAGGGGATGAATTTACTCTTAGCAGCCCCCTTTTCGGCTTTTATTGTTGCAATTTTTAGTCAGATACCGATTTTTCCCCAGTTAGCTGAAGAAGGTGAAGCAAGTTTTCTAACAAATTATATGACTGGTTTTTCTGGATTTATCATGTCATGGTATTTAATGTTCCTTTTTGGGGCTATTTTTGGGAAACTTATGGAAGATAGCGGAGCAGCTGATAGTGTATCCAAATGGATCATTGATAAAATAGGAATGAAACAAGCTGCACTAGCTGTTGTACTTGCTTGTGCCGTCCTCACTTATGGCGGAGTTAGCTTATTCGTTGTAGCATTCTCCGTTTATCCAATGGCTCTTAGTCTATTTAAGGAGGCGAATTTACCACGAAGGTTTATACCTGCAGCCCTCGCTTTCGGTTCGACGACATTCACAATGACATCAGCTGGATCTCCCGAAATTCAGAACTGGATTCCAATTGAATATCTTGGTACATCCCCATATGCAGGTTGGGAAGTAAGTTTACTAGTCGCCATTTTCATGATGGTCTTCGGATATTGGTGGTTAAAGAAAATGCTTACTCGAGCCGTGAAAAATGGGGAGCAATTCGAAGCTCGAGACAATGATCCTGCTCTAAAAAGAACTTCATTACCTAATCCTATCTTAAGTATGATCCCTCTTATTATTGTTCTGGTAATTTCATACATTTTTCATGACATGCTTGCACAGTCCGCTCTCATTTTAGCTCTACTTGGAGGATGCATCGCCACATACATTTTAAGTAGAACTTATTTCCAAAATGTTTGGAAAGCGGTTTCAGAAGGTACGGTAGGTGCCCTTATAGCGATCGCGAATACTTCAGCTGTTGTTGGTTTTGGAGGCGTTGCTAAAGCTACTCCGGCTTTCGAAAGCGCTGTCCAATTTATGACAGATATTCCTGGTAGCCCCCTTATTGGAGGCGCGCTTGCAGTCTCTGTCATCGCTGGTTTAACGGGTTCAGCATCAGGCGGTCAATCAATTGCATTGCCTCTCCTTGCTCCTCACTACTTAGACATAGGAGTTGTACCAGAGGAATTACACAGAGTTGTCGCTATTTCATCTGGATCAATCGATTCTCTTCCTCATGGGGGATACGTTGTAACCACAATTAGAGCGATTGCTGGAGAAGAGCATAAAGATGCCTATCCTGCCTTTGGAGCACTAACCGTTATTGTCCCGATCTTGGGAGTTATTCTAGCAGTAATATTATTTTCAATCTTTTAGTATAGCTGGTAGCGGTGCCTGTCACCACCCGTTATGTGTCACAAAACGTCGAAAGCGGAAGCGCGCATGCGCTTCCGCTTTCGACGTTTCTAAATGCTTCTTTCTGCTGTTCACACCGTTCTGACTATTCCCCTTCTCCCCTCATGTAAACTCGCATCGTGGCATGCCCGGAACCGCTCCGCTCGTTGGTGACAAGCGCTTTTGACGGCACTGCTCTTCTAATACCAAATTTAAGATCTTCTGAACTGCTTTTGATTCCTGTGTTTCAAAGTGAGGGTGAGCTAGATTCTTCTCTTCTAACGGATCGAGAGTTAAATTATACATTTCAAATTCATCAGGGACGGGCGTGGTCTTGGTTGTGGTAACGCATATCGAAAATTGTTCATCAGCATCAGTTGGAACGGGGTCTGTTTGCGATACGATTACGTCTGACACACCGGGGTTACTCCAAAACTGGGGATTGTCATAATACCTCGCGTATTTCCACACTTCTTTCCTACCCTCGCTTCCAGTTTGAAGAGTTGTGATCACTGCTTCAATATGATTCGGCTGCACAACTGATTCATACGGTTTCCCTGTCGCGCTTACCTGATTAAGCCCTCGTGTTACGTCATCATCCGTCATTAAGTAAAGAGGCTCATTTGCCCGGTAAAACCGCTTTCTACCAGACAGTAGCGGGGTAAGATCTCTTCCTACAAGCGGACGAACTTCCGTGTGATCAAGACTCAGGAGTTCTTGAACCTCTTCCTCATCAATTCCAGCAAGCCCTAGCATCGTTGGTAGCACATCAACATGACTTGTCAGCATCGTTGTACTCTTTTTGCCGCTAAAAAGGGCCGGGCTATGAATAATCAAGGGCACATGAATCGATTCTTCATAGACGTTATACCATTTTTGATAAAGTTCTCCATGTGCTCCCAGTAGCTCTCCGTGATCAGAAAGAAACAGAACGATTGTATCCTGATAAAACTTCGACTCCTTTAATGCCCGAAACACTTTCATCATCTCATTGTCGGCCTGCTTCTGAAGCGAATAGTAGAGTTTCCGGTAATAAGGGGTATCGATTAAAGGCTGTAAGGCTTTAGGATACACCTCTTTATAGCTACGTTGTGCCGCTGGTTTTGTCGTCAGATCTTCATCTGCCGTAGGTGCTTCAGGAACAAATGGAACAGATGGATCGATTTCAAAGTTAAAAAGCGGACTCTGTTCAGAAATCACCCCATAAAGTGCGATGTCATGGGGGTTAATAAAAGAACTCATAATCATCCATGGCGGCGATTCTACCGTCTCTTCTCTTTCAAGCTTTTGAAGTAGCTCAACGACTTCAGCAGCATACACAATATCACGACCACTCATTCCAACAGCAGCTGATGAACCAGAATTGCGCGGATTGGCGCCGTGCGGCTCTGGGCCAATCCAACCATTAAAACCAAATCCATTCAATCGACTCGCCTCAAGGTACTCCTGAACATTTTCCTTATCCGGTACACCAGTAGACGTATAACTCGGTAAGGCACTATTCGTGCCTGGAATCATGATATCCTCGTCCGATGCGTGCCATTTCCCTTTCCAGTAGGTTTGATACCCTGCTTTCCGCAAGTAATCCCCAATTGTTGGAACGGTATTTGGATCAAGCCAGAAAATATCCGGATCAAATGGCGTCTTTGCTGCGCCGCTCGTTTGTGTGACGCCATGAAGAGAAGGATACTGCCCTGTATAAAGTGTCGTCCTACTTGGAGAACAGGCGGTACTTCCAGCATAATGATTTTTAAATTCGAATCCATTTTCTCGTAACAATTCTTGTGTTAAAAGATTTTCCTTCTGCCACGCTCTCACTTCATTCGATTCATAGATTGACGGATAACGTTGCTGATCAACCATTAGGATAAGAAAATTTGGTTTTTGGCACCGCTTCGTAAATAGTGAAGTTTGAGGTTTTTGAGGTTTCATTCCGTTCCTCCTTCAAATACAACGACCGCCACTGGTTTGTTTTTTGTAGTTTATGTAAGAGCCCAAGAAACGGTTCTTCTTCCTAACCATTCTTTCCTTTTTAAAAGGGAAACTTTCACTCTCTTAAGAGAGATTTACATTTCATAACCTTTTTTTGTCATACATAGATTAATAAGGGGAATGATTAATCAAATTTCTGCCGTTATGGACATTACCGCTGGCGTATTTATAAATGGTTGTTGACTAACAAAGGGGGCTTTGACTATTCATGACTAAACCATTCTCGTCGTTACGCTATCCAGAAGATTTACTCTCTCTAATTCGAAATGGGTTACCGGATAAAAGTCCTCCTAAACATGTCATCATCATTGGAAGCGGACTCTCTGGACTAGTAGCGGGGTCATTGTTAAAAAGGAGTGGGCATCACGTCACCATTTTAGAAGGCAATGATCGCATTGGTGGTCGCGTATTTACGTTACGAAAACCGTTTTCGCAGAATCAATATATGGACGCTGGTGCAATGAGAATTCCCGATAATCACGCTCTTGTTCATGAATACATTCGTCATTTCCAACTCCCCACCCATGCTTTTTTAAATGGGTCATCGAAGGACCTTCTTTTCATCAACAACGTGCTCACGACAAAAGGAGAATATGAGCGAAACCCGGACATACTCAGATTCCCAGTAGAAGAAAACGAAAAAGGAAGAACGGCGACAGAACTTTTTCTTGAAGCAACCCAACCTTTTATCGACCTTTATCAATCGAGCTCAGAAGAAGAACAAGAAAAGCTTGTTGAAAAATACGGGGAATATTCAATGGGAGAATTTCTACAATACAATCCGCTTGGGAAGCCATTATCACTTAATGCGATTCGCTCGATCGGCGTCATGCTTGGGATCGAGGGATTCCCAGAGTTTGCTTTTACCGATATTTTAACGGACATTATTTATCCGATTTTCAGCAAAGAAGTGAAGTTCTATCAAATTGATGGTGGCAACGATCGGCTCCCTTATTCATTTGTTGAAGAATTAAAGCACAACATTTTCCTTAATCAAAAAGTGATTAAAATCAAACAATCAGATCGCGGCATTTCTGTTGCAACACTGAATCCAAAAACAAATGAGCGGTATCGCATTAAAGGGGATGTTGCCATTATTGCCATTCCTTTTTCTGTTCTTCAATTTATCGACATTGCTCCCTATCATTCCGTCTCATTCAAAAAATGGCAGGCGATTCGTGAGCTCATTAACGTGCCTGCTGTTAAAATTGGAATTGAATTTCGCCATCGTTTTTGGGAAAAAAACAACGTTGGAAATGCCCTCACAGATTTACCGGTTCGGTTTAGTTATGTACCTGGAGAAGGAATTGGGTCGGGTGGATCAGCTGTCCTATTAGCAAGCTATAGCTGGGGAGAGGATGCCGTGCTGTGGGGCAGTCTACCGAAAGAAGAACTGACTCGTATCCTGCTTAAAGATCTAGCCAAAATCTATGGAGACGAAGTGTACACGGAATTCATTAAAGTCGTTCCTTTTAATTGGAATAAAAACCCTTATTCTGCCGGCTGCTTCACCCTTTTCACCCCCGGTCAAGAAAACAACCTTGGTGAAATAATTAAACAGCCTGAAGGAAAGCTTCATTTTGCAGGAGAACATACTTCCTCCTTTCACGGGTGGATGGAAGGTGCGATTGAATCCGGGCTACGGGCTGCTTATGAGGTGAATCAGCTAAATGGGTCACACTAGAGTGGACTTTCTAAGAGAACCGTTTCAAGAAATTGAGATGGTTCTTTTTTCTTTTGGTGAAAGAAAGAGTTACTGGTAAGGTTTACTACAAATTGTATAAATGTTGCAATTTGTCGAAATGTATTGATAATTTGTCGAACCCATGTATAATAAATAACAAGATAAAATTTTCAGAAAAATAAGTCTAATGACAACTAGAGGAGCTATCAGCTTATGAATGGATTTCTAACAAGCATGATCGATCAAACAAACAACATTCTTTGGAGTTATGTACTAATTGCAGGATTACTTGGGATCGGAATTTATTTCACGATTGCTTCCCGATTTGTTCAATTCCGATTTTTTGGCGAGATGTTTCGCGTATTAGGAGAAAAACCTGACTATAAGAATGGAGAGAAAAACATCTCACCTTTTAAATCATTCTGCGTCGGTGCCGCTACGCGAATTGGTACAGGGAACTTAGCAGGCGTTGCCGTGGCCATTACTCTTGGTGGTCCAGGAGCCGTTTTCTGGATGTGGATGGTTGCCCTGCTTGGCGGAGCAACAGCTTTCATTGAAAGCACACTTGCTCAGGTATATAAGGTGAAAGATTCACATGCCTTCCGTGGAGGTCCAGCTTATTATATTGAAAAAGGTCTGAAAGCAAGATGGTTGGGAATTGTTTTTGCCGTTCTGATTGCCATTACGTTTGGTCTGATCTTCAATTCAGTTCAGAGTAACACCATCGCATTAGCGTTTGAAAATGCATTTGGTGTGAATCGGTTAGTGATTGGCTTAGTGATTACCGTCATTACAGGGATTGTGATTTTTGGAGGAGTTCATCGGATCGCAAACTTATCAAGTGTCATTGTACCCGTTATGGCTATTCTGTACATTGTCATTGCTTTATTTGTACTAATATTAAATTTTGCAGAGCTCCCATCCATTGTAGCGTTGATTGTTGGAAGTGCTTTTGGAGTTGAACAAGCTGTAGGTGGTGCCATTGGTGCTGCCATTATGAATGGGGTGAAGCGAGGGTTGTTCTCGAATGAAGCCGGTATGGGAAGTGCGCCAAATGCGGCAGCTACTTCTACTACCTCACACCCAGCGAAACAAGGGCTCATTCAATCACTCGGTGTATTTGTTGATACAATTTTAGTTTGTTCATCCACTGCCTTCATTATCTTATTAGCCCCTGTATTTAAAACAGGTGAAGTCACAGGAATTGAATTACTTCAAAATTCACTGAACACGCATATTGGTGGATGGTCGGGTATCTTTATCTCCGTAGCGATTTTCTTGTTCGCTTTCAGTTCCATTATTGGCTCATACTACTATGGTGAAACCAATATTGCGTTTATTAAAGAAAGCAAGTTAGCGCTGTTCGTCTTTCGTCTTGCAACGATGGCTTTTGTGCTTATCGGCTCGATCTCGAGCTTAAGTCTAGTTTGGAAGATGGCGGACTTGTTTATGGCTCTAATGACAGTGATTAATTTGATTGCGATCGGATTGTTAGGAAAGATTGCCTTCAAAGTATTAAAAGACTATGAGAAGCAGCGAAAACAAGGGAAAAACCCCGTTTTCAACCCTACTAAACTCGGCATTCAGAATGCGGATGCCTGGGTTAATGATGAAATAAACGATGAAGCAGCTGAAAAAGAAGAAGCTGTCGGCTAACAAAGATCTAGAAGAGTCCGGGCTCGCCTGGACTCTTTCTTTATGTCACATGTTTATTTGCATCAGGGTCCTAATCTTATGGACCCTTTTTTTGACATGCCCTTTTTTAAGGTGCGGATTCGTTATATGATAAGGGTACGATGCTCATGTTTGTCGGATCACTTCACAAATGAAAAAGGTCGAAAACTATGAAGGAAAGGCAGGTTCTTTCTACTCATGATTACACCGATTTTTCGAATCTTTGACACGGAAAAAGCCACTGACTTTTATCGCGATTTCTTAGGGTTTACGATTGATTGGCGCCATCAGTACGAAGAAAATATGCCTGAATACATTCAAGTTTCTTTTCACAACGCTCTAATTCACTTAACCGAACATCACGGAGACGCTTCACCAGGAAGCTCTATACGAGTAAAGCTTGATAACGTCGAAGACTATCATCATACGTTATCACAGAAAGAGTATGCCTATGCGAACCCAGGAATGAGACACACCTCCTGGAAAACCATTGAAATGACTGTTACAGACCCCTTTCTAAATCGGATTACATTCTACGAAGAGAAGTGAGCGGTAGGGCGGTACAGCGGTGCCTGTCACCGCCCGCTTTTTGTCGAACTTAGTCAATTGGGTCTTCTGCTTTCCCGTAGCGAATAACGTCATAGATTGCCATGCCGTCGCTTGGTTTCCCATCCTCATTTTTGTAAGGCATTAAGGAAAAGAAAATAAAGTAGAACGAGAAATACACAAACTGTCTAAAGACAAGCGCTTCAGGTAAGACTTCTGTGAGAATGAGATAGTTTATGATCAGAATAAGAATCAGATTGAAAAAACTACCCGCTAAATAAATCGACACATGAGCCCACGTTTTATCGTAAGTCAACTTATCATACTGACACCATCCTTCCATGAAGTACTTCTTTCTCACTTCCAATGGACCAATATTAAACATTTTTTTCCCTGTCCCGATGCAGAATTTTATTCTTCCTCCAAATAGTCTTGCTACAAGTACATGTCCTGCCTCATGCACCAATGTCACGATTGGTAGAATAAAAAAGAAATTCACAAAAAACATAGGGATATCACTTAAAGTAAACATCGCAAACCTCCAGTTATTTTTCCAGTTTTCACTCATGCCAGGTATAAAGACATAAAAAAAGCCGAAAAGGAATCTTTCTCCTTTTCGGCTTATGTCTGACGCTAATTGTTCAGATCATTGCTACCTTGTATATGGTTTTTCAGTACTTCTGTCTTGAAAGTGATGAGCTTCTTACCTGATCGCATGGTGAACGATCAATTCAACTATTCATAGTTATTTCAAGAGATCGATCGTTTTGAACATTAGAAGACCGAACTTTTTATTCCAGTCTCGGTTTCTCATTGTAACCTCTACCCTTACACAAATGCAAAGAAATAAAAGGACTGGGGAAAGTTACCTCTCCTGCTCCCTCTCATTTTTCCTCACATGAAACATTTATACATCAGCGGATCCAAGCGTCATTCCTCCATCAATCACCATTTCCGTTCCGGTACAATAGGAGCTTTCATCAGAAACAAGAAAGGCCACAGCTCGCGCAATTTCCACAGGCTGTCCAATACGGCCTAGCGGAATCGTCTGATAGAAATCTGGAACACCCTCTCCCTGCGTCGCCATCTCTGTCTCTACCCCTCCCGGATGAATCATATTCACACGTATGCCTTTCGGACCTAACTCGATTGCTGCTGCCTTTGACATTGCTACAACAGCTGCTTTCGTAGCGGCATATGCAGCCGACTGACCAATGGGGGCAAATGCTGAGATCGATACATTATTCACAATCGCCCCTTTCCGCTGCCTCTCCATTAATGGAACCACTGCTTGCATCCCTAAAAACACGCCTAGCTGGTTCACCTCAATTAATTCTTGATACTCGGCTTTTGATAAATCAGTAAATGGTTTTCTTTTTAGGATTCCGGCATTGTTCACCAGTGCATCCAATTGACCAAATTCAGATTGAATCTCCGCAAGCGCTGTTTTCCAATGACCTTCTTTCGTCACATCTAGTTGCACAGGGTAGGCTCCGATCACTCCTGACACTTTCTCTGCATCTTTATATTGACGTGCACCAATGACCACTTTTGCTCCTAAAGAAGCAAGATGCTCGCCAATCGCTTTTCCCTGCCCACGATTCCCTCCGGTGATTAAGATGACTCGGCCATGTAAGTCTGGCATGTTATTCTCTCCTTCGTTTTCTTATTAAGATAGGTTCAGCTTACAGGTGCGACTTCGAAACCGCCATTAAAGCGGATTGAAACATGAATTGTCAAAATATTAATAATTTGTCATAATAGCGTGAGAAGTAAATTTTTTGAAATGGAGAGAGATCACACATGATTTATCGAAGAAAAACCTACATGATTCAACCTGAAAAACTAGATGAATTCAACGAATTTTTTCATACTTATCTTTATCCAAATCAACTAAAACACGGTGCGAAATTGGTGGGGCGTTGGGTCAATGAGAACAAGAATGAAATTACTGCGACCTGGCAATATGAAAGTCTTGATCACTATGAAGAGATCGAAAAACAGATTCGAAAAAGCACACTGCACCAGAAGGCGAAGGAACGTAGAGAAGAACTAGGCAATCTTTATCTTAGAAGTAGCCAGGATTTTCTCGCATCAACTGCCGAACCACACTCTTATCATCCTCCAAAGCATATCGTTTCAGCAGCTACGATTATTTTAAATGAAGAAAAGGAGATCCTTTTAATTAAAGGACCGCGCAGAGGCTGGGAATTCCCTGGAGGTCAGGTGGAAGAAGGCGAATCATTACCTGACGCAGCGATTCGAGAAGCGAAAGAAGAATCCGGTGCTGATATTGAAATCGTTAAATTCTGCGGCGTTTTTCAAAATGTGAAAGCGTCTATTTCAAATACGCTATTTCTAGCTAAATATATTGGAGGAGAACTCACAACATCTTCAGAAAGTCTTGAAGTTGGGTTCTTTCCTATTGAAAAAGCCCTTGAAATGGTAAAGTGGAAAAATTTTCGTCAGCGAATGGAATATTGTTTGAATGAAGAACATCATCCTTTTTATGTCGCGTTTAATCAGTAAACGCCTGGATTCACCGTTTAAGAAGTGGAGCTGATGTCTTTCTTTGAGAAGGTGTTTCTCTCGCTCAGACTAGATTTCCATGATCCTTTCGTTTAAAAGGCGTCCTGCATGACACATGCAGGCGTTTTTTTCATGTAAAAATTTGGTTTACCAACGTCGCATAACAGGTATGGATCATTACTCATGACAACCACGTAGAAAGAATTTACTTTTGGGGTTTTGTTTGGGCTGACGGTTTTGTACTTTTTTTGAAGAAGAAGCAGAAACGACAAAAACATTTTTAATGATGAGGAGGCATTTTCATGTTGAAGAAAAAAGTTCGCTCACCCGGCAAGGAATTTCTTCTTGGGGCTCTTTTTATGGTGATACTTTTTGGTGGTGCGTTCCTTGCTTTTTATTATTTAGGGTTTAACATCGGTTTTCCCATCTTCCTGATTCTTTTCATCCTTGTCGCCTCTATTTCAAGACGAACCATTAAACAATCAGATGAAAACTTTCTCACCCCAACTGATCGGAAATTTAACATGAAAAAACATCCATGGCTTTTGGGCGTTCCTGCGTTTATTTTTTTCTTCATAAGCAATTATGCTCGTGACGATTGGGATTTAATCACAACGCTCGTTCTCACCCTCATTAACTTTTTCTTTAGTTTTGTCCTTCTTCTCGGCCTTTATTACTTTAGAATGAAGCGGCTTGAGTATCATTTGGAAGATGGTTACTGGTCGAAATAACTACCCTTTATGTGAGGAACCCCTCCTCGTTCATCCTCATGCACTGTCCGTCCCGCTTTATGACACACTAGCAAACGGCGATTCCACCCCTCTATTCACCATTTTTGAAGACCCATTTAAACGATTTTAAAAATCGAATATCGCGAATTCGAGACCGAAAAGACTCACAATTTCTTTCCGGTTTCGTTTTAATTTCTAGGGGTATTTATGAACTGAAAACATAGTTTCGACTCATTTCGATTTTATTTTACAAAAAAGGGGGCTGATGGAATCGATTACCTGGTAATTTATCCTAAAAATATTCAGGAATGAACTAGATTAAAATTTCTTCCTTTACACCATACTAACGGTAGTGATAGAGTAAGTAATTGTGTTTAAAAAGCGATTAAAGGAGTCTTGTATGGACAATAAAGAAACTGGGCGTATTGATTGGCCCGTCTTTGGTATAAGCGGTGGGGTATTAATTCTCTTCGTTATTCTTGCACTTTTTGATATTTCATTAGTGGAAAACTTGGTTAGTTCAAGCTTTGCCTGGTCTGCGAAGTATTTCGGAGCATTCTGGCAAGTCTTGATGTTAGCGACATTCTTTGTAGGGATTGGATTGGCTTTCTCTAAATACGGAAAAATAAAATTAGGTGGGATGGATAAACCAGAGCTTAGCCTCTATAAATGGTTATCCATTATCATGGCGACACTACTTGCTGGTGGCGGTGTGTTTTGGGCAGCGGCTGAACCGATGTATCATTTCTTAACCGTTCCCCCTTCTCAAGATGGAAAAGGCATTGAAGCAGGAACACAGGGTGCGATTGATACTGCTCTTGCTCAAAGCTTCATGCACTGGGGTTTCTTGGCCTGGGCGATTCTAGGTACAATTAGTGCCGTCGTGATGATGTACGGTCATTACCATAAAGGTATGCCAATGAAGCCACGTACGCTTCTCTATCCAATTTTCGGTGAAAAGCTTCGTCACAGCTGGTTTGGTACCCTGATTGATGCATTCTCCGTTATTGCAGTTGCTGCAGGTACAATTGGACCAATCGGTTTCCTTGGCTTACAAGCAAGCTACGGTTTGCAAGAAATCTTCGGCATACCGAATCAATTCAGCACGCAGTTCTCGATCATTTTAGCTGTCGTGGTTGTTTCAACCATTTCAGCAGTTACGGGATTGTATAAAGGAATTCAATATTTAAGTAGCTTCAACGTTCGTCTAGCGATTGGATTAATGATCTTTATCGTGATCTTCGGTCCTGGCGGCTTTATCTTTGACCACTTTATCTCTGGATTTGGTGTCTATGTTGATCAATTTGTTACGATGAGCACCTTCCGTGGAGACACTGGTTGGCTTTCATTCTGGACAGTCTTCTTCTGGGGCTGGTTCATCGGATACGGTCCAATGATGGCGATTCTCGTTAGTCGTATTTCAAGAGGACGTACCATTCGAGACATTATTATTGCCGTTTCGATTTTTGCACCAGTTATTTCAACGTTCTGGTTTACCGTACTAGGCGGATCTGGAATTTTCTTTGAACTTTCAAATCCAGGTTCTATTTCAGAAGCATTGAATGCAGCTGGTAATCCAGCGGCTATGTTTGCCATTACAGAACAATTCCCGCTTGCAAGCATTGTTTCACCACTGTTCTTGATTTTAACGATTCTTTTCGTTGTCACAACAAGTGATTCCATGTCTTATACCATTGCAATGGCCGTTACGGGGGAAGGCGATCCACAAAGATGGCTTCGCGTCTTCTGGGCAATTCTTATGGGAACTGTCGCAGTCATTCTTCTTATTACAGGAGACAGTGGTATTACGCAACTTCAGAACTTTATTGTTGTAACAGCCGTACCAGTCTCGCTTATCCTCCTGCCAATGATTTGGCTCGCACCAAAAGTAGCGAAAGAAATGGCAAGAGATCAGAAAATCATCAAATAACGCATCTGGCCCTCTCCCCTTTGGGAGAGGGCTTTTTTTGGTGGTTGGGGGTGCCTGTCACCACCCGATATAGGGCGAATAAAGTCGAAATATCTTGAGCATAATTGGGTATCCTAAGAGCTGAGTTACTTATACTTAAGGAGGAAACAACGATGCTTGAAGGTAAATGTGCATTAATAACCGGCTCTGGTCAGGGAATCGGACTTGAGATTGCAACAGAGTTTGCGAAGGCTGGCGCGAAGGTCATGCTCAATGACATTAATGAAGACACGCTTAAGGAGTCAGTGGAAAGCTTAACGTCTCAAGGCTTTACCGTTGAAGGCGTTGTAGCGAACGTTGCGAAAGAAGAAGATGTGAAGAACGCCATTGAAGAAACGGTTAAGAAGTTTGGACGAATTGATATTCTTGTTAACAATGCAGGAATTCAGCATGTGGCTCCTATTGAAGAGTTTCCAAGTGAGAAGTACGGGCTGATCCTTGATATTATGCTAAAGGGACCATTCTATGGGATCAAATATGCTTTTCCAATTATGAAGGAACAAGGATATGGTCGTATTCTGAACATGGCTTCCATCAATGGACTCATTGGTTTTGCTGGCAAAGCCGGGTATAACAGCGCAAAGCACGGGGTTATTGGTCTTACAAAGGTAGCCGCACTTGAAGGCGCAGATTACGGCATTACCGTCAATGCCATCTGCCCGGGTTACGTTGACACTCCTCTTGTTCAGAATCAGCTCGAGGACCTTGCGAAAACGCGCAATATCGAAAAAGAGAAAGCACTAGAACAAGTCATTTATCCACTTGTTCCTCAGAAGCGTTTAATCCAGGTGCAAGAAGTGGCCGACTACTCCATTTTCCTTGTTAGCGAGAAAGCGAAAAGTATTACAGGTCAAGCCGCTGTCATCGATGGTGGTTATACTGCTCAATAAAAAAATCCCCGTCTCATCCTTTTACTAAGGAAGAGCCGGGGATTTTCGTATGGTAACTTAGTTGATTCCCATCATCGCCAAGAAGATAATGGCGATCGTTGCGATCATCGGAATGATTAGTCCGACCACGAACACGTCTTTATAAGAATCTTTGTGCGTTAGGCCCGTTACCGTAAATAGCGTTAAAAGCGCGCCATTATGGGGGAGAATGGATGCCCCTGAAGCAACGGCTGTAATGCGGTGAAACGCCTCTAAGCTAAGGTTGTTACTAATGGCAATGTCGTAGTATTCACTACCAAGTGCTTCAAGCGCAATTCCCATTCCACCAGAAGCTGAACCTGTAATCATGGCTAATAGTTGAACAGCAAAGGCTTCTGAAAAATACGGGCTAAGTGGAATCGCAAAGATCAGGTCTTTCACAGCTTCAAAACCAGGTGATGCTGTAACGACAGAACCAAAACCAACGGCAGCACTCGTATTAATCGTCGCCATAACAGAGCCAGATGCGCCTCCATTAATCGCTTTAATGAATTGCTTGTAATTTTTAATATTAAAGAGCATGATGAGCAAGATTCCGATACCAAGTGCAATTAAAATGCTTAAGTTTTCAAACGCATTCAGTGTCACCACAACAGCGATTAGCGGAATCACAGATAGAATCCAGTTCGGAAGTTCATCTTCATTTATGCTCTTTACTTCGTTTGAACCTTTAGGTTCTGTAAATTCCTCACCATTTTTTGTGAGCTGCTTCTCACGGAACTTCAGATAAAAATAACCCCCAACTGCCATAATTAAACCAGCGACAATTCCGAGAATCGGCGCTGCCATGGTCGACGTTTTAAACGTATTAATTGGGATGATGTTTTGAATCTGTGGTGTTCCTGGGAGAGCCGTCATCGTAAATGTAAAAGCTCCCAAAACAAACGTAGATGGGAGTAACTTCCTTGATACGTTTGCTTGGCGGAACATCGCCACTGCTAATGGATAAACGGCGAATACAACTACGAAGAGACTCACGCCTCCATATGTAAGAATCGCTGCAGAGATCAGCATCCCTAGAATCGCACGTTTCTCTCCAATTAAGTTTGAGATTTTATAAGCAACGGACTGCGCTGCCCCTGTGTCCTCCATTAATTTCCCAAAAATCGCTCCAAATAAGAAAATCGGGAAATACGCTTTCGCGAAATCAACAAAGCCTTCCATATACGTTCCTGTATAGGATTCGAGAATATTCATTCCGCTCAACAATGCTACAACCCCAGATACCAATGGCGCAATCCAAATAATCGACCACCCAAGGTAAGCGAGGAGCATTAAGAGAGCGAGACCAACAATAATACTAATCATAGCTGATTTGCCTCCTCATAAATCTTCTGTCTGTCTTACTATGTCCAATCCTGGCAAATCTAAATCGACAAAAGCCGACTTGCGAGTGCCTGTCACCACTCGTATTTACTCGAATTCACTCGAATGATGATACCCGTTTGCTTTAAAGGTGAAACGCAAATTAATGCTTTTCACTTTTAACGAATGACATTCATAAAAGTAAGAAAGATCAAACTATTCTTTTAGATCAAATAAAAACCATTGACAAATGCCCCGGTTGTTACATACGATGTAATTATCAATTTTGCCCTAAGGAAAAAGTGTAGACAAGAGCTAAAAGAGTAAACGGAGGACAACTAATGAATTTATATGAAGGGAATAAAGGAGATCGCATCCGCATTAAAGAGGTTGCCATTGAGGGAGTTATGAGAAGAAGACTTCTGGATTTAGGATTTGTTCCTGGCGCCATCGTTGATGTATTAAAGAAAAGTCCACTAGGTGATCCGATTGCCTTTCGCGTGAGCCATACAACCATTGCACTTCGAAAAGAAGAAAGCATAAAAATCACCGGGGAGTTGATACAACATGACAACGAATGAGGTATATCGAATCGCGCTCGCTGGAAATCCGAATACAGGTAAAAGCACACTATTTAATGCTCTGACGGGACTAAAACAGCATACAGGCAACTGGGCCGGTAAAACAGTTAGCCTCGCTGAAGGATCTGTTCACTATAAGAAAAGCACGTATCGATTAATCGACTTACCAGGAACCTACTCTTTGTATTCAAATTCAACCGATGAAGAGGTTGCGAGGAATTACATTGTGTTTGAGAAACCTCATGTAACCCTTGTCGTACTTGACGCCACCTCACTTGAACGTAATTTAAACCTTGCTCTACAGGTGATGGAAATGACATCAAATGTGATCGTTTGTGTAAATTTAATCGATGAAGCAAAAAAACGTGGAATTGAAATTGATGAACTGAAACTTATGCGGCAGCTTGGGGTTCCTGTATTAAAAATATCAGCGCGAAATAAAACAGGTTTCCCAGCTCTATTAGATACGATTGATCGAATGATTCGAGGCGAAATCACTACCTCTCCCTACGCCATTCAATACAATGATGAAATCGAAGGGAAAATTAGCGAGCTTGTACCTAATGTGAAAAAACTTGTGGGAGATCGCTTTCCATCAAGGTGGATCGCACTCAGACTTCTTGACGGCGATACTTCTTTATTAGATGAAATACAAAAGAGAATGCATCAGGAGGAGGAATCAACGTGGAATACAGTTCAGAAAACGAGCGGCAGTCATTTAGAGAACTTCTAAATCAAGCCAATGAGCTTTCAACTTCTTCCCTCAGAGATGAAGTGGTCTCAAGTTTATATCAAACAAGTCAACAAATATGTAGTAGAACAGTTCGTTTTACGAAAAGCAAAGAAGATAAGAAAACGGAACGATTGGACGCTGTTTTCACCTCACCAATCTGGGGCTTTCCGATTATGCTCGCGATGCTTGGCCTTATTTTCTATCTCACAATCGCTGGTGCTAACGTACCTTCTTCTATGCTTGCAAGCTTCTTTACGTGGTTAGAAGACTATATTTCCATGGCCTTCTTTGCACTGAATTCACCAGACTGGCTCCACGGTGTGCTTGTTCTAGGACTTTATCGGGGAACAACCTGGGTCATCAGTGTCATGTTACCCCCTATGGCGATTTTCTTCCCAACGTTTGCTTTACTTGAAAGCTACGGATATTTACCAAGGGTCGCCTTTAATATGGACCGCCTTTTTAAAAAAGTTGGTGCCCACGGAAAACAGTCGCTTACGATGGCCATGGGCTTTGGATGTAATGCAGCAGCTGTACTATCTACTCGCATCATTGAATCACCTCGAGAACGGATGCTTGCGATTCTAACGAATAATTTTGTTCCGTGTAATGGTCGCTGGGGCACACTCATCGTGCTTGCCTCACTCTTTATGGCAGCTGGTTTTACAGGTGGAATGAAAACACTTGTCTCGTCTGGCGTCATTGTTGGGATTGTCATTTTCGGTATATTCGTTACGTTTGTGGTGTCATGGGTGCTTTCTAAAACAATGCTAAAAGGCGTCCCGACGCACTATACGTTAGAGCTACCACCATACCGTCGACCAAAGTTTTTTGATACGGTAGTCCGCTCTTCCCTAAATAAATCGTATGCGGTTCTTATGAGAGCGATCAAAATCGCAGCACCTGCTGGTATCCTGACCTGGGTATTTGCCAATATCTATATTGGTGACACGAGCATCTTTATGTACGGTGTGAATTTTCTGGATCCGTTCGCTCAATCACTAGGGTTAGATGGTTACATTATGCTTGCGTTTATTCTCGGTTTACCAGCAAATGAAGTCGTTCTACCGATCCTGCTCATGGGATATTTATCCACTGGATCCATGCTCGAAGTCGATAATCTGGCTGACTTAAAAAACATCTTCCTCGATCAAGGATGGACGTGGTTAACCGCGCTTAATATGATGTTATTTTCGTTGCTTCACTATCCGTGTGGTACGACATTGATCAACATCTATAAAGAAACAAAAAGTTACAAGTGGACGTTTGTCGCCTTCCTGATTCCAACTGTGATTGCCATTGGCGTTACGTTTGCCGTCGCTCAATTGGTCAGAGGAATGGGCTGGGTATAACAAGTCCTTTCAAAATAAGAAGCACGCCCCTTGACACAGCGGGCGTGCTTCTCCTTTTTGTAGCTGGTTTTATAGAAAGCGCGGACTTGCTCTTCCCTGTTAAGAACTCGTTATCTTTTTTCCACCAACATAAGACAGCTGTTTTTTCACAGAGTAAACCATTAGGCCAACAATGAAACAGAACGATAACAGACAAACACCTGTCATAAGGGGAGCAACTTTAAATGCATACAAGAACATATCAATTTCATAAATATCTTTAGAAGCAACAACCGTGCCCGGTGTAAAAATAAGATGGCTTTTCCAATCCGGCAAAGTAGGCAATTGACTCGCCGTCCAAGAAGTGGCCCAGTAGGAATACCCAAAAACACTCACTAGACAGAGCAACGAGTAAAGTTTGAAGAAACCCCTTTTCTTCACACCATCACCTCTATGATTTTATACCTTACTTATTCGCTAGGAGCAGGTCTTATTCCTGTATTTCCCTGAAAATGGTGAAATTCTTTTGCTCATAAAAAACACCTATTTCCGGCTAGGAAATAGGTGTTTCAATTGGTGATAAACTCATTCTTCAGGAAGCAGCACAATTTTCCCTAATTTACCCGCTTTTTTAAAATAAAGTTGCGCCTCTCTCGCTTGTTCTAATGGAAAGGTCCGATCAATCACTGGTGTAATTTTTCCTTCAGCGATTGCATCAAGCATTCGTTTGAATTCTGCTCTTGTGCCTAATACAGAGCCATAGAGCGTAATGTGTTTTAAGTACATCGTTCTAAAATCAAGCTCTGTTTTCTGTCCTCCAGCAGAGCCAGACGTGCAAAACTTGCCGCCTTTCTTTAAAACATGAAGCGATGTTGAAAACAGCGCATCACCGACGACATCTAACACAGAGTCAATCGGTCCACCGTTTGCTTCAAGTATCTCTTCAGAAAGCTGATCGGATTTATAAGAGAGTACGTGGGAAGCACCAAGCTCCTTCAACTGATCCTCCAAAGCAAGATCCCCTACAATGGCAATCACCTTGGCTCCAAATACGCGTGAAGCAATTTGAACATTTAAAGATCCTACTCCGCCGTTCGCTCCTGTTACCATAACGGTCTCGCCAGCCTTTGGCTGTATTTGTTCCACCATATGCCACGCTGTCATCCCACTTACAGAGAACACGGCGCTTTGTGTGAAATCTTGTAGAGGCATGTCGTAGCAAAGTTCCGCTGGCCACACCACATATTCGGCATACCCACCGTCATACTCCGATCCAATGAAAGACATATCTTCTGAAATATGTTCAGATCCTGCTTCTCCGCTTGAAGTAAACGGAAAGAGCACGACATTCTTTCCGATCATCTCCTCGTCCACTTGTTCACCGGCCTTTACAATCGTACCGGTAATATCTGAACCAGGCGTTCTCGGAAATTGCACGCCTTCTGGGCGCCATCCTGATTTCTTGCCGGTTCCATACGCCCCTTCACGCATCCAAATTTCCGTATTATTAATCGCGCATGCCTTTACCTTAACAAGTACCTCATTCTCATTCGGAACAGGAATCTCTCGTTCGACAACTTCTAATTGATCTACGTCACCATACCCCATTACTTGAACTGCTTTCATGGTGCCTGTCACCTCCCGTTATTTGTCGCAAATTGTCACCTTGTTGGATATTATATCAGTTTCCTTCTCAAGATAGTAGGTAAAGGCTTGAACATGAGAATGAAGAAAGATGGTGAGCTTGTATGAGAAATGAACACATTGTCCAGCAATCCGTTCAGCGCACTCAGGAGAAGAAAGCAAAGAAAGGAGAAGATCATAAGCTTCATTGGTGGCAGTTAACACTGATTGGAATCGGATCGATTATTGGAGCCGGTTTCTTTCTCGGGACGGGACTATCCATCGAGCGAGCGGGTCCGTCTGTTCTTCTCAATTATCTTCTAGCTGGTCTGATCGCCTTTCTCGTATTTAGTGCACTTGCAGAGATGTCTGTTCATGACCAGGAAACAGGCTCATTTAGAAAGTATGCGCAAATGGCATTTGGTCATTCAATGGGCTTTATGAGTGGATGGATGTACTGGGTTTCTGGCCTCCTCATCATGGCAAGTGAAATTACAGCGCTTGGTCTCTTCACCCAATACTGGTTCCCGGAAGTCCCGCTCTGGCTCTTCATGATTCTCTATTCAGCACTTGGGCTCGGGATTAATCTCCTAGGTGTAAATAATTTCAGCACGTTAGAATCATTGTTTGCTGTAGTGAAATTAGCCACACTCATTGGATTTATTGGATTTGGAATACTCTTCTTATTCGGTATCGCTACTCCCGCTTCAGCCGGACAAACAGAATCAAGTCTCATTCCATTCTTTCCGAACGGGCTGATGGGCACATGGTCCGCCATGATTTTTGTTCTGTTTTCATTTGGCGGCATAGCCGTTGTTGGACTGATGTCAAATGAATTAAAACATAAAGATGAAACACCAAAAGCAGGGCTCACCACCGTTATCGCGCTGACCACACTTTACCTCTTATCCATTTTCTTTATACTCTATATGGTTTCGTGGTCGATCATTAGCGAAGACGAAAGCCCATTTGTAACGGCGCTTTCTCAATTTCAGCTCCCGTTACTCGGATCGATTTTTACAATCATCTTAATCACTGCCGCTTTTTCTACCATGGTTGGCGCTCTCTTTTCAATTACAAAAGTATTGGTTTCTCTTAGTCACGCAGGTGACGCCCCTAACGTCCTAGACCATCACACGAAAAAGGGAGTCGCGATACGTGCATTAGGCGTGAATGCGATCGCCCTTAGTCTCATGATCGTTGTTTCCTATGTATTACCTGATAAAGTGTATGAGTATTTAACAACTGCTGCAGGGATTATGTTAATTCTAAACTGGGTCGTCATCCTAGCTTCTCAGATCAAAAATCGCAAGCAATATATCGGGACCACTTCAAAGAAACGATATTTTAAAATGATTGGTGCACCCTTCACCTCCTATCTTGGCATTGTCCTTATCTTCCTGGCCATTAGCGGAGCTGCTTTTCAAGAAAGTGAACGCATCGGATTATTTATTAGTTTCGGGGTGATGGCAACCATCTTTGTTTCATATCTCTTCGTTAGAAAAACACGTTGATTCAACAATCAGACAGTTTAAAAGGTCCTAAGTCAATTTGCCTCCTTCCCCTCTTTTTTTAGAAAAACATGACTTTTGCCTTCGTTTGAATAAAATGCTTTCTGGGAACCGATAATTGTAACAGAAAGGAGTGGATAATGTTGGAAAAGAAATTCCCTATTCTTCTTGCTTCCTGCCTTCTATCAGGATCTCTTCTAGCAGGTTGTGAATCAAACGGTTCTGAGGATAACAATAGTACACAAACCTCAAATAACTCGAGCATGGAAGAGAACAGCGGTTCAGAAAATGGTGGTACAAACGAAGGAATGAACGATTCTAGCTCAGACAGCGGTTCAGAGGAAACCATCGACCTTGATGTTGGAGTGGATACAGCTTTAACCAACCTTGATGAACTTAAAGCGACGCTCGAGAACAGTAGCGACGATATCGGCGCCATTAATGAACAGACCATGACCCTTGAGGAAAATTGGGACAAGATGGAAGCTCAAGTAGAGCAAGAATTCCCGGATGAATACAAAGACATTGAAGAAAGCCTTTATCCACTCATCGATGAAGGAAAGAAAGATGAGCCTGATACGGGTAAAATGAACGAGTTAATCGATGAAACCGTCCTGAAGATGACGGAGTTTAAAGAAAAGCTTCCTGCCTCTTAACATTCATAAAGAAAGCCCTCTCCCGTTGGGAGAGGGCTTTTCGTTTAATAGAGCTTACCATGACGATAAAGAATATTTGAAAGCTTCATCACCGTATGGATATAGCAATTCTGTCTGAGCGCAAAAGGATCACTGAAAAATTGAGGATAAATCTCGTCCATCGTCTCCTTCATTTTTTTAAATAGAAGTGAAAAGACTTCTTCTTCACTATAAAACTGAGTTTCCCTTCCTTGAAGCCACTCGAAATAAGATACGATGACACCACCTGCGTTTGCGAGGATATCCGGAATAACGAGTACCCCATCTTCACTTAACTTCCGGTCCGCTCCAAGTGTAATCGGGCCGTTCGCACCTTCCACAATCATACGCGCTTTCACTTGGTCGACATTGTCCTCATGAATTTGATCTTCAAGAGCCGCCAGAATGAGCACGTCCGTATCCAAATAAAGGACATCTGCCCGGTCCTGAATGTCTGCCTTGATGTTATGCTCGCTCAGGGCTTCTTCCGTAGTGGGCAAGTCACCTTCATGATTAGACGTAAACTCAATCAGCGCCTTTATATCAAGACCATCACCATTGTAGAGCGTCACGTTGCGATCACTTACCGCCACTACTTTTGTATCCAGGTAGTTGCAGCTATAAGATTCAAGCGCCGCAACGGAGCCAACATTCCCAAATCCTTGAATTCCGATTGTTAACTGACGGTTCGAATGCTCGAGTGCTGTTTTCGCAAAGCGATTGTCGTTTTTCTTAAACCACTCTTCATTCTCCTTGACGAAATTATGAAGCATGTAGCGAAGCGTATAGTAAACGCCTTTTCCTGTTGCTTCCCTACGACCAAGTGAGCCACCGTTCACCTGACTTTTTCCAGTAAAACTTCCGCGGTAAGGACGTCCTTGATGGATGCTTTTATATTCCCCCATCATCCAGTCCATCTCTCGTTCGCCAGTTCCTACATCTGGTGCTGGAATATCTTTATCCGGGCCAAGAATATCACAAAAATTTTGAACGTACGTTTTTGAAATCGTATGTAGTTCTTTCTCCGAAAACTCGCGTGGATTAATAACGACGCCGCCTTTACCTCCACCAAATGGCACGTCATGAAGCGCATTCTTTAGCGTCATTAACGTTGCTAGATTGATCACTTCATCTTCCTCCACCGATTCGTGAAAGCGGATCCCCCCTTTGTAAGGGCCAACCGCATTATTATGTTGAACACGAAAAGCAGGAATTCGTAGAATTTTCCCGTTTTCTAGTGGAACGCGGAGAAATGATTTTTGAATTTGATTCGGTGTTGAGAGAATCGATTCAAGTGATTTGAACGCATTCTCTCGATCTTCATCCTTGAAATTTGGTAAAAACGATTCATCCTCAAGTAGTGCATTTAACGATTCCTGTACAACTTCTCCATATTTACTAGCCAATTTCATCCCTCCATTTTTTTGCTATTCTATTAATATCGTACCCGTTTGAAACTAGTTCAAACAGTCTAGATGGAAAGGCTTACTTTTTCTTTTCATAAGAGAGGATTCAAAAAAGCCGTCACATGGATAAGATGTGACGGCTAGGATATTTCTTTTTTTAACGATGATCTGCTGGAAAAGTCACACCGATTTGCTTTCGCGCTTCATCGATTACTTCAATAGAACGGAGAGAATTCTCATGCGAGTTAATCGCAGACTGACTCTTCCCTTCCTGAATGAGTTTAATAAATTCTTTTGCTTCATACATCATCGTATGAGACTGCGATTGCGATAGGTCTTCAATTGATCCATCCCGATAGTGGATTTTCACATCCATCGGTGAACCAATTTTATCGATTAAGATACTGCCGTTTTCCCCTTGAATTTCTGACGGTAGGTGAGAATCCGTAATCTTTGAGTACATGATCACCGCTTCTTTGTCTTCATACTTAAGCAAAATACTCCCTTCTCCATCAACGCCAGACTCCAGCATCACGCCTTCTGCCTTAATCGATTGTGGCATCCCAAGCATGGACACGACAGGATAGACGCCATATACACCGATGTCCATTAGTGATCCATTTGAGAATTTAGGGTTAAAAGCGTTCAATACTGTGCCTTCTTTGTAAGCATCATAGCGCGAAGAATACTGACCATAATTCGCTACAAAACGGCGGATCTGACCGATCTTATGAAGGTTCTCTCGTACCATTTGCATGTTTGGCATGACAGTAGATTTCATCGCTTCCATTAGAAGAACGCCGTTTTTTGAAGCAGCCTCAACCATTTGGGCCACCTCATGCTTATTTGACGCCATCGGTTTCTCGCAAAGTACGTGTTTTCCAGCGTTCATGAAAATGATCGACTGCTCTGCGTGAAGCGAATTGGGGCTCGCGATATAAACAGCATCAATTCGTTCGCTGTTCGCCATTTCCTCAAGACTTGTAAACGTTGCTTCTGCACCATGCTTCTCAGCAAATGCGTTCGCTTTCTCCTCAGTACGGGAATAAACGGCCGTAAGCTTAAAATCACTAAGTTCCGTCGCCCCCTCAAGAAAATTATCCGTAATCTTATTTGTTCCAACAACTCCAAAACGAATCATGCTAGTATTCCTCCAATTAATTCAACAAGTTCGACAAGTGACAGGCACCGTGTTACCAAGTATATCTCATGCAAGTGACAGGCACCACCCGAACGATGTCAGCATATGTCGAATTAGATGAGACGCACACCTAGCTGCTTCTCTAGCCATTTCGGTACAATGAACCTGGCCGTCATAAGTGGATCCACGATTTGACAGACTTCCACTTGACCAACGGCACTCATAAGCATCGTTGCCTCCGCAACAGTCATACCAGTTTTCTTAACCACGCGATCAACCATCAGCTCTGTCGCAAGTTTCGCTGCTTCATCAAGCGTGGCAGCTGACGCAATTTGGGTAACAACTTCTTCATTTTCGAGAATCGGCTGAACGAGAGACTCCCCCTTTATCACTTCAAGCTTAACGGTCGCTTTGCCTGGTACTTCAATACCTGAAACGCTCACTTCACCGTCACCCATTGCTGCATGGAAATCACCCAATCCGAACAGAGCCCCTTCCGCAAAGACTGGAAAATAGAGCACAGCTCCCTCCGTGATCATCTTGTTATCCATATTCCCGCCGTGCGCACCCGGTGTACCACACGAAACGCCATCGCCTTCTGGTGCGACGCCAATCACCCCGATCATCGGATTTAACGGTATACGAATATCATTAAAACGAGCCACACCTTCTTGAATTGGAATGATTTTAGACTCCATTTCCTCGAGGCGATGCCCCATGACACCAAGATCCGGTCCAACAACCATGACACCCTGATCTCCAATTTCAAGCTTTTCAATCGAAACTTTTAATACATCACCCGGCTCTGCACCCTTCACATAAATGGGCCCGGTTGCCGGATTGACTCGATTCCAGTCAATTCCCGTAATTTCATCTTTCTCCGTCTGAAGCTGATTTTCAAAGCAATCATACGTCACGATTTCAATACTAGTCCCCGAAGGAACAATTTTTACAGGTCGATGAGCTTTGTTAAATTCATAAATGACCGAATGATTCATTAGTAAGTCCAATCGAATCTCCCCTTTTTTCGTACTATACTGATAATTTTAACAGTTTAATAGAATGAATGTCTTCTCACGACACGCTTCTTTTCTTTCTATGAAAAAGGTCTTATGATATAGGCCATTATTATGAGATTCACAAAGCTAAGCTCTTCTCCTCGCTCCTTTTTACCTATTTTCACCTAAATCACTTGCAGAATGAAGGCGGTATCATTACGATCAGTAATAGAATCAATCCACGAGCCTCTTTATTAAACAGATATTTTTTCGCGAAAGATTACTATTTTTGACTGTGACAATCGACCCTTTTATCTTAAAAGTATCCTTACAATCTATTAACACTCACTTCAAATCTATCCGTTAGACTTTGATTTGTGAGAAAAAAACAACCAAGGGGGAACTTATTTTGTTTAGTAAAAATGCGAAAAAGAAGCTGATTCCATTCGCTGTCATTTCATCATTAACCGTGGCAGGTTTTGCAGGGCTGGGTACTGATACAGAAGCAAAATCGGAAAAAAGCAAACACGAAAAAAACGAAATCGAAAACGTGATCTTCTTAATTGGGGATGGCATGGGGCCGAGCTATACAACAGCCTACCGTTCTTATATGGATGATAAGAGCACACCATATATGGAAAAAACAGCTTTCGATGAGGATTTAGTAGGCGCACAAGAAACGTATTCTTGGGACCCTGAAGAAAGCGTAACGGATTCTGCAGCAGCAGGAACTGCGATGGCGGCAGGAATCAAAACATATAACGGCGCAATTTCAGTCGATATGGATAAAAACGAAGTAAAGACAGTGCTTGAAGAAGCAAAGGAAAAGGAAAAAGCAACAGGACTTGTTTCCACTTCGCAGATTAACCATGCAACACCAGCATCTTTCGGTGCTCATGATGAGTCACGCAATAACTACAATGACATCGCTGACGATTACTATGATGAAATGATTAATGGAGAGCATAAAGTGGATGTTCTACTTGGTGGAGGAACTTCTTACTTTGAGCGCTCTGATCGCAACCTAACGGAAGAATTCCAAGAAGACGGCTATAGCTATGTAACTTCAAAGGAAGAACTTAAAAAAGACGATAACGAACAAATCCTTGGCCTCTTCGCTCCAAAAGGAATGGATAAAGCGATCGATCGTACAGAAGATACACCTTCTCTTGAAGATATGACGGATGCTGCGCTTGAGCGCCTTAGTGACAACAAAGACGGCTTCTTCCTTATGGTAGAAGGTAGCCAAATTGACTGGGCTGGTCATGATAACGATGCTGTCGCAGCAATGAGTGAGATGGAAGATTTCGAGAAAGCATACGCTGCAGCAATTGAATTTGCGAAAAAGGACAAGCATACACTCGTTGTTACAACTGCTGACCATTCTACTGGTGGTTTCGCTATGGGTCGCGACGGTGAGTACAAATGGGATCCGGCACCACTTAAAGCGGCTAAAAAGACGCCTGATTACATGGCAGCACAGATCGCTGATGGCGCTGATGTAGAGAAAACACTGACTGAAAACATCGATCTTGAGTTAACGTCTGAAGAAATTGCTTCTGTCGAGAAAGCCACTGAAACAGACGACGTGGTTGAAATTGACAACGCCATTGAAAAAATCTTCGACCTTCGTTCAGGAACGGGCTGGACAACTGGCGGACACACTGGCGTTGACGTGAATGTCTATGCATACGGTCCACAATCAGAGAAATTTGCTGGCCTGCATGATAACAATGAAACAGGTCAACTAGTGATGGACCTTCTTAGCGGAAAAGACCACGATAAAGAGAACAAAAAAGACAAGTAAGTTATAGTTCCCCGTTGCTTCAATGAGCAGCGGGACTTTTCTTTAATAGGAGGAAATTCCCCATGAAACATCTCATCACGATCAGCTTACTCTCAGCGTCACTTTTTCTAGGTGGCTGTGCTGCTAACAATACAAATCAGCAGGCGAGTTCACAAACGGAGAACTCAGCTACTGTTAAGAAAACTTCAGACACAAATGTAGATCAAAAAGAACAAACAGAAGTAATCGATAGTCCTCAGGCTCCTGACGACAGCTCTCTTACTGAAGTTGGCCAATCTTATCAGGATGCAGACGGATCCATTACATTAAAAGCAAACTCTGATTATCATGAGAAAACGGTGATTGGGGATGTGGAATTGACCGTTTCAGACGTAAAGGTAATGTCCTATTCTCCTTCTCCTGACTTAATCGACTTTTTTCATGGCTATTCCAACGATGAAACCACATTTAACTATGTAAAGATTCGCGTCAACGTGAAGAATACATCAGATCAAGCGGTTAATTTCGCGCCCGTTTCAGCGCTTGAAACAAGTGATGGTGAGAAAAAAGGGTTCGACGATGACTTTTACCTGGAGAACCTATACGGAGATTTTGAGCCTGGCGAAGAAAGAATTGGTCAGCTTGGTTTTGTTCTGAACACAACCGACTTGAAGCAACTTGAATCCATCACGATTCATACAAGTGATGTGTTCGATCCAACTGGAGAAACGCTCACGAAGGGCAAATCCATCACCGTCCCTTTTTAAAGATGCCCCTCGGGGTGTCTTTTTTCGTTTCGCGGAATAAAATTGTTTTTCGCGGAATTACTGGATGTTTTCGCGGAATTCATCGTCCGTTTCGCGGAATTATTGAAAATATCGCGGAATTCGAACGCTCTCACAAGACGAAATATGCACTCAACTCATCCATTCTTGACGCTACCAACCGTTTTATAGCCCTTTTTTATGAACCAGAGAAAATACGTCGCAAATGATAGACCGAGCCCACCGAAAAGAAAAACGGATTGGAGCTTGTACCCTTTGTTTTCACTAACCCAATCCATCACAACATAAAAAACCGCCGCTAAATCTAGCATCAACATCTCCTCCTGAGTGTTTGAATACTAGATTATAAGCGAGCGGTTTAACATATATGCCAACTTTTTCATTATGTGAGTGAATTAAGACGATCAGTTAACTGCATAAACGTTTCACGGTCGCGACAATCGAGCGCCTCATCAATTTCTTTCTTTAGGATCTCCTGTTTTTGTTCGATACTGGAAGCATTGATGTGTTCGAGTAGTTGCGCAACCATTTCCTGTCTCTTTTCCGAAATCTGATTTTGGTAGACTTTTCGATTCTCCATCATCCAATCCTCCATTCATATTGATAGAAACGCTTCGACGTTTTCTATGCGATTAATTACAGTTTAACCGATTTTTACGAAGTTTAAACAATAGTTTAGAAGATTCTAATAAATAAGGTCGAATTTTGTACTATTTTACTAGACTGATGAATCGCCTTTTCTCACATCGTTTTATCGCACTTTTTCTTATGAAAATAACATCCTTCATAGAAGGAATAGAAGCCCGCTAGTAGACATGCGATAAACGAAAGGATATTAACCCCCAACATTTCGTATCCTTTATAAATGAGCGAATCTAAATAACTTGCGGATGAAAGAATCATGAAGTACCCGATCATAAAGTTTACCGACAATACAAGCTTCAGATCCCCTCCCGCTCTTCAATGATAAAAGAATGAATTTGCTTAATCATCCCATCTTTAAATTTATTAAAACGATACGTATCGCAAAAGGCGAAGTTTTTTTCACCCACCTGCATTTTCCCTTCCACTGCTGCAGTAACGCCATGGGTGATGATCGTATCGATCGTCAGGTTCACACCGGTTGGCATACGGTTCCATGCCTTTTCAAACGCGATCTTCCCTTCGATCTTCTCCATACCAATCAGATGCCATTGGACATCATCCGTCACACTTGCGAGCACAACGTCACGATCGCCGCTAATAAACGCTTCATTGAACGCCCTTAGAAAGTTTTCCTTTGCTGTCGCCATTTTTGACCACCCTTTCTTATCTTCGTTCTTACACCCAATTCGTCCCCCACAAGCTTTGAAGCAGGACCATGTAACTCGTTAAAAGAACCGTTACAATGATAAAAATGATAATAAGGTATCGAAATACCTTCACCTTTTTGAATGTCATGAAAAAAACAATTAGTGCAATCGCTGAACAAAGATAATAAACAAAAAAGAGTTCATAAGATGTGTAGCGCCCCATAAATAAACCAAACACTGCAAATTGAAGGTCAAAACTAAGAATGGCATAAGAAAGCCATTTATTAGAACTGTTGTAAATGACGCTTGTAGCTCCTGCAAGTATAAAAGAAATCAAAAGCAGAGCAACAAGTGACCATTCATAGACGAAGAACATCTCTTCGTTCGAAACAGCAAATTGATACCCAATCATTGACAAGGGCAAAATCATCAATAAAATTAACGCATTTATTTTTACATAGCTTAATTCCGTGAGTTTCAAGTCCTCACGACTAAGTTCCGGTGTACCCAAATAATCCCTCCCTACGACATCCAAGTCCTATCATACTCTATCCCTTATACCATTTTCTTTTCATAACGGTATTTCCCTTCTGCTTTCCTAAAAAAACACTAACGTCTTCTATTTTTTAAAAAACGCCATTCCTGTAGTCAGAAATGGCGACATCTGTTAGTTATTTTTTATATGCTTTCCTTTACCGAAGTAATAGATTCCCGACACAATCCCGAGGATAACCATGACTGCAGCGAAGATTAGTCCTGCTACCGCACCAAACTGCACAATAAACGGAACGGATAGTGCCGTAACTAACCCTCCTCCTAAGAATGGTTCATAAACAAGCTGTTTGTAACCAAACGCTTCAAATGCTGGCGATTCATTATCAGGGTCGACGATCCGCATGAGAAGCAAACCTGTTGCCGTCACGCCCATCGATTGACCAAAGTCACCAATCCCTCTTTCAAACCAGTAGTCAGGAATGATCTTCGGCGCAAGCACAAGGAATCCGAATAAATTCCAGCTGATTCCTGCGACTGCAAGAATAAGGAATGGCACAAGATACTCACCAATCACGTCGAGCGATACCGTCGCAATAGCAGTGATGATTAACACATCAAGGGCTAGTCCTTGAATCCGATTGATCATGCGGCGATCGACAAGGTTGTATTTATCTTTCTTACTGAAAAAGACTTGAAGAATAATACCACCGAACATCGCGATTGGGAATAGCGGAATATACTTCATAAAGCTTGAGCCAGTCCAGCTTGTAATCGTGATGCTTTCTAGCCCGATTAACCCTTGAAGGATCAACCAACCGATTAGAATGGCAAGCATCACAATAGCGAGATGAAACGAGAGCGGTTCAATCGATTCGGGACGAGTCGTCATTTTACCCGCTGGTTCACGATTTTGGTATTCCATGATTCCCTGTTTCCGAAGATCAGAGAAGCCATTCACGTCTTTAATGACTTTCGTTTTCCCTCTACGCACCGCCCAGTTAATAAGAATAATACCGAAAACAACACCTGATAAGACTCCTACTGTGGCTAGACCGATTGCCAGGTCAAAGGCTTCTTCAAAGCCGAGCTCTTCAAATGTACTTGCCATCCCTGCTGCTGTACCGTGTCCACCCTCAAACGCTACTTCAATCAAAGCACCAGCCATCGCTGGTATATCAAAAAATGGCGTCAAAATCAGAATAGCGACAAGTAAACCGATCACATATTGCCCCCAACCAATTGCCCAGCCGAATGCTAACTGAGGTCCACCAAACGTCCAAATATCACGTAACTTTGGCATCGTTGCGCCAAGAAATAGGGATGCAAAGACAACATTAATCATTAATCCAGGCAGTGCAGACCATACTTCAATAATGGTTCCTGTCATGATTCCATTTGCTAAAAAATGGTCTTCTGAGACGAAATTTAACATGATTTTCCCGAGTACCTGGGGCCCGAGAAGTAATGCAACAAACCCACCTATTATGGATGAAGGAAGAAATAAGTTCTGTAGTACTTTTACTTTTAATCGGATGATTTTCCCTATCAGAAGAAAAACCCCGATATATAACAATGCGAATCCGATTTGTTCTGGATTCATGATCTTTCACCTCTTTGGTTTCAATAATTCCTCAACTCATGAGGCGCATCACCAAATTGGTGATGCGGTCCACTCCTTTTCCTTCCTCGCATGAAAAACGGTAAAACTTATTTTGGGAAATTTCTTTTCACTTTTTTTAGATCATATTGTCTGCGAATGGGAGGCTCCTCACTTTCACTTACTATCGACAGAAACTGATTCTTAGAATGTGTGATATAATCGGTAAATCTGAAAAATGTACCAAGTTGCAAATACTACAGTTCGACATTAATTTAGTTTAAAATAGAGAGAGCGAAAAATAGGAGTGGTAGAGATGGAAAAAGAAATTAAACTAATCGCATTAGATATGGATGGCACTCTCGTTAATCATGACGGTGAAGTGTCAGAGGAAAACGAAGCTGCTGTTCAGCGAGCAAAAGAAAAAGGCATTCATGTTGTGTTAAGCACTGGACGTTCTTTGCCTTTCTGTCGTGATATCGCCGAACAGCTGGGTCATTCTGCTTACCTTGTTACGGTAAATGGCGGACAAATCTATGATCAAGAACTTAACCTTGTCGACAGCACACACCTGGATCATCAGCTTGTCGAGCGTTTATGGGAACTAAAAGAAAAGCATGACGTCTATTTCTGGTCTTCTACGACGGAAGGGGTATTTAATTTCCAAAAGCCATTTGAACGTGAAATCAATGATTACAATTGGTTGAAATTTGGGTTTGATATTAAAGATGATCATATCCGCAAAGTGGTTACAGATGAAGTGATGGCAAACGAGGCATTTGAAGTGACGAACTCAAGCCCAACGAACCTTGAAATCAACCCGGCAGGCGTAAACAAAGCCGCAGCCTTGATGAAAGTATGCGAATGGCTTGATCTTTCGATGGAAAACGTGATGGCCGTTGGCGATAGCATGAATGACATCGCGATGATTCGCGAAGCAGGCTTCGGTGTTGCGATGGGCAATGCACAAGACCGCGTCAAAGAAGCGGCAAACTGGGTTACGAAAGACTACACCGAACACGGCGTCGCTCACGCCATTGATCACGTGCTTTAATGGTGCCTGTCACCACCCGATAAAGCTCACTAAATGTCGAAAAAAGGCGCAGTGGAGAAACTCCACTGCGCCTTTTTTCGATATCTCTATTTCTCCGCGACTTCAAGCACATATGGTTTATGTGTATGAAGCTCTTCCCCCATCTCTACATGAACTTTCAGCTTGTACGTTCCTGGATCGGAAATTTCTGTGATTCCCTCATACATCCCCTCACTGTTCTCTTCCGCATCTGTGTAGGTATGCTTCTCCTCTCCCTCTTTCCAGTATTCAAAACGCACATTTGCTTCAGTAAGTGGCTGCTCCTCTTCGGTGACGGTCGTCATAAGAACAGCTGGGTCCATCTCATTATTCTTAAGTGAGATGCTTACATGACCTCCATGACCATGACCTTCCTCATGTTCACTCTCGTCTGACTGATCTTCCGAAATCATAATCTTAATCCCAGCATCAGCCGTTTCTTCTGCCCCGTCTCCTTCCTTCTCTACCGCACTGCCTGCCTTATTGTTGTTAACGCTTGTACTGCTCATCTCTTCCTTACTTGATTTCTCCGATCCATTTGCAACATGATCCCCTCCGGAGGAACACGCGCCAAGCGCTAAAAAACAGGCAATCCCTACGGCAACTGAGCTTTTTTTCATCTGCTCTCTCTCCCATCCACTTCTTCTCTTTATACGAAGCTAACGGTAAATCTCTTCTCATGGATCACTCTCTCCTTCAAAAATAAAAAAACCTTCCCTCTGCCTCACTTATGAAACTTAGTTTCTAACCGTAGTAAAATATTCTCTTTATTCTATTTATTCTGACAAAATGCATGACGTTCGAATTGGTAGCTGTTACCATATAACAAGGGATGGCAAAAAAATACTTAATCCGGGGAGGAAGAAGATGAAAAAGCTCGTATCTTTATTGGCAACGTTCTTGTTGGTATTCGGTTTTTCAAACGTAGGGTATGCGGATGATGATAAGAATTGCGATGACTTCTCTTCTCAAGAAGAAGCGCAAACGTATTATGAAAATAATGACCCAGACGCTGATCCAAGTGACCTTGACCGTGATGATGATGGACAGGCATGTGAAAACTCTTCTTACAGTGGTGCCTCTTCCTCTGATGAAGAAGCATCCAGTGACGATAGCTCTTCATCTGACGAAGAGACGACAAGCGAAGAAGATAGCTCTTCAAGCACTACAGAAGAAGGCGCTGAAATGGCAGAAACTGCTACAAGTTACCCATTGTATATGGTACTTGGACTTGCAATCGCTGCGTTTGGCTCGCTTCTTCTATTAAAAAAACGCGTTCATTCTTAAGACACATACCATCCCAACGAGATAGGCGTTCTGCGCCTATCTCCATTTTTAAAGAAGGTGATGAATGGTGATAAAGAAACTCAGCTTACTCCTCATTGTCATTGGCATCCTTCTTTCAGGCTGGAGCGGTTATGAATGGTGGAGTCAAAAAAATGCCGCCACTTTCCAACCTAACAAAGCGCAGGCAATTTCTAATAACTGGAAAGAGACTGATTATCAAAAAACAGTGAATCGAGAAGTGATTCAAACGAGTGATGTTATCTCCCCGAAAACACCAGTCGATTTCATAACAGGAGAAAACATTGGAGAATTAACGATTCCTCAATTAGGATACCTTTACCCGATCTACTGGGGAACGGATGAACAAACGCTTAAACAGGGAGTTGGCATGTATGACACGGATTTCACAACCTTACCTGGTGAAGCTGGCCACACGGCACTTGCAGGGCATCGAGATACCGTCTTTGACGGTCTTGATCAACTCAAAAAAGGTGATCGGCTATACGTTACATTCGATCAGACAACCTATGAATACCAAATTCGTAAAACCTGGATTACGGACGAACATGATCGTAGCGTTATTGTCAAAAAGAATTCTCCCACGCTCACACTCACTACATGTTACCCATTTGATTACCTCGGCTCAGCACCAGATCGATACATCATTGAAGCAAGCTTAATTCAAATCGATGACGGAAGTGACTCACGCTCCTGAGTCACTCCATATTCGAAATGTTCTCCATCCATAAAAAAAAGAGAACTGAATCAACAGTTCCCTTTAACATGTTATCGAATTTGACTAATGGATAGTTTTTCTTGAACAATGCGAATCGCTTCCGCCAACAGAGGAGCGATTGAAAGAACCGTGATTTTCTCAAGATCTTCTGCTTCTGGAAGAGCAATCGTATTGGTTACAACCACTTCTTTAATCGTTGACTCTGCAATTTCTTCCGTTGCATGACCAGAAAGAACAGGGTGTGTAAAGGTAGCGTAAACTTCTTTCACGCCGTTTTCTTCCAAAATACGTGAAGTGAACGTGACATTTTTACCAGTATCAATCATATCGTCAATGATAATCGCTGTTTTTCCACGAACATCCCCAATGACGTTTACTGTCGATGGTTCGCCTGTATCATAGGAACGACGATCAATTAAGGCGATTGGGGCATCAAGCAAGGATCCGAGCTTACGAGCACGAAGCGCACTACTGTTGTCTGGTGCCACGACCACCACATCTTCAAAATTCTTCTTCTCAAAATATTCAGCTAAGATCGGAATGCCAGAAACCTGATCCACTGGAATATTAAAGAACCCTTCAATTTGATTTGCATGAAGATCAATCGTTAGTACGCGCGTTGCGCCTGAACGCTCCAACATGTTGGCGATCAACTTTGCCGTAATGGGCTGTCTAGGTCCTGTTTTGCGATCCTGTCTTGCATACCCGTAATACGGTAAAACAACATTAATTGTTCGAGCTGAGGCACGTTTTAGTGCATCAATCATGATCAAGAGTTCCATTAGGTAGTCGTTACCTGAGCCTGCGATTGATTGAACTAAATAGGTATCGCAACCACGGATGCTTTCCTCAACATTCATGTGGATTTCACCGTCACTAAACCGCTTAACGGAACAATTTCCAACTTGAATTCCAAGAGTCTCAACAATTTCTTGAGCTAATTCTGGATTTGAGTTCAAAGCGAACACTTTCACATCTTCTTCCTGGCGTAGCATAGCGTAGCTCCTTTATCTTTCGTTTATCTCACAATTGGTACGGGAATAAAAACCGCACATGATCAGCTGTATGAATTTCATACGTATGTAATTAGTTTAAACTTCTACTCCACTATACCATACACAGAAGGGCAATTTCTGTAGATTTTTTTTGGAATTCTAGTGAACAATGATCGAAATTTTCACCACTATCAACTGAATGCGCTTTACTTCTTATTAGGAAACGTTTTCTCTTATTCTACTCTATCTCCACTTAAAGGAATGCACCATGTAGATGATAATCGCACCAAAAATCATTGTAAGAAAGAGAGGCATCACCCATCCAGCCAAGCCTTTGTCCACACCCTTTGCAATCTGAATGCTTTCAACAGTTAAATAAGCGAAGAGCATGGCAATGGTATTTTTAAGAAAATGAATGAATAACACGGCACTTCGATACTGAAGCTCTGCATTACCTTTCGTGATGTTTACTATATAATTGTAGACGTGTGGATAACGCTCTAGAATAGCTAATGCTGACCAGAGAATTAAACCTACTATCGGGAGTAAGATAAGTGATATTTTGGGTCCCCACGTATCAACCTCTCCTCTAGCAGCAAAGTGGATTGGTACACGATCCGGCACACTAGACCATTCTAACAAAAGGTATACGAGACTAAGAAATAGTAACAAAACGCCTACACCATCAAATCCTCTCTGAACCACGCTTTTTGCAATACGAATTCTTGGTCTTTGTTCCATATGAGTTCCCCCCTTTCATTTAGTAATCATACGTTACAACTAAAAGAAAGTTCCCACAGTTTGATTGTTCCTCGCTCCCTATAATAGAATAGAATGAGACGATAGAGTCATAAATAATCGTTTTAAGGAGAGTTGTTTTCCATGCATAATGAATATAATTTAGACTCTACGGAGTTTAATTCACTAAAAACGGCTTCAAAGCGATTATTTAGATTAATTAGTGAACGTTTAAATGTGAATACCGCTTATGTAACGAAACGCGGAGAAACTGCTATGACCGTTGTAAGCTCTTACAATGAACAGGAAGAAATCATTCCAGAAGGATACTCAGTTGAGTACAGTGGTACATACTGCCGATTAATTATTACCAATGATCATAGCGTCATGCATACGGCTAACTTAGAAGAGGATGAGTTTACTAAACAATTAGAAGTAACTTCTCAACTAAAAGTAAAAGGATTTCTTGGCGTTTCACTTACGGATACGAGCGGAAAGCTTTTTGGCACCTTATGCGTTATGGATAAGCAAGAAAAGGTATTCAGTCAAGATGATATCACCTATTTAAAATCAATGGCGGAAATACTTTCGTATCTCATCGAGCTAGATCAAACCAAGTATAATTTGGATTTCTTGAGCGTTCCAATTGTTCCGATTACAAAAGGAATTTCCATTCTCACCTTGCAGGGTGTGGTTGATGAACGAAGGGCAGAGACCGTTATTCAGCAAGTGCTTCAATATGGAGCCAACCAACAGATCAATTATTTTATTGCGGATTTATCAGGCTTAAAAATTGTTGATGGCTATTTCCCAATGATTCTTGGTGATCTTTTCAAGTCCATTCAACTAATGGGGATAGAGACGGTCGTAACAGGGGTCACCCCAGCGATTGCGCTACAAGAAGTAGCAAACGAGCAGCTTCCTCACTTTAAAACCGTTCAAAATCTTGAATCCGCTCTTGATTACATTGGATTCGAATTAGTGGAAAAAGAATAACCAGATAAAGCCGCCATCACATATGATGGCGGCTTTATCTGGTTTTACATTTTCGCTACTTTCCTTGACTCCTCATCAATTCGCTTCATTTCCTCATGCGTAAGCTTAAACCCAAGTACCTTCACATTATCTTCGGCATGTTTTAACTTGGATGCGCCCGGAATTGCCACAACCGTTTGATCGTGAAAATGAACGAGCCAGTTTAACGCAACTTGACCAGCTCCTACACCGTAAGAATGACCGATTTCTTTTAATAAATTTATCAATGGCAACGTTTTAGCTAACCCTTGTGGTTTAAATTGAGACATGTGCTTCCGTGGACCTGAGAGGTTTGCGACAAGCTCAGGATTTTGATGGAATTTCCCTGTTAAAATCCCCTGTTCAAGTGGGGAATAAGCAATAATCGTCACACCATTTTGTCTAGCTAGGTCAAGCACTCCATTCGTTTCAATCCGTCGATCAAGCAAACTGTATTTCATTTGATTGGATGCAAGAACCACATCATGACGCTTTAGCTCTTGAATGGCCCGATCCATTTTATCTCGATTAAAATTACTCACACCCACTGCGCCAATTTCGCCTTTTTTGACAAGCGATGCCATTTCCTTCATTTCTTTTTCTGGAGATGAAAAAGAAAATGGCTGGTGCACCTGATAAAGATCAATTCTACGACCATTTAGAGCATCTTTTCGCTTTTGGATCGTACTAGAAATGGAACCAGCTGTTCGAAGAAGGGGCCACCACTTTGTTGCGATAAGCGCATCCTTTTCTTCAACGCCGAGTCGTTTTAACGCGCCAGATAGAGCTTCCTCTGATTTCCCTTTTCCATAAGCTTCTGCTGTATCAAACCAGTTAATCCCGCCCTCAAGACTCATTTTCACAATGGCATCCATGTCTTTTTCTGAAATCGTCGAAAAATAACTTCCAATCATGCCACTTCCCTGACTAAATTGCCATGTTCCAAGTCCGATTGGCGAAATCTCATAATCTGTTTTACCTAGTTTTCTCACCGTTACGCCACATCCTTCGTTTGTCTTGGACTAAGTATAGCACCAGGCGACAGCTATAGGTTAAGATCATGCTTCTACGGAGTTAATCCCTTTTTGAATACAAAGCTAACCTGATCATAAGACATCTTTTCTTTGTAGAAACGGTGGGCGTCTTTCTTTTGAACACCAGAAGACAGAGCCACAGATTGATACCCGTTCTCCACTGCCCAGTTTTCAACAAAAGCAAGAAGCTTTTCGCCATATCCTTTTGAACGGTGCTGTTCGCTTGTGACGAGATCACAAACCCAGACAAACCTTCCATAGTAGAGTGTAATCATTGGCTTAAATCCAGTAACCGCTACAAGTTCACCTCCATCATAAAGCGCATAGAGTCGATACATGTCTTTCAGGTGAGCTTCTTCTACTAAAGCAAGATAAGTTTTTTCATCCAAATGATGGCGAAGCTCTTGCATCACTTGAAATGCTTCACGCCACTGGTCTTTCGTTCTCATTTCCTTAATCATAAGGTCCTCCTTTGAATGATCGAGACGAGTTTTATTTAGGTATTCGATAGAAAAGAAGAGGATCCTTTCAAAAAAAACTGCTCCATCATAAGGAACAGGTTAATTCGATAGAGCATGAGCTTGGTCTGCACATAATCCATATGGTAAGCAAAGTGGCTGCCCCGAGCGAGGATCATAAATGATATCACTTCGAACCCCAAACACTTCTTCTAAAGTGTCTGACTTCATCACTTCAATCGGTGTTCCCGTTTTCATCACTTTTCCTTTTTTAATTGCTACTATATGACCGGCGTACCGACTGGCGTGATTTAAATCATGCACCACCATGACGATCGTTCGCTTTTCCTGAACATTTAACTTTTGCAAAAGCTCAAGAACCTCAAGCTGATGCGCCATATCGAGGAAAGTAGTTGGTTCATCAAGAAATAGAATTTTCGTATCCTGAGCAAGAGCCATCGCAATCCAGGCGCGCTGGCGTTGCCCCCCTGATAGTTGATCAATCGGACGGTTCGCATATTCCCCAATCCCCGTCATTTCAATTGCCCAGGCAATCTTCTCTTTGTCTTCCATCGTGAGAGCTTTCAAGCCTTTTTGATGCGGAAAGCGGCCGTAGGTGACAAGTTCAAGAACCGTTAATCCCTCTGGCGCTGTGGGGTTTTGAGGAAGAATGGCTAACTCCTTTGCGAGCTCGCGCGTTTTTTGTTCATGCATCGCCCGTCCATCCAAATAAACCGTCCCACTTTTCGGCTTCATTAACCTGGATAGTGTTTTAAGAATGGTCGACTTCCCTGATCCATTCGCCCCAACAAGAGCCGTAATCTCGCCTTCAGGTATTAATAGATTCAATTGATCCACAATAATGTTTTCCTGATAACCGATTTTAAGATTTTCTGTTTGAATCACCACGCTCACTCCTTTCAATTAAACTTCCACAAAATCTTTATGGTGCGTCGAATACATCGCCATGGCTTCTGCCTCAGGATCAAGATAGGCCTTCGCGCTATTCAATGCTTTAGGTCCTTCCGCAAGTCCCCCAGCAATAAGCGTTAAGCGATGAGGGTAAGTGACAATATCTCCTGCGGCAAAAACACCCGGAATACTTGTTTCCATTTTTCCATCGGTCACAACTTTTCCATCGCTTGTGGTCATTCCCCAGTTTTGAATGCCACCTAAGTCGAGGTTAAAGCCATGATTGACAAGAAGGGCATCGATCTCAACTACTTCTTTTTCCCCAGTATCAACATGAGTCAGAACGACCTGATCGATTTGATCCTTACCAATCAAATCAGATACGTAGCACGAACATTTCACGTGCGTTTCTGAATGATTCATTTCTGTAATGCTACTTTCATGACCACTAAAAGCCTCACGCCGATGGACAATCGTTACTTTCTCAGCGATTGGTTCGAGTCGATTCGCCCAATCAATCGCTGAGTCGCCTCCACCAGATATCATCACGTGCTTTCCTCGGAAATCCTCGACACGATCAACTGCATAATGAAGATTCCTCCCTTCAAAATGCTCCGCACCACCAACCGGTAGCTTTTTCACTCCAAGCGTACCGTGACCAATCGCCAGGATAACTGTTCGAGTGTAGTGACGTTCCCCATTATGACTCGTCAGGATAAACGTGCCGTCTTCTGCTCGCTCAAGATCGTCCACTCGTTGTCCAAAAACCATTGTTGGATCAAATGTGCTTGCCTGTTCTTCAAGTTGCTTAATCAAATCAGCCCCGGAGACACCAGGTATCGCTCCGATATCACGTAGAATTTTCTGTGGATAGAAGTAGGTTACTTTCCCACCAACTTGCGGAAGGTATTCTATGACTTTTGTCTTAAGCTCACGCATGCCGCTATAAAAAGCGGTAAATAATCCGATTGGACCTCCACCAATGATTGTCACGTCATATCTTTCATTCTTCACATCGATCTCCTCCTAAGCTTTTGATCTCGCAAGTAAATATAAAAAGTACGGTGCTCCGATGATTGCCACCATAATACCAGCATGAATTTCAGATGGGGCTAGAATCGTTCGGCCAACCGTATCAGCCACTAAAAGAACAAGTCCACCGGCAAGAGCCGACAACGGCAACAGAAATCGGTGATCATTTCCGACTAGCTGTCGTGCAAGATGGGGGCCAACAAGACCAACGAAACCAATTCCTCCACTGACTGACACACATGCAGACGCAAGGGCAACAGAAGCGCCAAGAAGTAAGAACCTCTCTCTCTCTACTTTCACGCCCATCCCAGTCGCGAGCTTTTCTCCAAAATTTAGTCCATTTAGCGTTCTTGCTTTATAAAAGATCAACGCAAATAAAATGATGATCCAGGGGAATAGTGTGAGAACATGTACCCAGGTTGTTCCCCAAATCTTACCGGCCAGCCAAACAGCAATCAATTGATAATCAAACGGATCCATGCGAAGGGTTAAAATGGTGATAAGGGCACTGATTCCTGCTGCAACCGCAATCCCATTTAATATCAATCGCTGAGGCATTAACCCTTCTCTTTTGCTGTACGAAAGCGCATAAATGACGATTGCCGTGACACACCCGCCAATTAACGCTAGAAACGGCATAAAGAGAATAGGAGCATCCGTCGTTTTAGGAAAAAAGGAGATAAATAGAACAACCATTAAAGCGGCCCCACTATTGATTCCGAGTATACCCGGATCTGCAAGAGCATTACGTGAAATCCCTTGAAGGATACAGCCAGATACCGCTAGCCCTGCGCCAACAAGAATGGCAATAACGATTCGAGGCAAGCGAAATTCAAATAAGATTAACGACTGCTTCTCTGTACCACTGCCAAACAACGTTTTCACGACCTCGCTAGGACTTAATTTCGTTAACCCTGTATTTAAGCTAATAAAAAAGGTCGCAATGATGAGAAAAAGAAAAATGCCCATCATCACATAGCGTCTGCGGTTTCTTTTCCGCAGTACATGAAATAAAGAGTCGATATTCATCACAACTCCCTCCCTTCACGTCTCGCTACGTATAGAAAGAAAGGGACACCGACAAGAGCGAAAATCGCCCCAATCGGCGTTTCATATGGGGCATTAATCAGCCTTGCTCCCATGTCAGCAACAATCATAAATAGTCCTCCTAGAACCGCTGAGCATGGAACAATCCACCTGTAATCCACACCGACAAGAAACCTCGCAATATGAGGAATCACAAGACCTACAAACCCAATTGGACCAACTGCTGATACGGCAGCTCCCGCAAGTACAAGTACAACAACTGCAGCAAGTGCTTTAATCCATTTTGTGCGCTGCCCAAGACCTACAGCTACATCTTCCCCAAGGCTGAGTAGCGAAATAGACTTCGAAAGAAACAGTGCCACAATAAGCGCGATCACGATCCACGGCAATAAAATTTGGATTTGTGGCCATTTCAAACCAGCTGTGCCTCCTGCAAACCAAAAGGCAAGATTCTGTGAGAGTTGAAAATGAATGGCCACGCCTTCACTAACTGCTGTAAAAAGGGCACTAACCGCAGCCCCTGCTAAGACTAGACGAATCGGTGATAAACCATTTCGTGAGAGCGAACCGATACCGAAAACTAGTGCGGCCCCAATCCCAGCACCAATGAAAGAAAATATCATCAGACTAGTATAGGAAAGACCCGGGAAGAAAGCAAAACTAATCGCAATCATCAAGGTTGCCCCGGCGTTCAATCCAAGTAATCCTGAATCGGCAAGAGGGTTTCGAGTCACCCCCTGCATGATTGCACCGGCAACGGCAAAACTTGCGCCAATTAAGATGTCGGCAACCGAGCGAGGCATTCGAAACTCACGAATGATGGAATGTTCGGTTGATTTTGGGTCGAATTGAAAAATCGACTGCCAGACTGTCATTAATTTTATATCTGCGGCTCCAAGTGCGACCGATAGTCCCAGGCTCAAGACGAGGGCAGCACTACCTGCAACAAGAATGAGCATCGCTGTGACAGGTCGCGATTGAACAGCGAGCTGATTTTCTATTGGTTTTGCCGTCGGTTCAGCTTTCTTTGACATAGGATGACTCCTTGCTTTATGTATTGAAAAATAGTCCCGGTGCCTGGCACTAGGACTTCTTATTTACTTGTTATTTTCTTTTAGTGTGTTGACGATCAAATCAAGCTGACCTTCAACGGCGATTGGGTCATAATAATACATGTCTTCAAACTTCATTTCATAGAGGTGACCGTTCTTCACTGCGTCTAAGTTTTGCCAGAGCGCACTTTCTTTCGTTTCCTTCAGAACATCTTGATTGTCCCGAGCGGCATACTCGGTATAAAACATATGATCAGCCGCGTATTCAGGTAAGACTTCAAGTGAGATCTTTTTCCAGTTGTCGCCTTCGATCACGTCTTTTTGAATCTTCTCAGGTGCTTTTAGCTCAAGTGCATCATAGATGACTTGACCCCCGCGTCCAAAATTATCTCCAAACACATAGAAATCTTTTGTTTGAACTTCATAAATCCCAACTGTCTCATCTTCACCGATAACACCGTCTAATTCTTCCTTTGCTGCTTCTGCTTTTTCATCAAATTGGTTGATCCACTCATCCGCGGCTTCATCTTTCCCAGCAATTTCGCCCATAGCAGTAACTTCTTCATCTAGAGAATCGTATGTTCCAAACGGCATTAGCACAGTTGGCGCAATTTTTGACAGCAAATCATATTGTTCTTGATCTGTTACGACAATTAAGTCTGGATCCAGTGACGTGACTTTCTCGACTGAAGGTGGCGTACCAATATCCTCAATATCTGCAATCTGCTCTTCTGTAAAATAAGGATTATCCAAAACAAATTGATCTGGTGCTCCTACTGGCGTAATACCAAGCGCCAGGAAATAACCAACGTAGTCTGTTGCCACGATTCGCTCTGGGTTTTTAGGAATGTCAAACTCCTGTCCATCAGGTAATGTGAAGGTTTTCATCTCTTCACTGCTTTCACTTGATTCACTCTTTTCATTCTCATTACCGCAAGCAGCAAGTATAAGAACGAGCATTAGCATCAGAATAAGAGAAATGCTCTTTTTGTTTTTCATTTTATGTACCCCCTAAATGATATTGAGATTCATTATCATTTAGAATGATAGCACCTTCCTTCCTACTTGTCTATCTCATATCATGAATTTCCGATTGCTTAAACCGCTATTCTCACGGTTTTGTTAGCGTTTTCAAACCTTTTTAGAAAAAGTTACAAAAGAAAAAGTGGTTTATTCCATTCTCACTAAGGTTATTAATACACACATATTCAAGTCATCATTTCGTGTTTAACTTTTATGTTAGGAATCCTTACATAAAAACACAATTATCTGTAAATATCATTAGAATGAACACTAACAAAAAAATTAAAGGTGAGGTTATTGAATCCATGACATTAACAAAGAATAGTATTCAACAGGACATCATGAAGGAAGCAAAAGAAAAGAAAGTCGAATTTATTCGTCTTGAATTTACGGACATGCTTGGTGAAACAAAGAACGTTGAACTTCCAATTGAAGAATTGGAAAGCGTTATGAACAATGAAGCCATGTTTGACAGCTCTTCCATTGCTGGTTTCTCTGATATCCAGGAAAGTGATATGTATCTCTTCCCTGATCTTGAAACGTTCAAAGTCCTACCGGACGCTGTTGATCAGGATTGCATCGCTCGCTTTATTTGCGACATTCATACACCCGATGGTGAACCATTCGAAGGAGACCCACGTTTCATTTTGAAAAGAGCCATGAAGGAAGCAGAAGATATGGGCTATACCGTTAACGTTGGTCCAGAACCAGAATTCTTCCTTTTCAAACTAGATAAAGACGGTTATCCAATTCGCAAGATGAATGACCGCGCAGGTTATTTCGATGCTTCACCTAAAGATAAAGGTGATCAGGTACGTCGTGATATTGTTCGTACGCTTAAGAAATTCGGTTTTGAAATGGAAGCTTCTCACCACGAAGTTGCGCAAGGACAGCACGAAATTAACTTCCGTTTCGATAGCGTCATTAAAGCGGCTGACAACATTCAAACGTTTAAAAACGTTGTAAAAGACGTTGCAACGAGCCATGATTACCACGCTACGTTTATGCCGAAGCCAATCGCTGGTGAAAATGGATCTGGTATGCACTGTCACCTTTCCCTCTTCACTGAAGGCAAAAGTGCATTTTTCGATGAAAACGATCCAGACGGCATTTCTAAAACAATGAAGCAATTTATGGCTGGGATTCTTTCTCATGCTAATGGTCTTGCAGCAATCACGAATCCGAACGTGAACTCTTATAAGCGTCTTGTTCCTGGTTACGAAGCACCTGTTAGTGTGGCTTGGTCTCACTCTAACCGTAGCTGTATGATTCGCGTTCCGACAACGCGTGGAATGGGTACTCGCTTTGAGATTCGTAACCCGGATCCAACAGCAAATCCTTACCTTACACTTGCTGCTGTTATTCATGCAGGTCTTGAAGGTATTCGTCACGATCTTGATGCTGGTGCGCCAGAAACACGTAACCTTTATGAAGTCGACACAGATGATGTGCCAACACTTCCAACAAACTTGAAGGAAGCAATTAAGTCACTTCGTGAAGATAAAGTTGTTATGGAAGCGCTAGGTGACCATACTTCTAAAGTGTATATCGAAGAAAAAGAAAAAGAATGGATTGAATATTCCCTAATGGTAAGCCAATGGGAAGTTGATCGCTACATGAATAAATAGAACAATACAAAAAGGAGCATCCTCATAGTAGAGGGTGCTCCTTTTCGCGTTTTCTGGAAAGTTTATTAATGATGGCACTTGTATTTTTTCAGCTTCTGATACTGAATAATTTTCTCGTCTAATCGTTTACTCAAAAGGAGAATTTTCCCGCTTGAGTAGTCATCTACTTCTTGTCCTAGATCATAAAGCACCAATCGCAACGTCTGAATTTCGTTTTCTAGATTCTGCAGCAACATAGCGCTCTCCCTCTATATTTGTCTTATATTTACATTACCATATAATAGGCTTCAATGTTTTGTATTCTTACAAATTACATAATTTTTAACATTTCCCTATTTATTTTTATATTTGTAATGCAAATTAGAAAACAATGAATACTAAGACATTAACGAAAACGATTGACCCGTCTTTCCTTCATTGTTATGATTCTCGTTATAAATTTATCATATGACTAAACCTTGTATAAGTTCAGGAATAGGGCCTGAACGTTTCTACCAGCTACCGAGAATGGCTTGTCTACAAGGAATTATGAAGTTTTTCATATTTCCTTGTGATGATGCTCTGGTTTCTGGCCAGAGTTTTTTTATTTGAATCAGGAGGGTCTACCATGAAAAACTTTTTCCAGTTCACAGAACGGGAAACGAATTATCGAAAAGAAACGTTAGCCGGGATAACAACGTTTTTATCTATGGCTTATATATTAGTTGTGAACCCCATTATTTTAAGTGAAGCGGGTATTGATAAAGGCGCACTTTTCACTGCAACCGCCTTATCCGCGATCGTCGGCTCCTTACTAATTGGGCTACTCGCAAACTTCCCTGTTGGCATCGCACCAAGTATGGGATTAAATTCTTTCTTCACCTTCTCTGTCGTTATTGGGATGGGGATTGATTGGGAAATTGCCTTAACAGGCGTGTTTATTGCCGGTATTATCTTTATGATTCTTAGCTTACTTAAAATTCGCGAGAAAATTATTAACGTGATTCCGAAAGATCTGAAACATGCGATCGCCGCCGGGATTGGATTCTTTATTGCCTTCGTTGGTCTTAAAAATGCAGGAATTGTCGTTGGAAATGAAGCCACCTTTATTTCAATCGGACAGCTGACAACGCCAACAACGGCACTAGCTGCTTTCGGATTTATTATTACGCTCATGATGCTAATCCGCGGCATTCGCGGCGGCATCTTCTATGGAATTGTGATTACAACGATCATTGGGATGATCATCGGTCTTGTTCAAGTTCCTACTTCAGTTGTCGGACAGGTACCAAGCCTTGAACCAACATTTGGCGTTGTTTTTCAGCATTTAGGAGATATTTTCACACCTGAGATTCTAGCCGTTATTTTTACGTTCCTATTCGTTGCCTTCTTCGACACGGCGGGTGCCCTTATCGCCGTTGCCAGTCAGGCTGGTCTTATGAAAGACAATCAAATTCCAAATGCGGGTCGCGCGCTACTTGCTGACTCAACGTCTGGTGTTGTTGGAGCGATCTTCGGGACATCAACTACCGCCTCTTTCGTAGAATCATCTGCAGGCGTTGCCGTTGGTGGCCGAACTGGCTTCACATCCGTTATTATCTCAGCCTGCTTCTTCATTGCGCTGTTCTTCTCACCAATTCTTGGTGTCATTACACCAGAAGTAACAGCTCCCGCTTTAATTATTGTCGGTGCCCTTATGGCAACTGAGGTCAAGCAGATTGATTGGAGCCGTTTAGAAGTAGTCATTCCAGCTTTTGTGACGATTATCATGATGCCTCTGACGTTCAGCGTTGCCACAGGTATCGCTCTAGGCTTTATTCTCTATCCTTTTGCGATGATCGCGAAAAAAGAATGGAAGCAAGTTCATCCGATTATGTATACGCTCGGTGGCTTATTTATTCTTTATTTCATCTTTCTCTAACATTTTGAAGGGACATTTCAGCTGAAATGTCCCTTCATCTGTTTGATCTATTATAAATAGTGGTAGTATTACGTTGGATAGTTTAAAATAGGGCATTAACGAAAGCTTCACACAAAGGTAGTGATAAAAAACATGTTATATATATGGGACGTTGAAAAAATCATTAAAGACACGCTAGAAGAGCATCAGTTATCAATAAACTATGAATTCAACAACGAGCTAACCGCTCCAATGAGCTATAACGTATCAACCAATACGATTAAGTTTAATTACTTACAAATGAACGGCTATCAAGCAAAAGTGAACTTTAAGCTTAAAGAGACGGAAGAAAACATCGCGTTGATCCTGCTATATCATGAAATAGGGTATTATTTAGATTTTAAGAAGCACAGACACGACCTTCGTATTTTAATGTATGAGGATGAAGAAGTTCAGCAAGAACTTCTTGCTGAAATCGAAGAAAATGCTTGGGAACAAGGGCGGAAATTGATTCCTGACGATTTAAAAGAATCGTATGATCAATTGAGAGAGATCGATCAACAGTTTCAAAACGGACAATAGTAGTTGAAAAAGGACGAAACCAAATGGGTCTCGTCCTTTTTGTATGATGAAATTACTTCGCTACATAAGCTTGAAATTCTTCTCGCCACTGCTTTGCTTTTTCTAATGCGAACCTGTCATCCTTTACCTCACCTGGTTTAACACCCGTACCGATGACATAATCCACAAACTCCATATTCACAAATTCAAAAATATAGCTGAATTGTTGGATCAGAGGAAGGGCTTTTACTTTTGCACTGCTTCCACCTGTGACAACCACATACGCCTTTTTCTTTGTAAGCTCTTCTTTTAAATTTAGTTTTTCATCACGAAGGTATTGCGACCAGCGATCAAAGAAGTTCTTCATCGGTCCACTCATGCCATACCAATAAAGAGGCGTTGAAAAGATGAGAACATCATGAGTTAACAAAAGATCAAGCACTTCTTCATAATCATCTTCTACTTTCGAAAAACCAGCTTCTGAATGCCGCTCATCCATTATGGCATTGATTTGTTTATCCGCAAGAGACACGATTGTGTGATCCGTCCCTTCCAGAATGGTTTCAGTTAGATACTGCGAATTTCCATTTTTACGCGTACTTCCTAATAACGCTAAAATCTTCATAGTCTATCTCCTTTATAAAAGTAAAGCTTTCACCATAGCCTACTTCTTAATGATTTTATTCAGATAATGGAAGTATAACATTGCATCAACCATCAATGTTATCTATAATATTCGATACTATCGATCGAAATTTTCAATGGAGGTATTGAATGGATTTAAGCTACTTTTATACGTTTAATGAAGTCGCCAAATCAGGAAGCTATACACAAACGGCTGAAGAACTTGGTTATGCCCAGTCTAGCGTTACGGCTCAGATTAAAAAGCTAGAAAAACATTATCAAGTGAAGTTATTTGAACGAGTCGGAAGGAAAATGAGATTAACTCAACCCGGAGAGCAACTGCATGCCTATGTCATCGATATCATCAAGCTCCTAGATGAAGCCGATGCAGAGCTTCGAACAGATACCAACTTAAAGGGAACGATTCGGATCGGAACCGGTGAGACCGTTGCAGCCTATTACATCACTCCTTATATTAAAGCCCTTAAAGAAAAACATCCTGAATTACAAATCCGCCTTGAATCAGGTCAATGTCAAAACTTAATCGGCGGCACGATCGATGGCACCTATGATATTACGATTTTATTGGATCGCTTACAGAAACATCCTGACTTAAAAACGATCCCAATTCATCAAGAAGAAATGGTGATGATTGCTCCTCCTCACCATCCTTTCACGATGCTTGCTACGTTGGAGCTCGAGAAATTAGCAGAGGAAACACTGATTCTAACGGAGGAAGGTTGTTCTTATCGCGTGCTTTTCGAACAAATCTTAAAGGAGGAAAACATACAAGCAAAGTCTGTCATCTCATTCAGTAGTCTTGAGGCCATTAAACAATGCGTGGCAGATAGCCTTGGAATTGCACTTCTACCTAGAATTGCAGTCGAACGAGACGTCCAAAATGATCGAGTCGCTATCATTCCATTTCAGCATCCTATTCCCATTTATACGCAAATCGTCTATCAACAGCGAAAATGGATGTCGGAACCACTTAAACAATTCATCTCATTATTTGGCGAAAAAAGGTGAACTTCAAACGCAAAAAAACATCTTCTTACTGAAGATGTTTTTTTCATCACATGTAATCCGTTTTTTAGGTTGATGGCCCACGTTAGTGGAAAAACTGAACGAGTCCTGCTGTTATTGAAATCACGCTAAGTCCCCAAAAAAGCAGCGTAATCTTCTTCTGCTTCTTCGTTTTCTCTTCGTTATAAACGAAATAAAGTGAGGCGAATACGGCAATACTGATGCAAAGGCGAAACAGAGATTCATGTTCCCCTGTAAATCCAAGCCAAATGATGCTGCTTATGGCCATAATCGCTATGAGTAAGATCAATGCTCTTATGTACTTCATTACCATCCCTCTCCTTTACGTCTTTCTCTTAAGCTAGACAGATAAACATTCCTCCTACACTCATTGAAACGATTACGCCGTAGTCAACTCCAGCACCGTTTCTGTTTAACAACCAAGTTAATTAATGCCACAAAAAACCTTTCATCTTCATTTAATCCTCTTTCTCCTTAAGAAGCTTTTTCATCAGCGGTTTGCATCTCTTTAAGAAAGTAAGCGCCAAGTAATAGAAACAGCATTGATCCTAGCAAACTATACAATCCGATAAATCCGAACCAGTACCCTACTGGATTAAGGGCCGCACTAATCATGAAACAAATGGGTGAGATGGCTGATTTCATTCCCGTTAAGCCTGCTCGTTTTCTTCTTTTTATCTGAACATAGATTCCTATCAGAAAAACGATTACGAAAACAATCGTTAAGACGATTTCAATCATTGCTTATACTCCTTTCCCATAAAATCGCTTTCTTTCTTTACGACTCAGAAGACGCTAAAGTTTCACTCCTTAAGAAAGCAAATAATCAACGAACCTCACAACCAAAATTTAACTATATAAACAGTATAAGGAACTAGAGGTTGGGGATAATTTGAACGAGAGAGAAGGAGGATTTCCATTGAACAAAGAGCCAAATCAATCTAAGAATGAATATTCATCTGACGAAACGCTGACAAATCGTCAAGGTCACCCTGTCACGGATAATCAAAATGTAAGAACGGTTGGAAATCGTGGCCCCACTACGCTAGAGAATTACGATTTCCTTGAAAAAATTAGTCATTTCGATCGTGAACGTACGCCTGAACGGGTTGTCCATGCACGAGGCGCAGGGGCGCACGGTTATTTTGAATCCTACGGAAAAGTTGGGGATGAGCCGATTTCAAACTATACACGCGCAAAGGTATTCACTGAAGTTGGCAAACAAACCCCTGTCTTCGTCAGATTCTCTACTGTCGTTCACGGGACTCATTCACCTGAAACACTGCGTGATCCAAGGGGATTTGCAGTAAAGTTCTACACGGAAGACGGCAACTGGGATTTGGTTGGCAACAACTTGAAAATCTTTTTTATTCGTGATCCTCTTAAATTCCCTGACATGGTACATTCGTTTAAACCAGATCCTGTGACGAACAGGCAAGACATGGAGCGGATGTTTGATTTTCTATGCCAGACACCTGAATCCATGCAGATGGTAACCTTCCTATTTTCACCTTGGGGCATCCCAGCAAACTTCCGGCATATGCAGGGATCTGGTGTACACGCCTACAAATGGGTAAATAAAGATGGAAAAGCCGTTCTCGTCAAGTACCACTGGGAACCTGTTCAGGGAATTCGTAACCTGACTCAAAAAGAAGCCGATCACATTCAATCAACGAACTTTAACCATGCAACACAGGACCTCTATGAAGCGATTGAAAATGGAGATTTCCCTGAATGGGAGCTTTACGTTCAGATTATGGAAGATGGCGAACATCCTGAATTGGACTTTGACCCGTTAGACCCGACAAAACTCTGGTATAAAGAGGATGTCCCCTGGCACAAAGTAGGTAAAATGGTGCTCAATAAAAATCCTGAAAATTATTTCGCTGAAGTCGAGCAAGCAGCCTTTGGTACTGGCGTACTTGTCGATGGTCTTGATTTCTCAGATGATAAGCTTTTGCAAGGAAGAACCTACTCGTATTCCGACACGCAGCGCTATCGAGTTGGGTCAAACTATTTGCAGTTACCGATCAATAAGCCCGCAAAGCACGTTGCCACTAATGAAAGTGCTGGCCAAATGGATTTCAGGCAAGATTACGGGAAGCATCAAAACCCTCATGTCAACTATGAGCCATCCATAATTGGAGGATTAAAAGAAGCGGTCAACCCTGGAAAAGAATACGAGCCATACGTGGAGGGTAAGCTACAACGCAAGAAAATCTCAAGAGAAAACAATTTCGGACAGGCTGGTGAAACGTACCGAAGAATGAAGGATTGGGAACGAGATGATTTGATCTCAAATCTCGCCATTGCGCTTGCAGACTGCCGCGAAGAAATTCAGAAGCGGATGATTTCGATGTTAACGGAATGCGATAAAGAATATGGAAACCATGTCAGTGAGCAATTGAAGTCACTTCACACTTCTACTGAGAAGAAAATGGATGGAGCTGTTCAGGAGGCGGAGAAAAAAAGCCTTCCTTCTGATCCTTATTAACAAAAGGGAGACAGTTATCTTAAGTGAAGCATATACATTTCCCATCCCCTTCTAATTGACTTTAAATTTAAACCAAGCTATAGTTAACTTAACAAGGGGAGTAGCGACCGGTAACGGCTGATGAATCATCAATACGGTATGTATATACCTGGTTCATCGGGCTAAATTTTTAGTACGCAAGACCTTGGTACAATTTTGTTGTGCCAGGGTTTTTTTTGTATGCGCTGGCGGAGAGGAGTTACACATGATTATTTTGATCTTCCTTCTTGCAGCAGCCGTTGTTGTCGGGGCCGCTATTTACCTGAATCAGTTCGGTGATGTGATTAGCAAGAAGTCATCTTTAAGCGGAGCCGTTGTTGGAACATTTCTGATTGCAGGGGCAACGTCTTTGCCTGAGTTAACAACGAGTCTAACAGCTGTCTATATTGATAATCCAGATATTGCAGTCGGTAATATGCTCGGAAGCAATGTCTTTAATCTATTAATTCTAGCGGTGGTTGATGTTATTTATCGAAGACGGAGATTGTATCAGAAGGTGAACACGAAAGCGCATGTGCCTTCTGCTCTGGTTGGTCTTCTTTTTCTTGCCATTCTCATTGTCGCGTTAGTATTACCAGGCACGATTTCCATCTTTGGTGTTGGAATCGAAATGGTCATTATTGTTCTCCTGTATGTGCTTTCGATGAAAACTATTTCGGAGGATGACGGTAAAGAAGAAGACATCCCTACAAAAGATATTTCGCTTCGTACCGCAGTGATCGGATTTATTGTTGCCGCGTTGATTGTTTTTGTTTCAGGTAGCATTCTATCCATTGCAGGTGACCGCCTAGCTGAAGTGACGGGTATGAATGCAAGCTTTGTCGGTAGCTTTCTAATTGCCGCGTCTACTTCTCTACCAGAACTTGTCACAGTTCTCGCAGCTTTTAAACTAGCAAACTACAATATGGCGATTGGTTCGATTCTTGGTAGTAACCTGTTCAATATCCAACTTCTAGTACTCACTGATGTGCTATATAGAGAAGGTCCGATCCTTGCTGCGGTTGATCTGTCTCATATCTTTATCGCTTGTCTAGGATTGTTGATGACGATTGTGATCATGTACTTGCTCCTTCGACCATCAACTGTGCGTAGTTCATGGCGCTATGCTGCCCCATCACTTGTCATGGCTTTGCTCTATGTCGTTGTTTCCTACGTTTTATTCTAGTAAAGAAAGCGTGCTGACATCATGTCAGCACGCTTTCTTCCATTCTTCTTTTAATCGCGAAAACCACCATCCGAATGAATAATCTGTCCTGTTATCCAACTCGCTGCATCACTCGCTAGGAAACTCACTAAGCGTGCTGCATCCTCCGGCATTCCAATTCGACCCGTAGGAAATTTCGGTTTTAAGAAGTTCTGTGTTGCATCATCCATATAGCCTGAATTCGTCGGACCCGGGTCAATGGCATTAACCGTAATATGATTGGAAGCGACCTCAGTTGCAAATGAAGTGGTAAAAGCAGAGATCGCACCCTTGGTCGTAATATATGGCAGGTTCCCAGGCTGAGGACTTTTATCCTGTCCGGAAACGAAATTGATGATTCGTCCACCAAAAGCATTTTTCTTAAGGTACTTCGCAAATGCAACAGATAGCATGCACGTCCCTCTCACATTCACCGCATAATGCTCATCAAGCACATCTGATGTTAATTCTTCATGACTCATTTCCACACAGTGTGTCGCGTTATTCACTAGAATCGAAAACTGGCCTTGCATTTGTTGAACACGTTCCAAAAGTTGCTCAGGTGCATCCTTTTTACTTAAATCCAGTTCCATTGATTCAACATTCACACCATGCTCTCTTAGTTCATTTTCAAATCGCTCAGCCCAGTTCTTTTCTGCATCTTCGTAGCCCGTTTTAAAATCATATGACGAAAAATGAGTGAAAAACAATTGGAAGCCTTCCCGAGCTAACTCCCGACAGATCGCAGCTCCAATCCCACGCGGACGGCTTGCACCTGTTACAATGGCAATATTCTTAGTATGATTCATTTTGACTTCCTCCCTTTTGAAGAAACCCCCGTACACTTATGAAAGGGGATGGCAAAAAAGGACAGAGCCAAGCACCTGTCCCAATTATCTATCAATTATGAACGTGGTGAACCTGCACTAGCTTCATTTACAGATCTATTCCCTCATTCAAAATAGACTTTTCTGTTAAACCATGACAAGGTTTCTCCACACATGTCCATAATCCCTTTCCTTTCATCTCCATTTTCAACTATATCAAAGCGATACTTTTAAATGCAAGAAAATTCAGTTAGATACCCAAACTATTAGGAATTGTCAATCAGCTTTTGAAGATTAATATCTTTAATTCGAGAATTATGAGTTTAAAATATTTATCGTAGTGGAAAAAAGATACGACTACCAAAATAAGGAGAAACGGCATGCCCAATCGAGAAACGATTATTCAACGGCTAATCGAGAAAGACGAAGATTCTTTAAAAGAATTGTACGATACGTATCATCGTCACCTCTCACACCTTCTCACAAATACAGGAACTGATTCTAGCGATCATGAGAAAATCATGACGAAGCTTTTTTGTTTAATATGGTCATCCCCTACGATTCTCACTAAGGACAAACACCTTTCTGTCGCACTAACAAAACTCTGCCTTAAATTGATCAAAGGCCCCTATACCAGCGCTTCTTAATTCTCGACTTCATCTATCTATTGTTAAAAATACAGGTGAAGTTTTTTTATCTTTTTTTCCTCTCATCCTTTCAGCGTTTATCGTCTTTCGTTCACTTCTTCTCTTATCGGGATGTTACACAATTGTTATGTTTAAAAAAGCAATTAAGTTCGTGGATTTTGTAAAACCTTGTTATAATAGTTTTATAATAGTTGTAAAGTCAATTACCTACCTATTACCATCATATTGTTCCGATTCAAAAGATGCCAACATTATGGATACTTCCGTGATACGAGTGGATGAAATGATACACACTACGAAATAAAGAACGAATTCAGGTATCGAGAGGAGCATATTTGCATGCAACGTAACAAGGAACTTCATCAATTTTTATTAACAAAAGCTGAACAGCTAACGGAAGATTGGTATGCGTCACTCGACAAGAGCGGCACTGGTGTCTATGCCTCTACTGATCCAGAGGTTATTCGGGAGTTAAAGTCACAAAATCTCGAGTTTCACCAGCACTTATGCAAAATATTTATTATGGAAAAAAGCGCCTTTTTTAACGAATTCGATGATTGGGTTAAGGAGATCGGACGTGATCCTGAGCATTTGAATACACCTACCCACCTTATCATGAGAGAATTCCAGCGTGTACGCGAACAATACATGGATTTCATCGAGGAGTATTCCAGAACGACCGAAGACCTCGTTTCACAAAAAAGCCTTGATATTTGGAAACATGCGATTATTGAAGCGATTGATGTCGTCATGACGCGAGTAGTCGAAGAAAAATCCATGCATTTAAATGCTCGCATTGAAGAACAGCAGCAAACCATCAATGAACTTAGCTCACCGCTTATCGATCTACCAGACGGAAAAGCGCTTCTCCCTCTTGTTGGTGATATTGATTCCGATCGAGCAACTGCTATTTTCGAGAATACGCTCGAAGGATGTACAACGAAACGAGTCGATCACCTTTTTATTGATTTATCTGGCGTCTATCTCGTTGATACAAGAGTTGCGCAACAAATTTTCCAGTTGATTACAGGTCTTAAGTTAATCGGGGTTACGACAACCTTATCCGGTATTCGCCCTGAAATTGCTCAGACTGCCGTTCAACTTGGTATTGATTTTGGTGAAATACGCATTACTTCTAACCTTGCGCAGGCTATTTCTTCGGAAGCCACTTTATCAACGAAAGAATAAACGCTATTCATACAAAAGGAACTCCTTCGAGATAGGAGTTCCTTTCTTTCATTACATCAATAAATTAATCTTTCGTTTCACTAGCTATACAACTTACTTTCCTTCAAATACTTCTTCAACTGCCAGCTATTGGTCAGAACCCCCACAAACCCAGTCGTCGCAAAAATGGCAGAAAGCGTTGTTGAAAATAACGCCATCCACCCAAATAGCGAGATTAGCCCCATGCAAAAAAGAAAAAAGGAACTAATCATGGCTACAACATTGTAAAATCCATTTCTCTTCATCTCTACCTCCTTACCTCTACTGGTTATTTTGCACTTCTTGATCCGTTGGTAAAATGATCGCAGCCGCGATATAGATGAGCACAAATAATCCTGAAGTAAAAAGTGATAAAGCAAAGTAGGCAATTCTGAGAATGCTTGCATCAATGTTAAAGATTTCGCTTGCTCCTCCGAGAACACCAGAAAGTTGCTTGTTTGTTGTGGACTTATAAAACTTTTTCATGAATTTAGCCTCCAATCGTTTCTTCTATTGTTTACGAATCCCTTACTAGAAGGTTTCACATTTATGCTCATTTCGTTTTTTATATTTCAAATAAAAGATGTACGGTCGTTCCCACACCCGGCGTACTCGCATAAATGATTTCCCCATTCATGGCTTGAACGATGCTATGAGAAACCATCATTCCAAGGCCTGTCCCCTTTTCTTTCGTTGTAAAAAACGGCTGCCCCATTCGCGTTAACTGATCTTCTGTCATTCCAATTCCCGTATCCTTTATACTAATTTTTAGTTTTTGACCCTCTAACACCGCTACGACTTCTAACGTTCCCCCGTCAGGCATAGCTTCAATCGCATTTTTAAAAATGTTCATTAAACACTGCTGGAACTTGCGCTTTTCCGATTGAATGAAGGTTGATGGAAGATCGATTTTCGTAGTAATGGTCACATCTTTTAGGGTAGCAAGGGGTGTAATGACACTGACACTATAAGCAATTTCACCTGCAACATCGATTTCCTCAACATCTTCTGGAAATGGTTTTGCGAAAGTTAAATAATCATTAATAATTTCCGTCGCTCGATCGAGTTCTTGAATCGCGAGTCCCATATACTCTTTCGTCTGCTTGCTTTTGAGATCACTATCAATTAATTGAAGGAACCCTCGACTAACGGTAAGAGGATTACGAACTTCGTGTGAAATACTTGCTGCGAGATGACTAACAACTTCTAATTTCTGACCTTCCATCACTGATTGCAGCAATTTAAACTGATTAAGAAATACTTCGTAGACAAGTGTGGCAAGTAGTACTCCAAGCAGACTTGTTACGTTAAATAGGATCCATGAAGACGTATGAATTTGCGTTTCAAAAAACGTTAAGGAGATGACGGTAGATGAAACTCCTACCATTAAATCAATACTTGCGGCCACAAGAAGTTTTTGCTTTAAGCTGTATTCAAGAAACCTTGAGGAGACCATTGAGGCCACAATTGTTAGGAGAGTAAAGGATAACAGGGTCGAGTAGAATCCCGTTCCACCCAAAGTAAAACGATACCCAAGAGTAACAATTAGATAAACAATCGCTACCCACTTTCCCCCGTAAAGGGCACCAAGAATAAAAGGAATTCTTCTAAAATCCAATATAAAATTATCATCCACGACAACGGGATAAACCATACACAAAATAATGGCTATGCCAGGAAATAACGTTAACAACCATCCAGAAGATTTTTTCAAAAAGTTTGTGTGCTTCAGCAAGTATAGAATCTGAATAATACTGAGCGGAGCGAAAACAAGTAATAGATTTAGAAGTAGATTTTTTGCAGTTAACAGCATTTAAAGCATCACCACACTTTTGAAATTAGTAAGTTAGTCATAGTAAAAATTCTTTTTTTTATGTCCTAAGTCCTCTTTATTTCCCACATGTATTTTATTTCCATTGTTTAAGGCCGCTTATCTGTCAAATTGGAAACGGATAAAAAGACTAAAAAAGAGATACGTTAAGAGTGTTATCCCATCCTATTGTAAATAAGCAGGTGGTTAAATGATCGAAATACTAATCGCGCTCATTCCCGCTGTCATGTGGGGAAGTATTCTGCTCGTTAGCACGAAGCTTGGTGGTGAGCCTTACAACCAGGTCGTCGGAACAACCATTGGGGCCCTTCTCTTTTCAATTGTGGTGTACTTTTTCACGACACCGCACTTTACAACGGCTGCGTTGATTGTGGGCTTTATTTCGGGACTATTCTGGTCTGTTGGCCAGATGAATCAATTTAAAGCCGTTGCTTTTCTTGGCGTATCAAAAACACTTCCAATCTCCACAGGACTTCAACTTGTCGGTACATCATTATTCGGCGTGATTGCATTTGGCGAGTGGTCTTCCACCACGAAACTCACGATTGGAATTGGCGCTCTCATTCTTATTGTAGCCGGGGTGATCTTCACTTCTTATGAGAAATCAGAAGAAAGTGAAGCAGAAGGAAAAAGTGATCTAGCTAAGGGATTTACAATTTTGCTATTATCGACTGCTGGATATGTAGGCTATGTCGTCATCATCAGGTGGTTTTCCATTGATGGATGGACGGCGATTCTTCCGCAAGCAGTCGGTATGGTTGTTGGCGCACTCGCTCAAAGCCTTCATCACAAACCATTTAACAAATACACGCTTCGAAACGGCATACCAGGCCTAATGTGGGCAAGTGGAAATCTTGCACTTCTTCTCTCAATTCCTCGTGTCGGAACGGCAACGAGCTTTTCGCTCTCCCAGACTGGAATTATCATCTCAACTCTCGGAGGGATTTTTCTCTTAGGCGAACGAAAAACGAAGAAACAACTTGTCTTTGTTATTCTAGGATCGATCTTAATTATTATCGGTGGCGTAATGCTCGGGTTCACCAAAAAATAGGGAGGTTTCTTAAATGGTCTATAAGGAATTAAAGGGAAAAGTGGCAATCGTTACTGGAGCTGCTTCTGGTCTTGGGAAAGCGATTGCCATTCGTTTTGGTTCGGAAGGGATGAAAGTCGTCGTCAACTATTTATCAAAAGAAGACGAGGCTGCAAAAGTCGTGGAAGAGATCAAACGCTCTGGCGGAGAGGCAATCGCTGTGCAAGCAGATGTTTCGAAAGAAGTTGATGTTGAAAAGTTAATCACTGCTGCTCATGAGCATTTCGGAACCTTAAATGTGATGATGAACAATGCAGGAATCCAGAAGGAAATTCCTTCTCATAAAATGACGTTAGACGATTGGAATAAGGTGATTTCCGTTAACCTTTCGGGAACGTTCCTCGGCTCTACCAAAGCGATTAATTACATGATCGAGCATAAAATTAAAGGTGCTATCATTAACATGTCGAGCGTTCATGAGGTTGTGCCATGGCCTCACTTTGTCCATTACGCCTCAAGTAAAGGCGGAATGAAGATGCTAACTCAAACGCTTGCTCTTGAATACGCACCTTACGGGATTCGTGTAAATAACATTGGACCAGGGGCCATTAACACGCCTATTAATGCAGAGAAATTTTCAGATCCCAAGACAAAGAAAGACGTGCTCTCTATGATCCCAATGAAAGAAATCGGTGAGCCAGCTCAAATCGCCTCCATCGCTGCTTTTTTAGCCTCGGATGAAGCGAGCTATGTCACAGGTATTACGCTATTTGCTGACGGCGGGATGAAGCTTTATCCTGCTTTCCAGGCTGGAAGAGGCTAGAATTCATTCTCCCCTTCGCTCCTCTTTTCACTTGCGTATAAATCAAGTTGTTTCTCCCATTTCGTAATCGTACGGTTATATGTCATGCCAATTCGCTTCGCTACCTTTAGCGAAGCTTTATTTCGTGGATCAATTAATGAAATTAGCCTGGAAAGACCTAACTCTTTGAAGGCATACTTTTTACATGCAAATGCTGCTTCCGTTGCATAGCCATTCCCCCAATATCGTTTCGCAAAAAGATAGCCTAGTTCCACCTCAACACCGAGAACCAATTTTTGAAGAACGAGTCCGCACTGACCTAGAAATTGACCAGTTTCTTTGTCTTCAACGATCCACATCCCAAAGCCATAGACTTTATAGTGATGCAACGTCCACTCGATCCACTTCACCGTATCATGTCGATTTTTACAGGACGGGTAATACGCCATCACTGCTTTATCTGAAAATAATTCGAGAAGAGCATCCTCATCTTCTGGCACCATTTTTCGTAAAATCACTCGCTCTGTCGAAAAGATATGCGTTTTCATTGAGTTCTTCACCTCTTCCGCATCAAAAAAAGAGTTACAATCATTTTCTGATAGTAACTCCCCCTTCCATTAGCTTATACGTATTGGCAGAAAACATTCCCTCCAATAGGAGGACGCTCACTCTCTTCCTCATCCTGATCGTTTGTTAAAGAGCTTTTCCGTGCCGATTATGCTGTTCATATTCTCCAAATTCCATCGCCTCCAATATGGCTTCTTCAGAAAAGCCTGTCAGAATGGAGATTTGTCGTATGTCACATGCCTTTTTTTGGTGCTGCTTAATGAATTGAATCGCTACCATTGCTTGATACAAAACTTTTGTGTATTTGCTTAATAGCTGTTGACTCATTGAGCGTCGGCCACTTCCTCTCCTGGATGAGAGAAGAGAGGAGCATCTCTCCCTTATACATTAACCTACCACTCTTATCGTCACGTTCCAACACGAATGACTGAATTTTTACAATTTATTATGAAAAACTTTTGTGGAAGCGATTAAAACTGGTTTTGTTTGGGTTTCCTTCCTTTTTATAGGTTCATTCAAGAAGAAAAATAGCACCCCAACAAAGAATCCTCCTCCTACAATGTTACCAAGTGTAACGGGAATAAGATTGTGAAAAAAACCAGCCAGGTTGATCACCTCAGAATGTGGAGAAGTGAATGAAATAAGAAAAACAGCGAGATTCGCAATGCTGTGTTCGTATCCTGATGTAAAAAAAGTGAAAACGAGAAGCATCATGATGAGCATCCTTGCCGTGTCTCCTTTCACACGAAGAGGTAACCATACCGCCAAGCACACGAGCCAATTGGCGAAAATGGCCCTAAAAAACAAGTAAGAAGTTGGAAGCGTCATTTTCTTTTCTGCGACAGTTAATAGTAAATGATCCGCTCTAATCGTCTGAAAAACACCGCTAAAATAAAGCAATAGGGTAAATAAGAGGATGCCAAGAAAATTCCCACCATAGCATGTTACCCATACGAGCAGCGTATCTTTCCAAGACGTTGCTTTTTTCATAGAGCTTATTGTCAGATACATCGTATTGGATGTGAACAATTCCCCTCCTCCATACACAATAAGGATAAACGCGATTCCAAAAAACAGCGCCGTCATCACATAGGTCGCCGGTGAATGGACTTCATAGAAAAACTGTCCAACTGTAAAGCTTAATACTAAAGCAAACCCTATATATGCTCCTGCTAACATGGCGCGAAGCAAATAATGCGGCATACTCGTCGAAAGCAAGTCTCGCTTAGATACCGCACTCTCGCAGATTTTCTCAATCGTTTCCTTTTCCATCTCCTCCAGCTCCAATCTCATGTTCAATACTTCACATTTTATAGTTATAGTGTAAAACTACTCTCCTCCTTCAACAACCCATTCCAATTGACTGTTTCATTTCAGACACAATGAAAACGTCTTCTATATGAAACCGTAAGAAAGTGTGACCTTTCATACTGTTTGTTGAGAAACATTTCCTTTTCCTCTATACTAAATGTATTGACTGACCAGTCAGTTATTCACTGGAACTTTAAAGGAGGAACATCGTATGCAATCAGTTGAAGCCGTCTATCAATCGAACTTTAAAGAAGGCGCATATGACTATTATGAAAACCTGCGCCAAAGCGAGCCTATTACGTCACTCGGGAATTCGAATGGAAACACCACCTGGCTTGTGGCATCCTATGATGATGTTCTCGAATTGCTAAAACGCCCTTCCTTTATTAAAGATCAATCGAAATTGTTTTCAAGAAGCGCTCGTATTGAGGATGAGCCTCTTGAAACAAAAATTTTTCATCACATGATGCTCGATGTTGACCCACCTGATCACACGCGGTTACGAAAACTGGTACAACCTGGTTTTAATCCAAAAGCGATTAAAGAACTAACCCCTCGAATTGAAGCGATCGCTGATCAATTAATTGAGGAGATGAAGCACAAAGAGGAGGCTGACTTGATCGATGATTTCGCCTTTCCACTGCCGATTATCGTGATCTCTGAATTGCTGGGTGTTCCCCCAGAAGACCGAAATAAATTTAGAAAGTGGTCAAACTCCATTGTTTCAGCGTCTGATAACATGGAAGGGGAATTCATGAACGATGTTCGGGAGTTTACCGAGTACCTCACCTCTCTTTTTGAAAAGAGAAAAGCGGATCCACAAGATGATTTAATCTCCAATCTCATTAAACATGAGGAAGATGGAGAGAAATTAAGTTCAGATGAGCTCTATTCAATGGTGTTTCTCTTGATTATTGCCGGTCATGAAACAACGGTTAACTTGATTGGAAATGGCATGCTTGCGCTCTTCGAACATCCCGATCAGCTAAAGTTACTGCAAAATGACTTTTCGTTAACAGAAGGGGCCATCGAAGAAGCGCTTCGCTATTATAGTCCCGTTGACTTCTCTACCGCTCGCTGGGCTGAAGAGGACTTTGAATTTAAAGGGGTTCAGCTTAAAAAAGGGGATATGGTTCTCGCGTCCATTTCATCTGCCAACCGCGATGAAAAGAAATTTGAAAACCCCAATCAGTTCGATATTACTCGTAAGCCAAATCCGCACATTGCCTTTGGATACGGCATCCACTTCTGCCTCGGCGCTCCACTTGCTAGATTGGAAGGAAAAATTGCTTATCAAAAGTTACTCGCCGCCTTCCCTTCCATTCAGCTGGCTGAAGATCCAAAATGGCGAAATATGTTTTTACTGCGTGGACTTGAGGGGCTTAAAGTGAAGCTATAGTAGAAAAGCTGCTTCCACAAGATTGTGGAAGCAGCTTTATGTTGACTGATCCTATTCCCAACTTCTACGCAATAGATAAATGAAGAAGGTTAACAATCACTGATAACAATATAACTCGCTTTAACAGGCCCATGTACCCCTTCCACAAAGCTTAATTCAATATCTGCGCTGTTACTAGGACCAGAGATGAACTTGATACAGGAGGAAACAGGTTGTTGATTTTCCAAATTTTTCTCAATCTTATCTGTAACCTGAGTAAGACGTGGAACAATTGTACTTTTGGGTACAAGGGCAATATATGTCTTAGGCAATAAACTTACCGATCTTCCTTTTTCAGCTGATGTTGTTAAGACAACGGTAGCAGATTCAGCAAGTGTATAATCACTGAATGTGATGCCAATATCTGCATCTCTTGCCGCGACTATGTTTTTTTTACCAGTATCAGTATCCCAGGTGTGATGATGATAATCATTAAGCACCGTGTTCAACTTATACTCTTCAAATCGTGGATCTGACCATGAAATGATTGAAGGGACGCCCACACCTATTTCTTCTTTTAAGGCTAGAGGGAGATCTTGTAGCGTTGTTTCAACGACGTTTGTATTGATTTTTTCAGCTGCTTTTTTAAAAACATGAACAAGATCATCTTGCGTTGCATATTGTAAAATTTGATATTGTGGACGAAGCTCCCATTTCGGCACTTTTACCTCGTTTTCGATTTTATTTCTTCCCAGTTTTCCAGATAATTTCTTCAAAAAGTCTTCACGGTTCTTAACACTTCCATGACCAACCATTAAAATGCACTCCCTCCTTTACTTCTGTTTTTAAACCAATCACGGAATGAATCATTTGAAGGGGCAGGAAAATCTCTCGTCCTGGTCCATTCCTTTAATGAAAACGGTCCGCTTGTCATATTTTCACCTTTAAGAAAGGAGCGTGATACAAAGGAAGCAGACTTTACACTAAATTGATACATCTTAGCTGAAGACGTAACCAGTTTGAATGCTCTCATCACCATCTTTTCTGGCAAAGGTGCTCCCCCTTCCTTTTCCACAATGTTTTGACGATGCTTTAATAACAGTTCGTGAAGAGGAATTTTGACCGGACAGGCATCCGTACAAGCTGAACATAAGGTTGAGGCATAAGGGAGCTCTTTGTATTCTTCATACCCACCAAGAATTGGAGAAATAACAGCTCCGATTGGTCCTGAATAAATAGACCCATAAGCATGACCACCAATGTGACGGTATACTGGACAGACATTCAAGCAGGCAGAGCAACGAATGCAATGAAGTGCCGACTGAAATTCACTACCAATCATCTTAGAGCGTCCGTTATCAAGAATCACTAAATGAAACTCCTCAGGACCATCCATTTCATCCTTTGCTTTTGGGCCTGTTAAAGTGGATACATAGGTCGAAAGCTTTTGACCGACCGCACTTCTCGCAAGCATACTTACGACAATGTCAAACTCTTTCCATGTAGGAACAATCCGCTCCATTCCCATGACTGATATTTGTGTTTTAGGAAACGTTGTGACCATTTCCGCATTCCCTTCATTCGTTACAAGGGATATCGTTCCAGAATCAGCAATGGCAAAATTACATCCAGTTATGCCGATATCGGCTGACAAAAATTCATTCCGCAACTGTTCCCGTGCAAATGCCGTCAGTTCTTCTGGATTAGAGGAATTGGCATATCCACGCTTCGTTCGAAATACTTCCTGAATCTGGTCCCTGTTTTTATGAAGTGCTGGAGCAAGGAAATGGGATGGAGGATCTTCTGCTAATTGAATGATGTATTCTCCTAAGTCCGTTTCAACAACCTCACAACCACTTGCTTTAAGAGCATGGTTTAAACCGATTTCTTCTGTCACCATTGATTTCGATTTAACGACCTTTTTTGCATTCTTTTTCGTGATAATTGAACTAATATACTGATTAGCTTCCTCAGGAGTCTCGGCGAAGTAGACATTCCCTCCTCGTTTTATCACATTCTCACTGAGCTCATACAGATAATAATCTAAATGGTCAATGGTATGCTTTCTTATAGCTGCTGATAGCTCTCTCCACTCCTCCCAATTTCCAAGCTCGTCGATAATTTGTTCTCTCACTCCTGTTAAACGACCTTGAGCAGACGACACGGCTTCTCTCATAAATGAGTCTTGCAAACTAGTTGAAACCCGTTTAGTAAATGGCGCCTGACCTATTTTCATACTCATTAGCGGACCTCCTCTCTTAAGAATGATTTAGGATCTGAGCAATATGCTTCACTTCAATTGGATTTCCGAGTCTATTGATCCGTCCTCCTATATTCATCAAACAACCACAATCTGCTCCTATGAGCACATTTGCCTCTGTACTTTTAATATGATGAACTTTTTCATCCACCATTTGCTCTGAGATACGTGCCATCTTCACTGAAAAAGTGCCCCCAAATCCACAACAGTCTTGTTTAAACGGTAATGGGACAACATGCAGTCCCTTGACGTGCTTTAATAACGTCAAAGGACTTTCATCTACTCCAAGCAAACGGCTCATATGGCATGAGGTATGATAGGTAGCCGTTCCTTCATAACGGGCACCAACGTCTTCTATATCTAGAACTTCGACGATAAATTGTGTTAACTCATACGACTTATTAGAGAGCTCTTCCGCTTTGTTTGCCCATTCAGGTTCATCCATAAATAAATTCTCGTATTCTTTCAACATGGTCATGCAGGAACCAGAAGGAGAAACAACATAATCCGCGTGTCGGAATGTATTGATCATGTGCTTCATGGTCTCCTTCGCCTCTTTTATGTAGCCGCTGTTATACGCAGGTTGTCCACAACATGTCTGCCCTTCAGGAAAATCAACCTCGCAGCCAAGCTTTTCTAAAAGCTCTACCGTATCCTTACCTATTTCTGAAGAAAACACGTCGATTAGACAAGTAAGAAACAATGAAACTTTCATTACCTTCCCCTCCTTCCTAAATGTAAATGAAAGATGCCCTTCTTAACGAAGGACAACGATCATCTCTTTAATGGCCTAAGTAAGCTTCCTTTATACTGGAGTCTTTCAATAAGTCCCTTGCCAAACCACTTTTGACAACTTTTCCTGTTTCAAGGACATAGGCATGATGCGCAACCTTTAAAGCCTGTCGCGCATTTTGTTCTACTAGCAAAACAGTTGTACCTTCTTCGTTGATTTCTTTCACAATTTGAAAGATATCTTTAACGATTAAGGGAGCTAACCCCATAGAGGGTTCATCAAGTAAGAGAAGCTTTGGCTTAGACATTAACGCTCGTGCGATGGCAAGCATTTGCTGCTGTCCTCCTGATAGAGTGCCACCTAATTGCGATTTACGTTCTTCTAATATCGGAAACCGCTCCATTACCTTTTGGAGATCTTTTTTTATGGAACCCTTTCGACGAAACGCTCCCATTTCTAAATTCTCCAATACTGTCATGCCTGAAAGGATGGCCCGCCCTTCTGGAACGAGCGATATCCCTTTGCTAACAAGCATATCCGGTGTATTTCCGGTAATATCTTCATTTAGAAACGTAATGTCCCCTTTTTTAGGTTTTAATACTCCAGCAATCGTTTTCATTGTCGTTGTTTTCCCAGCACCGTTAGCACCCAGAATGGTGACGATGCTTCCTTCAGGAACATCGATACTGATCCCTTTTAACGCGAGGATATTTCCATAATAGGTATGTATGTTGTTTACGCTAAGCAAGCTCATCTTCCTCCTCTCGACCAAGATACGCTTCAATGACGGCAGGATTATTTCGAATCTCTTCAGGGGTTCCCTGGGCAATTTTCTTTCCGAAATTAAGAACCGCCATCCGATCACACACTTTCATGACAAGCGGCATGTCATGCTCAATGAGTAAAATGGTCATGTTCAGCTTTTTTATTTTTTGAATAAGCTCGAATAAATCATTCGTCTCTTTCTCATTCATCCCTGCTGCAGGCTCATCAAGCAATAATAATTTCGGGTCACTCGCAAGGGCTCGTGCGATTTCGAGACGGCGCTGCTGACCATATGCCAAATTATCTGCAAATGAATCTTCCAATTCCTCAAGTCCGACTAAGCGCAGAAGATCACGCGCTTTACGTTTGATACTCTCTTCTTCCATCCTCTGAGACTTGAGTTTTAATACACCTGACCATACGCCTGAAGATGTCCTACAGTGTTGGCCGACTGTGACATTTTCTAGTACTGTCATATCTGGGAACAGGCGAATGTTCTGAAACGTTCGACATACGCCTTCCTTTGTGATTTGATAAGGCTTCTTACCGGTCAGCCGTTTCTTTATAAAAACGACCTCGCCTGTTGTTGGAGGAAACATCGAAGTAATAATATTGAACATTGTTGTTTTTCCCGCCCCGTTCGGTCCAATGAGTCCAAATACTTCGCCTTGATTGACCCGAAATGATACATCAGTCAAGGCTTGGATTCCACCAAACTTTTTTGTGATCTCCTTAACTTCCAATATCATGACGTTTACTCTCCTTTTCATCTATGGTCTTCTGATCCTTTTTCTTACGTAACCTTTTCAACTTATGTATCATGTTATAGTCGATTAGTCCCTGAGGTCTAAAAGCCATCATTGCCACCAGAATAACGCCATAAATCATATAACGGTATTCACTTACATCACGAAGTAATTCAGGCATTGACGTTAAGAAGATCGCACCAAAAATTGGACCTGCTATAACCTCACTCCCCCCGAAAACAGCAAAGATGAGGATTTCTACCGCGCGATGGTAAGAGAAGTCTGACGGGCTGATATATGCTGTAATGTGCGCATAAAGTGCGCCTGCAAAGCCTGCTACTAGAGCACCCTGTGCAAAAGCCAACACTTTATAATAGGTAATATTAATTCCCATTGCTTCTGCCGCGCTTTCGTCCATCTTAATAGCTGCGAATGCTCTTCCTACTCTAGAACGATGCTGTCTAACAAAAAAGGAGATTAATAGGATGGTTACAACGAGTAGAATCAAAAACACGAGAACACTAATAAGCTGATTACTCCTAATTCCAATCATATCGGCTGTAAAGCCTGTATCTCTTAAGCCCGTTACTAACTCTCTGCCAATATGAGGAATAGACGAGATTCCGACTGCCCCCTGCGTCATTCCTTCCCAGTTAATGAAGAGCACCCTGACCACTTCGCCAAACCCTAGAGTGGCAATTGCCAGATAAACACCCTGTAATCGTAAAGTAGGTAGTCCAATTAATATTCCTGTTAGGCCAGCAACGATTGCTCCAAGTAAAATTCCAACAATGAGTGGTAAATCATAATTGATTGTTACGATAGCGGAGGTATAAGCACCAATTCCCATAAATCCAGCATGACCTAATGAGAGTTGGCCGGTTGATAACGTAATATAGATACTGATTCCAAGAATGATATTGATGAGAATAAACGATAGAACTTGCAAATAATATGGATTAATTAATTCAGCTAGCATCTGTTAATCACCGCCTTGCCTCTGTTACTGGTTGACCAAACAGTCCTTGAGGTCGAACGAGAAGAATAATGATAATGGCTATAAAGGCAATCGCATCTCGATATCCTGATTCTCCGAATACAACGATCATTGTTTCAGAAAGACCAAGGATTAACCCCCCGACCATCGCACCTCGAACACTTCCCATTCCACCGAGGATAATGATAGCTAATCCTTTTAACCCCATCGATAATCCCATTTGGGGTGTGACCGAGTTAAATGCCATTCCTACTAAGACTCCAGCAATCCCTCCGATAACAGAGGCGATAATGACCGTTAGCATGATCATTTTCTTCGTATTGACACCGAGCAAACTTGCTGCTTCTAGATTCTCCGCACAGGCACGGAGAGCTTTACCAGCTTTCGTTTTGGATAACCAGAATGAAAGGCTAATCATTAATAAAATAGCAATGGCAAATATCACAAGTTGTACAGCATAGATTGTTACTGAACCAATCTGGATGCTAAGTTGCGAAAAAGATGTATTAAAAGGACGATTCCCTGCACCAAAGAAGTGATGAGCTAGATTTTCAAGGAAAATCGAAACGCCTATCGTACTAATGAGTGGTGCAAGGTGGGATACTCCTTTTTTACCTCTTAAAGGTCTTAACGCGATTAATTCTAGAAAAAGACCAAGCATCGCAGTAACAGCAATAGCAACTAGAAATGCAAGTGCCAGTGGCAGTTGCAACGTGTGAGTAACGACTACTCCCATAAAGGCTCCAAACATAAAGATCTCCCCATGAGCCATGTTAATAATTCCTAATACACCGAATACTAATGTATAACCTAAAGCAACGATTGCATAAATACTCCCCAGCGTTAAGCCATTAATTAATTGTTCTAATAACAAGGAATTCTCACCTCTTCATTATGTATCGAGATTTTAAAAACAGGTTAATTTATTACTGTCCTTTTCTAAGAAAAAGAAAGATTGAGAGAGTATCGATACTCTCTCAAATCCAATTCTTTATTCGAAAGGTTGAAACTTCCCATCTTTAATCGTAAGAACAGTAGGTTCCATTACAATATCGCCTTCTTCATCAAAAGACATCTCTCCAAGGACTCCTTCAAAACCTTCCGTTTCGGCTAAAGCATCACGAATAGCGTCTCGGTCATCGCTACCAGCTCTTTCAATCGCATCCGCTAAAATGTATAGCGCGTCATAAGCTTGAGCAGCAAATTGGTCAGGCTCATTGCCATACTCTTCTTTATATTTATCAACAAATGTTTGTACCTTTTCATCTTCACTTCCACCAAACCAAGGTGTTGCAACGATTAACCCATTAGCTGCATCCCCAGCAATCTTGATTACTTCAGGAGAGTTAAAGCCGTTACCTCCTACAAACGGAACATCAATCCCCATTTTTCTTGCTTGATCCATAATGACAGCGCCTTCATTATATAGGGCTGAACAAAGAATTAAGTCAGGCTTTGTATCTTTAATCTTAGTTAACTGAGCATTATAATCAGCCTGCCCTTTTTGGAATGTTTCTGTTGTTAGGACCTCAAGCCCTTGTTCTTCAGCTACCTTCTTCATCGTGTCGTATCCAGATTTCGTGAAAACATCATCATTTCCATATAAGATGGCCACTTTTTTCGCATCGTACTTTTCTACAGCACTTGAAACAGCAGCCGGAATAGCTAATGATTCAGGGATGGAATTTCGAAAGACATAGTCACCGATTTGTGGAATGCCAGAGGCAGTTGTGGATGTCCCCATAATTGGAACACCGTTTAAATCTGCTTCTGGTGCGACAACCTTCATTTCTGTACTTAACGTAGGACCCAGTATCATGGAAACGTTTTCAGAATTCATCAGTTTTTGAGCAGATGATAGGGCTTGTTCCTGCTTACCTGCCGAATCCTCTGTTATTAATTCGATGTTTACTTTTCCTTCTTCTTTAATTTCTGTATTCGCAAGCTCGAAACCGTTCGTAATTGCTTCACCGTATCCTGCACCTGCTCCAGTCAACCAGGAGATAACTCCAACCTTTACATCAACAGTTCCATCACCAGAACCATCTGACTGTTCACCGGAAGTTTCACTATTTCCGCCACATGCACTCATCAAAGCTAGCGTGAATACCGCAATAACAGCAAGCAAACCTTTAAACACATTCCCCATCCCATTTCCCCCTATGTACTGTGATATTTTCCATTCCAAAAATAATTATTATATTTTTGGTAATATTCTGTTATCTTACAAGAAAAACTCCTTTATTGCAAGATAATGACGTTTAAGGAAGAAAGATCAAAAAAGCCTTGACGTTAATCAGTCAAGACTTGTGCTATTGAATTCACACTGTGATCACATTCTTTTTTAAATCAGTCATTTAACATACGTTTCTGATCATTCGATAGTATCCATAACAGACAATGTATGCCAGTAAATAAGAAACAAATGTCCAGTAAATCGTCCAGCCATTTGAATAATGCACCAGGTGAATGAGAACGCCAATCCCTTCAATAACCGTTGTGATGAATGAATAAATTAAAATGATGACAAAATGCTTTAGATCTGTCCTTTCGATTGTTAGAAACAAATAACCCGCTAAAATGGGATAAATCCCAAAATACATTGGCATTGCTGCAATGGCTTCCGTTTCATATTCAGGATCAATTCGCCAGAAATCAAAATGAAAACCGAGCACATCAAAAATAACTGCTACAAATGCGGCAAAAGGGGCAATCAGAAGAAAAAGTCTAAAATCTTTTTTCACAAGAAAAATGCCAGCAAGCCACGGTATGACAAACGCAGCAACGATATTAAAGACCATAATTCACACTCCTTATATAAGGAATGCACGAATTTAGCACGATTTATACACGATTGGTTAACTGCCTAACAAAAAAGAATGCGACCTTTAAATCGCATTCTTTCATTTCGCTTTTTATTTCTTTTTCACTAATAAATCAGCGATTGTTTTTTGTTTTAATCCATCGACAAGCCAGCTTTCCATCTCATCTCTTAGCTCAAACAAAGCATCTCTTGTGGGCGGAGCAAAACATTCTTTTGTAGCGACATCAAGAAATCCCTTTGGAAAAGGCTCTGCTTTCATCGCTTCATATACTTCAGCTAAAGTCAGATCAGCCGGGTCTTTTATTAACGAATACCCACCATCGCGTCCTTCTTTCGCCTGAATTAATCCACCTTTTACGAGATGGGTCAAAATTTTTCTTAAGAAAGCGGACTGAGACTCGAGTTTTTCTGCTAGTTTACCGCTTGGACATAGTCCATCATGATCAGCAAGAACGATAAGGGCTTGAAGCGCCATCCCAAACCATCGCGTACTTGATCCGTAATCTGCCATTCTTTTCACCTCTTTGCTACTTCTATCTATTCTGATGGTTTCCATTTTGAAAGTAAAGTCCTATCCTCTGCATTTACAGAAAACCTCTTGAATGATTATACTCAATCTATAGAGTTGATCCAATCAAGGAGGCACATAATCATGATTGCAGTAAGAATTGAAACCCAAGAAGCGTTAGAAAAGGCTTTTAGCATTCGAAAAGACGTTTTCATTGATGAACAAGGTACCCCAGAGGATGAAGAATATGATGAATTCGATACGCTTGAGTCAGCCGAACACATTCTCGTTCTAGATGAAAACAAAGCAGTTGGTACAGCTAGATGGAGGATTGTAGAAGGCGAAGGGAAATTTGAACGAATTTGTATTCTAGCCTCCCATCGTAAACTTGGAATTGGGAATTTAATCGTACATAAGCTTGAAGACCTCGCGTATAAAACTGGCATAACGAGTGTGAAGCTCCACGGCCAGGTTCAAGCAGAAGGCTTTTATCATAAGCTTGGGTACGAAACGTGTTCAGACGTTTTTATGGAAGATGGCATCCCTCATGTTCTTATGAGGAAGAAACTTCCTGAAACTTTTACAAACACTACATCGTAAGTTAGATTAGAATCAAAAATGGGAACATACTTATGAGCATGAACCTATTAAACGAAAAAAGGATGAAGTTTATATGATGCGAAGCGGAAATCCCGTTTTAAAGAACAATACATTTAACAGAACGCGTGATCAAGGAGAGGCGATGACGATTGGAGGAACTGTTGCAAAAACATTCTTCTTATTTCTCTTCTTGCTTGGGTCTTCAATTTATACATGGTACCGCTATGCACAAGGAGAAGATGTGTATACGATGATGGTCATTGGTGCTATCGGTGGATTAATCTTTGCTCTTATTACAACGTTCTTTCATCGAGCTGCTCCGATTACCGGGCCAATCTATGCAACGCTTGAAGGCTTTGCGATCGGAGGTATATCCGCTATTTTAGAATCACGATACCCGGGTATCGTGATTCAGGCCGCGGCCCTGACCTTCTCCGTTATGGGCGTGCTCCTTTTCTTATATGCCGCTCGAATTATCAAGGTAACGAAAAATTTCCGATTAATGATCGTCTCCGCTACCCTTGCGATTTTTGTGGTATACATCATTGATCTCGGTCTTAACCTTTTCTTAAATGCCAACGTTCCATACCTGCATTCAAACGGGCTTGTCGGAATCGGCATTAGCTTGTTCATTGTAGCGATCGCAGCGCTCAACCTCGTGCTTGATTTTGATTTTATTGAAAACGGCGCAAACCGAGGAGCCCCTAAACATCTGGAATGGTATGGCGCTTTTGGATTAATGGTAACCCTCGTATGGCTCTATATCGAGATCCTTCATTTACTACAAAAATTGAGACGATAACGAAACAAAGCCACATCATCAACTTGGATGATGTGGCTTTTTTCTATTTTATTTCGAGAATGATTAGTCAATCACTTTCTGCCCAAAGCAGGAAGGCAAGCGGTGTGAGAAAAGCATGGACAGCTTCCTCATACGCTTTGCTTTCTGTCAGTACCGATAGGAAAAAAGGTGCGATCAGTAAAAGGAATACGAAGCAGAACACCTTCTATGTTAACTTAGATACATGTCATGGTAACTCCTCTAAAGGATATAACTTATATTCCCATCGATGTGTACACTCTTCTAACATGTAATAGCCCTGTTCTACATTTGGCACAATTCGCGAACATTGCTGGTTAGGGATGAGCCCCTCACTGTCATCACTTGATACATCAATCCAGCTTTGATCAGACGACTCATCATAGCGTACGATTAATTTGTACCCATTTACTGTTATCGTGTGGCCATCCTCTTTGTTTTCCACCTTTTGAATGAACGCTTCGATATCAGTAGCAGTCATTTCTGGCGAGTCAGAGGAAGCAGAAGATTTGAGGTGAACTTCCTTTGTTCCTTCCACTGTTGGAAAACGTACAGTGTGATCTCCAATCCATACAGCATTGTCTAAACCGAGCGCAGCTTCCGGATCGAATCCCGGGTTATTTACACTCTGAAAAACCATGCGAATGGATTCATCATCTAAACGTTTGCCAATGATACCGAAGTTGGTTTTATAAAAGTGGTAAAGATACGTCGTTTCACCAAGCGTAAAATCTCGATATTCGATGGTAAGCGACTGATGTGATTGTGACTTAATCGTCGTGTAATTGTAATGCGTTAACAAGAGCATCACACTAGAAATCAGCATAAAAAACACCCCAATCATGAGGACAAGAATGGTAAGCCACCGCGGGATACGAGGCGAGCGAAAGCCAATCACTGTGAATGCGACCATATGCATGATGAGAGGGATGAGTAGCCCCGTTGGTTTCAAAAATAGAAAAAAGTAGTTCATAAGAGCCATTGCAATCAGAAGGAGGTCCATTGCTGCTAGAAGCACCAATACCCATTTTGTTTTGGTCATGAGAAAATCTCCATTTTTTAACTAAATTTATCTCATCATCTAAGCATTATGTAATTGATTATTTAAAACGACAGCCATTCCAATAAGGATGATTTGCTCTACTGGATTGGGAGGTTTGGTATGTTGAAGGTGATACTCCCCACCAGAAAACGAGGAATCTTTTAATGTTGCTGATCGAGCTAAAAGGCTGTATTCTTTGCTTTGACTCTTCAAGAGGAATTCTTCTTTCATACGTAGATCAGAGTAGGTAGAAAGCATCGATAACCTCCATTCTAACTAGCATTTTATTTAGAACCGACCCATTCACATATATTGCCATCATTTACATTTTCTCTAAAGGTGTAAATAAAAAAATCCTCGCGTTTACTTCGAGGACTCAGGTTAAAACATTTTTGTACCATTACCTATTTTTTCACACGATAATAAAGCCAAACAGCATCACCGATTGCCTTTGTCTCGATCAGTTCAAGGGGAACAGCTTGTTGAATGGAATCCAAATTCTCACCGTCAAAGATCGTTGGTGTCGTCTTTCCTCCAATCGCTAATGGTGCAAGAACAACGCTAATTTCATCCACAACGCCAGCTCTTAAGAAAGCGCCATTCATTGTTCCGCCTCCGCTTATGCCAAGACGTCTAAATCCCAGGTCATAGAGCTGTTTGAGAGCAAGCTTTACATCGATTTTCTCTCCAGAACCTGCTTTAAGGTATGTAATTCCTTTGTTCTCTAACTGCTCAATATAAGAGGGACTGACATTCTCTCGCGTAACAACAATTAAACCTTCTGTCTGCGCCCATTCCATCCGCCCTCTTCCATCAAAAACAATATACGCCTTCGATTTCTCAGGTGTTGTAATCGCATTTTCTAGCTCCACCCAATCTGAACTCCAAACAATTAAACTTTCACTGCCGGATACGAGTGCATCGCAATTCAAAGCATCATACAGCTTATGGGCTTCATCATTCGCCTTGCCATCAACACCATGTGACGTCCATTCCATCACATTATGCCCCGGTGCTGTCGTCATTCTTCCGTCCATTGATGCAAATACATTGATGATCACTTCAGGTCTTTTCGTCAGCTTCATCATCTCCTTGGATTTGATAACTTTATTATAAATTTTCCAGGAAATGAATGTCAGTGTTTTTTACAAAAAGAATTCTAACCGACGTTTACCCAGCTTGTTTCAATTCCGCCTGCTCTTTCCGTACATCTAATTCAGGAGAGATCATGAAGAAGATCAGCGTGCCAATTAAACCAATACTCGTAATCAAGATGGCCATCAACATCGAAGAAAAGATTGCACCTAGCGAAACCGTAACGGATGCAACGAGCATCGAAAGGTTGAACTTTAATCCGCCAAATGCCATGTAAGAACTCCTTGCATCATCCGGTGGAATAGCTGCCATATAAGATTGTTCCACAGGAACGCGGAAAACCTCTCCTATTGTGAGCACTGCCATCATCAGAAAAAGTAGCGTTAAGCTATTCGAATACGCGAGTACCCCATACCCGATTGTAAAGAAAAAACAGCTCCAAACGAGGACCGATTTATCTTTTAATGAATGCGGAATTCTTGTGACAAATAGCATGAGAATGACAACCATAATCGTATTCTCACTTCTTAAGAATCCCATTGTTTGCACCCCATCGAACTCCCAAAGCAGAAATTGCTGAGTTGGCATTTCCTCACTTAGGCGAATGCCTATGTAATTCGTAAGCTGAAATTCCATTGATAGAATAAGGACACCTGCAAGGGTGAAGAGCACGAATAACCGATCTTTGAATACGCGTTTATAGGTAGAAAACAATTGCAGCACATGTTGAGCTGGTTTTAGCTCCTCCACCACTGGCTTATAACTTTCATCAATGAAGAAGGCAACTAAGAAGGCTGTGACTGCCGCTGCTATACTAAGAGAAAGGAAAAGTTCAAATAAGTAATCTTTAAATAGAAAAGCGCCTAGTATTCCACCAACGGCGATGGATAGGTTGTTTGCCCAATAGGAAATGGAATACATGAGCTTCCGCTGTGGCGGTGTGCTGACATCGATCAGCATCGCCTGGTTCGCTGGACCCGCGAGTCCCCAACAAATGCTATTCACGGTCATCATTGCAAACGTAATGGCTGCTGATTCAAACCACGGTGAATTGAAGATCATCATCGTAAAAAAAGCAAGGAAACGAAGCGTTTCCGCAAACAGCATCACTTTCTTTCGACCAAATTGGTCTGCAAAATAACCCCCGATAAAGTTAATGCCAATTCCGATAAACACATTCACTAACAGAAGAAGTCCTGCGACCTTTGCTCCAAAGTGAACCGCCAAGTAAATCGACATAAACGGAAAAATCATACTACCAATAAAACGGCTAATAAAGTTTTCAATCAAACGAATTTTAATGTTTTTGTGAAAATCTCTGAATCTCATTTCTGTCTCTCCTATTCCATATACGGTATCAATGTGTCGTGTGAATGCAACTCGTTCGAGTCGATCATTACCTCCCTTTTTCAGATATTTCCATATACAATACCTTATTTTCCATATTGATACAATATAGGAATGGAAATCTCTTAAGAAAATGGTTTAAACACAGAAAAAACTCAGCTGCCGTGAGCTGAGTTAACTAAAAGAGCTTATTATTAGTCGAGATTTCCGCGAAAACCAGATTAATTCCGCGCTTTTCACATTAATTCCGCGAATTTAAGTGTTTTTTCCGCGATATTTAAAATAATTCCGCGAAACCGGATGCCACTCACCCATACTTCTTCTGATGCTCCTTTTTCTTCTCTAAATAAGCTTCATCCGTACGTACGATCTTCCATTTCTCTTCAAAAATCCTCGCTGATTCGGCCTTTTCTTCATCAATATCCCGCTCATTCACATCTCCGTCGCTATCATACTTCTTACCGCCTTTGTAATTCGCATAGCGGCGAGCTCTTGTGTAGCCCATCTGAATAAATTTACGTGCCATGTCCATTCCCACAAAATCATCGTTTTCCTGATACTCACGAAACATTTGATAAATTTTCTCTGAAGATTCTTTCGCGATATCAGGCGTTTTGAAGCGCCAGTGCGGGAGAATTTCACTTTTATAAGGTTCTACCATGAGAACTCCCTGTTCCCCGCGGCCAACGCGGTACTTCTCAGGTTGTTCCCGAAAGTTAATGTTGTCAAAATCGAGATCATAGTCAAAAGCCACCGATACCCCTCCTTTTTGGAGGGTATTCCCAGTATGCTGCTTATCGTAAACAAAAGAGGCTTATTCAGCCTCTCTGCTTTACAAGGTATTGCTCCATTTTATCTTGAAACGCGTCAGGTTCATCCACCTTCACATACACGCTCTCAATACGTTTTTTCAAACCCAAAACCTGGTTAATCTCCACTGGTCGTTTCAGTTCAATCACATGAGGAACCTGCTCTCTTTCAAGTCCGTGAAGGGCAAGCTCAACGCTTGCTCGATCCCGCTTCACTTCTTCAGGAGATTTCTTGTTTTCCATTATTCCCTTCACCGCATTCCACTCGATAAATCCATATTGCCGAATACCCTTTTGAAAATGAATGCCTTTGTCACTAAGAATAACAGGAGACAGGCGAATTGCCTGGTAATCTGAGATAATGAAGAGTAAAGCATAGACATCAAGAATTGTCACGATCCAGGCGCCAATATGACTGTACTGTGCCACCATCACGTGGACGGCAATCACTTCAATCACCATTGCATGCACAAGCATGTAGAAAACACCGAGATAGCCTCCATCTTTATGGAACGTAAAGGAATCAGGTGCTACCTCTCTTTTCCTTCTCCAGCTAACTAAACTGTAATAGATGGCGGCAATATCCGTCGCTAACACTCGAAGGAATAAACTGAACTGATTCCATTTTTTATTCTGAAAAGCGAATGTTTCCTGAATCGCTCGCGAGAAACGAAGCAGGAAATGATGATGGATCGCTTTCTCCGTTTGATAGTTTTGAATGAATAAGGGGATCCTTTTAAGAATGATAAGAAAAAGAACGAGTTCAAAAGCGATCACACCTATTTCGAGAACGACGACCATAGCGTTAAAATACGTAAGGTGAGCATCCGCATGAGAGGGGATCATCCAATTGGCAAGCAATACCCCAAAGAACATGAATCCACACAATAAAATCCATGATTCTCTTTTTCGAAACCCGAAGAAATAAAGCAACAATGGTAAAATCACGCCAAGGTCAAGAGCTGTTCCAATCCCCACCCGATCATCCACAGGACCAACCATTTGTGTTTGCATCACTAGATAATTCGGCACAATGATGATCACCAAAAAGAAAACAATTCGTTTCCAGGCGATATCTTGTAACGGTAAAGAAAGTGTCATATGATCCCCTCCCGTCTTGTTACTTTCTATTATAATGAAACTTTTTTAAAAAGACGTAAGCTCTTTACACATGTTGGAAAAAATACACAACTAACACATTCTAACGTTCATTCCTATGCATTTCAGGGTAAAGATTAGTCGACAATGATGCCAAACGTTAGGAGGGATCCCATGATATTTTTCGGTTATGCATTTTATTTACTTTTAGGCATCCTAAAATTTGTGCTATTCAGCTTCTATACCCATACGGCTTTTCCAATGGAATTTCTCCTGATGAATCTTGCCGGGATGCTGCTATTATCAAGCTGGACGCTTTTAATTCAGTGGAGAAAACGCCGTTGGATATGGCTGACGCTCTTGTTTTTACATAGTCTACTTCTTATATCCGATCTCTGGTACTACCGATACTTTGAAGATATGCTTTCCATCTCCCTTCTTTCACAGATGCTTCAGATGAATGATGTCGGCGGGGGCTTTATGGCTCTTATTCGATACCAAGACTTCTTTCTTTTCGCTGATGTTGTAGTCTTCCTTTCAATCCTCTTTATTACGAGAAACAAAACACTTGAAGTAACGAAGAAGAAACGAAGAATGACGGCAGCTGTAGCATTCCTTATCGGGATCGTGCTTTTTGCAACACCATTAACTTATAGCGCTATTAAGAATGATCAATGGCTTGTTACGCACTCCATTTCCGATATGCGTGATTACTACCAGCTTGGCTTTTGGGGTTATCATAGCGTTGATCTTTGGCGAGGAGTAATTGGAGTCCTTGATCCTGATGATGATTTAAACGCGAAGCAACAAAAGATGCTCGAGAAAAATGCTTTAGAAAACACAGAAGGTTCTCCTAAAAAACCAAATATCCTTTTGATTCAATTGGAATCGTTTCAAGAATCCCTCATTGGACAGAAAATCAATGGAAAAGAGCTTACCCCAAATTTAAATCAGCTCAAAGAAGAAACCCTGTACTTTTCTTCGTTTTATCATCAAACACACGAAGGGAGAACGTCCGATGCTGAATTTATCACAAATACATCTCTATACCCATTGAAATCTGGATCGGTTTATACACGTTTTCCTGAAAATGAATTCGGTTCATTACCTGAACTATTGAAAGAGAATGGCTATGATACAGCAGCCATGCATGCGTATGATAAAGGATTTTGGAATCGAGATAAGGTGTACGAAAATATTGGATTCAATCATTTTTTTAGCAACAAAGACTACCCAGACCAGAAAAAAATTGGAATGGCTTTAAACGATAAAAACTTTCTCACGACATCTATTGAACATATGGAAACGTTAAAAGAACCTTACTTCACTTTCATGGTGGCCATAACGAGTCACACGCCTTATGAGATACCTGAAGATGAACGAGAACTGGATTTATCAGGATATGATGATCCGATGTTAAAACGGTATTATCAAACGATCTATTATGTGGATCAGGCTGTGGGGCTAATGGTTGACGAGTTAAAGCAGAAAGGCATATGGGAAGACGCCCTCATCATTTTCTACGGTGACCATGATAGCGGGCTGACGAACGAAGGTAGTGAAATGAGAAAAGAAGCGAATGTTGAAAGTGCCGTAGATGCTTTTGAACTTGATCGTCAGGTACCACTTTTCATTAAGAAGCCAAAAGAAGAGAATGGTAAAGTAATCAGTGAAAACGGAGGGCAAATTGACATTGCACCAACCATCCTAGATATTTTAAATATGGATATGCCGTATATGATGGGAAACTCTCTTCTTGATGATCAGCCAAATCTAACTGTCTTCCGAGATGGGTCTTTCCGCTATCAAGATTTCTATTACGAAGCTGATTTGACGGAAGAAGCTGGGAATGGAACGTGCTATGACGTTTCTAGCGAGGAGAAAGTAGCATTTGAAAATTGTGAAGGTCAAATCCAAAAGGTGGCTGAAGAACTTCGCCTTTCGGATGCGATTATTGAAAAGAATGGGCTTAAGGAGTGAACGAGTAGGAACGAAAGAATTGGCGATTCAGACAGTTAAAAGTCTGAATCGTTTTTTTATATGTTGTGTATAGCTCTTAGTACCTTTGACACTACTTTTCAAAGTGGTAGGTTCCACTTGTGAGAACTTCATAGAAACGAGTCGAATCCACAACGATTTCCAGTCCATTTACCTATTTTAGGAATAAGGAAGTTAGTGAAAAGGTTCCTTGTTAAATGATCTGAATCTTCTTATAGTTGAAGGGTGACAAGACACATTCTAATATAGGAGGGTTTTATGAAAAAGTGTTTCGTATCCCTTTTGGTGTTTCTGTTCTTGCTTGCTCCCCCTTTTGCTCAAGACGCACAGGCCGGTATTATAGGAAAAGGTGATGCAACGGGTACACCCGGGGAATGGTACATTGGCGATGAACCCACGTCCATTAAGTCTGGCTCCCTTCCACTCGTATTTGTCCACGGATTAAACAGCTCTTCGAAGACCTGGATTGATCAAAACGACATGGACGAACTTACATACAGCAAGAACTATCAAACAGCTTATATTGATTTATATCCTACAAAAAACATGTGGGATAACGGACAGCTGCTTGCTAGTAAACTGAAAGAAATGAACGCTTACTTTGGAAAGAAACTCATTCTTGTCACACACAGCAAAGGCGGAGTGGATGCCCAGGCTGCGATTGTTCACGCAAATGCCCAGCAGTATGTTGATAAAGTCATTACGCTCTCCACGCCACATCAGGGATCGCAGCTTGCTGATCTTGCTCACAGCAGCTGGGCCGGGTGGTTAGCTGCCATCATCGGGAATCGGAATGACGCAACCTATTCGCTTCAGACTGGCTACATGAGCTACTTCCGCTCCGTTACCGACTCGAAACCAAACATTTCTGCCACGCCTTATTACACATTTGGAGGCACGAGTTGGGGTAGCTTTGGAGGCGCGCTCTACTGGGGAGGATTGTATTTGAGGCCGTATGGTCCCAATGACGGGGCTGTTACCGTGAATAGTTCACGGCTCTCTTATGGAAATGAAATTCGCGTTGGTAATTGGGATCATTCCTCCATTCGAACAGGAAGCGCTACGTTTAACTTATTTGAACCCTATTTAACCCAATCACTTCCTGCTATGGCCCCACTTTCATTAAATGAAGTGGCTGAACCTGATGAGGCTAGTGTCCTCATTAGGGGTGGCGAATTTAGCGGGACAAAAGTAGAAAGGATCCAAATCGAACCAAACACAAAAAGTATCGCCATTGATTGGATGAGTCAAAACAAAGATTCCGTCATTACCCTTCAAGGACCTGATCAAAAAACCTATTCAATCACAAACACATCCCAAGATAATGGCATGTTTGAAGGAGCGTTTCATCATCAAATGAAAGTGAACACACCGACGGCAGGTACATGGAAACTGAAGGTGAAACAGCCCAAGAAAGAAAGTTATCTCATGCAGGTCGCTTATGAAAGTGAGCTGAACGAGGATCTTCAGATGGAGATGGTTCATGCGAAAGAAGTGAAGCTGCAAGTGGACAAAACAAAGATTAATCAGAAATCCATTGAAGGATCGATCGTGATTCAATATAGTCAAAACGGAAAATCGAAGCAAAAGAAACTATCACAAGAAGAATTTAACTCATTATCATCCTTCCCAATTAAACATGCAGGAGAAGGAGTTTATCACATTATGCTTGATGTAAATGGTAAAACCACGAAGGGCGCATCGTTTGAGCGTACCATCCTTCACACGATTTATATGGATGCCAATGGAAAAGTTTATCAGCCTTAAATAAAGAAAGAACGCCGGCTATATCTGGCGTTCTTTCTTTATTTCGCTTCTACTCTACATACCACTCAAGCGCTTTGGCTTCAATTTCCTTAACAAGTGGATTTTTTCCTTCAATATAAGCCTCCATCTCATACGGGAACCGCTCCGCTAACTCAGCTTTCTTCTCACCATAGCGTAAGCGATCTTCATCATGCGCACTTAAATAGTCTCGAAACGCTAAGTGACGATCAATATCCGGGTGTCCTTTTTCATAGAGGTGCACATGATGCGAACGCTGATCTCCACCTTTTCGAAAAAAGCGGCGTCCGGATAGACCATTTTCCCCAAGTGCTTCATAGCCAAGAGCTTTCATATCATCATTTTTGTGATCCACCAGACTGAGATTTTTCACAACAGGCAACAGATCGATAATCGGCTTAGCTTTCAATCCTTCAACTGCTGTACTTCCAATATGATGGATTTCAATCATATTTTCGCCAAACACGTGCTCGATCTTCTTCGCTTCTAACAAGAAAAGTTCACGCCAGATCTCTTTAAATTCCTGCACTTCCACTTTCCTCATGTTTTTCTCCCCTTCTTACCTCTTCATGTACTCCGAAGTCTAAATCGTGCCGTCCAAAGACCACGAACGCCAAACTTGCCACTTTCAGTATCGACCTGGTTCATTTCTTTCATTTCAATCGCCTTGAAATCTTGATGAAAAATGGCAAGCAGCTTCTCTTCTGTAAATCCGAGACCTCCCTGAAGACTCCGCTTTTGATATACTTCTAGATCCGAAAGCGAGGAACCTCCTAATTCACCATTCTCAATAAAACACGTTAGCGCGAACTCCCCTCCTGCTTTTAAGGCTTGCTTCACAAGCGCAATGTAGTTCATCCGGCGATGCGGTGCGATGTGATGAAAGCAGCCCGAGTCATAAACAAAATCGTATGTATGAGGAGTGAGTGAAAGTGTAAATAGATTCTCTTCAATAAAATTCACATGCAATTGCTTTTTTGCCGCTTCCTCCCTCGCCCACACCATAATTATTCCATTATATGGAACTATCCCTCCTCAAATTTTATAAACAAGACGTTTGTCACGAGGCAAGGATGAGCGTATAATTTGGTAATTGATTGAGAGGAAAACCATTTAACGTAAAAGATGACAACCGATTATTTGAGATTACGAGAGGAGTCCTATCGTGACCACCAAACCTTATAACAAAGTGTTAATTGCTACACTTCTACTAGCTGGAGCGTTTATAACAATTTTAAATCAGACCCTTATGATTACGGCGATTCCACCGATCATGGAGGAAATGAACATTACCGCGAATACAGCACAATGGCTGACAACTGTCTTTATGCTCGTAAACGGAATTATGATCCCGATCAGCGCTTTTCTTCTTGAACGATTTACAACAAGACAACTTTTTATTTCTGCGATGAGTATTTTCTCAGTAGGAACGATCATTGGTGGATTCGCGCCGAACTTCGGCGTCTTGTTAATTGGGCGTGTCATTCAATCAGCCGGCGCTGGGGTGATGATGCCCCTTATGCAAACCGTCTTTCTCATGATCTTTCCTGTGAATAAACGCGGCGCTGCGATGGGGTATATTGGACTTGTTATCTCCTTTGCGCCTGCTATTGGTCCTGCTTTATCCGGTTGGATTACAGCAAGCTATTCATGGCGCCTACTATTCTGGGCGATGCTACCACTTGCTATTATGATCATTGCAGTTGCCCATTTCGTTATGAAAAATGTAACAGAGCTCACGTTTCCAAAAGTCGATCCGATCTCAATTATTCTTTCATCGATCGGATTCGGTGGGTTGCTTTATGCGTTTACGAGCGCAGGAAACCTCGGATGGGGCAACATGAGAACGATCCTTGTTCTAATCATTGGTGTTGTCACGCTAACGACGTTCATTTTAAGACAGCTACGCCTTTCACAGCCGATGCTTGAGTTTCGAGTCTTTAAAGATAAGACATTCACGATTACGACCATTATTGGGATGATGATGTTTCTTGGATTAATTGGATCCGAAACGCTGATCCCACTTTATATGCAAAATATGAGAAACTTCACCGCTTTTGAGTCAGGACTTGTCCTCCTTCCAGGGGCCGTTATTACAGCGCTTATGTCCCCGATTACCGGACGAATTTTTGATAAAATCGGTGCGCGTCTCCTTGCAATTGTTGGATTAACAATTGTCACCGGCGCAACGCTCGGTTTCTCATTTCTTGACACGTCAACAACCATTACATTCTTAACGGTGATGTACGCGATACGTATGTTTGGTTTATCAATGGTCATGATGCCGGTCACAACGGCTGGTTTGAATCAAATGCCGAAGCACCTTATACCACACGGAGCGGCCATGAACAATACGATGCGCCAAATAGCGGCATCCGTAGGTACGGCAATACTCGTGACCGTTATGACGACGACAGCTCAAACGGCACAGCAGCAGCCGTCGATCTCACGACCAGATATTCATGGCGTAAATATTGCCTTCCTCGTCATTCTCGTTCTGTCCATTTTCGCTCTTGGGCTTTCGTTCTTTATTAAAAAGAACGCATCTGAACAAGAATACAAGAAAACGAATGAAGCGCCATTTCGAAACAATCGCAATCAACCTAAATCAGTTAATGTGTAAACGAACCTTCGCCTTCAACCGCTCAGTCTCTTGCCTGAGCGGTTTTTATTTTGTATGGCATCTACTATGTTCATCTTCTCCAGAAACGACTACACTAGAGTGAGAGCCCTTTGTTTACTTTAGAGGTGAAAAAGATGCAAAAATACCGTTTTAAATTAAGCACCATTATCATTTTATTTGTTTGTACGGTTGTCACCATGTCGCTCTTGATAACAGATCTATTAGTTACAAATACGACTAGTGAAACGATTGAAAAGCAATTAGAGGATAAAGCGATTACCGTTTCTAGAACGATTGCGGAATCAAAAATTGTGAAAGATGGGTTAACAAATGTACCCGATGAAGAAATAAGCATTCAGGAATACACGACAAACATTCAACAAGCTTCTGATGTCCTATTTGTGGTTGTGATGGATATGGATGGTATACGCAAATCCCATCCTGATGCTCAAAAAATAGGAAAACATTTTGTAGGTGGAGATGAACTCAGGGCACTTAATGGAGAAGAATACATATCCAGATCAACTGGTACGTTAGGTAAATCATTACGTGCGTTCACACCAATTTACGACAGTAATGAGAACCAGATTGGTGCCGTAGCAGTAGGTATTTCCTTAGAAGCTGTCACGGCATCCATCCAACAGAGTCACAGAAAAATTCTTATCGGTTCAACTGTTGGATTACTCATAGGCATTATTGGCGCATTTTTATTAGCACGCTATATAAAAAACAGCCTGTTCGGATTAGAACCATACGCGATTGCTCGTATACACGAAGAGCGAAATACCATGTTACATTCTGTACATGAAGGGATTATCGCCATTGATCGAACTGGGACGATTATTCTCGTAAATAAGTCAGCCCAACGCATTTTTAAACAGGCTAGTTTGAAGAAATCTGATCCTTTAGGGATGAAAATTAGTGATTTCCTGCCAGGGACAAGACTTGAAGATATTCTAATGTCGCGAGAAGCAGAATTAGATCAAGAACAGTTGATTAATGGTGTCTCGATTATTACAAACCGTGTTCCTCTCATTGTGAATGGTCATGTTGTTGGGGCCATCGCCACTTTTAGAGATAAGACAGAAGTAAATCAATTAGCAGAGCAACTGACTGGTGTACAGATGTACGCTGATACATTACGAGCGCAATCTCACGAATTTAAGAATCAATTGCAAGTCCTACTCGGTTTAATCAAGATGGAAGATTATGAAGAGGTTACTCACTTTATTAGCAAATTGGTTGATCATCAAGCAGACGAAATTGGTAGTGTGACAAAGTATATGAAAGATCCAATACTTGCAGGGTTTATCATAGGGAAAATGAGCTACGCTCGAGAATCACATGTTACCATGACAATTGACTTTGAAACTGAAATTCCACAGGCAGGTCATCCTAAAATCACGCATGAACTGATTACCATCCTGGGTAACGTGATCGATAATGCGATCGATAGTGTTTCTACATGTGAAAAGCAAGAAATCCGCATGATCTTCTCTTATATTGATGACTTATTCAGTATGACGATAATGGATACTGGAGAAGGGATTCCTGAAGACAAACTGGAAGACATTTTTTTGAAAGGACATACTTCGAAAGACGGCAAACACAGGGGATTTGGCCTATTTCTTACGAGACAAAGCATTGATAAATTAGATGGTTCAATCGACGTAGATTCAGTTTTAGATGAAGGAACGACATTTACGATCATTGTTCCTTTTGATCAAGGAGAGGATTCGTAATGATTCAAGTTATGATAGTAGAAGATGATCCAATGGTTGCACAATTGAACAAGCGTTACATTGAGCAAATGGATGATTTTATGCCAAGCCACCTTGCAAAATCAGCAAAAGAAGCGTTAGCAACATTAGCTTCTACAAACATTGACCTCGTTCTTCTAGATGTTTATATGCCAGGTGATGACGGTATTAAGTTTTTGAAGTTAGTGCGGGAACAAAATCGGGATGTGGATGTTATTTTAGTAACGGCTGCTTCAGAAATCACTCATATTCAACAAGCATTAAGACTTGGTGCCATTGATTATCTCATTAAGCCTTTTGAATTTGATCGGTTTCAAGAAGCCCTTCTGAACTATAAGCGGAATTACTACAAACTTAATCATAAAGAACAGATGAACCAAAAAGAACTTGATCACATGCTTCGGTCCACACATCCAGTTCCTAATGAAGTTCAACTTCCTTCAGAAGATCATTCATTACCTAAAGGTTTAACAAAAAACACCCTTGAAACGATCTATACGACCATTCTCTCACTTAAAACGACTCCTTTTTCCACAGATGAGATTGCAACAACGACTAATATCTCAAGAGTGTCTGTTCGAAAATATTTAAAGTTTCTAAGTAGTATTGGCTATTTAAAAGAAACCTTAACTTATGGTGTGGGGCGTCCCATTTACCAATATGCGATAAATCCTGACAAACAATCTACCATTCAGCATTACCTTTAAAAGCAACGACACTAGTTGCTTTTTTTAATTACATAACTATTAATAGTTACATAACATGTGAATTTTCTGTTAATTGTTTTATGATAAAAACACCAGATGTAAGCGTTTACTATTTTACTAGGATACTGATCACGTATGAAAAAAGGAGTGAACAAATTGGCGCAAGCTGCTAAAGAGTTAAAGTATGAGAATCAACATGATCCCTCGTCCGAAAACATAAGTCAGGAAAAGAAATCCTTACAAATTTTTGGTCTCCCAGTGCTATGGTTTGGAATATTTACGGCTATAACACTGACTAGCCTCTATACCGGAAATCTTCCAGGCGGTATGATCGGAAGTTTGCTTCTTATGATTATGCTTGGCGAATTACTAGGTTGGATTGGTGATCATACTCCAATCGTTAAAACATACCTTGGGGGAGGCGCCATTATCGCCATCTTCGGTGCCGCTTTCCTTGTTTATGAAGGCTGGTTACCTGAATCGTCTGTAACAACGATGACAACATTCATGAAAGATGGCGCGTTTTTAAACTTTTATATCGCTGCGCTCATTACCGGGAGTATCCTTGGAATGAATAAGAAAATCCTTGTAAAAGTTGGGCTCCGCTATTTCTTACCCATTATGGGCGCCGTTGTCGGTGCAGTTGTTGTAGCTGGTTTACTCGGCTCCCTTGTAGGCTTTTCTTTAAAAGATGCGATTCTTGTGATCACCATGCCAATCATGGGTGGCGGCATGGGCGCTGGTGCAGTACCGATGAGTCAGGTTTATTCCGAGTTAATGGGCAATGACCCTGCCTATTATATTTCCATGCTCGTCCCTGCCCTTGCACTGGGTAACGTATTTGCGATTGTACTCGCTAGCATGCTTAACCTACTCGGTAACAAATTCCCTTCTCTTACAGGGAACGGTCAATTGATAAAAGGGTTTCAATATAAGGAAGAGAAACAAACTTACGATATTCAAAAGATGGGAATAGGATTACTAGCCGCCATTACCTTCTTTGCGATTGGCGGATTACTTGGAGACTTCATTCCTCTACACCCATATGCTCTCATGATTATTGTCGTTGCTATCGCTAAAATAGCAGACATCATCCCAAAGAATGTCATCGATGGAGCAAGTCAGTGGTATAAATTTGTTGCAAGTAACTGGACACTTGCGCTACTGTTTGGCATTGGAATTGCTTATACTGATCTAAACACGGTACTTGAAGCTCTTACCCTGCAATACATTCTTACCGTATTCGGTGTTGTTCTTGGTGCCATTATCGGTGCCGGTTTAATCGGTAAGTTGGTTGGGTTCTATCCGATTGAGGCTGCGATCACAGCAGGATTATGTATGGCAAATATGGGCGGAACAGGCGATGTAGCCGTTCTATCCGCTTCAAGAAGAATGGAACTCATGCCATTTGCTCAGATATCATCCCGCCTCGGTGGAGCCTTAATTCTCTTGTTAGCCGGGTTAATCATACCCTTTCTCGCTTGAACAGGGCATACTGTGAAGAACTCCCACTATCCGTAATCGATAGTGGGAGTTCACTTCGTTCATTTAACACTAAACTAAACAGCAAATGTGGTGAGAATCATAGACGTTATTTTAATTGTTATACCAGCTTTTATCATTTTTGCGATTGGCTACATTGGACAAAAGAAAATCGGATTTGATCGTAAATCGATTTCGACTTCTGCTCTCTATTTGATGTATCCGTTTCTGGCTTTTCAAACCTTTTATACGAACGATATAACTATGGACTATGCTTATATCCTAATATTCTGCTTGCTATTAATGATCCTATTAATTCTTATTGTTACGATCATCTCTAGAATCAAAGCACTGAAACGCACAAAATCTGCTGCCATGATTCTTTCTTCCGTTTTTATGAATAGCGGTAACTATGGGGTACCGATTATTTTATTCGCATACGGTGAAGAAGGCGTTCACTATGCCATTATTATGATGGTCATTCAGTCATTACTCATGAATACGGTCGGACTTTATTATGCATCGAAAGGGAGTAGCACCGCAACGCATAGCCTTAAGGATTCTCTTCTAAAAATTTCTCGAATGCCCATTAATCATGCTGTCCTTCTCGGCATTGTTGTAAAAATGACTGGCTTCAAGGTCCCAGAGTTTGTTATGCAGGCCGTCAATCTGGTTGCAAATGCTACGATTCCAACAATCATGATTGTACTAGGGATGCAACTTGCATCTCTCACTAAAGGAAGTGTCAGATGGCGTGATTTATCTACGATTTTTTCCATCAGAATGATTGCTTCTCCAATCATTGCTCTGTTTCTCACAATGATACTTGGTTTAAACCCTTTACTTAGTAGCATTTTAGTTGTCCTTTCATCCATGCCAACTGCCGCTAACACAACGATGTATTCTCTTGAGTTCAATACAGAACCACAGCTTGTTTCATATAGTACACTTTTAACGACTCTCGCCAGTATTATTACGGTACCTTTAGTATTATGGTTAGTTGGAGCTGCTTAAATCTCTTTCGCCGAATGTTTCCCAAGTAATTAGGTCATACTTGTTAGTAAATTCAATTACAGGGATGAGTCTATGATTTACATATACCATGATTATGGCGGAACACACACCACATCACTAGCAGCTGCTTTTCATTTACAGCTTTTGAAGCCCTCTTCTCTTCCATTAACGAGTGAAGAAGTCCTAGCCGTGCCTTTTTTTAACAAATTAACAAAAAAGGATGCAGGGCATCTCCTTTTCCACGGCAAAGATGCAGATGGGCATAAAGTTTTTACAATCGGCAAAAAGTCGTCGAAACTAATTGTTCCAGCTATACAAGACGTAACCACCATGCTTTTTGATCATTTCCAGGTAGATGATCAGATGATCTTGTCTAATACGTCTCCAACCGTTCCATTCGTCATGTCGATTGGGGGTGGCCTTTCTCGTGGACTTGGCTTAGACGCACTCGGCGTACCCCTTTTAATCAAAGGAGCAAAAAAATGCAGTCCCCTCATTTACGAACTTGTTGAGCATACGAAAAAACAGGCGCATCAAACAACAGAAAAAGTGCTCACGTTACAAAACCAACAATTTAAGATCTAGTTCGTATTCATAAAAAGCGTTGAACCTTCATTTGGTTCAACGCTTTCTCATATCCTTAAGCTCTCCTTGCTTTCCAGTTTTTTAATGGAACAAGGAGATGAAGAAACACCACCATCGCCATTCCTACCATCACGAGGACACCCGCGAGAACACTGAATTGAATGGAATAAATCTCTGCCAGCACGCCACATGAGACAGTTACAACGATAATCGCAATCGCTTCAGCAACCCCAAACAAACTCACAATTCGACCCATTACCTCAACTGGGATATGGTCTTGGTAAAACGTCAGAAATCCTGTATTTGCAAATGCGAGGGAAAACGAAAGGATGAAGCAGCCAACTGCCGCCATTGTCAACCCAGTTGACGTCGCAAATATAACATAACCTAAAGCTAGCAAGAGGGATCCCGCCCCCATCAACATCGAAGTAGAGAGTCTTTTCACAAGGAACGTGTTCATAATGGCGCCTAGCAGAATGCCTCCTCCAGCTATACTAACGAGAAACCCATACTCGGTGTTCGATAAATTCAGCACGTCCTTCGCAAACGCCGCTTCAAGAGAATCCACTCCCGCGGTCATCACGATAACGGCACTAAACAGAAAGTAAATGAAGACAACAGAACGAGATTTTTTACTAAACTCATAAACAATTCGCCAGTCTTTTCTTAGCTCCGTTAATGTAAAAGTTGGGGCTTCTGGTGATTTGAATGTCTCAAGGGTTGGTAATAAGTAAATCAACAATCCAGCCACAACCAATGTGATTGCATTTACATAAATCGCTGTCACAGGCGTACTTATCATAAAAAGAAGCCCGGCGATCGCAGGTCCTATAACAAAAGCTCCTGAATCCATTAAACTTCGAAAAGAATTGAACTGTTTCCGTTCATGAACAGGTACAAGCTTTGTCATGTAAATAATCGATGCCGGATGGTACAGAGCATGTCCCATATTTACAATTAGAACGAGACAGTAAATCGACCACAGGGACATAAATAAAGGCAATATCGAAAGAACGGTCGCTTGCAAGAAGAGCAGCAACATCATGAACTTTCGCTTGTTCACCCGATCAACGACGCTTCCTGACCATCCGTTTGTCAAAAGCGTTGCGAGCGGTTTAAGTAAATAAAGAACTGTCACCGCGAGAGCTGAACCAGTTTGGTTGAAAATCATCAAGTTGATCGCAATGTGATAGACCCATTCACCAATATTCGCCATCCCCGTACTCGCAAGGAAGATCAGTTGATTATGCTTGTTTCGTTTACCTCTGTTCATGTACAGCAGCTCCAATCGCGATAAGTTTTTGAACAAATAAAAAAATCTCACCCCCAGGACGTATTGTCCCGGGGGCGAGATTGCTTATCGCGGTGCCACCCCGGTTCAGTCATGTGTCGCCACATGACTCTTATCAGGTACGGCAGAAGCTGCGTATACCATAGCTCGTTAACGGGAGCTCCCGTTACACCATCCCCACGTTCGGTTCCGATGTACAGCTTAGAGGTTTGGTTCGATCATGGTTTCCTCTCTCCTTTTCAGCTACCGGAGCTCTCTGTGTAAGATCCCATCATCTACTCTTCTCATCATCGCTCTTGATTTTGTTATATAATACCAGTAAGGTTACACCATGTAAATACTAATTTATAATCCTCTAACTTTATTTAAAATCATACGCTGCTCAACAGACGCAACCGATCTTCTTGTCGCTGCCACCGTATCTGGATTAATGCTCACGCTATCGATCCCCTCTTGAATGAGAAACTCGGTGAACTCAGGGTAAGTCGATGGTCCCTGGCCACAAATGGAGACAGTTTTGCCATATTTATGCGCTCCATGAATCAGCTGTTTAATCGCTCGTTTCACGGAAGGGTTACGCTCATCAAAGTAACCCATGCTGTTTAGAATGCCAGAGTCACGGTCAGATCCTAAAATGAGCTGTGTTAAATCATTGCTTCCAATACTGAATCCATCAACAAGCTGCGCGAACTCCTCCGCTTCAAAAATGACTGACGGCACTTCCGCCATAATCCAAATTTTGAATTCTTGATTTTGAATCAGCCCTTCTTCTGCCATAATCTTCTTCACTTTCTCAACTTCCCACGTAGTGCGAACGAACGGAAGCATCGTCCAAACGTTAATTAAGCCATATTCATCACGAACTTTTTTAATCGCTCGACACTCTAAACGGAAGCCTTCTTCGTACTGAGGAGAAATATAGCGTGAGACACCTCGCCAGCCGATCATCGGATTCGCTTCAACTGGCTCTACTTCATCGCCACCAATGAGTCCACGAAATTCATTTGAGCGGAAGTCACTCAAGCGAACAACCATTGGCTTTGGATAGATATCCTGGGCCACCTGCGTGATTCCTTCGGACATTTTTTCAATAAACATCTCTTCCTGTCCGGTTTTTAACAAATGCATCGGGTGAATACCGATATTTGAAAAGATAAATTCCGTTCGCATTAAGCCAATGCCGTCAAATGGCAGGTGTTTGTATTTATTGATTAGATCAGGCTCTCCAAGATTCATGTAAATTTTAGTTCCTGTAATCGGTGCAAGCTGATGAAGAAGTGCTTCGTTAAATCCTTCGTTGGTGTTCGTCGCTTCATTAGCCGCTTCTTTCTTACTCGCTGGCTTAGCGTCATTTAGAATCCCTTCATATACAACTCCACGAGTCGCATCAACCGTTACTTCCATTCCATCCATTAATACATCTGTCGCTATCGAAGACCCAACAATACACGGAATACCGAATTCACGTGAAACGATCGCCGCATGACACGTCCGTCCACCTTCATCTGTAACGAGTGCTGCCGCTTTTTTCATAGCAGGAATCATATCCGGATTCGTCATAATGGTCACTAGAATGTCGCCTTCTTCTACAAGGGAAACTTCACTAATATCTTTGATCTTGCGGACTTTTCCGCTAGCAGACCCAGGAGAGGCAGCTAATCCTCTAACGAGCATCTTCTTTGGCGTTTCTACCTTTTCAACCACTTTTGTTTCCTCCTCTTTAAGCGTTGTAATTGGACGAGCTTGTAGAATGTAAAGTTCGTTCGTTTGGCAATCAAGTCCCCACTCAATATCTTGAGGAGTTTGATAAAGTTCTTCAATCCGAACAGCGTCACGTGAAAGCTGAGCGATTTCAGCTTGTGATAAGCACTGTTGGTTCACATGTTTCTCACTTAAATATTCTTTCACCGCAACCGTATCCGTTCCGATTGCATTAGCTTTCTTTACGACAAGCACTTTCTTTTCGGCTACGTGCTTTTCGATTAATTTAAACGATCTCTTATCGACGATGTACTCATCTGGTGAAACCATCCCAGAAACAACCGCTTCTCCAAGTCCCCAGCTCGCATTAATCATCATCTGCTCGCGTTCACCTGTAATCGGATTCGCTGTAAAAATCACACCTGACTTTTCACTATTCACCATCAATTGAACGACCGCACAAAGAGAGACATCAAAATGGTTGAACTGCTGTTTTTCGCGATAGTAAATGGCTCGTGCTGTCCAGAGTGATGCCCAGCATTTCTTAATGTGATAAAGAAGCTCTGTGATTCCGGAAATCTCTAGATATGTATCTTGCTGCCCTGCAAAAGACGCTTCAGGAAGATCTTCAGCCGTTGCCGAGCTTCGAACAGCTACGAACGGATCTGTTACGTTGAGATCCTGACTAAACGCAGCGTAAGCATTACGAATTTCTACTTCAAGAGACTCAAGCATATCTGTCTGCAGAATCCATTCCCTGATTTCAGCACTCACTTCATTGAGCTGATCGTTATTCTCATAATCAAGGGTCTTCATCTTTTGAAGAATGGATTGATCGAGTTCTCTTTCAGTAATAAAAGCTGTATAGGCTTCAGCCGTTACACAAAAACCAGGTGGTACATGTACACCGTTCTGCGTCAGCTCTCCAAGATTAGCTCCTTTGCCACCAACGAGGGCAATTTCCTCTTTTCCTATTTCATGAAACCAACGAATCGCACTTTGCTCAACCATTTACCTATCGCCTCCCTACTAGATTCGACCTTTAGAATAACACATTAATTTAATTATGTCATACTATTTATTTCAAAAAGTTTATTAATGATGAACTTTAGCGATTTTTAGTTTTTATTTTCGTCATTATTTCTCATTCAAGCGAAAAACGACGCTGCTTTCCTTTGGAAACCTTAACAATTTCTTAACTTCTCTTTGTGAAATGTCACAAACACCCTGATTTTCTTGTATACTTTTAAGCAGACGGTAAGAAACAAGTACTGAGATTAAGAAAGGAGTGGTAAAAGATGCATACCGATCGTGAAAGTCACAACCCTTTTCAGGGGCCATTCCGAACATTAGAAGATTTAGCCGACTGCATCCGAGAAAACCTCGGCTGTCCTGTTACGATTGAAGATTCGGATCATCGAATTCTTGCCTATAGTTCACATGATGAAAATGTGGATCCTGCACGTATTGCCACCATCATGAAGCGGAAAGTACCGGAAGAAGTAATCAAAAGTCTCTGGAAAAAAGGGGTCATTCCACAACTATTTGAAAGTGATGATCCTGTTATTATCCCAGCAATCCCAGAGGTAGGACTTGGCCAAAGAGTCGCCATTTCGGTTCGAAAAAATGAAGAACTTCTCGGTTTCATCTGGGCTCAATTAAATTGGGAAGTAACCCAGGATGAGTTGACTCTTCTAAAGAAAGCCGCAAAAGTCGTTAAAAACCAAATTCTGAAATTGGAAATCAAGAAGCGTCATTCAGAAGAAGGACATCGCGAGTTTTTCTGGAAATTGCTCACTGGGCATTATACGAAAGAAGAGGCTCTTCAGAAGCAGGCAGCCACATATCAGTTAAAATTGAAGGGCGAGATGGCGATCGTAATCTTTGAGTTTAGTGAAGAAATTCAGCAATCGCTTGAGCGACATATGAATTATTACATCCAGGCTTCTCACCAAATCGAATTCATTTATAGTACCCTTGATCAAAATCAGCTCATTTTACTTGTTCGTCCTTCAGACCAGCACAATACAGCTGACCAGCTTAGTAGTTTTGTCCAAATTTTTGTTGAGAAAATTAGTAATCGCCTTGGAGTTGATACGTTAAAAGGTGGAGCCGGAACGCTCTATCAAAGCCCTCTCTCGATCAAAGACAGCTATCGGGAAGCCCTGCATGTGCTATCGATTAAGGAACGTTTTAAAGAAGAAGTGACAGCCATCTACAGCTATCAAGAGCTCGGCATTTATCAATTCATTGACCTCCTCTATAAAGAGCGTCAGCATGTCCAAAACATTTATATCGAAAAACTAAAGAAATATGATAGCATTCATCATACGCAGCTACTCGAGACGCTACAGACTTATCTGCAACACGATAGCAACGTGAAAGTTGCCGCTCAAGTCCTACATGTTCATACAAATACGTTGAACTATCGCCTCAAACGCATTGCTGAAGTGGCGAACCTTGACTTAAAAGACGCCAATCAAAAAGTAACGCTTTTTCTCGATTTAAAAATTGAACAATTGAAATCATAGGGTGTTTGTGTAATTACACAAACACCCTCTTTCCTTTTCTCTAATTTACACAATGTGAAATGAAAAGAGGACGTCTATAATCGGAGGTACTTGATCATAAAACACTGTCTAAGGGGATGAAATCATGTATATTGGTATTCCAAAAGAAATTAAAAATAATGAAAACCGTGTAGCCATTACACCAGCAGGCGTTATCGCACTAACAAAGGCTGGTCATCACGTAACAGTTGAAACAGAAGCAGGAATTGGAAGCGGTTTCGAGGATGTCGACTATCGTGAAGCAGGCGCAACGATTGCGACAGACGCGGCAACAGTTTGGAATCAAGAAATGGTGATGAAAGTAAAAGAACCACTTTCTTCTGAATATGCTTATTTCCGTGAAGGACTGATTCTTTTCACTTACCTCCACTTAGCAGCAGAGCCTGAATTAACGAAAGCTCTTAAAGATAGCGGCGTAACGGCAATTGCTTATGAAACCGTTGTGGATCGTGGAACGCTCCCACTTCTTACTCCTATGAGTGAAGTAGCTGGCCGCATGGCTTCACAAATCGGCGCACAAATTCTTGAAAAACCTAAAGGTGGAAAAGGAATTCTCCTTGGCGGCGTTCCTGGAGTGAAACGGGGCAAAGTAACGATTATCGGCGGTGGCGTTGTTGGTACAAACGCAGCAAAAATCGCAATGGGTCTTGGCGCAGACGTAACAATTCTCGACTTAAGCGCTGAGCGCCTTCGTCAGCTTGATGACATTTTCGGAAATGCGATTAACACGCTTATGTCCAATCCACTTAACATCGCTCAAGCGGTTAAGGATTCGGACCTTGTGGTTGGCGCTGTCTTAATTCCAGGAGCAAAAGCACCGAAGCTTGTGACAGAAGAAATGGTGAAGAGCATGACACCGGGATCTGTTCTTGTAGATGTTGCGATTGATCAGGGTGGAATCATCGAAACGGTTGATCACATTACTACCCACGATAACCCAACATACGAAAAGCACGGAGTTGTTCATTACGCAGTTGCAAACATGCCAGGAGCCGTTCCAAGAACATCAACAATCGCTTTAACAAACGTAACGATTCCTTATGCACTTCAAATTGCCAATAAAGGCGCAGTAGCTGCGATTCAAAGCAATCCTGCTCTTGAAAAAGGATTGAACGTAGCTAACGGTTCGATCACGTATGAAGCTGTCGCAAAAGATCTTGGTTATGAGTACGTTTCAGCAACCGATGCACTGCTTGGAGCTCATGCTTAGACCGTTATACTATAAAGAGCCAGGAAGCTTAGAATGCTTCCTGGCTCTTTTCTATTGAAGAAATCAATGAAGTTGGTAAAATAGACACTGTGCCATTAAGCCAAGTACCTCGATTGACTTCCTTCATACTGTCCAAATTGATAGCGGTTTAGGAGCTTATCAAGCTCTTGACTAGCCATAATCGTTTGTTTATGTGTAAATCCATGTGCTAACACTTTAGATGTTAAAACAACTTTTTTCTGATCAATGAGAGCTAGAAGATTTGATCGTGTGTAACATTGTATAGGCAATTTCAACGCTTCCCTTCCTTCATGAATGTAGTAGAAATAGAAGTAGAATTTAACAGTGTTCTATAATTGGATAATAAGGGGTGGGTGAAAATGATTATGCTAAGCGTAAAAACCTTCAACCCTACAAATCATTGATCAACTTATGTATCCAACGCGATTAAAGTCGTTCATGTAAAACAGTCCATGTTATAGTTTACTATATTTTGTAAAAAAAGGATAGAAGAAATTTGGAAATATGATTTACTATTTTTGATCATTTAGTGAAAACATGTGAACGATCCCTAAGACTCCCTTTAGTCATCCAAAGAACCCTTCTCATCTTCAGCTTTCGTTTTCATTGCTAATATTTCCCCTGCTTTTATAGCAGCTTGTCTTTTTAATTTTGGATGTAAATGGACCTTATCTTTTTCAAACAAGAGTACCACAGTGGAACCAAAACGAAAGAAGCCAATTTCTTCTCCCTTTCTTAAATGTGAGCTGGGGTGCGTTAATTCGATTGTGTTCACCCACATTGCTCCCACTTTCACGAGAGCCATAAACGTCTCATCTTCTTGTTTTAATTCAGACACAATGCGGTAGTTTGTCGAGAGTGGTGACTTTCCTAAAGTCATACCTAACTTATTGACTGGAGTAGACTTTCCACCAAGCTCATACTGTTTTCCTACAACAGCATCAGCAGGAGCGTGAATTCGATGATAATCTTTCGGACTAAGATACAACACAAGGAACTTTCCATGCCTGTAACGAGCAATCATTTCATCATCCTGTAAAAAGTCCTCAATGGAATAGACAATCCCTTTCACCTCAATTAACGTGTCATCTACTTCACCAAATTGTTCCAATTTCCCATCAACTGGACTGGCAATATCTTTTCCTTTAAAAGAACGCGAGCCGGATTTAAGTTTTCTGACAAAAAACGCTTCTAATGACGGAAACTCCTTCAGCTGTTGATCGAGCTCGTCTGTTTGGACGTTAAATAATTTCACGTATAGAGGAATCAGCCGTCTGCTGAATCGCGTTTGGCTCATTTTACTAAGGATCCGCCCCAAACTCCTGGAATTCAGCATACTGATCATTCCTCGGTATAAGTGTTTTTTCACTTGGCCCTCCCCTCTAACTCTTTGTATTCGTTTCTTTTGTTTATAAACTACCCTATTTTCATCTACTTACTAGTGTGAAAGAAAAAACAGTGATTATACAGATTGTATCTCTTCATAGGAAAAAAGTTCGTCAACAAAAAAGGTCGCCATTTTTTGTTGACGACCTCTCTCTTATGTATAGCGTGATTTTGGTATGCACTTCACCACAGCGGTTCTTCTTCATTACTTAACGAATCGTAATATGAAAAAAGAAGGAGAATCAGCACAATAAGGCCAATTGAAAAACCCAAATAAGACCATAATGATAGCTTCTAGATCGACGTAATCCCTAATGGAATTAAAACGAGCATTGACATATAACGTGATCTTTTTCTCGATTTTGCTGATTAAACTGTCTTTCATGACAGTTAGGACATGCAGCTTTTTGGCGGTAATGGAGTCGCATGGCTTCTCTCCACCGCCACGTATAGCCACAATTCTTACAGGTTGGCATGCTCAATTCTCCTCATTCTATTAATTTTCACACGAAAAGCTCCAATTAAAAGCAAGAATATCCTTTTCCAAATTAACTTCTCCCCCTATTTTTTCACACCCATCAACTGCCGATTCAATCGCTTGGTGATTAAAATAGGAGGGCACCCCTATTAGAAATGAAATTCCAAGTGGTAGCAGAAGCAATAAAGAAACTATTTTCCTAGTATCTTTTCTACTTTTCATCAAAATAGTCCTCATAATCGTTTGCCATCTTTTCTAACTTCCCCTCATGGGTTGTCAGAAACTCACTGGCTGTCTCCTCGTTCATAAGCTCATCCTCACTTGGAAGATCAGCAAATTCATCTGATAGAATCTTCCTCATCTCATCTCTCGTCATACTCATACTTTTTCCTTGAACATAAAACTCATAACCTCTTGCATTTGGTACAAGTAAACTTAGATGAATCGCATTATACAACAGCGTTTTGTTCCTATTTTGGTCGCCCGAAAACCAATAGTTTTGAAATTCTTCATCTGAAATGGTGCCTTTTGCTTCGTAAGTAACGGCTATCCTTTCATCTGATAGATTTAACTTCTTTACAGTTTCCCCGCCTGGTAAGTGACTCAATAGTGCAAGAACATCCGAATTGTTCCCTACGTATGTACCGCTATCGTTTAAAAGAGATGATGACTGAACGTCGCCAACCGTTTTAATCGCTTGATCGCTCGCTTTTCCGCTCGAACAGCCAGTTGCTAAGAGAAGAAGGAACACAAACGCTAGCCATTTACTTTTCTTCATCTAATCCCTCCGTTTCTTACTTATTTATTCACTACTATCTACGAAAAATAAAGCGATAAGATTCAAATAATGTAAAAAAGGTAGCTCGAGCTACCCTTACGGCATTTTCTCCATATCCATATGCAGGGCATTCCATCGATGACCATCTAAATCAATAAACCCCATCCCATAGAGCCATCCATCCGTTAATCCTGGTTTTGCGAAAATAACTCCTCCAGCTTTTTCAACCTTGTCGACCAATTCATCCACCTCTTCACGAGTCTCCGCTCCGATTGAGAAAAGTACTTCTGTCCCATTCTGAGAATCTGCTACTTGATGATGCGCGAATGTTTCAAACCTTGACGCTGGAAAGAGCATCACTTTCGATCCCTCGACGGCAACTTGAACACCATCTCCAATAGACTGTACCGAAAAACCAATGTTGTGAAAGAAAGCTTTCGACTTTTCCAAATCCTTCACGGGCAAGTTCATCCATAGCTCCGTTGCCATTAACGTTCCTTCTCCTGACGTTTCTTAATTTCATCTGAATGAAACGGAGAGTCTTTGACCTCATTGACGACACTAAATGGATTTCCATCAAGATCATAAAAGTCAAAGCTGGTCATGCCTCCGAACTTTTCAATATCAGACGTTTTAACCCCTTCACATTTTAATTCATGATAAAACGCATAGATATCATCTACCAGAAAATTAAAGTAACTATTCTTCTGTTCATTCCGTACGCGAAACTCAGACGGTTGACTCGTTTCAACCTGAACTAGACCGAGTTGAGTAGGACCATGCGGAAAGTAAAAGCCTGCTCCCTTACCAACGCCTTCTCCCCACTCCTCGATCTTCTTAACGCCAAGATGCTCTTCATACCATGAAGTTGCCTTTTCAAGATTTGTCACCGGAATAAATACGCTACCAATACGAATCATCAAATCCTCTCCTTTGCTTCATCCTGAATAGTGTCCATCAGATCAACCTCAATCTGATTTATGTTCTTAAAGTGATAAAAGCGCTCGAGGTGCCAGGCATCTAATCTCCTCTTTGAATCGCTCTTTTCAATCCAGTTGTGCAGTTCATCATACGTTTGTAAAATTGTCTTATTCGAACCCGTATGCTTCATAACCGCATAAGTTTGAGTAGGAATTGTTAACGAAACCATTCCTTCAGGAACATGCTCTACTTTCTTCACTTGCTGGCAAACCCAATACCCTTCCTCTTCTTCAGAAGAAGCGTCTACAACAAAGGCACCAAACTGATAAGAATGGTTCAACACATTAGCAATCTCATTTTGTCTTTCAACCAATTCATTGGCTGCTATCGGAATTTGCAGGACGTACTCCTCTTCCGGGCAGCGAACTCTAATACCGACAAGCTGAAGTTGCTCCACGGTTTCAATGTGAACGTCATGCTCTCCCATCAATCTGCTGACTCCTCGCTAATCGGATCTGGAACAAGATAACGCTCTTTGAATTCCGGACTGATTTCACTCCACACATCAAACATATTGCCATCTAGATCATAGAAGACAAAGTTTCTCCCAGCATGTCCTCTGTTTTCTAGTTCACCGACCTTCATATTTTTCGCCACGAATTCATCTCGAAGCATTTCAAGCTCCCGAATACCATCCACTTCAAATGTTAAAGAAAAGCGTTCTTTTCCTTCACTATCATAGAAGTTGGCACATTCCTTTTCTTTTGCTTTTACTAGAAAGAAACTCTGATTCGCCATATTCAAAATCGCTTTATCCTGATCTTGATAGCTAAGCTCGGCATTTAAATTTGATACATACCAATCTGTGGCTCGTTTAACATTTGAAACAGGTAGATACGTAGAACCGATTCGAAGCAGTGACTGCTTCATCACATCATCTCCTTCATTCTTCCTTATGTACTTTTCCATATGCATGGATGAAATCCCTTCCATTTTTGATCTAAGTAAAGAAGAAGGTTTTAAAAAATACTTTGACAACAATGAGGAATTACTGTAAATTATCAAATGGACGAACATTTATTACAAAAACAAAACGGATTATTCGTTTTTAGGAGTGATTCTCATGGAAAACGTATTTGATTATGAAGATATTCAACTAATTCCCGCTAAATGTGTCGTAAACAGTCGATCAGAGTGTGATACTTCCGTTACACTTGGCAAGCATACATTTAAATTACCAGTCGTACCCGCAAACATGCAGACGATTATTGATGAAACCATTGCCGTTTCACTAGCAGAAAAAGGCTATTTCTACGTGATGCATCGTTTTGAGCCAGAAAAGCGAATCGCTTTTCTTCAAGATATGAACGCACGTGAGCTGATCACATCGATTAGCGTCGGCGTTAAAGACGAGGAATACACGTTTATCGAACAGCTTAAAGAACAAGGGCTTACACCCGATTATATTACGATTGATATTGCGCACGGTCATTCAAATGCGGTTATCGAAATGATTGGCCACATTAAAAAGCACTTGCCTGACAGCTTTGTGATTGCAGGAAATGTTGGAACACCGGAAGCAGTCCGTGAGCTCGAACACGCTGGAGCGGACGCAACAAAAGTTGGGATCGGTCCAGGAAAAGTGTGTATTACAAAAATCAAAACCGGTTTTGGAACTGGCGGTTGGCAGCTAGCAGCACTTCGCTGGTGTGCAAAGGCAGCAACAAAGCCAATTATCGCAGATGGCGGCATTCGCACACATGGCGATATCGCAAAATCCGTACGCTTTGGTGCTTCCATGGTCATGATCGGCTCATTGTTTGCAGGACATGAAGAATCACCCGGAGAAACGGTTGAACGCGATGGCAAGCGATACAAAGAATACTTTGGATCAGCGTCTGAGTTCCAAAAGGGCGAGAAGAAAAATGTGGAAGGTAAGAAAATGTTTGTTGAACATAAAGGAAGCCTTCAAGACACGCTTACGGAAATGGAACAAGATCTCCAATCGGCCATTTCTTACTCTGGCGGAGACAAGCTTGAGTCCATTCGCACAGTGGATTACGTTGTTGTAAAGAACTCCATTTTTAATGGTGATAAAGTCTATTAAGAAGCGCAGCTGCGATCATGCAGCTGCTTTTTTATGTCATGTGCGCATAGGCTTAATGAACTACTTCTCTGCTATTCCCATGTGTAAAAAGATTCAACTTTCTTGAAATCAAAGGGGATTTGAACGATATACACGAAAGGTTCATTTAGAGTGAATATTCAGTTAATACTCTGGGAGGTGAATGTGTCATTCTAAACTTCTTCTACATCTTTTAGGCAATACGTTAATGGACCATACTAAACAAAGAGGAGATGATGAATTGAAACAAACTTTGAAAAACGGCCTAGTCATCCTGCTGCTAATTCTCCTAGTCCTACCCCCTTTATCATCAAACCAGAATGTAAGTGCCGACAAAACAAATAGTAGTTTATCCACACAACTTAATGAGATCCTCTCCGATGAACGCCTTGATGGTGCTATCGCCGGAATAAGCGTCCGATCAGCGAACTCTGGAGAAATGATTTATGAGAACTACGGCCAGACCCGCCTAACTCCCGCCTCGAATATGAAATTATTTACGGCTGGTGCTGCCCTTGAAGCGTTAGGACCTGATTACCGTTTCACGACTGAACTTCTAACGGATGGCAATTTGAAAAACAAATTTTTGAAAGGGAACCTTTACCTTAAAGGAAAAGGCGATCCCACTCTCCTGAAAGAAGACTTCGATGAACTCGCTAACTCACTAAAAGAAAAAGGTGTACATAAAATTAAAGGCGATCTAATTGGGGATAACAGCTGGTATAAAGATGAAGCTCTTTCTCAGGACCTCTCCTGGTCAGATGAAGATAACTACTATGGGGCCAAGGTTTCTGCTTTAACCGCTTCACCTAATGAAGATTATGATGCCGGTACTGTCATTGTAGAAGCCTATCCAGGCAAACATCCTGGCGATCCAGTTGATGTTCGACTTTCACCGTCTTCAGATGTAATTGAAGTACAGAACCGAGCGAAAACGGTCAGTGCTGAAGAGGATGCGGAATTAAGCATCACACGTGAACATGGTTCAAATACCATCTTAGTCGAAGGGGAAATATCTGTGGATGCAACACGTAAGCGCGATTGGATTGCGGTATGGAATCCAGCGGAATATGTGCTTAGCTTAATGAAGCAATCCCTCAAGGAAGCTGGGATTCAATTTAAAGGCGACATGGTGCTGCGCACGACACCTGAAGAGGCTACTCTGCTCGTTGAAAAGAAATCCATGCCACTATCGGAGCTCCTTATCCCATTCATGAAGCTAAGCAATAACGGTCATGCAGAAATATTAGTAAAAGAAATGGGAAAAGTGAAGAAAAAGGAAGGCAGCTGGGAGGCTGGATTGGAAGTCATAAACGATTTCCTGGAAGAGACTGGACTCGATACAGCTGAAATGCGACTAAGAGATGGATCGGGCATATCTCACGTTTCATTAATTAAACCAAATCAGCTTTCCAATTACCTGTATCGCATACAAGATAAAAGCTGGTTTGATGCATTTTACGATTCTCTCCCCGTTGCCGGTGATGCCGATCGCTTTGAAGGGGGTACCCTTCGTTATCGCATGAGAGATACCGCTGCAGAACAAATTGTTCATGCGAAAACCGGTTCCTTAACTGGCGTCTCTTCTCTTTCAGGGTATGTGGATCAGAACAACGGCCTCGTCTTCTCAATTATGTTGAATCAATTTGTTGAAGAGGATGACATTAAGGACATTGAAGATGAAATCGCTGTTGTTTTAGCTGCTTATGCTGAGGGAAAATGATATACGTGAAGGGAGACCCAAGCGGTCTCCCTTTTTCATTTTTATCTCAATATGGGTTAGTTGAACCTCACTTTTAGGTTTCAGACATGCTGAAGTAAAATCCTGAGATCCTGCTCAGGAACATCACCATTCATTAGTTTACGAAATCGCTCAGCGTTTCCTTTAATATATCAAGAGGGAACCATCCCCTAGTACAACGTTATCCAAAGTCGAACGCAACTGTTTCGCGTTCGACTTTTTTTATGTTTAGCTAATATAAATTGAGTTTGGACAATAAATTCCGGATTTGGCCAATGTTTTTCTATTTTAGACAATATAACGAAATTTAGGTAAATAAACTTGATCCTCGTTAAATAACCTAAGAAAAGGGAATTCGACGCAAATACTCACTACTTCCTTCCCCTAATCTCATATTTCGGTGTCGGTGAGGGAGCCTCTTTTTGTGACGGGGCACCTTTTTGATCCTTTATTTCAATAGGAGTGAATTCTTCAGGCATCCCTGGTAAATTTTTAAGTGGTAAATGATCATAGTTCGCTCCTATATTCAACTTACCACTCAACTCTTTGATCCCGAGCGCACCAAAGTTATTTTGATATTCTAGCTTTTCAATAATGAGTTTCTCAATCGTTAAATGCTCAACATGAAGCGATTCTCCCTCTTCTTTATCTTTCACTTCTTCCTCGAGTTGAGCGACTTTTTGCTTCATCGCATCCATTTCTTTACTTCCTGTGATCATAAATTTAAAAAAGGATTTAATCGCCATAGTAACACCCTATTCTTTATCACTTATGAATGGCCTATTCCCTCTTCGCATATAGGTTAAATGAACCCCCTACTTCAATACCTATGATGGGGTTGTCCAAAAATGAATCAAAAGGAGGAAAGAAGATGAAGTTTAAGTCCACCCAAATTAACATGCCTTATCTAAAAATCAACCAGATCAATAACCTGTCTAACCTATCGTTCTCTTCTACTCAACGAATTGGGGTCTATTCTTCAGTGAAAAAAAACCAGGGGTTTGGCGCTCATAATGCAGATCAGGGCGTTTTCGTGAATCCAGGTTATATTGTGAATGATTCTGATTTGGATGATGCAACAGCCATCAAGAAAGAAAGGAAACCTACTTAATCGTAATCTTATTTTGTTCCCTCTGAATTCGTGGGTACGTCACTTCTAAAAGCCCTTCCTGAAAAACAGCGCTAACACTCGTTTCATCAGCTGGTTCTGGCAATTCAATGGTTCGTTCAAACTGTCCATAGAACCTTTCCGTCTGAACGACACGAATATCTTTGTTATCTGACTTTACGATTCCTTTAATGATGATATGTCGTCCAGAAATCGCCAGGTCAAGATCCCCTTTTCTTACACCTGGTAGCTCAAACACTAATACGATTTCATAATTACTCATATAAATATCCACTTTTGGAAATACACTTTTCGTTGAAGGCTGCAAAGGATGGGCAGGCTTGGATTGGTTTCCTTTCCCCATGTCAGTAAACGGATTCATCATGTTTCCAGGCTGATCATTATCAAATATACTCGACCAAAAATCATTTCCTTGAAAGCTTTTCGCCATTTCCATCCATTGTTTGAGGCGTTCAGGATCCAACATTCTCACCTCCCAATCGATTCGAAGCTCATAAAGTGAAGAGGGAAACATATATTTCTAACCAGAGGAGGGGTTAAAAATTGAGTTCACCTTCTATAGTTATTAATATTTTCATGTTTAAGATTAATTCCTTTGAAAATGCTTCGGCGGTCAATGTAGGGCAAAACTTCTTGGCAGACTGGAATAACACAGATAAAAAGAATCAAGGCTATGGACAAAACTTTGGCGATGACAGTGGCTTCTTTGGAACAAGAAGTGTTGTCGATGATCGGGACGGGATCGACATGCCAAGCATTATGGATCCGAACGCGACCAAATACCTGTAAGACGAAGGGGATGAGACATCATGATCTTTGCACCTACGGTCATCAACTTGTTAGGCTTTAAAGTGAATATCCTAGAGCGGAATTCAATGATCAACTTTGCTCCAACGCAACAGGCAGACGTGTTCTTATCAACTAAACGAAACCAAGGGTTTGGAGAGGAAAATGGCGATGTGACCGCTGTGTACATTCCAATCAGCTACGTCGTCGATGCCGATGTCAGTGATTCAAACTCCATTAAAAACAGCGTTGTTTAACACGCGGCCCGATTAGAAAATACCTTTAACAAGAGGAGAGGGATTCAGTCTTTCACTGAATCCCTCTCCTCTTGTTTCGTCCTGTGGTTTTTATCATTTTGGGACATTCTAAGCAACCTCCTCCCCATTGACAGGATCATCATGCTTGTTCCCCAAAGGATTAACATCGAGTCAAAGTCAACTATTGATCAGAGAGTAGTTGCCATCGATCTCAACTACTCATCATTTGCCTACAGGACTAATACATTCTCTTGCTATAACTCTCTCTTAAACCTGCTGCAACCTTTTCTTCAGTCACTCCTGGTAAATTCGTATGCTCTGCTAAAATCTTCGCAGCTTTTGGTCGTGCCTCTTTAGATGGCCATGACTCGCGATCCCAAAGTTTGGATCGCATAAATGCTTTTGCACAATGAATAAAGCACTCTTCCACTTTTACAGCGATACCGATGAGTGGAACTTTTCCACCTACGTGCATTTCCTTAAGCACTTTTTCATCTTTAATGATCGTCGCCTGCCCGTTTATTCGTAAGGTTTCTTCTAACCCAGGAATCAAAAAGATTAATCCAACGCTTGGATTTGAGAGAATGTTCATGATCGAATCCAGTCGCTTATTCCCAGGCCGTTCAGGAATAACGAGCCAATGATCATCCATAACATGAACAAACCCCGGAGCATCTCCCCTTGGTGAACTATCGCAATTTCCTTCCGAATCTGATGTTGACATCATTAGAAATGGTGACATCGCTAAAAAATTTTTACAGTTTTCATCTATATGTGAAATCACTTTATTCTTTGCCCTTTCACTTGGCTCTCCGACTAGCCCTCTCAACTCTTCCTTATTCGTGATGCAATCTTCTAATTCGAACTTTATCATGTCTGTCCCCCAAATATCATCAAGATCATTTGAGCCATTTTCAATCGACAACTGCTTTCCCCAATAAATAGACTCATAATGTATATTCAACACCCTAAGACACGAACCCTCCTTTAAACTATCTGCAGAAACGATCTTCCTAATAAAAAGCACCTTACAAAATGTCATTTATAAATGACATTTTGTAAGGTGCTGCATAATATAATGTGAACAAGAGGAGGAGCTGATGTTTATTGAAAAATAAAAAAATAAAGATCGCTCGGGCTGAAGCCGATGTTTCTCAAGAAAAATTAGCAGCTATGGTTGGTGTGACCCGGCAAACAATTAATTTAATTGAAGGTGGTAACTATAATCCAAGTCTTAAATTGTGTACAGCTATATGCAAAGCCTTAAATAAAACGTTAGATGATTTATTCTGGGAGGAATGATCCGTGAGTGTTGAAAAATTCGTTAAGGAAACGAAATTGACCATTTGGGTCACGTTATTTGTTAGTTTAGCCCTTTTTCTAACCTGGGTAGTTTTGGAAACATCGGACACCGTTTTTATTAACAACAGAGCGTTCTTAGCCCTATCGCTGATTCCTTTCAGTGTAGCACTAACAGGCTTCCTTAAACTGATGAAAATAAGAAAGAATCCTCAATTGATTGTATCTGAGACTGATGAAAGACTTGTAGCTGAGAAGCATGAAGCCGAAGCGAAAACCTTGAAGGTACTGCAAGGGATTTTGTTTATATCCTATCTAGGATACACGTTTTTCAGCCCAGAAGAAATCTTTCAATCAATCGGGTGGTGGATCACGCTAAGTGTGCTTCTTTTCTCTTTATTCGCTCCATTTATGTTTCGCCATATGATAAAAGAAAGCTAATCAAGAGCTTTACTAAAAAAGGGAGCCTCATTATTGAGCTCCTTCCCTACATTTGCACTATAAAGTTTAATAATGACTTCAGCAATATGAAGTTAGAGAAATCCTCTCATTCTGATCACTTTGCCATCTAATTCTGTCCCTATCTTTTCCATACCAAGTTTACGAAAAGAACACTTCCTTTATTTATAAATAAAACGCTCCCCCATATATTTCTTGCTACTTAGAACATTTCCAATAACTTGTATCGCTTCATAAGGCCGGTCTTCCGGATTAACGTGTACAATCTCCTTATCATATCCCTTTTTAAAATTCAAAATATCCTCTACTGCTTCTTTTGCACCATCTTCACTTACTCCATATATTCCGTTACCCAACCCGACTCCTATTCCACCATTCCAGGAAACGAGATTTTGTGGCATATCCTTTATATGTGCATTAATCCATCCTTCATTTTCTGCAATCTTACTCTGAGCTAAGATCAGACGGTCCTTATAATCTGGGCTGCTTTGATCAAGATCATTTAATTGTTTGACCGTTTCATTCAGATTAAACATGATGTAATTTATCGCCTGGCCTAAACTTTCCTCTTCTCTCTTCTTTTCGTAAAAATAGTGAGTAGTGAGAAAGATATTCAAAGCTAAAGATACTAGCAGAACAGGTAAGATCGCTTTTTTTAGTTTTTGCTTCATCTAACTCCTCCTTCATTTTCATTTTAAATTCACTTTTCATTTCTTATACATATAAAAAGAAGCTTATTACGGATAAGCTCCTCACTTTAATTCTGCCTACTACATCGATGCTGATGCAGCAGCTGCCTGGTCAGCCTTGACACAATCGATGGCCACAACGAGCGCAATGATCATCGTTTCCATCTCGTCATCTAGGATTTGAACCTTGTAACTATCGCCCCAGGTGAACCATTCCTTGCCCACTTCCGCTATGAGTTTTCCTTTCTGCACGACTTGGAAATCCATATCCCACCAATTACCATTCACTTCAATACCTGCTGCATCAATGGTATAGCGTGCTTTTAAGAAAGAAAATTCCTTCTTAATGGTTAAAATCTCTCGACCATTCACTTCAACTAAAAATTTCGGGAAAAAGCTGAAGACCTGTTTCTCAATAAGGGCTACTTCATCTCTACCCGTATTCATTATGGAGAAAGTCTTTGGCACTTGCATAAAACTTCCCTCCACATAATACCGATCGTTCTCTTGCTGGTCCTTTACTGTATATTTCCCACTAAGACTGAAGACCTTCTGCTTTATATAAAGTTGCTTCATCCATACACCTCCCGATGTCTTTTATTGATTTACGAGTTAGGTGGCTGTTTGGTTCCGGGCAATGCATGAAATTATCTGTTTTCAAAACAGGATCTTCTATTTCTCATAAGAAAAAGGATGGCAGCTACGATTAAAATAATTGGGATACACGAAAAAAGAAAGCCTGCTAGGCTTCCTTTTCTACTTATGCTCAACACATTAATAAAAATTTCCTTCAACGAAACTCTTTTCTTACTTCAATCTCACTTGTACCGGTTTGCTTTCTTGTGTACGAATGGTTTTCCTACTATTCTTTTGCAAAGCGGTTTTTTTAATGGAGCTCGTTACATCGTGTATCATGTCCCCCACATCATGAGCAGACTCGATTAAAGGATCCACGGCTTCCATTTTCCCTTTTACATCATCCGAAATTTGGTTGGCGGTATGGATCAATTCTTCTGCTTCATCTGTAATACCGTTAACCGAATTCCGGACACCAGACAACGTCTCCTTTGTTTCTGCCAGTGTTGTCATCACTTTTCGTAAAGTTAAAATCAAATAGACAACGAGAATCACAAACGCGGCAGCTACAACAACAGCACTCCATCCAAACATTGAGATCACTTCCCTTCTTTTCTCTAAGTCTATGAAGGGGCATGTTCGGACATTCTATTTCGTACAAACTCATCCAGGTTATGATTCTTCTAACCCCGCTTATTTTTATTTCTCTTATAAAGCACGTAAATCGCATTACTACTCACCGCTAATAACCACACGGCCAGGTACCCTAACGCATATGTCAGGTGCAGTTCCTGTTGGACGACCGAAATAGCAAGAAACGTCCCAAGAAGGCCGGCCAGAATGATCACACTAAATCGCCACTCAGAATGTTCGAGTTTTTTAATTTTCTATTCAACTCCCGTTCTTTACGTTAATCAATAAACCTTATTCCTAATCATTTCAAATTACTTGGCGTACCTCAACCTAACCTAATTGTCAACGTGTACGATTTCTTCTAAGTTTGTCCTATTGGCTTTTATAACGTTATACATTCTATTCTTCCTTTAATAGGTTTTAGTTTCTCTTATTGCTTTTCCATCATCCTACATAAAGTTCCCACTCTTTATTACACAGTAGCACCGATATAATGGAGCAACATCTTCTCACTCTCAGTTCTTAAGAAATTAATGGAGTTATGATACTCCTTAATTAAAAGCCTTATATCGATGATAATTGCTTTTATAAAAAAAACGTATTAGAATGGCTACTATGAAAACACCATACCAACCACCAATCGAAAGTGTCCTTTTTACAAAAGTTCTTCACGCATTAAGTGAACCAAATAGAGTGAAGATCATCCGTTGTTTAAATGAAAGCTTTGAAAATAATTGTACGGCCTATTCTCTTGAATTACAGTTACCAAAATCCACCGTCTCCCATCACATTAAAGTGCTTCGTGAGGCAGGACTGATTAAAGCTAGAATAGAAGGAAAGGAGCATATTTACTCTCTAAGAAGAGAAGAAATTGACGAGAAATTTCCAGGTTTACTAAAAACCGTTACGCAACTTAAAGAAGAAGATATTTAAAATCGAAAGAGCCCCTAGCGGCTCTTTTTTTTATTCTACAATGAAATAAAACATTTTTATCAAATAAACGAAAGAATTGCATTAACAAATAAATGGTGTTATTATTTTTATCAGTTCGATGGTTTTCGAACCATAAAACAATCAGGGGGAAATTAAAAATGAAAAATATATTAGTTATTAATGGACACGAATACTGGTCATTTGCACCAGGGAGATTGAATCAAACACTATTTGATGAAATCATCAACAATTTGAAAGACTCCTACAACATTAAAACAACTGTCGTTCAAGATGGGTACGATGTAAAGGAAGAACAGGATAAATTTATGTGGGCAGACACAATCATTTTCCAAACACCTATCAATTGGTTTAGCTTACCCGGCGCTTTCAAGTCTTATATCGATGCTGTATATGAACCTGGACTCTTCTTCGGCGGAGATGCAGAATACGGTCACAACGGTATGTTAGGTGGAAGAAAATACATGCTTTCCACAACATGGAATGCACCAGAATATGCCTATAACGATGAGGATAAATTCTTTAAAGGTCAAGATCTCGAAGGGTCACTTGATCACTTGCATAATATGAACAAGTACGTTGGACTTGAACCACTAAAGAGTTTTGGAGCTCACGACGTTATGAAAAATCCTGACATTGATAAATACCTAACAGAACTTCGTGCACATTTGAAAGAAGTTTTTGACGTTTAATTCGTTCTAAAATAGTAATATAAACTTTTCGATAGAAAAATCCGAAATTAATATTGAGGTGAGCAACATGTTAAAAGATGAACTAATAACAGTACGTGAAAAGTTTTTCTCAAATGCTCCAAATCACGTGACCAATAATGTAACCCAGGCAACTAACGAGTTGCTTGACTCTGGAATAGCAACTGGCTTGACCGAAGGAGATCAAGCTCCTGATTTCACGCTGAAAAACGCCAATGGAAAATTCATCACTTTATCTGAGGAATTAAAAAAAGGACCCGTCATTTTGAATTTCTATAGAGGTGGTTGGTGTCCCTACTGCAATCTTGAATTGAGAGCTTATGAAGAAATTCTTAATGATATTAAAGCAGAGGGAGCACAATTAATCGCTATTTCTCCTCAAACTCCAGATCAATCTTTAACGACACAGGAGAAAAACAACCTTTCTTATGAAGTATTAAGTGACACTTCCCAAGAGGTTATAAAAAATTACAACTTGCTATTTGAAATGCCTGATTATCTTATTAAAACGTATAGAGATGATTTCAATATTGACTTAAGTGATTTCAATAGCAAAGAAGATCCTTGGAGACTCCCTGTAGCAGGAACGGTTGTTATCAGTCAAGATGGTACAATTATGACGTCAAGTGCAAATGTCGACTATATGTACCGAGCTGAACCTAGAGAAGTTTTAATGCAATTAAAAAATAAAAAAAGAATTTAAACAGCAGAAAAAGGGTAAGTCACTTACCCTTTTTTATTATTTATAAAAGAATAAAAGGGGTATATTCATGAATAGGTTAACGTTCGGGATTCTCGTTATGATCACAACCGCTCTCATGGGTTCTTCGTTTGCTATAGGTAAAATCGCCATTACTTATATCTCACCGTTGTTATTAAACGCCCTTAGATTTATCGTAGCTGGTGCTTATGAAAAACTGGTTGTTAATCGCTCTCATCGGCCTCTTTCAAACGACTGGCGTTTTGGGTTTTATCTTTATTAGTTTAAGAACCATTTCTGCCAGTGAATCTTCTATATTAACGTTTACCAATCCACTCCTTGTCATTGTTTCAAGTACAATTTTCCTAAAAAAACAATACAATAGAAGTCAATGGTTCGGAGTATGCCTGGGCATGATAGGAGTCTTCATTACATTAGGTGGCCAACTTAACTTGCAAATCGGTACCTTATTAAGTTTATTCCCTTCGATTTCATGGGCTACCTCTACTTTACTTATTAACACTTATGGAAAGAGATTTGACGTATGGGTTTTAACAGGTTACCAGATGTTATTTGGTGGTCTCTTCTTGTTGCTATTCAGTTTTTTATTCGAACTACAAGTCATGATTGTCTCAATTGAATCGGTAGGTCTTACACTATGGTTAGCTATTATGGCTTCCGTCGTCCAATTTACTATTTGGTTCTACCTTCTTCAAAACGGGGATCCTGGGAAGACCAGTGCATTCTTATTTCTAGCCCCATTCTTTGGTGTGCTTTTTGGTTGGCTTTTGTTAGGTGAGAAACTACACCTCACGACTCTTACTGGAGGACTTTTTATTCTTATTGGAATTTTCTTAGTCAACTGGACTAGTAAAAAGCATAAGCCTCGAATAACTGAGAATAAAACTTTCAATCATTAATGTTTATAAGCATAACCGATTAAGGAGAAACCTAATAAGGTATGATAACACTCATACTTTATTAGGTTTCTCCTTTTACAGATACTATTCCTAAATTCATTGTTCCCCCCTTACGCTAAGGAAAAATGTCGACTAGTTAATTACTAATTAGCTCCGAGATTGTGGAAGACTTGATATCAAAATATATTCTATAGATAAAGGTTGCTACCAATATTCCAATAACCATTAAAGGCAGAAATTCAAAAATCACTTTGAAAACTTTTGCATTTTTTTCATAAGAAAAAGAGCTGTCTAAAACAGCTCCGTAATATTTTATTAATTATTCTTCTTAACGGGAATCCAAATCTCACTTTTTACAGAGGTAGAAGTTAAATCTTTACTTTTAATTGACAAGATCTCAGGGCCTTCTGTTACTTGATAAGTGGAAGATGGAAACCACTCTGAATAAATCTTCCCCCATGTTTCTTGTAATGTATTAGGGAATGTTCCGGTTGATTCGAAGATTGCCCAGGTTAGTGCAGGTACTTCAAGTTTAGTAAAATCTTCGGGGCATTCTTGGGTTGTTGCTACTCCTATATATTGATCAAGTTCCCCTTTTTCTTCCATACGCCCTTCTGAAAAGTTACTAGATGCTTGAATCATCCCTTTCGGTTCAACATTTGAAAGTTTTTTTAATCGTTCTATTTTATTCATAGTCAAGGATTGCCACATCCCAGCTATTTCCGGATTTTCTCCTTCAAAAACAATTGGAACTCGTTTCATAATACCAACGATGGTAAATGCTTCTTTTTGTTCGATTCGATAGTTCATTTCAGTTCCTCCTCTAATTGACAATTGGAAGGTCATAAATGGATATGCTTTTAAATGCTGACCTTTGTTTCTTGCTTCTGTTGGTGTGACGCCATGTAAATTAAGAAAAGCTCTCGTAAAGGAGTCCGGTGAATTGTATCCATATTTCATCGCAACATCGATAACTTTTACATTACTATTTTGAAGCTCAAATGCTGCCAAACTAAGTCGTCTACGCCGTATATACTCTGCTAACGTCATTCCTGCAAGAAAAGAAAACATTCTCTTAAAGTGATATTCGGAACAATAAGCTAAACTTGCCACGACTTTGTAGTCTATTTCGTTAGTAAGGTTTTCTTCGATATACTTCATTGCAGTATTCATGTCCTTAAGCAAATCCATTAATTTGACCTCCTTTCATCAATAGAATAACAGGAATTTACTTTATTCATCCGACATTTTGTGCACCATTTTGTAGGGTAAATTAACCGGAACTGCTCCGGTAGTTTAATTGTTTCATCCGCATAGTTACATACCATTGTTAATGAATAGCTAAATAGTGGAATACTTGATTTCAAGATACTAAAAACCTGTGATAATTAGGTATTAGGTGTTTTTCCTAATCCTAATCCATTAGCAACAACACCAATTACCCCTGTTATAATAAATACAGAAGCAATAAACAAAGGTGTTAAAGATAGCGTTTCAGTCAATAATCTAAACAAACCTACCGCAAACATAAGAAAGCTACCTATTAGTGCAACAACTATTCTATTCGTCATTTTAACCCTCCTAAATAAGTCATATTCCCTCTTACAAGGTTAATGCATTTATTGAATATTCTATTTAGCAATCGCTACTACATCTGCCATACCAATTACTTCCATTTTTTCTAACAACTCAATTTTTCTTGTACATGAAAAAGAGCCTATCTTATTACAGATAAGCACCCATTACTTGAATAACTTATACCAGTACAAAGTGGTTTCAATATTAGGATTATATGACTGCTTTAGTGTGTCAACTCCACCTAGTATAAATCCTTGTTTCACATAAAATCTGCATGCACCAAGATTATCATCTTGTGCTTCCAAGGACATCCCTATAAGTTTTCTTTGTTTTGCCCACTCTTCCGCTTTATTTAAGAGCAACTTTCCGACTCCACTGCCTCTATAATCTTTTTTAGTAGCAATGTTTTCAATATAACAGAAGCGATTCCATTCCTTAATTATTCTAATTTGTCCTATGCAAGTGTTATTCATATAAGCTAATAACAAGGTTTTATCCTCTCGGTTTATATATTGGCTCCAATCAAGTTTGTCATCTGGAAAACGTGTTTCTCTCGTTTCATCGAAAAGAACCTCTTGATAAGACCACTTTCCTGATTGTAAACTGGGGACAACTCTACCATATAACTTAAAATAATCATTTGTCTCATTGATATCCTTAATTAACGCATTATTTAATGGAAAAATAATGATTTTACTTTCACTACCCAATATTGCACACTTCCTTTTATGATTTTTTGAATGTGATTCAAAAAGATCTCTTCTTTTGAAAAATCATATCGCTAAAAGCAATCCCAACTGCTAACCCAAAGGAAGTAAACAATTGATACCCATCAATACTGGAAAAAGTGAGTAATGAGACAAGCACATGAATGGCGCTCAGTCCGGCAAACCATTTGATGAATGTACCGACTCGCTCCTTTCGTTCATACTTGTTCAACTTTCTCGTATTCCAAACTGCCATAAGGATGAAGTAAAAAATGGACAGAAAAAAGTAAGCTAAACATCCAATAATCACTTCTGGTGCATATGGGTAAGTATCATTCCAATACACTGAGTAAGCCATAACGCCTAAACTCACTAGCGTAAAACTAAATAAAAGCACTGACAGTCGATTTGCTTTTTTCATTTTTAGCGCGCCTCTCTTTCACTCAGCATCTATTTCCATTTTTTCACTTCCGGTAGATTTTGTCATCTGTTTTTGAAAATGATTCTCCAGTTAACGAAAAAAAAAGCTAAAGATACTAGCATCTTCAGCCTTTACCATTACAACTTATCGTAAAACGTCCCATTCAGCAGCAGTACAATATCTCCAAGGGCACCGATACAAAAGAAGATAAAGTAATAGCTTGCTTCTGTGATCGTTTTATTAAAAAGCTCTTGAAACGCTTGAATAAACAGCTTTTCAAACTTAAACCAGCTTAAAATCCAGGCAATAAGTAAGAAGCTAACGATTGTCATGATCTACCTTCCTCCTACTTATTTCAACTCGGTTATTCCCTTCATTTTATCATACGTCATAAGGGCTTATTCTCAACAAAAAAAGCCGTTCAGTCAGAAGCGGTTCTCGACTAAACGACTTTCACACTCTATTCTTTTTGATCCGTAATCAGCATATGCCCCGGCGCATGCGTGATCATAATCTCAGGTTTTACGTTCAACCCAACATACTGAGGTGTTACCCCGCACGCCCAGAACACGGGAATGCGTTCTTCTTCATCGAAAGGAGGGAATTCTCCGTAATCCGGTTTTTCAATATCCTTAATGCCAATTTCAGATGGATGACCAACGTGAATGGGAGCCCCGTGCGCATGCGGAAACTTTGATGTGATGGCAATTGTTTCATCAAGCTCTTCTTTTCGAATCGCTCTCATGCTGACCACCATATTCCCGTTAAACTGACCCGCTTCTTCGCAAGGGATGTTGGTTTGATACATTGGCACAACGAGATTCATTTCCTGATGCAATAAGCTAATGCCGCTTTCCACGAGCGCTTTTTCAAATGTAAAGCTACATCCTAATAGAAATGTGACATAGTCATCTTCCCACACGTCCTTAAGGTCAAGTGTCTCCTTCTCCAACTCTCCGTTTTTGTAAATGCGGTATTTTGGAAGATCTGTGCGAATATCTGCATCAGCAATGCGAGGCTTTACCTGTCCCGCTTCAAGAACATCAACGATCGGACAGGGCTTCGGATTTCGCTGACAAAACAGGAGGAACTCGAAAGCGTATTTTGAGGGAAGTGTAATCATATTCGCCTGCAAGTAGCCATCACATACGCCTGATGTTGTTCCACTCTCAAGATTGTCGCGATACTTTCGTCGCTGTGTAGAAGGAGTTTCCATTAGACCATCTCCTTAAGTTCATAGATTTCAAGAAACTTTGTGTTAAAATCGCCTTCTACAAACTTCTCATGGTTGAATAACCTCTGATGAAACGGAATCGTTGTTTTCACGCCTTCGATCTTGAATTCACTGAGCGCTCGCTTCATCCGCTGCATGGCTTCTGTACGCGTCGAACCGTATGTAATCAGCTTTGCAACCATCGAATCATAAAATGGCGGGATGACATAACCTGGATAAACGGCCGAATCCACTCGAACCCCGAAGCCTCCGGGTGGGAGATACGTTTCGACTGTTCCTGGTGAAGGCATAAAACCGTTATCCGGATCTTCCGCGTTAATTCGACATTCAATCGCCCAACCGCTCATCTCTACTTCCTCTTGTGTGAGTGAAAGTCGCTCACGGTCAGCGATTTTGATTTGTTCTTTAATTAAATCAACACCCGTCACCATTTCTGTAACAGGATGCTCCACCTGAATCCGCGTATTCATTTCCATAAAATAATAGTTTCCATCCTGGTCATAAATAAATTCGACTGTACCGGCACCGGCATAATCAACGGCCTTAGCTGCTCGAACCGCGGCTTCACCCATTTCGGAACGAATGGATTGCGTTAAAGCAGGGGACGGTGTTTCTTCCACAAGCTTTTGCATCCGTCTTTGAATGGAGCAATCGCGTTCGCCGAGATGGATCACGTTGCCATAAAGATCCGCGAGAACTTGAATTTCGATATGACGAAAGTCTTCGATAAACTTTTCCATATACACACCTGGGTTGCCGAATGCCTTTTCCGCTTCCTGCTGGGTCATATTAATGGCTTTGATTAATTCCTCTTCTTCTCTTACAACACGAATCCCTTTCCCGCCTCCGCCGGCTGTGGCCTTAATGATGATAGGGAACCCCATATCATTTGCTAGTTCAAGCGCTTCTTCTTTGCTTTGAATAATGCCTTTTGAACCTGGAACCACCGGGACGTTCGCATCTTGCATCGTCTTTCTCGCCACATCTTTGATTCCCATTTGACGAATGGATTCTTTGCTTGGACCGATAAAAGCAATGTTACAGTCCTCACACATCTCCGCGAAGTCGGCATTTTCAGCAAGAAAACCATAGCCAGGGTGAATCGCATCCACGCCGCTATTCGTCGCAATCGTCATGATATTCCCTACGTTTAAATAGCTATCGCTAGAGGACGTAGGGCCGATACAATAATGTTCATCCGCCAATTGCACATGTAGAGCATCCCGATCCGCTTCAGAATAGACGGCGACAGCGGTTAAATCAAGCTCATGACAGGCGCGAATAATACGTACAGCAATTTCACCGCGATTTGCGATCAGTACTTTTTTGATTCCCATCTGATTCCCTCCTATGCTGGTTTTACAGTAAAGAGCGGTTGGCCAAATTCAACAAGATCGCCATTTTCCACAAGAATCTCAGTAATTTCACCTTTCACATCTGCTGGAACATCATTAAACATCTTCATTGCTTCTAGACAACAAACGACTGTTTCTTCTTCGACCTTATCTCCAACCTGAATAAATGCAGGATCATCCGGAGAAGGTGAGGAATAGAACATGCCAACCATAGGCGCTTTCACTGTATGGGTTTCTCGTTCTTCCGGCTCAGGAGTTAGATCCTCCTGCCCCCGCTCAGCAACAGCGGTCGGAACCTGTGCTTTCGCTTCCTGCTGTTCGCTTTTCTCACTCTCTGGATTCTGGTTTTTCACCTTAACGACAAAGCTATCATGCTCATAATGGACTTCATCTACTGTTGAACCATCAACATATTTGATAATCTCAATGATTTCTTTTGAACTTAACATGCTGTGTCCTCCCTTTATCTCACAGATACTTTTTCTAACGTGCGAAGAAAGCGATCATTCGTTTCATAAACTTCTTGCGCTTGCTCCACGGTTACTTCACGAAAGTGGATCGTACAGCCAGGCATCGCTTGCGCTAAGTATGGAATATCGCTTGAGATGACCGTGGCAATTCGCGTATAGCCACCTGTCGTTTGCCGATCTGACATCAGAATAATCGGATCACCATTTGCTGGAACCTGAATCCCACCAAGCGGAATCGCTTCCGAAATAATATCAGCAGACGTTGCGTGCTCCACCTTGTCCCCTTTTAAGCGAAAGCCCATTCGATCGGACTGAGGCGTTACCTCATATGGAGTTGATAGGAATGTTTGGATCCCATCTTCCGTAAATGCATGGTGGTGCGGTCCAAGTACGACACGGATGGTTAATTCTTTTTTATAAGAAGGAACTTCATCCGGATGGAGTGAACGTCCACTGATTCCTTTTATCTTTCCAGACGTTTGAAGCACATCTCCTTTTTCAAGCGCTCGTCCTTCAACTCCACCAATTCCAGCTTTCAGATACGTTGACTTACTTCCCATCACAAGCGGTACATCATAACCACCAGCAACACTAATATACGAACGAGCACCCGAGAGAGGCTGACCAAACTCCAGACGATCGCCTTCCTTCACAGAAAAGCTTTTCCACATTGGCGCTTTTTCTCCATTCACTTTTGGGGAAAGGTCCCCACCGCAAATGGCAATAACGGCTTCATCAAGTACCTCGAAGGCTGGTCCCATAACCGTGATTTCAAGAACGGCTTCGTTTCCTTTGTTTCCTACGAGGAAGTTCGCCACGTTCATTGCAAAAGGATCCATCGCTCCAGATACAACAATCCCGTATTGTTGGTAACCTTTTCTTCCACTATCCTGAATCGTCGAAAGCAATCCAGATTTTCGAACTTTGAAAATTGATTTAGACATGGGCATTCACTCCAACCCGCTGAATACGAATCCCTTCATTCAAAAGGCGCTCCCTTAATTGCTGAACAAACTGCAGTGCTTCGGGCTCATCGCCGTGTACACAAATCGTATCGGCCTGAATAGCAATATCTTCTCCATTTACTGCCTTTACCTGCTGCTCATCGATCATACGAACGACACGCGCGACAGCTTGATCTGCATTGTGAATCATGGCGTTCGGCTCTGAGCGTGGGGTGAGGGTCCCGTCAGGCTGATACGTACGATCTGCGAAAACTTCCTGAGCAACCGTTAGTCCACGCTCTCGTCCTGCCTTAATCAATTCACTCCCTGCTAAACCATAAAGGGTAAGCTCAGGGTTCACTGCATAGACAGCGTTTGCAATGGCGTTTGCAATGGCTGGATCTTTCGCTGCCAGATTATAAAGAGCTCCGTGTGGTTTCACATGGTGCACTTTTGTTTGGTGAACATTCGCAACACCCTGAATTGCCCCAATCTGATAAGCAACCAGGTTGAACACTTCATCAGGCGATAGCTTCATCTCACGCCTGCCGAATCCCCCAAGGTCAGGAAATCCCGGATGTGCACCAATACTAACGCCAAGCTTCTTCGCTAATACGACTGTCTTCATCATCACATTATGGTCTCCTGCATGATAGCCGCAGGCAATGTTTGCTGATGAGATATATTCTAGTACGTTCTCATCATTTCCAATCTTGTAAGCCCCAAAGCTTTCTCCCAAATCGCTATTTAAATCAACCGACTTCATGAACGCTCACCTTCTTTTCTTCGGTTTCGACTTCATACTCCCCACGTTTGATCGCTTCTTTTATATTAATGAATTCATCTTTACTAACAGAAACAAATCGCAAATAATGACCTGACTCAAGTAAGATTGGTCGCTCTCCTGTTGGGTCATATAATTTCACTGGGGTTTGTCCAATAATTTGCCAGCCTCCTGGCGATTCAAGTGGATAAATACCCGTTTGCGCTCCGGCTATTCCAACGGAACCCGGCTCAATTTCAGCACGTGGATTTTCCCGTCTTGGCGTTGCAATTTGTTCTGGCATCCCACCTAGATAAGGGAAGCCGGGAACAAAGCCCATCATATAAATGAGGTAATCTTTATTAGCATGAATGTCGATCACTTCTTCTTGGCTCATCCCATTATGTTCGGCTACAAATTCTAAGTCTGGCCCAGCATAATAAGTTGGAATGATATAAACAAGAGAAGCAGCATCTGCTTCTCTTCCATGTTGTTGTTCGTTCCTCTCTTCCAACTTTTCTTTCAATGTATTGAAAGAAATTTTATTTGGAAGATAATAGATTGTTAGCGTTGTATAGGCTGGAACCCATTCCACAACACCATCAATCGGGTGTTGCGCTAACTCATTGGCAAACATTCTGATTTTCTGATTCGTTTCTTCTGAAATCTCGGTACCAAATACAAGCTGAATGCCTGTATCCCCAAGAGGATAATAATCAAGTTTCACACATGTTCCTCCTAACCATTAAGAAAAAAGCTGTGGTACTTTATCAATTAGCGTTACGATGGCTAAATAAGCTGTAATCAGGAAAACAACTCCGCCAAAGATCGTTAACCATAGTGGATGCTTGTAATCACCGACAATGGATTTCTTATAAGCCGCTACAAGAAGCGTTCCGAGAGCGACCGGCAAAATCAATCCGTTAAATGCTCCAGCAAGAATCAGTAACAGAACCGGCTTACCGATAAATGCGAAAATGATTGTTGATACGGCAATAAAGCCAATGGTAACTCCTGAATGGTGTCGATCAACTTTTTTGGATAACGTTCGTAAGAATGAAACAGATGTATAGGCCGCTCCGACGACTGACGTAATTCCTGCAGCCCATAGAACAACACCAAACATTTTATAGCCGATCGCACCTGCTGCTTGTTGGAAAACAGAAGCGGGTGGGTTAGCTGGATCTAGTTTAAATCCTGTTGCGACGACCCCTAACACCGCTAGGAATAAAAAGACGCGCATAATCGAAGCAATGAGAATGCCTGAAACCGAGCTTTTCGTTACCTGATGTAAATTTTCTTTACCTGAAATGCCCGCATCAAGTAAACGATGTCCTCCAGCAAACGTAATGTACCCACCTACCGTTCCACCTACGAGTGTAATAATTGCAAAGACATCGATTTTATCTGGAGCGAATGTATGAACAATCGCATCGCCGACTGGCGGATTACTTTGAAAAGCCACGTACAATGTGAGTAATATCATGATTCCACCGAGGATTCGTGCGATTTTATCCATCGCTACCCCTGCTTCTTTTGAAAGGAAAATCCCAATTGTGATGACACCTGTAATCGCCGCACCAATTCGTGGATCAATGCCGAAAAGCACGTTCATACCAAGTCCGGCCCCACCGACGTTACCGATATTAAAAGCAAGTCCACCAAGTGCTACCGCGAATGCCAGGAAGTATCCTAGCCCAGGAACAACCATGTTCGCGATATCCTGTCCTTTTCTTTTAGAGACGGCAATGATACGCCAAATGTTTGCTTGAACCCCAATATCTAAAATAATTGACATTAAAATAACAAATCCAAAGCTTGCCAGTAACTGCTCAGTAAAGACGGCCGTTTGTGTTAGAAACCCTGGCCCGATGGCAGATGACCCCATTAAGAAGGCAGCACCGAGAATGACGCCCCACTTGCTTTTTGTTGGACCGTTTTCAAGCTCTGTTGGTTTTTGTTTTTCAATACCCATCAAATTCCCCCTTTTTCTATATGATTCATTCTTTACATGAATCGATGCGTTTTTTCTCTTACCTCTACGATATCACGTAATTTTCAGATATTTTTATGAGATTCCGCACAAAAAAACCGCCCATTTCGGGCGATTTCGCTCATGTTATCTCGTATTTATCAATTCGACGCTGAAGGGCATAGCGGCTCATCCCTAAAAGCTTACTTGCCTGCGTAATATTCCATTTCGACTCTTGAATGGCTTTCTCGATGTATTTCTTTTCAATAGCCTCAATATGATCTTCTAATGAAAATTGCTCATCAAAAACAACGTCATCAATTGGTTTAGCACCTTCCACGTTCCCCTCAACGGGATTTAGAAAATCAAAGTGATACGCCGCAAGCTCTTTCTCTTGATGCAGTATCGCGATTCGTTCAATCGTATTTTTTAGCTCTCTGACATTTCCCGGCCAGTCATAACTCACTAAACGCTTTTTCGCATCAGCACGTAAGGACGGTTTTTCTTTTCTCATTTGCTGACAGAATTCGTGCAGAAAATGTTCTGTTAGCATGATGATATCATCGCCTCTTTCACGTAGAGGCGTTAACTTTACCGGGACAACGTTCAAGCGATAGTAGAGGTCGGATCGAAACGTCTTTTCTTGAATCATTTCCTCGAGCGATCGATTGGTTGCGGCAATGACGCGCACATCGATCTCTATATCATGCACACTACCAAGTCGCTTGATCTTCTTATCTTCAAGAAAGCGAAGAAGCTTTACTTGAATATCGAGTGAAAGATCCCCAATTTCATCAAGAAACAACGTCCCTCCATCGGCCCACTCCATTAAGCCAACTTTCGGGTTCGCTTGCTCCGTCACGCTATTCTTTTCTCGACCAAAAAGCTCAATCTCAATGGAGTCCGCTGGAATGCTTGCACAGTTTACGGCCACAAACGGTCCTTCGTGACGTTTACTTTGCTGATGAATACTTCTTGCAACAAGCTCTTTCCCGGTACCTGTCTCGCCACGAACTAATACCGTCGTATCATTGCTTTCAGAGATCAATGAAATCTTACCTTTTAACTCATGCATTTGCTTACTTTCACCGATCATCTGTACAAGTTTCGTCCGTCGCTCTTCTTCTCGATAGCGCTCGACTTCCTTCTCGAGGTGATGCTGTTTGATCCATTTCTGAAGTGTGATCTTTAGCTCCTCTAGCTCAAAAGGCTTCGTTAAATAATCAAAGGCGCCTTCTTTAATCGAACGAACGGCTGTTTTTGCATCCCCATAGGCTGTTAACATCATCACAGCCATTTCAGGATAGTGTTCTCTAAATTCATGGAGCGAATCAAGCCCATTTCCATCTGGTAAGCGAATATCTAATAACAGCACGTGTGGACTAAATTCATCGAGCATGCGCCACCCTTCTTCAAGTGATGATGCTGCTCTCACATCGTATCCTTCGTCTTCTAGAAACATTTGCAGCGTAAGACGAAGCGTGGTTTCATCGTCAATGATGCTTACTTTCACAGCCATTTATTTCTCCTCCCTTCCCGTTGGAAACGTGATCGAAAACTCCGTTCCTTTTCCACGTATACTATTCACGTCAATCTCCCCATTGTTTTGTACAACTAACTGATGAACAATTGATAATCCAAGTCCCGTTCCCTCTGCACGTGTTGTATAAAAAGGATCAAAAATTTTCTCCATGACGGCATCCTCCATTCCAACACCTGTGTCAGAGATCATGATCGTCACATCATTCTCTCGTTGGAAACTTGATAGAATCAGCTCTCCTCCATCGGGCATCGCATTTATTCCATTTAGAATAAGATTTAACAGGATTTGACGAAGATGATCGCGATCCACAAAGATTTCCGTGTTGTTTTCGATATGATGAAGAATCACATTTTTTTCATCCGCGATCGTTTTCATGAGTAGTACAAGTGAGTTAAGGGTATCGTCAACTTTTAACAAAGAAGGATTGGTTTCCATCGGTCTAGAAAATTGCAGAATATTGGTGATGATCTTATTAACGCGATCAATGTCCAACAACATATTTTCCGTTAAGGTAAGCTGATCCTTCGTTAGCTCAAGCCTGCGTGTTAATAATTCCGTCGTCGTTTTTATACCTGCAAGTGGGTTACGAATTTCATGAGCAATACCTGAAGCCATCTCACCTAATGAAGCAAGACGAGACATTCTTTCCACGCGCTGCTCTAATTTTCTTCGGTGCGTAATATCTTCAAAGGTAATAATGGAACGCTGCTTCTCTGACGTCCCCAATACTTTGTAACTTACCGCATAGAAAACTTTCTCTTCCTTCCGCTTATGATCCCAAATTTCCTCACTTCTTCTTTTTGTTTCATGAATCGTTAACTTCCCAAGCCGTTCTTGTAATAGCGGATCTTCTTTCATCATCGTCTGAGCTGCTTCATTATAAACGGAATTGGCTCCTTCGATGACAAGCACCATGCCAACATGAACGCTATTTAAGATCGTCTCATTCAGCTTCTTAATTTTATCAATTTGAGCGTTTCGCTCATCAAGTGTTTCAACCATATCTTTCAATGAGGACGACAGGACACCGATTTCATCTTTTCGATTATCGTTCATCTCTATGCCTTTTGTTCTTTCGCCTAACGCAATCCGCTTACAAAAAGCGGCTAAATTCTTAATTGGCTTTGAAAGATGGTAAGAAAGAATAATCGTAAATTGAACCGCAATGACACCAGTAAAAATGCTGATTAACAACGTGTATTTTTGAATATCTGGAAGCGAACCCGAGTAAAAGGAAAAGGACATTGGCTGATAAAGCGTCCAGTTCCACTGCTTGATTTGTTCTGTGAGCACAACACTCTCTGTTAATAAGCTGTTAGTGGCTTCTCCATTGTACCAATCAAGTTGACTTGCTTGAACGACCTTTCCTTCAGATGAAAGCGTGCCATCTGCTTCTTCTACGTACAAACCTTTCGTTTCATTAATCATGATTTTGATTAATGATTTTGCTTCTTCTTCGCTCATCCTACCGCTTTTCACACGATCATCAAGCTTCGCCGCATACCGATCAAGACTTGTTAAATGTTCTTGAACTGTCGCCTGCTTTAACTGTTTTTCTGACTGGTAACTTGACCACATCGAGACGGCTCCAATAATAAAGATAGGCACGAGCACGATAATTAAAAAGGGGACTAAAATTTTTCGTTCAATGGAGTGACGCATCCGCTCGCCCCCTCCCTTTAATGAAAAAAAGTATACCTGCAACTGCAAGAGAAGGGAGAACAGGATGATACACTGTCTGTACCTCATTCGGGATAAAGAAGAAAGCGAGCACATACGTCATTAATCCGCCAAATGTTGAAAAAAGCGCATGGCGATAATCAACGTTCGTATAGAGTCCACCATATAGCGGAAAGAACAACGAGACCGCAATAATCCCCCAAATGTGTCCACTAAATGGCACAATTCCTTGTGGTGGCGTAAAGGCAATCACAAGAGAAAAGGTAGCAAAGATAAAGATCATCCACCGTGTCCAGGAAATCACTTTTAGATCGACTGCATTCTTATTTCGAATTGGAAGCGTGATATCATACACAAAGCTCGTCGCCATGATCAATAGCTGCGAATTTGCTGTCGAGATCGCGGCAGCGACAACGCTAATTAACAACACCCCTTTTAACGGCGTTTCAAGTAAATACGCGATAATGAACGGGTAGATTTCATCTGTACTCGTAAAGGGAACGTTCGGATCAAGCACGCGAGAACCGATGCCAATCACGAAAATAGAAAAATAAATGAGCACGAGAAAAATGGTACTGGTGCCAACCATTTTTAGCGCAACCTGTTTAGAGCGTGAGGAAAGAATACGAACAGCGTATTGAGGATTTGCCGCAACGCCAAGTCCGAGTGAGAAGAACGCACTTAACAATCCCCAGAACGATAAGCCACCTTCAGGAAAGAGCGCTAAATAAGAAGCGGTTTCACCATCATCTAGAATCGAAAGCCCTGTCGCAAGTTCTCCTATTCCGCCAATTTCTTTCACAATAAAGACGCCGCCTAAGATGGACCCAAAGAGAATTAAGCAAAAATGAAAAATATCGGTTCGCGCAACAGAATGCAATCCACCAAACGTTGTATAGAGTACAAAAAGATAAATTAAAAACACACTAACCGTATACGGAATCTCAAGCATCTGACTAACAACGATCCCAAACCCTCTGATTTGAATCACAACATAGAGGAGGTAGCTCACGCTCAAAATGATGCCAACCCATATTTGTAGCAGTTTTGAATCATAGCGGACGAGAAAAAATTCTGGAACGGTCACCACGTTATAGGTATAAAGTTTGGAGGCTAGAAAAAATAGCCCAATAATTCCAAGTAACCAGGCGATGGCAGTGGTCCAAATGACCGAAACCCCGCCTTCATATATCAGGCCTGGTAAACCCAGTAGAGAGGCCGCACTAAACCAGGTTGCACAGAAAGAGGCCACGCTCGGAAATAAAGGAAGATTTCTTCCTGCTAGAAAGTACCCCTTTAATTCATCCGTCTTATCAAAACCATGCTTTCCTAGAATAAGAATGGCTATGGTATAAAGGAGGAAAACGCTTAAATATAGTAGTTCATCCATTTCGTTCTCCCCTCCATTTTCTGTCAGTTTTTTTCAATCGTACGATTTGTTTCAGGTTTCATTATATACAAAATCACGTGTATGAACCAGAATTGGCCATACATCAACTTTTCTAACCATAACATAACAAAGTCGCTCCTCTTAATCAGGAAGCGACTTTGTTATGTTATGCCCAAATGTTGAACTATAAAGATCTACAATGTTCCACAGTTATCTTATCCTCTTCTAAAAAGGTATTATTCATTGAATGTAGAAGTAGTTAGGTATGATCAATTGGAGGTTTTCACATGAAGCAATTTCTATACAAGCTAACATTAATCCCTGAACTACTCGAAGAAAGCAACTGGACGGAAAAGGAAAACCATATCGTTTCCGAGCACTTCCACGCTCTCCAACAGCTCCTGAAAAATGATACGCTTATCATGGCAGGACGCACCCTAAACAATGACCCTTCTGCTTTCGGAATTGTTGTGATTCAAGTCCCATCAGAAGATGATGCTGAAGCACTAATGAACAGTGATCCTGCCGTACGAGAAGGGATCATGACAGCAGAACTTTATCCTTATAGCGTTGCCCTTTATAACGATACTTTCTCACCACGTTAGCTTCAGGGGTGCTCAATCAAAAGCAGACGCCTCGTAGACGTCTGCTTTTGATTAAAAATATTGAACCATATGCTCTTCGTTCAGAAACTGCCCCTGCACATAGAGAGCTTTCTCTTCAATATAAACCGTTTTAAAACCGAAGCTCTTGTACAGGTGCTTTGCTCGTTCATTCGTTGATACGACAGATACACTTAATTTAATAAGCGCATCCTGGTTCTTTGCATAATCAATGACGCGAGAGAGAAGCGCTCTGCCTGTCCCTTTGCCACGATATTCCGGTGTTACGTAGACAGCAAATAAATCCGCTTTGTGCCGAACCTTAATCCCAGACCCTCTGACAAATGTAATCACACCAATTAACATTTCGTTATCAAAAGCGCCAAAAGTAGCGCCAGATTCCATGTTTCTCGCTGTGCTTTGAATCGGGTCATCCTTTAGAATCGCTTCTTCGTAACTTGACGCGAACGCTTCAGGATTTTTCTTTAATGCTTCTAACCGAAGCGCCCAGTAAGCTTCAGCATCATTTGCTGTTAGCTGTCTTACTTCCATGTCAAAACCTCCTAAACTTACAAGAGTCCTTTTATAAATGCTTTACACTTTTCTGCAATTAATTCTTTATCATGATCGAGTGTAGCCACATGATAGCTGTCATTCAATTCAATCACTTCTTTATTCGTTGAAGCAATATCTTTATAGATGAGCGTCGAATTTTCTGGCGGCACGACGTGATCCTCAATTGATTTAAAAATCAACGCGGGCATTTTAATAGAAGAAAGATCACCTCGTGTAAGCTCAGTTAGCTTTAGAATCTCCTGGATTGACTTTGTCGGGGTTTTCTCATAAGCCAGTTCGTCAACGCCTTCTGCTTTAATATCTGAACCAATCGCATCAAGGAAGCGCGGCTCTGTTTTCCCCCTCATTTGTTCTAGACCAGGCAAGTCAATTGCGGCATTAATCGGCATAATGCCTTTTACTTCAGGGTGTTTTTCAGCTAAATAAAGCGTTAGTGTTCCGCCCATCGATAGCCCCGTGATGAAAAAGGTATCACAACGTTCGTTCAACCATTGGTAGCCTTCTTCAACAGACTGGATCCACTCTTCATATGTACTCTGCTCCATGTCTTCGTAGTGGGTACCGTGACCTTTCAACCTTGGACCGCAAACAGTATATCCTTCCGAAGCCAGCTGCTCGCCAAGATAACGCATGCTTTGCGTCGAACCTGTAAAACCGTGGATAACCAGCACGCCAATGTGATTTCCTTCAAAATAAAACGGCTCTGCCTCTTGTAATACGTCATATTTCGCCATATCGTATCCCTCCTAATCGTTATCATGTAGCATTCGTCACGAAAGCGCTTTATCCCTTTTTGAAAATGTGCAAAATAAGGTTTGATTCCGTTATCTAAGTGGAACATATTACCTGGATATACTTAACTGGAGGAATGTAACATGTCACATCTCATCACATCCGAGCAAGATCCCATACAAAAACAATCATTCATTCAACGTCTATTAGACAGTGGAATTTATAAATTAAAAGATAAGCAGCTCTATGAATGCACAATCGAAGAACTAGAGTATTTAATGAGAAAAGTAGATCTACCCTAATACCTCCAGAGGATTTCATCCCCTGGAGTTTATTTATGCCTCTTTTTCTTTTGTTAACCACTCTCTCGCTAGCATACTGTACACAATGTGATCATAAAATTGTCCGTTAACGAGCTCCGCCTCCCGAAGCACCGCTTCTTTCGTAAACCCTAGACGTTCCGGGATGGCCTGGCTTTTCTTATTTCCTGAGGCTGCCCGAATTTCAATCCGGTTGAGTCCAATATCGTTAAATCCTAGATTCATAATCCCACGACACGCCTCCGTTACGATCCCTTTCTTTTGATGCTTTTCGCTCAGCCAGTATCCGATTGTCGCGTACCGGTGTGTTCGATTCACTTCATTAAATCCAATCGTACCAGTAAGTTCGCCTTTATAAAACATACCAAGCGTTTTCGGATAGCCCCCTGTTTCACTAACCCCTTGTAACGTCCGTTGGATAAAATCGCGAGAAGACTCAATATCCGTATTGTAGTCCACCCACGCTAACCATTCTTTCAAGTAATCTCTTGATTCATCGATTAAATGATAAAGCGCTTCTGCATCGTCTATCGTATACATTCTTAGGTATAGATCCTCATTAATTTGATATGTAAACATGTGTCTATTCTCCTCTTTTATTACCTATGTATTGGGTTATAACTTGAGCAAAGTGAGCGGCTTCCTCGTCATGGGGTGTATGGCCACTGTTTGCAAAATGATAGATTGCCCCATTTTCGACGTACTTTTTGAAAGCGTCGATCTGTTCTAATGATGTCACAGGATCATGCTCGCCTGTTAATAAGAGAGTTGGCATCGTAAGCTTTGATAGTTGTGGAATGAGCGAATGAAAGATTTCCCCTTCTTCTCTTAACAAGTTGTAGTGAACTTCTGATTTATCATAAAGCTCATCCCATTTCGCCTCACTATAATAACGATAATCTGTGGGATCGTTCGTATTGTGAATGTAAATTTCCATTCGGTTCTCTTCAAGGTAATCACTGTATTGTCCATAAAGTTCGGCTAGCTCACGATCTTTAATAGTAGGATCCTGGGCGATTTCTAAGCTCTCTTCTGCTTTCTGATGCTTCTCATATTTCTCTAAAAGCGAACTCGTTTTTTTCAATAAGCTTCTCGACGTTAACGTAAAATCAAACGTCGGACATTCAAGCAGTAAGTGATCAATTGATGCAGGATAGAGACTGGCATAAAGCACACCAAGATATCCCCCAAACGAGTGACCAAGCACAGACCAAGATGTTAATTCAAAATGCTTCCGAATAGCTTCACAATCTTCTACCAAATCCAACAAACCAAATTCTTCTTCCTCATTCACCGCTTCAGATCGACAAACGCCACGCTGATCAATCGCAATGATACTAAAATGCTCTTTTAGTCGATCGGTTTGATGGTAAGAGAAATCAAAACAGCTTTCACCCGGTCCTCCATGTAAATAAAGGAGAGGCGGGTTATTCATTGACCCGTGAACTTCAATATATAACGCTTTGTCTCGTATGGTTATCAGTTTTCCATTGTGCACTTTCTTTCACCTCTAAGTCGTCAATCTTCTTTTGATCATTCGGATTTGTCCTCGATGACTAATTTCATCTTCCATCACATGGAACCATTTAAAATAATGATTCGCCTTTTCATCCCAGCCGTAAGGCGTCACTTTTTCAAGCCATGCGTCGTCTTTTTCTCTTAAAGCATCAAGCGTTTTGGCACGAACAAGACTAAGCTCACTCCAATAGTAATCAAGATCACGCCCCTGAATGACCGCTTTCGCTTTTTCCCCAAGCTCAATGCCTGTTTCAAGTTCCTCCCACTCCGCGTCATGTAATTCCCGCTCTTGAAACGTCATGATTTGAAATGCTCTTTCTATTGAAGACATATGATGAAGGAGCATCCCAATTGAATTGCTCTGTTCGTCTAATTGGAAATCCAGCTGTTCGATTGTTAAACCTCTAATTGCCTCTTCGGTTGTAGACCGGGCATAATCCATCATTGAAACGAGTCGCCCTATCTCTGGCGTGAAGCCTTCTTTTCGGTCAATCATGCAGAGTTCATTTTGTAACATCGTTCGACATCCTCCTTTCAGTTAGCTCATTCTTACTACTTTCCATAGGAGTGATGAAAAGTCCTCTTAAGTTCCTTCCTTTTCCAGAAAAAGCCCTCGATTCTATGCTAGAATCGAGGGCTTTTGTATATTTGGCCAATAAAATCGGGGGGTGGCCTATAAACGGCTATCCGCCGCCTCACCCTTTAAAGCAATCACTGCATCTCTGCGAAAACGTCCTTCACTTTGCCTGTAATATCATGACTTGAGGCACCTTCAACCATCATGGCGACGAGTAAGTCTTTCTTATCCGTATTATACGCGACAAACAGTCCATTTTCTGGACCTTCCTCTTCACCTGCCGCCTTTAACTCGGCCGTTCCCGTCTTACCAGCGAGCGAAATGCCTTTTACCACAGGATCATAAGCTGTTCCCTCAGGATCCGAAACCACCTTCGCAAGATCATCGCTCACAATCGAGGCAATTTCAGATGAGATCACTTCATACTCTTCAGCAGACTCTTTGCCCACTCGAAGCGTTGGTTTCAGCATCACGCCGTCGTTTGCGAACGTCGTATACGTCATGGCAAGCTGATAAGGGGAAATTTGTAATTCGCCCTGTCCGTATCCAGAATCAGCTAAAAGAATGTCATTTTCACCGAGCCCACCGTTCGAGATCGATGAGTTTTCAGTTGGAAAAGGAAACGCGACTTCCTGACCAATTTGAAACGATTCCAAACCTTTCTGGAACTTTTCAGCGCCAAGATCAAGCGCTTTTCGTGCAAAATAAATATTATCTGAATGCATGAGTGCTTCTTCAAGTGTGACTTCTGGATCTGCCGGCTTTACCCGCGTCACTTTATATCCGCCCCAACTTGAATCAGCCCCCCACTTCAAACCATCAATTTTCTCAACTGCATTGGGGTCTAAGTCACCATCCCGAAGTGCGATTGAAGCAGTAAGTGGTTTAATCGTTGAGCCAGGCGAATACGTTTTATTAAACTTTGCTGAAAATGGACGATTTTCATTATCAGCTAACTTGGCATACTCACCTTCGTCAAAACCAAGTGTAAAATCATTTGGGTTATAAGAAGGGGAGCTTGTTAACGCGAGCGTTTCACCCGTTGTCGGATGAAGGGCCACCGCTGTACCAGGATCTTTCCCTAGCTCTTCAAACAACTTCTTTTGAATAGAGGCATCGATCGTGACTTGAATGTTTTCGCCGTCGACCTTATCCTTCCTAGCAATCACCTTCTCAGGATCGGCTCCCTTTACTTCAATCGACCACCCTGTTACACCATGAAGCTCATCTTCATATACTTGCTCAAGACCAGCTTTTCCAATGCTCTCATAGCTGGAATAGCCTTTTCCTGCATACGTCTCTAGATCTTCTTTCTGCATTTGGCGAATATAACCCGTTAAATGAGCAGCACTCTCACCAAAAGGATAGATTCTTTCAGTCGTATCATTAATCTGCACACCCGTGATTTCTTGAGCATCAGCAATCAACTCTTCCTCTGATTCCATTACGCTTTTTAACGGAACGAACTGGGTGGGATCAGACTGCACCCACCCCTGATTAAGCTCTTTCTCAATATCCTCTACGCTCATTTTTAAAACGTCACTAAGCTCATTCACAATTTTATCTTGATCGGATTCAATCGCTTGCGGCACAATTCCAATTTGTTTTACCGTCCCATTGACGGCTAAATCTTCCCCATTCCGATCGGTAATTTCTCCACGCATCGGAACGGCTGAACGGATTGCCACCTCATCGCCTTCTTCTAATTCTTTAAAAATAAACGAGGGGTCCCAGTTTACGCTGTAAGAATCAGCATCTTCTCCTTCGGTTAAGATAAGGGTTGCTTTGTTATCAAACGCAACTTCCCCTGCTAGTGTCTGCATCGACACTGAAAAAGGAAACGTCACTTCTCCATTATCATTTGGCTCTGGCTCTTCTTCAGGTTTCTTAAAAGTAACGTTTAAATCCTCAACTTCCACATCTCCATAGATGGACTTATACCGCTCGACGAATTGCTCTTTCGAAATCGATTTTTGTGTTGCTGGAGATAATTGCTCATACATGCTACTAAACTCTTGTTTGTTCCAGTCTTTCACGTATGTATCGAATGCATCCACGGCCGATGGCTGATCCGAACAGCCTGCAAGAAGCAGCAAAAAGAGCCCCACTGCCATGATTGATTTTAGTTTCACACTCGGTCCCTCTTTTTCAATTATTTTCCTACTATTATAAAAGACTTTAAGACAGGAAGGAAGGAAAAAGAATTATCCTTTAAATGCGTAAGTGCGACTTCCTTTCACATTTGTTTTCACCCGAAACACGCCACCCGCGTACGGGAACTGCTTGAGTTCTTCTTCACTCGTATTCGTTCTTGCGGTAGTAATATAGAGCTCATTTCGCTCTTTTCCACCGAAAACACAAGACGTCACATTAACTGCAGGCACGCTCACTTCTTGTAATCTCTCACCAGTATCCGGGTTCCATCTTGTAACCTTTGAGCCACCCCAATGGGCAATCCATAGATTTCCCTCTTCATCACTCGTCATTCCATCCGGCATCCCCTCTCCATCAGGAATCGTAATCACTTCCACGGGATTGCGTATCTCACCGGTGGAAAAATCATAATCATAGCGCACCACTTTTTTCGTTGGCGTATCAATAAAATACATGTATCGCGTATCTGGTGACCAGGCAAGTCCATTGGACGTACTCACATGATCTACTTTTTTCGTCACTTCAAGATTTTCATCAAGGCAATAGAGTGCACCTTCGCCTTTTAACCCTTCTAAATGCGTTGTCCCTGCCCAGAATCGTCCCGCAGGATCGCACTTTCCATCATTAAAGCGATTTTCAGGCAAATGACTTTCAGGATCGGTGATCGGCTCCACATTCTCAGTTGAAAGATTCATAGCGAAAAACCCACCAGCCATCGCCATCACAAGACCACCTGATTCACGCGGCGCAATAGTCCCAACCATTTGCTCCTGCTTCATTTCGATATTTCCTGCCGTCATCGGGTTGTAGGCATGAACCTTCTTCCCTTCGATATCAACCCAATAAAGAAGCTGACTCTGATCATCCCAGCAGGGTCCTTCCCCGAGTATCGCGCGTGCATCAATGACTAGTTTTGCTTCCATAAACTGTACCTCCTGATTAGTGATTCATCTATTCTCTCTACTTTAACGCTTAATAAGAAAAGGGTCCACCTTCTAAAGTATAAGAAGGGAACCCGTTCATTATTTAAATTAAAAATGGATTTGCTAGATCTGTCCACTGGTATTTTTGTCCCCAGCTTTCTTTTGCGAGCGTGGTTACACGATCAATAGTCTCCTGTGGAACCGTTTCGAGGTCTCCCATTTCATTCGGGTTATAATGATACGCATACACACGAGATAAAAACTGATCAAACGGTAGCGAAGCTTCACCTTCCTCTTCTCCGTGATTTCGAACCGTTGACTTAATGCCTTGACCCCAATCCTGTCCACTATCATTATTCGGATTATAAAAGTAGACTCTCGTTTCACCTGACGAATCAGCAGCAATGCGCTGAATGCTAATCGCATGAAGACCGAGTAAATCAGCATTTGCGGTTGTAACGAAGATTCCTACTGGATTTGGATAAATCAGCTGATGTCCTTCATTGTAATCAGGATGATGCGTTGCATAAAAGAGTCGGGCAAACTGCTCATAATTTGTAACGGCTCCCGTTACAGGATTAATCACAGACGAGAATTCTTTTGAAATCCACTGACCATAAAATTCAGGATTCACAAATTTATGTCCATCTTCACCACGTAGAGCGCTTCGCTTCATCATTTCATCATAGACGCGATCCAGATGGGGAACGAGAATGAGCGAAACAGCGTCAAGTTCTTTGTGAAGATCTGGCGCAAGCCCACCAGCGATAAGCGACGAATTAATTTCAGCGCCTTCAAATGAGATATCAATTTCCCCGTCTCGACAGGCTCTCGCGACAAGCTCGAGCAAAAATCCAGGATCGTGCTGTGACCAGAGACTGATGCCTCGAGCTGATTGACAGGTTGGATTCATTCCCTGACCTATGCCAAGCGGCTGCCCCAATACGCTTAAAAGTCCTGATAATAAAATTCCTACTGGAGCGATGTCATCTGGATGATCCCGTGAAGCGAGTAGATCCTTTTCGACTTCTGGGAGCATCTCGATTTCAATGATGCGCTCAAGTCCTGGAATCACTGGTGGAGAAGATAAAACGCCACGCTCAAGCATGCGCGCAAGGCCATACAGCGATTGAGCGGTGATAGGGTAAATCGCTAACGAGATAAGTTCTTTCACTAAAGTAAAGTGCTCATTTAAATTTGCTTCACCCTTTTCAGTTAATCCGAGCGTTAACACCAGTAATTGAGAAGCATCTTCTTCTGCAAGAAAACGCGCAAGATTCGCATGAACTGGCGAAACTAGCCCAGTATCGCGCATGACGTCTGCAAATCTTTCTGCTTCTAACTCTTTTTCCATCTCAGATAGCTCATTAAATTGACTTTGGTAGTCAGCAAAGTTAGGGTATTTCTTGCTTAGTTCTGTTGGTGCATGAACGCTATCAAGATAACGCTGAATGCTTTCTCGCCCCTCCGGACTGATGTCGTCTGAAGATAAGAGGTTTTCAGCATAACCGATCATTTCTTTAATTCGCTTTACCATAATCGGGCGCTGAGCAGTTAGTCGATCGATTTCATCGACAAACGTTGCGGATAGTGATCCAAGCGACAGCTTTTCAGCTAGGAATTGAAATAAGATGATTCCCCTCTTTTGTTCCTGTCCCTGGTTAATTCTCGATTCCTCCGTCTCGGCTGGAAAAATCATATCAAGGTTAAGAGACATGACTTTATTTAAAAAGGTGCGTGCTTGATCAGATGTCACGTTTGGATGGTTATACTCACCTTTAGCAATCGCAAGCATACGAAGTTCACTTAGCACTTCAAAAATCGAATAGTTTCCGTCTATTTTAAACGATCCTCCTACAAGAGGCGGCTGTAATTTACGAGGTTCTTCCCACGGTCCACCTTCAAAAATGCCAGCTTGATCATAATCACCTGCAAGCTGATAGAGAGCCTCCAATTTATTCTGGTCAATGAGAACGGCAGCGTCTGATAACAATTCTTCTAACACAACGGGATTCTGGCGGTTTTCCTTGAATGACTGAAGAGTCCTGACAAACTTTTGCTGTTCTGAATTTGAAAATGATGTTTCCATTTCCATACATCCCCCATTATTTACAAGATAGCTATTTGTACCCCAATCCAGGAAAAGGAAACCACATCTAAGGACCTATTTATTTTCGAATTAGGAGCATTTCGCGGAATTATTGAGAATATCGCGGATATATCATGGTTTTCGCGGAATAAATAAAATTATCGCGGATATATCCAGAAATTCGCGGAAATAACAGGATCCCTGTTAAAAAAAGATGTTCAATAGGAAAAAGCGGTCATCTTTCTCTCAGAAGACCGCTCTCAATATAAAAACCTTACTCTCTTTCACCCGTTTTCCAAGAAGAATCAAGCTCATACACTTCTAGAAAATCAAGCGTCACCTTTCCATTCATCGCATAGATCTCAAAACCATCACTATCCTCTGATGGGAAGATCCGATTGGTCATGACACGCTTTCCATCATTCGCAAACAATTCAACGGAAGAGCGATCAACAAAAAGATGGAGTTTCACTTTGCCATCTTCCGTTGGTTCAAGCGGAGCTCGATACACGCCAGGAAATTGTTCATGAAAATCGATATCGCCACTATTCTGGCGATCAATAAATGCAACATTATTTTTTGAGTCATATCCTACAATTGTTTCTTCTTCGTCTCCCTTTCGAACGCGGAAGCCGAATTCACCTGACGTATCTATGTCGAATTCGGCAACAACTTCATACGTATCTGCCTTGAAATCATCAAGCGGCATTCGACCTTCCACTTCTTTATCCGATAAATCAACTAACTTCTTAGAACGATTCGACTCAATCTCACCCGCAGGCTCTTGGATAAGACGCGTTTCTCCGTTCACTTCTTTCAAAGAAACCTGACGTGGTAAGGACATGGCACCTTTCCATGGATCTGTCGGTAAATCAGATGCATACATCCAGTTACTCATCCAGGCGAGCCATATGGGATTGCCCTCATGATTGCTGAAAGCTTGGGCCGCATAAAAATCTGTTCCATAATCGACCCAATTAATGTCTTCTTTTGCTCCTTCTCTTGTGAACGTTTTTCCGTCAAATTCACCGATAAAATATTGTCCACCGGACCCACCAGCAATGCTGCCAGGATTCATGTCTACTTGCAGCACCCATTTTTGATTAGAAGAATTGCCATCAACCGGTAATTTAAAGAGTTCTGGCGTCTCCCAAACGCCACCCTGGGCACCCTGATTAACACCGAATTCACTAAATTTCTCCCAGTCGATCAAATTATCTGAGCCATAGAAGATCACTTTATTTCCTGCTGCAAGAAGCATGATCCACTTCTCAGATTCTTCGTGCCAGATTACTTTAGGATCACGGAAATCTTTTATACCTGGATTTGGAAGTATCGGGTTACCTCGATACTTTTTCCATGTTTCTCCCCCATCTTCACTATAAGCGAGACCCTGCGTTTGTTCTGCGCCCGCTATTGTATAAAAAGCCACAAGACCCGCCTTTCCTTCTTCAAAAAGACCGCTCGTATTGTACTGATCATAAACGGCACCACCAGAGAAGATCATCCCCTGCTCATCCGCTTCTAGCGCCATCGGCTTTTCTTCCCAGTGATAAAGATCTTCACTGACTGCATGGCCCCACCCCATATTTCCGAATTCATTTTCTGTAGGGTTATGCTGGTAAAATAAATGGTATTTCCCTTCAACATACACCATCCCGTTTGGGTCGTTCATCCAATTTTGTTCTGGCGTATAGTGAATCTGGGGACGTAGCGACTGATTGTATTCTTTTGGTATCTCAGGCTCTTTTTCTTCTTGATCTGGCTTTTCATTATTATCATTAAAGGTCGCAAAGATAAGAATGCCGAGCACGACAATAACGCCTACAGCTAGCAACCATTTTCTCATAGTATCCAGTTCTCCTGTCTGTCAAACGAATGATGCCTCTAAATAGAAAAGTAACTGTCGAAGCTTATCTCCGACAGTTACTATCACTCTTATTTAAATACGCCAGCATCCATTTCTTTTAAAATCTTCGTTTCATCATTGTGAATCGAAAGTTTAAGAGATGGAGCTAATGTGCCGCCAAAGTGATCGAATTGATATTCCTCTGACTGCGCGCCAAGTTCATTGATTGTTAAACCGTTTAGATCATAGAAGTTAGCAAAGCTAATCACTGTTCCATTAGGCATAACCATCCATGAATAAGTTTGATAAGGCTCATTCTCTGGATTTGCTACAACAAGACCACTTCCGTTAAGAGGCTCATAGTCTGATGTTAGAGAATCGGAGACAAAGCCATAAAGACCATCTGGACCATTTATTCCTGGAGCAAATTTGTTTTTGTGCGTATCTGTGAAAAGATAGTATTTATTTCCTTTTGTCACGATATGCGGACGTTCGAGCTCCTGATTGAGGCTGTTCGCTTCCATCAGTGGAGGCATGATGTCAAATTCTGTGTAGTCATCATTTTCAGCTTTTGCAATTCCAATACTACCGTTAAAGAGTTTAGATTCTTCAGGTACTTCATCTACTGTAGCGAAGTCTTCAGAACCGATGTGCTCTTGTTCAACCGAACGTTCTGCAGGTGTGCCGCCAGAGTTTCCTTCAAACAAGATGTAATCTTCGCCTGTTTTAGGATCTTCAAAGAACCACGGATCACGGAATGCATAAGCAATGTCTCCTTGCTTACTTTGTTCCATTGTCTCGTAGTATTCGCCATCTGGCTCAAGAATCACTTCATGATCAGACCAGTTGTTGAATTCGATTCCCTTTTTTGATGCAATAACATCAGCAGAAGCTTTTACAAGACGCTGCTCATAAGTTAGCTGTTCTTCGCCTTTACGACCTGTTGCCGTATAGAAGAAATGTATTTCGCCATCTTCAATCATCGCTGAACCCGCCCACTGACGCGAACCCAGTGCCTGCTCTTCATTAAAAACGGTACCGCCAAGTTTCCAGTCTTTCCCGTTCTTTGAAACGAAGTAGCGAATTTCAGCAATATCATGACGCTTACCAGGCAATACATCACTTGGTGCTGTTAGCGAGAAAATCACTTTATAACCATTAACTGTAGCGATTGAACCGTCCTTGTTTCTTAACGGCCACGTATCCCAGATATGGTACTCTGGCGCAATTTGTTCAAGGTCTTTTGTGTTAATTTCTGGAGCTGTATTATCTTTATTTTGAACAATCTTAGAAGCATCTTCTCTTGTCCAGTTCGACGTTTCACTTTCTGCTGCAAAACTTGTCGGAGCAAAACTTGAAAACAGGGTAGCGAATCCGAGAACGGAAGTCGCTACTGTTTTTGAAAACTTATTCATGTGGGTAAGTCTCCTTTAGTCTGGTTTCCCAGTTTTAGTGTGAAGGCATGATTTGGCCTGGCTTAAGTGCGCCAGTTACTTTTGTTTCATCACCATGAATCGAAAGTTTAAGCGTCGGGGCAAACGTACCGCCAAATTGAAGTTCACCGTTCTCATCACGATACTCGTTCACAAAGCTGATCACTGTACCATTCGGCATAACTGCGTGAGAGTATGTCATAAATGGATCATCTTCAGGGTTTGCTACAACAAGACCGTTGCCGTTTAGTGGCTCGTAATCACCCCGAAGAGAATCATTCGTGAAGCCATAAAGACCATCAGGACCTGTTAATCCAGGAGCGAACGTAAATTTATGTGTGATTGTAAAGAGGTAGTAATCTCCACCTTTTACAAGGATGTGTGGACGCTCAAGCTGCTGATTGACACCATTTGCTTCAAGTAGTGGTGGAAGCAATTCAAAGTCTGTTAGATCTTCATTCTGTGCTTCAGCAATCCCAACGTTACCGTTGTAATCTTCAGCGTCAGCTGGTACATCATGAGTTGCACGGAAATCAGCATCACCGATGTTTTCTGGATCTAGTGACTTGTCGTCTCCTGCCGTATTTCCTTCAAAGATTAAGTATTCTTTTCCTGTCTTAGGATCCTGGAAGAACCATGGGTCACGGAATGAATAAATAATATTTCCTGTTTTTTGTGCTTGTGTTTCATAGTACTCACCGTCAGCTTCAGCAAGAATTTCATGCTTTCCAAAATTGCTTAGCTCAACAGATTTCGACTTCTTATCTGCTTCGATATCAAACGTTGTTTTCGCAAGACGTTGCTCAAATGTTGTTTGCTCTTCGCCTTTACGTCCAGTTGCTGTATAGAAAAGGTGAACTTTATCATCTTCATCCATCATGGCTGATCCAGCCCATTGGCGAGCGCCAAGTGCATCTTCTGGTTCATAAGCAAGTCCGCCCAGCTCCCAGTCTTTTCCGTTCTTCGAGTAGAAGTAGCGAATTTGAGCTTCGTCGTGACGACCGCTCCATGTATATTCTTTAGAAGCGGTAAGAGCAAAGACAACCTGGTAACCATTTACCTGTGCAATCGATCCGTCACGATTACGGAGTGGCCATGTGTCCCAAACCCAATAATCTGGAGCCACTTCATCTACGTTGTCGATGTTAGGTGCCGTGTTGTCTTTCGATAAATCATAACCCTGTGCATCTTGACGAGACCAAACTGCTGTCTCAGCTTCCTCCGCTGCGTTCGTAGATAACGGCATACCTGCAAATCCACTTACAAGCATAATTGTCGATAGTGCAATCCCCTTAAAAACAGAAGACTTTTTCACGTTCCCCATCTGCCACACTCCTTAAAATTTAGTAAAATGTTTTGTTCGCCATAACCTTATGGAAAATATGTGAACCCGTCAAGACGTCTGAAAAAGCAGATATTTTACAGGTCTTTAGATAGGGAAACCTTATTCAATCAATCAAGAAAGCGTTTATCAAACGGTTTTCGAAAAGGCTTTCAATGCAAAAATAAATGGTTCTTTAGAATCAGGAATCGATTCCACATGAGGGGATTTAGACCTATCTAATATGACGGACCCTTAACTGTAATGTCATAATTTTAATACAAAAGTTAATGCTCTGTTATTAAACCCCCTTATTTTTCCACTACCAATTGTTCGATTAATGTGCAAATTTACGTCTCTGGATTATAATAAAGACAACCTAACTAAGGAGGTTACACTTATGAAAAACATCATCGAAATACATAAAGATTCTTACCTTAAAGAACTAGAAGAATTCTTGAAAATCGAAAGCATTTCAGCCGTTCCTACGCATAAGTCGGACGTTCAAAAAGGGGCTAAGTGGGTAGCCAGCTCTTTAAAAAAGGCCGGCATGGAAAACATTGAAGTCATCGAAACAGACGGACATCCGATCGTTTACGCTGATTGGCTTCATGCAGACGGTAAGCCGACAGTTCTCATCTATGGCCATTATGATGTACAGCCAGCTGATCCACTCGATCTCTGGGAAACGCCCCCATTTGAACCCGTTATTCGTGATAACAAGATCTTTGCTCGCGGCGCAACGGATGATAAAGGACAGCTTTTTATTCATATCAAGGCCATAGAACTTTTGATGCTAGAAGATGGCAAGCTCCCCGTTAATGTGAAATTCTGTATTGAGGGTGAAGAAGAAATCGCGAGTCCACATCTTGGACCATTTATTGAAAAAAATACAGAGAAACTCGCTGCTGACGCTGTTGTGATTTCAGATACTTCCTTTATTAAAGAAGGCTTACCTGCGATTTGTACATCGTTACGCGGGGCACTTGCTATGGAGGTCAACGTGAAAACAGCGAATACCGACCTTCATTCTGGCGTGTATGGTGGCGGTGTTCCAAACGCCGTTCATGCTCTCGTTCGTCTACTTGATAGCCTTCATGGTGAAGATGGCGAGATCACGGTTGATGGTTTTTACGAAGGGGTACCCGAACTAACAGAAGAATTAAGAGAAGAAATTGCCCGCATTCCTTCTGATGAAGAGGCAATGAAACAAGAGCTCGGGTTAACTTCTTTATTCGGAGAAAAAGGGTTCACTTTTAAAGAGCAAACGGGAATTCGCCCAACGCTTGAACTAAATGGAATTTCTGGTGGCTATCAAGGTGATGGCATTAAAACGATCGTACCATCGGAAGCAACAGGTAAAATTAGCTGCCGTCTTGTTGGTGATCAAAACCCTCAAGAAATCTATGAAAAAATTGAAAAGCACCTTCTCGACCATCAACCAGCAGGGACAACGATGACCGTGAATCAATTTATTCAGGCCCGTCCCGTCTCACTTGATTCAAACGATCCGATGATTCAAAAGGCGGCTGATGCGTATGAAAAGGTATATGGCGTTCGTGCTCTTTTCCCTAAAGAAGGTGGCTCGATTCCCATCGTTGAAGTATTTGCGCGCGTTCTAGAAACACCTGTTGTGCTCATGGGCTTCGGACTCCCTTCAGAGAACTTACATGCGCCAAATGAACATTTTCATATCGAAAATTTCACAAAAGGAATTGAAACGGTTTGTACGTATTTTAAGTCGCTGTAATAGGAATTTCATTATGAAGATAAAAGAAGGCTAGCACTAGATTAATTGATCAACTGCTTGCCTTTTTTCTTAGTATATTTGCAGATGGCATTTACTCTTAATAAAATGTTCCCTCACCAGATAAATGGTTCGTTCTTCTTTCCATGGAAGGTCATTTCTGCTAATGTTCTTCTTCAATACTCGTTTCTCTTATTCATATAAAAGAAGCAGCCATTCGTATCAGCTGCTTCCGTTGTTTTCTATGTGATCAATGAAAGAGTCTTTAAGCTCTAACCATCATATCGTCATACGTTTGATCTTTCGGAAGCACTTCTACTAGTATTTTTCTGACGCGACGCTCTTCCACTTGTTCGACGATAATTTTAAGATTTTCATAATAGAAAGAATCCCCGTTATTAGGAACGGTTCCGAGATTCTCAATGACCCATCCACCTATCGTGTGATAAGAACTTTCAGGTGCATCGGCCTCCATTAAGTCAAAGAAATCATCTAGCTGGAATTGAGCATCAAAACGATAGTTACTATCAGAGATTCGCTGCATGGTACTGAATTTCTCATCTTGCTCATCCCAGATCTCTCCCACAATCTCTTCTAGTACGTCTTCTAATGTAACGATTCCTGACGTACCACCAAATTCATCTAACACAATAGCCATGTGAACCTTTTCCTTTTGCAATTTAGGCAACAGAGTGGAAATCTTCATTGACTCTACTACAAACAGAGGCTCTCGAATTAATTCTTTAATATCAACCGTTTGATATTTAATCAAGTGAGTAAAAAATTCTTTCTCCGTCAAAATCCCAATAATATTATCAATACTGTCTTGATAGACAGGTATTCTTGAAAACCTCTCTTCAAAGAAGATTTCTTTCATTTCTTCTACGGATTGATCAATATCAATGGCTACGATGTCAATTCGCGGAGTTAAAACCTCGCCTGCAAGCGTATCATCGAAATCCATCGAGCGATGAATGAGGTCTCTTTCCTCTTTATCGATAACACCCTCTTCTTCACTAATGTCTAACATCACTTTTAATTCTTCTTCTGTAACAGATGGCATTGTGCTGTTTTTCGCAAAAAGACTTGATACCCACACTTTCAATTTAACAAAAAAGAAATTGATAGGTGCAAGCAGCTTGATGAGAACATATAACACTGTTGCGATCATTAATGAATAAGACTCTGCATGTTCCTTTGCTAACGATTTAGGAAGTATTTCACCAAAAATCAAGATTAATATAGTCATGAACACCGTACTAACAACCAGCCCGGTGTTTCCGCCAAATAAATCAGTTGCTAAAGCAGCTGAAATACTTGCAGCAGCAATATTGACGATATTGTTTCCGATAAGAATCGTTGATAAGGCTTTATCAAAGTTTTCAGCAATGGCTAAAGCTCTTTTACTTCCACGCCTTCCTTCATCTGCGAAATTTCTTAACCTAATCTTGTTAACACTCGAATAGGCTGTTTCAGCTGATGAGAAAAAAGCAGATAACAGTATTAAGGAACCTAATAAAAGAATCGAATCCAGTGGTATATCATTCAAAAAATTTCACTCTCCTGAGTTGTTGTTTATCCTAGCTTTTTTTTAAAATTGCATTTCTACTTTTCACCTGGTCAAATTGAGTAAAGAAGTAACGATTGAATAAGTGCGACAGTTTGAGGCGAAAGGTTTTTCTTAATCTTCGTTTGAGTTTCTTCATCTAATTTCTCAACACTTTCGTGAATATCCTTTAATTCCGCCCCTAAATATTCCATTTTATCGATTACTTGTTTCACCTGACTATGAATCATTTCGGTATCAACTTGTTCAGCCTTTTTTACTGTTAGACGTTGGTGGATTTGACTTAACGTCATTTGCATTTCTTTGCATTGTTCAATGAATTTAATATCATCAATCGCATCTTCCCCATAGAAGCGATAATTCGTTTCAGAGCGCTCACACTGCAATAATCCCATTTTTGTATAATAGTCAACTGTCCGTTTTGAAACATGGCACGCTTCAGCTAACTCACCTATTTTTAACAACACCCCAAGATTCATCACCTCATCATTCATTCTAAGTTAAAATACACAAACTGTACAGTAGAACGTTATACTTCTCTTTTTTAGATTCGTTCATGTTGATATAAAGATATTGAGAAGAGAAAATAGCTGCGGAAAATGAAAAAGCGTGATTTTGAACATAAAAATAGCTGCGAATGAACATTCGCAGCTATTTTTATCTAAAGACTAGATACCCTTTTTTCACTCTTTTTCCATGAGAAGGTTGCTCCAACCACTTCATCTGCTGAAGCTTTTCTTCTAATTTCGCAGCAACTTTCCATTCAATTCGATGCATCATTGTTCTCGCCTTATATGGAGAGATATCAAATTTCTTCGCTGCTTCATGATAAGGAGAATACTTTTTTAAAAGGTTCAAGTATTGATCAGGTGTGGCTGATGATTCAATTAATCTTACTTCCAGTTCATCAATGAACTGATAAAGGGCTTTCTCCTTCTCTGGGAGCTTTGCCACACAATCACGAATGAGCATCTTCAATAAATGTTCATTGCACTCCATCCATCTTCCCCTACCCTTTTACCAACTTGACTTCTTCACTCCAGGGATCTGCCCCTTATGAGCATATTCACGAAACGCAATTCTAGACATCTTAAATTTTCGTAAGTACCCTTTAGGTCGTCCCGTCACTTCACAACGATTGTTCAGGCGAGTTGGCGAAGAATCACGCGGTAATTTCCGTAATGCTTCAACATCGCCCTTCGCTTTCAACTCTTGACGTAAATCGGCATACTTCATAACGAGCTCCTGGCGCTTTTGTTCTTTTACTACTTTCGACTTCTTAGCCAAATGAATTCAATCCCTTCATCTATTTTACTCTATGCGATTTATTTTTTCAGCGTGCATTAAGCACTTATCCACAAGCTATCAAGGAAGCTTCTTCGACACAAATCGTAATTGTTACGTTTTGTATTATAAACTCCCATTCGTTATAACGCAAGAAATCGAACTTCAAACATAAACAAAAGCTCAACTTTTGTTTATGTTGAGCTCTTTCCTTCGCGATCAGCTTTTTTCCTAGTTTTACTTCTTCCCATATGCAAAGCAAGCTTATTGATAAAGCCTAGTATTAATCCAACTCCAGTGAACAAATAGATGATGGTAAAAATCTTACCAAAATCGGTTTGCGGACTAAAATCACCAAATCCAACGGTTGTTAACGTGACAACACTAAAATAGAGTGAATCTAACACGGACCAACGCTCCACAGTATGGTAGAAAATCGTTCCTGAGATAAGTGTGATTGTTGTTAGAAAGAAGAGCACCTGAAATTCTTTATCTTTAATCGCCCGCCATAATGCGGATAGCATTCTCTTTAATGTAAGCAGAAACGAAATCATATGAGCCTCCCGGTTAAGTGTTGTTCTATGCATAGAACTGATTTTAGCATACACTACAGCTAATTCGACATCATTCGATCTAAACCGGGTGGTGCCTGTCACCCGATCCTTTTCCATCCGCGAAATTTTTCCTGATGATAGGGAATGATGATAGAGATGTCTAATTACTACTACATAGGAGTGTGGTGAAATGACAGAGAAAGATTGGCTAACACATGCCATTCAGTTGGCATCAAAAAGTGTGACAGACTATAACGGTGGTCCCTTTGGGGCAATTGTTGTAAAGGATGATGTCGTCATCGGAGAAGGCTTTAATCAAGTCACGAGTGATCATGATCCTACCGCCCATGCAGAAGTGGTTGCGATTCGAAATGCCTGCCAAAAACTCGGAACGCATCAGCTTGACGGGTGTGTCATTTACGCAAGCTGTGAGCCATGCCCAATGTGCCTTGGCGCCATTTACTGGTCACGGCCTGATCGCGTATACTTCGCAGCTTCAAGGCATGAAGCAGCCGATGCGGGCTTTGACGATGCAGTCATTTATGAAGAAATTGAGAAAAAGTCTGAACAAAGAAAGATTCCTTTCCATCATATTGAGATGAAAGAAAAGAACGAGCCTTTTCAAGACTGGCACAAATATGGAGACCGTGTAGAATACTAAAGAAGGATGTGCCTTGTGCACACCCTTCTTTTCATGATCTAACGACTAGAATGTTTCCATTTTCTTTTCGTTTACTTTATCAATTTTCAACTTCACTTCCATTGGGGTGACATCAAGCGAAACGTTAATCGCTGCGTACGATTCAAGGCCGTCGATCTTGCCCCAATATCCTTTTGTATGATCCGTTTCGGAGAAAACCAACTTAAATCCTTCTCCTTTTTTCTCGTCGGTCAGTTCATATGCGAGACCTACTGCTTCATTGGAGTCACTATCTACAAGATCATACGTCAGAACTTGTTTAAGCGCATCCTCACCAAACACCCCTGTATTCGTCGAACTTTCAGGATAGTAAGGTTGCTCTATCAGAGGTTTGTCGTCTGTGATCTGATAGGTTTTCGACTCCCAGAAATACCGATCTCCTTTTTCAATGTAGCTAATGTTAACATCTTTCATCGCTGTCGGAAACGCTGTTGTTTTCTTTGCATTTGAAAGGTCAACGATCACAAGCCCACTTTCGCCAATCACTTCTATTGATTGATCGTCATTGTGTACAACCATCGCGCTATTCTCATCTATGCCATATCCCATTTCATTACCAGACTCCCATGCCCCAACAACCAGTCTACCAAAACGGCCACGCTTCACAAAGTGCTGATCAACCATACCATCTTCAAAAAAGCCAAGTCCTTCAGTAAGGAAGACGCGATTATCATCTGCATCACCGTAATTATCTTCATACGTCACACCCTGACTCAACGCACCGATGCTCGTCCCTGCACCGATCATCGGGTCACTCATAATCGCAGCCCCAGCACTAGACCCACCTAAAACGGCTCCGTTCGTATAATTTTCTCGAATGGATGCTAAAACTGGCGTATCCTTGCCATTATTTAAAAGGGTTGCCGTATAATCTAACTGATTGCCTCCAACAAACCAGATCGCATCATACCGCTTCACTTTTTCAGCGAGTTTTTCATTATTAGCCCCATCCACCCACTTTGATTCATCTTCTTCAGTAGAGGGATCGTCGCTTACGGCAATCGGCAGGATATCAACATTCTCCTCATTAGCTCCATAATGAATAAAATCTTTTTTGTAAGAAGATGCGCTTTGAACAGGCGTCGCACTCGCTGTTGGCATGATGGCTATTTTCACTTCTTCTTTCTTCCTGTTGCGATAATCCATCGCTAACGAGAGAAAGGAATCGTACACTTCTTCATTATCTGGATTTAACGCTCCTCCAACAATAACCAGCGATCCTTTTATTTCATTTTCAGCAGTTGTCCTCGGTTCGACCTGCATCTCCTGAAAGAGCACCCCCACGCATAACACCAGCATAGCTGTAACACCTAAAGCATATTTCCATTTCCCCATCTCCTACACTCCCTTTTTCAATAGTTGTCAAACTATTATGCAAGTTTCGTTCCAACTAAGAAAAGACGTGAGAACAAGGGAAATAGACTTAGCTATTTGAGAATGGGTTGATTTAAACAACCAAAAACGCCCACTAACTTCATAAAAAAAAAGGACTACTAGTTAGCAACTTTCAAACTTACTTTGTATTTATCACTATTGAAAGCTTATAATTCACGTACGCATTTAATTGAACAAGAAACGCATCCAGCTCTTTATTAGAAGGAAAACGGCATTCTAGTAAATAACAACCATCGCCACTAATTTTATAGTTATTTAGCACATATTCGCCTTCCCCCTCCAGAAAAGAAAGATAAGGTTGATGCTGAATATTTCGTGTGTAAATGTTAATAAAACAGTGAACAGAATATCCTATTTTTTGCTTGTTAACCTTAATTGTATAGCCTTCTAAGATCCCTTCATCTTCTAAACGAGCTACTCGAGAGGAGGCTGCCTGACCTGTTAAGTGCACCTTTTCACCTAGCTCTTTCATCGTCATTCGTCCATTGTTCGTTAGCTCTTCAATGATTTTTCGATCGGTTTTATCTAACATGTGACCATTTCCTTTCACAATTCAAGCGTATTCCCCAAAACACTTGATTTCATCCCTGTATTTCTTCTTATCATTTATATTATCCTATAGATGAATCAGATCAAAGGGAGGAAAACAATGAATATTCATTTTATTCGTAACGCAACACTCGTTCTTGAATATGCAGATAAGAAGTTTCTAATCGATCCATTTCTATCCGAAAAAGGAGCGATGCCCCCTTTCCCAAATACCACAAATCAACATCTCTCCAACCCGACTGTTGGATTATCAACCTCAATCCAGAAAATCATTGATGTGGACGCGGTCATTGTCACTCATCTCCATCCTGACCACTTTGATGAGAAGGCGAAAGAGGTTCTTTCTAAAGAGATCACCATCTTCGCACAAAACCAGGAAGATGTAGAAGTGATAAAAGGAGAAGGTTTTCAGAATGTCATTTCGCTTGAGAAACAGTCCTCCTTTGCAGATGTTACGTTATCCCGAACAGAAGGGAAGCACGGAGAAGGTGAAATCTTAAAGCAAACAGGGAAAGTTTCAGGTATTGCCTTATCTCATCCCCATGAAAAAACACTCTATATCGCTGGAGATACCCTTTTCAATGAGGATGTTCAGGAAGCGATCCAGAAACATCACCCTGAGGTCATTGTGGTGAATGCTGGTGCTGCTCAATTTCTTGAAGGCGGACCAATTACAATGACTAAGGAAAATGTCGTACAAACTTATCAAGAGGCACCAAATGCGACTATTGTCGCCATTCATATGGAAGCACTCAACCACTGTCTTTTAACACGTGAGGAGTTAAAACAGTTTATTGAGAAGAAACAGCTATCCACTAAAATTCTTGTTCCAAAAGACGGACAAAACCTCTCATTTTAAAACCATCATCTGCAGACTACCATCTGCAAGTTCATCAACAATTAGCCCTAGAAACAAACTTCAGTTTGGGTCCAATTCATAATCTAACCAATCCTCTCATAAGCATAGTGGTGTATTAAAATTCGCTAAGGAGGGGATTGCGATGTCTGAAAAAAACTCAACGAAAGAAGATAACATCGTAAAGAATACATCAAAAACCGCAAGTGACCTTGTGAATAAATCCGCTGACACAGCGAACGATATTGTAAAGTCAGTTAGCGGAGAAGGCGGTCTTGTCGGTAAAGCCGCTGATGCTTCAACAGATTTTGTGAAAAATGTAAGTAAAACAGGAAATAAAGTGGTTGGGAAATCTGTGGATACAGCTTCGAACGTACTTAAAGGAGCCTCTAAAAAGGTTTTTGGAAAGAAAAAAGAGAAAGAGTAGGAATAAAAGAAAAGGACTCCGAATTCGGAGTCCTTTTCTTTTCTGTCACTTCTGAAAGGTCTAATCATCAGTTAACTGATGATTAGCCAAGAATTTTTGTAACTTCCTTCGCAACGATTGTTGTGGATTGAGGATTTTGACCAGTAATTAACTTTCCATCAACCTGCATATGCTCTGACCAGTTCTCTTTCGTTACAAACTCTGCCCCAAGTTCACGAAGACGGGATTCAAGTAAGAAAGGCATAAATTGATCAAGTGTTGTCTCTCTTTCTTCATCATCTGTGAAAGCCGTAACCCTTTTACCGGAAACAAGCGGTGTTCCGTTTGAAAGCGTTACGCCAACAAGTCCAGCAGGACCGTGGCAGACAGAAGCAACAATTTTATTGGACTCATAAAATTCACGAATCAGGTGCTGAAGTTTATCGTTTTCTGGAAGATCAAACATCGTTCCATGGCCACCAGGTATAAAGATCGCATCAAATGTCATTGCACCCACAATCTTTTCTAGCTTTTCTGTATCTTCGAGGTACTTCGCCGTATCAAGAATTTCCTGAGGCGTTTCTCCACCTTCTAGACTCCGTTCATCTACTGGTGCTTTTCCTCCTAGTGGGCTTGCTACTGTAATTTGATAGCCACTCTTTTCAAATTCAATATACGCTTCTCCAAATTCGGATAACCATAGACCCGTTTTATGTCCTTCTTTCATTGTATCTGCGGTTGTGACAACCATTAATATTCGTTTGCTCATGACTGTTCCTCCTACTGTAATTATTTACTTTACAGTTTAAATCATAATCGGTTCTTAAAGTGAAATCAAACAAAATGACTCGAGAAAAAATTCACATAAAACTCTCCCTTTTTAGGAAGCTTAATCAACATAAAGAAAAGAAGGGATGAGCACATTGAAAAAAGGGATCATTATTGCGATTATCAGCTTCATTTTTCTCAACTTTAGTCACATTGAAGTGAAAGCCGAAGCACCTCCCGAAGACTATGGAGCAAAAGGCGCACTTCAAGACACCTCCATTTCATTAAAGGAAGCCTTAACCTACGCCATAGAGGATGAATACCTCGCTCAGGCAAGGTACGATGCGATTATGAAAGAATTTGGTGAGATCAGGCCATTCTCTCAAATCAAAATAGCCGAACAAAGGCACATCACTGCCCTTCTTCCCTTATTTACAAGATACAACATTAGCGTTCCAGAAAATAATGCTAGTCAGTATACAACCACACCAAAAACGCTAAAAGAAGCGTTCGAAGCTGGCGTACAAGGGGAAATTGATAACATTGCGATGTATCAAAAGTTAGCTGATTTGCCTGATCTCCCAGAGGATGTACGAACCGTCATGGTCAGGCTTGGAGACGCTTCAAAAAACCATCTTGCTGCATTTAAGAAAGGGTTAAGTCAGTATCAATGAAGAAAATAAAGATCCCCGTTACTTTTGAAGTGACGGGGATTCATTTCGATCCTATTCAAACGTTCCTTTCACAAGACACTCTCTAGCTTCTACCATCTTTCTTCCTCGAGCAAACACGGTATCAATCTGAAAATCTGAGTCTACAATGACCAGATCTGCATCCTTCTCGACTGCAATCTCGCCTTTTTGACCTAACCTTAATAACGACGCTGGGTTTTTCGTTATCACTTTAACAGCATCCGAAATCGGTACCCCATCTTCAACGATTGCATCTCGCACTTCTTTATATAGCGAAGCAACAGAACCGATCTGTAATCCTTCAAACTCACCTGAAGCATTGAAAGCAGGTAAGCTCGCCTGCCCATCAGAAGTAAAGGTGATTCGTTCCACCGGGACACCCGCTGCAAGAGCAAGCTTTAGTCCGGTACTGCACTTCACTTCCCCTTCTTCAAGAAATTGAGGAATCGTACTTGTTGTAAAATCAATGTTCCCACCTTTTTTCGCATAAGCGACTCCGGCATTGAAAAGCTCTTCCGTCCGATTAATATGAGTTGGATGAAACGTCTTAATCGGGATATCGGTTGTTTCAACTACTCGCTCAAGGAGCGACAGTTTGGAAGGACTGTCTCCTAAATGAACATTAACAATGCCTGCTTTTCCTGAAAGCATCCCACCAATCCTTGCAGCGGAAGCGATCTTGGCCATCTCTTCTACCGTTGGCTGAGAAGAACGATGATCACTGATCGCGATCTCGCCCGCTCCAATGACGCGATCAATTAAAATAATGTCATCTTCAATTTTCCCTGTTAACGTTTTTACCGGTACTTGATAACTCCCTGTATGCACATAACACGTAATGCCTTCTTCTTCTAGTCCGCGGGCTTTGGCAATGAGGTCAGGCATTGTACGTGTTGTGCCATCTGTCCCGATTACCCCAACAATCGTCGTTACCCCAGCACGCGTCGCTTTCGATAACATCAATTCTGGCGTTCTGGTGCGATAGCTACCTTCACCACCACCCCCTGTAATATGAACGTGAGAATCAATGAATCCTGGAAAAATGATCTTCCCATTCGCATCAATCACCTCATGCGGAAGGGTATCAGGTAGTTCAATTCCCTCCTCGATCAGCGCGATTTTATCAAAAGCTAGTAATAGATCTTTCTTCCCTAAATAATCAGGATTATAGATTTCGGCATTTCTGATGACTGTAAGCATTGTCTTTCCTCCAAACGGTTGTTACTGAAAGCTCATGAGCGACGCTGTAATCACAAAAACAGACGCAAGAACAAACAGCAATATTTGAAACTTGATAATAAATTTAAACCATGTGCCCCAATCCATTCTAGCTGCCCCAAGCGTCCCCATAAGAGCAGCTGATGTCGGCACAATAATATTTGTAAGCCCGTCACCAAGCTGGAACGCAAGTACGGCAACCTGACGCGTGACGCCAGCGATGTCAGAAAGCGGGGCCATTAGCGGCATTGTGAGGGCTGCCTGCCCACTTCCAGAAACGACAAAGAAATTAAAGACAGACTGAAAAACAAACATAAACCACGCTGACATAGCAGCCGGGAAATCATCAACTAAATTTCCCGCACTATATAACATTGTATTTAAGACTGAAGGTTCACCTGCTGCATCACCACCAAGAATAATGACGATTCCCTTGGCCATCCCAACAATTAATGCTGCAGGTAATAAATCTTTTGCACCCTCTGTAAAACCTTCCGCAATATCATTTACCTTCATGCCGTTTAGTTTAAAAATAACGGCAATTAAACCTGCAACAAGCCCAATCGTAAAGAACTGAGTGGCGATCTCTGGAATATAGTAAGCATGCTCAATCACACCCCAAATAATCCATCCGATTCCCGCTACAAGGGTTAAAACAACCAATCCATGGCCAAGCGTGAATTTGCTTTCTAAATCCTGGTTCTGATTGTACTCTTTGAAGTAGCGATTCGCATCTGTACTAAGGGATTTTCTCGGATCTTTCCGAACACCATTCGCATACCACATCGTATAAGCAATTCCAATGATCGTGAAAACAATCCACATCACCATTCGGAATGGTGCCCCTGATAATACAGGAATACCCGATACTCCCTGAGCAATCGCTACACTAAACGGGTTCATCCACGAAGTTGCGAATCCAATTTGCGTCGCAACATAGGTGATCATCACGCCAGTAATGGCATCATACCCGAGCGCTACGACAAGTGGGATCAGAATCATTGCAAACGCAATCGCTTCCTCTCCCATTCCAAAAACAGCTCCACCGAGTGAAAATAAAAAGAACATAATGGGAATAATGAGTACTTCTCTGCCCTTGGTTTTATCAATAATGGAGAGGATCCCTTGATCGATAGCCTTTGTGCGCATAATTATCCCAAAAGCCCCACCAATAATTAAGATAAAGGCGACAACCCCGACAGCAGATCCCCATTTATCACCGGATACTAATCCTTCAAAAACATAATTCAGAAAACCTGTTCCACCATAAGGTTCAAATAATGAAATCCCTTCACGAACTGCATCTCCACCATCATCCGTTACATATTTAAAGCTGTCCGGAATAAGAACGGTTTTCGTTTGTTCCTCCCCTTGCTGGACGTAGGTGACATCCTCTGTTTCAAACGTTCCTTTTGGAATAAAGTACGTTAGAGCGGCTGCAGCCAATACAACAAAAAACACAATCACAAACGTATGAGGCATTTTCATTTCTCTTTTTCTCTTTTCTTGTTCCATTTTTCCCCTTCCTTCCGTTTTAATCATGATTTCCTATCTAATAAACACGCAAGTTTCATGCCAACTCTACCAACACTCGAATTGTCCGAAAAATCATGATAATAAACAACCAATTGGTTCTATTAAGTTTTTTTTGGTGTTAATATAGAACCAATAAGATTGAAAAAGGTGTGAATAACTTGAAACGACCGACCTTAACGCTCATAGCCGGGAGCACGCAAACGAAAACAGTGCTTTATGATCAATTGCAACAATTAGCAGGCGACTACATAGCCGTAAGAGCTTTTGCGATCGACGAAACATTACCTCATCAGATTGATGATCATGTTATTTTATACTCTTCGGAAACAACCAAAAAGGAAGCTGCTTCACTAAGCGTCATAACAGGAGTCGAATCCATTGTTGGAAAACGAACAATCCGTCATGACTACATCGATCGCCTTCTTACGATTCCACAAGGGGAAAGAGTATTAATGGTAAATGATGATGATCCCTCTACCATTGATGTGATCGAATCTCTTTACCAACTGGGGATTAATCATGTGACGTTTCTTCCATTTAAACGAGGGCAAATGTATTACGATAATATTGAAGTTGCCGTTTCTCCAGGCGAAACGCACTTATGTCCCTCCTATATCCCAACGATCCTTGATATCGGGGTAAGACCTTTTGATATGGCGACCATCATTAATGTGATGGATTATTTTCAACTAGACGACTCTGTTTCTTCCAAAGTTTCAGAGCGCTATATCAGAAGTATGATTGCCTTACATCGGAAGATTCTAGTCGCTGAGCAAGAGGCATTACGAACAACGGAGCATTACCAGAACGTTGTGAATACCGTGGACGATGGCATATTAGCAATTAATAAAGAAAAGAAGATCACTTTATTTAACCAGAGGCTTGAAGCCCTGTTCCAACTTCAGGCGAACGATGTGATTGGCCTCCCCATTTCGAATGTAGTCGATCAAGATCTTCAAGAATTTATGATAAATGGAGCAGAAGAAAATAAATTTGTCTCCATGAACGGAGTAGATGTGGTCGCTTTTCGTCAATCGATCCCAAATGAAGTATCGACCGTTGTCACTTTTAAGAGCGTAAACCAAGCATTCGAAATTGAAAAAACTGCCCAGCGAGAGCAACATAAAAAAGGTTTTGCTGCCAAATATGATTTTGATGACATTCTCGGTGAACATCCACTTCTTCTCGAACGCGTTCGCATCGCAAAAAAACTTGCCATCGCTGAGCATCCAGTGCTCATAAATGGTGAAACAGGTGTTGGCAAAGAGCTTTTCGCACACGCCATTCACCGGTCATCTCTTCGTAAGAATGGGCCGTTTATTGCGATTAATTGCAGCGCTTTAACCGAAACGCTTTTAGAAAGTGAACTGTTCGGATATGAAGAAGGCACCTTTACAGGAGCACAGCGCGGCGGAAAGAAAGGATTGTTTGAACTTGCGGATAACGGTACGATCTTCTTAGATGAAATTGGCGATATTAGCGCAACCGTTCAAGCGCACTTATTACGCGTTCTTCAAGAAAAAGAAATTAGAAGAATTGGGGGAAGGAAAATTACTCCGATTAACGTGAGAGTCATTGCTGCGACGAACAAAAACCTTGAACAAAAAATCATCGAAGGCACGTTTCGCTCTGATTTATTTTATCGGTTAAATGTTCTCCAACTTTCCATTCCCCCACTACGTGATCGTAAAAGCGACATTCAATTACTGACAAACTATTTTGTGACAAAAAGCGGAACCTGGATGAAAGTAGATCCACAAGTCATTGAAGCGTTTATCAAGCATCAATGGCCAGGGAATATACGAGAACTAAAAAGCATGATCGACTATGCGCTTGTCGTCGCAAGTGGTTCTACGATTACAATGGATGACCTCCCACACCAGCGACTTCAATCCAGAACACAAGAGATCCCCCTCCCGGTAAGTAGCATCGATGCAAAGGATCATTACGTGATTCTGCAGATCATGAAAACCCGAAATGATGAAGGGAAACCAGCAAGTCGTGATTTTCTTTCAAAGGAAAGTGCCACTTTTTCACATGAGCTTTCCCCACAGCAAATCCGATTACGCTTAAACGATCTTGAAAACAAAGGATATGTTGTAAAAGGACGTGGACGCGCAGGCACACAAATTACATTGGAAGGTGAGCAGTATTTAGCTCAGCTACTATCACACGAAAAAGCCGCTAGGGAACTTCCCTAACGGCTTTCGTTTTATCGGGCTGGAAAATGAGGGACAACTTCTTCCCCGAGCTCTTGAATCACTTCGTCTGCGGGACGGTTGCTATCAAAGAGCGCAAAGAAGAGATGATTAACTCCAGCTTCTTTATAAATATTCAGAAGATCGATCAGCACGTTCCTTCCAATACGAAAACCTAATCGAATTGGTGTTGGCTGTTCATTCGGATCTTCCGCCAAATCCAGGTGCATCGGTTGGCTAAATGGTTTAAAAACACCGGGATGATATTTTTCTGAGAGCTCTCTCCAAGCTGAAATCGCTTCTCTTTGTTGAACTGGACCTCGAGGGTAGTACATCCATCCATCACCATGTTCCGCGAACCACTCCATCGATTGTTGCGCAAATCCTGTAATAAATGTGGGTACTCGTTGAGCCGGTTTCGGTACCAAATTCCCACCATGAATCGTTCCTTGTTCAGAGTGAATCGACGGAAATTCTTGATAAAGGGCATCATTTAAATAATGGAAAGCTTCCACAAAGCTTTGACCACGATTGGCATGGGAAGCATTTAACCCACGAAAATCAGATTGCCTGTCTCCTGACGATACACCAAGAAACAGTCTTTCAGGGAAAAGTTGATCGATTGTCGCTACTTCCTTTGCTACCCGCAATGGATGACGCAGCGGCAGTACAGCCGCTGCAGTACCAAGACCAATCTTTGTTGTGTTTGATGCGAGATAGGTTAAATAGATCATCATATCGTAAATTTGACCGGTCGCGGGATCACCGAATTGCGGATCCTTGAGAAGTACATCACGTAGCCACAATGCCGTGAAGCCATACTCCTCTGCAGCCTGAGCGAGCTCTACCTGCTTTTCCATCGTCGGTGTACTGAACTGATAATTTTCAAGCGGAATATGAAGACCAAGCGTTAGTTCATCTTTTTGATACGTTCTATTGTAGGCATAATGCTTTTCAAATACAGTCATATTCAGAGCCTCCTACGCTTTTCTTTCCATCGCACGAAGCCAGCCTGTAAGGGCAACGGCTCCTACGACCATAATCGCACCAATCCAAGGAGTGTGAATAAGACCAATGGAATCTACGATCACACCACCAACAAAAGAGCCAATGGCAATTCCCACATTAAACGCGGCAATGTTTAAAGCTGATGCTACGTTTACCGCTGATGGTACATATTTTTCAGCAAGATTAACGACTAGTACTTGCAAACCAGGAACATTCATGAAAGCAAACAATCCCATAAAGAAGATTGTCATAATACCTGCCACTTTAAACGGGATGGCAAATGTCATCACGAACAGAATGATCGCTTGCAGGACAAACATCCAGAACAACGCTTTTAATGGATTTTTATCCGATGCTTTACCGCCAATCACATTCCCAATCGCAACGGCCACACCATAAACAAGTAAAATGACACTAACAAATTTGGCACTCAGACCTGTTACATCTTCAAGAAGCGGTGCTAAATACGTAAAAGCAACAAACGTACCACCATAACCTAGTGCTGTAATGGCAAATGCTAAGAGTAATTTTCCATTCTTTAAAATCTTCAACTGTTCACTAAATTTGGCTGGTGGTGCTTCTTTCAAATCTTTTGGCACGAGAATCGCACTTGCGATAATACCAATGACACCAAGAATGGCGACCCCAAGAAATGTTGCTCTCCAACCAAACGCTTGTCCAATAAATGTACCAAGCGGAACACCTGTTACGGTAGCAACGGTTAATCCTGTAAACATAAAGGCAATCGCACTTGCTCGTTTATTTTCCGGAACGAGATCTGCCGCAATCGTTGAACCGATTGAGAAGAAAATACCGTGTGAGAAAGCCGTAATAAATCTCGCAACAAGCAACAAGCCAAATGATGTCGATATTCCTGCAACAAGGTTACCAATAATAAAAACGACCATTAATGACATCAAGAGCGTTTTCCGATTCATCTTTCCAGTTAAAGCCGTTAGTATCGGAGCACCAATCGCTACCCCAATGGCGTAGCCTGAAATCAGCAGCCCAGCCAGTGTAATTGAAATCGATAAGTCATCTGCAATAGAAGATAGAAGTCCTACAGGAACAAATTCGGTTGTCCCAATTCCAAATGCACTAATCGCAAGTGCTAAAAGAGCGAGAGTACCGCTTGATTTTTCTTTCGATTTTGACATTGTATGTGTTTGAGAACTCATAAAGCGAATTCCTCCTTGAAATTTTTTTAGTACCGAAATGAAAGGGAGGCGCCTCCCCATTCGGCGGTACAACTGATTATGCATCCTTCTAGACAATATTGGAAGTACGTACTTTTTTGTAACGCAGTACCTAAAAAGTACGATAGGTACTTATTAGTGCCCATCCCATCAGTTAAAACCAATAGGAACAAGCTGACTCTGATTATGCGCTCGTTCAGTCTATCTGAAAAGTACGCACTTTGCCGTAATATAGGCACCTACAAGTGCCTAATGGGTCACATCAATAGCTTTACACACAAAAAAACTCCCGCTATCGTTTAGCGGGAGTTTGGAATACCACTTTTATTCTTTTTTAAAAGAGAGGGTTTCAACATGGTCACTCGGAATTCCAGCTTCAATATAACTTCTAATAAGCTTCCAATTGCCCTGAACCTCTTTTCGAAACGTATTAAAAAAGACATTCCCTGTTTCACTTTGTTTCCCATCTACTTCAATAGAAGCAAATATAATGGCAAGCATTTCATTTCGTCGAAGCGGTGTAACAGTAAGCTTCTTTAAGATCCATTTCGTCCCATCTTTTTGAAAAGAGGTAAACGCTTGATCCCAGCCTTGAATTGATTCCTCATATCCAAAATCGTATAATTCTGATTGACTTGAGATCTCTCTAGCCTGATACGTATCGCTTATTCTAACCTTTATCTCATCTAACGAAGAGTTCTGCCAACTCGTTAGAAAATCATCTAAAAATTCTTGAAATCCGCTCATAGCTATCTCTCTCCTTTCTCTTTCCATTTCTAGATCCGTTCAAGTAATTCCTTCTCATACTTTTCCTGCCCTTTACGCAATAGGAACAACCGTAAGAATATGTTATATTACATAAGAAGTGATATTGAAAGGACTAAATGACATAATGAGTAACCATAAAGAATTACAAGAAGAAATAAAGAAAAGACGGACCTTTGCGATCATCTCTCACCCCGATGCTGGTAAAACGACATTAACTGAAAAACTGTTGTTCCTCGGTGGCCAGATTCGTTCCACTGGAACCGTTAAATCTCGTAAATCCTCCAAGTACGCCACATCTGACTGGATGGAAATCGAGAAGCAGCGTGGAATTTCCGTAACCTCCAGTGTGATGAACTTTAACTACAAAGGACATACGATTAACATTCTTGATACACCTGGACATGAAGATTTCAGTGAAGATACGTACCGTACGCTCCTTGCTGTTGACAGTGTTGTCATGATTATCGATGCTGCTAAAGGGGTCGAGTCACAAACGAAAAAGCTCTTTAAAGTTGTTAGTGAGCATGGCATTCCGATTTTCACCTTTATTAATAAGATGGATCGCCAGGGTCGTGAACCACTTGAACTTCTAGAAGAAATTGAAGATGTTCTAGGGATTGAATCGTATCCAATGAACTGGCCAATTGGTATCGGTCAATCGTTCCAGGGCGTTTACGATCGTCATCAAAAAGCTGTTGAATTCTATGATACTGAAGGCGATAACAAGCAGGCGATGCAAATTTCAGATCTTGATGATCCTGTTCTAAAAGAAAAAGCTGGTGAAGACCTAGTGAACCAGCTTCAAGAAGACGTGATGCTACTTGATGAAGCCGGAGCTACTTATAGTGAAGAAGCCCTGCAATCTGGTAAGCAAACGCCAGTCTTCTTCGGAAGTGCCATTTCAAGCTTTGGTGTACCGACATTTCTAAACCACTTTCTTGATTTAGCTCCATCCCCAGCACCTCGACAGAGCTCTGAAGGGGAAGTGAAACCAGATGAAGAAACGTTTTCAGGCTTTATCTTTAAAATTCAAGCAAACATGAACCCAGCTCACCGTGACCGCGTAGCATTCTTACGTATCGTATCAGGTACATTCGAAAAAGGAATGGAAGCATGGCTTGAGCGTACAGGTAAGAGTTTGAAGTTATCTCAAGGTCAGCTTTTCTTCGCATCCTCTCGAGGCAATGTAGAAAAAGCATACCCTGGTGATATTGTTGGCCTCTATGATTCAGGAACGTATCAAATTGGTGACACGCTTGTTGGTTCGAAAAACGTTTATTCCTTTGGTGCTTTACCAACTTTCCCACCAGAGCATTTCGCGAAGGTACGTGCCCAAAAAGCGATGAAGCAGAAGCACTTCTACAAAGGAGTGCAACAACTTTCAGAAGAAGGCGCGATCCAAGTTTACCGTACTGCTCACTGGGATGAAATTGTCATCGGCGTCGTTGGACGCCTTCAATTTGAAATCTTTGAATATCGCATGAAAGGTGAATACAATGTTGATATTCAATTCGACACAATGCCACACCAGCATGCGCGCTGGATTGAGACAGATAACCCAGAAGAGAAAGTAGACAGCGTTCGTAATATGCTTGTTTATGATCAGCTGAAGCGTCCCGTCCTTCTTTTCCAAAATGACTTTGCGCTACGATGGTTCCAGGATAAAAATCCAGATATTCCACTAAGAGAGTCAAGATAAATATACAAAAAGGAACGTGCAGATGCACGTTCCTTTTAGTTTGCAATCGTTTCTTCTGAACGAGAGCGGTGACTTCTGCCCCAATTTTCCATTTCATGAAGCAATGGTTCAAGAGCATAACCATATGAAGTTAACGAATACTCGACTTTCGGCGGTACATCATCCGATTCGATCCGGTTAATCAACCCATCCTGCTCGAGTTCTTTCAAATGTTTAATTAACGTTTGATGAGGAATGCGCGGAATCGCCTTTTTGATCTCGCTAAATCGAAGAGGCGTCTCCACTAATTCTAGCAACAAAACAGCTTTCCACTTCCCACAGACAACATCAAGCGTCGTTTTCATATCCTCTACGGATTTATTCAAATTTCCCCTGCACCTCCAGGTATATAGTAATATACTTCTTCACAAAAACGTGCATTGTAGTAAGATAAGCATATAATACTCTTATATTATCATAAGTAGACTACAAAGTTAGAGGGGAGTTTCTATGTCCGAAAACATTTCACACACTGTCCAACTTTTAGGGCAATCCATCATACAAAACATCGATCAAATTACAGCAAACGCGCGACATCATATCGAAATTTCCGTCAAAGAACAAAATCTCCCAGCCATTGTGCCTGTTCATTTCATTGAAACGTTCATCAAAATACTCGGTGAATCGATTGAAGCGGGTGAAATTTCTTATCCAACTGAGGAACTTCCGAAGGTTAACGAAAAAGATGTGATACCTGGTTATTTAGATACAATGTTAATGAGCGTTTCAGCCATCAAACAGTCTCTGCTTAGCTACATCGGAGAGAAGCAGCATACCCTCTCGCTAACTGCTTCGGACGTTCTGACCGTCACAAAATTAACCGATCCGTTAGTTGATCATTACATTCATTTTTATACAGAAAGCTATTTGAAGCAAAAAACACTTCTCATTCAATCTGAAAATTACCAGGATGATGCTTCATCCGTACCCATTATTAAGCTTTCATCACGTGTAGCGATTTGTCCAATTATCGGAGAAATTGATGAGAGGCGTGCCGATCTCATTCTTGAACGTACCGTGATGGAGTCAAGCGCCAAGAAGATTCGCACCCTCATTCTTGACCTATCGGGTGTGGCTACACTTGATACAATGATGACCCAGCACCTCTTTAAGATTGTCGATTCCCTTGAGGTCATGGGTGTAGACATCATTGTCACAGGCGTAAGTTCTGAAGTTGCCATCGGCGTTGTTTCCTTAGGTCTCGATTTGCAATCCCTTACAATTAAACAGAATTTAGAAGGAGCATTAAAGTCTCTCGGCATGATAGAAGGATGACGAAGAACCACATTTCAGTGTGGTTCTTTTTCTTACAGATTTAATAACAAACAGAAGGGCTTTCAACTGAATATTGTGCTAGATTTTTTAGAAAATGAAAGAAACGTTCTTCAATTTGCTCTCTCGTCCCATATCGGATCATCTGTTCACGGCTCAATGTTTTGGCGTTTATTAATTGATGATGATCATGCGTCATCGTAAGAAGCTTTAAGTACACTTCAATGTGTAAATCAATTTCCTTCTTCCTTGAATGAGCAGAATATGCTTTTACGAATCCTGTAGCGTTTGCTTTTAATTGCAGAAGAGATTGTTGATAATGTCCTTTCTGGTATCTGATCGTATTATAAAACAAAGGAAACAGATAGGTATAATTAAAGACGTGATTGGCAGCTAGCGAAACTCCGGGAGAAAGAAGCGGATAAGGATCGATCATTTTAAAGCCCCGTTCTGAAAAGATCAGGTTCTCGGGAGAGGTATCTTGATTCGTAAACGTTATTCTCTCACCCTCCAGGGAACGAGCAGAGATGAGCTTTCTCCCAACTGCTTCCACCCTTTCCTTATCAAATTCATAACCGCTCGCAAGTAAACGAGTTAACACCTCACCATACTCCTTCGTCTCTTCAGACATGAACTCTTTTTGGTTCATATCTAGCTCACCTTTTAACTTACCATTCTCATCACCCTTTAGGTATCCAATTCCTTTATAAGGAGATTCCATTGTTTCTAAGGCAAGAAAAAAGTCTCCTATTTCAACTCCATAGTGAAATGATTCGTTTGTTGACAGATCGCCAATTTCACTAGATTTCCCTAAATACGATTCTAGTGTATAAGTTAATTCTTCTTGAACTGAAAATGTGAAATATTCGGGGCAGACGCCTTCTTTCGCCCTATTAGCATGAGCATAAAACGCCTTTGTTGCAGCATACTCTGTCGTTAACTCGTTCCGATGAAATGGAATCTCTTTTTCATAGGCAATTTTCTTTGGCAAACGAAGGACAAGCTGTTCCTTCTCTAGCAAAAAAGCGAAGTGCCAGGCACCTTCTCCTAAAAGGAGAACTTCTGATTGATCCGAAAGGGGATGTAACCCTTCATTTATTAAAGCTTGATTAATCAAGTCAAGCTCTGACACAGCTTGTGTTGTAAGGAATTTCATTTTATGTTGGCACCTCTTCATCTCCAAGATAAATCGTTTCCAACCGCTCTTCTCCTACATGATTTCTCTCAACTTTATAGGCATATGCCTCTTTACGCGAACTCACAATCCGCTTCATCGTCTCACCAATGTAATGAACAGCAGCCCCATCATCGAGCGCAATCCCCGGTTGCAGTTGACCTGAATCGATCAATTGATGATAAGCAGATTTCCTCTTTTCTTCACCATCAAAATGAGGACAGCTACTGCCTGAAAGAAACCCAAGACACTTAAGAGCATGAAGCTCATCTCCAAATGAATCGGTGACTCCTTCTTCAAACCAGCAGATTGCCCCTGCGCTAATTCCTGCTAAAATAATGCCCTGTTCCCATGCTTTTTTCATAATTCCATCAAGTCCCCACTCTTTCCAAAGCACGAGGAGATTTTTGGTGTTTCCTCCACCTACATAGAGAATATCCTGACTTAACAAAAAGGCTTCAATATCTTGTACATGTGGTTTAAAAAGCGACAGATGCGATGGCACACATAATTGTTTTTCAAAAAAAGCATAGTATTTCGCTATGTATCCTTCTGCATCTCCACTCGCAGTTGGAATGAAACAGATTTTTGGTTCTTTGCTGCTTGCTTGATTTAAGATGTAACGATCTAATAACGGGTTGTCAGGTTCCATCGAAAACCCTCCACCACCCATTGCAATAATCTGTTTCACCTTTCACTCATCCCCTTTCCTCTTCCATTAGCAATTCCCTACCACTTCTTTTTTTCCTGCAAAAAAAGCTGTGCCCCTCATCGGGACACAGCTCTCCATCTCATTAAACCGCTTTTTGTTGTGCTTTCGTTCTTTTTCTTTTCGATAATACCTCTTTACTTGCTGCTCGATAGAAGGAGTACCCCATTAAAAGCACGACGACTGAAAATGGTAAAGCTGCGAGAATTAACATATTTTGCAGCCCCTGTGTTCCTCCAAAGTAGACGATGATGGCTGCCATCGCAGAAAGAGCTAACCCCCATACAATCTTAATCAGTGCTGAAGGATTCAATGATCCTGTTGTACTCAGCATTCCTAATACAAACGTTGCTGAATCAGCTGATGTGATAAAGAAAATGGCGATAACGAAAATCGTGATAAAAGACATCAGGGTACCAAGAGGATATTCTTGTAAAACTGCAAAGGTAGCTGTTTCGATCGAATAATCCGAAATCGTCGCAATGCCACTTTGCTGTAAATCGAGAGCCGATACACCAAAGACTGCAAAAAAGATGAAACAAACAATTGATGGAACAAATAAAACACCAAGCATAAACTCTTTAATTGTTCGACCTCTTGAAATTCTAGCAATAAAAATACCAACAAATGGTGACCAAGAGATCCACCATGCCCAGTAGAAAATCGTCCAGCTATCAACCCAAGATCTTTGATCATTATTTATTGGCTCAATATGAAAACTCATATCGAAAAAGTTTGAAATATAGCCTCCTAAAGATCCAGTAAACATATTCATAATGTAAAGCGTCGGCCCTACTATAAGAAGCAGAATCATAAGGGCAAATCCGAGAATCATATTAATATTACTTAAATATTTAATGCCTCTTTTCAACCCTGACCATGCAGATGCAATAAACAAGACAGTTGAGATAACGAGAATAAGCAGTTGAACAGAGAAGTTCGCTGGCGTATCAAACAAAAACTTAAGTCCCTGATTAATTTGAGCCGATCCGAACCCAAGTGTTGCCGCAACCCCTACCACTGTTGCAACAACAGCAAGCGTGTCAATCATATATCCAAGTGTTCCCTGCATTCGTTTTTCTCCAAACAACGGGGTTAGCGTCGCACTAATTAACCCTGGATAACCTTTATGAAATTTAAAATATGCTAACACAAGGGCAACAAGGGCATAAACTGCCCATGCATGAACACCCCAATGGAAAAAGGAATATTGCAGCGATTCTTCTATCGCTTTATCTGTTCCTAATTCTCCACTCGGACTACTTTTGAAAGCGTGCGAAATGGGCTCTGCTGTCGTCCAAAATACCATACCCATTCCCATCCCTGCACTGAAAAGCATGGCAAACCAGGTTGGCAAGCTGAACTCGGGTTTATCGTCTTTTCCACCCAGCTTAATATCTTTAAATCTTGAAAAAATCAAGTAAACACAAAAAACAAGAATCCCCATAATGAGGAGAAGATAATACCATCCAAATCGACTCGATATAAACGTTGTCGCTGTGGAGGTTACTGACTGTAAGTGCTCTGGCCATATTGCCCCCCATAATACTACGAATCCACAAATAATAAGACTGTACCAAAAAACGAGTGTTGCATTTTTCATTAACTCACCTCTTAAAAATTTCACTTTTTTCTATATGTAGTATGAAACGATCTCGATCTCCCTTCACATTTGTAACTACTTTTTCTTTCCTTATGTAAATAAGTTCAAAATCCCTTTTCTTCATTTACCCTAATCAAAAAGATTTAAGCTATAAATTTTAAAAGAATGAAAATTTTTTTCAAGTCGATTCCTTCTCTCTTTTCTCTTCATTTATAAACTCTCTTCTTCTATAATGGTTTATTTTTTCATATCTATCCGTTCAATGATACGATACTATAGAGATAGAATGGTTTTAATGTCGTTTTAAAAAGAGGTGAATGAATTGATTCAATCAACTATCCCGACCTATACGTCAATTGAGGATGCTTCAAAGGATGTACTTGAAGTTATCAGTAAATTCGTTGGAGTCAATACATTTTTTATCGCGAAAAATGATAAAACCGATGTCGACATTATTTCTTCTTTTAATCGAGATGAAATCCTACTCGAATCTGGTTTTGAAACCCTGTATCGAGACTCTTACTGACAATTCATTGTTAAAGGCGGTCGTGAACCCCTTATCATTGATAATTTAGCTACTCACCATTCTACTAAGGATATGGAAGTTACCAAAAACCTCGGTGGAGGATCGTTAATCGGTGCACCAATCCATTACCGAAACGGTGATAATTATGGTACGCTATGTGGCCTTGATACAAAGCCATTTCATTATACTCAGAACCATATTGACTTATTTAAAGCAATGGCTAACCTGTTAGGAAATGTCCTTGAATTAGAACGTGCCAATTCAGAAATTGAATCTCTTTCAGTTCCCATCGTTCCTATTTCAAATGAAGTCGCCATCCTTCCAATTATCGGTAATGTAAGTGAGTTACGAACGGAACAACTTATGGAGACAGCGCTAGCTGAAAGTGCTAAGAATCAGCTTGATTATCTGATTTTTGATCTTTCAGGGTTGGTAAATATCCATAGTGAAAGTGCTAATAACCTTTTGAAAATTGGCCAATCCCTTAAACTGATCGGTGTTCAAATGATTATAACCGGCATTCGTCCCGACCTTGCGATGAAAGCTGTTCATGCCACAAATGATTTCGATCAAATTGTCGTAAAATCAAATTTACAACAGGCTTTGAACTGGATTGGGTATAGGCTCGTTAAAAACTAAAAGAAAGGACCGCAGCTGCGGTCCTTTCTTTTGGTTATGACTCTATTTCAAAGCCAAGATCTTCTATCATTTGGTGATCAGCTGTCGCATCTGCACCATCCGTTGTTAAGTAGTCTCCAACAAAAATAGAATTTGCAGCATAAAGCCCCATCACTTGAAGAGAGCGGAGATTCACTTCTCGTCCCCCTGAAACCCGAATTTCTTTTGTTGGGTTCATGAAGCGGAAAAGCGCTAATACTTTTAAACAATAGCGCGGGTTCAATTCATCCATCTTCTCGAGTTTTGTCCCTGGGACAGAGTAGAGGAAATTAACTGGAATTGAATCAGCATCCATTTGACGAAGCTCTTCTGCCATTTCATACACATCTTCATAAGATTCTCCCATGCCGATGATACAACCAGAACATGGTGAGATCCCGGATCTTTTCACATTTTCTACTGTACTCACACGATGTTCATATGTATGTGTGGAGGTTACCTTCTCATGAAAGCTTTTACTCGTATTTACGTTATGATTATAGCGATCTACCCCTGCCTCCTTTAAGCGATTCGTTTGGTCTTCAGAAAGAATACCGAGGCAGGCACAAATCTTCAACGGCATTTCTGACTTTATATGCTCCACAGCATCAATCACTTTATCTAGTTCTCGATTTGTTGCCCCTCTCCCGCTCATCACAATACAGTATGTACCTGCTTTACGAGCCATCGCTTCTCTTGCTCCATTAATCAACGTTTCCTGATCCAGTAGAGGGTACTTACTTACGTTTGTATGAGCGAATGCAGATTGAGCACAGTATCCACAATCCTCAGGACATAACCCACTCTTTGCGTTGATAATCATATTTAACTTCACTTTCTTACCATAGTAATGCTTTCTTACTTTAAAAGCAGCATATAAGAGCGGTAATAATTGATCATCCGGTGATGATAGAACCGTTATTGCCTGTTCCCTTGTTAAGGGCTTTCCCGCAAGTGCTAAATCAGCAAAATACGCCCAGTTCACCACTGTACCTTCCTTTACTTTTTGCATCATACGCCTCCCGCTAATATGTTAACTAAAATAAATAATCAGTTAACATTAAACTATCACCAGGTTAACAAACTGTCAATAATAGAATAGGAGAAAGAAAAAACCACACGATTCATCGTATGGTTTACTGAGAGGTCATAATGAGTTATGCGGGTGCCTGGTCGAATGTTAGATAGTTTTCTTCAATTTGTTGAGAAGAAACGGGTTTGCTGTAGAAATAGCCTTGTATACTATCACAGCCTTTTTCCGAAAGAAAATCAACTTGCTCACTCGTCTCAACGCCTTCCGCAATGACGTGCAACTTCAACTGCTTGCTCATTGCGATAATCGCACTCGTAATTTGATCTGATTTCACATTTTGCGTCAGTTCATCAATAAAGGATTTATCGATTTTCACCTGATTAATCGAAAAGTCTTTTAAATAACTTAAAGAGCTATGTCCGGTCCCAAAGTCATCAATTGAAATACTAACGCCAAGGTCTCGAAGCGACGTAATCATCCAAGATGAGCGTGTTGAATTTTCCATCGTCATACTTTCAGTCACTTCAAGCTCAATTAAAGCTGGATCAAGCTTGTATAACTCTAACATTTCTTTAACAGTAGTAATCAGTTCATCACTTTGAAACTGTTTGGGAGAAAGATTCACTGAAACGCGCAGTGGGTGTCCTCGATCACTCCATTTCTTTGCCTGCTGACAGGCCATATCCAAAACTTGTCTCCCAAGTTCTACGATAAGTCCAGTCTCTTCTGCAAGAGAAATAAAGTCACCAGGATAGCGAAGTTCCCCTTCCCCTACCTGCCAGCGCACAAGTGCTTCGACCCCGGATAGGGAGCCATCCTGACAGTTCACTTGAGGCTGATAATGTAAAATAAATTCCTGATTAACAAGAGCATTTCTCAATGAGCTTTCTTCTACGAGTCGTAATTCACTTTTTTGCCCCATCGACTTCGAATAGAATTGGTATTTCTTACGGTTGCGTCCTTTTGCTGAATACATGGCAATATCAGCGTGTTTCATTAATGATTCCACATCGTTCCCATCAGATGGAGTTACAGCAATTCCGATACTTGCAGAAGTTGAGAGGTCGTGTGAACCTACTTGAAATGGTGTATCAAAAGCCTCAATAATTTGGTTCGCCAATTCATCGGGATAAATGTGATCAAAGTGACTTAATACAATGACAAATTCGTCTCCTCCAAGGCGAGCAAGAAAACCATAAGGAGAAATACACGCTTGCAAACGCTCTGCTACTGCACAGAGAAACAAATCACCTGTATTGTGACCAAGTGCATCATTAATTACTTTAAATCGATCCAAATCAAGCATCATGACAGCCAGGTCATCACCTTTATCATCTTGAAGAAAGCTTTCTAAATGCTCAACAAACGAACGACGATTCGGTAAGGAAGTTAAGGCATCGTAATAAGCCATGTGATGCGTTTGTCTTTCGGCTTTTTGTTGTCTAGTAATATCCTTTGTCATCGCATAAATCCGATCGAGTTTTTCATTTAAATAAATCGGAACAAACGTGACATTTAGCTCACTCATCTCTTTATCAAGCGTCACAACCTTTGTATTAAAACTCACTGCCTGCCTCGTTCTATGAACAGTGAGAAAGTATTCACGTACACGTTCAAGTTCCTCTTCTCCAAAAAAATCAATGGGATTGATATGACTAAGCTGATTCCGTTTCACTTGAAACAACGCTTCTCCAGCAGGATTTAGCGAACGAATTCTACCGTCTACTGTAAGCGTTAAGATCGCATCGATGCTATGAGTTAAAAGAGAACGTAAGCGGTAGTCATTTCCCTTCAACTCCGTTTCCTGCTTAATAAACTTACGTTCAGTGACAATCCCGAAAATTAAAATAGCCTGGATACAAAGTGTGCCAATCGCAATCACAATCGATAGGGCCGACGTATCTAATCCGTTAATGAGAGGATTGTGATATTGTGCCATGTAAAAGCTGGCAGCTTCTAGCCCAACATAATGCATGCCTGCAATCGCCATTCCCATCACACTTGCACTACCTAATTTCAATAAGATGATATGACGAATTTTCTTTGGTCTTGAAAAGGTAAATGATAATTTCAGTGCGCCAAATGAGGCAACAATCGCAATGAGAGCCGATAGACTTAGCAACCAGGGATTATAGGTAATCTCGACCATTTCCATCGCTTCCATCCCAATATAGTGCATCGCGATAATAGCGCCTGACATAAAAATTGTTCCAACAATTAGTCTTCTTATGGATAGTTGTTTTCCCCCAACAGCCACAAGAGCAATCAATGAACCCAAGAACGCAGCTCCTATCGATAAGAAGACAAGCGGAATGTTGTAAGTCATTGGCATCGACATTGAAAAAGCCAGCATGCCAATAAAATGCATCGACCAGATACCAATTCCCATTGTACCGGCCCCTCCAACTACCCATATCCATTTCCGTATCCCTTTTGAATAGGCGACCCGTCCTGCAAGATCTAATGCACTATAAGATGCAAAGATCGCTATAATTAACGACAGTAAAACAATCCACCAATTGTACTGTCCTGACATTTCAATCATGATTCTGTGCCTCCGACGTTAGAAAATCAGTATAGTCTCTTTATCGGCATAAATGAAAAAGAAATTAAGGGTGCACCAGAATACCAAGCTTTCTTTTTACTTCTTTTAATAAAGGTATCGCTTTTGCCCTTGCTTTCTTTGCTCCTGCTTCAAGAATGCGATCAAGTTCTTCTGTATGAGATAAATAGTAGTGAAACGTTTCACGTGGTTCAGCGAAGAAATCATTCATTACATGAAAAAGCTCTTCTTTCGCATCGCCCCATCCAATCCCTTCCTGGAATTTCCTTCTCATTTCAATCGTTTGCTCTTCACTTGCAAATGCTTTATAAAACGCAAACACAGTGGAATGATTCGGATCTTTCGCCTCTTTAGGACCAGAGGAATCCGTTGTAATGCGATTAATCAATTTCTTTAACTTATCCGGCTCTTCAAACAGTGGAATCGTATTATGATAACTTTTACTCATTTTCCGACCGTCTAATCCTGGCAGTATGGGCGTGTTTTCATCAACTATGTGTTCCGGCAGCGTAAATGTTCTTCCAAACTGATGATTAAAAGCTGATGCCAAATCCCGCGCAATTTCTACATGCTGAATTTGGTCTTTCCCAACAGGAACGTAATTGGATTGAAATAACAAAATATCTGAGGCCATTAAGATCGGATAAGTAAATAACCCCATATTCACCCCTTCGTCTTCTTCGCGATTCTCCATACGATTCTTTTCAACAATCGCTTTATAGGCGTGAGCTCGATTCATCAATCCTTTTGGGCTAAAGCAGGCTAGAATCCATGATAATTCAAAGATTTCAGGTACATCTGACTGGCGATAGAAGATCGAATGGTCTGGATCGAGACCAAGTGCAAGCCACGTGGCCGCAATTCCGTAGGATAGTTCTTGCATCTCTTTCTGATCTCGAACTTTTGTTAATCCATGATAATCGGCAACAAAATAAACAGCTTCTAGCTCTTTATTTTTTGCTTGATCTAACGCGGGTTTAATGGCACCAATATAATTCCCCAGATGAACTCGTCCTGTTGGCTTAATTCCCGTTACGATCGTCTTCATAATTCCCCTCCAGTTTTTAGACAACCAAAAAGGCCTCTCATCCTCTAAAAAAGGACGAGAGACCCCGTGGTGCCACCTTTATTCGTTTACAAACGTAAACGCACTTACCCCTTACAAAATTCAATAAGGTGTCTCTTGTATCGGTAAGACGCTCCGCCGAATCCTACTAAATGGTTCAGTTCCGGAAGCTCAGAAGCCCATTCATCATTCGCGCACGCTGATTCTCACCCACCATCAGCTCTCTGAAGTGCCACGCAAGATTACTTTTCTTCCTCATTGCCAGGTTATTTTTTCTTATCTTACTTGTTTAGATGAAAAAGAGCAAGAGTTTCTCAATGAATGTTACAGCACCTTGCTCAAAAAAGCTTTTGTTCTCTCTTGCTGTGGATTTTCAAATAACGCGATTGGCGCATTTTCCTCGACAATGTATCCACCGTCCATAAACAAAACGCGGTCTCCTACTTCTTTCGCGAATCCCATTTCGTGCGTAACCACTACCATTGTCATGCCCTCTTTGGCTAGATCTTTCATCACTTCAAGAACTTCTCCCACCATTTCCGGATCCAAAGCAGAAGTTGGTTCATCAAACAACATAATTTCAGGCTCCATTGCAAGTGCTCTCGCTATGGCAACACGCTGCTTTTGTCCTCCAGATAAGGAGTCTGGATAGACATGCGCTTTTTCATATAACCCCACCTTACGTAAAAGCTCGAGTCCCTTTTCCTCTGCTTGCTTCCGCTGCCACTTTCTTACTTTCATAGGGGACAACATAATATTTTGAAGAACGGTTTTATGAGGAAATAAATTAAACTGTTGAAAAACCATTCCTACATTTGTTCGAACCTGATTAATATTCGTTCCCTTTGCTGTTAAGTCCTGATCTTTAATCATCACTTTTCCACCAGTGATCGATTCTAAAAGATTTAAACACCTTAGAAAGGTAGACTTCCCTGAACCAGAAGGTCCGATAACAACCACAACTTCCTGTGGTTTAATTTCGACACTGATCTCTTTCAAGACTTCTAAATCACCGAATGATTTCTTAAGACTCTCGACTTTTATCATGCTGTATCCAATCTCCTCTCGATGTAATTCAATAAATACGTTAACGAAAGGGTTAGGATAAGGTAGATAATGGCTACGGTTAAATACGGTTCCCAAACACGATAATATTGGCCTTGAGCCGCTCTTCCCCAATACATTAATTCCGGTGCAGCAATAATCGCTCCAAGAGAAGAGTCCTTTAATAGCACAATAAATTCATTTCCAAGTGGAGGAATCATTCGTTTAAACGCTTGTGGCAGTATCACGTGACGCATTGCCTGTACATGCGTCATTCCAAGCGATCGAGCTGCTTCCATTTGCCCTCGATCTATCGATTGAATCCCAGCACGGAAGATTTCAGCAATATACGCCGTGGCATTTAAGGATAACGTGACAATAAGTGAAACAAGCGGATTAACGGATTCCATCATTAATGGGATTAATCCAAAGTGAATCAGAAGGATTTGTACAAATAACGGTGTTCCCCTAAATGCATTGATATACCAGATAAACGGATAGCGAATCCACCATGATTTTGAAATTCGTCCAATTCCCATAAATAACCCTAAAATGCTTCCAATTAGAATCCCAGCTAACGAAGCCCCAACCGTAACCATAGCTCCCTTTAGAAAGAAAGGAAGATACTCACGAACAATTTCAATTGAAAATACGCCCATATTCGATCTCCTTTTTGATTTTCTACGATGGTTAACCGACGATGAACGACGACCGTTGTATCGCTTAGACCGTAGTAAGTCGGTTTATTTGTTTATTTTGCTTGCTCAAGCAAATTATCTGTATTGGGCTCTTTTCCAAACCAGTCTTCATAAATCTTAGCGTACTCTCCACTTTCGATCACTTCTTTGATTGCTGCATCAAATTCTGATTTCAACTCACTATCCTTAGGAAACATTAATCCGTAAAACTCAGATTCAAAATTCTCCGGATCCTCAATTGTTTGGAAATTATCTTCCGGGTTATTCTTCACATACTCATTGACGACCGTGTTATCTGTTACTACCGCTTCAACATCATTGTTCTTCAATGCCATAATGGCTACCACATTGTTTTCGAACTTCTTAATATTTGAACTTTTGTCTCCCATAATTTTCTCTGCCGCCGCCTGTCCAGTTGTTCCGTTTTGAACCCCAACTGTCAAGCCTTCGATATCTTTTGCCGTTTGAATATCTGTCCCCTCTTTAAACATCACCATATGTGTTGACTCAAAATAAGGGTTTGAGAAATCAAATGTTTTCTCTCTGTCGTCATTAATCGTAATTCCTGAAATAGCCATGTCTACTTCTTTCCCTTGACGCACAGCTTCAAATAACGGGTCCCACCCTATGTTTTTCGGTTCCCATTCATATCCTGCTTCCTTCATAACAGCATCCAGAAAATCCATATCAAATCCAACGATTTCACCTTTATCCATGTATTCAAATGGAGCGAATGCTGCATCTGTTCCAACAATTAATTTTTCTTTCTTTTCACTATCGGCATCAGAACTGCTTGATGAACTGCTTTGATTCTGACCGCACCCAGTCGTAAGTGCCAATAAACAGGCTAATACAGTAATCAATAACCCTTTCGTGAACATTTTCATTAAAAATCCCCCCAGCTCTATTTTTTTAATATTCTAATATTTTAAATTATACACAACGCTTTTATAATAACAATATTGAAATTTGCGAAAAAGTATGATTTTTCGATCTTTTTCTTCTTTAAAATCATTCATATACCAAAATTTAATGTAAATGATCGCCTTTTACTGGAGGAGTCTCCCATAAACTGAAGGAGATAAGGCTATTTCAAAATAAATTGGGCATGCTTAATAAATGTAAAAGATAGAAAGCACATTCCCGGAGAATGTGAGTTTATCTCACTCATTTTTACTTTTTGCTCCTACATTAGGACAACACTACTTTTTCAACTATAAGGAGGAATAAGATGGACGACCTACACTCATTTAGCTGGTATGCTGCTAAACTAAAAAAACACCTTCCACCTGAAGCCTTTAAGCCCGTCCCAGCTAGACTATATGGCGGACTTACCTATCTCTTTATCACGATCACCGCTTTTTTGCTGATTTACTTCAACGATTTTCACCCGATTATTTTGCTGTTTTTCTCAGCTATCCTTGGCGCGTGTTTTGCAGGCCTTGGGTTTCTCGGACATGAGATTTTGCATGGTACCGTCATACGAAAAGCATGGCTTCGTGATCTATTAGGCGCAATTGCTTTTTGGCCTTTAAATACGGGACCGACACTTTGGAGAAAATGGCACAATCTAAATCACCACGTACATACACAGCATGACGAAAACGATCCTGACGCTTGGCCAACACTGGAACGCATTTCAAAATTGAGCTGGTTTAAATGGATCTACGGCCTTCCCTTGTTTATCCGCTCATTCTTTGCTTTTGCATCACTTACTGTACAATTTAGCGCTCATTCTATGAAAATGTTTTTTACTTATGTAAAAGAATTCAATCGTAAGAAACAAAGAGACCTCTGGCTACAAATGATTTTACCGTGGGTTTCCTGGCTAAGCCTCATCTTTGCAATCGGGTTTCGCAAGTGGGTTTTTGCTTATCTCATTCCACTTTTGATCGCGAACTTTATTGTCATGGCTTACATTTCAACCAATCATCGATTAAATCCGTTAACACCAGTCAATGACCCCCTTGCAAACAGCCTGACAGTAACAGTGCCGAAAATCGTTGATATTCTTCACTTTAATTTCTCATATCACACGGAACATCATCTATTCCCTGGAATGAACCCCAAATATTATCCAAGTGTGAAACAGCATATCAAAGCGATGTGGCCTGAACGTTACCATGAAATGCCGATGATGAAAGCCTTACATGCACTCTGGCAAACACCTCGAGTTTATCAAAAGCAGACAAACCTCATTGATCCAAAAAACAAAAAAACGTACGGCTCTCTTGGTAATAACCTGAACTATATTTCACGGAACAGCGATTCCATAAAGAAGTCTGTCCTACATAAACCTACAAGAAAAGGCTGAATCTACGGATGTCAGCCTTCTTGCGCGTTTATTATTCAACCCATGCTCTTTCAGCAGACTTCGTCTGCTGAATACAGCTTATGTTTTGAGAATTAGTAGCCTCCTCCAACAAAAGCTGCACCTACGATGATAAGGAGAATAAACAGCACTACAATTAGAGCAAACCCACTGCCGTAACCGTATCCCATGGAGTATGACCTCCTTTCCATCATGGATTTAATACATACTATGCAAAAAACAATTTGATGGATGGGCGATTGTTTAGTTTTGTTAGATACTTTTCAATTCCTTCTGTTCATTATGAGTCCAATCTTCTCCCTTTTGTCTTGGAATTCATTTCATCCCCTTGCATACATAAGTGCATGCTTATATAATGATGTCTGGAGGTGACATGATGGAGAAAACAGTTATTGATATAGAACCTGCAGCTTCTGTTTTAAAATTGCTTGGAGACAAAACCCGCTTAACGATCATTGGACTTCTAAAAGATGGCGAATGTTGCGTTTGCGAGTTTGTCGAAGTTCTTCAAATGAGTCAACCATCGGTTAGTCAACATTTAAGGAAATTGAGAGACGCCGAGCTAGTGAAGGAACGAAAAAAAGGACAGTGGGTATTCTATTCATTAAATTCAGATCATGACGCCTTTCTAATGATTGAAGAAATTTTAACCTTCATTCCTGAACAAAAGGAAAAACTCAGTGAGCTAGAAAAAAAAGGATTGCGCATTTGTTGCGATTAATGGGGGAATTTGTTTGACCGTTACACTAGCTATACTTATCTTTGTACTTACCTTAGTGCTTGTTATCTGGCAACCTAAGAACCTCGGCATCGGCTGGTCTGCCTGTGGGGGAGCGATTCTTGCTTTACTTGTTGGGGTGGTAGACTTTCAGGATGTCCTGACAGTGACAGGGATTGTTTGGAATGCCACGTTTGCATTTATTGCCATCATCCTCATTTCACTCATTCTCGATGAAATTGGTTTCTTTGAATGGGCCGCTCTTCATATGGCGAAAGCTGCAAAAGGAAACGGCCTACGGATGTTTATTTACGTATCCTTACTTGGAGCTGTTGTCGCTGCGTTATTCGCCAATGATGGAGCCGCACTAATTTTAACACCAATTGTACTCGCCATGGTGCGAAACCTTAACTTTAAGGAAAAAATGATTTTTCCGTTTATTATGGCGAGTGGTTTTATTGCCGATACAACCTCGCTTCCACTTGTCGTTAGTAACCTGGTCAATATCGTTTCGGCTGATTTCTTTAACATTGGATTCGTTGAATATGCTTCACGGATGATTGTCCCGAACTTCTTTTCACTAGGGGCAAGCATTCTCGTGCTCTATCTCTTCTTCCGTAAAGATATTCCGGGAAACTATAATGTTCATGAACTCCGTGTTCCAACTGAGGCGATTAAGGACCGACGCATGTTCAAACTTTCATGGATTGTTCTTGCCGTGCTTCTGATTGGTTACTTTGCAAGTGAGTTTATTGGTGTTCCTGTTTCCATAATCGCTGGCATCGTTGCTATTTTCTTCCTATTAATGGCAAGACGCAGTAGCGCTGTTGAAACGAAGAAAGTGATTAAAGGGGCACCCTGGGCTATTGTTTTCTTCTCAATTGGCATGTATGTCGTTGTATATGGTCTTCGGAACCAAGGACTAACGGATATTCTTGCAAATGTGATTCAAGCTGCAGCCAACCAGGGATTACTCGTTGGAACAATTTCAATGGGCTTTATTGCTGCAATCTTGTCATCAATCATGAACAATATGCCAACGGTTATGATAGATGCGCTTGCTATTGAAGCAACAACTACCTCTGGTACGCTTCGAGAAGCGCTCATTTATGCGAATATTATTGGCTCTGATTTAGGACCAAAAATCACCCCAATCGGATCCCTTGCCACTTTGTTATGGCTTCATGTCCTTTCACAAAAAGGCGTTAAAATCTCGTGGGGATACTATTTCAAAATCGGGATCATCTTAACTGTACCAACGTTGCTTATTACGTTACTTGGTCTCTATATCTGGCTACTTATCCTCTAAAATTCGATTCAAAAGGAGCACATTATGTCTAATAAAAAATCAATTTATTTCTTATGTACAGGAAATTCATGCCGAAGCCAAATGGCTGAAGGTTTTGGAAAAAAACACCTCGGAGAAACATACGATGTTTATTCTGCAGGAATTGAGGCTCATGGTCTTAATCCAAATGCCGTGAAAGCGATGAAGGAATCTGGGATCGATATCTCTAACCAGACTTCTGATAAGATTGACATGGAGCTTTTAAACAACGCAGATTTTGTTGTCACGCTTTGTGGCGATGCCAATGACAAATGTCCTGTTACACCTCCTCATGTTAAACGCGATCATTGGGGATTTGATGACCCTGCGAAAGCAGAAGGATCAGAAGAAGAAAAATGGGCTTTCTTCCAGCGTGTACGCGATGAAATTGAAGAGCGTATTGCACGTTTTGCGAAAGAAGGACGCTAATACAGGAAAAAGGCACGGTGGATAGTCATCCAGCGTGCCTTTTTCTAACCCATTTTTTGTTATTTACGCGATCGTCGAGATTATTCTGCGAATCTCGAGATTTTTTCCGCGAAAATCGTATTTTACCCACGATTCCACAGTTATTTCCGCGGAAATGAAGAGCGATCTACAATCAAGTTAATCCAGCTTCTTCATTTTGTAAACTTCTCTACTATCAATCAAAGAGCCTATATCCTGGCGATATTTTTCATAGTGCTCCGAATGAATATGCGTCTCGATCGCCTGCTGATCTTTCCACACTTCATAGATCACAAACGTCGTATCTTCTATCGACTGGTGAACATCATACTGAATATTCCCCTCTTCCTTACGTGACCCTCTGAGCACTTCCTGAAGAACACGCAGTACGTCTTCCTCTTGTCCCTTTTTTGGCTTCAAAATAGCATTAACAGCGATTTGATCCATTTGTTTCTACCTCCAATGCTTGTTTACGAATAGGATAAGCATAGAAGCATGATCTTATCAAAGCAATTTATATGCTTATGACTTTACTGGTTTTAAAATCGTTCGCTGCAGTGGCACTCCACTCATCGTTACATTCCGTTCAATAAACATGTACGTTTTGCCATCGATTTTAAATCTACGATCCCCTAAGTAGTCGACCTCTCTCCCCTGTGCGCGCAATTCACCTTTCAAGGCTCTCACATACTCATTGTAATCAATATAGCGATCGTCCAAATCAATCTGAATATGGTTTTTCCGATACCCCATTAGCCAATTAAATCCAGTTAAAGAGGCAACGATAACAGCAATCATAAGGAAAAAATTCAGCACATAGCATCCCTCCAGCAGCTTATATTCTTAATACGATGAAAGGCTCTATCACGTTTCACTTTTTGTAAAATAAGGAATTTCGATTAGTACTTTCGAAGTAAGTTCAGTTATTGCACGTTTGGAAAAAGCAAGAACAGTCAATAGACTACTATCATGAATAAACTGGAGGAGATTGTTTATGGCTTTATTAGAAATCAGCGTAACACCCGTTGGGACAAGTCAAACGAGCATGAGTCATTTTGTCACAGAGGCCGTTCGACTCGCTGAAAAAGAAGGCTTTACCTATCATATAGGACCTACCTCTACTGTCTTTGAAGGAAATGTAGATGAACTTTTTGAATTAGCAAGAGACATTCACACGAGTGCTCTTCGGAAAGGGAGTGATCGCGTGATAACAAACATTAAAATTGAAGATCGTGAAGACAAAGCGCTTACAATTAATGGCCAGGTAAATGAAGTACGAAGTTCAATTGGATAGTCACTAAGAAGGAGGTAGCGCATGTAGCGCTACCTCCTGTTTTCACTTTAAGATTCTTTCGTGCTTTAATACACCTTCTATTCCAGTACGGGCTTCGTTTAATACGGACTGCTTCCACTCTGAATCATTCGGATAAAACATCGCTTCAAATTCTCCAAGAATCCATTGGATATCATCGACAGATTCTGCTCCTTCGTGATACAAATGATTCTCTAAAATAATCGTCATAAATTCCCGCAGTTCTGCCTGTTTGTCTGTTCCAAACGTCCCAAACTCAAATAAGGCGGACAGAAGATAGGTTTCTGGATACGCTTCTTCTTTTAATTTATAAAAATGATTCGTGGAGTCTCCTTTTACTTTTTCAGGGGTATATTTCTCGACATTCTTAAGATGGTAGGCTTCTTTTAATTCATCAACACTTCTACCATCATGTTCAGAGATGACCATTGTGACCTCATTTGTTGGTCCAAGAGCCGTATGCCAATCCATATGAATCACGTTTGGATACGTTCCTAACAATTTTTTTTGAATTCCTTTTAAGAACTCAGCGGATTCTTCAGCCGTATCCCCTCCATAATAGACCCCTCGCTCAAATTGAAATTGCCCCATTCCTTTTGCTTTCTTAAGTCCCGCGTATCCTTCTTTTGCGAGTCCTTTAATTAGCTGGGCATAAAGCTTATGCCTTTCTTCTTTCAAATTTGTTATTTTTCCATTAGGTAAAAACAAATCACTTTCCTTCGCGTAATTTTTATTCACATCTTTTCGAACTGAATTTTCATCATAGAAATAGTTACGGTTAAGATCGACATTGTTTTCAGTTACTCGACGAAAGTGGCGCATGCCCCATGGGTTAAGGGCATGAATGAGGCAAATTCCAGTTGTTGATGGATCGATTTGATCTAAGTAGTTTTCCACAAAATACTGGACCACCGCTGCCCCTGCATACCCTTCAATTCCATGTTCACCTGTCGTAAAAAAAAGCACGCGATCGTTCGAAGACAGTGCTTCTGAATAGATCATATCAATCGTATTATCCTCTTCTTTTCCTATGCTTTTTGTCGTTAAGGTTGCTTGAGGCCACTTCTTCTGAATGTTATCGAGATGACTGCGAAAAGCCTCACGCGATTCTACGTAATTTTTTGCAAAATAATGGTCTATATCGATCATGGCGAATACTCTCCTTTGTCATTAAGTTGTTCCGATGCGGAATGAATTAGCTAACCTTTACATTCCACCCTGTTCAAATATCAAACTTTCTTGAAATCAAAATCACTTCTAAAAGCACAAAAAAAAGATGAAAACCCGTTTCAGAGTCTCCACCTTATTTGTTGTTCTCGTATTTTTGAAGCTGATGCTGTTTATATTCCGCTAACTCAACTTCCAATCGTTTCTGAGTTCGTTTTTTATCCACATTAAGAAACAGTGCTGCAACGGCAATAAAGCCTATACTTAACATTAAAAATTGTAAAATTAATTCGAAAGACATTCTTTCATTCCTCTCTTTAAACTCTTTTTCGGTTCCCTTGTCAATCTTTACTGGGGGGAGTACATAGTTACCCGTTATTTCGATACTCTAAACATCCGATTCTGGTTTAATCGAAACAAAACAAAGAAGAATAGCTACAGCAGTCACAGCTGCTGACGTATAAAATACAGTTTCGTGGGATTGTTTCATCAGAATGGCATAGATTGGTGGTCCTGCTGCTACACCAAGGAAACGTGTTGAACTGTAAAGCGATGTGATCGTACCACGCTCTTCTTTTTTAACCCCTTCTGTTATAAGCGCATCAAGGCACGGCAAGGACATGCCAATCCCTATCCCTGCTACAAACAATATGAGTAACATGAACCAAAGTCTTTCGGTAAAAGATACACCTATTGTGGCAACAGCAAGCAAAGAAAGACCCGCAAAGATACACCATTTCATTATCGTTTTGTTTTCGCCAATTCGTTTTCCTGCGATATAGGACGTCAAAGAGAGAGCAACGAGCGGAATCGCAATGATCGCCCCTTTTTTAACCCCTACAATTTGAAACTCCTTTTCCAAAAAACCAGCGAGGTAGAAAAGAATACCAAAAAGAACGAACATAATGACGCCACCAATTGCAAATATCGCCGTCAGCCATTTCCCATCTTTATGGAAAATGTTTTTTAAACACGACAAAAAACATGAAAAAGTTTGCGGCTCTTCTTTTTTTTCTGGTGACTCAACAAGGAAAATGACAAGAATGATTGAAATAAGAGAGAAAACCGGAATGGATAAGAACGGTAAGTACCATAGAAAAGATGCAAGAAGCGCCCCCAAAATTGGACTAAGAACTTTTCCGATAGTGTTTGAAGTTTCGATTAATCCTAATCCTGCGCTTACGTCCTTATCACTTTTAAATAAATCTCCTACAAGCGGAAGAACAACTGGTGCTGCTCCTGAAGACCCTATCCCTTGCAGAACCCTTCCAATTAGAATCATCATGTAAGGATCCTTTAAAGACCATGATGCCCATCCCGTCACAAGCCCACCAACTCCTGCAATAAATAAACTGGGAATAATGACTTTTTTTCTTCCATACCGATCAGATAAATAGCCGGCGATTGGAATTAGCAAGATAGCGGCGATTGAGTAAACTGTGATTATCATCGATACTTTAAAGGATGTGATGCCAAGCTTTTTTTCAATGAGTGGTAGAACTGGAATAAGCATTGAATTTCCAAGAGTCATTACAAGTGGAATTGAAGCAAGAGAAATCAAATCCCACTTTTTTTTATCGTCCATGAGCATCCTCCATTAACATCTGCACTTCATCTCTAGTTTGCCTGCACTCGTTTGTGGGTATACCTTAGTAAAACCTGGCTATCTCAATCTAACACGACCACTTTCACTATTTGCGACTTTCGCAAATCAAACATAGATAATCGTCAAAAATGTGTAACATAGCTTACAGTCAGCGAAACACTTTTTTTAGTATACTTAACATGGAGATGAACCATGTAAAATCCGTTTGGAGGTCAAACACATGATTACACTTTATACGTCACCAAGCTGTACATCTTGCAGAAAGGCTAAAGCATGGCTTGAGGAACACAATCTTCCGTATGAACAGCGCAACATGTTTGCTAAACCACTATCTGAAGATGAAATTAAAGCGATTATACGTATGACTGAAAAAGGAACAGAAGAAATCATCTCTAAGCGCTCAAAAGCATTTGAAGCACTCGATAAAGAACTTGATGAGCTAACCCTTCAGGAACTGTACAGTCTGATTAAAGAAAACCCAGGCATTTTGAAACGACCGATCCTACTTGATACCAAACGCCTTCAGGTTGGTTTTCATGAAGATGAAATAAGAAGCTTTCTACCGAGAAAAGTACGTGCATTTCAGCTTGAACAGATTCTTCAAGAAGCACAATAAAATGAAAGCGAGAGAGGAGTTATCCTCTCTCGCTTTTTTGTAGCTTATGATTTGAATTTTCATCCAAACCAGGCACCGTAAATTTTTTCATAAAATAAAGAAGAACGACTAAGATAAAACCGTATCGAATCTCCATATCAGCTACGTTAAAAATCCCTGAACTCCATTTCACCGAAAGAAAATCAATGACGTAACCATATTGAATCCGATCCACCAAATTGCCAATTCCGCCACTAATGAGCAAACTAAAAGCAAGCTGCATTGCAAAACGTTTTGGTGTCGCCAGTTTGTACCCATAGATCAAAAGAAGGACGATACTCGCTTGTAAAAAAAGTAATAAGCTCGTATATCCTTCTAACAACCCCATAGTAGCTCCAGCATTATAATAGAGCTGAAGCCCGAAGCCATCAATCACTTCAACTCGGTCATTTCGTTCTAACACATGATCCATCCATCGTTTTGAGACAAGATCAAGCATCAGGAAAACAGAAACTAAAATGATCATTCGCTTCAAATTCGCTTCACACCCTTTTTTCAAGATTTATTCTCCCTCATTCTCCTTTCAACTTTCACTAATGGAAACTTGATTTAATCCCCTGTTATAAGGGTAATGATAACTAGCATCTACTGTTAAATGGCAATGGAGGTTTTAGACAATGTATCAACAAATACTGCTTGCTTCAGATGGAACCGATAACGCAGTAAAAGCAGCAGAAAAAGCATTTGAGCTGGCGAAATTATCCGGAGGTCGTGTAGAAATTGTATACGTCATTGATGGTGAAACGTCAAAGCATGATGTGCTACGTCACGCTAATTCCCCTGAGATCGAGCTCGAACGAAGAGGCAAACTTCGCTCGACTGAAGAGTTGGCTAGAAAGACAGCAGTTCCATATGAAGTGAGCATGCTCCACGGCTCTCCTGCAAAAACAATTTGTGATTATGCCCAAACGCAAAACATGGATGTCATTGTCATGGGAAACCGAGGCGTGAATGCTCTTCAAGAATTGGTGCTGGGAAGCGTTAGCCATCAGGTCATCCACAAATCTAACCGCCCAGTCATGGTCGTAAAATAATGAGAAAAGACTCCGTAAGCGCTACCTACGGAGTCTTTTCATATAAGTAATTCGTTAAATAGGAAGCATCTTCAGGATAGGCATGAGAGATATTTTCTACTTGATTGATGGTCTTCCACTCAATTTCCTTTACTTCGTTATCAGCCTGTGGAAGGGAAATCATTCCTCCGACGACATTCACTTCATAATAATACGTGGTGACATGAAAACCATTTACATTTTGATCTTTCACAAATAATGGCTTTTCAATCGCAACGTCATAGCCTGTTTCTTCTTTCACTTCACGAATGCAGCACATCTCAGGCGTTTCACCTTTTTCAATTTCTCCAGAGGGTACGGCCCATTCCTCCTTCTCATTTTGAATCATCAGCAAATCCCCCTGATCATTCGTACAAACTGCCGCTGCCCCAATCCATTCCTGCATAATCATTCACCCTTTTATTTCAATCATTATGAACGTATTGACTTGTATGACTTTTCACTTCTTCTTCCGCTAATTCATTAGTCGGTCGAATTGGTGGTTTCGTTCCAAACACTTTTTGAAATAGAAAACCAATCATGAGAATCGCGAAAATCGATCCCCAAAAAAACCATCCAATTAGAGTCATCTACTCACTCCTTATTTAAATGTTCTACTCCTTCTACGATTTTGGAAGCTGTTTTGTTTCACATAGTTACTAAAAAGTGCCTACTTATTAAAAAAAATAATTTATTTTATAATGTCAAAACGAGTAGGTTTATAAAAACGTATCGAAGTGAATCATATCCATATTCATTCATATTAAAGGAGGAGCCAAAATGAAAGCTTTGTTACTTAAAGAAAAAAATCAATGGGGTTCCATGGAAGTACAAGAGATCGAAACCCCTTCTCCAAAAAAAGGAGAAGTTCTAGTAAAGATTCACGCCGCAGGATTAAACCCTGTTGATTATAAAACCGCAACGAACGGTAACCCTAATTGGGAGTATCCGCATATCCTTGGACTTGATGGTGCTGGTGTGATCGAACAAGTTGGAGAAGAAGTGATCGATTGGAAACCCGGGGATCGAGTTGTATACCATGGCGATCTAATGAAAAAGGGAACATTTGCTGAATATGCCATTGCACAAGCTCATACGATTTCAAAACTTCCTGAAGCTATTTCCTTCGTTGATGCCGCTGCGCTTCCAACAGCAGGCTATACTGCTTATCAAGCCCTTTTCCGCAAGCTTCATATTCATCGTGGGCAAACCATACTTATTCACGCTGGTGCTGGAGGTGTTGGTGGCTTTGCAATTCAGATGGCGAAGTACATGGGTCTAACCGTCATTACGACCGCTTCAAGTCATAACCATGATTTCGTAAAAAAACTTGGTGCTGACTATGCGATTGATTACAAAGAAGAGGATTTCGTTGAACGAACGCTTCAACTAACAAATGGAATTGGCGTTCACGCCGTTCTTGATGCTGTTAGCGGAGATAATGCAACAAAATCACTAGATACCCTTACATTTAACGGGCAAATTGCCTATATTGCGGGTGCCCCAGACTTTCAACAAGGTGTCTCTTTCGCTCGACCACTTTCTTTCCACCAGATCGCTCTTGGAGGCGTGTATCAATCGTCCAACTTAGCAGAACAAGCGGACCTGGCGATGATGGGCGATGAAATGATTCAACTTCTTCTAGGTGGGAATCTCGATCCGATGATTACAAAAACCATTGCACTTGAAGAGGTGCCACAAGCGTTAATTGAGCTTTCTGAGCGCCATGTGACTGGTAAAATTGTGACTAAAATTAGCGAATAGCTTGTTAGGACCGCTCTCAATAGAGCGGTTCTTTTTATTGAGAAAAGTTACTCCTGTTTTAGAAATACCCCTAGTGGGTAAAGCATAAGTACATACATTAAAGACAGGGGTGATTTTCTTGACAACCTTACAGCTTATTTCTATTTTCGCACTTTCAATTGGTTTGCTCTCCTCACTCGTCATACTTATTGACATCATACGTCATCCCCAAATGATGAAGATCATGAATGTGGTCTGGCCAATAAACGGGTGGTTCCTCGGACCCTTTGCTATTTGGGCGTATTTTAAATGGGGGCGATTAAAAGCCAAAAACCTCGACTATGAAGACAATCGAGGAAAACCAGCAAAAGTGTTTATGTCTACAAGTCATTGCTCAGCTGGCTGCACATTAGGAGATGCTGTTGGCGTTCCAATTGTGGCATTAACCGGATTTGCGCTTCTTGGATCTATTCTCTATACCCATTACCTAGTTGAATTCTTACTCGCGTATGGGTTTGGTATCCTTTTCCAATTCTATGCGATTTATCCGATGAACAAAGATCAAGGGGCATGGAATGCAATTAAAGAAGCTGCGAAAGCAGACACGCTTTCTTTAATTGCATTTGAAGTCGGTATGTTTGGATGGATGGCGATTGTTCATTTTGTATTATTTACTGAGCCACCCAAACCTGACTCAGCTGTCTATTGGTTTATGATGCAAATTGCCATGATTCTCGGATTTGCGACAAGCTACCCTGCGAATTGGTGGCTAGTTAAAAAAGGGATAAAAGAAGCAATGTGATAAGTCAGGCCTATGCCTGGCTTTCTTCATACCATTTTGGAGTTGTTCGATTAAACCCTTCGTACATTTCCCATACATACGCGATTGCCTCTTTAGCATGCGGAAGGTCATCCGGAAAGTAATCCGTAACCCAGTTCATATGATAGATCAGGAGCTGGGCCATGTGGACCGAACGAATTTTCCAGAAAAGATCAGGAACTTCATCAGAAAAGTAGCCTTGAATCATCCCTTGTGAAAAAGGAATGCTCAAGCGACTCGAAAACAATTCAAGCTTATCAAACTCAGAATAAGCCGTGTTGACTCCACATCGGTTAAAATCAATGACTCCAGCATACTTTCCATGCTGAATAATCAGGTTTCCTGCATGATAATCATGATGCGCAAATACAAGCTTACTCTCTCCAATAAGTAGCAAGTTTCTCCTGACATAATCAATGATCTTATGATCATTTGGAATGCGTGTTCCAAGCTTCGAATACCGCTCCACCGCTTTCTCAAATTTAGTTTTCACAAAATTCATATGTTGAGATTTAGAGGCCTCAATGGACATATCATGCATTTTGCAAAGATCTACTCCTGCCTCATACCCAGCTGCGTATTGTTCGTCGACTGTTAAGCGTGGTAAAGCCACCTCCCCATCTTCTCCTTCAAGAAAAGAAAAGATTGTATAACAGAAGTTTTCTTCTGGAAGGATACCAAAAGCAAAGACTTCCTGACATCGAACACCCATCTCTCTGAACGCATGCATCTTTGCTACTTTTTCTTGTACTCGTCCACTTAAAGCTAATTCATATATTCGAAGCAATACTCGTTTTCCATTCCATTGGGTTACGTATTTTAAATCAAACGAATACCCTTTTGTAATTGGAATGAGTGTCGCTTCAGTCAATTCAGGGATCAAAGTGTTCATTTTCTCTTCTGTAAGGTTTTGCATTTCTTCCTCCCCTTTCTAAAGGAAATATTATCCTACCAAATATTCAGAAGAAAAGAAAGATTGCCTCAACAATTTTCGTGTGCTACTATATTGAGAAATAAGAGGTGAGCGATATGAGACAGTTATGCATCGTACAACTTCATCATCACAATTAGCCTTGCTATCCGATTGAAATAAAAAATCGCGCATAGGAAGGCTATTACTCGTAACCGCATGAATTGAGAAGAAATCTTCTCCCATTCATGCGGTTTTTTTGTATTCAAAAATCGAAAGGATGAGCGCTATGAAAAAGCTTAAAAATCAAAATGTAAAAGGAACAATGGATTATTTGCCTGAAGATGAGCAGATCCGTCGTATAGTAAGGCGAACGCTTGAAAATACGTTTATTCGATATAACTGTCTACCGATCGAAACCCCCATTCTCAATGAACAAAAGCTGTTGGATTCGAAGTATGCTGGAGGAAATGAAATCGTAGAAGAAATGTACACCCTCTCCGATCGTGGAAAAAGAGAGCTTGCGCTTCGTTATGACCTTACGATTCCATTTGCAAAGGTGGTAGCCATGAATCCAGGTTTACGCATGCCTTTCAAGAGATATGAAATCGGAAAGGTCTTTCGAGATGGACCTGTCAAACCAGGACGTTTTCGCGAGTTCACTCAATGTGATGTAGATATCACCGGCGTAAGTTCACAAATGGCTGAAGCAGAATTAATCGAGATGGCCCTCGACATTTTCAATGAACTCGGCCTTAACGTAACGATTCAGTACAATAATCGCAAGCTTCTAGCTGGAATGCTAACATTCATATCGGTTCCTAGCTCTCGATTAAATGACGTCATTCTCACAATGGACAAACTTGAGAAAATCGGGATTGACGGTGTTAAAAAGGAGCTTCAACAAAAGAACATCTCCCCTGAAGCGATACGTAGCGTTGAGCGCTACGCGCAGGAGTGGATCGGACAAGACCTCACTTATTTTGAACAATTTGCCGCCGAGAATGACAATGTGCAGGAAGGACTGAATGAGCTTTCCGAACTGACATCTTATTTAGATGGACTTAACATTCTTCAAGATTGTTCTTTTAACCCCTTTCTTGCAAGAGGTCTTGATATTTATACTGGAACCATTTATGAAATTTTCCTCAGTGATCAATCGATCTCTTCTAGCATTGGGAGTGGCGGTCGCTACGATAGTGCAATCGGGGGTTTACTTGGCAGCGAAGAAACTTTTTCAACTGTTGGCATTTCGTTTGGTTTAGATGTTATTTTCACTGCGTTAAAAGGAAGGACGACAGCAATTATTAAGGAGGACAAACCTGACTATGTAATCATTCCGATCGATGCTAAACGTGAAGCTTTAATTGTGGCATCTGCTTATCGAAAGCTAGGTTATCAGATTGAAGTCGACATGAGCGAGAAACGCCTTAGTAAATCCCTTGAACGAGCGAGTAAAAGAGGAATTGAAAATGTTATCCTTATTGGAAAAGAAGAAGTAAAGAATAAGGAGATTATCTTGAAGACATTAAATGAAGGAAAAGAAGAAAGAATCACTTTTAATTTTTAAAAATCACAAAGTTTAAAACAGCGGTAAGGGTTCTGCCCTTACCGCGCTATTCGATTTAGCCTTGAAAGACATACGGTATGGAAGCTTGTAGTAAAGATTGAATTCCGCCTTGATAATAAGGCATCCACACATCTGCTTCTGCTCGGTCCATCCACTTCGCATCAGCAATCGTTTCTGTGTCTTGAATCGCAATCGTTCCACCTGTTATTTTGCCACGAAACGTAAAAAAGTGAGCATGATGATTCCCAATAAACGCTTCATTCACACTCAACACTTCTCCCACTTCCACCTTTAATCCCGTCTCTTCTCTCATCTCCCGAACGGCTGCTTGAACTAACGTTTCTCCTTTTTCCACAGCACCGCCTGGCAGTGACCAGTTGTCATGCTTCTTATTTTGAACCATTAACACCTGATCGTCGCTTTCGTTATAAAGCAGGGTATACACTACATCCACTCTGTTCATCTTATCCCTCCCATTTCGAATACAACAAACCATTTTTTACCTATATAGTTTACCAGATCTCTTACTCCATTTAGGGATTTCTCCTAGAATTCCTCCTTTTTATCGTACGTCTTCCCTGGCTACCTCCGTTTTTTTCGAAGAAGATAAGAACCAGCCCCCTCCTGCAAGAAGCAGTAATACCGTATAGAACGTTATTTTCCACTCCGGAGACTTTGCAAAAGCTTCAGGGAGAACACCTAATTCTGGATGAGAGAGGGTATACACCGATAATTTCACACCAACCCAGCCCACGATCATAAAAGCAGCAATCTCTAACCCTGGCTTAGCTTTTAATAGTTTCACAAAATAATTGGCCGCAAATCGCATCACTATTAAACCGATTAGCCCACCAGCAAAAATAACAAGGAATTTCCCACCATCTAATCCACCGATTTGTGGGAGTGATGTATTTGGTAGCGTTACTGCTAATGCGACCGCTGCTAAAATCGAATCAACAGCAAATGCGATATCTGCTAACTCGACTTTTAACACAGTTCCCCAAAATCCTGATTGTTTTTTTGATTTCTTTTCAACCTCGTTTTTCCCCTTTTTCATTAGCTGCTTTCGTACGATATGATTGATCGCAATAAATAAGAGGTAGAGCGCACCGATCGCTTGAACTTGCCACACACCAACAAGAAAAGAAATGGCAAAGAGAGAGGCAAAGCGAAAAACAAATGCACCAGCTAACCCATAAAACAAGGCTTTTTTACGCTCTTCTTCAGGTAAATGCTTCACCATTATCGCTAATACAAGAGCATTATCTGCGGCAAGTAATCCTTCAAGTGCAATGAGAAGGAGCAGTACCCACCCATATTCTAACAACATTGAAACATCCATTCGTTCATCCTCCTTTTATTTATGAAGTTGATCCTTTTGCATGAAAAAAGACCCTTGCCTGCCTGGCAAAGGTCTATGACACAAATAAAGACCTTTACCGTAAAAGTAAAGGTCTTGCTAACAACACGAATGTTGCCAACAAAGCCGAGAGCGAAAAAGCTCTGGAATGACGACTTTGCTGTAAAAGCTACTCCCCTTTAGGAGTTCCGCTATTAAATTCGAAATATTTAAAATCATCATAATGCATTGTTTCCTAGCTGTCAATGATTATTTTATGCAAGACATAATTAAAAATAACGGGATTCTTTGTCTTCTTTTAAATTCTTCCTCTTGTTGAAAATGCTCTCGCTGTGGGGTTCCTTCTTTTAAGCCCTGAATGGAAAACCCAGCGCTTTGAAGCATAAGAAAATATTCCTCAATTGTCCTGTGGTATTTTACGACTTGTTCCCCAATCCAGGGCTCAATTCTCTTCCCAGACTGAAAATAATCGTCAACAATCCAATCGGCCCTTTTTCCCGTCATACTTTTAAAAGAAGCTGTCATGACAGGGTGAAGAACGCTAAAAACAAATTCTCCACCAGGCTTTAACGTTTCGTATACGTTCTTAACAATTGCCTCAAGGTCTTCTATGTAATGAAGGGCTAATTGTGAAACGACGCGATCAAAAGTATCTGCCGGATAAGAATAGTCTTCTAGCGACGTATGAACGACGCTTCCTTTCGTTCCATCTAGCTTTAACATCGCTTGCTCAATCATGTTTTGAGAGCCATCCAACCCAACATATCCTTCACATCCCTGCTTGAGTAATGCTTCTCCAAGTGAAGCATCTCCACACCCAAGATCAAGAATTGTTTTATCGCGAACATCTCCTAGTAATGACATAAGAGCAGGGTATTCAATGATCTTATTTGGACTTTCTTCTCGATGTCTTCTCGCCATGTACTGTTCATAAAAAGCATGATTATCGTAGACTGATGAACCTACGTGTTCCATATTAAGATCCCCTTTTTCATGCAGAGTGAATTGGCAACGCTACATAGTTTTAATTGCCTTTGTTGCGATAAATGTTTTGATATATTGATCTAAAAGGCGCTTTCCCCCGAAATCATCTTCATAGAAACCGGAAATGATAAATCCCGCGTCAATTTGTCCCTGAATTTGATCTTCTAGCGTGTGACCAAACTCAAGTGCCAGATTTCTTTCTTTGTAAGTCTTAAGCTCATCGTCACTTAATTGCTTAAGAGGAGAATAGGGAATACTGTTCGTCACATCAAGAATTCCTCTCTCTTCCTTCTCATCATCAAAAAGGTATAGCAATGGGTTTGCAAATCCTGAAATGAGCGTGCCACCGTCCTTTAATACTCTAGCGGCTTCTTTCCAAACGGGCAAATTATCTTCCACGAAACCATTTGAGACAGGATGAACAATCAGATCAAATGTGGAATCGGCGATAAATGATAGGTCTGTCATGTCTCCTTTTTCAACCGTTAACTGCAAATTCTCTCTCTCTGCAACATACCGATCCTGCTCAAGCTGCTTCTCTGATAAATCAACAACTGTAACCTCAGCCCCTGCAGCGGCAAGAATCGGTCCCTGCTGTCCACCTCCAGAAGCGAGACACAGAATTTTAACACCACTAAGAGAATCGGGAAACCATTGACGAGGAACGGGCTTTTCCGTCGTTACGGTAATCCGCCAGTTTCCTTTCTTGCTTTCTTCAATCATTTCACTTGTGACGGGCTTTGTATAAGAAACACCGTCTTCCACTTTTTTATCCCAAATTCCCTGGTTGTACTCATTGATCTTCATATAACTTTCAACTCCTTTATAAAGCCATCTCTCTTCCATTCTTCTAAAGTAGCTGAAATTCCTTTTATTCAACTATAGATGGTTAATGACGAGGGAAGAGCATTACTATTACGCCTACCAAACAAAGCGCGCCTCCAAATAAATCATAACAATCAGGTACCTTTTTATCGATCCCCCATCCCCAAACAATCGACATGACAATAAACACTCCACCATACGCTGCGTAGACCCTTCCGAAGTCAGGATAAACTTGTAAAGTGGCAATGACGCCATACAAGGCCAGAGCTAGTCCACCCGTTAATCCTAGTAAGCTCGAATACCCTTCCCGAAGCCAAAGCCATATAAGATAACCTCCACCAATCTCAGCAAGCCCCGCTAAAAAAAACAAAAAAATCGTCTTCACTTGTTATGCTCCTCCTTTATATATGGCTCCCGTCCTACATTTTCATATAAAGAAATGGCTCATCCGTTCACCATCGCTTCCTACTTTATTTATGGGAAAACCAAACCAGTAGGGACCAAAGTATGATACTCTATAAAAAAGTGATTTATTAAAATCTACCACCAATATCTTCTATATAAAACTATTACTATTTCCAGGAAAAGAGGATGCCCCATGACGCAACGTGAAACGTACATTCAACACTCTAAAACCACCTGCGAGCATGTTTATCAAATGGATCCCAACTCAATTCCTGTTCTTCGGGTTATCCTAACTGAGGAAGAGTTAGCCGAGCGCTTGCAGAAATATGAACGTGCGATATCCATTATTCAAAAATTCATGACAAAACTTCTAAGCTTTTTAGCAGATACTCCTACTTTAATTGTAACAACGGATGACGAAGGATATGTATTGGATTCATATGGAGACGAACGGTTTAAACAGATGACCGCTTCATTCGGTATTCAAACTGGTGTTAAGTTTGATGAAGAAACGGCAGGCACGAATGCCATTACACTTGCATTAAAACATAATGAACCAATTCATTTAGTTGGAGAAGATCATTATCATCATTGTTTTAGCGAGGTGGCTTGCTATTCTGCACCGTATCGGTATCGTAATGGAGAAGTGATCGGAACGATTTCTATTATGACAACTAGGCAGTATGCATCATCATTGCACCTCGGATTGCTTTCCTCATCAATCGACACCATTGAACGTGAAATTCAGCTTCATGAACAAAATGAGCAGCTTCACCTTTATAATCAAATGCTAATGAGCGCTACACCAATTGGAATTGTGATTTCCGATGAAGCAGGACATATAAGAGAATTTAATAATAGTGCAGCGGATCTCACAGGACTGAACAAGAAAAACATGATTGGCTCTCACATTTCAGAAGTTCCCGTTCTTAAACCGTTTTTCGATCATGTGCTTACCAGAAAAAAGGGAATTGAGGATATTGAAATCATCTTTTCAACTCTTAATGAGCGGAAGTGTCTCCTTGATATTTTACCTCTCTATAATCACAACAACCAGTTAAGCGGAGCTTTTGCTCAATTTCGAGATATGACCTCTTATTATCAACTGCAAGACCAGGTGATTCAATCTGAGAAACTTTCTGCTATCGGAAAATTAGGTGCAGGATTAGCTCATGAAATTCGTAATCCTCTCACCTCAATTATTGGTTTTACCCAGCTGTTGGATGTTGATGAAAAGCAATCCCACTATATCGATATTATTACAGCTGAGCTCGAGCGCATGAAAAACCTCGTAAACCAATTCGTCATGATGGGAAAACAAACGAGTAGTGAACGGAAAACGGGTCATTTAAACCCGTTAATTGAAGAAACAGTGGAGTTAATGAGAAGTAACGCTCATTTACATAATGTTGAAATCAATGACCATTCTACAGAGGAGCAAATGTCGGTATGTATGGATTCCTCACAAATTAAACAGGTGCTTATTAATTTCATCAAAAACGCCATTGAATCCATGCCTAATGGAGGCAAAATCACGGTCTCTTTAGCAAAAGAAGATAATAAAGCTGTGATTTCAATAACAGATACTGGTAAAGGGATGAGTGAAAAAGAGGTAAAACAACTTGGAACGCCTTTTTTCAGTACGAAGAGCAGCGGGCTTGGCATTGGCTTATCGATTTGCTTCGATATTATGAAAGCTCATCACGGAAACATTGTCATTGATTCAGAAGAAGGTGTCGGTACAACTGCCAAACTTCTTCTTCCCCTTCAACAGGAAGAGAGCTAAGCCTCTTACAACATCGATACAATGATGAACATAAGGAGCAAAATCCCAATGGCCACGGCATCAATGGCATACTTTTGCCCTTCTGATAAACGATTTCCTTTGATTTCAAGTAATGACGGATAAAAGAAACCAATCACACGTACTAGAATAATTCCGATCATGATCGTCGTTGCCGCGACAATTTCAATTTAGCACCACTTCCTTATCCGTCCATTCCCTTCTCATAGGCGAAACAAAACAAGGGCTGTCACAGCGAGTGACAGCCCTTGTTTATACGATTAAAACATTTCTGAAACCGTTTTTGCCTGCATGTGAAGACCAAGATAATCCGGACCGCCGGCTTTTGAATCGGTACCAGACATTTTAAAACCACCAAATGGATGGTACCCAACAATCGCTCCCGTACAGTTACGGTTGAAATACAGATTCCCTACGTGGAAGTCCATTTTCGCCTGTTCGATGTGTGCACGATTATTCGTGATGACAGCACCCGTCAGACCATACTCCGTATTGTTTGCTACTTCAATGGCTTCATCGAAGTTATCTACTTTTGTTAAGCAGACAACCGGTCCGAAGATTTCTTCCTGCTGCATGCGAGATTTTGGAGCGAGATCCGCGAATACAGTTGGTTTAATGAAGTATCCTTTTGAATCATCACCTTCACCACCAGCCACGAGACGGCCTTCTTCTTTCCCAATCTCAATGTAGCTCATGATTTTATCAAATGACGCCTGATCAATGACTGGTCCCATATATACATCTGGTCCTGTCGTCTCGCCCATTGTCAGTTCATTTGTAAGTTCAACGACGCGATCGCGTACTTGATCGTACACATCTTTATGAATGACCGCACGTGATCCTGCAGAACATTTTTGTCCTGAGAAGCCAAATGCAGAAACTACAATGGACTGTGCAGCTAGTTCAAGATCCGCATCATTATCAACAACAACCGTATCTTTACCGCCCATTTCGACAATAACGCGCTTCAAATGCTGCTGACCTGGCTGTACTTTCGCCGCACGTTCATAAATACGCGTACCCACTTCACGAGAACCAGTGAATGTGATGATCGATGTTTTCGGGTGATCCACGAGATAGTCTCCTACTTCAGCTCCGCTACCTGGAACAAAGTTCAAGACACCTTTAGGAAGACCAGCTTCTTCAAGTACTTCAACAAACTTCGCTGCAACAACCGGAGTTGCACTTGCTGGCTTAAGAAGAACAGTGTTTCCTGTTACAAGTGGAGCTACCGTCGTACCTGCCATGATGGCAAACGCAAAGTTCCATGGAGGAATAACAAGGGCAACACCGCTTGGCGTGTAAACGTAACGGTTCTGCTCGCCAGGACGACTTTCAATCGCTTTACCTTCTCCTAGCTCGATCATTTGACGCGCATAGTATTCCATAAAGTCAATTGCTTCAGCTGTATCCGCATCCGCTTCTTTCCACGGCTTTCCTGCTTCATAGACAAGGTATGCAGAGAATTCATGCTTACGGCGACGAACAATCGCAGCTGCGCGGAATAAAAGCTCAGCACGAGAGCGAGCCGACCATTTTCTCCAACCTTCAAATGCTTCATCTGCAGATTGAATGGCGCGTTCCGCATGCTCTTTCGTTGCCTTCGATACGCGGCCAACGATTTGCTCTTTATTTGCAGGATTAATGGATACGATTTTATCTTCCGTGCTGACACGCTCACCATTGATAAGAAGATCATGATCTTTTCCAAGCTCTTCTTTTACTAGCTTTAGCGCCTCTTCAAAAGCCTTTTTATTTTCCTTAACAGTGAAATCTGTAAACGGTTCGTGTTTGTATGGTACTACCATGAGTAAATTCCCCTTTCAAATATAAGAAGTTTATTTTTTAAAGATTCCATTGAAAGCAAAGGCGATGTTCGCAGGTCGTTCCGCCAATCGCCGCATAAAATACCCATACCAATCGTTCCCATATGGTAGGTATACTCTGACCGCATAACCTTCCGCTAGAAGATCCAGCTGACTCTGACTTCTCATGCCGTAAAGCATTTGAAACTCAAACTGATCTCTTGGAATGTTATGCTCCTTCACGAACTCTTTCGTGTAGTTAATAATGGCATCATCGTGACTTGCGATGGCTGTAAAATTCCCATTCAATAAATGCTTTTTAATCAGCTGCTTCAAGTTATGATCCACATCTGATTTTGCTGGAAAGGCAACATTCGCCGATTCTTTGTAAGCCCCTTTGACAAGACGTAAATTCGGCTTTACTTCATTCAAATTATCCAGATCTTGATCAGATCGGTATAAATAAGACTGAATGACCGTTCCAATATTGTCGTACTTTTTCTTCAGCTCTTTGTAAAGATCGAGCGTCGCTTCCGTTCGTGTGGAATCTTCCATATCGATCGTAACGAACACATCATGCTTCACTGCTTCTTCCATAATCGTAATCATGTTTTGCCAGACGAGATCACGGTTAATATCAAGACCGAGTGAAGTGACTTTCAAAGACATTTGAGAATTTAATTGATGAGCACTAATCATGCGGATCGTATCCAGACACTCTTGTGTACGTTCCTTCGCTTCCGTTTCAGATGAAACGAATTCGCCAAGGTGATCCACCGTTACACGAAGCCCCTGACTATTCAAGTTCTGAATAAGAGGCACCGCATGTTCAAAAGTCTCACCCCCAACAATCTTGTCTGCCCCAAACTTACTACCCCATCGTTTGGCCAGCCTATCAAGCGAGGGCCTGCTAGCGAGAAAAAGGAAAAAACTCTTGTTGATGGCTTCCAACTCTACCACGCTCCCTTTCACCCTATATCTCCAATCATTCATCAAGCTTGTGAAATACTTCAAAGAAAGTTTTTGTTTTCTTGTGAAAATTATATCGATTTCGAGGGGCATCTGGCAACGTGGTTAAAGCACAATAGTTCAGCTGAGATTTTGTGGTTTAAACACAATAGGAAAAGCGGAAGGGGGCGTTTAGGGGCGACAAGCGCTGGAGCCCCACAAAAAGAACACGGTCTTTGTGTTCATTTTGTGGGGTGAAGCGATCGAGCCCCTGCCCACTGCAGCTGGATCTCAGGAAAAACGGAGATATTGGAACTCTTGAACGAGAACACGCCCTTTGTGTTCTGATGAAAGAGTGAAATATCGCAGTTTCTGCGAGTCGTAGCTGGATCTAGGGAAAAGCGGAAGCCTCCGTTTAGACCCGGCAGGCACTGGAACCCTCCAAATGGAACACGGTCTTTGTGTTCGAGTTGGAGGGTGAAGTGACCGAGGGTCTGGAGGCTGCAACTGGATCAGGGAAAAGCGGAAGGGGGCGTTTAGGGGCGACAAGCACTGGAGCCCCACAAAAAGAACACGGTCTTTATGTTCGAGTTGGAGGGTGAAGTTCAATTTTGGCCAATAAACCTAACTCGTTCACCTCAATTGGCTACATAACGGATACGCAAACTTAAAAAGAAGCTGTACCATGTACAGCTTCTCAATTTGCCCCATAAACTAGCCCATCCTCATTCAAATCGGCTACTTCGCCGTGCTTTTCTGATCTTCTACAGCGGAAAGGTAGCGATTATAGTAGGAAGGTATGTTGTTTAGCAACAATAACTCTATATATATGTGACTTTTCATATTAAAATCATCAAAATCAATATCGGTCAGATCCTGAATTTGCTTCATGCGATAATTGAGCGTATTGGGATGGATAAACAGTTCAGCCGCGGTACTTTTTCCTTTACCGTTGTTCGATAAATACACCTCGAGCGTCTTCAACAGACTTGAATGGCTAACAGAATCTTTTTCCATCAAGTTAAGTAAGTTTTGATTGTAATAATGCTCAGTATTATTTTTCTCATAAAGGGCGGCAAGATACCGGTATACCCCGAGCTTTGAGAATTCTCTTGGCATGACATCTGGTCTTGGCCCAATAAAGTCAGCTGTCTCAATGACTTCAAGTGCTTCTAGAAAACTCTTTCTCATATCAATGAGTTCCACGTATTCTTTTCCGATTCCGATGAGAAACGAATAAAACTCTTCATGAGTTAATGCGCTTTTCACATACTCAACAAGCTCACGACTATTTTCAATAGCCGATCCCTTCCTGTTTTTATCACCTGATATCACTGCGACCACTTGCAGATCGGTTTTCAGCACTTGGATTTTATGACGCTTAAACCGAGAAAGGAGATCGATAACTTCATTCAACAGCGGTTCTTGTGAAGGCTCTGCAATGGACATAACCAGTACAGAAAAGCGTTCAGGCAGTGGCAAGCTTGCCACCTGGGCTTTTCGCCTCATTTGATTTTCGCTTTCATATTCATGAAGAAGTACATTCCATAGCAATTTCTCCTGCTTTCCTTCATGCTCTTTTCCTTTTTGATAAGAATCATGAATAAGCTTTCCGATGTGAGGGGTGATTTCAGTAAGAAAATCCACCTCTTCTTCCGTCAAGGGGCTGTTGGTTTCCTGCACCCAAAGATAGCCCATCGTCCGCTCTTCATAAATCGCTTTCACAACCACGCGCTGATAAAAACCGATCTCCTCAATAGGAGCAATCCGAATCGGAGCCTCATTGCTCTCTAGCTGTTGAACAATCCCTTCTTTTTTCAAACGATCAATAATGAAAACTGGACATTTTTTATATAAAATGGTTTTTTGCTGAGTTTGATCAAAGCTCTCTGATGCCGTGCTGTATGAAATCAATTCGAAATTTTTATTTTCAATAATAACCGGCTTGTTCGTCGCAATGCTGATCATCTCAGTTGCTTTATGAATATCCGTTGCTTCAAGAATCCGTTCTTTCGCATCTACCATCCAATCACCCTCCCTGTACCGACAATTGCTTTGAAACCAAAGGGTTTAGCAACACCAGAATTAGTCATGTTCATCTTCTTCTATTATATCGGTTTCTTCCTAAAAGAAAAATGATTAGGGGAGATTCACAAAGAAAAAAGGACGCAGCTAGTACGCCCCTCATCTCTTTATAATGCCTTCACAAATCCACCATCGACAACGAGCGATTGCCCGGTCATATACGTATTTGCATCGGAACCTAGAAACACAATTGCCTTCGCGAATTCATCCGGTTCACCGTATCTTTTCATCGGAATGGATTTCTCCGCCTGACTTTTTAATTCAGCAGCGTTAATTCCTAACTGATCCGCCTTGATTCGATCAAGTTGCTCGACACGATCCGTTGCAATTCGTCCCGGACCTACGGTGTTTACAAGAATATTGTATTCGGCATATTCTTGAGATAAACTTTTCGCAAGTCCGACGATACCTGCTCGAAACGTATTGGAGAGAATTAAGTTATCAAGAGACTGTTTTATGGAAGAAGAGGCAATATTGATGATGCGTCCCCATCCCTGTTGCTTCATGTAAGGAAGGGCAGCTCTTGATGTACGAATGAAGCTTAATAGATTCAATTCAAACGCATTTTGCCAATCTTCATCATTGAAATCCTCAAATCCACCGGCTGGCGGGCCTCCTGCATTATTAATTAACACATCCACTGTTCCATTCGTTTCTGCAGCAAACGTCATCAATTGGGTGATCTCATTTGCTTTTGTCATGTCGCAAACGATATAGGTCACATGCTCATTCCCTGTCACTTCAATGATTTCTTCACATGCTTTTTTAAGCTCATCTTCACTTCGACTTGAAAGAATCACATGAGCTCCTTCTTTTGCGAATGCGAGTGCCGAAGCTCTTCCAAGTCCCTTGCTTGCAGCTGTTACGACGACTGATTTTTCTTTTAGATTGAGATCCATCCATACCCACTCCATTTTAGATGTCATTTTCTTCTATTCTACCACGCTACAATCAGTTTTGTTGTGCTACACTATTGAAAACGCTACCAAATAAAAGGAGATGATTTACTTAATGAACACACTTTTCGTCGCCGGCCATTCCAAACTCCCAACCGGCATGGCCGCTAACAACATATCAGACACCTTAACCCTTACCCTTGAAGTTGATAAGGTATATGGCGTGATTGTCGACGCATCTTGTACTTTAGCAACAGAACATAGCAAGCAATTCGTCAAACAATTATTAAAAGGATTCAGTTTAAAAGATGGTATTACAGAACCACTTCATCAACTAAAAGAGGGCTATCTCGGAAAAGCGGGGAACGCGCTTGCTGCTGCGCTTAAGGATGCTCAAAAGCAATACGAGATGCACCCTGAACCTATCAATACGTAGAAGAGGTAGAGGACAAATGCTCTAATTTGTCCTCTGCCTCTCTTTAAAAAACGATGCCATTATCTTGACCAACTTCATCGTTTAAGATCCCTATCCCCATTATCTTTTCCTCTTTTACAACCGGTTCAACAGAGGGATTAGAAGGATAGCTTTCTCCATTAAATTTTAGCTGGTGATAGCTAGGTTCGATTCCTCCACCCGCTACATACATGATGATATCCTTCCACCCGTTTGTTGTTTCATTTTGAATGATGACCGGAGTTCTGACTAAAGAAAAGCGGGAAATCACTTGATAACCTCCATCCTTTTCTTCTAACAAAAGGCCACTGCATCCTCCTGTCCCACATACCGTCGGACCGACTAAATAGACAAACGTTTCAGGTATCTGATCACCGTTTAAATCTATTTTATTGTAGTAATAACGAATGGAATCAGTCCCTTTCGTAAGACCAAACTCTTTAGAAAACGTTTCTTCAAGAGCAGCGTCTTTTTTCGTTTCTGATTTAAGGTAGGTGACTTCACTGAGATCTCGTTCTAATTGCGCACTTTCTTCCATTTGATTCGTAGCATACACCTGATCCATATAACCAACTAAGCTGACAACCATAAAGGTCCAAATAAATAGGAAACCCAATTTCTTCAATTTGCATTCTCTCCTCGCTTTTTAATTAGGTTCCCCATTCCTATAGCGAGTTATGTTTTAGTGTAACTCTCGATTTATGACAAAAAAATACGGCAGGGGCTTTTGACACCACCGCCGCATTCACGGGTAATCTTCACATTAATTCCCGGGCCGAGAAGCACGTAACGTAAATTTATACTCATCACTTTTAAAATAAATTTCACTATATTCGAAAACAGTGGAATCCTGAAAGATACTATACAATTGCACCTTTAAAATCGGTAAATTCGAATCTACCTCCAGAAACATTGATATATCTTCGTCAGGTAGAATCGGAATGATTTCTTGAAAACTTTCCTTAATTTTCATTCCTTTTTCCTTTTCAATGTAGTCATACTTTGAACCGCTCATAATTTGATAGGAGAGGTTTGGAAACATTGAAACAGGTAGATATGTATCCTCTAAAACATACGGAACATCATCAACCAGACGCTGTCTTCTTACATAGAATACCTTTTCGTCCTCTGAAATCTGAAGCATTCGTTTTACTTGATCAGAAGGAGCTTTTAATTGAAAATCAATCACTCGGTTAACAGGAGTTTTGTTTAGTCTCTTCATTTCTTCAGTAAAACTTTGTAGTTCAAAAATGTTGTGCTCAATTTTCTTCTCGCTTACGTAAGTTCCACTCCCTTGAACCTTCTCTAATAGTCCTTCTTCTACCAAAGTTTGGATGGCCTGACGTATCGTAACGCGCGAAGCTTTGTAATGGTTAGACAAATGCGCTTCAGTTGGGATCGCTTCTCCAACCCTTAAAGTTCCATTCGTAATATCTTCTTTAAGTTGTCCGGCAATTTTCCGATATAACGGCGTAGACATATAAATTCCTCCAGTATGAGCCCTCATTATATTATAACGAAAACTGACTAAAAACCAATAATCATATTGACCAAATTCAATATATGTATTATATTCATATTATAATTAAATTAATACAAATATAATACCTATTGGAGGCTAATCATATGAAAAAACAAAATCTCGTAGTAGTAGGCGGCGGTAGTACTTATACAATCGGAATGATCATGAGTTTAATTGCAGAAAAAAAACAATTCCCTTTGAAAACGATTACTTTTTATGATACTGACTCTGAACGACAAGAAAAAGTTGCTAAAGCATCTGAGATCATTTTGCGAGAGAAATACCCTGAGCTTGAGAGCTTCTCTTACACCACAGATAAAAAGACAGCGTTAACAGATGCCGATTTTGTCTTTGTCCAAATTCGAACTGGCGGTTTACCAATGAGAGAAAAGGATGAGCAGATCCCTCTTAAATACGGTACAGTTGGACAGGAAACATGCGGACCAGGTGGTATGGCATATGGTCTCCGTTCAATTGGAGACATGATTGAATTAGTTAATGACATTCGCGAATATTCACCTGAAGCATGGATTCTAAATTACACAAATCCTGCTGCCATTGTTGCTGAAGCACTTCGACGTGAATTTCCAAATGATAAAAAGATTTTAAACATTTGTGATATGCCAGCAGCCATTATGGTGAGCTACGCTGGAATTCTTGGGAAAGAAGTATTTGACCTTGTCCCTGAATACTTTGGTTTAAATCACTTTGGATGGTTTACGAAGATCTATGATAAAGAAGGTAACGATCACACGGATACGATTAAAAATGCCATTACTGACAAAGGGTTCATGCCGGAAGATGCAGAAATTGCAAACGATCCATCCTGGATTAAAACATTCAAACAGGTTGAGAAAATGGTAAATGATTTCCCTGAATATCTACCAAATACGTATTTGCAATATTACCTCTATCCTTCCGATATGGTTGCGAAAGAAGATGTAACAAATACACGCGCCCGTCAGGTAATCAATGGTCGCGAGAAGCGTGTTCATACGCTCGCGGATCAGATTATTCAGGATAACTCAACTAAAAACGTCGAACTAGAAGTTGATATCCATGGGCGATATATGATTCGAGTAGCTGCTTCAATGGCCTACAACAATGGAGATATCTTCATCGTAATGGTCGAAAACAACGGCATTATCGCAAATTTACCTGACGATGCCATGGTCGAAGTTCCAGCGATGATGACGAATCGAGGACCAAAGCCATTTGCAGTAGGCCACATTTCAACATTCTACAAAGGATTGATTGAAGGTCAGCTTGCATATGAGAAATTAGTTGTTGACGCTTATTTCGAGAACAGCTATGAGAAAGCCCTTCAAGCTCTGACATTAAATCGAACAGTCGTTGATGCGCCTGTTGCTCGTCAAATTCTCGACGATTTGATTGAAACTAATAAAGAATTATGGCCTGAACTTCATCGTAAAAAAGAACTTGTATTAACCAAATAAAAACAGAAAGACCCAGGATGAACTTCCGGGTCTTTCGATCACAACCATAAGAAAACGCTTGCTTATGAACAGAGGAGGCTTTATTCAGTGAAAAAATACTTTGGTAGTTTACAAAGATTCGGGAAATCATTAATGGTCCCTGTTGCTCTTCTTCCTGCAGCTGGTATTTTATTAGGGCTTGGCGCTGCTTTAACAGGACCGCTCGCAGAAACAATCTCTTTCTTACAAAATGATACGGTTCAGTTTATCGGTCAAGGCATGTCAGATATAGGAATTAGTATTTTCAATAATCTAGCCATTATATTCGCAATTGGCGTAGCGATCGGATTAACAGGTGGCTCAGGTATTGCTGCACTTGCCGCCCTGCTTGGCTACATTATTATGAACAAAACCATCTCCTTTGCATTAGGGATTACACCAGAAATGGTAGCGGAAAATGGTGCCTATGGAATGGCTCTCGGAATTCCAACACTTGAAACGGGTGTACTCGGAGGAATTATTGTCGGTTTACTCGCCGTATTTATTTACAATAAATTTCATGAATTCGATCCTCCTGAAGTTCTAGGATTCTTTGCAGGAGATCGTTCAGTTGGCATTGCAATGGTCTTCTCCTCGATCTTCCTAGCCATGGCTATGATGGTCGTTTGGCCACCGATCCAAACAGGCATCAATGCAGTCGCAAATGTCATTGCAAATGGTTCAACAAATCCTTTGTACATCGGATTATACGGATTTCTAGAACGCGTATTAATTCCTACGGGTCTTCATCATATCTGGTATGCCCCATTCTTATGGACATCCCTTGGTGGAACGACAGAAGTTGCAGGCAGCATGGTATCAGGTGATCAGTATATTTTCCTTGCTCAAATCGCAGAAGGCGTTGATGTGACAGCGGGACGATTCATGGCAGGTAAATTCCCTGTGATTATGTTCGGACTCGTAGGTGCAGCACTTGCGATGTATCGTCAGGCAGATAAAAATAACAGACCAGTAGTCAAAGGGATGTTAATTGCTGCAGCAGGTACTGCTTTTCTTACTGGTATTACTGAACCAATCGAATTCACCTTCCTATTTGTAGCGCCCGTTTTATTCTTTGTACATGCGATCCTTGCGGGGATTTCTTTCGCTGTAACGTACATGCTAGATGTCCATCTTGGTTGGGCTGGTGGCTCTGGATTAATCGATTTTGTCTTAGTTAATGCTATTCCCGGAACGAATAATTGGTGGATGAACCTTGTTCTTGGTGCTGTCTTTTTCTTCATCTACTATTTCACGTTTTCCTTTGCAATCAAGAAATGGGATTTAGCTACCCCTGGACGAGGTGGACAAGAGAACAAACTCTTCACTAGAAAAGACTACAACAAGAAAAAGCCTGGAAAAGGCAAGAACAAAGAACTCGCATTAGAAATTATGGAAGCACTTGGAGGCGAAAGCAACTTAAAGCATGTTGATGCCTGCTTTACTCGACTTCGTGTAGAAGTAGCGGAAGTAAAAGCAATTGACGAAAATCGCCTAAAGGAACTTGGCGCAGCTGGTGTTGTGAAAGTCGATCAAAACATTCAAGCTATTTTCGGTGGGCGTTCTGATTTATACAAAAATGAGATTAATAAAATTATGAAAGAATCAAATGCTTCTTAAAAGGACTCCAAATTAATCTTCATATAAAAGAGGTGCGACAACTAGTCGTGCTTTTTTTTTTTTAGTTAAATCAATAATTTAGAAAATGAACTTTTCTCGATCTTTAACTTTCCCTCAATAAAAATGACATAACTTCATCGATTCTATTAGAAAATGACTCATAGTGATGCTCACCATTTTTCATCACCTTAAATTCAACACTCGCACCTATTTTTTCTAACATCTCATAAATTCGTTCATTTGAATTTAAAAAGGCACGATCAATTCGCTCATCACCTGATTCCTTATCACCACAGTCCAAATAAAGACGAGCGATAGGAATACAGTCCATTTCTAAAATAAACTCCTCCAACTTCTCTTGATTGCGAAAAAAAGCAGAAGAAATCCCCACTCCTCTAGTAAACACATTTGGGTAACGACATAGGGCATAGACTGTTAGCAATCCCCCAAGGGAAATACCAGCCATATAACTTGAGGTGATCTGGGTTCGATACGTAGCATCAATCAATGGTTTTAGGTCTTTGACAATAAAATCGAGATATTCCCGCCCCTTTGCTTCCTGAGAAACGCTTTTTCCTGTCAGCTCCTCACTCAGCTTTCCTGGAGCCCATAGGCGATATTCCTCCATCCGGTTAGCACCTGAATCAATTCCAACAATAATAAGTGGCACATGGTTTTTCTTAAGATAGTCCTCCATTCGTAATGACCTTCCGCCTACGGCATCACGATCTTCAAACACATTTTGTCCATCATGCATATAGAGAACAGGATAGCTCTTTTTAGATTCATGATAACCTTCTGGTAAATAAATTCGAAGCGATCTTTCTTCGTTAAACACGGGAACCCAATATTTCTTTACTATGAACACTTTTCATCCCCTCCACTTTCAAAAAACGATTCTATCCCTCTCCCAAATTTTCCTTTCTATAAAAATTAGCCATCGATCTCCTCGATGGCTAACAAATTACGATAATGATATTGTTTTTCTAGTAAACGATGGCACTTTTCCTGCGATCGCATCTCCAATCTCTAATGATGCTGTTGCAGCAGGAGACGGGGCGTTACAAACATGAAGCGATCTTTTGCCCGGAATGATAAAGAAATCATCCACAAGCTGACCATTCTTCAAGAGAGCCTGTGCCCTTACGCCTGAGTGTGTCGGTACAACGTCTTGCTCTTGAATTTCTGGAACAAGTCGCTGAAGACTTCTCACAAACGATTTTTTGTGAAACGACCGTCCCATTTCTTTAAGCCCTTCTTTTAGATTACCTCCTGCCATTTTCCAAAAACCTTCAAATCCAAGAACATCGAATGCATCTTTGGCATTAAACGAAAGCTTACGATAACCCTCCCGCTTTAGGCTAAGTACCGCATTTGGTCCCGCATGAATGGTTCCATCCATCATACGGGTGAGATGGACGCCCAGAAACGGAAAGTCAGGATTCGGCACGGGGTAGATTAAGTTTTTCACCAGGTAGCTTTTTTCTTTCTTTAACTCAAAATATTCCCCTCTAAATGGCACAATTTTAAGATCGGTATAAATATTGGCGAGACGGGCCATTCGGTCACTATGCAGTCCAGCGCAATTAATCAGATATCGGGATTTAAATGTTCCCATGGTTGTATCAATGATTGCTTCATCCTTATCTTCTTCTATGTTTGTTACTTTTGTTCCAGAAAACAAGTGAGCACCTTGATACTCTAGAATTTCTGCTAGTTTTTTCGTCACTTTTTGATAGTCTACAATTCCGGTCGAGGGAACACGAATTCCTTCAACGCCTTTCACATGTGGTTCGATGTCCAAAAGGGATTCTTTAGTAAGCTTCTGAACCTGAAGTCCATTCTCTATACCTCGCTCGTACAAATGATTTAAATTCGCTTTTTCCGTATCATCAACCGCTACGATGACTTTTCCACATACTTCATGCGCAATGCCGTTTTCCTGACAAAAACGAACCATTGATTCACTGCCCAGTTTCGCTAAAGTAGCCTTTAAACTTCCGGGCTTATAGTAAATTCCTGAGTGAATGACACCACTGTTTCTACCTGTTTGATGACTTGCCCATTTGTTTTCTTTTTCAACTACTGCAAGAGTAGCGTGAGGGTAGCGCTTTTGAATCGAAAGGGCTGTGGACAAGCCAACGATTCCCCCTCCAATCACGAGATAATCATACATGTTGCTTCCTCCCATTCCAATTAAGCAAATCGCCCACGCTGACGTAGAAGTTCGCGGTGCAGTCCAGTATTCTCTTCAAAAGCTTCCCTTCCATGAAGCCAAAAACGGTTATTCAACATAATTAATTCTCCCGCCGGAAGCTCAAGTCCTTTTGTGGCAGAAGAATTCTCCATGGAACTTGATAGCTCCTGTAAATAAGTCGCCTGCTCAATATTTTCTGGATGAACGAACTGGTCGATAAAACAAATACAAGGTTCATTGTTTTGTTCGTAGAACGTCGTACGGAACACTTCCTTTGCGACATTTTTGCTTGGTGGTGCCTTATAGATCAATCGTTGCGAAGCCATCGGATGTTGATAGAACCGCTCAAGTTCTTCCCAATCATCAAGATGAAGAAGTCGTGAACGGCCCCCAACCGCATTTTGCTCATCAAATTTCATCATTAACAACCAGTCCGTTGCTTCATCCACATACGTCCCATCGGTATGGAGCGTAAAAAGACGATACGCCTGACGGAGATAGGAATCACTCGTATCCGTATGTTTCACTGAAAAACGAGCGTAGTAGTTTCCAGACATTGCATCGAAATTAGGAATTCCTACGAGATGTGAAAAAGCCGTTGAAAACTTTACATAGTCCTCTGGATCAGTCGTTTGCTTGTTCACTCCAACGGTAAATCCACCTGTCTTTCGGTCATGGAGAATCGCTCGAACCGTTTTTTGAAAGTTTTTATCTAAAAGACTTGATAGTTTCTCGGTGAGAATAAAACGCATGTAAGGAATATATTCTAACTGCTGACTGCTAATCTCGCGAACGTCTTCAAAAAAGCGGCTGATGACCTCTTGTTCTAGCTCTACTACATAGAGTCGATCATGGGAACCACTCGGTTTAATCTCATACCCCTTGCCCTTTTTCACACTTCTTGCATCCTGCTTCATACTTGTAAGTTCCATTTCACACATCTCTCCTTTAGATAGTTATTAGAATGACAAGAAAAACAAAAAAGCCAGCACACTTCTCCCGTCCTCCGAGAAAAAGATACTGGCTTTAAACTGCGTACGAAACTCCGGCAAGAGCTTTAACAGTTTTATCAGTTATTGTGATTGTTATCATTCAGTCGATGCCCTACTGTCCTGATTTTGAAAGGGGTTGCCTTTCTAAAGGGAAGTATGAGCTAATACATTCACCTTACAATAAATTGAATTTTTAGTCAAATAAAAATCCACATTCACATTAAAACAGAATGTGTTAATATGAATATAAATATAAAATATTCATACATTCATAAGAAGGAGTTTTTAACATGGCCCGAGGTTTTTCTGAACAGGAATTAAGAGAGATTCGTCAACAACTGATTGATGAAGCAAAAGAACAGTACCAAAAAAAGGGATTTAAAACCGGGATCAAAGACGTAACGGATGCAATCGGAATCGCTCCTGGATCATTTTATAAATTTTTCTCTTCTAAAGAAGAGCTTATTTTTACCATTCTCGAGAATGAAGAAGCGTCAATTAAAGCAACCTTGGCGAATGAATTCCAGCAAGTTACATCAGCAGACGAGATTGCTTCTCTCTTATTAAGAGGGATTGAGCTAGCCAGTGACAACCCTTTTATTGAGCTCATGTTGTCGCCTACTCAAATGAGCGCACTTTCTCGCAAAATACCTAAGGAACAATTTGATCGTCATATGAAACAAGACCAATTTTCAATTGAGAAGATCCTTCCCATTCAAAATCATCCTAAAAAGAAGACGATTAGTAGTGCGATACGGGCATTCTTTCTTCTTACTATGCATAAGAGGGAAATTGGGATGGACGAGTTTCAAGACACGCTTCATTTTTATGCAAGGGCACTAGCACATGAAATACTAAGGGAGGATTAGGAAATGATTAAGGTCAATCAACTAAGTTATCGTTATCCACGTTCTCACCATCAAACCTTAACTGAACTTAATTTTACTGTTCCAAAGGGAGAAATTTTCGGCTTTCTTGGACCCTCTGGAGCTGGAAAGAGTACCATTCAAAAGATTTTGATTGGTTTAATCAAAGACTACCAGGGCTCTGCGACTGTCAATGGCTATGAAATTCGTGAAACGACTTCTGATTTCTATGAGCAGATAGGGGTAGCATTTGAATTTCCAAATTTCTATTCTAAGTTTACAGCGATGGAGAACTTAAAGCTTTTCTCCAAATTTTATAATAGAAAAGGTCAGGAGCCGCTTGAACTCCTAAAGCATGTTGGTCTTGAGAACGCTGCTCACTTGAAAGCATCCTCCCTATCAAAAGGCATGAAGATGCGCTTGAATTTCGTAAGAGCACTACTCCATGATCCAGCTATACTATTTCTCGATGAACCTACGTCAGGTATTGATCCTACAAATGCACGCACGATGATTGATTATATTTTGGATTTGAAGCAACAGGGAAAAACGATCATTATCACTACCCATAACATGCACATTGCTGAGGAGATCTGTGATCGCGTGGCATTTATTGTTGAAGGGAAAGTAAAGTTAATTGATTCTCCACACAAGCTAATGAGAGAGCGAAGTAAACAGACGTTACACCTTACTTACCATAAGGAATCTGGAGGAATGTCATCACTTACACTTCCAATTACAAATCTAGCTAGCAACCAACAATTTATGAAGGTTCTAAAAAGTAATCAACTTATTTCGATGTATACGGAGGAAGCAACACTTGAGGATATTTTCATTGAAGTAACAGGGAGGGAACTGACGTGAGGATCGTGGCACAGATAAAGACAGATATTGCTTTTCAAGTCAAACATGGTTTCTATCTTGCTTATTTTATCATCGCCATTATTTATATTATTTTTCTTAGATTCATCCCATTAGACTGGAAAGAAACTGGCGCTATACTCCTTATATTCTCTGATTGTTCTTTTCTCGGATCTTTTTTCATCGGTGGCATCATTCTCCTTGAAAAAGACCAGGGAATGATCGATCAACTTCTGATCAGTCCACTTAGAATATCTGAATATATCCTTAGCAAAGCATTATCTCTTTCTTGCCTTGCCACTTTAGCAAGCTTTGTTATTTTATTTGCGAGCTTTGGTCCTTCACTTCCCTATACGTCTATCCTGTTAGCCGTGTTTGGCTGCTCTTTGTTTGCAACATTTCTTGGGATGATGATTGCCATTAACGCGAAATCTGTTAACCAATACTTGCTTATCACACCTTTATTCGTACCAATCTTTTTTCTGCCGCTCGCAAACTACTTCTCATTACCAGCTCCCTCGTTTCTCGAGTGGACGCCTAGTTATAGTACGCTGCAGCTAATAAGCGGATTTCACTCGATTTCCGATTTAGCATTTCATCTATTTATTTTAAGTAGCTGGATTTTTCTTTTCTTCTTTCTCGTCAAGTATCATTATGAACGTATTCTTTCTAAGAAAGCAGGTGTCTAATGTGGCACGTCTTTTATTTCTCTTATCTTATGATTTAAGATCAATTCAAAAAGACTTGATGACGATGATCGCCATTTTCGCACCGATTTTGATGGCACTTTTCTTTCGTTTTATCACTCCTGTTCTAAATAAAATGTTTTTTGAAGGAACATCCTTTACTTCTACTGATCAAAATCTGGTCATCGGTTTACTTCTCCTTCTCGCAACACCAGTCATGCTTGGCATCATGAGTGGATTTATCCTTCTCGATGAAAAAGATGAAGGCGTCGCCATGTCGATTGCCGTTACACCGTTTCAATTAAAAGGATATTTACTCTATCGCCTGACTTTGCCAATACTCGTTAGTCTAATACTCGCTTATCCGGTACTCTTAATTGGAGGGTTTACAGAAATCTTAACGTTACGTCTTCTGCCTTTTTTATTGTTAATTTTATTAGAAATCCCCATTATCGCCCTCTTTATGGCAAGTATGGCAGAAAATAAGGTAGAAGGCTTAGCTGCCGCAAAGGTAGTGAGTATTCTTCTTGCTATTCCAATCGCTATTTTCTTCGTTGAGCATCCAGCCATCATGCTCACTGGAATTCTTCCTCCCTACTGGCCCATAAAAGGATACCTCCTTCTCCTAGATGGATGGAATCTTTCCGCTTTCCTCATTCTTTTCATTGGCATCCTTTATCACCTTCTATTGCTTTACTCTTTACTAAAACGATATGAGCGAATGATGCGATAGGAGGACTTCCTATCGCTCTTCTTGTTTCTTAACGTGCATTTTCAATATCCCCGTAGGTCCTTTTTGATTTAACAGAATCATTTGCTCTGCCATCTCTTTTGGTGTGTAAGGCATCTCATTTTCAAGCCACCATGAAATCATTCCGGTATAGGCAGACGCAATATAACTTGCGATCACTTCACTTGGTAAGGGGAGAGGATCAAACCTTCCCTTTGCAATTCGATTGTCATAGAAATCAAAAAAGAAGCTGCGCATATGATCAAGGAAGTTCGGCATACCTTTTTTAATTAACATCACGTGAAAAAATTTATCGTATTCTGCAATGCTTGAGAAAATATGTTCTGCGATATAACGCTGAAGTTCATCAATTGGTAAATTACCAGGAGGAATTGTCAGGGCTTCACCAAAGAGCTGCCGAAGCATTTCATCAACTGTTTGAAGAAGCAATTCTTCTTTATCCTGATAATGCAAGTAAAAGGTAGCGCGGTTAACCGTTGCTTCTGTTGTAATATCTGCAATCGTGATTTTCTCATATTCTTTGACTGACATAAGGTGAATAAATCCATCCTGTAAAAGCTTTCGTGTTCGCTTAACACGTGGGTCTTCCTTCTCTCTCATGATAAATCCCCTCCAAAATCAACTTTTTATCGACGTTTATTCCTCTTTTGTCGTTTAGACTACATAACTCAATAACTTGATTATTGCTCAATTTCATGACTCTGTTACAATATTTTACGACACTTGTTGTATAAATAACAACCGTTGTTCTTTTTGAACGATTTTTATAGGAGGTTAAATGAAATGAATGAGAAGAAATTTACAAAAGCTCGGTGGATTACAATTGCAGCAACCTTTCTTGCTTTTATGGGGATCGGAATTGTGGATCCAATCCTTCCAACGATTGCCGAGCAGATTGGTGCAAACCACTGGCAAGTAGAAATGTTGTTCACCGCCTACATTTTAACAATGGCCATTATGATGATTCCTGCAGGTATTTTTGCAAGTCGCTTTGGAGATAAGCGCATGATGGTATTTGGCTTGTGTATTGTGACCGTTTTTGCGCTCCTCTGTGCGCTTTCAAACGGGATTGCAAGTCTTTCCATATTTAGAGCAGGTTGGGGCTTCGGTAACTCAATGTTCTTCGCTACTGCGATGACACTGTTAATAGCCTTATCAAAAGATCCACAAAAAGCTGTCGGCTACTATGAAGCCGCCATTGGATTAGGTATGGCAGGCGGACCACTTGTTGGTGGGATTCTTGGTGGCTATTCATGGAGATTTCCTTTCTTCGCAACATCCGTTTTAATTCTAGCTGCTTTCTGTCTTGTACTCTTTTTTGTGTTTGAACCTAATGGCAAACAAAAACGTAAACCTGTTGGCATGCATGAGTTAAAAGGATTGTTTTCTTACAAACCATTTGTTACATCCGCTCTCGCGGCGATGCTTTATTATTATGGTTTCTTCGTCGTTTTAGCGTATACACCACTGATTATCAGACTTGATGCCATTCAAATTGGATTTGTATTCTTTGGTTGGGGCCTTATGCTGGCATACGGTTCAGCGATTTTAAGTCACCAGCTTGAGAAAAAGTTTTTACCGAAAAAAATCTTACCGTATAGCTTACTAACGTTTGCTGTGTTACTTGGACTACTCTTTGTTGTTCCATCAACACCGTTACTCATCACACTTGTTATCCTATCTGGACTGGCTTCCGGGCTAAACAACGCTTTGTTTACAAGCTACGTTATGGAAGTATCGCCATACGAACGAAGCATTACTTCTGGGGGATATAACTTCCTTCGCTGGCTTGGCGCAGCCATTGCTCCTGTCTTATCAGGACTAATCGGTCAGAGTGTTTCTGCTCATGCACCGTTCCTTGTGGCAGCTGTCCTTAGTGTTGGGGGCATTGGTCTAATGGTGATGAAACCGAAACCGGCTACAATCGAAAGCGAAATGAGTGCATAGAAAAAAGAGCGTAAGGCATTAGCTTTACGCTCTTTCTTATCTTATTTTTCGATTTTATCTCCCTCTTTTTCCCACGCAGCAAAGCCACCGCTATAGTTCAAAATGTCCTTAAAGCCAAGGGACTGCAATAAACTTGTTCCAATCGCTGATCGTGTTCCTGATTGGCAGTGCACCACAACTGTTTTATCTTCTGGAATATCCTTCGCCTGATCTTCTAAATACCCAAGCATATGGTGATTGGCCCCAGGGATGTGACCCGCATTCCATTCATTTTCTTTTCGAATATCAACGACATATACATCGTCTTTGTCGTAAACATCTTTCAATTCTTCTGTTGTCACAAAGGAATAGCCTTCAAGATCATCCCATTGAGAGAGAAGTTCAGGACCAGCGTATGCTTTGATCCGATCAATGCCAATGGAGTGTAATGCTTTTACGATCTCTTCTTTTTGATCATCCTCTGCGATAAGAAGCAAGTCTCGTTCATAGTTTAGCACCCAACCTGACCAGTTCGTAAATGCTTTATTGAATGGGAGATTAATCGCTCCGTCGATATGACCATCCGCGAAATCCTGGGCCGAACGGGTATCTACGATTGTCGTCTGCCCATTTGTTGCAAGCGCACGAACTTCATCAACGCTCTCAACCTTTTCAAGTTCTTCACCTGTTAAGACGTTGGGACCTTCTTTATTTACTTTCTTCATCACTGCAAAGTAAGTCGGAGCTTCCGGCTGTTCATTTAATAGTTCTTTTACAAACGTTTCTTCCTTTTCTTCCTTCAATGCCCAGTTATTACGAAGTTCATAACCAACTGTTGATTGTGGAACAGCACCAAGTGACTTTCCACATGCGCTTCCTGCGCCGTGACCAGGCCAGACTGTTACGAATTCTGGTAGCTCTTTAAACTTTTGGAGAGATTTGAACATTGATTTCGCTCCCGTTTCAGCTGTTCCCACAGCCCCTGCTGCTTTTTCAAGCAAATCTGGACGACCAATGTCTCCTACAAATACAAAATCTCCTGTAAAAATTCCCATTGGTACTTCAGAGCCACCACCGCGATCTGTCAGTACGAACGAAATACTTTCTGGGGTATGCCCAGGGGTATGCATCACGCGAAGTTCCACGTTACCTACATGAATCATAGAACCATCTGTTACAAGTTCCACATTTAAACCATCGAGATAACCATATTTCCAGTCTTGATCACCCTCATCGGATAAGTACAGCTTTACGTCATGCTTTTCTGCTAATTGTCTTGCACCTGAGACGAAATCAGCATGAATGTGCGTCTCTGCTGCTGCTAAATGAAAGCCTTCCTTTTTCGCTGTTTCTAAATACGGTCTAACATCTCGTGCCGGATCAATTACAAGCGCTTCACCCGTTCGTTGACAGCCGATCATATAAGAATACTGAGCCAATTTCTCATCAAAAAACGTACGTAAATACATGTCTTTATCCTCCTAGAAACAGTTTTTAATTACCCCATGGGGTATATAACATTATCATAAACTTTTTTTCTTTATTCAGCAACCCTCATGCTTTTATTACTTATATCAAAAAGAAACTTCTTCATACAGGTTTGGAATTCCTTTAATCGGGAACGCTCTATCTCAGTGTACTATTTACGAAAAGAGCAATTTTTAAACGATTTTTTTGGAGGTTTTCAATGTTTACTTTAAGCGATATTCCAATGTTCTTCGTGAACTTTTTCATTATATTACCAATCATCACGCTCCTACACGAAGCTGGCCATGTTCTTATAGCAAGAGTTTTTGGAGGCAAAATCAAATTCTGTATCGGTACCGGCAAGACCATTTTTCATATTGGTCCCCTTGAAGTGAAAAAGAAATATTTTATGGAAGGTTGGTGCCAATATGAAGATTTAACCTATAACAAAACATGGGCTCACGTCGCCATTTATGCGGCCGGTAGCCTATTTAACATTATTGTTATTCTCATTCTAAACGCGCTAATTTATGCCGAAGTTCTTCCAGTGGATCTCTTTTTCTATCAATTTACTTACTTCTCGATTTATTTTATTTTCTTTTCTCTTATGCCTTATCGAAATGATGCAGGAAAACCGAGTGATGGCATGGCGATTATCGATGTTATCAGATTTGGGAAAGCTGAGGATCCAATCGACTAAGAAGATAATGAAGATGAAGGAGGCTTTTTTCTTAAGAAGCCTTTTTGTTTTGGTGAAATATAAGGTTTCATTCAAAATTATTATGGAAATAGAAGAATGAAAACGATAATAGAGGAAACTGTCGCCTATATGATGGGAGGATTGGAACGAATATCCCGAGATGAAATTGTTAGAACTTCCAATGATCTTTTCCATTTAATAGCATTACAATAGGTGAATAGACCCTCTAGTTAACAAGATCTTCAATCTTTTTAGGACCTCTGCTTTATTGTTAAGCTTTTCCAACAGGTTTAAAATGGAAAACAGGAATGAATATTCATTCCGCATGCTAAGTAAGAAAGGAAGCTGCGTATGACGACCCTGAATAAACGGGACAGTATTTTGAAAAGCGCTCTTGTGTTATTTGCCGAGCGAGGTTTTGATGCTACGACTGTGCCGATGATTGCCAATTCAGCGAATGTTGGTGCCGGCACAATCTACCGTTATTTTGAAAACAAAGAGGTGCTCGTTAACACGCTCTTTCAGGACACGGTTGCTACATTTACAAAAACGATTGAAGATCAATTCCCATATCACCAATCGACTCGTCAGCAGTTTCAACACATTTATAAAACCATGATTCTCTTTACCAATCAAAATGAGCATGCGCTTTATTTCATTAAGAAACACAGTGCCGGTCACTTTCTGGATAACCAGAGTCAAAGTGATTTCACCGAACTTCTCAATCTGTTGAAAGCTTTTTTTGATACTGGAAAGAAACAGTCAGAGATTCGCGATTTGCCTTCTGAAGCATTGATCGCCATTCTATACGGTGCTTTTCTAGAACTTCAGAATCTTGTTCGAGCAGGTGAGCTTTCCTCAGAACCTGAACTTCTTTCAAAAATTGAAGAAAGTTTATGGGATTCTGTTCGATTACATGCGTGAAGAGATCTTTCTCTTCACAACACCAAATGAATGAACGTTCATTCCGCTTTCAAATAACTATTGAGGTGATAAATGATGACCACTAAGAAATCGTTCCCACAGCCAAAAACCTATGGACCACTAGGTAATTTACCTCTTATTGATAAAGAAAAACCAATTCAGTCCTTTATGAAGCTTTCAAAAGAGCTTGGACCTATTTATCAATTCCAATTCCCCGGACGTACTAGTACGTTCGTTTCAAGTGCCTCTCTTGTTGCTGAAATAACAAATGAAAAACGCTTCGATAAAAAAGTAGGACCAGTTCTTCAAAAAGTTCGTGCTTTTGGAGGAGATGGCTTATTTACAAGTGAAACGAACGAAAAGAATTGGAAAAAAGCACATAACATCCTGCTTCCAAGTTTTAGTCAACAAGCGATGAAAGGCTATCATAATAAAATGGTCGATCTTGCCACTCAACTTATTCAGAAGTGGGCACGTCTTAATCCAGATGAAGAAATTGACGTACCCGAAGATATGACGCGGTTGACTCTTGATACAATTGGGCTTTGTGGATTTGACTTTCGCTTTAATAGCTTTTACAGAGAAACCAATCATGAATTTGTTGATGCAATGGTACGGGCATTAGATGAAGCGATGAATCAATCTCAGCGTCTAGGGGTTCAGGATAAACTGATGGTGCGCTCCAAAAAACAATTTAAAGATGATATCGACTATATGTTTTCTCTTGTCGATGGCTTAATCGCAGACCGTAAGAAGAATGGTGATCAAGGCGAGGATGATCTTTTAGCACATATGCTAAAAGGAAAAGACCCTGAAACGGGTGAACCACTTGATGATGAAAATATCCGCTTCCAAATTATCACATTCCTCATCGCTGGACATGAAACGACAAGTGGATTGCTTTCCTTTACACTTTACTATCTAATGAATAATCCAGATAAGCTTGCCAAAGCTCAAGAAGAGGTAGATCGTGTCGTTGGCGATGCTATTCCTGATTATAAGCAAGTGAAGCAGCTCAAATATGTTCGAATGATTCTAAATGAATCCCTTCGCCTATGGCCAACCGCTCCTGCCTTTTCACTTTATGCGAAGGAAGATACAACATTGAATGGAGAATACGAAGTCGAAAAAGGTGACGAGTTCACTCTCCTACTCCCAGAACTACATCGTGATAAATCCATTTGGGGCGATAATGTGGAAGATTTCGTGCCTGAACGCTTTGAAGACCCGTCTTCTATCCCACTACACGCATATAAGCCATTTGGAAATGGACAGCGCGCATGTATTGGGCAACAATTCTCACTACATGAAGCGACACTCGTCCTTGGTATGATTATTCAACACTTTGAACTGATCGATCATTCGAATTATCAACTTGATGTTAAAGAAACATTAACGCTCAAACCCGATGGTCTAAAAATGAAAGTGAAGCAACGAAAGGAATCGATTTCTTTTGCTGTACCAGCTTCTGAAGCGAATGAAAAAGAGAAAAAAACAGCGCCTGTCGCAGTTGAAAATGCGCACGGTACTCCTCTTCTCGTCTTATACGGATCTAACCTTGGCACAGCTGAAGGAATTGCCCGTGATCTGGCTGAGACAGGTCGACAACAAGGCTTTAGCACGAATGTTGCTCCACTGAACGACTATGTAAATGAGCTTCCTGAGAACGGAGCTGTTTTAATCGTCTCAGCTTCCTATAATGGAAATCCTCCTGACAATGCCGATGAGTTTGTCCAATGGCTCGAGCAGATGGAAGACGGTGCGGTGAATGGCGTTCAATATGCAGTCTTTGGTTGCGGTGACCGCAACTGGGCCAATACGTATCAACGTATTCCATCTTTCATTGATAATCAATTGTCTACAAAGGGTGCAAAGCGAATTGCAGAGACTGGATTTGGCGACGCTAGCGATGACTTTGAAGGCGATTATGAGAAATGGGAAGAGACACTTTGGCCAAATCTCGCAAATGCAATGAATATTGAACTAAATGAAAATAACTCAGAAAACAGTGCGATTTCAATGAGCTTTGTAAGTGGTGTAAGTGATACGCCTCTCGCTAGAACGCATCATGCTTTCACTGCTATTATTAATCGAAATGTTGAATTACAGCATACAGAGAGCGGTAGAAGCACGCGCCACATCGAACTTATGCTTCCTGATGGCGTTTCATACAAAGAAGGGGATCATGTCGGTATCCTTCCACAGAATAGTGATGAGATGGTTAACCGTGTTCTTGATCGCTTCTCACTTAATGGTCAGGATCACGTACTACTAACTGGGGATTCAGGGAAAGCAGCGCATCTTCCTACGGACAAACCAGTGAAACTCCAGGAGCTCCTTTCTTCTTATGTAGAGCTTCAAGAACCAGCCACTCGTTCACAAATACGTGCGCTAGCGGCACATACAGTGTGTCCACCTCATGTTGTCGAGCTCGAGCAATTACTTGAAGACACCACATATAAAAAAGAAGTGCTTGAGAAGCGCGTGACCATGCTCGAACTCGTTGAGCACTATATGGCTTGTGAGATTCCATTTGAACGATTCATTGCCCTGCTTCCACCATTGAAAGCTCGTTATTATTCAATTTCAAGTTCTCCACTCTATAAAGAACGAGAAGCAAGCATGACGGTTAGTGTCGTTCGTGACCCAGCATGGAATGGAAAGGGAGAGTACAAAGGTGTTGCTTCGAACTACCTGGCAACGCGAGAATTTGGTGACAAAGTAGCCTGCTTTATCAATACGCCACAATCCAACTTCCAGCTTCCAGAAGATCCAGAAACACCAATGGTCTTAATTGGACCTGGAACAGGTATTGCACCATTTAGAGGATTCATTCAAGCCCGCCGGGAATTAAGCAACCAGGGCAACGAGCTTGGTGCAGCTCACCTTTACTTCGGCTGCCGTAATCCTGAACATGATTACTTATATCAGGAAGAGCTTGAACAGGCTGAAAAAGATGGACTTGTTACCCTTCATACAGCCTTTTCACGTTGCCCTGGACAGAAAAAAACATATGTTCAGCACCTTGTATCTGAGAACGCGAAAGATGTCATCCCACTATTAAAAGATGGTGGACGCTTATACGTTTGTGGCGATGGTAGTCATATGGCTCCTGAAGTAGAGCAAACGATTATTACAAGCTATCAATCGATGTATGAAACAACTGAGCAAGAAGCGATTCAATGGCTAGAAGAACTTGAGCGAGACGGCCGATATGCGAAAGACGTATGGGCTGGCGCTTAAAATATAGAAAACAGCGCATCCTGGCGGATGCGCTGTTGTTTTATCAATTCTTCTTTTCACTGCACTTTCTTCGCAGCTTTTGCATGAACTGCAGATTCCACCACTTCATCTAGTGACTTGCCAAATCCTGCTTCCATCACCGCACTATAGGCGCCCTCAATCAATGGCGCATCTGCAATCTTAACGGAATGTGACTCCTCTAATAAATCGATTGCCATCTCTGCATTCATGACTGAGCTTCCGAAATCCACGAGAATAACGACGCCATCCCCATGGTCCGCCTTTTCAATAGCTGTCTGAATTTTAATAGCACTCGTTCCCATATCCCCATCATCTGTTCCTCCAGCATCGATCACAGTGACTTCAGGCTGAGCTTCATCAAGCATCTTTTTTAATCCCTTTGAAATATCAGGACTATGTGAGACAAGGACAAGACTGACCATTAAGCTTCACCGTCCTTATCGAGTACTGTCGCAAGAGACTCTATTAAATAATAAGAAGACTGCGCCCCCGCATCCTGTTTCCCTTTTGATTTTTCTTTGTAGTAAGCGGCTCTCCCTTTCTTGGCTTCATACTCTTTTACATGCTCAAGCGCTTCCTTCGCCTTGTCGATCAAATGAGCAGATGTAAGCTCATTTCCCTTCTCTTCCATTAACTCAATTACAGGTTCAAGTAAGTCGATCATCGTCTTCTCTTCTCGATCAGCCTTCCCTCGTTTCTTCATTCCATCCACGCCAACTCGAAGACTTGAAGAAAGATCGCTGAGCTGCACTTCTGTTCCTTCTAACTGATTTCCAGCTTTCATGAAAAGAGTACCGTAAAGCGGTCCTGAAGCACCGCCTATCTTAGACAACAGACTCGTTCCAACAGCCTTCAGTACTTTCCCTGGTTCATCTGTCTCTTCATTCAGCTGTTCGACAGCAGCCTTAAAGCCTCTTGTCATGTTAAGCCCATGATCGCCATCACCAAGCACCTGGTCAAGATCAGTTAGCTGTTCTTTATTCGATTCTATCTTTTTAGCAGACTCTTTGATCCATTGTCTAGCCATCTCTGCCGTAAACATACATGATCCTCCTTAGTCGTTTATCGTCCATGCAATCGTCTGACATGGGTTTGTCACGTATTTCTTTCGTTCATTCGTTAATTTTAGAACTGTTAAAGAAGCACCTGCCATTTCAAGCGCAGTCATATAGTTGCCAACTAACGTTAATTCCGATTTAATGCCTTTTTCCTTTAAGAGATCTTGAATACGATTGTTTAGAATGTAAAGTTCCATTAATGGAGTTGCTCCCATTCCGTTCACAATGACCGCTGTTTCATCGCCTTGTTTTAGTTCTAGTTCGGGTAGTACTTCTTCTACAAGACGCTCTGCCAATTCATCTGCCGAAACCAGTCCGATCGTTTCCATTCCAGGCTCACCATGAATACCAATTCCAAGCTCCATTTCATTTTCTTTAATATCAAACCCCGGGTTTCCTGAGCCAGGAACCTGGGCTGGATGAAGCGCCGCCCCCATTGATCTCACGTTTTGAATCGCATCCTCAGCAAGCGCTTTCACTTCCTTCAATGGCTTCCCTTCTTTTGCTGCCGCCCCTGCAATTTTATGAACGAAAATAGTGCCTGCTACACCTCTTCGTCCTGTTGTATGAGTACTGTCTTCTACGGCAACATCATCATTGACAATCACTTGTTCGACAGATATGCCTTCGTCCTCTGCCATCTCAGCCGCCATTTCAAAGTTCATGACATCCCCAGTGTAATTTTTAGTGATAAGGAGAACTCCAGCCCCCTGATCAACTGCCTTAATCGCTTCTAACATCTGATCAGGTGTAGGAGACGTAAAAACTTCTCCGCTCACAGCTGCATCAAGCATACCTTCTCCAACGAAACCGGCATGTGCAGGTTCATGTCCACTTCCTCCTCCGCTAACAATACCTACTTTGTTTTCCGACAGATTTTTTCTCACTAGGACAGTTGTACCTTCCAGTCGTAGATAGGATTCGGGATGTGCTTTCACCATTCCGTCCAGCATTTGGCTTACAACGTCATCTGGTTGATTGATTATTTTCTTCATCAGTTAACCCCTCCCAGAATGGGTATACCCTTGTTTTAAAGTTCGCAAAAGTCTAAATTAAATGACAGAATACCTCTATCAAGAAAAAGACGCTTTTGCATTTGAACAAAAGCGTCTTGTGATACACATTTATAAATATTCCTCATGCGGTGCTTGCGCTGGATAAAGCATATAATACATCGGGTACGCTCTTTCATACCAGAACTGTATAATTGGGCCAAGTAGAAACACGAGCGCAATTGTCCCTATCCCAACCGGACCGCCAATTAGTAGAGCAAGAGTTGCCATCACAACTGCGACCATCGTCTGTCCCATTTGCAGACTTAGGTTGAATCTAGCACTAATGACAAGAAATAGCTGATCGAACGGGGCTCGTGGAAATTGCGGCAAAATATAAATAGCTACCCCTAAACCAATTGCAATCATCCCTAAAATCAGGACTCCCACTTTCGCCATTAGTGGGGCTGTCGTTAACTGGACTGAAGCAAAAGCGATTTCTAACCAGAAATCGAGTATAAAGCTCTCTAGAATAATTGGCAGAATTGCACCATATTCCGGTTTCTTTTTCATTAAGCTGCCATTGAGAAAAATGACAAGAATTTGAAACACCCCGTACCAAAAACCAACTGTCAGTCCGGCTAAATCTGATAACCCAATAAAAAAGGATGTCCAAAATCCAGCTCCAAGGGTTGCATGAATCACAAGCGCAACACCAAAAAAGTTTATAAACATACCTAGAAGATAAACCGTAATTCGATAAAGCATTACGACATCCTCCCTTCCTAATAAATAAAGAAAATCTTATGACATGATGCTTAGAAAAAGCATCTTGATTCCCTCTGCTAGACAATTGGACTAGAAACAAACCGTTAAGATGGCTTTGTTCTTGCTTGTGGAAGAGAGGATATAACTAAGATTTTTCGAGACCATTTTATTAGTGATTTTCTTCATCGTCAATGGATTGAATTTTTTCCGTTTTTTCAGAAAAAGTTCAAAAAAAAACTGCCCATTTGGACAGTTTTTTTCCTCCACCGTGTTGAAACTACAATATATGTCTAGCCAATGCTTGTTTTAACGTACTATGTGTTTGAATAGATGAAAAATCAATTCCAAGATGGATCATCGTTTGAGCCACTTCCGGCCTAATACCGGATAGAATCCCCTTTACTCCAAGAAGTTCAAGAGAATAAACAATGTTAAAAATATTGTTGGCAACCATAGTATCAACAATCGTGACTCCAGAAAGATCGATAAATAAATGCGTTAAGCTTTTTACAGTTGATTCTCTCAGTGCTGTTTCCATAAGAAGGCTGGCACGATGCGTGTCGATATCTCCAATAATTGGTAAGACAGCGACGCCTTCAAGGATTGGCACAACCGGAACAGATAGCTCAAGAAATACCTCTTGCGCATGACTGAGATTATTCTTATATGAGGTAACGTAAGCAGTGCTGTAGGCATAAACTGCTTGATCAAGTAACCGATCAACCAACTTACCAGCTCTAAAAACACTTTGAACCGTTTGATTCACTTCAACCGTTATGAGTTCAATAACGTCCCAAATGGCCTGCCTAAATTCTGACGTCGTTTTTAGAGATTCATCTAATTCTGAACCGTATTGAACAGCCAGATCTCCTGTCTCTCTTCCCCACTTTGTGATCCGTGGCATTGTGTCTTCTAAACCAATTAAAATTGTATCTGCACATAGCTGAACAAGCTCAGTATGTAACCTAAGGGCTTCTGCAGTACCCTCACCAGGTTTCAATAAGCTTTTTGCAATATCTAATTTTCGTGCTTCTAACTGCTTTCCAATTAATTGAACTTCTTGGGCAATTATGGATTCTTGAACTGGCATCTCTTTTACCTCCGCTGATAAATCGAATCTCTATTCTATCATAGAGGAACGCATTTCATTTTACATTAAATATTTTCACTTCGCTTTATTAGAATCAGGAATAAACGCTAACAAAAGTGACAATCAACTTCAGTCCACTTTCTATTTTAAAAGCAAAAAAAACAGGATTTTTCAGAAGAGGTTTGCTTTTTTTGGGAGACGTGTTATACTAAGGTTAATTATTGTTGTTCGGTACTGATTATTAAAGAGCAGGCTACTTTAGGAAGTACTTACATCTCAAATGATTATGTAGAGCAGGAATAGTAATATTTGTGCAAAATGCACTTGGAGGATACACACATGAATAAAGGTACAGTAAAATGGTTTAACGCAGAAAAAGGTTTTGGCTTCATCGAAGTTGAAGGCGGAGACGACGTATTCGTACATTTCTCAGCTATTCAAGGCGAAGGTTTCAAAACTCTTGAAGAAGGTCAAACAGTTACTTTTGACACTGAGCAAGGTAACCGCGGACCACAAGCTACTAACGTAGTTAAAGCGTAAATCATATTAAAAAAGCTCTTCCCCGGTGGAAGAGCTTTTTTGTGTTCTTATCTCCAACTGTGTTATTCATTACGATTAAACTTCCTCTTGTGCTTCTGATTTTTCTTTTTCAACCAAAAACAAATCCGGGTCAAATTCACCTTCAATCGCAATGGCCGTTAACCCTTTTTCAGACGTCGTTTCATGCCATTCATCTTTATTCCAAAACACAGCATCTCCTTCTTTTACTTTTACTAACTCATTCTCTTCTCCTCTTACCAGGCCTTCTCCACTTATGATTAATAATAATTGCGGTGTCACTGCCTGGTGAAAGCCTATAAGTCCCTCTTTATCCAGGTACATGGCGCCAATATGTACACTTGATTCAGTTTGAGTAATACGAGACATGACAAACTGCGATCCGAATTTTGTTATTTCTTTTCCAGCCGATCGACTATAATTGTAAATTCTCATCTCTTATCCTCTCCTCTTTTAACTGTATTCGATTATGAAAAGCTCTTTCCCTTCTCCTTCTTCTTCAAAACAACACCCCCTTTTTTAAAGGAGGTGTTGTTTTTACGTTTGAAAAAGCGTGCCTTCAAGCGCTTTAAGATAGCGTACAGCTGAACGCTGGACAGCTTGATCTGCGTTAGACTTGACGACACGATGAAAGGCGTTATAAAGGCGAGCAAACTTCAGCAGCTTGACCTTATGAGCCATTTCCTTCACTTTACTAGCAGGAAGAGGTATTAAATTAGGATAGCTATACATGAAACTCACCCACTCCTGATCCGCAACAACCTGAATAATATCACCGGTTAACAGTAAGCCCTGCCCTTCATTACCTTCTTTCACATGAAGTACTGCGCCACCCTGAAAGTGTCCTCCAAGACGATGAATGGTTAAGCCAGGGGCAAGCTCCCACGACTCACCATGCCAGAATATCATTCTTTCACTCTCTCTCATCACCCATTTTGTATCGTCTTCATGGATGTAGATTGGGACATTAAAGACTTCAGCCCATTCTACTTGAGAAGAATAATAATGAGGATGCGAAAGAGCAATAGCATCAATCCCTCCAATCTCATTAATCGCTTGAATTGTATCTTCATCAAGATAGGAAATGCAGTCCCATAACACATTAAATCCATTACTCTGCACCAGATACGCTGTTTGGCCAATCGCGAAGGTCGGGGCTGTCGTGATACTATATAATCCTGGTTGTTCTTCAATCACTTGATTCTGAAACGGTTTGTTTTGCATTTCCACAAGCGTCGTCCATTCCTGCCCATCCGGATTTACATATTGTCTTTCTTCTTTACAAATCAGGCAACTACTTGGGTTGGATTCCATTTCCTCGTACTGAGTTCCACATGTGATGCATATTGGTCGTTTCATCATGATCTCCTCACTTCCTATTTATATGGAAATGATACCCTATAAATCTATTAACTACCACCAAACATTGTCTCATCTCTCTCTACAACTTTAGATGTAAAATGGTCTTATTTGACTAAAAAAAAGCATCCCGCGAGGCGGGATGCTTTGTCTTTATTTCTGTTCTTTTTCTTGTGCAGGATCCTCTTGAGTCGGTTCTACCTGGTCAACTGTATAGTTGTAATCATTACGATCAACTGGAGTAAATCCTTCAGGTTCGTAGAAGCGGAGCAAGTCACCATAAACGACTTTGTCTGAAAGTTCGAGTGACTCTTTTGCAAATTGTCCTGCCTGCTCACATTTCTCTGCATCCACTTTTTCACCGGTCGGATTAGCATAACATTTCTCGTTAACTGACGTAACCTCTGGGGTCACGAAATCCCCATTACGGAATGGCACGATTTCACGGTGATCTTCTGATAGAAGATCGGAACCAAATGAGATGTAATCATCTGTTTCAACACCAAGTAGGTGAAGCACAGTATCACGAACATCCATGTGACCACCATATTTATGCACTTGCTTCCCTTCTACACCAGGTGCCGTAATGAATAACGGTACGCGCTGAAGTTGAGCATTTTCGTAAGGACCTACTTCTTCACCCATTACTTCTGACATAGCTGTATTGTGGTTATTTGAGATACCATAATGATCCCCATACATCACAATCACAGTGTTGTCATAAAGCCCTGATTCTTTCAAATCATTAAAGAATTGTTCAATGGATTCATCCATGTATTTTGCCGTTTGGAAGTAACCATTTACAACTGAATCATTCGTTTCAGGGGTTGGGAAATCAACATCACCTTCGTCCATTGTAAACGGAAAGTGGTTTGATAAAGTCAACATTTTCGCATGAAACGGTTGTTCAAGACTTTCAAGATATGGAATCGATTGTTTAAAGAACGGCTTATCTTTTAAACCATAATTATGAACGTCTTCTTCATTCATATCATAGTAGCTTGAATCAAAGAATTTCTGAATACCGAATGATTTATACATTTCATCACGGTTCCAGAACGTTTTACCATTACCGTGTAGGGATGCCGTTGAATACCCTTTTTGTTCCAAAATAGCTGGCTGCGCCTGATAGGTGTTACGCGCTTTTTCCATCGCTACTGATCCACTTGGGAGTGGATAGAGTGAGTTTGCCATCATGAATTCAGCATCCGATGTTTTCCCCTGTCCAACCTGATGGAAGATATTATCGAAATAAAACGTATTTTTATCTTCAATAAGACTGTTTAAGAATGGAGTAACTTCTTGACCATCAACTTCTTTTCCAATCACAAAGTTTTGAAGCGATTCAAGGGAAATATAAATAACATTCATTCCCTCAGCCTTACCAAAATACTCTGGATTTGGCTCTGTACGGTTTGCTTCAACGAAGTTTCGAACATCCGTTAGGTCATCACTGCTTGCAAATGCACTTTGAGAGCTAGACTTAACAGTAGTGACAACATCAAAAATTTGATAATTAAACTGTCCAATATACTTCACAAGATACGTACGATCAAAAGCACGTGTGAGAAGTTCAGGACGATCTGCTTCAGCAAGGCCAAGGTTCACGGTAAAGAAAACGGCTGCTGATGCAAATACGAGCGCAATCTTCTTCTTCTTGATCGCTACTTGAGGTTTAACCACTTTAAAGAGAATTAATCCGAGAATTAGCAGCGTGTCAATAAAATAGAACGCATCTGAGAAATGCATCAATGCAAACGCACTGTCTTTCAATTCACCGGCGTCATTTGTGTGCATGACGGTTGGAAGTGTAATAAAGTCATTAAAGAAACGATAGTACACAACATTTGCATAAAGAATAAATGAAAGGATAAAATCAATAATTAGAATAGCCCACGCCCGTTTGCGCCCTTTAAAGAATAGCGCAAATCCAAAGAATAGAAGCAAAGAACTAATCGGATTTAATACTAATAGGAACGACTGCATACTATTTTGAATTCCTAAATCAAATTCAGTTTGATAGACGGCATACGTTTTTAACCAGAATAATAGAATGACTCCAAAGAACAATGTCCATGGCTTATTAATCTGACTGCTTAATTTGTTTCGCATGTCAGTTGTAAACCTCCTTGTAAATTGTAAAATACGTTTAAGAATATATTTTAAATGTAAAAATGTTAATTTTGTTTAAATCCTAATACTTGAGTATAATACTCCCTAAAAAATTTAATGTCAAATTTCATATAAAGGGTGTCCAATTCCTCGTCTATTCATGAAAACGTTCTTTTAATACTGTCGTAAAGTTGCTCCATGAATCGTAACCTTCCTGTTAAAGAATAGAGAAAATAAGGAAAGAACCAGGGGATAACTAGGAATGTAACGAAAAACCCTCTCATCATTTACCTTTTCTTCACAGCTTCTAAACATTGATTACATATCTTTTCAATTATATTACAGTTCCTCTTTCTCCATAAAAGCATAAAGTCGGATATTTCGTTACAGAGTTGTGACAACTAAAAAAAGCGTCTCAATGAGAGACGCTTTTTGTTATTCATTTACAGCTTGAACCTCGGGCTGATCTGAATGGTTTTCAGGTAATGCCTTACGAATAAAGAGAGAAACGAAGAAACCAACAATCGTAAATCCAAAGGCAACAAGGTAGACAAGCTCAACTCCTGATACAAGAGACTCACTAATGGTTTGTGCACTCGCAGGATTTGAAGCATGATCGAGATAGTTTTGTTGACGATTTGTCATGATACTAATGAATACCGAGACCCCAATCGCTCCTGAAACAGGTTGGAGCGTGTTCATAATGGCTGTTCCATGGGGATAGAGCTTTTTCGGCAGTCCATTTAACCCATTCGTTTGAGCTGGCATCATGATCGCTGATATGGATAACATGAGTAAGATGTAAGTGACTACAATTAACGTGATGGAGGTGTCTAATCCAACTTTACTAAAAGTAAACATAACGCCAACTAGCACAAAGCTTGCTGGAATAATGAGTTTTCTCGGACCAAATTTATCAAATAATTTCCCCATAACTGGTGACATCAATCCATTTAACAGTGCCCCAGGAAGTAGAATTAAGCCAGCCGTTTGAGGAGATAAAGCTAGCGGCCCTTGCATGTACATTGGTAAAATAATCTCCGATGAGAACATAGCCATAATAATGATAATGAAGAGTAATACCGCAACGGTGAACATTGGATATTTAAAGACTCGAACATCGAGCAATGGCTCCTCTAATTTAAGCTGCCTCATGACAAATAGGATTAATGTTACGATTCCAATGATAAGAGGAAAAAAGACTTGTGGAGCTAAATAGCTCACTTCTCCTTCTCCCGCAAAGCTAAATGCTAGTACAATTCCACCGAACCCAACTGTAGATAAAAGGATAGAAAGGACATCCACTTTTGGCTTTGTTACTTCTCCAACGTTCTTTAAGAATTTATAGCCAAATGCAATTGAAAACAAAGCAAATGGGATTACTGTAAGAAATAGATATCTCCAACCGAGCTGATCCACAATGATTCCTGAAAGTGTTGGCCCAATCGCTGGTGCAAACATGATGACAAGTCCAACTGTTCCCATAACCGTTCCGCGACGCTCAGGCGGAAATATAAGAAGAAAGGTGTTAAATATGATTGGAATTAACAATCCCGTTCCAACTGCCTGAAGTAGTCGACCAGTTAATAGAACGGCAAACGTTGGCGCTACTGCACATATAAGCGTTCCGATTGTAAAGATCGTCATTGTTCCAATAAACATCTGTCTTGTGGTAAATGATTGGAGAAGAAGAGCCGAAATCGGCGTTAAGATCCCCATTACTAATAAGAAGCCGGTGGCCATCCATTGGACCGTTGCAGGCGTTACGCTAAATTTATCCATTAATGTGGTTAAAGCGATATTTAAAAGTGTCTCATTTAAGATAGCAAAAAACGCGCCAATAATAAGGGAAATCATAACTGGTTTCACATTAAAATCCGGATCATCAGCTAAAAATTCATATGTCTGTTTTTCCTCCATGTATTCCCCTCCCTTTTCGATAATCATGAAATACAATTTATTTTACTTCCATTAGAATTTACTGTCTATTCATTTTCTAAACAACAGTCAATATCTTACTATACCTGAAGCGTTAAGAAAAGAAATTAAGCATAAGCGCTCCATCATGATTACGGATTAATTGGATGTTCTTTTACAACCTATATGGAAGATTATTGTTAAAGCTTAATTAAAAGTATTAGATTTCTCTTGTACCCTCTCCCATTTCCATCTACACTAATCTAGAACACCAATATCGATTTTCGATATCGGTGTTAGATATTGAGGAGGGAAACAAGTGGATAATAAGATACTGCGAAAGCTATTTTTAGGATTCATACAAATTCATATTCTCCATCACGCTAAGGAAGAGCCTATATATGGATCCTGGATGCTAGAAGAACTTCGTGAGCATGGGTATGAAATGAGCTCTGGTACATTATATCCTATCCTTCACAACATGGAGAAGGATGATCTGCTTTCTAAGGAAGAAAGTAATGTGAATGGGAAAATTCGAAAATACTATCGAACAACTGAGAAAGGCGCACTAATTCTATCAGAGGCGCAATCAAAAGCATACGAGCTTTTTAAAGAAATCAAAGACTAATGGGGGATCGACATGCCAGCAAAACACTCATTTAAAACGTTTATTGAAATTCTTCTCGTATCAACGCGTCTTGGCTTAACATCTTTTGGTGGCCCCGTGGCGCATCTTGCTTATTTTAAAGATGAGTATGTTGATCGGAGAAAATGGCTTGATGACAAAATGTATGCTGACATCATTGCGCTCTGTCAATTTCTCCCTGGACCCGCTAGTAGTCAAGTCGGAATTGCAATCGGGATGATGCGCGGTGGCATGCTCGGTGGCTTTCTATCGTGGTTCGGCTTTACAGTACCTTCTGTTTTTATTCTTGTCGTCTTCGCCTTGCTTTATCAAACCTTTTCGCTAGGAGACGGCACATTCATTCATAGTTTGAAGATCGTTGCAGCTGCGGTCGTGCTTCACGCAGTTATTGGACTCGGGAAAAAGTTAACACCTGATCGCACAAGAATGGCGATCGCGTTAGCAGCAGCTTTTATCTTGCTACTCTATCCGTCTGCCTGGATGCAACTCCTTATTATTGCAGGTGCTGGATTGCTTGGATTACGACTTTTTAGCGACAAAACAGAGACAAACGTAGAGCCATTTCCTGTTTCCTTATCCAAAAAAGTTGGCGTTTCTGCGCTTGTTTTATTAGGATCACTATTAATTGTCCTTCCGATTCTTAAGCGATTAACCGATCACCCGCTACTTCATTTATTCGACACCTTCTTTCGAGTCGGTGCACTGGTATTCGGGGGAGGACATGTCGTCCTACCTATGATTGAACGAGAAATTGTTCCCGAAGGACTTCTTACAGCTGATCAATTTCTTTCAGGTTATGGAATGGCACAGGCAGTTCCAGGTCCTTTATTTACGTTCGCAAGCTATCTCGGTACGATGATAGGGGGCGTAACAGGCGCAATTGTTGTAACGATTGCGATTTTCTTACCATCCTTTCTATTGATTACCGCTGCCCTGCCTTTTCTAAACGAGTTACGAAAACGGGCATCCTTCCAAAAACTTTTAATAGGCGTGAATGCAAGCGTGGTAGGGATTTTGTTAGCGGCCTTTTACGATCCAGTTTTCAAAAGCGCCATCTTGTCAGGAGAAGATTTTGCTCTTGCCGCGGTGCTATTCGCACTTTTATCCATTTGGAAATGGCCAGCATGGATGATCGTGGGAATTGGAATCATAGGAGGGTATGTGATTCAGCTTATCAATTCATTCTAAATGAAGACGTCGCATGGATGCGACGTCTTCGTTCATTATATGTCACTCGGCATAGTGCCCTCTTCAAGAATGAATTGATCCCATGCCAAGATCGTCGTGCTATCTCTTACGCCTTTAACCTGTATCTCATTTAATAGCAGTTGTAAACCTTTTCGAACTGATTTATCTTTCATCATGGCGACAACTTGCTCTGGTAAATAGAAATTTGTATGAGGACACTCTAATAACCCATCCGTCGTTAACAAGATGCGATTATTTCCTTTTCTCAATTCCTTTGTGCCTGTACTATAGCATGGAACGGTCGCATCAAATGTGTTAACTTCGCCGACCCATTCGTAGAAGCTCCGATGATTTTGTACCGATTCTCCAAGTGATTCTAACTCTGGATGCATCAAAAACAAGAGACAATCACCTACTGAGAACCACCAGAGATACTTGTCTTTTCGGACAGCGATCAAACAGGCTGTTTCCCCTTCCACATCCCGACACTTTTGCTTAAATGCTTCGTTTTGAAAAAGGGCTAAAATCGCATTCGGCAATACCATCATCGCTTCTGCTGTCTCCTTAGCAAGGATGTTTGTCAAGTACGATTGGTTCTGCTCAAATTCATCTATAATAAGAGCTGCACTACTCGCTGATTTATGGGCATCTAACACGATGGCCAGTTCCCAGTCCGCTCCATTCCAGATAAGACATCCATCTTCATTCTTGACCTGGCCAGCAGTCAAATCCCCCCCGAATCGTCCTACCCAGACCTTCCCAATGAGAGTGCAGTTTGGTTTATCTAAATAAGGATCCTTACTTCCCACCCAGCTTAAATGATCGTTTCTCTCTTCTGTCTCTCGATTTCCTTCAGTCAGGTTACGCCTAGCGTCAGCAACCAATACTGACATCACAGCTTCAGGGTAGATACATAATTCATTTAATTCATCTAATGGTATCCAAACCGCTTTATACGTACCTTGTTTATGAGAAGAAGACTGATATTCACTACCGGTTCCGTTTCCAAATTCTCCACCGGTGATTTCAGCCGTAAAGTAAAAATGTTTCCCATTAAATTGGAAAGACGTATACAACGCTTTTACACAGACGTCTACTCCTAGTTCTTCAAGAGCTTCTCTTTTGGCAGCCTGGTTGAAAGTTTCATTTTCTTCCACTCCACCGCCTGGAATAACATAATACGTTTCATCATGTCGTTTTCGCTCAATTAACGCGATTTGGTCATCTTGAATGATGATCACTCCAGCTCTGTTTCGACCCATGTCTTCCCTCCTCACCAACTGCTCCACATCATTAAGCCATTCGATTCGAGAGGAGGGACTTCCTTCTTTTTACGATCAGTGAACGCCTACCGAATACTACCTTTACAATAACTGCAAATTTCATATGATTCTTTATCGATTAGCTTTTGAAGGTAAAGATGATCGTGCGTTCCTTCTCTTTTGGTAATAGGGGTGGTGTGGAATTCACATTGATCACCAGCAAATGGTGTTCGATGAATGGTTCTTTTTGAATGATCGATAAGGTATTTCATTATCTTCCTCCTTGACTGATTCTTTGTTCATAGAGTGTCTATAGTTGCATTGGAAGGATAGTAAAATAAAAAAAGCCAAAAAGAACCAGAGGTCTGGTTCTTTTTGGCTTATAACTGGTTCTATCGCCCAGTTTATTTCCACCTATTATCCATTTGGTTTAAGGATTAATGTAATATAGCTTTTATCTAAATTAAAATCCCAATCTACAAAGATATCTTCCACTTTTGTAGAAAGGATTGATTCAAATTGGTGATCATGAAGCAAACTTTTCTCAAGTCGCCTTTTTGTTAATTTCAATTGCTCTTCAAAACCATCGCGAATTAACTCTTTTTCGATGCGAACAAGAATGCCATCTCGAAGAACAACGAGCGTTCGATCATTTAACATACAGGAGTCTACTTTTTCTGGCGCTTTTTCCGCAAGCATACTCACGCGAATAATTTCCTCATGGACACGTTCTTTCTCATCGTATGCAGGAAGTTCTTTTCCTTCCAGTGCAAGAATGTTTTTCATCACACCCACAATAACACCAGATCGATTTTGAAGCGACCAATCATGATAAAAGGACTCGATTTCAACACCTGTCATGACTCGAATCGACGCTTTAATTTCGGGCAATAGGCCTTGAATGAGCAAATCGCGCGTTTCTTCTACACGCATGTCTTCTTTCTGATCCACAAGAACACGTTCCATCGGAGCAAGAAAATCGCGAAAGTAAATCGTCATATACGGCTCATGAATCGAGACGTATACCGATGAAGGGCCTTTCCCAAAGTTATCTCTTAACAGTTTTCCAACATAACTCGCAATCTCAGCTTCATTTGATTTACGTTCCATGATGTTCACCCTTTATTCTAAGATAGGAACTTTATATTCCCCATCCAGTACTCATTATAGTAGTCTTTCCTACGCATTGAAAGAATATGGACTGAATTTGATATTTCATTTAGATGACAGTTACCTAGCGCTTTGCTTTTAGTGTCTACCAACACATAACGTAGCAGCCTTTCAAATCTTTTTTTATGTAAGAACAAGCTTTCCCTCTTAGGCAAACATCTAAGGTTTTTTCACCAACTACTTCCATTCTGTAACAGGCGATACGTTCATGATTTCCAGAGCTATCTTCTTTGCCTCTTCTTTTTTCTTTTTGCCACTAACCAGATAACCCGTTGAAAGACCACGGCCACTGCACCAAGAGATAGAATCATTCCCGGACGTGCGGCGCGGTCTTCTTCGAAAAGAAAAATAAGGAGAATAGCAATGAGCACGATCGTTAAAGTTAAGATAAACAGCACGTTTTTTTTCATCGTGTCTTGACTCCTTTCAGTAAACTCCGGTATTGCCTACTAAAAAACCAGAGGACGTGAACGCCCCTGGCTTCTCCTTTTTTCACTTGAAAATTTGGTCAATTCGCTGGATTTCTTCACTTGTTAACTTCACATCAAGTGTTTTCAAGTTATCAACCACTTGTTCTTGTCGCTTGGCCCCTGGGATAAGGACATCAATGCTATCACGTGTTAAATACCACGCAAGGACAAGGTGTGGCACCTCAACACCCTTCGCATTCGCAATATTGCGTACCTGATCGACTTTTTTTAAGTTTGCTTTAAAAGCTTCTCCTTGGAAGAGAGGATTCTTTGAGCGAAAATCATCGAACGTTGTCTTTTCATCATATTTACCTGCTAAAAGTCCGGAGGCAAGTGGGAAGTATGGGATAAAAGAAATCCCCTGTTCTGCTGTATAAGGAAGGAGATCTTCCTCAGCCTCACGATGGAATAAGTTGTAGTGACTTTGCAACACATCAACATAGCCATCCTGGTTTGCTTCTTTCAACTGCTCTAAATCAAAATTAGAAACACCAATTGATTTTATCTTCCCCTGGTCTTTCAATTCTTTAAGAGCACCTACAGCTTCAGCTTTGTTAGTCTGTTCATCCGGAAAATGAATATAGAATAAATCGATGTAATCCGTTTGAAGTCGCTTTAAGCTATTCTCTACCGATTGTTTTAGGAACGAAGGTGAATTATTATAAACAACTTCTTCTCCTTTAAATTCATGAGCTCCTTTTGTTGCGAGCACGATATCATCTCGGCTTCCACGTTCCTTTATCACTTCGCCAACAAGTTCTTCAGAACGCTCAGGGCCATATATATAAGCTGTATCCAATAAATTGATGCCATTATCTAATGCTGCTCTTACAAGGTCTTTCCCTGTTTCTTCATTTAAATTCGGATAAATGTTATGTCCACCAACAGCGTTTGTACCTAACCCGATTGGATTTGCCTGTAAACCTGAATTTCCAATTTGTACTTTTGCCACTTTCAATCATCCTTTCTGTTAAAAGCTACGCAAAGTACATTACCACTTCTTAGTAATTGGAAAACATCGTTACGTGCTTTCAACCCAATTCTCTCTATCTTCAAAAGCAGGCTCTGCGATTAATTCAGAGTGAATCAAACGTTCACGTATATCATTCAATAGGGCTTTTTCTTTTGAATTCATCTTAGCTATATCAAACTTTTTATGAAACACGGTATAAAGCTCAAAATCTCTTAATCGAAGAAAATACGGAAGTGTTTTAAGCCATTCATAGGAGACATTCTCTTCTTCACGGTACCCTTTCAAAAACGAGCGTAAAAATGCTGTGGCAAAGCTTGAACGCTCAGTAAGAGACGCATTTCCACATTTATGCCATACCGCATAATAGACAGGAATAGCAAGATCACTAATATAATAATGATACATACTATCATCGAAATCGAAGAGATGAATGTGCTGACCGTCATAATGAAAGTTACCGTGATGAACATCCGAATGAATAAGTCCGAACGTTTTCCCTGTTTCATGGAATGTTTGTATTTCTTCAATGAGTCTTTTGCCTTCTATTATGATTTTGGCATCTTCGCTTTTGGAGAGATAGCGGTCGAATTGAAGCAAGTCTCCTTCGTCCCATCTCTGTCGCTGAAAGGATAGCTTCCTTTTCATCGATAGACGGTGCATTTTCCCGATCTCTCTTCCCCACGCTTCGAATAGAGGAGGTCCAAATATGGCCTCATTCACTTTAACCGCATCTCCAGGAACTTTTTCAAATAAACACGCAAAAAATTGCCCTTTTTCTGTTGAAAAACACTCCACCATGTCGTTATTTTTTGAAGGATAGGCGCATGCAACATGAACGCCTTCATGATGTAATTGATTAACCCAAACAAGTTCGGAGTTTATTTCCTCAACCGTACGGTGAGAGCTATGAGTCAAACGAAGAATCCATGCCTTTTCATCTTCTTCTACTTCAAAAACATAGTTTTCGAAGTCGCCTTGTTTCTTTATATTTGTCGCTTCGATTCCAAACCGGTTAATCGCTTCATCAACAATCTTTTCTGAGAACATTGCTTCAATCCATGCTTCCATCTCCACAACCTCCTTCACTTCTAGTAATTGAGTTCGACTTTTCTCTTCCATTTCCTCTTAAACGACAAAACGCCCCCATAAGTGGGAGCGCTTCGTCTTATTTTGTTTCTTCTGATACAAGTTTCAATGGAACAGGTATCGTTTCATCGACTTCGTTTCCTTTTAGTACATCCACTCCAGCCTGAACGGCGAGTGAACCAATTTCCTCAGGTTGCTGTGCAACTGTCGCTGATAGCTTTCCATCTTGAATACTATTAATGGCATCTTCATTGCCATCAAATCCAACAACGAGAATGTCTTTCCCTGAGCTTTGAATGGCTTGTAGGGCTCCTAGCGCCATTTCATCATTGTGAGCAAATACCGCTTTGATATCGGGATTACCCTGGAGCAAGTTTTCCATCGTATTTAAACCTTCTGTACGATCGAAATTAGCTGTCTGCTTTGCAACAACATCAAGCTGCTCATCAGCAATATGATGGAATCCTTTCCCGCGCTCTCGAGTAGCCGATGCACCTGGTACCCCCTCAAGCTCAGCTACTTTGGCGCCTTCTCCTAACTGCTCAACCAAAAACTCGCCAGCCATCTCTCCACCTTTTTCGTTATCAGAGGAAACGAGGGTTGCGACCTCGCCCTTTTCAGCTGAACGGTCGAGCGTTACGACGGGAATGCCAAGGCTATTCGCTGATTGAACCGCCGTCGAAATGGCAGCTGAATCGGTTGGATTAATTAGAAGAACATCGACACCCTGTTGAATCAAATCTTCCACGTCGCTAATTTGTTTTGCTGCATCATTTTGCGCATCTACGACGACAACATCCATTCCTTTTTCTTTTGCTTCAGCTTCTACCCCATCTTTCATTGAAACGAAAAAGGGATTATTTAACGTTGAAACAGATAAACCAATTTTAATATCTTTTATATCCGTTTCCTGACTCGGCTTGGCCCATTCAGGCGGTTGAAGCGAACACGCTCCAAGAACAAGTAAGGACAAACTGAGCAGGAATGGCAATAACTTTTTCATAGTAATCCTCCTAAGCCGCTTTTTTACGATCGATCAAGACTGCAATGATAATAACAATTCCTTTAACAACCATCTGGAAGAATGATGATACACCGAGAAGATTTAACCCGTTATTTAATGTACCGATAATGAGCGCACCGATTAACGTACCGACAATTAAACCACGGCCACCGGAAAGGCTTGTTCCACCAAGGACAACGGCAGCGATCGCATCAAGCTCATACGATGTCCCTGCTGTTGGTTGTGCTGAATTTAATCTCGACGTTAGAATCGCTCCCGCTAAAGCTGAAAGTAGTCCAGCTAGAGAATAAATCATCACTTTCATACGATTCACTTTAATACCTGAGATAAGAGCCGCTTTTTCATTTCCACCGATGGCATACGTTTTACGACCAAACGGTGTTTTATGAAGAATCACCCAGAGAACAGCAAATGAGAGTAACATCGTGATCGCCGGAACTGGGATACCAAGGAAATAGCCTCTTCCGAAAAGCTGGAAAGCATAGCTATCGCCAAGCCCTGTAATCGGATTCCCATCTGTATAGACGAGCGTTAATCCACGGAATAATGTCATCGTTGCAAGCGTTGCAATAAATGGCGCCATTTTTCCTTTCGTAATCAACAGTCCATTGACCATTCCCATAACAGCACCAAGTAATGAGCCAATCAGTATCGCTAGAATCGGATCAATTCCTGACACCATCATGCCAGCCATTAGTGCACTTGAGAGCGCTAATATCGAACCAACCGATAAGTCAATTCCGCCTGTTAAAATAACAAATGTCATTCCGTAAGCAATAAGTGCATTAATTGCCACTTGTCGCAGCAAGTTTAATAAGTTAAGAGGTTCTAAAAAACTTGGGTTTAATATGGAAACGGTTACAACAAGAACCAGTAAACCTAATAGCGGTCCAAGCTTCTGCATCACGTTACCCACATGATTTGTTTTCATTTCATTCTTCATTTTCTTGACCTCCTGTTGCCAGCGTCATTATTTTCTCTTGCGTCGCTTCCTCTTTGGATACTTCACCAGTCAGTTGACCTTCACGGAAAACAAGAATCCGATCGCTCATACCAAGCACTTCAGGTAGTTCTGAGGAAACCATGATAATCGCAACTCCACGATCCGTTAACTCATTCATTAATTGATAGATCTCACGCTTCGCTCCAACATCAACACCACGTGTAGGCTCATCTAATATTAATACTTTAGGTCCGATTCCAATCCATTTTGCGATAACCACTTTTTGTTGATTACCACCAGAAAGGTTTTTAGCACTTGTTTTAGCAGACTCCGTTTTAATCGTTAACCGTTTAATGAGTAGCTCAACAAAGTCTTGCTCACTCTTTTCATTAATTAAGCCTTTAGGAGCAAAACTATAAAGACTCGGTAATGCGATATTGTCTTTAAGAGAGAAATCGAGCACAAGTCCCTCTTCTTTTCGGTCCTCTGTAATAAAACCAAGTCCCAGCTGAACAGCCTGAGAAGGATTTTTAATGACCACTTTTTGGCCTTTAATGTAGATATCACCCGTGTATTTTCCATCCAGTCCAAAAATGGTGCGCATCACTTCTGTTCGTCCAGCACCCATTAATCCGGAAACCCCTACAATCTCACCTGATCTTACTTTAAAACTCACATTCTGGAAGATTCCTTTTCTTGCAAGGCCCTTTACTTCTAACATCGTCTCACCAGGCTTAGGAGCACGCTCAGGGAAGCGATCGGTTAATTCTCGACCAACCATTTTCCGAACGACTTCATCAAAGCTTGTATCTGGGATTGGCTTTGTATCCACTGTTTTTCCATCTCGCATCACGGTGATTCTGTCACAGATGGTGAAAATCTCTTCCATTCGGTGCGATATATAGACGATGGAAACGCCGCTCTTCTTTAACGAGCGTATGACCTGAAACAGCGTTTGAATTTCACGTTCTGTTAACGCTGCTGTAGGCTCATCCATTATAATCACTTTCGCATCCGTCATTAATGCTTTTGCAATTTCAATCATTTGCTGCTGCCCAACGGAACATTTTCCGGCTTCCTGCTGAAGAGGAATGGAGATAGCTAGTTTCTTAAACTGCTCATTCGCAATCGCTTTCATTTTTTTCGTATGAATCAGTCCAAAAGATGTAACCGGTTCCTTATTAATAAATAAATTCTCCAAAACCGTTAATTCAGGCCAAATATTTAACTCCTGATGAATGAAGGCGACGCCATTTTCCTCAGCTTCTTTCGGATTGTCAAAGACACGTTCTTTTCCATCAATTTCGATTGTTCCCTGATCTTTCTTATGAAGACCAGTAAGAATGTTCATGAGCGTTGACTTCCCTGCTCCATTCTCCCCCATAAGCGCATGAACTTCGGCATCTTGAATGTCGATGTTCACTCCCTCAAGCACTTTATTCGCTCCAAATGCTTTATGAATGTCTCTCATGCTAATTTGCATGCTATTCACCTCGTTTAAAAGATTACTCCTGAATGAAGAATGCAGTTGGCATATGGCGTTGTCTCACCTGTACGGATGACAACTTTTGCCTGCCTCGTTTGCTCTTTAAATGCTTCATGATCAACATAGATTTGTTCTATTCCTTGAAGTTCTTTCTTTAGCCAATCATGTACGTTCTCGTTGCCTTCAATTTCACTTGCAAGCGTGACACGCTCCACAACCATTTCATGTAGAAGTTCGTTAACAACATCAGTAAAAGCAGGCACACCCGGTTTTAAGGCAAGATCAATTTTCTTTACCCCATCAGGGACAGGTAGACCAGCATCTGCAACCACAATCTGATCTGTATGTCCTAAATCGGCAAGCACTTTTGAAATGTGACTATTTAACATTCCTCTTTTCTTCATTCTGCTAGCATCCTTTCTACTTCTTCACGTGTTGGCATACCACCCTGTGCACCAAACCCGGTAACAGAAAGAGAAGCTGCTCGATTACCAAACGTTATGCTTTCTGTAAGCGTCTTCCCTTCCGCAATGGCTGTTCCAAATGCAGCGTTAAATGTATCCCCAGCTCCTGTTGTATCAACCGCCTCTACTTTAAAGGAGGGAACCAACACTTCTTCCTGTCCATTAAAATAACGCACGCCTGCAGCGCCTTCCGTGATGAACAATTTTTCTGGATAAGTTCTTAATGAATGGCTCATTGCTTGGCCATCAAAAAGAACGTTCGCTTCATGTTCATTAGGTGTCATGTACGTTGAACAGTCAATCACTTTTTGTGAGATGACTCTAGCGGGTGCTGGATTAAGTAGCAATGGAACTTCGACTTTCTTACATAGTTCAGCCACAAACTCGACTGTTTCTTCAGGTATTTCCTGCTGAATCATCACAAGATCGCAGCTTTCAATAAGCTCAGCTGTTTGATTGATATAACGAGGTGTAACGTAATCATTCGCCCCTTTAACAACAACAATGCTGTTATCACCTTCTGCTAAAATGATATGAGCTGTTCCGCTTTCAACACCTGTAACCGGTTCCACATATTCAGTGTTAACACCATTATTTTGAAAGTTTCTTAAGATCGCCTCGCCGTAATGATCGTCTCCGACACAGCCAATCATATACACTTCCGCACCAAGTCGTGCAGCAGCAACGGCTTGGTTTGCCCCTTTCCCACCAGGAATGGTTTTAAATGATTCTCCTAATATCGTTTCTCCAGCTCCTGGACGTTTCTTGGAAGTTACGACAAGATCCATTGAAGAACTTCCGATCACAGCTATTTTTGCTTTACGCATTTGGATCAACCTTTCTTGTTGTATTTCGTTCGATTAGCGTCACTGGTAATTGAATCGTCTGCTCAACTTCTTTTTCTTTTTGAATCATTCGAATGAGTAACTTCGCTGCTTCCTTCCCCATTTCATAAGCAGGTTGCCTAATCGTTGATAAAGAAGGATAGGACAAGCTACTAAACGGAATATCATCGTATCCAATCAGCTGTAAGTCGTCCGGAATCCTTCTGCCAAGACGAAGTGCTTCATGTAAAATGGCAATCGCTACAATATCATTACTTGCGATCACTCCATCTGTATCAGGATACTTTGCAAATAGTTCTTCAGCCCATGTACGCGCATCATCAAACGCATAAGACGATGTTGAGAGAACAGAAAAATCAACTTCCGCTTCACTTAATACTGCAAGTGCTCCCTGAAATCGATCCATAGCGGGCTGTATATGGCCAGGTCCTTTTATAAGAGTAATTCTTTTTGAACCCCTCTCAACAAGTGTTCGTGCTGCAAGTCGCCCTCCCTCTATTCCATCTGCATACACGGAAGGGTGTTGTTTCGACACACGGTCTAGAAAAACAACCGGTAAATCTAGATTTGTATAATTCTCGCTATCTGTATTATTTGTTGCTGACATGATGCCAACAACTTGATTTTGTAAAAAGGTTTGAATATATTCTAACTCTTTACTCGCTTCTTCATCGCTATTTCCAAGTAATAACCGGAATCCAGCGCGATGAACCTCGTCCTCAATCCCACGGGCTAACTGAGGAAAAAAGGGGTTCGTAATATCAGGAAGAAGCAGTCCAATTAACCTTGATTCACGTTTATAGAGTGAGCGTGCTACTTCATTTGGACTGTAGTTCAAACCTTCGATCGCAGCCATCACACGTTTTCTCGTTTCCGCTCCTACATAACCATTATCATTTAGAACACGAGAAACGGTCGCGACAGATACTCCCGCTTGTTCTGCTACATCTCGAATTGTAGCCATTTGCTTCACTCCTTCACCTTTGTGTAACCGGTTACAGATAATTTACCATACCCTTGAATGCGTTTGCAAGGTTTTTCTATTTTGTTTGACACGTTGGGCAAAAATACAATCTTCTAGAACCCACTCTGACTTTTTGAATCTCTGTACCATCAATTCGGCATGCCTCCCCTTCTCGATTAAAAACCCAGTGTCTATATTGGGGGCGTTTTTGTCCTTTCTCCTTCAGCTTCATTGCTAGCTCAAGATCATTTGTAATCCCGTTATGTTGATAGGATTGATGTACGAGCTTCACCGTAGCTTCAGCCGCTTTCGTTAACTGCCGCTCTGAGCAATCAATCGGCCGTAAATCCGGATGAATACCTGCAAGAAAGAGAATCTCACTTCTTAAATAGTTTCCAATACCTCCAATAAATGACTGATCTAGTAAAAGGGAAGTCCACTTTTTCTTATGGAAGGCTTTTGATACAAAGCGCTCCTTCAATTGGTCCGCACTTACGTCTTCACTCAGTAAATCAGGCCCAACCTTTGCAATAAACGGATGGAGAGGCACTTCTTCATCGCGTAGTACTTCAATATCTGATGCACTATATAGGAGGGCAGACTTCTTCTCATTATGAAGGGCTAAACGTAGCTGCCGATTTGTTTTTGGATAATTGTAGGCATTCCGTATCACCCATTTCCCATAAAGCTGATTGTGCGAGTAAATCGTATATCCATTATCAAACCGAATCAGCATCGCCTTTCCTTTCGTATCGACCTTCGTTACCTCTGCCCCACTTAATATGGATTCATATCCCTTTAAATGTTCGAAAGCAAAGAATACATCCATCACGCTTCCTTTTCGTAACGCTTTCTCAACCTGGTCTGCAGCTCTTCTAATTTCAGGACCTTCAGGCATTGTCAATAACCTTCCTTCTTCATTGTTAGACACTTATTTTCTTCTACTACCACACTAGAAAATAGTTAGGTAAAATGAATTTTCCCTAACTGAATATGAACGAAACGATTGAAGGGACTTTCCAGTGGAAAGCCCCTTTAATCCATTTTATAACTAACTTCCGATTGTTTTTCGAATCCCTAGTACCTTTTCAAGCTCTGACTTTTTCTGATTTTCAACAAGAATATAAAGCACATCATTTACCTTGATTTGTGTATCTCCAGAAGGAGCGATTAATTCATCTCGTCTTATAATCGCACTAACCAGCACTTTATCGGGAAAAGAAATATCGGATAACTCTTTTCCAATTAACTTAGAGGATGATGTAATTGTATAAGGAATCATCTCTGCATTAACCGTAGTCGATGAAACGAGCTCTAATGAATGAGAAGGCACATGAACTTCAGGACCAGTCAATCCTAACCTTTTCCCTATTAAAGGAATTGTCGCTCCCTGTACAAGGGCAGAAGTGAGAACGATAAAGAAAATAAGGTTAAAGAAAAGCTGGCTATTTTCTAATCCTTCTAATAGCGGGAAAGTCGCTAACACAATTGGCACGGCGCCTCTTAATCCGGCCCAAGAAAGAAAGGTTTTTTCTTTCAGGGTGAACTTAAACGGGATACTTGAAAGAAAGACAGCAATCGGGCGAGCGATCACAATCAAGATAAATGAGAGGGCTAACCCTTTCAATACAATCCACGTTGAGAATAGTTCGGAAGGATTCACAAGGAGACCTAGCATAATAAACATTAAGATTTGCATCATCCAAGCGATTCCATCGTGGAAGCGGAAAATTGTTTGGCCATATGGAAGGCTTTTCGTATTACCAAGTACAAGCGCTGCAGCATAAACGGCAAGCAGTCCGCTTGCGTTGATTAAATCTGTTGCGCTATATGTAATTAAGGCAATCGCAATTGAAAAAACAGGGTATAACCCGTTAGAACCTAACTCGATATTCTTCATCGCCCATGAGGCCGCAAATCCAAACAAGACACCTAGTAGTAGTCCAGCGCCCATTTGCCAGAAGAACGACAGAATGACGGACGCACCAAAGGCAGTCTCTCCAATGGCGAGCTGTAATAAAGTAAGCGTTAAAAACATAGCCATTGGGTCATTCGATCCTGATTCTGCTTCAAGAGTCGATTGCAACTTCCGCTTAATGTTCTTCCCTTTCAACACGGCAAAGACCGCTGCTGCATCTGTTGACCCTACAATCGCACCTAAGAGTAGCGCTTCATTCCAATTCACATCTAAAATCATTTTAGCCGCAACGCCAAATAACCCTGACGTGATAAGTACGCCTGCTGTTGCGAGAGACAATGAAATAGGAAGAACAGCTTTCGTACGACGCCATTCTGTTTGTAAGCCACCATCAAACAAGATCAGTACGAGTGCTAAAATACCTAATGACTGTGTTAGGGAAGCATTATCAAAATAAATATAACCGAGTCCATCACTTCCTGTAATCATTCCCACAATAATAAACAAGACAAGTGCCGGGACACCTAACCGGGAAGAAAATTTGGCCATCAGAACACCACCAATTAAAAAGATGGCGCTGAATAAGATTACTGCATTTGTCTCCATTGATCTTCCTCCCTTCTATAAATGCACATCAATCTTCAGTTTCGGAATTTGCTCAGAATTTATACCGATATATTTTAAGGTTTCACTTCTCGTCGCATGTCCATAGATTTTTTGAATGAGTGACACGGCTACCCCCTGCTGGAACGCATGATAACCAAACGTTTTTCTTAAACTATGAAAGCTAATGGGATGCTCAAGTGCTGCATCTTTCCCCGCTTGTGATAAGATACGATGAACCTGCTGTCTTGTAATTGGATGAGAAGGATCTTTTTTCGTATGAAAAAGGTAAAAGTTATGATTTGAAGAATGCTCATTCACATAAAGCGTAAGAGCGCGTTTCACTTCTGAATTGAGGTAGATATCTGTTGTTTCGGTAATAGAGGCATCAAGGTATTCTTTAATCGAACCATTTATCATTACAAGGTCAAGTGTGAGATGTAAAAGCGATGCTAGACGCATCCCTGTATTAATACTAAGAACAAATAACAAATGATCTCGCTTCGATCGCTCTAATAAAACTTTTTTTAAATGATCGATCTGTTCTTTACTCTGAATTGGTCCGACCGAATTCACTTTTATCACGTCCTTTAAGTGACTCAATTGTATCATTTTGATGGTTATGTCACTATTAATATGCTTTAGTGAGAAAAGTCTCTTGTGTATAAAAGGAATTCGAGCTTTTTCGTAGTATAATTCATTTAGACACAAATAAAGGAGGGCGATCAATGGATCTAACAAATTGGTTTGACAGGGGCATGTCCAAAGAACAATACATCCATAGTATGGACGAGCACAGAGATGATTTACTAACCATTTATAACCACGTGACCCTCGAAGAAGATGACCTTACATTCCTTCGTTCTCTTCAATCAGAGAAGCTACGTGCTCTTGTGATAACAGCTGACTGGTGCGGTGATGCGATGGTTAACCTCCCTATTTTTATGCGAATGGCTGACGAGGCCTTAATTGAAGGATTTTATTTTATTCGTGACAATCACCTTGAATTAATGGATTACTATTTAACAAATGGGACGGCACGATCAATTCCGATTATCGTCCTAGTCGATACAGAAGGTCGAGAAATTGGAAAGTGGGGACCTCGTGCTCCTGAAGTCCAATCTTATGTTGACCGAGCAAAGCAGTCCCTTCCTCCAAAAGGAGATCCAAACTTCAAAAAGGCATTTCTCTCTTTTATTAGTGAAACGACGGAACGATTTACAACAGATCACGACATGTGGAAGCATATTAAGGACGATATGCTGGCCATGCTAAGTCAGGCAGTAACCATTACGAAATAATCATGTATCAACACCACCCAGTGCTGGGTGGTGTTGTTTTTTCCAATTGACAATCGCCCACTAAAGTTGACAGTTACCGACAGGGGCATTAGACTTGGAAGTATAGTTTTTTTCCTTAAGGCAAAAAATATGATGATAGGAAAGTATAGAGAGATTTATAGAAGGAGAGTTTACGAATGGGTGATTGGATTGTTGGATTAAGCCCTGTTTCACAGGCATTCCTCTTTACGTTATTCACATGGGGCGCCACTGCACTTGGTGCATCATTTGTCTTTTTCACAAGAACAGTTAATCAGAAAGTCTTTGATGGTATGCTTGCATTTGCAGGAGGCGTGATGATTGCAGCAAGCTTTTGGTCTCTGCTTAGTCCGGGAATTGAAATGGCTGAGCAACAGGGAGTTCCAGGGTATATTCCAGCGGTTGTCGGTTTTCTATTAGGAGGTTTTTTCCTTCTTCTTGTTGACCGCATCTTGCCACATATTAATGAAGATTTGTATTTTAAAGACATTAAAGGTAAAAAAGCAAAACACCGTACAGCCATGCTCGTTTTCTCCATTACGATGCACAACATTCCCGAGGGACTTGCGATTGGAGTGGCGTTCGGCGCAGTAGCTGCAGAATTCTCAACTTCCACACTTGCAGGCGCCATTGCACTTGCAATCGGGATTGGTATTCAAAACATTCCTGAAGGAACGGCGGTCTCTGTTCCACTTCGAGGAGACGGTATGTCGAGAGCAAAAAGCTTTTTCTACGGACAGTTATCAGGTGTTGTTGAGCCAATCGCTGCTGTTGTTGGGGCACTTGCTGTTATTTACATTCAGCCCCTTTTACCGTATGCGCTGAGCTTTGCAGCTGGAGCAATGATTTTTGTTGTAGCTAAAGAGATTATTCCTGGCTCTCAAGAAAAAGGAAACGTACAGATTGCATCCATGTCACTAATGATTGGTTTTTCAGTAATGATGGTGCTTGATGTCGCACTTGGTTAATATCTACATGAAAGACGCGTTCCCCCTAGTGGGCAACGCGTCTTTTTCATTCCGTTATTTTAAAATGCATAGCGATAAAGACCATAATAAAGGGGGAGTAGCATTATGATCGAGAAAATAACTGTAGTGGCTTTCACCGTTTTCTCACTCACTCCCTCAATGGCTTCATCACTCTGGTCGATATAAATCACAAATAGTAGATCCCATACAATCCCTACAAAAAAGACAATTTTCCATAATAGAACGGGTCCCATATTTATGCTTGTGACATAGCCAAATAAACCAGTCCACGTCATGCATGAGACGAGAAAATCAATTTTCATTGCGGTTGTTTTATACTTACCTTTTAGTAAAAAGCCTATCGCAGGGGCTCCTAATATTCCGAGATACGCTATCCATAAAATGTCTGACATTTTCAATCCTCTTTCTTTCACAAGTTCGTGAAATTGACGCCGATCTCACTCTTTTACCAAAGCAACGAACGCCTGCCTACCTATAGTCTACAAGATGAAGAGACGAGATGGATACATGTAAAAGCTATTTTCTTACGTCTAATCAAGAAGATTGTTTTTGTCGACGATCTTTTTTCTCCTTCGTTGCTTCTGTTACCTTCTTTAATAAGCTTTGCTCTCGCTTCTTTTCCGCTACGCTCACTTCTTTCCGTAACGATTTAAAAAGATTAACGCACATCATAACTAAGATAACCGTGAACGGTAGAGCCGCTACAAGAGAAGCCGTTTGTAGGCCCTGCAGTCCACTACTAATAATTAATACGGCGGTAATGGCCGCAATAAGGGTCCCCCATACGAGCTTAGAGAATAGGGAGGGATTTAAGTCGCCGTCTGAAGTCATCATCCCTAACACAAAGGTAGCTGAATCAGCCGACGTAACAAGAAAGACGCAAATGAGAAAGAGAGATAAGATGGATAGCACTTGAGTGAGTGGAAATTGCTCTAGTGTGACAAATAAAGCGCTCGTGACATCGTTATTCACCGCATCTGCAATGGCTGTACCTTGAAAGAGATCGAGATGAAAAGCTGCTCCACCAAATACAGCAATCCAAACCATGGCAATGAACGGTGGCACAATCAATACCCCGAAGATCATTTCCCGAATAGAACGCCCTTTTGAAACACGAGCAACGAAAGCGCCAATAAATGGTGACCACGCAATGACCCATGCCCAATAGAAGACGGTCCATTCTTTCACCCATGATCCACCTTGATAGGGAGTCATAAAAAAGCTCATTTCAATAAACTTCTGAATATATCCTCCCAGAGCAAGTGTAAAACTTTCAAGAATAAATACCGTTGGTCCAAGGAAGAGAATAAACAGCATCAATAGTAGCGCAAGGGCAAGGTTTAAATTACTCAAATACTTGATGCCTTTGTTTAGTCCCGTTGTAGAAGAGGCCATATATAAGAGAAAGAGTATAGCCGTAATACCAATCTGCACCATAGCATTTTGCGGAAGTCCATACATATAATCTAATCCGCCATTGATTTGCAAGATACCAAATCCAAGTGATGTAGCGACACCCATTACGGTTGCAATAACAGCAAGAATGTTAATGACTTTTTTCCAGGATGACTTTTTATTCCCATTTGATTCACTCGAAATTGTTTCACTGATCAAACTTCTGCGACCTTTCCGATATTGGAAATAAGCCATCACAAGACCGACAACTGTAAATACGGACCACTGGTGAATTCCCCAATGGAAAAATGAATACCGCATTGCAAGCTTTGCTGCTTGCTCCGTCTCTCCTTCAACTCCAAACCCAGTTGGAGGATTTGCGAAATGCGTCATCGGCTCTGCGACACCCCAGAAGACAAGACCAACACCAAAACCAGCACTAAACAACATACCAATCCAGGTAAAAAAAGGATACTCCGGTTTCTCCTCATCATCACCTAAGCGAATTTTCCCATACTTACTAATGGCAAGATAGAAACAAAACAGCACAAAGAAGATAACGGCCAATAAATAAAACCAGCCAAATGCATTCGTTGTAAATGAATAGACTGAACTGGCTACAGATGCAAATGATTGAGGGACAAGCGCTCCCCAGATGACAAGAATGAATATGACTAATCCAGAAATCCAAAATACTGAGTTCACTTTCTGATTTTTCTTTTCGTTCATGAATCTCTCCTTTCAGATTAAAGGGGTTTCCACCCGCTTTTAATCAATTGTTTATCTCTTTTTCTATGTCTATCTTGTACCCATCTAGCCCTAAAACTAACCAACTTTTCCCTTTTCTCGCGTTTCATAAAAAAAAGCCTACTTTTATCAAAGCAGGCTCATCCATGTTAAATTTCTAAATGAATATTTTGTTTTGGAACTGTCGGACGCTCAGGTTTGAAATTTGGATCTCCAAATTCCATCGATTCAAGAATTTGTTCTTCTGAAAAGCCCGTCATTTGTGATAATTTTCGGATATCTACTTTTTTCTTAGACAAGCGCTTAGAATGTTCAATCGCCATTTTGGCTTGATGTTGCACAACCGAGTAGCGGTGAGTGCAACTTCCGATTGATTGTTTCAAACCTTGATTCCCCTTTCTTTATTGAATCACCCGCAACTTATGGACTTCGATATGCACCTGTTACCCTCTCATCTATAAATTAAACTGGGTCTTATGTACGATGATGATTTTTCACTCCTCTGAATATTCACTTCCATGAGTCTTCAGGATTTGAACGGCATCACTATTTAGTCTAAATCGTTTGCTAGAAAGGGGGATGGTTTGCTATGGTAAAGTTCTGACTAAAAAGGGGGAAATACTAAATGAAATTCAAACATATCCTTTTGTTGCTAGTCTTAGCCACTGTTGGAGTACTAGCGGCATGTGGGAACAGCAACTCAAAAGAAGAGGAAAAAGTGACAGCATGGGAAGAAATTCAGGATGAGGGCACCATTAAAGTAGCAACATCCGGCACACTTTATCCAACATCGTTTCACGAACAAGAGACGAATGAGTTAACAGGTTTCGATGTAGAAATCGTGAAAGAATTAGCTAATCGCCTTGATTTAAAAGTAGAATTTGTTGAAATGGGCTTTGATGGCATGTTGACGGCGGTGCAAACTGGAAAAGTTGACATGGCCGCTAATGATATCGGCATTACAGAAGAACGTAAAGAAAAATTCGCTCTTTCTACACCTTACAAACATTCATACGGGACAGCGATTGTACGCGCAGATGACCTTTCTGGAATTGAATCAATCAATGATTTAGAAGGAAAGAAAGCAGCCGGTGCGGCGACAACCAACTTTATGAAATTGGCAAAAGAAAAAGGCGCTGAAGAAGTGATCTACGATAACGCGACAAATGAACAATACTTGCGGGACGTTGAGAATGGCAGAACAGATGTTATTCTAAATGATGTCTACTTGCAGCGCTTGGCTCTAGCAGCCTTCCCTGAACTTGATCTGACCATCCACCCTGATATTCAGTACATGCCAAGTGAAGGTGGCGTCTTGATGAATAAGGAAAACGAAGAGCTTATTTCTAAGGTAAATGGCGTGATTGAAGAAATGCTCGAAGATGGTACGATTCGCGATCTTTCAAAGACGTTCTTTAATGGCGCTGATGTCACAGAACTTCCCAAAGATATTGAATTCCAGGAATAACCACAAGAAAAAGCCGCGCTCCCAATGAGGAGCACGGCTTTTAGTTTTATACAGCTTTAGCATTAATTTCTACATCAATATTGCCTCGTGTTGCTTTAGAGTAAGGGCATACTTTGTGAGCTTCTTTTGCTAACATTTCTGCGTCTTCCTGACTCACGCCTTTAATTTCTACTGTGAGTGCTGCTCCAATTTTGAAACCATTATCTGCTTCATCTTTCAACAAGCTAACGTCTGCTGTGATTTTCGAATCAATATCCATTTTTTTCTTCGATGCCACAAGATTTAATGCACCATCATAACAAGCTGCATAAGCAGCCGCAAACAGTTGCTCAGGATTTGAGCCTGTTTCGCTTGATTTCTCAGTTGGCATAACAAGATTTAAGTCAATTAAACCGTCCGAAGATTTAACTTGTCCATTACGTCCGCCTTCTGCAGTTGCTTGTGAAGTAAACATTACATTACTCATTGAATATCAGCTCCTTCTAATTTGCATACATCTGAAATGTCCCCGTTTCTTGGTCATTTTAAACATTCTTACTCTCAGTAAGTTCTTTTTTCCAAATACAGGTTGAATTTTTATTAGGATCAGGGTATGATAAAAGAACGGAACGTTTGTTCCTATTCTAGAGGAGGAGATATACTTGCAAGCAACCGCACTTCTCATTATTGATGTACAAAACCGTATGTTTCAGCGCGGAGCGTCCGTCTATCATGATGCAAAACTTCTATATAATCTAAAAAAACTCATTGCCTCTGCTAAATCAGAGGGCATACCCGTTTTTTATATCCAACATGAAACTAACGGTCAACATTTGCAACGCTATAGTTACGACTGGAAACTACACCCTTTTCTAACAGTTGAAAAAGACGATGTGATCATTCAGAAAACAGCTCCCGATTCTTTTTATCATACAACACTCGAAGAACAGCTACATTTGAAAGGGATCAAACACTTACTTATTGCCGGTATCCAAACGGAAGTCTGTATTGATACGACGTGTCGAAGTGCTCAAAGCAGAGGATTTTCTACTAGTTTAATTGGAGATGCACATAGTACCTGGCATACGCCTACTTTAAAGGCTTCACAAATTATTCAACATCATAATCAAACGCTTCAATGGTTTGCGAACACAATCTCTACTGATCAATTTGTAGAAAGGCTCCGCTAGCTTCAACGTTGATTAGTCTTATTTATTTCAGCAGTCCATTCTTCTAAAACTGATAAAAGGTCGAGCAATGAATGGACGTAGACCTCTCCTGTCTCTTCAGTATCTTCATCTCGTTTTTTCCATATCGCTCTCATTCCTACGTCTTTCGCACCTTTTATATCGTTGATGAGATGATCACCAACAAAAACCGCTTCATGTGCTTTTAAATCCATACGCTCAAGCGCTCTTAGAAACAGTTTACTTTCTGGTTTTTTAATTCCTTCCTGCTCTGAAATCATAATCGTATCAAAATACGCTTCGATTCCAAGAGCACGGATATTGCTTAATTGAAATGCCGTTCTTCCATTTGTAATCATACCAAGTTGGTAGCCACGGTTTTTCAATCCCTCAAGCATCTCTAGCATGCCCATAAAAGGTTTACAGTGCTGTCTGAAATGAAGAAGATAGTCATCTAAAAGTTCCACAGAGGATAGCCTTAATTGATACTCTTCTACTAACCTCTCATAAACGTGATCTTTCCACGTGTATCCGTTGTTATCAAGTTCAATGAAACGAGAGCAATACGTTTCTTCTGTTACTCCAGCCAAATAGGGTTTGTAGCGTTGAAACTGATCTTGTATAAATGATTCCACCGAGTCTTTTCGATTTAAAAGTGTTTCATCCAGGTCAAAGAGAATTCCTTTTATCATCCTTTTTAGTTCCTTTCATTGTTTACTCACCCTTCTCTCTACTTCACTTCTGCTAGATCACGTGTATTTCCTTCCAAAACAAAGAGATCGTGAGTAGACTCACGATCTTCATAAAACTATTTTTCCTTAAGATTTTTTTCGTTTACTTGCTCATTGCTTGAATTCTCTTCATCTACACGCTCTTCGTTCGGTTTAGTTTTTATTACGTCGTTTGTTTGGACTTCCTTAATGCCATTCTCATCCTTCTTATTTTCTTTTACTTCTTTATCCTCTTTCTGAGTAGATTCTTTTTCTTTTTCTACCCTTTCATTTTTTGACCCCTTCATTGTAAAGTGCCAAATGTCAGAGGTTGTTTTTCCCCCAAACTGATCAGAAGCAGTTGCATACCAGTAATACATTTCACCTTTAGCAAGCTTCTTCCACTTCGCTTCAGCAATAGCTCCACTCTTTACCCCAGGATCTGAACCGATTTTTTCTTCCGTATAAACATTGACTTCAAAATAATCAGTCGCTACACGTTTCTCTTGTGGCTCTAGATTAAGATCAATCGTGAATTCATCTTTACCTGGATATTGCTCATTATCATAGAAGTTATAATCATCTAAATAAGGAGAGTACGTGTTCATATAGATTCGATTATTCGCAACATCCACATGCAGCAAACGTAAATAGCCCTGCCCGCCTTCTGGTCCTCCCTGGTAGTCTGCAAGAATTTGATACACGTTTCGATCAGCTGTCCCATCACCATCGTCGTCAATTTCATCTACTAATAACTCACTGTCATGGTAATGACCACATAAGGTTGCAACAACATTCTTATTTGGCACGACAACTTTTTCATAGATTTCATCCGCAAGCGGGCTTCGATTTCCTGAAACCAGCAAATATTCATGGAAAGATAGAATCGCCATTCGATCAGGATACTGAGCTAAAACAGCATTCATCCAATCAATTTCTTCCTGCTCAATTCCCCAGCCCATATAAAGCATAAGGTAATCATTGCCGTTCTCTGAGATAAGATCATAATGTCCTTTGTTATCTTGATAAGACTCACCATAGTAATCTCGATCGGTAAAACGCGCTTCACCGAAATACTTCGAAAAAGCCGTATAGTCACCTGTTTTATTATCAACGTCATGGTTGCCTGCTAGAACACCGTAACGAACACCGGCATCATCAAGCACTTTCATACTTGCATCCGCATTGTTCCACTGGTAGACTTTATCCGCTTCATCTACTAAATCTCCGGTATGGAAAACGTATTTAATTTTCATTTCTTCTTGCTGATCTTTAATCCACTCCGTTTGCTTTTGATAGATATACGGATAGCTTTCAGAATAATATTGCGTATCGCTCATCCATACAAACGTATAATCATATTGATCACGATTTTCTGGAATTTCATCTTGAACAAGAACCGTCACTTTTTGGTCTTTTACATAATCTTTGGCCGTGACAGACCCTTCAAGTGTGAAATCTCCTTCTGGTGCGATTTGGTGTACAATCGGATCCCAGTCTGCCTGACGATGGTTCCAGGCATACATCGATACTTTTCTTCCTTCTAATGATTTTCCTTTCCAATTAAGAGCAATACGATCACGATCCTGAACCGACTCTTCTACCTCAATATCAAAACGGTGATAAGGAAATTGGGTCGTCGAATCAGTGGTCATATACTGTTGATCTTCTTTGGAAATAAGCTGAACCTCGTTATCGGTGATTGCTTTCTCCCCTTCAGGTTTGAAAACGCCAGGTGGTTCAGTATCCACTGTATTCGCATGGACGCTTATATTTTTATCTCCAGCCGAATATTGATAGCCTTTATAAAAATCAACGTCTAACTCGTCATTAGTAGGATCTTCCACAAGTACTTTTAGCTTAGGGTTACCAGTTACATTTCCTTCCCCATCTTCTGGTGAAATGACATCAGGTTTTTCAGGCTGTTCTTCTACTACTGTAAATGGAACCTTTTCTTCTGCTTTGTTTCCAGCTACATCATATCCTGTAAATACTACAACGTGCTCACCAGCTTCAAGGTCGACAGAAGATGTCTTATAAGGCAATTCGACTGTCTCCCCATCAAGCGTTGCGGTCAGTTCTTCCATCCCTGATGTTTTATCAACAAGTTGTGCATCAATCGTAAACTTCCCTTTGTATTCTTTTGTTTCAATCGTCGGAAGGATCGTTGGAGCTGTATTATCAACAAGAACTGTTTTTTCCACGCTTCCTTTCTTTGGATCGCTAACCTGAATGGTATGCAAACCGTCCCTGGACTTTCTTGTATCCCACTGGTAAGCAAGAGAAGAAAAGAGTTTTTCAGAAAGAGTAAAGTTAAAATCGATAACAGGAGCAGCTCCGCCCCCATCTCCAATTGTAAGTTCCTGTTCTGCATTCATATAAGCCTCGTCTTGAATCATTGTGCCATCACTCATGACAAGACGAATATTCTTCACATAGAAATCATCACGGTTTTCTTCTGAATTGGTATCAAATGGTGATACCTTCGTACCAGAACGAATACTAATGGTATTTTGGTTTCCAGTTTTGAGCTGACTGGATTGAATCGGAACCGATAGCGTCATGTAGCGATTGATTGTATCATCAAAAATAAGAAGGGCTTCTTCTCCCATCGTCACGCCATTCTGGAAAAAGAGATTCGTTTTCTTCACATCAAATGCAAAGTAAGCTTCATTTTCTAGAGCTTTGTATGTATTCGAAGGCTCTTTCGCATCGATTTTAAGAAGGAGATCATCTGGTGTTGCTCCATCTGCCGCGCCTTTAATGATTTCCTTTCCAGCGAGAATATCGCCATCTTCTACATTTAATCGAATAGCATCTTTAATTGGTTGTTCAATCTCAATCTTTTTTACCTCACTTTTGATGCGGTTCGTTCCATCAGATACTTCCGTATAATACTCAATCCCTTTTCTACCAATCAAATCGGGTGAATAGATGGTGTGATGATAGAATGTATCGTCAAAGTCTTCTTTTAAATACACTTTGCGGAAGTTCTTTTCACTTTCATGCTTATAGAAAAGTGCTACTGTCTTCACGAGATGATTATCCTCGGCATCAAAGATTAGTTCGACATTTTCCGTTTGCTTCACTTTCCCAAAATCATGTAGCGCTTCAATAGAAGGCGGTTCGCTATCTTCTTCTACCTTAATTAAATCAGTTGGTACCTGACCTGGTAACACATCTCCTGGAGAAGCTGGCTCAGTAGCACTGCTGATTTTCCTTAGAATTTGTGTACCATCTGTTGGATACGTGTAAAGTATCCCTTTATTTGCAGCGGTATCATCTATGCCGACCTGATCGTTGTACATACCAATCGAAATCTCTTTCCCCGTATTGGTTGCAACTAGAATTCCTCGGTCACTGCTATTCGACATCCCGTTTGACTTTACTTTTACAATGGATTCATTTTCAACTAGCTCTGAACCGTAATTCTTGTTAAAATCAGCAACCGTTTCGTTTTGATTTGCTGAATTGATAATCCAAAAAACCATCGACTGACCTGAAGGAATAGTGATATCTTCTTTTTGAGGTGCCCAAATTAAATCTGCTTCTGGGCCATCCATCGGGTACCGGTACTGTATTTTATAATCTTGAAAGTTAATGGATTGATCTGTCGTATTGTAAACTTCAATGAATTCATAACCATCCGCACCATTGACATTTGTTGAATCCGGAACAACTTCCGTAACGAGTAACTCTGGTAATTTCGTTAGATCTAATCTCGGACGATTCATGCTAACGTTATACTCTTCAGAAGTAACCTCATGCTTTCCATCATTCGCTTTAATTGTATAGTAAATCTTATCTGACCAAATTTTTTCTGAAGGAATGACGGCTGAATACATATCTCCCTCTCCAAGCTCCATCGGAATTGAAACGGGCTCCATTTGCTCATCTTGTCGATATGATAAAATCGCTGATTGTACGCCTGTATCGTCTTTTATTTCCGCGGAAATTGTCAGATCTTGATTTTCAATTGGCTTAGGAACTTCATGATTGATTACAGGCGGCTCATTTTTTAACGCTTCTTCTATTTTTACTGTAAACGGCTCCCCTGCATGAATAGGGTGGTTCTTTGTATATTGAGCTGTTTCTACCTTTATGTAGTAAGTCATTTCTTTAGAAAAAGCAAAATCCTCTTTAGAAATGATGCCTTCGTATACCCCTCCATAAGGCTCTGAAGGGTCTTCTACTTTTTTCATTTGAATTTCAACAGGTTCTTCTAATTGAGCTGGGTGGTAAACAACATAAACTTGCTGTAATTCGGTTTCCGCCGTTATTCCTGCTGTGATCTTCATATCTTCATTTGCACTTTGTGTCGTAAGTCCGTCATGAGTAATGGCCACATTCGATAATGGCTGTGGACTAAGTGGAACCTGTGTTTCTTCAACATGTCCTGGTGTTGGTGTTTGCTTAGCTTGATAAACCACCATCTCTTTATCACCAGTAGGATATTGATAATGCACGCTCAAATCCTCAGCTGCCTGATCACCAGTATAACTGGCATGAAGCATTTCATTCCCCTTTCGATCTAGGAGAACGACCACCCGATTACCTCCGTTTGAAAACCCGCTAAATTCTTCTCCACCAAGGCTAATCAATTCATCTTGAAGGTCGGTGACACCATAATGTTTTTCAAAATCAACGACCGTTTTACCGCTTTTGTTATACCATAACACCTTCGTTTTACCTGGTTCGATGACCGTTGGTTCGACAGTAAGTTTTTTGTCTTCATCACTTCCATCTGTATAGCGATAAAGGAATTCATAGTCGTTTAAATAGAGTGGCTGATTCGTATTGTTGTAGAGCTCCACATACTCATAATCTTCCGCTCCTTTAATATTCGGTGATATTTCTGTAATAAGAAGCGGATAGAACCCAACTTCCTCCGCTTGTGCTGAGTTTTCAATGATCGTTGAAAACAGCATTGAAAATAACATGCATCCAATCATTCCAACATTAACAAGTTTAAAACCTTTATTCCTTTTCATCTCATCCCCCTCATTCGTTCATAGTGGACCCCCCAACTCTTATAGTAGAGTGAAACTATTAATGGTTTATTTTTAAATTGTAAAATTAGGATAAATTTTCCGAATCTATTTACTTTTACACTTCCTTATGTAAAATTGAATATTAATATCCAAGAGGAGGAGTATGTCAATTGATTAGACGATTAACTGAAGAAGACCATTTCCAATGCCTTTCCTTGCTAACTCCGCATGCAGCTGAAAATTTGTTTATATTAGGAGACATTGAAGCCTATGGATATGATCAACCATTTCAAAAACTTTGGGGCGATTTCTCTGAGGACGGTACATTACGAGCTGTTCTATTAAAATATGAAAGAAACTATATTCCCTATGCTCCTGCCGAATTTGATGCGGAAGGTTTTGCAAAGGTCATTTCAAACGATACAAACTTCCTGATGGTATCGGGTCTGAAGCGAGTGACCAACCAAATTCAGCCCCATATCACACACCCCCCTCGTTCAATTCGGGAACTGTTCTATGCTAAGTGTGAAAGCTTGGATGAGCTTTCCCTAAAGAACATGGAAGATGTGAAAAAAGCAAATTTGGTTGATCTTGATAAAATTCATATCCTTCATAACAATATTGATGAATTTGATGCCACTGAAACTGTAGAAGAAAAACAGCGTAATCAAGAGAAAGGCGTATCAAGAACATACTTTATTGAGGTGGATGGCCGACCTGTTTCAGCCGCTTCTACAGCAGCTGAAAATTCCCAATCTGCTATGGTTGTTGGTGTCTGTACCTTACCAGACTATAAACGAAAGGGTTATGCTACTACATGTACAACTAAGTTATGTTTCGACGTTCTTCAAGAAGGAAAAGTACTGTGTCTCTTTTATGATAATCCTGAAGCCGGTACTATTTATAAACGAATTGGTTTTCAGGACATCGAGAAATGGATGATGGTTAACTTTGAAACTGAAATGACTTCGATTTAAATAATATTTTCAAAGCGCCCACTTCTTAGCCAAAAATGGATTTCCATTTTGTCATGACCTAGTCACATGTCTCTTCTAAATTCACTTGTGATTACCTCCTAACTTTCTTAGTATTAAGGTGTTGATCTAGTTTACAAGAGTCTAGTTATGGCCATACTGTAAACTTAGATAATGATTTAATCGCAAATGAAAGGAAGAGTATCATGAGAAAAATAGGTTCTTGGATTTCCATCCTTAGTGTCGCTGTCGCACTTGCTGCTTGCGGACAGGATAATGCAAATGAAACCGAAAACAATTCAACAGCAGAAGAAACGCAGGTGGAAACACTTGATGTTGCACTCGATACTCCTGAAAAGGTAGAAAAAGGCGAAAAGGTGACTTTCTCAGCAACCGTTACTCAGGGAGATGAAACGGTAGACGATGCAGATGAAGTGATGTTTGAAGTATGGAAAGAAGGATCCAAAGAAGAGAGCGAAATGATCGAAGCTTCTCGCGATGGTGATGGGGTGTATTCCGCTGAAAAGGAACTCGATGAGGCAGGAAAATATTTTGTTCAATCCCATGTAACTGCACGCGACCTACATACGATGCCGAAAAATGAAATCATGGTCGGTTCTGAAGAAGAAGCCGCTTCTGAAAGTCATGAACACGAGCATGAACACGAGCATGAACACGAAAGCGACGTATCCATACATTTGATGAAGCCTGAAGAAATAAAAGTCAATGAAGAAGTTTCCTTAATGGCCCACCTGCAAAAAGACGATTCTGCCTTAACGGGCGCTGACGTCAGATTTGAAATCTCAAAAGTAGACGAAGAAAAAGCTGAGTGGATTGACGCTAAAGAAATGAAGGATGGAGAATACGAAGCATCTACCTCATTTAAAAATGCTGGCGACTATACGGTTACCATCCATGTTGAAAATGATGAAGGTCTCCATGAACATACAGAGGAAAATGTAACAATCACAGAATAACGAAGAGGCTCCCCCTTTCACTTAAGGGGGAGCCTCTTCCTAGTTGAACTTGATTTTTTTGAATTTTCGTTTTCCTACTTGAATTACGAGCCCATCCTCTATCTTCACGTCCTCGTTAACATCCGTCACTTTTACCTCATTTAGCTTAATGCCGCCGTTTTTCACCATTCGTCTTGCTTCACTTGTTGAGGGTAGCATGCCGAGTGAAACGATTAAATTCGAAATGGAGACAGTACGTTCCCCTTCCCATAGCACTTCCTCGATATCGGTTGGCAGCTGCTTTTGCTGAAACACTTTCTGAAATTGGGACTCGGCTGCTTGAGAAGCTGTTTCTCCGTGAAACATGCGGACAATGGTTTTTGCGAGATTCATCTTTGCTGTTCTTGGATGAATCTGATCCTCTTCCACCTGCTGTCGCACCATCTTCTTTTCATCTAGCGATAAATCGGTAATCAGTTCGGTGTATTTTACAACAAGTTCATCTGGTAGCGACATCGCTTTTCCATACATTTCTGATGGTTTTTCCGTAATTCCGATGTAGTTGCCTTTTGACTTAGACATTTTCTCAATTCCATCTAACCCTTCAAGCAAAGGCATCATTAATACAACTTGTTTCTCTTTTCCGAACTGTTCTTGAAGGTGACGCCCCATAAGCACGTTAAAATATTGATCATTACCACCAAGTTCGATATCACTTTCTAAATGAACAGAGTCATACCCCTGCATGAGCGGGTAAAAGAATTCATGAAGAGAGACGGGTTTATTCTCCTTCATTCGATTTTCAAAGTCGTCCCGCTCAAGTAAACGAGCGACCGTTATTTTACCAGCAAGTTCAATCACATCTTCAAACTTTAGTTCGGAAAGCCATTTTGCATTATAATGAAGCTCCACTTTACTTTGATCCAGAACTTTTCCGAACTGTTCAAGGTAGGTCACGGCATTTCGTTTCACTTCTTCATCAGTCAGTTGCACTCTTGCCGTAGACTTTCCTGTCGGATCACCAATCTTCCCTGTAAAGTCTCCAATAATTAATTGAATGGTATGCCCATTTTCTTGAAACTGTCTTAACTTATTTAACACAACGGTGTGACCAATATGAACATCCGGCGCAGAAGGATCAAGCCCTAATTTTACCTTAAGCGGTTTATTGTGAATAAGCGAACTCGCGATTTTTTGCTTAAGCTCTTCTCCGGGAATGACTTGACTCGTTCCATGGGTATAAACCGCATACTGCCTTTCCATTTCCTTTCTTTGCTGATCAGATAAGTGATCCATGATGCTAGTCATTCCTGTCGACCTCCTAATAAATTATTTTTTAGAACTAAAAAAGCCACGCCCCTATAATAGATAGGGACGTGGCTTAACACGCGATACCACCCTGATTGAAGAAACAAATTCTTCCGGCTCGTTTTGGATAACGGTTCTCCCGTTCCTGACTAGTAAGATCACTCCGTTCGTCAAGAAAGCTCTAAGGGGTAATTCACGGCTATGCTGTACCAGTTCACACCACCCACTGGTTCTCTGAAACTACTAATCATAACGCGCTACTGGTTCCTCTTCACAGCTTTTGCTGGCGATACATGAATTTCTCATTACTTTATCTTCTTTTTCTACGCGTGTCAATTCTTTTTTCATACTAGTACACGTAAAAAAAAGCAGCCTGCGAAAAAGCCAGACTGCGTTTCGTTTACTTCTTATTTAGTTCCTTTAAAACGACAGTTGAAAGAATCTCAATAAATTCATGCTGCGCATTGGGCATTTCTGGTCGATAATAATTTGCTCCAATGTCATCCGTCACAACTTTACATTCGTAGTCATTGTCAAACAAAACCTCAAGATGATCAGCAACAAAGCCTACAGGTGCATAAACGAATGAAGTAAAGCCCTGCTTTTCGTGAAGATCTCGCGTTAAATCCTGTACGTCAGGACCGATCCATGGATCAGGCGTGTTTCCTTCACTTTGCCAACCGATCGCCACATTTTTCACACCAGATTCCTCAACGATAAGATCAGCCGTTTCTTTCAATTGATCAGGATAAGGATCTCCATTTGCGATAATTTTTTCAGGTAAGCTATGTGCAGACACTATTAAAACGGCTTTTTCCCGTTCTTGTTCAGACATCCCATCAAAAATGGTTTTAATACGCTTCGCCCAGTAGGAGATAAACTTCGGCTCATCGTACCAACTTTCTACCGAATGAATCACTGGTCCACCAATTTTCTCCGCTTCTTGTTTGGCTCGTCCATTGTATGATTTGATGCTAAATGTCGAGAAATGAGGTGCAAGAACGATGCTCACTGCTTCTTCAATTCCATCATTGTGCATCTCCTGAACAGCATCTTCAACAAAAGGTTCAATATGCTTTAACCCAATATACAGCTTAAACTCAATGTCATCTTGAACCTTATTAAGGTGAGCTTCTAATCCTTTCGCCTGGTCTTCCGTTATTTTTGCAAGTGGTGAAATACCACCGATCGCTTTGTAACGATCTTGAAGGTCTTTTAATTGTTCATCAGACGGCTTACGTCCACGTCGTATATGTGTGTAATATCGTTCAATATCCTCTTCTTTATAAGGCGTTCCATACGCCATTACAAGTAGTCCCATTTTTTTCTTAGCCATGAATATGTTCCCCTCTCGTCCGGATATTAATTAAATAGACTATCTTTTTATAATCATTATCATCTAGTTAACAGTATACCTTTTTTTCTCCCCTGAATCAAAGGAATCTGACCTTTATTTCGCAACGTTTTGTGTCATTCCAATTGAACCAAATCTTTATGTAGATTGCCACTTCCGATGCGCTTCCTTCACAAGTATAGCGAACATCGGTCGTTCTGTCTTTCTCATCTTTCGCTTCTCTTTCAGCCTGTCCAACAAAAGTTCGTTTCATTCTGCGTTAGAGTAAAGCGGTAGGGAGGTGGGGGTCAGGTACGTACCTGACCCCCTATCGTCGCCCAAAAGAAAAAGCTGCGCACATTTGCGCAGCTCTTCACCTTATTTCTCCATCGCACCATTATGTTTTGAAACCACTTCACGCAAATCCGTGTCATCTGATTCATCTGTTTCAAATGCTAATAAATAGCGAAATTGATGATCAGCCTTCTCAGAAGGATCTGCATTCTCCTCTTGTTTGCCTGTAGGCGTTTCGTTCGAGAAGAACAAATCATTGTTCGCTCCTGCGGGTGTAGCCGTTCCTTGCCCTGGGATAGGTATATCAATGTTAAGCTTTTTATCTTCTGGAATATGTTCAACTGACAGTTGACTTACGGAGTAAGTCTGCAAATCAGCTTTTGCACTCTCTGCATCGTTCTCTGTTGTAAAATAGGCTTGTAATGATTTACTCATGTCAATCCAACTCCTTTTTGTTGATCTCACAAAAGAGTTTCCCGTTTCTCATCCGTTCTAATCATCATAGTGGAATTTAATACTGCTTAGCGACGATCACCATTGAAACAAAAACGGTACTAATCAGCATGGCAGCTAACACACTCAGCATTGTTACTGCACTAATATTCACAATGTTGAATTGGAGAAGGAAAAGAAACACCATGATATACCCGAGCACAGCAAAATAGGAATAAAACATCCCTTTCTCTCGTATCATTCGACTTCGCTCATCCTTCGCCTTAAACTGTGGCTGAAGATAACTTAAGCAAAAGGTCATAATGGACATCGCAATCATGATATAACTGACAGGAATCGGTTCATTTCCTGTACTTAAACCAACACTTACAAGCAATAAAGCATTTAATGCAAAAAAGAATCCAAATCCAATGTACGCTTTATGTAAGCTCACTCCTCATCCCCTCCTGAATCCAAATAAAAAACTTCCTCTACAATCGTTCCAAATAATTTTGATATTTCAAGTGCAAGCGGTAAGGACGGATTGTACTTCCCCTTTTCAATTGAAATAATTGTTTGCCTTGAGACACCGAGTATTTCTGCCAGACGGTCCTGAGAATAACCTTTTTCTGCTCTTTTTTTACGGAGACTATTTTTCACCGAACCATCCTCCTTGTTTCTTCCCTTCCATTCTAAAGTAAAATAACCTTTACGTAAAGTTCACTTTACATCAAATTTATACGCTAATGCTGAATCAGGGATAATCAGTCACTACAACAAACAGCCCCCATCCGAGATGAAGGGCTGTTTCGATTAGTCATCCAAAAATTGAATTCTTTTTAATAAATAAAGCGCTGATGCTAACAATAGAACACCTGATAAAGCAAAAACGAATGCCACACTAACGGCTTCAGCAAGAAAACCATATAGCAGAGAACCAAGGCCAAATGTGATTGAGATCAGAGCACTTTGCGCACTAAATACTTCAGGAAGCGACTCCTTCAGGCATTTCTTTTGAATGATCGTCACCATGATAATTGATTTTACTTGTTCCACCAGTCCTGAGAGAACGGTTAAAAGAAGGGCAATAACAGGCACACTTGTTAGTCCAAATAGAAACGTGAGGATACTAATGGCAAAGCACGTTATAAGTAGCGTCACCTTCATATACTGTTCAAACCATTTTGTATATTTCGATACCAACATGCCTCCAGCGATCAAACCGATAAAAAAGCTCGCGTTTAAATACCCCCACCACGCTTCTGATTTCAGGAGAACTTCTTCTACAAAAATGTAAAGAATCGCAGCAATCCAGACGACATTTGCAATGGCTTCAATAAAGATCATAATATGAAAAATCCGTAAAATGGGATGCTCCCATATCAGTTTCCACCCGCTCATTAATGGCATTTTCTTTTTGTAATCACGTTGCTCTCTTACAACGATTAGTGCCATTAGGAACGTGGAAATGACATACGTGCAAAAAGTAAGCCAGATCACAAAAGGTCCTGACGTAGCCGCCACAAAAATACCGCCAATCGCCCAACCGCCAAATTGAATGGACTGATCGACGACTGCGACGAAACTATTTGCTTTCGCAAGTTCTGCTTCATGCACGAGTTGAGGAAGCATGGCGTTTCGAGCAGGCGTAGCCCATCCATCCAAAAAAGCGATTAGAAAGGCAAATGGTAAAATGAACAAAACGGATGGAGTGAAGAGCCCTAAAGATATACCAAGCGACCCCAACAGTACCGTTTTTATGCTCTGCGATCCAACGAGCAACCCTTTTAATGAATAACGATTTAATACAAGTGGTGCACACATTCCGCTCAAAAAACGAGCCATTGTAATCGTGAACGGTAACAGCGACAAATAAAGTGCTGAACCCGTTGCCTGGTAAAGAACAGCAATCAGCGCAACGATATATAGAACGTCTCCCGTGTTGGAAAATCCCTGTCCCATCCACAGAAAACGAAAAGAACGCAATCTCATCATAACTACCCCTTTTAAAATTTGTTCTTGCATAAAGGAAGGGTAGTCAGGTTTACATCGGCACAATCACTCCTATTCTTCACAGTCTTGAGATTATCACGGAAATAGGTAAATAGGTAAGCTAGCACAATCGTGGGCGTTATGATGAGAATATTCGTTACTAAAAGTATCGATTTTCATTGTATCACACTCTAATTTTATTGTTTTCAATTTTCTAAATTAAATAATTGTTTTTATAAAGCGTTTCAGGCAAACTTAAAGGTGTACCCTCACTTTGTTTAGGGAATGCAGTAGGTATAAGTTCACAGATTCATTTAAAGTTTTCGTAAATAAAACTGTCCTAAGTTGAATGCAATCTTGATGAATGCTATCGTAAATACTTGATAAAGCAAGGATTTCACAACTAAATCGACCATTTGATGGAGGTAGAATCTATGAGAATTATTGTAGCAGGTGGAGATGGTTTCTGTGGGTGGCCGACTGCACTTTACTTATCAAAACAGGGCCATGAGGTAACAATCATTGATAACATGGTTCGACGAAAGTGGGATGACGAACTACGTTCAAATTCGCTTACCCCTATTTTACCGCTAGAAGAGCGCGTACAAAAATGGGAAGAAAAAACAGGAAAGAAGATCGCGGTATACGATTGTGATCTGATGCACTATGACTTCTTAAAAGAGATCTTCAAACAAGTGCAGCCAGAAGCTTTTGTTCATTTTGCTGAACAACGCTCGGCCCCTTATTCCATGATTGATCGTGAACATGCGGTGTTTACACAAACAAACAACGTTGTTGGTAATTTAAATGTTCTCTATGCAATTAAAGAAGTCACACCTGATTGTCACCTGATTAAACTGGGAACAATGGGTGAATATGGACAGCCTAACATAGATATTGAAGAAGGATACATAAAAATCGAACATAAAGGACGCGAAGATGTCCTTCCATTTCCGAAACAACCGGGATCGTTTTATCATTTATCAAAAGTTCATGATAGCCATAACATTCAATTTGCCTGCAAAATTTGGGGAATTCGTGCAACAGACTTGAATCAGGGAATTGTTTACGGACTCCATACAGATGAAGATGAGCATGACGAAGGGCTGATCAACCGTCTTGATTATGACGGCGTATTTGGTACAGCACTCAATCGTTTCATTATCCAGGCGGCAATTGGTCATAACTTAACGGTGTATGGTTCTGGAAAACAAACGCGCGCATTCTTAAACATCAAAGATACCATTCGCTGTGTCGAAATTGCAGCTGAAAATCCAGCTGATAAAGGGGAGTTCCGCGTCTTCAATCAGTTTACAGAAGAATTTTCTGTTCTGGAACTTGCTGAAAAAGTTCAGCGCGTTGCGGAAGCTAAAGGACTTAACGTTAGCATTGACCACCTTGAAAATCCTCGTGTGGAGAAAGAAGAGCATTACTATCATGCCGTTAATACAAGCTTAATTGACCTTGGGCTGGAGCCATCTCTTCTTACTGATGATCACATTTCGAGAACACTGGATACAGCACTTAAATACAAAGATCGCGTCCTGAAAGAAAACGTGCTTCCGAATATTACTTGGAAATAAAGGATGCAAACTACTAATTGAGGTGTTCTTATGAAAATATCCATCGTAACCGAGACGTTTCTTCCTTCTACTGACGGTGTCGTGACAAGACTTCGTGCATCGATTGATTATTTAATCGATCAAGGACACGAAATCCAGGTCATCGCACCTGATTTAGGAGTGCGTAGCTATCGGAATATTCGCTTTGATGGAGTTCAGCCTCGTACATTCTTTCTCTATAAACATCGAAAATTTGGCATGCCTACTCGTACGATCAAACGTTACTTAGAAGATTTTGATCCTGACCTCGTTCATGTCGTAAACCCGGCTTTTATGGGCTATTCTGGCATTAAGTACGGTAAAAAACTTGGTGTTCCACTTATCGCCTCTTACCATACCCATGTGCCCAAATACGCCAATTACTACAATATGTCCTGGTCGGAACCTCTTCTCTGGTGGCATTTCAGAAGAATGCACAACAAAGCGGATATTAATCTTTGCACGTCACAAGCCATATTAGAAGAGTTAAATGAACAAAATTTCTATAATATGCATTTATGGAAGCGGGGCGTTGATACCGAACGATTTAACCCCGAATTGCGTGACAGTAACATGCGATGTCGCTTATCAAATGACCATCCAGATAAAACGCTTCTTCTTTTTGTTGGAAGACTCGCATTTGAAAAAGAGATCGATTCACTTGTTCCAATGCTTGAACAAAAGCCAGATACACATCTTGCGATTGTTGGGGATGGTCCCTATCGCAGTGAACTCGAAAAAAACTTTGGTCATCTAGAAAACGTGACGTTCACTGGCTTTCTACACGGAGAAGAGCTAGCAAAGGCTTACGCTTCTGCAGACGCCTTTATGTTTCCATCAACAACGGAAACGCTAGGTCTTGTGATTCTTGAAGCGATGGCAAGCGGCCTTCCCGTCATTGCTGCTGAATCAGGTCCGACAAATGAACAGGTAGAAGATGGTTCCACCGGTTTGCTCTATCGTTCAGGCAGTAACGGTAATCTGACTGAAGTGATCAATCGTCTGCAAGAATCTGGCCTTCTCGAAAAAATGTCGAAAGAGGCCTATGAGCATTCAAGAGATTATGGATGGCGAGGTCCAGCGCAGCAGCTACTTGATTTTTATGAGTCTGCCATTGAACAAAAGCAAGAGAAGCAGCAACAAGCGATTCAATAGAAATGATAGAAGGTTGAGTATATGAAGCAGTGGCGAATTGGCAGGGGTTCAAAACAGGTGATGAGCTTTAGTGCGATTGGTGTGATGAATGCACTAGTCGACATTGGGGCTTTAAATCTCCTTATGCTGTTCTTTCCAACAGATGATCGAATCCAGCTTATTATGTACAACACAATTTCATACGTGCTGGCGATCATTAACAGCTATTTCTGGAATGCCAAGCTGACGTTCCCTTCCAAAGCGATTCATGATCGCAAACAAGTCCTTTTGTTTATCGTACAGGCAGTGATCGCATTGGGTATTAGTAACCTGGTCTTTTATGGTGCACTACTCATTTTTGAATGGACCTCATTTCCTCGCTACATTGAACGCAATATTTCAAAGGGACTCGCCATGCTGCTCTCATCTGCTTCAAGCTTCTTTATGATGAAGCATCTTGTGTTTCCACGTAAAAAGCAAAAACAAGAGAATCAGTAAGACATAAAGAAACCGCAGGAGAGCCTGCGGTTTTGTCTATTCTACATTTTCTTCCTTATGTTCAATTTTACCAAGAACAACAGCTGCTCCTAATCCAAGCAACAGTGTTGCGATACTTGCAACAGCAAGACCCATATCAGGTTCAAAACCGGGGTATAACACAACCACTGATCCTATTACAAGGCCGATCATAACGGCATAGGTCGAAACGGTATATTTCGACAGTAAGTGAGCAATGACCTTACCTGTTAAGCTTAAGCCAATGATGATGCCTGCACCTACTGTTAACAGTAGAGGAATTTGAAAAGAGGAAAGACCGTGAATAACCGTTTGATACGATCCCAATAACAATAAAACAAAAGAACCGCTGACTCCTGGGAGGATCATGGCTGTACTAGCTAACCATCCTGAGAAGAACAGAATGATATAATCAACCAGGTCTAGCGATTTCATTACTTCTCCTCCGTCTCCCTTTAGGAACAGCGTGGATGCGATTAAGAGTCCAGCCACTATCAATAAACCATAATGGACAGGCTCGAATGTTTTCTTATAATCCACTTTCCTTAGAAGAAAAGGGACAACGCCAATAATTAATCCAATGAAGAAAAAGAATGTTGGCTGCGGAAAATGCTCAAGCAGCATCTCCATCAGTTGGCTAACAAGCAGTAAGGCAAGTCCTACGCCTATTAAAAGAGGAAGAAAAAAGCCAATTTCTTTTTTCCAATGCTTGCTCATTAATCCATTAATCCCACTAATTAACCTTCTATAAATGCCTAGTACCATCGCAATTGTTCCACCACTAACACCAGGAATTAAATCACTGACACCCATTAATAAGCCTCGATAAATATTTCGCCACACAAACATGTTCACGTTTCTCCTTCTACATTCTGCCTAATACCTACATACCCATAACTCAGCTTTTGTTAACCGCACATTTTTATCAGATTGCCCGGTAAATAAAGCTCAATTATTCTTCTACTATGCCACATCCTCTTCCTATCATGTTAAATCAATTTTGTGACATTTCTTAATGAGAGCCTGGAAGTTGAAATTAGAGATCGCTTTGAAGTAAAGTGATAGAAGTGATTTCCGATTGATTAACTGGAGGAATTTGATGAGTGATCGAAATAAAGGAATTATTCTATTATTAATATCATCTTTTGGTTTTGCGATGATGGCAGCTTTTGTAAAGCTATCTGGGGACGTTCCAACAATTCAAAAAACCATGTTTCGAAATGCCGTATCTGCTATCATTTCATTTGGATTTGTGATGTATTACAAAGAAAGGTTATTTGGTAAAAAAGAAAATCAGAAATTCTTGCTTCTGCGCTCCGCTCTTGGAACGCTAGGAATCATCTTCTATTTTTACGCAATCGACAATCTCGTTTTATCTGATGCCGACATGCTCAACAAGCTGAGCCCTTTCTTGTTAATCATTTTCTCTGCTCTTTTCTTGAAAGAAAAAGCGAGACGTTTTCAGATCGTTGCGATTGTTATTGCGTTTATCGGAACGCTTTTGATTATCAAGCCGCAGTTTTCAGTCGAAACAATCCCATATATATCAGGACTGCTTTCTGCGATCTTCGCCGCAGGCGCTTATACTGTGTTAAGAGTGCTGGGACAGCGTGAAAAATTCTATACAGTTGTCTTTTATTTCTCATTTTTTTCAACCGTTGTTCTGTTACCTTTCGTTATTATGTTCTATGAACCAATGGAGACGAAACAGCTCATTTATCTCTTATTAGCAGGCGTGTTCGCGACGCTTGGTCAATTTGGCCTTACAGTGGCTTATAAGTTTGCGCCAGCTCGAGAAATATCGATCTTCTTCTACTCAACGGTTGTATACTCGGCTTTAATTAGCATCGTGCTATTCGGACAAATCCCTGATGCCTGGAGTATTATTGGCTATATCATCATTTTCTCTGCTTCTTTCTATATGTTCCTACGTAATAATCGAGAAGCGAAAAAGGTTGAGAAAAGAGAGTTACAAACCACTCAGTAATGAATACAAAAAACAGCTTGTTAAACTTCTACTTCAGTTTAACAAGCTGTTTTTCAATCCATCCACGAACTATTCTTAAACACTTCTCTATCTCTATTATACTGTTATTTTCAAATGATTTACAGACTACTTTTTCTAACTTTCCTACCTTATACTATTTTATACAAATCTAAAGCCATAAGGAGTGTAGCAAGATGAATAACAAAAACGATGTCTTAGACAAGGGACCATTCTTTCATGGTACTAAAGCCCAACTAAACCTTGGAGATCTTTTAGAGCCTCAGCACTTATCTAATTACCAGAACAAAAAGTCAAACTATATCTATTTTACTGCAACATTAGATGCAGCTAAATGGGGTGCTGAATTAGCAACATCACCATCACCAGAAAAAATTTACATTGTAGAACCATTAGGAAATTTTGAAGACGATCCGAACGTTACGAACAAAAAATTCCCTGGAAACCCCACACGTTCTTATCGATCTAAATCCCCTTTGAAAATAATAGCTGAATTAAGTTCATGGGAAAGGCATTCAGAAGAAGAAATAAATCATATGCTGACATCTTTAAAAAAGTTACGTGAACAAGGGAAAGCCATTATATACGATTAATCTGTCCTCCCCTATTTTGTTGAAATTTGAGAGAATGATTAAGTCTAAAAATGTTTAGCCACTACATTACATTTTAGGATATGAGTATTTTTTCAAGTGGTATTTAGTCACTTTTTCTTTTTTCGATACGCTATCCAATCACCATCAGGTATTTCAACAAACCGTTTTTTCGAATTTTTCATCACATAGGTCATAGCTTCATAGCTCTCTTCATCACTCTCAATTTTCAGCACCACACGATCATACAAATTATGATCTCGTCCTTCCTGGTAACCTTCAAGTAGATTGATTCTCTCAAGTAATGGATCATCCACTTCATAGACTTCTCCGTAAACCTTCCCTCTGTCATGTTGAATCAAAGCTGGATACCCATCTCCTGTGTCATACAATTTTCCTTTTGTCCAACAGAGGCTTTCTTTTAAGACTGCTCCACTTATCACGTTATGATTGTTTTCTCCAGAACGAAGCGTTCCATAGCAAAAGACTAGATGCATGTGTTTCCCCCCTTTGTATTGATAATCCTAACTAAAATGACGAAAAGCCCGCTTAAAAGCGGGCTCTCCAAACACGTTACCTTAAAAAATTCGCTTCAATGCCTTTTTGAGCGGTGGCATATCAATTTCCTGGTCTTCAAATGCTTTTTTCAGCATGTATTTTGAATAGCTTGCCGCTTGTTCATAGGTGATTTTACCTGGAAGTGGCGGCTGCTCTTCGATCACAACATCAACAATAACTGGCTTTGTTGATTTTGCCGCTCGTTCAAAGGCTGGCAATAATTCTTCATACTTCTCAACACGATAACCTTCACCACCAGCCGTTTCAGCAAATGCGGCAAAGTTAAAGTCTTTCAATTCCGTTTCATAATCAATGTTTCCAATTTCCTGCTGTTCATACTTAATCATACCTAGACGCTCATTGTTTAAAACGACAACAATCATCGGTAGCTTATACTTTACAGCGGTTAAGAAGTCTTGCATCACCATCGTAAAGCCACCGTCACCACAAATTGCTACGGCTTGACGATCTGGATGAGCTAGTTTACCTGCAATCGCTCCTGGAAGCCCGCATCCCATCGTCGCCATCCATGAGGAAATGATGAATTTCTGGTTCGTGACGCGTAGGTGTCTTGAAGCCCACACCGTCACATTCCCAACGTCGACAGAAAGCACTGCATCATCATCAAGAACTTTTTGTAGCTGCGGCATCACTTGTTGAGGCTTAATCGGTGTGGACTGCTCGCTTTCAATCTTTTCAAGATGAGACCACCAGTTTTTCATATTATCTTGACATTTTTCAATAAAATCACGATCTTCCTGATAATTGGTATGCTGTGTTAAATAGGATAACGTCCATTTCGCATCCCCAATTAACCCGACCGTAACAGGATATCGTTTCCCGATTTGAGTTGGATCAATATCAATTTGAATGGCTTTCGCTTTATCTGGTAGATAATCACGATACGGGAATGACGTTCCCACCATAATAAGCAAATCCGTTTCTTCCATCGCTTCATATGCAGGCTTCGTACCGATTTGGCCAAGCTGTCCAAGATTATAAGGGTGAACATCTGGAATTGCCCCTTTACCAGGCAAACTTAAAATAACAGGAGCGCCTGTTTTTTCGGCAAAACCGAGCAGTTCTTCCCTGGCATGCTTCGAACCTTTCCCAGCTAAAATGACCGGTCGCTTGGCTTCATTTAACAGGCCAACAGCTTCATTTAAATTGGAGTCATGGGGGTGGACGACTGCTTTCGAACGAATGAGAGACGAATTCTCTACTTTTTGTTTCACTTTTTCTGCAGCAAGATCATCTGGAATCGTAAGAATGGCGACACCTTTTTTCTCAACTGCTGTTCGAATCGCTTGATGCGTAAGATCCGGGAGTGATGCGGCTGTTTCAACCCTTCGATTAAATACCGACACATCATCAAACATGCGTTCAAGGTTAATTTCCTGGAATTGATCGGTTCCAAGCTGGTCGCTTGCTACTTGCCCCGCTATAACAAGAACTGGAGCACCGTCAGCCTTTGCATCATAAAGACCATTCATCAAGTGAACGGCTCCAGGTCCTGCAATGGAAAGACATACGCCTATTTTTCCAGTTATCTTCGCATACGACGCTGCAGCAAGAGCACCTACTTCTTCATGACGCACCTGTATGAACTTCATACGATCTTGAGCCTTTCGCAAATTCTCTACAAAATGGTTAATTGAATCTCCCGGCAAACCATAAACATGGTCTACGCCCCATTCAGAAAGTGTATTTAGTAATATCTCACCAGCATTTTTATCAAACATCATGACTCCTCCTTCGTTTCCTTATCCATAATGGGAAAGTACCCCTCTATAGGAACAGTGAAACGTATGAGAAAAAGAATAAAGCAGCCCAATGGACTGCTTCATTCAGATTAAGTTCTAGGGCCACCGGCTACATAAAGAACCTGTCCACTAACAAAGGACGAGTTCTCATCTGCAAAAAAGAGGGCAGCGTTCGCAATATCTTCAGGCTTTCCGGTTCTCGCTACTGGAATCTGCTTTTTGTTGTAGTCAATAAACTCTTCAAACTTAACCCCAAGACGCTCAGCAGTGGCTTTTGTCATATCACTCTCAATAAATCCTGGGGCGATCGCATTGGCCGTAATACCATATTTACCAAGCTCAAGGGACAGTGTTTTGGTTAATCCCTGAATGCCTGCCTTTGCAGCTGAATAATTTGTTTGTCCGCGATTTCCAAGTGCGGAAGTAGACGAAAGACTAATGATGCGACCATACCCTTGCTCCACCATATATTTTTGTGCTGCTCTTGAAGCATAAAAACTCCCGGTGAGGTGAACTTGCATCACCGTCATCCAGTCCTCATCCGTCATTTTAAATAACAGATTATCTCGGATGACCCCCGCATTGTTTACGAGAATATCAATCCCTCCGAAAGCCTCAGCTGCTTCTTTCATGCTTGATTCTACCTGCTCTCGATTCGTAACATCCACATTGCCTGTCATAACCGAGTATCCTTTCTCTTCCAACTCCTTACTTGTTCTGGACAGCGCTTCTTCATTTACATCCGCCAGGTAAACGTTTGCCCCTTCACTTGCAAAGGTTTCTGCAATACTTGCCCCAATCCCTCTGCTTCCACCTGTTATGTAAGCCACTCTACCATTCAATCGTTTCACTCAACATCGCTCCTGTAAACGTTTTCTTCTTAACTAATTAGACTATAATAATATTACAATTTTCTGTCAACTGCTTCCATCTTGTTTAAAACAGTGATAATAAGTGAAAAGAATAGAAGAATGAATTATTTATATTGGAGGCTATCGCGATGAAACATCTCGTTTTTTATGATGCTGAATGCCCTTTTTGTTATTATGTAAAGAAATCACTGCGTAAACTAGACTGGTTTAATAAGATTGAATGGATACCGGTTCAGGAAATTGAAAAACACCCAGAAGACTATCCGTATATGCAATTCCGCCATAAACGGATGTATGATGAGATTCATATGCTAACATCATCCGGAAACCTTCACGCCGGCTTTTATAGCGTAAGACGCCTGTTAATGGCGCTTCCTGTTACAGCACCGCTTTCCCTACTACTCTATTTACCTTTTATTGATAAGCTTGGTTCACCATTCTACATCTGGTTTTCCAAAAACCGCTATGACTGGTTCGGCCGCTATTCAGAGCCTCGTTTTGAATAATCTTTCTTACAGCTCGTTCAACCTTTTGATAGAATGAACTGAGGCTACGGTTGAAAGGATGTATCGGATATGGAACAAAAATGGCTTACTTGGGCAAAACAAATTCAATCAATCGCTCAAGCTGGGTTAACCTATACGCAGGATCACTATGATTATGAACGCTATCTTGAGCTTCGGCAGCTAAGTGCTGAAATGATGGAAACATATACAGAATACGATATGAAAACCATTCAGCAGCTTTTCACAAATGAGACAGGCTATCAAACGCCTAAAGTAGACGTTCGAGCGGTCGTTTTCCATGAAGCGAAATTGCTATTTGTAAAAGAGAAAGCAGATGGTAAGTGGTCTCTTCCCGGTGGATGGGGTGACGTCGGCTTCACACCTGGAGAAGTAGCGGTGAAAGAAGTACGAGAAGAGTCAGGCTATCTTGTTGAAGCACGACGGCTGCTTGCTGTCCTTGATCATAAACAACACCCTCATCCCCCATCGCCATATCATATTTATAAGGTGATGATTGCGTGTGAGCTAATTGGTGGAAGCGCAGCTGAAAGCATTGAAACAAGTGATTCCGGTTTTTTTGCTCAAAATGAACTCCCGCCTTTATCAACTGGGCGAATTACAGAATCGCAAATTGACATGCTTTTTGCGATACATAAAGATCCATCAATTGCCCCCGTTTTCGATTAATTTTACGGTAATCTTCTTAAAAGGCTTTGTTCAGGATGAACAGAGCCTTTTAAAGATTTCCTGAAGCTTTCAATTAAAGCAACTTATCTACACATGTTTCTAGCCAGATCTTTGCCATTAACTGATTTCCCGTCTCCGTCATATGCACGCCATCTGTGGTTAACGTTCCCTGATCTTTTTTGAGTTCTTCTATAAAAGCAATATGAGTTGGCACCAATATTGCATCATATTTCACAGCTAACTGACGAACAATTTCTACATAAGGTAAAAGCTTCTGATTGCCGATCGAATCGATTCTTTCTTCAATAATTGTCGGCTCCATCAAGATACACTTTGCCCCTAACGATCCAACCTTCTCTACTAATTCTTCATATATTTTTTTGAAATCATGTGGCATGATCTGATCCATTTCAGGGTGATCAAGCTGTCTCCATACATCGTTTATACCAATTGAAATGGATACAACATCAGGCTGAACCGACAAAACATCTCGGCTCCATCTCTCTTCAAGGTCTGTAATCCGATCACCGCTCACGCCTTTATTGATGATCTCAACAGCATCTTTCTTTAGAATTTCATCCCGAATCATTCTGACATATCCATAACCCAGTCTTTCTGAGTCTTGGTTTCTTCCTGAATCTGTAATGCTATCTCCTATGAACAACCACTTTTGTTTCATCTACGAGCCCTCCTCCATATGATCAGTTGTAACCGTCCACTTTCTATTGACGTTACTACCCTGCTCATGTAACCAATTAATGGCATAATGATCGATATCCTTTACATCAATCTCCTCGGTCTCGATCTCAATCGAGTCAATACACTCTTGTTGATTTGTCTTCATATAAATCGCATCGTGATCATTATTCATAAACCGAGCATATGATTGGCGATTTTTCCAAAAGCCAATCACCATCGCAATATTTTCTTCTGACCAACCACCATATTGAGCTACAAATCCTTTATGATCACATAATCCATGCCATCGTTCTTGACCATATGAAAACGTTTCGCTCATCTTTTCCTTTACGTGACAAACCATTTTTTTAATCAACATCATCTTCAGTCCATTCCATTGCATTGGGATGCCTGAAGCAGTCTGTCGTATGATCATTCACGATACCAACTGCCTGTAGGAAACTATACATAATAACAGGACCAACAAACGTAAAACCACGCTTTTTCAAGTCTTTACTTATCTTCTTGCTTAGTTCGGTTTCAGCAGGTACCTCTTCGATGCTTTTCCACCTATTGAGGATTGGGGTGTTTTCTGTAAACGCCCATATGTACGATGAAAAACTTCCAAACTCCTCTTGAATCTTGAGAAAGGCTTTCGCATTCTTTACCGTTCCACGCACTTTCAGCTTGTTACGAATGATCCCTTCATCCATGAGCAGTTCTTGTATTTTCTCCTCACCATAAGCCGCTACTTTCTCTACTTCAAACTGATCAAAAGCCTTCCGGTAATTCTCTCTTCTTTTCAAAATCGTAATCCAACTTAATCCTGCCTGGGCACCTTCTAAAATTAGCATTTCAAAAAGTTTCTGATCATCACGAACAGGCACACCCCATTCGTCATCATGATACGCTTTATAAATCTCTTCTTCACTAACCCATGCGCATCGGTTTACCATTTTTCCACCTCCAGTTAATGAACCTCATCGCTTTGAATACTTTTTCTTACGGAAGCCATACTAAGTGGCGAAAACAAAGGAGATGAGCGTTATGGCCAAAGTGCTTTATATTACCGTAAATCCGAAACCAGTAAAAGAATCCTTTAGTTTAAGTATAGGGGAAGTTTTCCTTGAAGCCTACCAAGAAAAAAATCCGAATGATGATGTTCTAAAGCTAGATCTCTATAACATTGATCTCCCTTATATTGATACGGACGTTTTTAACGGTTGGGGCAAGCTCCAGCAGGGAAATGGTTTCGATCAGCTATCGGGAGACGAACAGTTAAAAGTGAGTAAAATCAACGACCTTACGGATCAATTTATCGCAGCAGATAAATATGTCTTTGTAACGCCATTCTGGAATTTTAGCTTTCCGCCTAAATTAAAAGCCTATATTGATACGATAGCCATTGCTGGAAAGACATTTAAGTATACAGCTGAAGGACCAGTCGGTTTATTAACCGATAAAAAAGCCTTACACATTCAGGCTCGTGGCGGCATCTATTCAGAAGGTCCAGCAAAAGAGATGGAATTTGGAGATCGGTATTTACATGCCGTCCTTGGATTCCTTGGTATACAGTCTGTTGAATCTGTGATTGCAGAAGGAATGGCGCAAATGCCCGAGAAAGCGGAAGAAATTAAGAAAAAAGCAATGGATGAAGCTCGTCAGGCTGCCGAAAATTTTTAACCAACAAAAAAAGCGCAAATGCGCTTTTTTTACTCTTTCCTTATCGTATGATCAAGCGGAATCATCAAGCTGTAATCAAAGGGAAAACTCATCTCAGCCACTTCTTCATTTTCTTGAGATTCATCGCTCATCGTAAATTCCCCCGGAATGCCTTCAAGCGGAATATGCTTTGTATGATCAAACATATCATCGCCTCCTTCCATTTGTAGTATGGATGAAGAACGATTTAATTATGAGCTAATAGCTTTGACATATAATATTCATCAACAAACTCATCATCAATAACCAATGAATGACGCTTTAACCCCTCTACCTCAAATCCAGCTTTTCGATAAAGAGCTAAGCCGGCTTCATTTCGCGTTACCACATTGAGCTCGAGACGATGGATGCGATGGTCATTCGCCCATTTTTCTAGCTCAGTAAATAAAGCGGAACCAACACCCTGCCCCTGATCTTCTTTTCGGATTCCAATCACCAGGTAAACCGAATGGTTGTTTCGCTTCGCCTGTCCACCAATCGCGATTAAGTAACCAATTAATTCACCAGAACGTTCAGCTACAAAAATTCTCGAATGACGGTCTCGCTCCATTTCTTCAATGCGTTCCCGCTGTTCCTCTACTGTCGTCTTTCTTTCACCACTTTCGAAAAGCATAAAGGATGCTTCATTTTCAACCTCTTTCATTAAATTCACAAAAGCTGCTGCATCATCAGGACTAACTTGTCTAATCTTCATGTCTGTTTCCTCATTTCCTGTAAAATCCATTCATCTTTTTAGCTTATCATAAGAAAAACGTGTATGAATGCTCATACACGTTTTTGCTTACTGTTCCACCACTTGTCTCGTTTTCTTTTCGAGCTTTCTTACTTCTTTCATGAGCTCTTTATATCCTAATCGCGTTAACTCGAAGTCTTCGTTAACCATTTCATATTCGATTAGAATAGTGCGCTTTGGTTCTGGAATCTCGTTATAAATGAGACGAAGTTCTTCATTTAATTCAACAAAAGAACTTGATTCAACAGACTCTACACCAATTAATTCAGCAACTAATTTCATATCAGGCGTTTCCTTAATGAAAAGCCCCTTCTTATCAATGACAGCTTTTTGAATTTTATCTTTGAAGAGTAACACTTCTTGCTTAATGCGGTTACTTTCAGATTCCTTTTGCTGCATGCGATTTCGGTATGATTCTTTCTCTATTTCATCGAGGTCTGCTTTTGACAAAAGTTCTTCAAAAAGCATCGTTTTATCACTATTGATCTGTTCAAGCTCACGTTCCTTTTCTGCTTCCTCGATGGATTCTGCCTCGGCCTGTGGCTGTTCAAGAGAAAACGATAGCTGATTAGCCTCGTTAGATGCTTGAGCAGGCTGTTCTGCTTTTTCACCTTTTAGGACGCGATCAAAATCATGAATTTTTTTAATCACATATAACGATACGCCAACGCTAAGACACGTGATAAATAGTCTGAACATAAACGGAGAGAAAGCTACAAGATATAATAATAAGATAAATCCAATAATGGAAAGGACGGTTAAAGCTTTTTCTTTCCCCGTTTTCGCTTGCATTGGCTGATCTAATGTCGCTAGAAACTTCTTCATGGATGTTAACATCCTTACCTTTCACCTCTCTAATCAATTGTCATTCTTTCAGAAGAACGAACTTTACCCGGAGTGCTTACATTCCGGGTTCTATATTCATTCGGAACAAACCTTTTTTATACGACGGTAAGGTCTAACTTACCTCAATGGATAATACACTAACAAACAGGTGAATAGTTTGTCCACGAAAGGGGTTTTAACACATGGCTGCCTTTATTTATCAATGCTTAGACTGGCTACTTCAACTCGGCTATCTTGGAATAGCGCTAGCTCTCATGATTGAGATTATTCCGAGTGAGCTTGTGCTCGCGTATGGTGGATATATGGTATCTGAAAGAACCATTCACTTTATCGGTGCCGTTATAGCTGGAACGATTGGTGGGACACTCGCACAACTTTTTTTGTATTGGATTGGACGCTATGGTGGACGGTCTTTCTTAGAACGATACGGTAAATTTCTCTTCATATCTCCAAAACACTTTACACTTGCCGAAAGCTGGTTTGAACGGAATGGCGTGGGTGTCATTTTTACAGCCCGATTTATTCCCGTCGTTCGCCACGCGATCTCGATTCCAGCCGGTATTGCGAAAATGTCCCTCCTTCGATTCACGTTTTACACACTCTTAGCCATGATCCCATGGTCAGCTCTCTTTATCTATATGGGTTTACAGCTCGGTGAAAATTGGGTACATATCCATTCCGTTGCTAGAACTTATACGCTACCTATCAGCATTGGTGCAGGGTTCTTTCTCGTAAGCTATTGTTGCCTGCTCCTCATGAAAAGGAGCCGCTAAGCGTTCACTTCTTAATCCGTCTGTACTCAACGAAGCCTTTTTTGTAAAAAGTATTGGGTGTGGCCTTCTGGATGATCTTCCACTTTCCCGAAAACTTCGTATCCTTCTTTTAAGTAAAAACCCGGTGCTTGAAAACTAAAAGAATCAAGCAGAATTAGTCTGCAGTCCTTTTCTTCTGCTAGTCTTTCAATTTGTTGAAGTAGTTTCCTACCATATCCATGCCCTCTCATTTTCTCTTCTACCCAAAGAAAATCAATATGAAGGTGTTGCCAGAACAGTGTTCCAGAAATTCCTCCAATCACTTCCTCCTCTTCAATGACATAGGCTACCTTTTCAAGAGGCGTTTTTATTCTTTCAGAAAGTTGTTTTCCATTATATTCAATCACTTTCTGTTGAATGTCCTCTCGTGCTTGGTCATTTCTCTTTATCATTTAAATACCTCCTTATCCGAGCGTTCTTCGCGTTTCTTTTATTGGCGTTTCACTATGTTTCTCATATTCAATTGAAATTTCAAAAGTTCCCTCTTCAAAAAACTTTGGAAGTCTTTTTCGAAACCACTCTTGCATTGGAAGGTTATCTACAGCACTTCTTTTTACCCAATGCAGTTCTCCTTCAGGAGGACTTTCAAGAAGAGTGCCTGAGAACGTACGGGTAACATAATTAAAAACAACATATCTGTACTTTTCTTCCGTAATGATAAATTCGTCGATCCCTTTAAAAATTAGATCAGATGGTCGAACATTAAAACCCGTTTCTTCCAGGAGTTCTCTCGCCGCACCTTCAGCGAAGCTTTCTGACAGCTCAATTTTACCACCTGGCCCTATGTAGCCGGGGAAACCTGCTTCAGGAGGACGATTTAATAAGAGAATCTCATCCGTTTCTTCATTATGTAAGATCACCATGGATAGTAACGTTGCATGAATTGTCGTCATATTTTCCTCCTCAACAGCCAAAACATTTTTTCTATGATGACAGTATATACCATTCTCGGATGAGAACCTATCATCCTTTTATGAATTTTTTTTATAAAAGCGGGTAACATCATTAGGAGAAGGCTGGAGATAAGGCAGTGAAGTCAGAAGTGAGGTGGATTAAATAAAAAAAGCGCAGAAGCACCCGGGGCAAGAATGTTCTGCGTTAAGATCGGTTATTCTTCTTCTAGAATGGTTCGATACTGACTAAATAGTTCAGCAGGTTTAATCGTATCTTCTTCCTTATTGGAGAGAGCCGTATAGGGTGTTTCCACACGCGACCACTCAACATCTTCTTCGATTCTTTTAATCAAAAGGTCGTATCCATCACCATCAGAAGAACTTGTCACGTGTCGATACTCTCCGTTTTGCAAAGCAATATCAATTGCTTCACGGAGCTGTAGCAACCCTTCCCGATTCGCTAACAAAAACGCGGGGGAATGCCATAGTTCCTGGCCATAGAGTTGCATATAGGGGAACTTCTCACATTTCCCTTTCTCATTCACAATACGGTTCTCCATTCGGATGAGGCTGTTGTCATTCTTAGATTTTTCTAGATAAATCTCCATTCCTGTTATTCCTTCAATGACAGAGTCCAGCGCAATAACAAATAAGGAATAGAGTTCACTTGCCTGAACAAACATGACTTCATGATTAGCAAAATAGTATGCTGTAAGGGACAATTCTTCTTTTCGAAATGTGCTCTTGTACGTAAAATCTGTCAGTCTAGTACGCTCTTCTTGAACAATGTTGTGTTGCTCAAGCACCTTTTGAAAAGTGTTACTAAAATAAAGGCTCTCTAAGAGAACTACTGCATTGTAAAGCTCTTTTTCTGACAAGTGTATCCCTCCTTAAATGGATATCAAATTTAGCGGACCAGGAAAAGGATGCTCCATGTCAATTTTGAACATGCAGAATAGTGAGAAATGTTACTTCCATCATAGGCTATTTCGCTAATGAGGTAAAGAACAGGACCTCTGTAGATTACACAATAAGGAGTGATTCTATGTTAACTCGAACACATTACAAAGAACGTCGTCCTATAGATCATCGATTAATTAACTGGTCAGTTGAACAGACAAAAGAACAGGACTATCAAGATGCTAAGCTTGCAATTGTAGAGTGTACATGCACCAATAGTGACGGGGACGAATTACAGACGGTTAAAACGCTTGAAATGTCACCTGAGCATGACTCATGGGAAGAGTGGATGGATGAACTGAAAAAGGACCGCTTTGAGATCATTCAGTGTCCTAGCTGTAAGGTATGGACAATTGATGACAATTAAGAAGAGAACCTCAATGAACTAGTAGAACATCAAAAGCCCCTTCCTCATTCGGATAGGGGCTTTCGTCATTATTCAGGCAATGATTCGAGCTCAATGGAAATAAAGTCCATTAATCCTTTGATCATCGTTTCAGAGAAGTCGAAGTGAATACCGGCTGCTTCATAGACTTCAGCTAACGAAACTGAGCTTCCTAATGATAAGGCACGGTTGTAATTCTCAAGCGCCTGTTTAGGATTTTCACGATACTGGCGATACATTTGAATGGCGCCTAGTTGAGCAATCACATATTCGATATAATAGAACGGCACTTCAAAAATATGAAGAATGAGCTGCCAATTATTTTGAATCCATTCTTCTTGCCCCGTCCAATCCACAAAAGAGGAATCATAGGTGCGTGAAAGCTCCATATATTTCTCGCTTCGCTCCTTGCTCGTATGATTCGGGTTTTCATACATCCAATGTTGGAACTGATCCACCACGATCCCATTTGGGAGAAAAAGAATTAACCCTTCAAGCTGATCTCTCTTAGCTCGAAGTAGTTCTTTTTCATCTGTATACATAAGATTCCAATAGTCCATCGTAAGAAGTTCCATTGTCATACTCGCGAGCTCAGCTGACTCCATCGGCGTATCTTGATAAGCCGACAACATCTGATTACGTTTAAAATCATTATGAATGCAGTGACCCATCTCGTGAAGAAGTGTAATGAAATCATCTTGTGACTTGGTGCTATTCATGAAAATAAATGAAAGCTCTGAAACCGGCAAATACTCACAAAAACCGCCTTGAGCCTTTCCTTTGCGGCTTTCAAGATCAAGTGCCCCCTTCTCATTCATCTCGTTTAAAAGATAAGAAAAGCGTGGAGACAGCTGATCAAAAATATCAGAGGTTCCTTTAATTAGCTCTTCGATTTTATTAAAAGGACGAAGCGGCTGCTTATCTTCTGGAACAGCTCTCGTATCCCATGGCTTATACTCTTCAATTCCAAGCTCTTGTTGATGCTTTTTCTGTAACTTTTCCTTTAAAGGAACAACATGCTTTCGAACGGCTTCTGCAAGAGATTTACAATCTTCCGGCGTATAATCGAAACGCTCATACTTCTTAAACATATAATCGCGGTAGTTAGGTAGATTCACGTTTTCTGCTTTCTTCTGTCGCAGCTGAATCAGCTCATCCATAATCTCTTGCAACTCTTCTTTCTTCGTTAATAACGTTCGAAAGATTTCTTCCATGGCGTTTTTACGAATCGAACGATTTCCGTCCTGCATCAAAAGAAACATTTCGCTCAGCGTTTTCTCTTCTCCGTTCCAGTTAAACGAAAGAGACCCTGTATGCTCAAAATACCGATTGACGATTCGATCTTCTTCCACTTCTAAATCAATATTTTCTTCATTGAAAAGCGCCATCGCATTTTCTTTTCGAAGCAGAAATTGCTTGTAATATTCTTGGTTAAGATCCAGTCGATGAGGTGAGCTCTGAAATTTTTTATCAAATTCACCCTCATAGCGCTTCACCATTGGTTCAATGTATTCTTGATCGTGCTCAATGGCTTTCTTTGCTTCTTCATTGTTGCTGTGGCATTGGAAATCAATATAATGCCCAGCCAGGCCTTCCGCTACGCCATCCATTAATTCCGATAAACGCATCACCCATTTTTCTAGTTCATCAGCCGAATGAATTGGCTGATCGAGAAGAGCTTTAAAGGCCTCTTCTAATTTAGATGGGTTTTTAAAATCATATTTTTCAACGTAAAACGTACTCATCTTCTTCCCCCTTAAGATGCTTTATGTACCATTCCATAGTTTACCACAGAATTTTCTGACAGCCTATCATTCACGTGAAGCCATAATGGGCACAATTAATTGGTAAAAAGGGTAAAATAAAAATGGGCCCCCACCCCGTGGATGGGACCCCTCCTGTGTGGAAATCGAAGCATCCCATCCAAAGACGGGGCTTCATTAATGCTTGTACCCTGTTCAACTTTATCTCTAACGTCAAAACAACAAATCGATCATGGGAATTTTATCCTTCAGGCGTTTCGATTTGATCTAATAGCCATACGTGATCACTCATACTTATTTGGCCAGTTCGAATCACGCGAGCATACATTCCAAAGACATTCTTGTATTCTTTCGCAACTTTCTTCAATAATCCGGGCTGTTTCTCTCCAGTTTTAGGGTCAACTGTGATAATCATACACCGTTCACAGGGCTTAACGAATTGAATGAGTACCTCTTCCCCTATTCTCAAGTATTTCCCTTCCCACGTTTGTTCAACAAATGGGATCTTCTCCAATAAATCGAGTTTTAGGTTCGGTCGAAACCGCCGTTCGTCGGTTTGTTTGCCCCATGAGTTCGATAAAGCTTGAAGTGAAGCGTCCGTTACGATCAAAAGGTGCTCTTCCTCGATCGGTCCGATCGGAACATGTTCAGGATGGTAAACTTTTTTTGTTAATTGTTTGGAAGATTTTTCTTCCAGGTCTTTTAACCAGGTAGAGTCAGACCATTTAAATGTTTCTCCTTCTGGTGTCAAAATGGCTGGCTCAGGGTAAGCGTCTAGTGATTCTGATGCACGAAATGATGCTTGATAGCGCACAAGTGATGGAAACTGTGTAATGGTAAAAAACGATTCATTCTCATCTAATATGACATGACTTCGATCACCATACAGCCCATAATTCATGACCATTGCCTCTGAAACAATTTCACCCGTCATTGATTTTACAGGATGACGCATAATTTCACTTATTGTCCCAATTTGAATTATCATCAGCTCCCGTCTCTCCTTAGTTTAACCAAAGTGAAAAAATCTTATTTTTTCTATAAATCTAGTATAAACAATAAGAGATTTGCATAAAACTAGTAGAAACGAAGGAAAAAGGAGAGAGATGAATGGAAATAAAAGAATACTACTCCATTACCCTCTATAACGAAAGGCGTAGAGCAATTTTTCAATCGGAAGACGAATATGATAATTTCGACGAAGCACAGCGTGAAGGGTACGTCCTTCTCCGTAATCATCCAAAAGCCGATTTGTATTCAGTTGAACGTTATTTTGCAGTAGAAGACGTCTAAAGCGATCTCTTCTTTTCTAGTAAGATCGCAAGTTTATGATCGAGCTCAGCTATTTTTTCATCACCCGGAAGTAATAAACTGATCTTACTAATTAGCGCGGAAATTTCATTATCTAAAAGCATCTTTTGTTCTTCATTCTTTTTTGAAGAAGCAGAGGAGCTTTTTTCTTTCGTACGAGCCCGATAGTGTGATAAATGATGCTCAATTCTTTTCACTTTCTGATCTTCAAAAACGAGCAATTTATCACACATTTTTTCCATAAAATAAACATCGTGTGACACGATCAGCAAACTACCTGTAAACTCTTGAAGGGTATACTCTAGCTGTTCTCGTGAAGGTAAATCCAAGTGATTTGTCGGCTCATCGAGGATTAATAAATCATATTTGTTCATTAACAAACGCGTCAGTTTAAGTTTTGTTCTTTCTCCAAGACTGAGTTGAGCAATGGTGGCGTTGATTCGATCTCGCTCCATTCCCATCGAAGCAAGTATTGATTTTGCTTGAAAGATCTCTTCCTTCCTTGCGACATGTAAAGCCTCAATGGGGGTCTTCTTTTCAGGAAGATCATAGACATCTTGTGAAAGATAGCCGATTTTGAGCGATGGACTTTTCCACACTTCTCCCTCGCTCAGTGGCTCCACTCCAAGCAGCATTTGTAATAAAGTCGTTTTACCACATCCATTTTCCCCAATTATTCCAATTCTTTCACCGTACTTCATATAGAAAGAACTGTTTTTAAATAACCATCGCTCCCCATAACACTTCCCTGCATTAACTGCTTCAACGACACGCTTGCCACGAGAATTGTTTACCTGAAACTGAAATTGCACTTCTTTTCCCTGCTCAGGCTGAACGAATTGATTTTTCTGTAGCTCCTTTTCAAGTCGCTTTTGCTTTGACTTCACTTGGCGATCCATTTTCTTCGCTTTCATTCGATAATATTCCTTCGCGCCATCTTGTTTTGTTGAATCACGGTGTGCTTTTTCTGACCAGTTCGTTAATCCAGCAATCTGGCCTTCTATTCGCTTTATTTCTTTTTGTTGTACGGCATAATGATGAAGCTGATCTTCATATCTTTTTTGCTTTTCGACGCGATAGATCGAGTAGTTCCCTTGATAATCACTTATTTCCCCAGCTTCAACTTCTAGAATTCTAGTAATCGTTTGATCGAGAAAATAACGATCATGAGAAATGATAAGAACCGCACCATGAAAAGAGTGAAGCTCTCGAATCAACCAATTTACACCTTTTTCATCTAAGTGGTTCGTTGGTTCATCGAGAACTAATAAATCTGGATTCATCGACCATATCTTCGTGAGAGCTAGTTTTAACTTTTCGCCACCGCTTAAATTCTCTGCACCTACTTGGAGTGAGCCAATGCCTAACTCTTTTTCTCTTTTGAAGTCGAAAGAATTGGCATTAAATCGAAGATCTCCAATCATCTCCTCCTGATCGATCGACTGCTTGAGATAACCAATTTTTCCTTTAAAAGAAACCGTACCTTGATCTGGTTCAATCTCATTCACGCAAATCCTTGCTAACGTTGTTTTGCCAGCACCATTTGGCCCCACAATCCCAATACGCTCACCTTGATGGATATCGATATTAACTTGATCAAACAAAATGTTTTCATGAAAGCTCTTTTTTAATCCTCTGATTGACATCACGTTCATCGAATCTCCCCCATTCTTAGTTCTATGCTTTGGGGAGAAAAAAACCTCCCCATTTTCTGGAGAGGTCTGTCATTCCGCATTCCCATATATGCTAAAAAGAACGCACCATAAAGAAGCATGTTTTCTCAAGCATGGGGGTTAAAAAGGGCAGACTAATCCTATTCTCCAGAATCTCAATTTCAATTATTGAAAGTTGGTCTGAATAAATAAGATTAGTTCTTCATCGCTTCTTAACCATTCCCTTCGTCTTTCGTTGTCATTAGTTTAAAAAAATGGGTAAGCGTTGTCAATCTCACTAAGCGCTAATTCTAATGGAGCAAAATGGAATAATCTCGAAATTTGTTGAAAAAAAGAAAGAAAAAACACTCGATTTTTATCTATTTTTAGTACAAAAGGACCCTTTAATCTCTCAGGTTCGTGACCGATATTAAAAATAGTTAAGAAATACTTTCCATTTGAGACTAATTTTGAAGGGAGGCTATTTTGTTCGTTGTTGTAGCGTCACTACATACATAGGAAAAAGAATATGGGGGAATACACATCGTGCGGAGCAAGGTTTTACTATTTATGATGGCCGTTATGTTAATTTTTACAGGAATGAGTTTTCCACAAAAAACATCTGCAAGTAATGAAATCGAGCGCATCAGTGGCTCAAACAGAATTGAAACGGCATTAGAGATTTCCAAGAAAATCTCACCTGGACAGCTAACAACATCTGAAAAGGCTGTTATCTTAACTCGTGCAGATATGCCTTTTGATGCACTGGCAAGCTCTGGTCTTTCTGGAGTGAAACAAGCACCTATTCTATTAACTGGCTCAACAAAACTTGATGCTAATGTTTCAAAAGAACTTGATCGTCTTGGAGCGAGAAAGATTTATATTCTTGGTGGAACGAGTGCAGTTAGTCAAGAGATCGAAAATGAATTAAAGAAAAAATACACAGTATCAAGAGTTGATGGCTCAAATCGCTATGAAACGGCAAATGCGATCAATCAAGCTGCTGGACTTGATAAAGCGTCTACGGCAATTGTGGTAAATGGGAATCAAGTAGCCGATTCTCTTTCAGCATCAAGCGTAGCTGCCATAAAAAATTATCCGATTTATTTAACATCTGTATCTAAAGCACCAACTCTACCGTCAAACATCAAAACGATCTACTTAATTGGCGGAACTTCCGTACTAACAGAAAACGTACGTACTCAATTAGAACAGCAGGGGAAGAAAGTCGTACGCCTCTCAGGGGAAGATCGTTTTCTAACAAACATCGCTGTTAACAAAGCCTTTTTCGCATCAAGCTCTTCTTACATTCTTGCAAGAGGAACGTCTGTTCAAGTAGATAAAGAAGATTACCCGGATGCTGTAGCTGCAGCGGCATTAGCAGAAAAGACTAATTCACCTGTCATTTTGGCTCATGATGTAAAACCAATTCCAGATGTTCAAACTTATCTTTATCAACATGCCTCTTCTTTAATGGTATTAGGTGGGGAAGCAGCCCTTTCTTCTACTATCGTAAACTCTTATAAAATGAAAGAACAAGCAGAAGAAGTCGTGTTGGAAACTGGTATTGTGACAGCTTCGAGCTTAAATGTTCGAACTTCTCCAGGATTGAACGGAACGAAAATCGGAGCACTGCCACGTAACGCTGAAGTGGACATTTACGGTTACGCTGGAGATTGGGCAAAAATCAACTATCAAGGACAAGTAGCCTATGTACATAGTGGTTACTTAATTCTTAAAAGCAGTAACTCATTAAACAACTTAACGATCGTTGTAGATGCTGGGCATGGTGACCATGATCCTGGTGCAAGCAATGGGAAGCTTCTTGAGAAGGACATCAACCTTGATGTAGCTCTTTATCTAGAGAAGAAGCTTAAATCCGCTGGCGCTAACGTTGTAATGACGCGCAGAGATGATTCTTTTCTTGAGCTAAGAGAACGTTCCAATATCGCAAACAACTTAAACGCCGATGCTTTTATTAGCGTGCATACAAATTCAGCTACCGAAGCAGCTCATGGAATTGAAACGTATTGGTATGATAAATATAGCTCTGCCGAGAGCAAAGCTCTTGCAGAAAGCATTCTAAAACGCTTAATTGAAGTAACCGAAGCAAGAGATCGTGGCGTTAAAAACCAGAGTTTCTCAGTTATTCGGGAATCAAAAATGGCAAGTGTTCTTGTTGAAGTCGGGTTTTTAACAAATAATGAAGAATACAAGCTTCTCCTTACACAAGAGTATAGAGAAGAGCTTGCTGAAGGAATTTATCAAGGTGTATTAGATTATTATAAAACGAAGTAAATGGAAAAGGAGCCTCCGATAATGTAGGAGACTCCTTTTTTGTTTATTAAACAATTAATTAGCGGGTACGTCCTTTTGTCAAATTCTCTTTATAACCCAAGACCAATCGACGTCTGATTTGTATAAGACGTATACGCAATCAGCTGATTAATTTCAACGATTTCTTTTTCGCTATAGCCATGTTCTTTTAGTCTCTCTAGATCCGCTTTCTCTAAGCTCTTTGGATTCGTGACAAGTTTCTCGGCATACATTAGGATACTTTTCAAATGACCTTCAAAAGCATTTGAGGATTTATATCGCTCAAGCTCTTCAAGAATAGTTTCATCTCCACTGATCTCTTTTAATAAATTTCCATGTCCAGTGTAACAAAATTCACAGCCATTTAATTTCGACACAAAAACAACTACAGCTTCAGTTTCAAACTGATTTAGAACTCCTGCTTTCACAGCTTCTGCTAAAGGCATAAACGCTGAAAAAACATCAGGACTTTTCGCAATAAGTCGGTTAAATACAGGAACAGGGTGTTCAAGATCTTTATAGATGTCAAGTTTCTTAATATCAGATTGTTTAGCAGGTTTAATCCACGGCATTTATTATCATCCTTTCTCTATCTAACCCTATCATAACAAAATGTTTTTTTACTCTCACTCATTCTGGTCCTTTACTGATTGCTGCCGTTTGTTATCAGAAAAGGAATGAACAAATTATTAACCCCGTTATATAGCGTAAATGGTAAAATAAAGTCGAAGGGATTAACTCAGAATTCGAGGTGTAGACGTATGCAGTTAATTCAAGATTTTTTTGTAAATATGATGATCATGCTAGCGCTACTCTTCATTTATTTTCAGGTATTTAGAGAAGAAAACCTAACGCCACTCTCTTCAATTAAAAGGAAGATTCTTAGCGGGCTATATGCAGGAATGATCGGAATTTTCCTGATGATTTATAGCATTCAAGTGGAAACAACAACCATCGTTGATTTAAGGCACATTCCCCTTTTGCTTGTGACTCTATACGGAGGTGCATTACCAGGGGTGGTTGCTCTTATTATCATCCAAATGACGCGCTTTATGATCGGAATGAACCTTTCTTCCTTTGTTTCACTTGGTTTACTTACTTCTCTTTATATCGGATATCTACTATTTAGGAAATGGAATGTTTCCAATTTTATCAAAACAATTTGGATGCTCCTTTATTCTAACTTCGCCTTTAGTGTCATCATCGTTTACTTTCTACTTGATATCACAAGCTTATTTAGCGTAATCAATGTGCTCTACTGGCTTACCTCAATGCTAACAGGCCTAATGGCTATTTATACAACCGAGCATTTACGAAAAACAAATCAACTTTTTAGAGAATACAAAAAGAGTGCTACTGTTGATCCGCTTACTGGGTTAAACAATGTAAGAAGTTTTGATGAAGTGTTAAATCGCGCGATACAAGGAGCCTCTGCAAACGATGAAAAGCCTTTATCCCTTTTAGTGATTGATATCGATCATTTTAAAGATGTGAATGATACGTATGGACACGCTGCTGGAGATATCGTATTAACACAATTTGGTAAGACACTAAGAAGTGCCGCCAGATTAAACGATAGTGTATCTCGAAACGGTGGAGAAGAATTCACCATTTTATTAGAAAATTGTTCGAACAGAGAGGCACTGGAGATCGGAGAAAGGGTCCGTTCCATGATCGAAGAAAATTCTTTTGCAATTAATAAAGAGATCAGCATTCACATCACTGCCTCAATTGGTGCGAGTACTTTTCCAGAAACGGTTTCATCTCCTGATCAGCTTTATCGAGAAGCTGATGAAGCCCTCTATCAAGCGAAACGAAGTGGACGAAACCGGATTTATTCGAATGAACAAACTTTGAAACTCTATGAGACTTAAAAACAGGGGCTTAATGCCCCTGTTTTACTCCTAATCCTTCGAAAGGAGCATGGTATAATAATGCTCCGACTGCTCCACTAAATTGCCCCTGTTGTGGAAAGCAGGCTTTGATATGAAATAGTTCCTCAAAGTGCTCAAGCTGCTTTCTAAATAAGGGATTCGACTGAAAAGTAGAACCAATGAAAACAATGGTAGAGGTAGAAATGGTCTTCGCAAATGGAATCGCCATCATTAAAATCGATTCAGAAATCATTCCTATTAAGCATGCTAACACATCTTCATCTTTTACTTCTTGATGCTTTATCCGCTCCATAAAGCCAAAATTACTGGCAGTTAACTCTCCCCCAATTGGAGAGGCACCCTCATAAATATCCTTTACCTTTAAATCAATGCCATTTCGATCACCTTTAGCTGCTAGTTGAGTGATCTCCTGAAAATCCGTTCGCCCAGTTAATAAGTATGCAAGTCCCATAAGCATTCCACCACCCACACCAGTTCCGCCAAGTCTTTCAGCACCTTTTCGATTAACGGAGTGAATGGAAGTACCTGTACCAACGTTGACAACTAAGTAATTGTCGGGCAACGTAAGATTTGATGTTTCGACGATTGACTGGACACCTCTTGTCGTTGCCTCAAATTCAGGAACCATTTGAACCTCATTTTCTAACAACTTAGCTAGGACCGACTGCTTCGCTCCCGTTATTCTCACTTTTGCTTTAGGATGCTGCTCTTTAAGCCAGTTAACAATCTCATTGATCTCACTTAACGTAACCATTTTAAAGGTATATTTTCCTTGTTCAACATGAGCTGTTTTAATCAATGTCCCACCCGCATCAATACCAACGAAATCCGTCATTTCATCCCTTCTTTCATGACAATTCCTATGTATGCCGCTTCTCCCTTCGGAGGGAAGGGCTAGTTACCCTTCCTTGGAAGCTGGATATAGACCCGCGTACCTTCTCCGGGTTTACTTTCAATACGAAGACTACCTTTATGTTCGCTAATAATTTTATTACTAACCGTCATGCCAAGCCCAATGCCTTTTTCTTTATTGGTATAAAATGGGACGCCGATACGCTCAAGTCTTTCTTCTTCAATACCCACACCATTATCATGAATTTCAATGTTAACGTCGTTACAATTTTCCTCAAGAAGAATATTGATTTGCCCGTCTTGTTCAATTGCTTCCACGGCATTCTTTAAAATATTAATAAATACTTGCTTCATCTGGTTTTTCTGACAACGAATGACGATGGATTTCAGCTGACTGCTAATATGAATTCGAATATTTTTAGAAGCGGCTTGTGGTGTCAGGACGTTAATGGCATTTTTAATTAACTTTAATAAACTGACCTCTGCTACTTCGCTTGCTTCAGGTTTAGCAAGCGAAATAAACCCATTCACCACCTCTTCTATTTTCGCAAGTTCTCCTTCAATGATTTGATGATACATACGATCATCTTCTCTTTGCTCTTTCGCTAATAGTTTCATAAACCCCTTTATCGATGTAAGTGGATTTCGAACTTCATGCGCAAAACCTGCCGCTACATCTCCAATCAATGCTAGCTTCTCAATATTTTCTCGATATTGTTCTAACTGTATTTTTTCAGTGATATCTCTAGATATAAAGACAAAATGATTCACTTGTCCGTCTCCATCAGTAACGGGCATTCCTTTCGCTTCTAGAATAACGTTATGCCCAGAAGCATGCACTTTTCGATAAACCGTTGTAATTGGCTGTTTTGTTTCCGTTAAAGTTTGAATAGCTTTTTGACATTTTTCGAAATCTTCAGCGTGGATAAAAGTTAATATATCCTTTCCTACAACTTCCTCTTGCTCATAACCTAATACTTCTTTATAGGAAGGTGATGCATAAACTGAAGTCCCTTCAAGATTCATCATGCAAATTAAGTCATTGCTATGTTCAAGAATCATTCGATGTTTTTTCTCATTTAATTGAAGTTTCATCTCAGCATAATGTTTTTCAGTAACATCTCTTGAAACAACAACATAAGAGCATTCATTTTCGTTTAAGATGCACGTACCCTGTGATTCAATATAACGATAGACCCCATCTTTACGTTTCATTCGATACTTAATAATGAGGGGTTCTCGTGAATCCACCAGCTTAGCAAATTCAGCTCTCACATATTCGACATCTTCCTCATGAACATATCGAATGGAACTCCGGCCAATTTCATCTTCAATGCGATTACGAGCGTATTTTCGATAGGAAGGTGAAACGTATAGAAGCCTACCATTAGCATCAAGTAAACTTATGATCTCATTCATGTTCTCTGTAATGAGATCATAATGATCATACATATCCTGGACGTTCTTTCGCTCTTGATCAACTTCTTTAATAATCGCTGATGTTTGACCAAGGAAATTTTCAACTGGAATGGCTAATACCTCTACAGAAACAAAGGATCCATCCTTCTTCCTCCATCGTTGAATCAGCGCTCCTGGATTAACACCGTTGATAGAAGCTTCAATTCGCTTAATAACTTTTTGCTTTTCGATTGGATGAATCGTCTCCCAAATAGACTTCCCTTCTAATTCATAAGCATCGCTATAGCCAAGAAGCTGAAGAGCTGCAGCGTTTAAATACAGCCACTTCTCATTTTTTTGAACAACTAGAGCTGTTGTGGAACCTTCATAATACTTCACTAAATTTGTTACCTTCTCCCTCTCTTCTATTCTTTCATTATCAGGAGGGCTCGAACTTCTATAAGTCATGTAATTTTTGTTATAGGTCATAGCGACTCCTTTTATAATATGATCGTTTATTAAATGGGCCTTTGGAGGGATGCTTAATCAATCATATCTTCTTTTAAAAGGACCTGTTTTCCTGCAAAGTTATCATATTATAAAAAAAAGAACCTCCCTTGAGAAGCTCTTTTCCATAACTTAATTATGAAACGATTTAGCCATGAGTCATGTACTCCTTTAGTACTATTCCTTTACTTTGAAAAACATTGATAAATGGGGGAAATTCATACCATCCTTCCCCTATGCTCATCATCTATCACTGTTCACGAAACCATTTACGCCCAAAGTCAACCATCTCTCTTTGATCAAATAATTTACATACAGCACGACCAATTTTCATTTTTTGATAGCTTTCCATTCGCTCGAATTCATACCCTATCTTCTCAAAACAATCTGAATCGTAGTCGATCTCATGATAGGTTTTCCAGACTCTCTTTCCCTCCTCCATTATTGCCGCTGACTTTGTCACTCGAACATGGTCTAATTTCGCATGCTCCGATAAGTGAAGAGATGTATTGCTCTCATGTCCAACACCGATGAGAAGAATTTTTCCATCTAGCTCATAGATTTTCTCAAGCGGAGATTTTTCACCAAACCCAGCTTGTAGCAGCTGGTTCTCCGTCACGTAATCTTTTTCTTTTCCCCACGCTGAAAATGAATACATCGGATGCTCGCTTCTAACAACTCCAGGAAACTGTCTAAAAAGCTCAGCAACCGTTCCCATCCCTCTTGTTGCTGTCGTTTCTTTAGAATAGGCCGGCATATGTTCACGAATAATCGGCCACCATGATTCAGGTACAGGAGGAGCCATCCATTCTGATGGATCTGAATTCCCCGCCGATTGAGCAGGCATAACGAGCGTTCCCTCTTCGCCAACCGCTTCCATAAGTGCTTGAATAACCGCTTCTGCTCCTCCGCATACCCAACCAAGTGAACTAAGAGAGGTATGCACAATCATTGTCATCCCTTCCTTTACACCTAACTCCTGAAAATCCTCTACAAGACTACTGACTGTATGTGGCATACATACCGCATGAATCGTTTTTTGTTCTGTCATGTCTCTTCCCCCATTAATACTTCATATAATTGCTCGCGTTTAATGCTAAGTGTTTCTTTCTCCACAGATAAGGAATGATACTCTTCATCACAATTTATCACGTCAAGCCTCTGATCGATTTCAAAAAGACGTGCCTCTAGTTCTTCTACTTCTCTTTCTGCACTTATTTCTACAACTGGAGTCGTAGCTTCCTTCTTTTCTAATGGGGCTCTTTCTTCTTCTCCGACTGCATCAAGGTGTTTCTGCTTCGCTTCACTGTAAGAATAAAGATAGTGATGAAGATCTCTGTTTTCAATCCAATACGTGACTGGAAAACATTTATTCAAAAAATAACGATCGTGTGAAACGCAAATGATTGTTCCAGTAAACTTGTCGAGTGCATCTTCAAGGACTTCTCTTGAGTCAATATCCAAATGATTTGTCGGTTCATCCAGAACTAACAAATTCAATTTTTGACTCATCAACTGTGCTAAACGAAGACGCATCCTCTCTCCACCGCTTAACGAAGAGACTTTTGAAAATACCGTATAGCCGTAGAACAAAAACCTGGCTAACTCATGTCTTGCATCTGATTCAGAAACTTTTGCTGTCTCACGGTAGACATCAATCACTCTCTCATTTCCACTTTCTTTTAGTACATGTTGAGAAAGATAGCCTACTTTTACACTTCCACTCACAGTAATCTTTCCTTCTTGAGGTGGAATAGTTCCCAGTAGCGCTTTAATTAATGTCGTCTTACCACTTCCATTCTTTCCCACAATGGCTACACGTTCACCATACCTGATATGCCAATTGATCTTCTTTACTAACACTAAGTTCTCATAACCAACCGAAACCTCTTCAAAACGAACGACATCTTGACCACTACGAGAATTTACATCGAATTCCAACCCCATCTTTTTGCGCTCAAGTATGGGCCGCTTGATTTTCTCCATACGCTCGAGCGCTCTTTCCATGTTTCTCGCTCGCTTATGAAGCGCAGCATTTGGTGGATTCGCTTGATTGGCCCATTCTTTTAATCGTTTAATAGCTTCTCTCATTTTTTTGATTTTCTTTTGCTGCTCTTGATATGCTGCAAACTCGGCCAGCAACACTTTTTCCTTCTGTTCTACAAAATCACTATAAGTTCCTTTATAAACATGTAGTTCTCCATCTTCAAGATCCATTATTTTTGTAGCAACTTCATCAAGAAAATAACGATCGTGTGAAACAATGATCACCGTTCCTTTGTATTGCTTCATAAATCCTTCAAGCCATTCTACTGCTTCCACGTCCAGGTGGTTCGTTGGCTCATCTAGTAACAACAATTCAGGTTCTTGCAGTAACAACAAACCGAGCCCAACTTTTGTCTTCTCTCCTCCACTAAGCTGATGAAAAGAGGTTGCAAGAAGGCTCTGAATACCAAGCCCATTTGCCACATGTTGAATAGACGAATCAATTTCATATCCCCCTTTTCTTGTGAAGGCATCTAGCAAATGCCCATATTCCTTTAAAGTACGGTCGCTCTCATCCCCTCTCGCCATTTCCGATTCCAGCTCATTCATTCTCTCTTGCATCTTAATAAGATGAGTAAATGCGTTTCTCAGAACTTCCCTTACTTCTAACTCAGCTTCACTCGCAATTTGCGCCAAGTAACCAACTTGTGTTCCTTTCTTGTAGTGAATGACTCCATGATCTACCGCTTCAATTCCAGCTAAAAGCTGTAACAGTGTCGTTTTCCCACTTCCGTTCCTACCTACGATGCCAACTCTGTCTTTCTCCATTATTTCAAAAAAAAGATTCTCAAAAAGGCTGTTTCCACCAAGCATTTTACTAATTCCCTGTGCTGTACATATCATTTTTTTCATCCTTTCTTCTAAAAAAAACACAAAAAAACCACAAGTGAGGACCTCACCTGTGGTTAAACGTGGAATAGATTTTCTCTAAGTCGTTTCATGGACTTAAAGAAAAAAAAAAGAACGGCAGATGCCGCTCTCTTGACAGTTCATTTATTCATTCCGTTTGAAGTAGGGTAAGAGAGCCTTACGCTTGTTTTCTTATAAAGTTGTTATAATTGGACAGACCTGTCCCCTTGATAACAACTTCATGAAAAATCGCACGGCAAATCGATACATACTCCATAAATTCCGTACGAACAAAAGCGTTAGACATCTCTTCCTCACCTCCTCTAATTAATAATTCTATTCTATCTGAATGATCTGACAAAATCAACCCTCTGCTACGCGTAGTCCGACAACCGAAATAACCACACAGGATATCAAAACTAATTGCATCCGGTTCTTTGGCTCTTTAAACCAGTACATTCCAATTAAAACACTTCCTGCTGATCCGATTCCTGTCCAAATAGCATAGGCTGTACCTACTGGCAGCACCTTTAAAGATAAAGACAACATAAAGAAGCTAATCGAACCGAATAACAGAGTGAATATGGATGGTTTTAATTTTGTAAATCCTTCAGATAGCTTTAAGCTAATCACGCCGCCAACTTCACCAAGTCCAGCGATTAATAGTGCAATCCATGCCATAATATATTCCTCCTATGCTTCCTTCGCATTTAGCTTCAAGCCAATAATGGAAGAAATAAGCAATAATATAAAAAAGATTTTAATGAAGCTAATTGATTCATTTAGAAACATCATTCCAATGACTGCTGTACCCGCTGCCCCAAGTCCCGTAAAAATAGCATAAGCAGTTCCTACAGGTAAATATTTTAGTGCCTTTGAAAAAAAGTAAAAGCTAGTCGCAATTCCGACAATCGTCAACAGACTAATGACTGGGTTCGTAAAACCTTCAGAGTATTTTAAACCAATCGCCCATAAAACCTCCATCAAACCACCTATAACAAGATAAACCCATGCCACGCTACATCTCCTCCTTACGGTGAACGCCTTGAATAAATACTGTCCACGAATTTTCTAACCGCTTTTGATGTTCTTCAGGTGAATAATAGAAAACCTGCTCAAACACACCATCAAGTAAACACAAATAGGCATCAAAAACTTGCTCCCACTCGTCATCGGGAACCATCTTTATAAGGATTGACTTAATAACCTCTCTCATCACATTCTCTGTTTTTTCAAACATATCGTATATATCTGCTCTTAAGGATTCTGGTGGGAAAAGCATCATTCGTTTAAAAATCAGCCCCATTTCATCATTCCGTAAATAATTTGTGTTTTTATGAAGGAGATGATAAAGCTGATCTTCTGGATTTTGATCACTTCTCTCTTCTACCGTTCTTATAACGAACTCATTGTAATCAACGGACACTTTATGAATAACTCCTAAGAAAAGATCTTCCTTACTTTTATAATGAGCATAGAGAGATGGCTTTTTTATGCCAACTCCTGAAGCGATATCTGAAAGGGAAGTTCCTTCAAATCCTTTACGGGCAAATAAAATGAGTGCCACCTGCTTAATTCGCTCTTGAGTTGAATCTTTTTGCATTCTACACTACCTACCGTTCGTTAGTTTATAATAAAACAAAAATGCAGGCGTTAGCCTACCGTTCGTTAGTCATTATAGCAGGTTTTTATATTTTTTGCAAAGCACATAAAAAAAGTAGCTACCAGAAGGATATCTCGGTAGCTACATCTAAGGGAATAAGGGTTTTCAACTATATAGACGATCATGTATAGGTTTAGGTTTCAAAAAAGACGGACTTTCTTTAAAAGAGTTTATGGTCAAGGTCTTCATTGCTATTTGTTCCTCCGTACACAAAAAAGGACCGGCAAAAGCCGGTCTTCCTGGTAACGGAATATTTGAAAGGGGGTCTTAGGCTTATCTTATCAAAGGGGGTTTGGTGTGAACAGGTCCTTAACACACAGGTCGAACGTATGACATCAACCTTTTTCTACAGGATGAGGATCTTAGGACTATGACTATTCACTCACTTTTCTTTCCATTTGTTAAAAATATGTCTTTTGAATCAATCTTTGCTCTTCTCAAGGCGCACTAATGGACAGTGACAGGAAGAAAATTTGCGCGAAAATTGCTTTATATTTCAATTCATCAACAACACCCTGAAAGATATTTCCCTCATGAGTGAAATGTGTCAAAATATAACTAGTGATTGAGATTGAAAGCAGGTGGAATAAGAATGTATTGTCCACATTGTGGAAAAAAGAGAGGCGAAAATGAACAATTTTGTTTCTCTTGCGGAAAAGAGCTCATTACAGAAACGCGATCAACCCGAAGCCTTTCTGTACTGTGGCGTTGGTTACCAGTGATCATGTTCCTTCTCCTCGCTAGCTCCCTTTCTGGCTATTACTTTTACGAAGAATCGGTGACAAAATCAGCGATTCGCTCATTTGAAAAAGGGGAAGAGTTGGCGAAAAACGGGGATTTTAAAGCAGCCCAAAAAGAATTTAAAGACGCTCAACAAAAACGACCTCGTTTCCCCGCAGCGGAAACGAATAGAGCCATTATAGATAACGCACTTAACGTCGAGCATTCTCTTGCTCAAGCGGAACAAGAAAGACAACAGGACCACTATTCAGAAGCACTAGAATTGATTCGACAAGCTGAACATACAACTTCCACTTATAAAGGAGAGGTGTCATCTCATTTACAAGAAGAAATCGCCTCTGTTCGAACAACCGTTATGGTTGCTCAGTTAAAGTATGACATGAAAGGTAAAAAATCGATTGATGAATTGAAGCCAGTCTTAACGAGAGCAGAAACGTTACAGGTGGATGAAGCTCAAGAAATCGCTAGCGAAATTCGCAGTCAACTAATCGACTTTACCATTAATGAAGCCAATCAATATTTAGAAGAAAATCATTTTACAGAAGCGTTGACTGCTGTTGAAGAAGGTTTGGAAATAAACAAAGACCACGAAAAATTATCAAACTTGAAAACCGTTATCGAAAAAAGGAGAAGTGCTTTTGAAGAGGAGCAGCAGAAGCGCATTGAACATGCTATGGTGGTTGCCGCAAAAGAAGAAGAAATGAATCGGACGAGCGCTATCGAACTAACTGACTTAAAAACCGAAATAACGGATTACAATGAATTAAAAGTCACTGGTCAAGTGACGAGCAAAGCGACTGTTCCTGTAAACTCAATCGGAGCTTCCTACAAGGTATTAGATGGGGATGGTAAAGAATTTGATCAAGGAGAGGTGTATATTAATCCTGACAAATTATTTCCTGACGATACAGGGAAATTTGATTTCGTCCTATATGATATCGGTGAAGATGTCGAAAATCTGAATCAATTCACCGTCGAAATTGATCACTTCACATGGTACCTGGACTAATTGAAAGGAGTACATAAGACGGATGTCTAAGAATATTGCTGTACTACTATCCCTGACTGGCACTCTCCTCATTTTTATTGGGGGAGCCACAGGCTTTTATTTTTTTCATGATTCCTATAATAGTACGACCGTTGAAGCTACTTCTTCACTCGGTGAGAAAAACACTCCCCCAGAAAAGACAACAGATGAGCCGAATTTAAAGTCCGTTATTCACGAAACGCAAAAAAGCGTCGTTCAAATTGATGTAAGTTTAAAAGATGGTACATCTTCTGGCTCTGGCTTCTTATATAATACTGATGGTGACGTAATTACAAATGCCCACGTTGTAGAAGGTGCAGAGAAAATCATTGTTAAAACTTCCGATGCTAAACAATTCGAAGCCCAAATAATCGGTATGGGGGATACAACTGATGTAGCAGTCATTCGCGTACCGGGCTTAAAAGAGAATGCGCCTCTTCCGGTAGCGGAAGAACGTATAGCTGAAGTTGGGGATAATATCATCGCACTTGGAAGTCCACTCGGGCTACAAAACACTGTTACTACGGGGATTATTAGCGGCCTTGATCGAGAGTTCATTTTAGAACCTTATCGCTATGAACATATTTATCAAATATCCGCACCGATTACAAAAGGAAACAGCGGTGGTCCTCTTATCGATGCAACGACAGGTGAAGCGATTGCGATTAATTCCGCGGGTACAGATTCAGGTGCTATTGGTTTTAGTATCCCGCTTCCAAACGTGATCGACCAAATCAAGGAATGGTCGAATAGGCCAGTTGAGTTAACAGTAGATGATGAAAGCAAAGAAAAAGTCACGACCCCGCAGGGACTTACGGGAGAAGACTTTAAGAACAATGCGACTTATCTCATTGGCTATTTCTATGAAAGTCTTTCTACCCAGGACTATGTGACAGCTTACTCACTGCTTGGTAGCCGCTGGCAAAGTGAGATGGCTTATGAAGATTTCAGAAAAGGTTATCTTCATACTCTCCATGTGGAAGTATCGAATATGACCGGAAGCTTAAATCAAACAAACGACGAAGTCAAAGTGACGGCAACAATCAAAGCAAACGAACGAACAGAGGATAAGAAAACAACCACTTCCCTCTACAACGTTACCTATAAAGTCGGTTATGAAAATGACCAATTAAAAATCCTTAAGGGAAAAGCAGAAAAATTGAAATAATGACGCCACGTAAAAGGTTAGAAGGGCCACTTCTAGCCTATTTGCGTTGGCTTTGTATTTAGAATCCTTTATCAATCGGCTCCTTCAGGAGGATAAAACCCTTCTTGAGAAATATAAACTGCATTTTCCGGGAAAACCTCTCGTAAGCGACGTTTTATTTTTAAATACGCTTGCCGATCATACCAATCCTTCAAACCATTTTCTTCAAAAATTTTTCGTATGCCCAGCTGCTCCGTTCGTTTTCCTCCACTTCCATCTCCCATAAAAAAGTCGTCTAATGTAAGCCGATCGGTTACTTCAGCTAACGTTAATGGGAATTTCTCTGAGCACGGTAGCAGTGGCGCGACAGCAGCTTGTACAGGGATTCCTTCAGATCGTAACTCTTTAAGCGCTTTTAACCTCGCAGCAATTGGCGGTGCTGATGGAGCAAACAGTTTGCGAACGGATTCGAGATCCGTTTCGACGGTCATACTCACAAGAATTTTTTTCTTGAATTGCTTTAAGAGATCGATATCTCTTGTCACAAGCGGAGAACGCGTTTGAAGGAATAAAAAGTCCGGACTCTCTTCGACCATTGCCTCCAATAGCCCTCTCGTTAAACGTGTTTTATGCTCAACTGGTTGATAAGGGTCTGTTGAGGAAGACATAAAAATCGAAACCCTTCCCTTTTTCCGTGCTTTCGGGATTTCTTTCTTCACGAGATCTGTCGCGTTTTCTTTTATATCAACCCAGGATCCCCAATCTTCTTCTCTAAACAGTGAAATTGGCATTCTTCTAACATAGCAATAGGAGCACCCAAAAGCGCAACCAGCGTATGGATTTAGTGTGTGGCTATATCCATGAAGAAATCCAGTTCCTTTTGTTAAAATGGATCGAGCCATTTTCATTTCAATTGAAGGTTTCAATACGCTCCCTCCTTATACATTCAGTATATCACAAACCGAACATACATTCGATTACTTTGAATGAAATTACTGAACATTGGACACGGTAAGCATAGAAAGGTGGCATGTACAATGAAGCGATATATTAGCGCATCACTCATTATCTTCTTTCTCTTCCCAACCTATTCGAATGCGGCGGGTCCAGTTCAGCTTCTTCAGGGAGAGTGTCCCACCGTCAACATGCAAGAGCTGCACTCTAAACGAGGTCTCCCCTCTAAAGCAAACGCTCTTCTACCAGGACTACTGGCAGCAAACCAGGACGTTAAAACGTGGCAAATCGTAAGCATTTCGCATTTAAAGAAAACGACCCCTTATTACAAATCTGCCTTAAAAACATGTAAGAAAAAAGTGGCGGATCATACTTACTTGATTGATGTACTCGTAACGAAAAAGTCGTCACAGCTACCTGTCCGTTTGCACCTTTTTGCAGCAAGACAAGAAAATAAGTGGACGATCTGGGGACTTTCTTCTTATTAAAGCTGAATAGTTTTTTTATATACACACATACTAGGAAAGCGTGAAAGCTAGCCTTAAGGATCTACACTCACGCACCTATCCCACACTCTTATTTCACACTCGGAAAATAAGAGTTAAGCCCGATCAGGACGCTGATTGGGCTTTTTAGCGCAGATTTCGTTCAATAAATTCCTTGAATTTTAACGCTTCATTCGATAAGCGATGATAAATAAGAAACGTGTGAACTTCTGGAAGTCTAATATCACTCGTATCCACTTGTAACATCCTTCCTTCCAACAATTCTCGTTGGACAGATGATCGTGGTAAAAATGAATACCCCAACCCTTCCTCAATAAATCTTTTCGTAATATGAACCTGTGATACCACCATCGTCCGTATGCCTTCATACTTTGACCTTAACTCAACCAATAAATCATCCCAGTAATCAGGATGATTATGTGTTAATAGCGTTAACTGCGTACAAAAATCACTTAGTGAAAGAGGAAGACTCGTTTCAGCATCCCCTCCATCATGTGGCACAACAAGAACGATTGGATCAGCTCCGATTTGCTCACTCTTTAGATGTGACTGTACCGATTGCATGCGAGATAACCCAAAATCAGCCGCATTTCTAGCAATCATTCCACCAATTTCATTAGACTCACTTACTTTTACAACTACTTCTATTGAAGGATAAGCTTTCATAAATTGCTGCAGCACACTTGGAAGAACAGTTGCCGCGATTAGTGGAGATACTGCGAGCGTCAATTTACGATGGTAGCCCTGTCGCCATCCATTCATATGGCGCAAGCTTTGCTCGTACTGCTCCATCATTTCCCTGGCATGAGGTAAAAACTGTCTTCCTGCTTCTGAGAGAACAACCCGTCTTCCACTTTTCATAAACAACTTGCTACCAATCTGCTTTTCAAGCTGCTGAATATGCACCGTTACGGTTGGTTGAGCAAGATATAGTTTCTCTGCGGTCTCTCTAAAATTTTCATAAGTGGCAGCCGCAACAAATGTTTTAAGCCAATTGATGTTCATCTCTTCGCTCTCCTATTGATAGTAAATCACTATTGATTTCTTCTTAATAATTTATTAGTCATAATCATAACGAAACGATAGACTAAAAACAAGACGAATAGAATGGAGTTGAGCATATGATTCATGCAGGACTAGAAGGAATCGTTGCAGCTGATTCCAAAATCAGCCTTGTGGACGGAGAGAATGGTTGGCTCGTCTACCGAGGCGAGTGGGCAAAACAAATCGCAAAGGAAAAGTCATTTGAAGAAGCCACTTATTTTCTATGGAATGGCGTGTTTCCTGATACTAAGCAGCTAACTGCTTTTACTTCATCACTTGGTGAAGCGAGAGCTTTATCGACGAGTCATAAAGAAATTATCAATCGTTTGCCAGACAACATGGAAATGATGAGCGTTGTTCGAACCGTATTATCTTCCATCGGTAATCAATCTTTTCAGTTTCCAGCGACGCAAGAACAAGGCATTCAACTACTGAGTATCGTCCCTACAATCATTGCTTATCGCTATCGAACTCAAAAAGGATTACCGATCATCGAACCAGACTTATCGCTTTCTCATGTAGGGAATTATTTATACATGCTGACAGGTAAGAAGCCTCAGGACAATCATGTTAAAGCCTTAACAGCGTATTTTATTTTAACAATGGAGCATGGTCTAAATGCATCTACTTTTACAGCACGCGTAATTGCTTCAACTGAGAGTGACCTAGCATCAGCAATTACAGGAGCCATTGGTGCTATGAAAGGGCCACTTCATGGAGGAGCTCCCACTGGAGTGATCGACTTATTAGATGAAATAAAGCGGGATGGTGATGCTGAGAAAGTATTACGCCAGAAACTTGAAAATCGAGAAAAGCTTATGGGCTTTGGACATCGCGTCTATAAAACTAGAGACCCACGTGCTGCCGCTTTAAGCGAAATCACATCAGACTTTTATGATGATGAAGAGTTCCAGTTAGCACATGAAGTAGAAGAAACTGCTGTACGCCTTTTACAGGAGTACAAACCTGATCGAAAACTTTATGCGAATGTCGAATACTATGCCGCAGCCATCTTAAGAGCAATTGAACTTCCTACAGAACTATTTACGCCGACATTTACCGCAGCAAGAACAGCCGGTTGGATCGCTCACGTCTATGAGCAAAATGATAACAACCGAATTATTCGCCCCTCCTCTCTATATAGCGGGGAAATGCCGGAGTAAGTGTCAGTGGTGCTGGCGTGCGAGGTTGCGGGTGCCTGTCACCTGCGTTATTTGTCGAACCATGCCACCCACAAACAAGAGTTTATTGGCTAAAGCTCAATTATACTAGCCGATTTCAAAAAAGCTGCCTGCTGGGATCCCCCAGAAGGCAGCTTTTCTACTATGATTTATGCTTTATAAGGAATCGGATCAACCGCTCCAGCTTCTTCAAAGCCTTTCAAACGCAAACGGCAGCTATCGCATTCTCCGCATGCTTCTTCTTCACCATTGTAGCAAGATGTCGTTAATTCATAAGGAACGTTCAAACGTAATCCTTCCTTTACCGTATCAGCTTTCGTCAAGTGAATAAGCGGCGTCTCAATCTTCATCTCACTACCTGTTGCACCTGCTTTTGTAGCTAAATTCACTGTTTCATTCATGCTTTCAATGAACTCCGGTCGACAATCGGGATAACCACTGTAATCAACAGCAGATACGCCGATATAGATCGCTTCTGCACCAATTACTTCTGCGTAAGCAGAGGCAAGAGAGAGAAAGATCATATTACGTGCGGGCACGTAAGTTACAGGAATATCATCTTCATCCATATCGGTGGGGACATCGATCGAATCATCCGTAAGCGCACTACCACCAATTTGATTTAGAAAACTAATGTTCACGATGCGATGATCAGGTGCATTGTAGTAGTCCGCTACTTTTTTCGCCTGCTCGACTTCACGATTATGTTTTTGACCATAGTGAAACGTAATTGGATAAAGCTCATATCCTTTTTCCTTCGCCATCCCCATACATGTCGTACTATCTAAGCCACCGCTTAAAACGATCACTGCTTTTTTACTCATGTTACACACCTCTTCGATTCGGATCCCAAATAATCTTATGAAGCTGCATACTTAGCTTCACTTGACTTAATCCGGCTTCTAGAATTTTATCAACGAGCTTATGTGGCGGCATCGTTTCCCAAACTGGGCTATACAGAACCTGCCCTTTTTCATGGTTTTCTGCGACAACCTCTGATGCAACAGTAAAATCTTCATCAGAACCGATCACAAATTTAATTTCATCCTGTGTATCAAGTAGTGTAAAGTTCTCATGTAGCATACGATGCTGTTCACCAGAATCAGGGAGCTTATAGTCCATCACAAAGCGAACTTTTTCCTGCCATGCTTTATCGTCTCTTCGAATAGCTTCATACGGAGTGAGATCAATCGCTCCATTCGTTTCAATGTGAATATCTTCAATATGCGGTAGATCCACCATTGCTTGAAGAAGCGCCATTGATTTTTCACGATGGATCAGCGGTTCTCCACCTGTAAAACAAATATGACGGCTCTTATATTTTTTAATTTGATCAATGATAGAAGCAATTGACCCTGTATATTCTGCTTTATCAGGTGCATAGCTATATGGCGTATCACACCAACTACAGCGCAGGTTACAGTGAAAGACGCGTACAAAAACAGTTGGAAAACCCGCTCGCGTTCCCTCTCCTTCTACTGTCTCAAACACTTCAACCATCGGTAATTCCCATTGCATATATTCGGATCTTTCCGGTAACACCCATCTATTCATTGTCTTCCATCCATTCCCGCTTCAGCGTTGCGTAGCTTGTTGGCGTCTCGTAAAGAACCAATTCTTCGATCCGCTGACCAAGATCTTTCATCTTGCGTTCAGTCAGGGCCTGATCCAACTGTTCCCACATCCAGACAATCATATTTTCAGCTGTCGTGTTCATGTTGGGAAGGACGTCATTTAAATAACGATGATCTAACTTCGAATCGATCACTTCTTTAAATAATGTTTTAATTTCACCGAAATCAACTGATATGCCAATGTCATTCACATATCCGCTAATCGTAATCACTAATTTATACGTATGCCCATGCATGCTTTTGCATTTGCCATCATAGCAATGTAGATGATGAGCGGCATCAAAAGTGAATTCCTTCGTAACGGCTACCCGTTTATGATGATACTTTAATTCGCTTTTCTGAATATCTTCTCCCAATACTTCAACTTTCTTTGGAATCATAAAAGACATAAAAAAGCCCCCTTCTTTATTCAGTAAGGGAGACGCATGAAAAATCCCTTCTCTATTACGAGATCAGGGCTGGAATTTTCACGGTCCCTAGTTTTGTTTTACGAGAGGAGGGAATTACGAACTCTCCAACTTGATTATAATACCACACCACGTGTTATTAGAAAAGGTAAGGGGTTTTCCACCCCTATTTGAGTTTCATTCCGATTTAAAAGTGGTAAAATATACTAGTATTTAAGGAGGTGAGAGATGAATGTCTAATAGTGGAATGGAAGGTTTTGGTGTACTTTTTGGTCTTTTTGGGTTTCTTTACGTAGCAATTCTATTATTTATCGTCGTATTAACAATCGTTTTTATTTTTAAAGCAATGGGCTATATGAAGCGAAAGAACGCAGCAGATGAGGAGCAAAATGAATTGTTGCGACAGCTAATCGCTAAACAAGCGTCTTCTGGTATCACAACGAGTAAAGAGGATCCAACGTCTTATTAGTACATAACGCCGTCCAGGGTGATGGACGGCGTTCTCAATTAAGCTTGTTGATGACGACTTACGAAGCGTTCAATCCGTTTTACAGCTTCCTGTAGAGAATCAATCGATGTTGCGTAAGAACAGCGAACATACCCTTCTCCCCCAGCACCAAAGACATGCCCCGGCACCACAGCAACCCGCTCTTCTTCTAACAGCTTTTCAGCAAATTCATCAGATGTCATGCCAGTTGCCTGTATGGATGGAAACGCATAAAATGCGCCACCTGGCATATGACACGATAAACCGATATTATTAAACGATTTAACTAGAAAATTTCTTCGTTGCCGATAGCTTTTTTTCATTCTCTCAAGATCTTCTCTTCCGCTTTTTAATGCCTCAAGTGCCCCATGCTGGGCAATGGTTGGCGCACACATCATCGTGTATTGATGGATTTTCAACATGGCTGCAATAATCTCTTCAGGACCTGTCACATAGCCAAGTCTCCAACCTGTCATCGCAAAAGCTTTTGAAAAACCAGAAATTAAAATGGTCCGCTCTCTCATGCCATTTATCCGAGCGATGCTATAATGCGTCTCATCGTAAGTTAACTCTGCGTAGATCTCATCCGATAAAACGAGAAGATCATGTTTTTCAATGACGTCCGTTACGCTCTTGAGTTCTGATTCAGACATCGTTGCACCTGTTGGATTACTTGGAAAACAAAGCAGAATGGCTTTCGTACGCTTTGTAATGGCTTTTTCAAGAGATTCACGTGTAATCTTAAACTCATCTTCTGCCTTTGTCTCTAACGAAACAGGTGTACCTCCTGCAAGTGTCACAGCTGGTGCATAGGCAACAAAGCCCGGTTCCACAATAATGACTTCATCACCTGGATTAATCACCGCTCGAAAAGCAAGGTCAATTGCCTGACTAGCGCCAACCGTTAAAATGATTTGGGACTCAGCTGAATAATGAAGTGAGAATTGCTCGAGCAAATAGGAGGAAATTTCCTCTCTTAACTCAAGTAAACCAGCATTCGCGGTATAGGCTGTATAGCCGCTTTCAAGTGAGGCATATCCTGCTTCACATACATTCCACGGCGTCACAAAATCAGGTTCTCCGACACCAAGTGAAATTACATTGTCCATTTGAGAAGCAAGATCGAAAAACTTTCGGATTCCTGAAGGTTTTAACTGAGAAGCTGTTTTAGAAATATACTGCTGTTGAACATGCTTCATGGTGACACCACAATCCGCTTATCTTTCTGTTCAGGCTCGAAAATGACACCATCGTGTTTATATTTTTTAAGTAGGAAATGCGTGGTTGTCGATAGCACAGAATCAAGTGTTGATAACTTGTTGGAAACAAAGAACGCAACCTCTTTCATGGTTTTCCCTTCAATCTGAACAGATAAATCAAACGCACCTGACATCAAGTACACAGCTTTCACTTCCGGAAAACGATAAATGCGTTCAGCAATTTCATCAAAACCGACCTCGCGTTTAGGCGTCACTTTTACATCAATCATCGCTGCCACACCGTCTTTACCAGAAGTCTTATCCCAGTTAATGACGGATGAATAATTTAATATAATGTTTTGCTCTTCAAGTCTTTTAATTGTTTTCTCCACTTCTTCAACAGACAATTCAACCATATCAGCTAAAACATCCATTGGAATACGTGCGTTTTCTTCTAAAATCTCAAGAATTTCGATTTCTTTTTCGTTCACAGTAATGCCCCCTGCTTTCCATCTATTTCGTCTACTATATCATTCTTCTGATTTTATTTCATATTGTATCAAAATTGATGAAGCTACTTCAGCCCCAGTACGATCTTTTCGATCACATCCTCATTTTTCAGCCAATCGGTGAAACGTTCAATATCATATGAGAAAATGCGATCATTTATCATTTCTTGTACAATCCGCCTTCCAGCTTGATAGATTTGTTTTGTATCAGGAGAAAGGAGATGTACACCTCGAAACGTAATTCCTTGCATGGCGCAGATCGCTTCGATGGCGAGAATTCGTCTCACATTTTCCGTAATTTGATAAGCATGACGAGATCCAATCGTTCCCATACTAACATGATCCTCCTGGTTAGCTGAAGAGGGAATCGAATCGACTGAAGCCGGATGCGCTAGCGTTTTATTCTCCGAGACAAGCGATGCCGCCACATACTGCATGATCATTGCACCTGATTGAAGGCCCGGCTGCGGACTTAGGAATGCAGGTAAATCATTTAATTGTGGATTAACGAGTCGTTCAATACGCCGTTCCGCGATACTCCCAAACTCAGCCATGGCAATGGAAAGAAAGTCCATCGCCAGTGCAATCGGCTGGCCATGAAAATTGCCTCCAGAAAGTACTTTCGTTCCTCCATCAAAAATAAGTGGGTTATCAGTTGCCGCGTTCATTTCAATTTCAAGCTTTTCTTTCACATAACCTAAGGCCTGCCAGGACGCACCATGAACTTGAGGTATACAGCGGATCGAGTAAGCATCCTGAACCCTTACCTCTCCCTGCTTTGTGGTAAGACTGCTCCCTTTCAAAAGTTTCCTTAACCTTTTTGCTACTTCTATTTGTTCCGGATAACCACGGGCCAAATGAATGTGTTCATCAAAAGCATCTGTAATGGCTCGCAATGCTTCTAAGGTTAAGGCAGAAATACCGTCTGCTTCATAGGCAAGTTTTTCTGCCTCTAGATAAGTTACCGCTCCCATCGCAGTCATCGCTTGCGTTCCATTAATTAAGGCAAGACCTTCCTTTGCGGTTAACTGAATTGGAGGAATCCTTCTCTCTTTTAATGGGAGGATCGCTTTCTCACGTTTGCCTTGGTAAAATACTTCCCCTTCTCCTAGTAATGGTAAAGCGAGATGAGCTAATGGAGCAAGATCACCACTAGCACCAAGCGAACCCTGTTGAGGGACCACGGGAATGATATCCTCATTAGCATATAAGATAAGCCGTTCAATCACTTCGCGTCTAATCCCAGAAAAACCTTTTAACAATGCATTTGCACGAAGCAATAGCATTGCTTTTGATACAATCGGTGGAAAGGGGTCTCCTAATCCGCATGCATGGGAATAAATAAGATTTAACTGAAGCTGATTGACATCAGCAGAAGGGATATGAACATCGCTTAACTTACCAAATCCAGTCGTGATGCCGTAAACGGTTTCCCCTTTTGCCACAATCGATTCAACTGCTTTTCTACTTTCGTCGACGCGCTGCAAGCTTTCACTTGAACATCCAGCACGCTCACCGTTATATAATAGTGCCCTTAACTGCGAAAGCGATAAATGATCGCCATCAAGAAAAATCATATTCTGTCACTCCTCTACCTTGTTATCTAAGTAAAGGTTCATGAGAAAAGCCCGTTTTAAAAATCGAATCGATTTTTAAAACGGGCTTTTCTATTGCTAGATTGAATGGAATCGCTCATGAGCCTCGCACACCTTTCCTTAATCAATGATGCCTGATTCCCCTATATTTACTTTTACATCAATGGTTACTGGAAGATCTGGATAGTGTTCATTCCATTTTTCAAAATCAAAATGTCTTGTTTGACTCCGAGCGTGATCCCCAATTGAGAGAGGATCAATTCCTAATTCTTGAAATTTTTCAACCATGTTGACTCCCTGAATTTCTACCTTTTTTTCGAACGTTTTGGCGATTTCTTTCTTCTTTTCTTTCGTTAACTTTTCCCCTGTATATTCTACGACGTTCCCATTTAACTTAACTGATATGTTCAAAGAAGGATTTGTATTCCCATTTTTCACCTTATAATTTACTTTTGATTTTATTTTTTGTAAGTTTGCGTACTCTCCACCTGGAAGCTCTAGTTCATACAATCCCGCACTAAAACTTTTATTAATCAAAGAAAACATGAACATCTCATCTAAATTAAGTTTTCCTACCAATTTATCATCATCAAATAAAGCAAGTCCTGTAATTCTAACTTCCGTTTCTTCCATTCTTAGAACTGGGGCAACTGGGTCCATTCCATCGCCATAATATTTGTAGTCAAACAAATGAATATTATTTTGTGGCATATTCCCATACTCAATGGATTCCTTAATAAGATTCTGTAAAAATGGCCCAATTCCTTGCAAATATTGAAACTCATTTTTAATTAATTCACTTGCACTTCCTTCCACTACACCAACGTAGATTAATCGGCCTGCAGCAGGATCTCTCAAGAAACTATCCAGAATATCAATAATTCCTTTCTCCGCCATATCTTCACTAAATAGCAATACAGCCATTTTTCCAATCGAAATGGGTTTAGGGAGTCCACTTAATTGATTCCGAAGTCCCTTACTCGTATGGGCTTCCGCTTCGAAGGCTCTTGTTTCTACCTTCTGATTTGGATCAAACGTTTGAAGCGAAATCGTTCCTTTGATTTTCTCATCTTCGCCTTGGTCATACCCTACAATAAATAGAATAGGAACTTCATCAATGATCTCTTCTGCTACACACCCCGTAAGGAGAAAGCAGAACAACGCTAAGCAACAAGCATATTTCATATTCGCTTTTTCACCCTTCTCCAAATCATACTGTATAGGAAAATAAATGGAATATAAAAGTAATACACATATGTGCCTATGATAGAAGTTAACGTATTTAGGTAGTCAACTTGATCGCGGTTAACAACCATGACGCATACAGTAAAGACAAAAGCAATGAGGATGATAACAAAATACTTTTGCTTGATATGGAGAACTTTTTTTCCTACGCGACTAGCTCCCCACATCGTGAGGCAAATGTTTGGAAAAACTACAAAACACCAGAAAGTAATGCCGATATACTCAAATCGCTCCACAAAAGGCAGTTCCACTACTTTCCAGGCAATTAACGTTGACCAAATGGACTGCTGAAGTTGCCCCGCGCTATAAAATGCTAATGAAACAATCATCACCATCGTATAAACGAGGGTTGTTAACAGTACGCCCATATGTGCCCATATACGAGAACTTCTCGGATTTTTCAAAAAGGGATATGCCAGTAATAAGATATCGATCCCAACATAACTAAGCGTCATTTGCCTTGTTCCAAGAGCAAAGTCTTTTAAGGAATGATCCATCATTGGAAGAAGATTACTAAATGTAGAAAACTTGATTGGAGCTGTTGCCGTAAATACTAACCAAACCGGAATAATCACACCAAAAAAGCAAATTCCTGCGACAGTCCGAAACCCTCCAGCAAGTACGTAATACGTTAACAAAAGATACAATGCCACTGGAATCCATGTCGCTAACTCCGGAAACATCCACGCCTGAATCACTTCTATAAACGTCCGTAAAATCACAATCGTACCTAATAGTAAATACATCATGAGAGCGAGATTAAATACGGAGCCAATCCACTTCCCAAACCATTTATTATGAAGGTCAATAATATCAAAAGTACCATCACTAAGAATACGGTACATCATCCATATAAATAGATGAAATATGAGTCCCGTTACAATCACTACAATCCAGGCATCATTTCCCGCGTAAGCCGCGATGTATCTCTGAAAGCCTAGCACTCCGACTCCCACCTGATTGCTGTGAATAATAAACATGATTAGAAATGGAGAAATTAGAAGATCATTTCGATTACCTTGCTCCAAGTCACTCACCCTTTACTGCTCATCGAAATCCAACGAATGCTTTCGCTTCTTCTTATCCTCAAAACGCTTTGATTGTTTTCCACGGAAAAATTGAAACCTGTTTTTTTGCATGACATACGGTAGACGAAAGAAAGAGTCATACCAATCTTTTATTCTTGGCGGATACAATGGCGCAAGATACGGATTTCCAAAAGACGTCAACCGGATCATATGTGTCAAAATAAATAAGCCAAACAATGCGACGCCAATTAAACCTAGAAGTTGAGCAAACAGTATTAAAGGATAACGCAAAAACCGAATGGTATTGGTCATTCGATAAACTGGCGTTGTAAAAGATGCCAGCGCTGACAAAGCGACTAATATTAAAAGGATATTACTTGTTAGTGATGCCTCTACCGCTGCTGTTCCAATCACGATACCGCCCACAATACCAAGAGTTTGACCTACCTTCGTCGGCATCCTTGCTCCGGCCTCACGTAATAAATCAATGGTAACTTCAAGAAAAAATACTTCAACGACTGGTGAAAAAGGAATGTCACTTCTTGAAGAAATTAATGTCGCTAATAATTTAGATGGAAATAATTCGTAATGATAGGTTAAAACAGCAACATATAAAGGTGTTGCGATAATAGAGGCTAAAATCGCGATCATTCGAACAATACGAAAAAACGAAGCAATATTCCATCCTAGATAATAATCTTCAAAGGATACTAACAATTGCCCAAAGTTTATCGGACCAATTAACGCATTTGAAGACCCTTCCGTTAAAATAGCAAAAGCCCCAAAATTCATATGACCTGTAATGCGATCGGTTCGCTCAGTATCAATCATTTGTGGAAAAACAGAGAGTGAGTTATCTTCTAACATCTGACCTATAAAAGAAGAATCAGAGATAATATCAAAATCGAGATCCTCCAGTCGTTGCATGACCGTATTAATATTTTGTTCACTCGCAACTCCTTCTATAAAAGCAACGACCACTTTTGTTTTACTGACTGTTCCAATTGTAATTTCCTTCATCCTTAACCTTGGGTGAGGAATTCTACGCCGAAGCAAATTCATATTAGTATGGAGATCCTCAACTAAACCTTCTTTTGGACCCATCACACTAAATTCAATTTCAGGAGCAGAGAGATCCCTTGATTTTCGTAAACTAATGTTCACAAGCAATACTTTTTGTCCACGTGAAAGCTGAATAGCCACATGTCCTTCCAGTAGTCGCTCTTGGATGAGTGGCAATTTTGATGAGATTTCAATGTTCTCAATTGGAAGGATCCCTTTTAAATCTTCGAGTGATTTAGATCGTGATTCCTTAATTACAGGCAATAGATCGCGATGTAGCTGTTCAGGATCAATGAGGGAAGCAAAATAGATTAAACGATAAGGCTGATCACTTTCTTTATTTTCATAGTCGACAAAATCAATTGATTGTTTCAAATCCTTGACCATTTCTTCCAAATTCTCCGGTTTTTCAGATGCACCTTTTTTAAACCATTTCAAAACAATCAACTCCGCGCATAACAGTCTCTCCCACTAGCATGCGCAGTTCTGACCTTCTTATCCATAAAAAAGATCAGATGCCAGGTAGCATCTGATCTCGTTAGGTTCGTTCTTTATAAACACTTAGTACCTTCTGTCTCTGCTCTTTATGGTTGACAGTCGGATGTGGATAATCTTGACCAATCATGCAATGACTATCTTGCTGCTCTTCCTCACTCATTTTTGATGGTTGATGAATCGCTTTATTCGGAACATCTTTTAATTCTTTAACGTACTTCCGGATATAAGTACCATCTGGATCAAAACGCTCCGCTTGTGTAGTAGGATTAAAGATTCGAAAATATGGAACCGCGTCCGTTCCTGTGGAAGAGGCCCACTGCCAGCCACCTGTATTAGAAGACTCATCATAATCAATCAGCTTTTCTTCGAAGTAGCGTTCACCCAATCTCCAATCAATGAGATAATCCTTTGTCAAAAACGAAGCGGTGATCATACGAAGCCGATTGTGCATCCAACCCTCTTGATTTAACTGCCTCATCCCGGCATCTACTATAGGGAAACCCGTTTCTCCTCTTTTCCACTTATTTAATTTTTCCTGATCATCGTTCCATGGAATCCCACGATATTTCGTTTGAAACTCACAATCTCGAAACTCAGGAAACTCCGCGTGAACCATCCCATAGAAATCACGCCAGGCGAGTTCCTGTATAAACGTTTCGCCCCCCTTATGATCGTATTCCGCTATCATATGAAAAAGAGTACGCACAGAAAGTGTACCTGTTTTTAAATAGGGAGATAATTTACTTGTACCAACGATGGATGGAACATCACGGTGGTGATCATAATCCTTTAACCTTTCTTTCGTAAAACGTTTTGCCCGTTGGTTTGCACTTTTTTCGCCAATCGCTTTCCAATCTCGCTCACACTGTTTTAAAACGTTTTTAAATTTTTTATTTGAATCAAGAGAATCGCTGATTTCGATGGCATACTTCTTCACTTTCTTTAAATCAATCTGAATGACTTGTGGTTTCTTTAATGTCCTCCACTGTTTATAGTACGGAGTAAAGACCTTGTACATTGAATCATCCTGTTTCCTAACATCTTGCTTGTCGTGTAGATAATAATCTTGATAAGAATGGAATTCAATCTCTTTATTCTTTAACCAATCACATACATCTTGATCTCGACGAGCACCGTAACCTGCCTTGTCTTCATTAAAGAAAACGGCTTTCACATCTAATGTGTCTGTTACTTTTTCAAATACATCAATGGCATCACCATAAACAATTTGGAAAGGAAGGTTTTCCTTTTTGCACGTATCTTGAAACTGCGCTACCGTTTGAAAAAAATAATCATGATGAAGATCAATATTTTCCGTAAAATGTGGATCTAATTGAAAAAGTCCCATCCATCGAGCATCGTTTTCTTCACAATAGGAAATCGCCTTTTCAAGAGCAGTATGATCGTTTAAACGAAAATCCCGACGAAACCAGACAATAACAGTTTTACTCATATTTCTTCACCTCTTCTCTTATTTTAAGACGAGTGAAGATTTGTTGATAGTTTTAATGTGTTAGAAGAATGATTAGGAAGGAAGCGGTAGCCCAAATCGTTTTTTATAAATAAACGGTAGAACAAGAGATACAAGTATTCCAACTATGATGGATGAAGTAGCAAACATCCGATATTCTTGATGGGAGATTTCTTTTTTAGTAAAAACGATAGAACATATAAAACCATACAAAAAAAAGCGAGAAACCATTTGGTCTCTCGCCTTTCTTCATTGCCCAGCGACGTCCTACTCTTGCAGGGGGAGATCCCCCAACTACCATCGGCGCTGAAGAGCTTAACTTCCGTGTTCGGCATGGGAACGGGTGTGACCTCTTCGCCATCGTCACTAGACTTTACAGGGTATTCCCTGAAAACTAGATAGCACGCACAACTTTTCCAATAATGTGTCCAGCTACGTAAGCCAAATCCTCGATCGTTTCACCTTTTGATTCTGACGCAAAAAGCGCGTCTGATTCAAAAGCTTCCAACGCTTGTCGGATTTAAACGGCTTACTTCGCTTTTCGTTTTAGGTTAAGCCCTCGATCGATTAGTATTCGTCAGCTCCACGTGTTGCCACGCTTCCACCCCGAACCTATCTACCTCATCATCTCTAAGGGATCTTACCAGCTTAATGCTGTGGGAAA
>NZ_JAIVKU010000006.1 GCF_020524165.1 Guptibacillus hwajinpoensis
AGCGAAGTAAGCCGTTTAAATCCGACAAGCGTTGGAAGCTTTTGAATCAGACGCGCTTTTTGCGTCAGAATCAAAAGGTGAAACGATCGAGGATTTGGCTTACGTAGCTGGACACATTAATTATTGGAAAACGTTGCGAGTGCTATCTAGTTTTCAGGGAATGAAATTTTCTCTTGAAAAACTTGATGAAATATAGTATGATATATTTTGTCGCTGGCAAATCACAAAAGTGATATCCAGTCATAAGTCTGGTAATGATGGCGAAGAGGTCACACCCGTTCCCATGCCGAACACGGAAGTTAAGCTCTTCAGCGCCGATGGTAGTTGGGGGATCTCCCCCTGCAAGAGTAGGACGTTGCCAGGCTGATATTATTCCACAGTAGCTCAGTGGTAGAGCTATCGGCTGTTAACCGATCGGTCGTAGGTTCGAATCCTACCTGTGGAGCCATGGAGAGCTGTCCGAGTGGCCGAAGGAGCACGATTGGAAATCGTGTAGACGGTCAACGCCGTCTCGAGGGTTCGAATCCCTCGCTCTCCGCCACTAGCGTACATAATAGCAGCAAGGGCCCGTTGGTCAAGCGGTTAAGACACCGCCCTTTCACGGCGGTAACACGGGTTCGAATCCCGTACGGGTCACCAACATAAATATTAGTTTTACTCTGTGGAGGATTAGCTCAGCTGGGAGAGCATCTGCCTTACAAGCAGAGGGTCGGCGGTTCGAGCCCGTCATCCTCCACCATTTTCTAAGGTCCCGTGGTGTAGCGGTTAACATGCCTGCCTGTCACGCAGGAGATCGCGGGTTCGATTCCCGTCGGGACCGCCATTTACATTTTAATATTATCGCGGGGTGGAGCAGTTCGGTAGCTCGTTGGGCTCATAACCCAAAGGTCGCAGGTTCAAATCCTGCCCCCGCAACCAATTAATTTTAACAACGTCGAATATTCATCTTTGTTAAAATTAGGATGTAGTCCTGTTAAGGGCAACCAATTTATTTTATCAAACATGGCTCTGTAGCTCAGTCGGTAGAGCAGTGGACTGAAAATCCACGTGTCGGCGGTTCGATTCCGTCCGGAGCCACCATGTTGCCGGTCTAGCTCAATTGGTAGAGCAACTGACTTGTAATCAGTAGGTTGGGGGTTCAAGTCCTCTGGCCGGCACCATTTTCTCGAAATGAGATCAAATTCCATTGCACTTTCATAAAATGTGTATTACAATGGTAATTGTCAATTTGGAGGGGTAGCGAAGTGGCTAAACGCGGCGGACTGTAAATCCGCTCCCTCAGGGTTCGGCGGTTCGAATCCGTCCCCCTCCACCATTTTGATAGGGGTATAGTTTAAAGGTAGAACAGAGGTCTCCAAAACCTCCGGTGTGGGTTCGAGTCCTACTACCCCTGCCAATTTCATTCTTTCTTGGCGGTTGTGGCGAAGTGGTTAACGCACCGGATTGTGATTCCGGCATTCGTGGGTTCAATTCCCATCAGCCGCCCCATTTTTGGGCTATAGCCAAGCGGTAAGGCAACGGATTTTGATTCCGTCATGCGCTGGTTCGAATCCAGCTAGCCCAGCCATTTTGTTGCGGAAGTAGTTCAGTGGTAGAACATCACCTTGCCAAGGTGGGGGTCGCGGGTTCGAATCCCGTCTTCCGCTCCATTTTACAAAGGCGGCATAGCCAAGTGGTAAGGCACGGGTCTGCAAAACCCTTACGCCCCGGTTCAAATCCGGGTGCCGCCTCCAATCTTAATATTTTTTCTTTAAAGTCCTGCCGGAGTGGCGGAATTGGCAGACGCACAGGACTTAAAATCCTGCGGAGGGTGTACCTCCGTGCCGGTTCGAGCCCGGCCTCCGGCACCACTTATTTTTTTGCCTAAATTAAACATGGTACTTTGCCGGTGTGGCGGAATTGGCAGACGCGCACGACTCAAAATCGTGTTCCGAGAGGAGTGTCGGTTCGAACCCGACCACCGGTACCATTACATACGTTCTTACAAGACTTCAACGTTCTCGTTGGAGTCTTTTTTTGTTACTTACTCTTCTTATTCTCATTAAGAGAAACCTGTTTTAACTAATTAGAAAACAGCATACTAAGCGATATACATCAATTCAGCAAATAGGGTGCCTACGGATTTTAACTACTATGGAATGCTGTGTAAATTGTTTGGTGTTTGGAACATTCCTCCTACACTTGGCAGGTCGTAAATGGAACTTACCTAGTTACTCGAAGGCGCATCAAGCCCTCTGTTGATAAGAAGTTAAGCCTATTTTAAGTAGGCTGAAGTGTACATAACTCACCTCTTCCAAGTAAACTTCGTTCATAATCTTTGAGCAAATTCCTGCTCTTTTGAAAATACAGGTGATAGAATATTGGTGAGTAATAAATAATGATGAACCGAAAGAGTGATTCGATGCAAATTGAAGTATGGTCCGATTTTGTCTGTCCATTTTGTTATATAGGAAAGAGAAGACTTGAACATGCACTTAGTACTTTTCCACACCGTGATCAAGTAGACGTTATTTTCAAGAGTTTTGAGCTTGATCCAAACGCGAAAGAATCAAATGGTGAAAGCATGGCTGAGCTTCTGGCAGCGAAGTATCAAGTTAGTCTTGAACAGGCTCAAGGAATGTGTGAGAACATGAGACAGCAGGCTGCTGGGGAGAATCTAACTTATGATTTCGATAAGATGATTCCCACTAATTCGTTTGATGCTCATCGTCTTGTTCACTATGCAAAAGAGTATGGTAAGGGCAATGAAATGTCAGAACGATTATTTTATGCGTTCTTTACGGAATCGAAGAATATTGGGGATCATGAAACACTTGCTTTACTAGGTGAAGACCTTGGGTTAAAAGCTATTGATATTCGACAATTTTTACGTACGGATGAATTTACGAGTCAAGTTCGCCAAGATGAAGCTATGGGAAGTCAACTGGGTATCCAGGGTGTGCCGTTCTTTGTGTTTGATGGTAAATATGCCGTCTCGGGTGCACAGCCTGTAGAAATGTTTGAGCAGGCGCTAACGAAGGCCTGGGAAGAAGGAAATAAGCTTGAGGTCATGTCTGGCGAAGCAGCAGCATGCACGGCTGATTCTTGCGATATCCCAAAATCCTAAAGAAAAAGCTCTCTTATTGAAAAGAGAGCTTTTTCTTATAGTTCGGACTCTTCCTCTTTAACTGTTTTGTAAGCCCCATCCAAATTGCGAATGCGACGAACGATTTCCGAGTTTTTGTTAAGGTTGTCATAAATCATGGATGAAACAACTGAACGATAATAGCTATTCATTGCTTCCAATTTTGTAAATACATCTCGGTTTTTATGTATGTATTGTCGAAAGTTTTCTTCAAAAAATGGTGTAGAGAATGGTTCCATATTCGTTCTCCTTTCTACTTGTAGTTCTGATTATAGATGGATAGCCATTGATGCGTCAAACTCGATATGATCAATGCGCAATAAAAGGACTTTGTTAAGAAATTATGAAAAATGTATTGTTTCTTTCATAGGTTCTGTGGTATTCTATCTACATCAGCGAGGAATGTAGAAATTCCTCGAATTTTCACCATTTACCCAACGCAGTGTTTCGTTAATATTAACGAAGCGTTGCGTTTTTTTATGTCTAGACAATTCCTTTAACTGGAAACTCCGTTCTCAACATTTCCACCGTGGATTTGATGAAACATTTCTGCTGAGGCTGTAACTAGTTTTTTGCATTCTGAAAGTGATAGAGACGGTTGGAGATAAAAAAGCTGAATGGCGTTTGTTGTGTTTTCCGTTACAGCCGTTCGTTTGGAATCGACAATCGGACTTCCAAATGCGCCTTTCTGGTCAAGTGAATGGATTTTGTGATCAAAGGACATTTCACGTCCATTTAAGCCTTCATATGAAGAAAGATCATTTCCACTATCGACCATAATGTCTCCTTTTATTTGATCAAGATCATAGATTCCGATTGGAATTTTATATTGAAGCGATAGTAGGTTATTAATATCCACAGCAGAGTGAACGAGAGGGATAGAACTTCCCTTTTTTAATCGACGTAAGAGTGATTCTGAAGATGGACGGTATCGAGCAGGATCCGTTCCGAATTTTTTGAAAATGGAACGCCATTCAGTTACGGGAGGAAACGATTTGAGGTCTGTCTGCTCAAGATCCATCATCATTGTCTCCTGGTAAAACTGAAAGCGACCGCGTACCATTTGCGGTGACTTTTCAACAACGATATTATGATAAATAGCATAACCGATCTTAAAATCAGGATAAATCTCTTTTATAGATGGAGCGAGGGTAATTTTGGTCATCACACTTTCCTCCTAGTACCATTTATCGTTTATTTTATCATATACCAAATTTTGAAGCTTAAAAGGAGGCTTGCCTCATTTATGAAGGAACTTAAAAAACAGCTTGAACGTATTGATGGAAAAGGGTATAAGGCATACAAGGATATTAGAGGACGCTATAACTTTAATGATTTTACTCTTGCGATTGATTATGTTCAGGGAGACCCGTTTGCCAGCCCTTCTCGGATAAGAATGATTATTCCACGTGGAAAAACAATTGTAGAGCATGAGTGGTTTGATTCAGATGTAAGAAGAGTTCGAATTGAAGATATGATTGCTAGAAAAGTAGGGGATGCCATTAAACGTACGGAAAGGCGTATGAAAGGCACTGGAAGAAGCGGATTGATCCTAATTGATCAACCAGGTCAAAAGGTCATTGAGAGGACCGCAGTGAACGTCCAAGCGGACTATATTACAGTTTGTTTATCGATCGGATTACCTGCCCAAGGAAGAAGAGTTCTAGGAAGACAGGCGATTGACCTTCTTTTGCATAAAATCCCGAGCCTTATGCAGCAATCTGTTTTTGCGTTGAATCAGGAAAAAATGGTCAAGTCGCTACATTTAGCCGATCAGCAGGAAGCGATTCGTGATTATCTTACTGAGAATGGCTATATCGCTTTTGTAGCAAATGGAGCTATTTTACCACGTGAAAGTGGGATAAGCGATCGTCCAATGCAGAACAAAGCTGTATCGTTTGAATCCCCAAAAAGTATGGAAGTGTCTTTCACCATTCCTCATCGAGCAGAACCATTAACAGGAATGGGAATTAGGGAAGGGATCACTTTGATTGCTGGTGGGGGTTATCATGGGAAAAGTACCCTCTTACATGCCATAGAGCAAGGCGTTTATAATCATATTTCGGGGGATGGAAGAGAATATGTGATCACAAATCACCAGGCTATGAAAATTCGTTCTGAAGATGGTCGTCAGGTAACTGGAGTTGATATATCACCATTTATCAACAATCTACCTTATGGCAAGGATACACGGTCATTTACATCCGAAAATGCCAGTGGAAGTACGTCACAGGCTGCAAATATTATAGAAGCAATAGAAGCTGGCTCAGATACGCTTCTAATAGATGAAGATACCAGTGCGACTAATTTTATGATTCGAGATTATCGGATGCAGCAGTTAGTTGCCAAAGAAAAAGAACCAATCACCCCATTTATTGATCGGGTAAAGCAATTAAGTACAGAACGACACATATCAACCGTACTTGTTATGGGGGGATCTGGAGATTACTTTGAGGTAGCAGATCAGGTGATTTTAATGGAAAACTATCTTCCCTACGATTTAACCGATAAAGCTAAAAAAATCGTACAAGAATCTCAACAATCTCGACAAGCTGAAGGTGAAGAGGGATTCGGCAATGCAAGAAAAAGAATACCTGAGCGCAATAGTTTAAATAGCCAAAAAGGAAAAAAAGCGAAAGTGACAGCGAGAGGATTACATCATATTCAATTTGGGCAGTCAGATATTTCACTTCTTCAAGTAGAACAGCTCGTTGATCCTAGCCAAACTCGCTTTGCTGCTGAAGTTCTTTATTATCTAGAAAGAAACCATACGTTAGGAGATAAGTCGATTCCTGAGCTACTGGATTTCATTGAAGAAAAAATAAATAATGAGGGGCTGGGAGCCTTTTCGTTATTTAAAGATCAGCATCCAGGAGACCTTGCTCGAATAAGAAGAACGGAAATGGCGGCCATCTTAAATCGGATTCGAACGTTAAAAATAAAATAAACTTACTTCAAAAAAGAAAGGAGGGGATAAAATGACAAACGCACAATTAAAAGCTGATATTGTAGCATACAGTAAAACAATTGGAATTGATAAAATAGGCTTTGCAGCGGCAGATCCTTTTAAAACACTTAAACAACGACTGCAGCGTCAGCAAGAGCTTGGGTATCAATCGGGATTTGAGGAATCTGATATCGAAAAGAGAACGCATCCTGAGCTTTTGTTAAGCGGTGCAACGACGATTATTTCAATTGCTATTGCGTATCCTTCGCGAATGAAAGGTAGTCCAAGAAGTAAGAAAGGCGAGCGTAGAGGACTATTTTGTCGCGCATCATGGGGGGTTGATTATCACCATGTACTTAGAGAGAAACTCTCTCTTCTTGACGCATATATTAAATCAAAGGTTCCTGAAGCTAAAACGAGTTCTATGGTTGATACGGGTGAACTATCTGATCGTGCTGTAGCTGAAAGAGCAGGCGTTGGCTTTAGTGGTAAAAACACGATGACTATTACAGAAGAGTTTGGTTCATGGGTCTACTTGGGAGAAATGATCACTGATCTAAATTTGGAGCCTGACGAACCTGTCGAGGAGGGGTGTGGAGATTGTAATATTTGTGTAGATGCCTGTCCGACGGGTGCCCTGATTGAGGGGGGGCAACTTAACGCGAATAAATGCATTGCTTTTCTGACACAAACGAAAGGGTTTTTACCTGATGAATACCGCACTAAATTAGGGAACAGATTGTACGGGTGTGACACATGTCAGCTTGTTTGCCCTAAAAACAAAGGAAGAGATTTTCATCATCATTCTGAACTCGAACCAGATCCAGAGGTTGTGAAACCAAAACTTATTCCGCTACTGACAATGACAAATCGTGAGTTCAAAGAACAATTTGGTAAAGCAGCTGGATCATGGAGAGGAAAGAAGCCAATTCAGAGAAACGCAATCCTTGCTCTTGCCCATTACAAAGATGAAACAGCGGTTGACACGCTTGTAGAACTGATGGAAAAAGATCCTCGCCCGGTGATCCGGGGAACTTCAGCTTGGGCACTTGGTAAAATTGGGGGTGAGAAGGCCCTTTATGCCCTTATGAAGGAGCAAATGCGAGAAAATGACAAGGATGTGGCAGATGAGATCGCTAAGGGCCTGTCAATGCTTGAAAATAAGACTTAATGCTGATGGTCAAACGATTAGATGCGTTGTAAGATAGTGAAAAATGTACAATAAAGAAGGGATAGAATGGAGAAACAAGTGATCTATTATGGGGAGTTTCAATCGCCGATTGGTCCATTAACGTTGTTTGCTAGTTCGAAAGGAGTTAGTAGGCTCGATTTTGGTTGCCCGGAGGATGTGCTGCCTGCTGCTGAAACATGGTATAAAAAACATCATGTAAACGCGGACCTTGTTTTCAATTCTGATATGATTGAACCAATTGTCATTCAATTGGAAGAATACTTCAGTGGAAAAAGAAGGAGTTTTGATCTTCAGCTTGATCCAATAGGAACTATTTTTCAGAAAAAAGTATGGAAAAAACTTACTGAAATTCCATATGGGGAAACCCGTTCCTACAGAGATGTGGCCGTCGGTATTGCTGCTCCAAAAGCTGTTCGTGCAATTGGATCAGCAAATAATCGGAATCCGATTCCAATCATTGTACCGTGTCACAGAGTAATTGGAAGCAATGGTGCTTTAGTTGGTTACGGCGGGGGCGTCACGAAGAAAGAATATTTATTATCTCTTGAACAGCAGCACGCTGTGCATGCCATGTTGCCATAACAAAATTTGAAGCCTGTTAGCTATGTATCATTCGTAGCTAACAGGCTTTTTTGAATTTTTTGTCTTAGGCATAATGCTACAAAAAGGGAGTGGTTTCTTGTAAAATAGCAAATGCGGTTAAATTTCAGAGAATAATTCAAATAAAAGTAATGAATGCAACAAACAAATAAATTGTATTCAGAGCCTTCTTAAGAGGAGTGGGAAAGATGAACAGCTTTTTGTCAAAAAGCCTAATTTACGTAGCAGGATTATTTACCCTTGCCTTTGGAGTAGTATTGTTAATCAACGCTGATGTTGGAATTGCTCCCTGGGATGCTCTCTATGTTGCTCTTTCAGATCAAATTGGATTTACAGTTGGGTCTTGGGTATTTATAGTAGGCGGTATCTTAATTTTCATTAATAGTCTCATTATGATGAGGAAACCTAACCTGGCTGGTTTTATTCCAATTATTTTACTAGGGCTGTTTGTAGATTTACTGAATTTGAAAGTATTAGCTTTTATAGATGTAAATGGAATCGTTCCCAGATGGATTTTATTTCTTGTAGGTTTGGTCATCATGGGACTTGGAATTGCTGTATATTTATTTGCTTCACTTGCATCTATACCAAATGATGAATTAATGCTTGCTCTTACTGAACGAACAGGATGGAGTATCGGCGTAACCAAGACGCTAACGGAAGTTCTTGCATTTGTTTTAGCTTTTCTTCTCGGTGGACCCATTGGTGCAGGTACGTTTGTTGAAGTCCTTTTACTCGGCTTCCTCGTCGGATGGTTTGATAAACTTCTTAAGAAAATAAAACATTCATCAACTGAACCAGCGTTTAACCATTCTTGATTCCGTGTCATGTGTTGGTTTCTCCTATCATAAATTGCGATGAGGGGGGACGCATATGGGGTGGGGACGGCAGTTGAAATCTTTTTGGGAAGATCAGGCGATTAGCTTAATAAATGGTACGGAGTTCGCTAGATTAGGAATACGTCCATCATCAGAAGAAGAAGCAGTGGCCCGCTATTTGCAACAGTGTCACGATAGAGGAGCTTCGGTTATTCGGATAAAAAACAAAGGAATTCTTCTGAGCAAAAAAGGATTTTCAACAAATCAAGTGTATGATTACCTTCTACACCAACAATTTTTGATAAAACAAGGAATGAAGCTATATCAAGAAGAACGAATTGAAAAGAGATTTGCCAAAATAACTGAGGGTGATCTTATTCTAGACTGTTCGGTAGAGATAGAGGGAGATCAGCCTCAAGCGATAGAGAGGGAAGGGGACGACCGTATTCGAATGAAAGGTTCCTATTACGATCGATTATCTGCCCTTAAGTATGCAGAACGCTGGTGGGACGATTATAACCCTGCATTTCACTCATTTGATGTTGATTGTACGAACTATATTTCACAATGTCTCCATGCCGGAAAAGCACCAATGCGTGGATATCCTGATCGAACAACGGGATGGTGGATGAAGGGGAGTAGCTGGAGCTATTCGTGGACAGTGGCTCATGCGCTTCGTTGGCATTTAAGTGGATCGAAGACGGGTTTGCGCGCTCGTGAAGTGGCGAATCCTGATGATCTGGTTCCAGGAGATATTATTTGCTATGATTTTGATGGAGATGGGCACTGGCAGCATACTACGTTCGTCGTCGATAATGATGAAAAGGGTTATCCTCTTGTAAATGCTCATACGACAAATAGCAGAATGCGTTATTGGGCTTATGAAGATTCTACCGCATGGACACCAGATATTAAGTATAAGTTTTTTCATATTGAAGATTAGCGAATGTCTCTTCCACTAATAAACATGCTATAATAGAAATGTTTTGAAGTGGAGGTGAATGAAGATGTCTTTAAATGTCGTCCTTTTTCAGCCTGAAATACCGGCGAATACAGGGAATATTGCACGTACCTGTGCAGCAACGAATACAAGTTTGCATTTAATTCGTCCACTGGGCTTTTCAACAGATGATAAAATGTTGAAGCGTGCTGGGTTGGATTACTGGCAATATGCTGACGTTCATTATTATGATTCTCTTGATGAGTTTTTCGATAAAAATCAGGGTGGAGAATATTACTATATTACGAAATATGGTACAAACACACATACTGATTTCGATTATTCTGATCAAGGTAAGAATACGTATTTTGTTTTCGGAAGAGAAACGAATGGTTTGCCAGATGAATTAATTGAGAATAATAAAGAACGTTGTCTTCGTCTACCGATGACTGATCACGTTCGCGCTCTTAACCTTTCAAATACAGCTGCTATTATGGTATATGAAGCGTTGAGACAGCAAAATTACCCTGGGATGAAATAAAAAAGAACGACTGCAGCAAAGAGCTGTAAGTCGTTCTTTTTTTTGATAGAGGTTTAAAACAGAATTTAAATTTAGAGTTCCAATATCTCCGTTTCTAAACGCTCGTCTCCGCTTTTTGTGAGATCCAGCTGCAGTGGGCAGACACTCGGTCACTTCACCTTTTCATCCGAACACAAAGACCGTGTTCAAATGAAAAGGCTCCAGTGCCTGCCGTGTCTAACCGCCCACTTTCGCTTTTCTTGTCCAACTGCAGTGGCCAGGTCCTCGATCGCTTCACCCTTCAATCCGAACACAAAGACCGTGTTCATATTGAAGGGCTCCAGCGCTTATCGGACCTAACCGGCCACTTCCGCTTTTCTTGTCCAGCTGCAGTGGCCAGGTCCTCGATCGCTTCACCCTTCAATCCGAACACAAAGACCGTGTTCATATTGAAGGGCTCCAGCGCGTGTCGGACCTAACCGCCCACTTCCGCTTTTCTTGTCCAGCTGCAGTGGCCAGGTCCTCGATCGCTTCACCCTTCAATCCGAACACAAAGACCGTGTTCATATTGAAGGGCTCCAGCGCGTGTCGGACCTAACCGGCCACTTCCGCTTTTCTTTTTACCGACTACCTTTTTTGGTTTTGCTTGGTCGGTCGTTGTAGCCAGCTGTGAAGATTGCTGCTAGGAATGCCAGGATTACTACTAAAATACCCAGGAAACTCATGGTCTCATCCTCCTCAGGTAAAATTGTGTCCAAATCTATCTCTCATTATAAACCATGTGCGGTATGGTGTGAATGTTTTGGAGGGGATTTCTGGTTTTGAGGGTGGTTTGAATTGGAAAAAAATGCAGTTATTCGATAAGATAGAGCTAGAAAGATAAAGGAGGTATTGTATCATGTATGTTGTTATGAATGAGTTAAAGGTACCCGATGAAGCTAAGGACATGATGAAACAACGTTTTGGGAAGAGCGCGGAAAGTATGAAGAATGTAGAAGGTTGCTTGGAGTTCATGTTTCTTGAGCAATCAGCTGAAAATGGAAAGTTAATTGTATTCACGAAATGGGAAAATGAAGAGGCTTACCAGAAATGGTTGCATTCTGAGTCCTTTAAGAATGCCCATAAAGAAAAGCGTGATTCCAAAGAAAAATCGCCAGCTTCAGGTAACGAGCTAAGTGAATTTACTGTTGTCTATCATACGTAACACCGAGAGCCGGACGATCCGGCTCTTTTTGTTTGTATTATAAAGGCTATTGGTCCCTGTCCTTGTTGTTTTGTTGGAAAAGAAAGCCGAATGTTATAGGACATCCCTGCATAACATGTATTAAATCCGATGAATCAAACTTGGAGGGGGCTCGTAATGGATATCTTACGTAAAATCCAGCAGCATCGAGAAGATGAAAGGCGGCTGAAGTGGGAAGGAACCTTCAGCGAGTATTTAGACATTATCCGGGAACGACCTGAAGTAGCGCAGTCAGCTCATTCACGTGTTTATAATATGATAAAAGATGCAGGGATCGAAGAAGTTGATGGGAAACGAAGCTATTCTTTTTTCTCAGAAGAACTGTATGGTCTCGAGGAAGCCATTGAACGTCTTGTCGAAGAATATTTTCATCCAGCTGCAAAGCGATTAGATGTTCGAAAACGAATCCTCTTATTGATGGGGCCAGTTAGTGGTGGTAAATCAACGCTAGTCACTGTATTAAAAAGAGGTTTGGAAAAGTATTCACATGAAGATTCAGGGGCCGTTTATGCGATTAAAGGGTGTCCAATGCATGAAGATCCACTTCATTTGATTCCACATCATTTAAGAGATGAGTTCCATGATGAGTATGGAATCCGAATTGAAGGAAGTCTTTCTCCCCTTAATGTCATGCGTCTTGAGCAGGAGTATGGTGGTCGCATTGAAGATGTGATGATTGAACGCATTTTCTTTAACGAGGATAAGCGGACAGGTATCGGTACCTTTAGTCCTTCCGATCCTAAGTCTCAGGATATTGCAGACTTAACAGGTAGCATTGACTTTTCAACAATTGCTGAGTTTGGATCTGAGTCTGATCCGAGAGCTTATCGGTTTGATGGGGAGTTAAATAAAGCAAATCGCGGGATGATGGAGTTTCAGGAAATGTTAAAGTGTGATGAGAAGTTTCTATGGCATTTGCTTTCACTCACCCAAGAAGGGAATTTCAAAGCTGGTCGTTTTGCTTTAATTTCAGCTGATGAACTTGTTGTAGCGCACACGAATGAAGCGGAGTACCGCTCGTTTATTGCAAACAAAAAGAATGAGGCTCTTCACTCTCGTATTATTGTCATGCCTGTTCCGTATAACTTGAAGGTTAGTCAGGAAGAACGCATTTATGAGAAAATGATTCGTGAAAGCGATGTGGCAGACGTTCATATTGCTCCACATGCACTTAGGGTAGCGGCGATCTTCTCGATCCTCACAAGATTAAAAGATACAAATCGCCAGGGCGTTGATCTTGTTAAGAAAATGCGTTTGTATGATGGGGAGATTGTGGAAGGATTCAATCAGGTCGATGTGGATGAGCTTCATAAAGAGCATTCGGACGAAGGGATGAGCGGAATTGATCCGCGGTATGTCATTAACCGGATTTCATCGACCATTATACGAAAAGAAGTACCGTCCATTAATGCCCTAGATGTCCTTCGTTCATTGAAGGATGGACTAGATCAGCATGCTTCGATTTCGAAAGAAGACAAAGAGCGTTATATGAATTTCATCTCGATCGCTCGAAAAGAATATGATGAAATTGCGAAGAAAGAAGTGCAGAAAGCTTTTGTGTACTCCTATGAAGAAAGTGCGAAGACGTTGATGGATAATTATCTTGATAATGTAGAAGCATACTGTAATAAAAATAAGTTGCGTGATCCGTTGACTGGTGAAGAAATGAGTCCAGATGACAAACTTATGCGTTCAATTGAAGAACAAATCGGAATTTCTGAAAATGCTAAAAAAGCATTCCGTGAAGAGATCTTAATCCGAATCTCTGCTTATGCTAGGAAAGGAAAGAAATTCGATTACAATTCTCATGAGCGTTTAAGAGAAGCAATTCAGAAGAAATTGTTCGCAGATTTAAAAGATGTTGTGAAAATTACGACATCTTCAAAAACACCAAATGAAAATCAACTCAAAAAAATCAATGAGGTTATTGCTCGTCTCATCGATGAACATGGCTATAATTCCATTTCAGCTAATGAGCTGCTTCGTTATGTTGGAAGTCTCCTAAACAGATAACATTCAAAAAAGCATACCTCTACAGGGGGTATGCTTTTTGGGATGTTTGAATGTGCAATTCGTTTTGTTTGCAATCGCTTACAGGGACAGGTGTGCTTGTGCGAGCTTATTAGGAGTGATAGATTAGACGTAAAGACGTATTGAAAAGAGGTTTGAGATGAAGAAGGAACGCAATCCGCTTTGGGAGTGGATAAAGGCTTTTTCAATAGCTGTCGTCCTTGCGATTGTTATTCGTGAATTTCTCATAACGAATTATGTGGTGCATGGTGAATCAATGATGCCAACGATTCAAGACGGGAATCGTTTAATAATTAATAAAATTGGTTATGAAGTATCTGAACCTGATCGGTTTGATCTTGTGGTATTTCATGCAAATGAACAAGAAGATTACATTAAGAGAGTTATTGGACTTCCAGGGGATACGATTGAATACAAAAATGATGATCTCTATGTGAATGGTAAGAAGATGAGCGAACCTTATCTTGAACGGTATAAAGAGGATATTTTTAACGGCAATTTAACGGAAAATTTTAATCTTGAAGATAAGACAGGCAAGATGAAAGTACCGGAGGGCTATTTATTTTTAATGGGTGATAACCGTAGGCATAGTTATGATAGTCGCCATATTGGTTTCGTTCCCATGGAGCAAGTAGTCGGAGAAGTAAACCTTCGTTACTGGCCGCTTGAAAAATTTGACTTCACGTTTGAAAAATAATCCGAAAATAGGTTAATAATGGATGAGATCTGGGTACGTTGATAAATGAGGTGATGCATGATGGCAGACCGAAAAGATAAACCTGAAAATAGCTCAATGGCAATGGATGAACAGGAAATGCAGGATCTTGGTAAAGAAATGGAAGAGCTGGAGACAAATGATGAACTAAAGAAAAAAGGTCGACGCCCAGACCCTGTACAGCATGAAGAGAAAAATGAGAAACAATAACTCCCAACTGGGGGTTATTTTTTTTGAGAAATAATCGTAGGATTAGCAAAAGAGGAAGGGAAAGCCTCCCTATTTTGTCCAATTTAAATGATAAGTTCGATAAAACGCTAATTTGTCAGAATTAATTGTCAATTATCGCTTGTATTTGCATAGGATAAAGTATACTATTCAACGCAGCTAGGGGATGTCCATAGTAGGATGCTGCTTTTGAACAATCATCATGAGCGATCATCGATCATTGAATAAATTTCCTATAGAAATTTTATTTTTTTAAGGAGGGGAATAAGGCATGAAAGACAAGGATTCCAACAATTTCGTCGTCTCTCAGGAGAATTGGTCCCTCCACCGAAAAGGCTATCAGGATCAACAACGCCATGCCGAAAAAGTTCAGGATGCTATCCAAAACAATCTCCCGGATCTCATCAGTGAAGAGAACATTATTCTTTCCAACGGTCGAGATGTCATTAAAATACCAATACGATCACTTGATGAATATAAAATTCGTTATAACTATGATAAGTCAAAGCACGTTGGGCAAGGTGAAGGCGATAGCCAGGTGGGAGACGTAGTGGCACGCGATGGCTCAGGTGAAAAACAGCCTGGAGCAGGTAAGGGTGAAGGAGCCGGCGATCAACCGGGTGAAGATTATTACGAAGCAGAAGTATCGCTTGTAGAACTTCAAGATATCTTATTTAAAGAACTTGAATTGCCAAATTTACGTGAAAAAGAAACGGCAGATGTTGTGAAGAAGAAAGTGGAATTTAACGATATTCGAAAAACAGGTCTGATGGGTAATATTGATAAGAAACGTACTATACTAACAGCGTATAAGCGAAATGCCATTAGTGGAAAACCAGCAATTGCACCAATCTATCAAGATGATCTTCGTTTTAAAACATGGAATGAAGAAATCAAGCGTGAGTCCAAAGCAGTTGTTCTTGCAATGATGGATACAAGTGGCTCGATGGGGAAATGGGAAAAGTATATGGCTCGAAGCTTTTTCTTCTGGATGTCCCGTTTTCTTAGATCTAAATATGAAACAGTGGAAATTGAGTTTATCGCTCATCATACTGAAGCCAAAGTCGTCACAGAAGACGATTTTTTTTCAAAAGGAGAAAGCGGTGGAACGATTTGTTCATCAGCCTATCGAAAAGCGCTTGAATTAATTGATGAAAAATATTCTCCTTCTCGCTATAATATTTATCCTTTCCATTTCTCAGATGGCGATAACTTAACCTCTGACAATACAAGGTGCGTTAAACTGGTTAACCAGATTATGAAGGTATCAAATATGTTTGGTTATGGAGAAGTAAATGCCTATAACCGCCACTCCACGTTAATGAGCGCATATAAGAATATTCACGATCCGAAATTTAGGCATTATATCTTAAAGGAGAAAAAAGACGTCTACCACGCCATGAAAAGTTTCTTTCGAAAAGAAGAAGAAGTACGTTCGTAAAGCTTCCCAGAAATGGGAAGTTTTTTTATTGGTAGAAGTGTTACTGACTACCAACAACATTTCTTAGCCAAAACTTTTAGTTAAGAAGAGAAGGAGCATACTAACGGTAAGAAAAAACAGGAGGAATGATGATGAAGTTCTTATTCGCTCTTTTTTTCTCCCTCCTTATCCTATTACAAATGCCTTATAAGGTGACGGCACAAACCAATTCGATGGAGGTCCATTTCCTGGATGTTGGACAAGCTGATAGTATTTTAATTACATTTGGAGAAGAAACAATGTTAGTGGACGCTGGAGATAATGGGGATGGAAAAGTGGTTAGTGAGTATTTAAAAAAACTTGGAATCACTCAGTTAGATTATATCGTAGCGACCCACCCCCATCATGATCATATTGGTGGAATGGATGACGTTATAAAAAACTTTGAAGTAGAGCGGGTTTTAATGCCTGACGTGTCATATCCGACAACTCACTATAAATCATTACTCAAGGAAATAAAGAAGAAAGATATCCCCATTACGAATGCCCATAAAGGTGTGAAAATTAAACTTGGCCGTCGCGTTAGTGTACAGGTTATTTCTCCTTCTGAAAGTGCCGAATATGAGGATTTTAACGATTATAGTGCTGTTCTAAGTCTCAAGCATGAAGATAATCGCTTTTTATTAATGGGAGATGCTGGTGTAGAAGTAGAAAGGCAAATGCTCCATGGTTTAAAAAAGAAGCAGTTATTAAATGATGTTATAAAAATTGGCCATCACGGTGCCATCTCTGCAACGACAGAGGCATTTATAAAAGCCGTCAGTCCTGAAACGGCAGTTATTTCAGTTGGTAAGGATAATCGATATCATTTTCCGGATCATGAAGTGCTTCAGAGGTTAAGTGGAAATGATATTTCTATTCTAAGGACAGATCAAATTGGAACAATTATTGCAACGAGTGATGGAAAGAATATTACCTTCCACACCGAAAATAATCTCATCTCACATAAAAAGGAAAAATAAAATGAATGACTTGAGTTTAAACTATAACGGTGGAAGGCAGTGCCTTTCCAAGCTCAATGATCATACAACCTGGGAGGAATGCTTGTGCAAAACAATCTGCAAAATCTCATGTCTAAGAACATTGTGTCTGTCACACCAGAGCAGTCCATTCAAGAAGCAGCCGCATTAATGAACCAACACAATATTGGCTCATTACCAGTTATGAAAAACGGTCAGCTTTGTGGGATGGTTACCGATCGTGATATCACGACTCGTGCCACTGCGACTGGAGGAAATGCCAATTGTCAGGTGAGTCAATGTATGTCTAATAACATTGTTTCAGCCACTTCGAACATGAGTGCAGACGAAGCGGCAGCTTTAATGGCACAAAATCAAATTCGCCGCTTACCTGTCGTAGAAAACAATCAGGTTGTTGGCATGGTCTCACTTGGAGATTTTGCAACCAAAACACCTGATCAACAAGAAGCAGGACCAGCACTATCCAGCATTTCTCAAAATGGAGCTCCAAAGGCGTAAAGCCAGGGAGACTGACGTCGTCAGTCTCCTCTCTTTTTACATATGATAAAATCAAGGTACAAACAGACGAAAATAGGGTATATAGTAAAATAGATCTAAAGTGGAGGGAAAGCAGATGTCAGAATTAGACGTATCGAAATTTGAAAAAAAGATTGAGATCAGACAAATTCGTCACGAGGATATCGAGGAAATTCTAGCGTTACAAAAAAAGTGTTTCCCTGGAATGGATCCCTGGAAAAGAGAACATCTTGAAAGTCACCTCGATATTTTTCCGGAAGGTCAGTTTTGTGTAGAGCTGGAGGGAGAAATCATTGGTTCGTGTTCAAGTCTGATGGTTAACTTTGATGAATACGATGACCAGCACACATGGGACGATATTACAGATGAAGGGTACATAACTAATCATAACCCCGATGGCTATAACCTCTATGGAATAGAGGTAATGGTACATCCTGAATATCGAAGAATGAAGATCGGTAAGCGCTTATACGATGCACGTAAAGACCTTGCGCGGGAATTAAACGTTAAGAGTATTATTATTGGGGGACGAATTCCGAATTACCACAAACATGCAGATGAAATGAAGGCATCTGAATATGTTGAGGAAGTAAAGTTCCAGAATATCTATGACCCCGTGTTAACGTTTCAGCTAATGAATGGTTTTAACGTCATGAGGATCAATCCCAATTACCTACCAGACGATAAAGCGTCAAAGCAGTTCGCTACCTTAATGGAATGGAATAACGTTGAATATAAGGCAGTTACAAGAAGACACTTTAGGTCCTCTTTCCCTGTTCGGATCTGCGCCATTCAATATGCCATGAAGAAAATATCTTCCTTTGAAGAGTTTGCAAACCAGGTTGAATATTATGTAGATGTGGCAGCTGACTTTGGCTCTGATTTCGCCGTTTTCCCTGAGATCTTTACAACTCAGCTCATGTCGTTTATGGATGAGAAAATTCCAAGTAAAGCCGTGCGTAAATTAACGGAGTATACAGAGCCTTATATTGAACTATTCACTGAACTAGCGGTTAAGTACAATGTAAACATTATTGGAGGTTCTCATTTTGTATTAGAGGATGAAAAGATCTACAATATTGCTTATTTATTTAGAAGAGATGGAACGATCGAAAAGCAGTATAAAATTCACGTTACACCGAATGAGCGTCGCTGGTGGGGAATTCACGGTTCTGATGGCATTGAGGTTTTCGATACTGACTGTGGTAAAATCGCGATTCAAATATGTTATGATATTGAGTTTCCTGAGCTCGGTCGTATTGCAACAGATAAAGGAGCAAATATTCTTTTTACACCTTTCTGTACAGATGACCGTCAAGGATATTTACGTGTTCGTTACTGCGCGCAGGCTAGAGCGGTCGAAAATCAAATCTATACGGTGATTGCTGGTACAATCGGTAACCTTTCCCAAGTGGAGAATATGGATGTTCAGTATGCGCAATCTGGTATTTTTACGCCATCGGACTTTGCATTTTCAAGAGATGGCATTGCTGGAGAATGTCACCCGAATATTGAGACCGTCGTAGTAGGTGATGTTGACCTTGAAATTCTTAGAAGACAGCGTCAGTCAGGAACGGTTCGTCAACTGCGAGATCGCCGGAAAGATTTATATGAAATTCATTATAAAAAGTAAGCCGTTAAGCGGCTTTCTTTTTTTGTCGTTTTTTAGGAAGTGGTGTTTTTTTCCTAAATAGCATTGGCTGAGGAACCGATTCGTATTATGATTAAGTAAGGATAAGGGGAAAATCTGACCTAAAAGGCAGGACTTCAGTCGGTTTTCTAGAAATGATACAATCACAAGCTATACATAACAGGAGGCATACTATGGACTGGAAAAACGAATACAAAAGATGGACATCAGCAACTTCACTTGATGAGGAATTAAAAAAGGATCTCGAAGCACTTAGTGGTAAGGATAAAGCACTTGAGGATGCTTTTTACAAAAACCTTGAATTTGGCACAGGAGGCATGCGTGGGGAAATCGGCCCGGGTACGAATCGAATGAATCTGTATACGATTCGCAAAGCGTCTGAAGGCTTAGCTCAATACATAGTAGCGAATGGTGAAGGGTATAAAAAGAGAGGGGTGGCAATTGCATACGATTCACGTCACAAGTCTCCTGAGTTTGCCATGGAAGCCGCTAAGACGCTAGCGACCCATGGTATTCAAACGTATGTCTTTGAAGAGCTACGCCCTACCCCAGAGCTTTCCTTTGCGGTACGAACATTAAACGCCTGTGCTGGAATCGTTATCACGGCGAGTCACAATCCGCCAGAATACAATGGATACAAAGTATACGGTGAGGATGGTGGACAACTCCCGCCTAAAGCGGCAGCCGAAGTCATTTCCTACGTTGATGGCGTAGAAAATGAGTTAGAGGTGACGGTCTCTTCTGAAAGTGAATTAAAAGATAAAGGACTCATTCAAATGATTGGCACAGAAATTGACCGTCAATATGTAGAACAATTAAAGACACTACGCGTAAATCAGCCCTTACTTTCAGAGATGGGTGAGCAGTTAAAGATCGTGTTTACGCCTTTACATGGAACCGGTAATATCCCAGTTAGAGAAGGGCTAAAGGCTTATGGATTTAAAAATGTTACTGTTGTAGAAGAACAGGAGAAGCCTGATCCAAATTTCTCTACGGTCTCTTCTCCAAACCCAGAAGAACATGCGGCATTTGAACTTGCTATTCAATATGGCGAGCAGCAGGATGCAGATGTTCTACTAGCGACTGACCCTGATGCTGACCGTGTTGGTGTAGCCGTCAAGAATAAAGAAGGGAAGTACGTTGTTCTTACTGGGAATCAAACGGGTGCTCTTCTTTTGAATTATATTATTACTCAGAAAAAAGAAAATGGAGAACTCCCACAAAATGGCGCTGTACTTAAGACAATCGTAACTTCTGAGATTGGCCGTAAGATTGCAGAAGATAATGGTCTGACTTCATTTGACACGTTAACTGGATTTAAGTTTATTGGCGAGAAAATCAAGGAGTTTGAAACCACTGGCGAGCATACTTTCTTATTCGGTTATGAAGAGAGCTATGGCTACCTCGTTGGGGATTTCGTTCGGGACAAGGACGCTGTTCAAGCTTGTCTTGTTGCCGCAGAAGTAGCAGCATTTTATAAATCGAAAGGTATGACGCTTTATGAAGGACTCCTTGAAGTATTTGAACAGTATGGCTATTATCAAGAAGGCCTTGAATCGTTAACGTTAAAAGGGAAAGAAGGAGCGGAAAAAATCGTCTCATTACTTGCGAAGTTCCGTGAAGAACCACCTACTGAAGCAGCAGGGATAACGATCCAAAGTGTAGAGGATTATGAGACAAGTAAAAGAACGTATTTAAAAGAAGGGGAAAGTGAGCCAATTGATTTACCTACTTCGAATGTCCTCAAGTATAAGCTGGAAGATGGCTCATGGTTCTGTCTTCGTCCTTCAGGAACAGAGCCAAAAGTGAAGTTTTATTTTGGAGTGAATGGAGACAATTTAGAAAACAGCCAAAGGAAACTGGCTGAGCTTAGAAAATCGGTTATGAGTAAGGTACAAGACCGATTGGGATAATAAGATCATGACGTAAGAAAACCAGGACAACATTTGTCCTGGTTTTCTTAATCATCGAAGAATGAAAAAAACCGGCTAGTCAGCCGATTTTCTACTATTGGTGAAGTTGTTGTTTATTCAATTGATGTTCGTATTCAGCTTTGTTCATACGAATGAGATGAAATACTTTGTCTTTCGTTTCGCTATCTAGTTTTTCGAGAATTTTACCTGCTTTATATTCGTTTGAGGTAACAATCTTTCGATAAATTTTAGATAACCGTTTATCATCTTCGGATAAATCCAAAAGGCACTGCCTCCTTATAATGAACTAAACCTTTTTCCTATCCTTAAATTACGATTTATTTTACAATATATGAAGAGAAGTAGCAAGAAATTAATATTATTATGACAGAATATTCTTATAGATAGCAACAAAAATGAATTTGAAAGGGAGTCATATCATGGAATATACAAATGAAATGAAAAATCGTTTAAAAAGAGTTGAAGGTCAAATTCGTGGCGTTCTCCGTATGATTGAAGAAGAAAAAGATTGTAAAGATGTCATTACTCAGCTTTCGGCAAGTCGGACGGCAATTGATCGTACGATTGGATTAATTGTTGGTTCCAATCTTGAAGAATGTATTCGTGAACAGCTTGATAAAGGTGAGTCCACTGAAGATGTCGTAAAAGAAGCCGTGCAATTATTAGTAAAAAGCCGCTAGTTTCATTTTTTCCATATTTTACAGAGTCGGAAAACAATTCATCATGTGGTCAATCGAAGCGAATGTGAATGTAAATAACTAACCGGAGAAATAATGAATAATAGATCTTCTCATTTCTATTATTCGCTTTCAGTTACGCTCGCGATGAATAGATAGAGATCATTGCTTTTACGTTTATTTGAAGAAGGAGGAGCAAATGAAACGTCTTAGAATTGGAATCGTAGTAGTTCTTGTTTTTTTGGCGTACAGTCTCTATTCTACTCATCAAGAGAAAGAAGTGAGTGATCCAGCACAAATGCAAGCTGCTGAAGTAATGTCTGATGCTAATGAAATAGGAATCCAAGAAGGCAACCGTGCACCTGACTTTACATTATATTCGCTCGAAGGGAAAGAAGTGAGCCTTTCAAATTTCAAAGGAAAGGTTACTTTCATTAATTTCTGGACCACCTGGTGTCCTCCTTGTAAAGAAGAAATGCCTGATATGCAGGAGTTTTATGAGCAAGATGCGAAACAGTTTGATGCGGAGATTCTTGCAGTTAATCTTACAACGAACGAGTCATCCTCACAGGTTGTAAAAGATTTTGCTAATAAAAATCATCTCACATTCCCAATATTAATGGACACAAAGGGACAACAAATGGAAACATTTGCGGCTATCACAATTCCTACTACTTATGTTATTGACAAAAATGGTATAATAATGAAGAAGGTGATTGGTCCTATGACTAAAGAAATGATGATCGATTTGGCATCCTATGCTCAAGAAAGTGATTAACTAGGTCATCTATGTCTTGTTGTTCGTTCCTTTGTTCTTTTTAAAAGACGATTTTAGGAAACACTGAGGATAAGCAGTTGACACATAAGGGGGAGTGAACTGTGACAAATTTGGGATTTGGTGTCATGCTATTTGTTATCCTGGGGTATGTCCAATACAGTTGGATTTATGAACCAGTAGATGGGATTGGATACGAATTTAAATCAAAATGGTCTTACATATCAATGTCAGTGTTTCTTGGTATATTAGTCGGCTATTTCATTACAACTGGCCTTTATCAAGCTTACTAGAAAAAGTTAGTCGTTTATGGTTTTATTGAGTTTCCATTGACGTTTGGTGAAATAGCGCTTATGCTGTAAAACGTATACTAAAACCAGTCCATCGAAGGCTGGACGGCGATTTTTCTGAGAGAGTTATTTCTCATTTTCATCGCCCTCTGTTGATTTAATCGACAGGGGGCGATTTTTTTATTGTTTTCACACAATAATTATCTCATTGTGCAGTTAAATTTATTGAAAAATGGAATGATTGGGGGATCATACATGTGGAAGTATGTACTGTTTGTTTTAGCTGCTGGATGCAGTCTGGGATCACTATCTACAATTACAAAAATAGGAATGACAAGAGGGTTTTCTGTTGGTGAACTTTTAGCAGGACAGTTTGTTATTGGGTGGTTGATCCTACTTGTTCTCCTTCTTATCTCTAAACAAAAACCAAGTTTTAAAGGAGCTGAATTTTTGTTAATAGGCGGGGCGATGATCGGATGTGTTTCCATATTCTATACGCTTTCTGTATCAAAGCTTCCAGCTTCCATTGCCGTTTTGCTTTTGTTTCAGTTTACATGGATTGGACTTGTCATTGATTCCTTGTATCAAAAGAAATGGCCAGATTTAAAAACGTTTTTTTCCGTTAGTATTCTTCTTATCGGAACGGTTCTAGCGAGTGGAATTATTGGAAGTGAGAAGTCAGCGTATGATCCACTTGGCATCGTGTTAGGGCTTCTATCAGCCATTTGTTTCGCTATGTACATTTTTATAATGGGCAAAACTTCAGTTGAAGTGCCTGCCATACAAAAAAGCTTTTTTATGGTGACGATCGCTGGTGTTCTTGTGTTAACGACATTTTCTCCAGAATCTCTTCTACATGGAGGATTATCATTAGAATGGACGCTGTTTGGTTTCTTCTTAGCGATACTTGGGAATATATTTCCTGTTCTTTTTATGGCGATCGGCGTACCGAAAGTAGGAGCAAGTATGGGCACAATTCTTAGTTCTTCAGAGCTACCAGCAGCAGTGTTTCTTTCAGCTGTTGTTTTACATGAAGCGATCTACCTTGTTCAATGGGCCGGTGTCTTTCTCATCTTAGTCGGAATTAGTATTTCTCAATTGGAAGTTTTGGGCGAAAATAAAAGAAAGAAAAAAGCAGCATAATCATAGTTAACTGACAAATAGATGGTTACGGAAACGAATGGTTATCCTTATAACCTATTTTTGTAAAGGGGAAATTGCGTAATGGAATTGTTACGTACTTACATTCAAGATTCATGGGTTCAGCTTGCCATTGCACTCGGAATATTCCTTCTCTTTCTGTTAATGAGGAAAATATTTGCGAAATATATTTATAATCTAATTCTAAAACTGAGTAGAAAATCTTCTAATGAATTTTTTACACATCTTTTCTTGGCTTTTGAAAGACCTCTCAGAATGTTATTTGTGATTATAGGGTTATATATTTCTGTGCGTTATGTATCCTTTTTAGATCACCATAATGATCTCTTTAAGGATATTATGAGCTCATCTTTAATTTTCTTGGCTGCATGGGGTCTCTATAATTTATCTTCGGCCTCTTCCTTGTTTTTCCAAACGATGAATAGCAAATATAATTTAAAGATTGATCAGCTTCTTATACCATTTCTATCAAAAACGCTTCGTCTCTTAATTGTTGCCATGACATTCAGCGTTATTGCTGGAGAATTTGGGTATGATGTGAACGGTTTTATTACAGGACTAGGACTTGGCGGTTTAGCCTTTGCTCTTGCAGCCAAAGAAACGATTGAGAATTTCTTTGGTGGCATTGTGATTATTACTGAGAAGCCTTTCTCGATAGGGGAATGGATTAAAACACCAAGTGTTGAAGGCGTAGTGGAAGATATTACATTTAGAAGTACAAAAATTCGTACGTTTGCTCAGGCTCTTGTTACTGTTCCTAATGCAAGACTGGCTAATGAGAACATTACAAACTGGTCAAAAATGGGGAAACGCCAAATTACGTTCCATCTTGGCGTAACCTACAATACACCCTCAGAAAGACTTGAAACGTGTATTAATCGTATCGAGAAAATGCTTCGGGATCACGAAGAAATACATCCAGAGACTATTTTTGTCTCGTTTGACGAGTTCAATCACAGTAGTCTTGATATCTTTCTTTATTTCTTTACAAACACAACGACCTGGGGCGACTTTTTAAATGTGAAGCAGGACGTGAATTTTAAGATTATGAAAATCATGGAGGAAGAACAAGTGTCGTTTGCCTTTCCAACGCAAACACTCCATGTTGAAAATGCTTCCTCGCATGAAGAAGAGAAAATGTATAGCTAAAGAAGAAGGCAGGTCTCCGTTTGAGAGACCTGCCTTCTTTGTTTATGCGCTTCTCTTTGATAAAGCTTTTTGTTCTTTGGTAGTTGGCTTCCTTTTGCTCCAGATAGTAGCAAGAATTGGACCGGATATATTATGCCATACACTGAAGATCGCACTAGGTACTGCGGCGATTGGATTGAAATGAGCTGCTGCGAGTGCTGCTCCAAGACCTGAATTCTGCATCCCGACTTCAATCGAGATAGCTCGTTGATCCGGTTCATTAAGTCGGAATAATTTCGCGAGAAAATAGCCAATTATTAGACCAAGCAAGTTATGAAGAATAACGATTGAGAAGATGAGCAGTCCTGTCTCTGCGATGCGCTCCTTGCTTGCACCAACGACTGCAGCCACAATGGCGACGATGGAGATGACGGAAACAAGGGGTAACGCTTTTACACTTTCAGAAACTTTTTCTTTGAAAATGAGCTTTACGATAAAACCAAGAGCGATTGGTATGACGACCATTTGGAAAATCGATAAGAATAGATCTCCAGCTGATACAGGGAGCCACTGACTCGCAAATAAGAGAACAAGTGCAGGAGTTAATAAGGGAGCGAGCAATGTTGATACGGCTGTGATGGCTACCGATAATGCGGTATTTCCTTTAGAAAGATATGTCATAACATTTGAAGCTGTTCCGCCTGGGCAACAGCCAACTAGAATGACACCTACAGCCACTTCAGCAGGGAGTTGAAAGATAACGGCAAGAGCGTAAGCGAGTAGTGGCATAACGATAAATTGTGCCGCTACTCCAATGGCAACACTTTTTGGTTGCTTCACGACTTCCTTAAAATCATTAGTCGAGAGGGTCATCCCCATGCCGAACATGATAACGCCTAGTAAAATCGTTATGTAAGAAGTGATCCACGTAAATCCTTCAGGGTACACAAACCCTAATACTGCAAATAGAAGTACCCATATTGCAAATGTATTTCCTGCGAACCGACTTGCATTTTCAAGAGCTTTCATTCCATCACATCCTTCGAAATTTTAATCTTGATTATACGCTTATTCATACAATTTTCAATACTATCTGAAAATTTACCCAATTATTTTTCCATAACGATTTTCTTCCCATAATCATGAACCTACTTGTCCGGTCATACATATTAGTAAGCAATTCATTAGGAGGGAATGACATGTCTACAGAGAAAGAAATCTTTTATGCTATAGAAGAGATTACGGAAATCGCAAAAGGGTTCGGACTCGATTATTACCCAATGCGTTATGAGATATGTCCAGCAGATATTATTTATACGTTCGGAGCATATGGAATGCCTACACGCTTCTCTCATTGGAGTTTTGGTAAACAGTTTCATAAAATGAAGCTTCAATATGATCTCGGACTCAGTAAAATTTACGAGCTTGTCATTAATTCAGATCCTTGCTATGCCTTTTTATTAGATACGAATAGCCTTATTCAAAATAAGCTTATTATTGCTCATGTATTGGCGCACTGTGACTTTTTTAAAAATAATGTTCGTTTCTCAAATACACGGAGAGACATGGTCGAAAGTATGACTGCTACAGCTGAGCGTGTTGCGTATTATGAACATCACTATGGAAAAGAAGAGGTGGAAACTTTTCTTGATGCAGTACTATCTATACAAGAACATATCGATCCTTCTATCATGCGTCCTAGACTAACTTATCATTATCAAGACGATACCCCAATTCCAGTGAAGAATGATTCACCGTACAATGATTTATGGTCAATCGATAAGGATGATTCTGCGGACGAGCCAGCTCCAAAGAAAAAGAAAAAATTCCCTCCTCAGCCAGAAAAAGATCTTCTTCTTTTTATTCAGGAGTACAGTACTGAGCTAGAGGATTGGCAACGAGATATTTTGACAATGATGAGAGAAGAAATGCTTTACTTCTGGCCACAGCTTGAAACGAAAATTATGAATGAGGGCTGGGCTAGCTACTGGCATCAACGAATTCTACGGGAAATGGATTTAACGACAGATGAAGCGATCGAATTCGCCTCTTTAAACGCGAATGTCGTGCAGCCTTCACGAACGCGGATCAATCCCTACTACCTTGGTCTGAAAATTTTCGAACATATTGAAGAAGTGTATGATCACCCAACAGAAGAAATGAAGCAGCGGGGGTTCGAACCAGGGAAAGGCCGAGAGAAAATGTTTGAGGTGCGAGAAGTAGAAGCAGATATTTCATTTATAAGAAACTATTTAACGAAAGATCTTGTACACAAAGAAGATTTGTATTTGTTTCAGAAAAAGGGTCGAGACTATAAAATCGTAGATAAAGAATGGGAGCATATTCGGGATCAACTTGTGACGATGAGGGTAAACGGCGGCTTTCCATATTTAACTGTAAATGACGGCAATTATATGAAAGCTGGTGAAATGTACCTTCACCACTCTTTTGAAGAGACAGAGCTTGATCTCCAATATTTAGAGAGAGTGCTTCCTTACATTTATCAGCTTTGGGGGCGTCCGGTTCACATGGAAACAAGAGTAGAGGATAAGGAAGTTCTGTTCTCTTATGACGGAAAGAAATTGCATCGAAGGTATTTGTAGGCGTTGGACATCCTGAGTGATTTACACAACCATTTCTGGAGTTATCTCCTTTTTATTACTCTAGCGGGTGCGTTAGGGGGAGTGGGGAATATTCTTATCTCAGGTGAGTTTCAGCGTTATCGAAAAATCGTGAACCATCAAAATCAGACGGTCTACTATAGTCTCGGGTCGATCAAAGAACCGTTTGTAGGCGCTATTGGCGGCATCTTAACAACACTTTTGTTTATTGAAACTGCCTCTGGCCAATATTTGTTATACTTAGCGCTTCTCACAGGTTTTGGAAGCAGTGCATTTCTAAAGCGATATGTGGAGCAAAAAACAGACCAAATCATCCATCAAAATAACCTTACACTTCAAAATGAAAACATCCAAACGTATGCTGTAAAGAATGAATCGGATGGATCAATGGTAAAAGGAATGATGAGTCCACCACCTGTTTACTTAACAGAAGCAGAAATGGATCGTCTCACTAAGCTTCAAGCAAAAGTCGGTGAAGCGGTAGGACCAAAGGAAGCCAAACTTTACCAATGTGAAATCAATTCGCTTCTTAATCAAGGGAAGCAACGGTCATTCTAAACACTTATGTCTTGTCGAAGAATGAGATCTATCGTATGATGTATGTGATTATGCACATATAAAGGGGATCTCATATGAAAAAAGTGATAAAACGATTCGTCCTCGTTGTTTTGCTGTTAATCGTCGTCCTTGCGATTGCTTTCTATTTCTGGGCAAAGTCTGCCTATGAACCAACAGAAGAAGCGCTAACTTACATGGAAGAGTCAAATGAAAATGAATTAACATTTGGATCAAAAGAAGCAGATAAAGGCATTATCTTTTATCAAGGCGGTAAAGTTGAAGAAGAAGCCTATGCTTATCTAGGGAATCAGCTTGCCGAGAACGGTTATTTTGTTGTTATCCCTCGCCTAACGTTAAACCTCGCTATTCTGGATGGTGATAAAGCTGAGGGAATAATTGAGCGCTATAGAGGGATAAATGATTGGTACGTTGGTGGTCATTCGCTAGGTGGTGCTGTTGCGTCCTCATTTGCTATTGAGCACCCTGACGTCATACAAGGTTTGTTTTTCCTTGCTGCCTATCCGATTGAAGACATGTCAAACGGAAATATGCCTACTTTAACAATCTACGGGGAAGATGATGGAGTAGCCGTTCTATCTGATCAAAAAGAAAAGGAAAGCTTGTTATCCACTCACTCAGAAATCCATGTCATTAAAGGTGGAAACCATGCGAATTACGGTATGTACGGTGAACAAAAAGGGGATAATCCAGCATCTATTACTTCAAAACAACAAATCAATGAAACCGTTAAGATTGTAACTAATTGGATAGAAGAACAATGAGAAGCTGTCTATAGACAGCTTCTCATTTTTTGTTTTGTATTATTTTTGGAATTGGAAAGGTGAGATATGTAAAAGATGGTAAGAAGATTCTCAATAATGGGGTATCTAGTAAAGAGATTGACAGAAAGCGTATATGGGTTAAGATAGGGAATGTGATTATCTAACCCTTCATATGAGATAAACTCCTTGCAATCGAAGTCGTTCATTTTGAACTTATAGGAAGGAGCTCTCTCTCAAACGTTTGTATTATATGAAAAGGCTGTGGATGCTTTGTTAAGATCTCGATTTCGACGAATCCGATTAACGTCTGTTCAGTTAATCGTTTTGTTTTATTTAATAGCGGTAACGGTTTCCACTTTTTTAATTGGTTTACCAATTGCCCACCAACCTGGCGTGCATGTTTCCTTTGTTGATGCCCTATTTACAGCCGTTAGTGCGGTAAGCGTAACGGGACTTTCTGTTGTATCCATTGCAGATACATTCAGCGTACCAGGAATCTTTATTCTTGCGGCAGTCCTACAAATTGGCGGAATTGGCATTATGACTCTTGGTACATTTGTATGGCTAGTCATGGGTAAAAAGATTGGATTGAAAGAAAGACAGCTGATCATGACAGATCAAAATCAATCAACGCTTTCTGGATTAGTGCAATTAATGAAACAAATACTTGGCTTAATTTTTATTATTGAATTGATTGGAGCTCTCGTCCTGGGCACTTATTATCTTCGCTTTTTTGAAACCTGGCAAGAAGCCTACTTACAGGGATTCTTTGCTTCGGTAAGTGCAACAACAAATGGTGGTTTTGATATAACCGGTAGTTCCCTGCAGCCGTTTGCTCATGACTATTTCGTGCAATTTATACACATCTTATTGATTGTGACTGGGGCAATTGGATTTCCGGTTCTGATTGAAGTGAAAAACTTTTTATTTGCTAGACAGAATAGTTATCGCTACAAATTTTCTTTGTTTACGAAATTAACCACAATGACGTTCTTTGTACTGGTCGTGTCGGGTGCTATTCTAATTTGGGCATTTGAGGCTACAACCTTTTTTGCCGATAAGAACTGGCACGAGTCCTTCTTCTATGCGATGTTTCAATCAGTCACAACCCGTAGTGGAGGCTTAGCAACGATGGATGTTAACCAATTCCAAGAGCCTACCCAATTGTTAATGTCTGCTCTAATGTTTATTGGGGCTTCACCGAGCAGTGTAGGTGGTGGGGTTCGGACAACAACCTTTGCGATTGTGCTGCTCGCTATCTTCTTCTTCGCAAAGGGTGGAACATCGATAAAGATATTTGGACGAGAATTGCATCATGAGGATATTCATAAAGCTTTTGTTGTCTTCACTGTAGCCATTATCGTGTGGAGCTGCGGTATTATTATGCTTTCGTTTTCAGAACCTTTTCCGATTGTGGCAATCATTTTTGAAGTATCCTCAGCGTTTGGTACTACTGGTTTATCGATGGGCGTCACACCCGGATTAAGTACTTTCGGTAAAATTGTAATCATGTGTCTAATGTTTATCGGGAGAATTGGGATTCTTTCGTTTCTGTTCCTTATTCGAGGGACGGTTTTACGCGAAAGATATCACTATCCAACAGAACGAGTTATTATTGGGTAATTGCAAGGGGCATAGTGCCTCTTGCTTTTTTTTGCGTTCTTACCTTTTGGTGTCGATCCTAACCGGCCACTTCCGCTTTTCTTGGTCTAGCTCCAGTGCCTGCCGTGTCTAATCGCCCACTTCCGCTTTTCTTGTCCAGCTGCGACTCGCAGAAACTGCGATATTTCACTCTTTCACCAGAACACAAAGACAGTGTTCTAGTTCAAGAGTTCCAATATCTCCGTTTCTAAACGCTCGTCTCCGCTTTTCTTTGATCCAGCTGCAGCACCCAGCCTCTCGATCGCTTCACCCCATAAAATGAACACAAAGAGTGTGTTCTTTTTATGGGGCTCCAGCGCTTTTCGAGGCTAAACGGGCGCTTCCGCTTTTCTGGACTTATTTACCAAAAAATATTGGTATATAAAAATCGGGATTTCACAAACTAGTTGTACAAAGGAGGTGATTGACATGGCTCAACAACAAAGCAGACAAGGAAGCTCTAACAACCTTGTGGTACCTGGTGTGGCTCAAGCTATCGACCAGATGAAGTATGAAATCGCTACTGAATTCGGAGTGCAACTTGGTCCGGACTCAACTTCTCGCGCTAACGGATCTGTTGGTGGAGAAATCACTAAGCGTTTGGTTCAAATGGCTGAACAACAGCTTGGCGGTTACCAAAAATAATTTTATACCATGGCTGTAAGGGGTGGATACGTCCATCCCTTCTTAGGTGATTGATCTAGAGAAGGAGGAGGATTTCATGTCTTTTGAATGTCCGCTCTGTAATAGCTTTGCTGCTATCGAACTTGTCTGTCAGGTATGTGAAGATAGGTTAGCTGATAAGGGAAGAGAAGCGGAGTACTATGATGAATATAGTGCTTATGAGCCCATTGAAGCAATGAAGAAAACGGATGGATATAAAAGTGAAACGCATGAATGCCCCCATCTTCTATCTTGTCCAACTTGCGGATGGAGTGACGTGTATTTAATTGAAGAATGGATTACATAGCAAAGAGCTGCCAATTCCTGCAGCTCTTTACCTTGTTATGAGGATGGGATAGACAATTTTTTCTCAAGAAAGCTTTGAATCAGATTAAGAATCGTTGTGAAGAACCAATAGATGAAGGCTGCTGTTAATAAAATCGGTAAGACTTTAAAATTTGAAGCAGCAATCTGATCGGCATTATAAGTTAGCTCTGAAATAGTTAGTACAGAAGCAAGAGACGAGGCTTTTACGATATCAATTAAAGAATTCCATACTGGTGGAATGGCTCTTCTCCAAGCTTGAGGTAAAATAACCTCTTTGTAAATTAACGACTTTTTCATCCCAAGTGACATTGCAGCTTCCCATTGTCCTTTTGAGAGGGAAAGAATGGCTGCTCGAAATGATTCAGAGATATAGGCTCCAAAGTGTAAAATAAGGCCAGTGTAGGCGGCTTGCCAGGCTGTTAATTGGATCTCAACCGAGACAAGACCATAATACAAAATAAATAATTGGATTAGTAGAGGGGTGCCTCTGAAGAATGAGACGTACAATTTTGCTAATCCAGTCGCTACTTTACTTTTTGAAAGACGCAACAATGCAATGATTAATCCAACGAATAAAGCCCCAAAGATGGAAAAGAAACTAAGGAGAAGTGTATTCTTCGCCCCTTCAAGAAGAAAGGGCAAAGAATTGATTAACACATCAGTTGTTTCACTCACTTACATTCTCTCCATCAAAATATTCTTTAGAAATGTCTGCAAGTGTTCCATCTTCTTTCATTTCCTTCAATGCATCATTGATCTTTTTAACCAGATCATCATTCCCTTTTGGAAGAGCAAAGGCCATTTCTGTTTTATTGAACGTTTCACCGACACCTTTTACTTTATAATCTTGCTCGGGAAGTTCCGTTAAAATAAAAAGACGGTCATTCATCGCTGCATCAATGTTACGTTCATTGCTAAGGTCAGTGAGGACCTGGTTCGCACCTTTGTAGATTTTGGTTTCAGCGCCTGCTTCTTCAGCAGATTGCGCGTAGTTACTTCCTTGTGTTGTTCCTACTGTTTTTCCTTCAAGATCCTCGATTCCTTTGATATCTTCATTATTCTCGTTGACAATTACTTGGCCACCAGAATAGGTATAAGGCTCTGTAAAGTCGAACTGTTCCTTACGTTCGTCAGTAATGGTCACCTGGTTCGCTACCATGTCGATACGCTCAGTTTCAAGAGAAGAGAGAAGACCTTTCCATTCAATCGCTTTAAATTCTGCCTTCATCCCAATCCGATCGGCTACTTCTCGGGCAACTTCCACGTCATAGCCAGTGATGTCATTGTTATCATCTCGATAGCTAAATGGAGGATAAGTTGCTTCTGTTCCAATTAAGAGTGTTTCTTTTTCATCAGAACTACCTTCTTCGCCATTTTCTGTATTTTCATTACTACCGCAGGCAGCTAGTACAGTAAGTGTTAATGCAAGTACTAATCCTACCATCCATTTTTTATTCAAAATAAAGTCCTCCTTTTAATTCCTACAAAATTGATGTGAATTCTGTATTTATTGTAGTTAGCATTTAACTTAAAGTCAATCAAGAAACATTATTGACGTTAATTTACTTGTTCATGCAAAGCACAAATAAAAAAGCTTCCTCGTTTTAAGAGAAAGCTTTTTCTATTCAGTGATTAACGAATGCGAAGTTCTGATTCTGTATCAAAGAAATGACACTTGTTCATATCAAACGCAAGGCTGATATTCTGACCGTTTTGAATATCAGTACGGGAGTCCACGCGTGCGACGAAGTCTTGATCCGCTACTTTTGAATAAAGGTATGTTTCAGCACCCATCAATTCAGCTACATCAATGACGGCATTTACTTTAGTATCTTGAGAAGATTCGATGAACACAGGCTCATCGTGAATATCTTCAGGACGAATACCGAGCATAACTTCTTTATTCAAGTATCCTTGATCACGAAGGACTTTCATTTTTCCTTCAGGAACTTTTACTTGAACATCACCTAGTTTGAAGAAACCATCTTGCAATGTACCACGGAAGAAGTTCATGGCAGGGGATCCGATAAATCCGCCAACAAAAACGTTATCAGGTGCATCGTAAACTTCTTTTGGTGAACCCACTTGTTGGATTACGCCATCTTTCATAATAACGATCCGTGTTGCCATCGTCATCGCTTCCGTTTGGTCATGCGTTACGTAGATTGTCGTCGTTTGAAGGCGCTGGTGTAGCTTGGAGATTTCAGCACGCATCTGTACACGAAGCTTAGCATCAAGGTTTGAAAGCGGCTCATCCATCAAGAATACTTGTGGATCACGAACAATGGCACGACCTAGTGCAACACGCTGACGCTGACCACCTGAGAGTGCTTTAGGTTTACGATCGAGCAAACTTTCAAGCCCAAGAATACGAGCAGCATCCGTTACACGGCGCTCGATTTCTTTTTTATCGAACTTGCGTAATTTCAATCCAAATGCCATGTTATCGTATACGTTCATATGAGGATACAGCGCATAGTTTTGGAATACCATTGCGATATCACGATCTTTTGGTGCAACGTCATTCACGCGACGATCACCAATGACGAGGTCACCATCTGAGATATCTTCAAGGCCGGCAATCATACGAAGTGTAGTTGATTTACCGCAACCGGAAGGACCTACAAATACGATGAATTCCTTATCTTTAATATCTAAATTAAAGTCTTTTACTGCTTCAAATTTGTTATCATATCTTTTATAAATGTGATTGAGAGTAATCTCTGCCATGTTAATGCCTCCTATGAAATGAACTCCTTTTGCTAGTTCTAAGTCTACTCTATGAAAACGCTATCGTAAATTGGAAGCGTGCACAAAATTGTCTGGTGGTTTTGTGCATTTTGAACGAAAGAGGTTTATTTTTAGGAAAGGTCAGTGACACAAAAAAACTGCGTTCATGAACGCAGTTCCATCGCGAGGAGAGAAAGGTAAACCATGACAGCTCCTTGAAAGCTTTTAACATCAATGCCGGTTTTTTCAATAAACTTGTCGACACGGTATTGAAGACTATTCCTATGTACGTAAAGCTGTTTAGCTGCAAGAGTAATATTTAAGTTTGATTCTAAATAAATGCGAATGCTTTTTAGAAGTTCTGCATCAAGTTGAACGGGTTCTATTAATTTCCCTAAGTAGTCAATCGTTTCTTCACTTGCTTCATGAAAGAGAACGGCTGGAACAATTTCCTGGTGAGTGAAGACCATTTGAGAGGGCATCAGATCTCGTCCTGTAGAAAACCATTTTTTTTCAGCTTTATACACACGTTTTAAATGATTGTTGTCAGAATGACGAATTGTTTGGCCAACAAATAAAGACATTCCAGTGAAAAAGTCAGCTGTTAGAGCTGCAGCTGTTTGTTCCAATTCCTGAACGATTTGTTCGTCAACTTCGGTTGTTTGTACAAGTACGCCCTTTCTGTCATTTTCGAATAAAAGAACCGTTTCCTCAGAAAATAGTCCAGTCATAGCCTCAATGAAATCAGACAAATCGGTTGGCGCTTCTTTTAAATAAAAATGAATATACCGGATAGGTGGTTTCAGATTCAGTTCAACGCTTATATCATCCTCAAAAAGGAGAGAAGTCCATTTCTTTTGAACCTCATTCATTTGGTTATCGATTAGACGAAGGGAAGGGAAAATGGCATTGAGAAGATCCTTCTCTCGTTTGGTAAGACGTGTTTTGCTTATCCCAAATTCTTCTCCGTCAGTCGTGCGATACCAGTAGAAGAGATCAGGTTGTTCGGAGGTGAGGACATAATCATTTCCGTATAATTCGGCAAGTTTTGCATTCATAAGTGGTCCTCCTAATGTGCAGTTATCCTCTAGTATAACGTAATCGTCCATTCAACTTAATAGAGAAGCACATGAAAAGAACCTCTTTAAGGGCAAGAGGTTCTTTCAGTCGCTGGTCTACTGATCTTTCTTATCTTTTCTTTCTTTGCTTGTGTATGGAGGCTCTTGTTCCATAATGGGAATGGCTTCCTCAATTTGTGCCTGTCTATAACTTTGATGAACGGCGCCGCCAGCCATTCCTTCATTAACCATACGGTCAATATCCATATCATATTTATCGCGGCCTTCGTACATAGAGTCTTCTGTTCGTTTATTTGGCAACCTTATCCATCTCCTTATTTTGTTGAATAAGGTTAGTATGCGTTCCTGGGATAAGGATTATGAGTCTTGTTCATATACATGGAAAAGCATAAGCTCATGGATCTGGGACTGAAGTTTGTTTTGGTCCGATTCAGGTGGAGCGGGCTGAAACCATTCGAATTCTCCAGTATGGAGGTATAATGTACGGTAATACGTTCCCTGATAGAAAAAAGATACTTCCCATTTAGGTTTTCTAACTTTTGATCCAACCGGTTTATATTGAAAGTGTGAAATCATTGTATTCCCCCATGTCACTTTTTAATCATCATAACATAGGAAGTTAATACGCAGAATAAGTTCGAAAAGATGTGAGGAGGGATCGGATATAAGCTTGATGAATCAAAGGTTCATCGAAACGCATTGGTTTTGCATTTGCTTCAAAGATCCACATCCTCCCATCGTGATCTTTGCCGATATCTAACGAACATTCAAGCATCTCTTCTTTTTCTTCGAGGGCTTCTGCCGTAAGAATCGCGAGTGCGTTTAATCGTGCTTCGTCTTCTTGAGTGGCAACCTTATGAAATGGAAGGATCCGCCCTCCTTTTGGGACATGAGTTGTCAGGCCATTAGGTGGTGCTGCACGAATGCCAATGCCAGTCACCTGCCAGCTTTTGAAGGGTTTTTGTAACAGAACTCGAAAGTCGTAAGGATCTCCCTGGTGTGTAACCAGTTTAATGTCACGTTGCATGAGATAAGCTTCATCAATTTGAGTCATGAGATGTTCTTGTAGGGAGGGGAATGTTGAAAATAAATAATTTCTTTCATGATCGATATACTGAAACCCTGAATCCACTTTTTTTACTTTAAATATCCCTCTCCCCTTACTACCAGAAGTGGGTTTGAAAAAAATCGAGGGATTCGATTTGAGAAAGTGTAAGAAGTTGCCTTCCGTAGCAGGGGCTGTCTCTGGTATGAATGGCGATAGGGCTTCATTTGCGGCTAAATGAGAAAGTATATGATCTTTCTGAAAAAATGACCGGTTAAAATAAGGAATTCCTTTCTTCTTTAATAAGTTAAAAAAAGCGGTCACTTTATTCGAACGCTCTTCTTCGCGGTTAGGAATTCGATTGTAAACAATATTAGGATAAGGGAAGCGAAAACCTGTCCATTTTTGTAAAAAGTGATTGTAAAGATAACCTGTTATAAACGAAGGATAAATATCATCAGGAGTGAAGACGTAAGAAAGTCCACCACATTCAGTAAGCTCCTGTTGAATGGTTTTAAATATTGGACCATTCCCACTGAAGTGATGCTTTCGATTCGATCCAGCAAGAATGCCGACAAGAGGCCTGATGGCATCGTGAGACGATTGCAATTGAATAATAGAAGAAGAGGAAGAGGGAAAGGGAGAGAGCTTTGATGGCTCTTTCCCCCAATAAATGGATTGATAGCTACTCTTCTGATACCAGCGTTTGTTTGCATGACTATAAAATAATTCGATCATACTCTAGAAACCACGTGTTTCTCAATTGTAGATTGGGCTAAAAAGATAGCATATTCCATCGGTAACATTCTTGTTTTTACTTCTTCTGATTTAAGTTTCGGATGTGAAAAGATTCCTCTTCCCGGTTTAGAATTCGCTTCAAATAAATAAATTTCCCCGTCTTTCGTTATGCCAAGATCAAAACCAATCTCGCCAATAAAGCCAGCGATTTTCTTATCAATGGCTCGACTTAATTGAAGGGATGCCTCCATTAAATCAGTCTCTACCTGTTTTTTGACCCCATATTCCGAAATAAGTTCTCCTATCGTTTTAACCGTTCCGTTTGATGCCATGTGAGTCGTTAAACTTCCAGCACCGGCAATCTTCGCAGCAATTGCACTAACTTCCCAGTGTCCTTCTTTGTTTTTATTCGTATGGACGCGATAATCCATCGACCGATGATGAATGCGATGTAAATCAATTCCCTGTTGCGCAATCAGACCTTCCAGACCGTTTGGATATTGCGTTTTCATTAGCCTTGCAAGAGAAGTATACCGTCTAAGTCGGTTTTCTTTATCTGTTCTGAAACGGCAATAATAATATTTTTCGTTTGCCGGTTTTAAGATTTGCTGAATCCCAAGTCCAAGACTTCCATTGGCTGGTTTAATATAAACTTGCTCATACTCTTTCAGCATACGTGACACTATTGTTGTTTTAGGACTTAAAACGGTTTCTGGTAAGTAGTCCTTTACGGTCTCATCCTCCCGTAATTTTTCGAACATCGTCCACTTATCAAAAAAACCAGGGTTAAACCATGGAGTGAAGTATTGCGATTGAAGTTTCTTCATCGTTGAACTTACTTGTTCAATGCTTGCCGAACTACGGTTCGGTAGGCGATCGTATACAACATCAGGGATTGGCACTGTGACTCTGTACCAACCCTTTTTGTTATACATCACCCCTTTAATACTTCCCGTTTTCCAATCAATATGGTGGGCGCCAAAAGCAAAGCCAATTGCGCCACACTTTAGGGTGGCTGACAATAATTTAGCGAAGTACATGCTACGTTCACCAATCGGCCTCATACTATCCTTGGTAAAACCAGCAGTGAAAATCCCAATTAATGGTCCTATATGCAGGGAAGGACCTTTTTCAAACAAGTGAACAGATGTTTCCGAAGGTACACCTAATACCTTCCATAAATCTTCTGATAGAAGGTACTCTTCCTTGTTATCAGGATGCGGAGAAACTGTGCAAAAGGACCTTCTTGAGCCAAAACAAAGCTGATTCGGAAAAGAAACTTGATCTACCCAACGCTTAAACAGAGAGGGTGGAACATAAAAGTTTCCTTGAGAAGCACTATCCTTTTTTAATGGAAGAATCGTGTTCATAGCAGTTAACCCCTTTCTTCTCACTTATGAGTGATTGGCAGTAATGGAATGGAATCGCATCGTAATTTCGATGCGACCGAATGGCCTTATGTCCTGGTTTTGAATTTGCTTCAAGTAACCAGACTTTACCTGTTCGATCAATTCCAAAGTCTAAACCAAGTTCAAACAGTGGAGGGAAATCCTTTTCTAGGAGAGAAGCGACACAATGAGAAAGTCGGCTAATTTTTTGTTCTGCTTGATGAAAGACACCCTCTGGTATGAGGAGCTGTTGATCGGTTTGGATAGAACCTCCGCTATGCAAGTTTGATACAAAAGATTCAGCGTTTCCTACACGAGTTGCACGACCAATTTCTTCCCAGGTAGCATAAGAGGTTTTCTTCATCACTACTCTGCGATCAAAAGGTCGATCCTTCTGGTCAAGTAAAGAAAGCCATTGCTGGGCGATATAATCACGCTCTTTTAGAACGCTCCTAATCATTTTGAGTAAAGAACCAGTATTATCATAAGTATGATGAAGGATATGCCCATTATGATTGATTTGCACACCAATCTTGTGAAGGTTTTTAGTAATCAGCATCAGACCATTTCCTTGTGAGCCGATACTTGGTTTCAAAATAAGTTTATCGTGTTCGATTAACATATCTGCTAAGACTTTAGCGCATGTGTGAGGTTGGAGCTTTATCGATTGTGGGAGATGACGGTTTAGTAAGGCATTTTTCTTTAAATGTTTGTGAATTTCCCACTTTCCAGGAAGGCCGTGGCCAAGGAATGTCGTATCTGCTTTCGTTTTTAGCCATTTTATAAAAGCGGTTTCTTTCGCGGTACAGTTACCGTTATGAAAGCACCGGTCATAAATAAAGTTGGGTACTGGAAAATCTATTTCCACCCAATCCTTTTGTATTTGACTGTATGTTACCCCTCGTAAGTGATGAGAAGAAAGCTGATTAGGGATAAAGCGATAGACGTCGAATCCTAAAGCGATCCCAGCTTCACTTAATTTGAAGACATAGTCTTTTTCGTGTTGAAGTGAATATTGTAATATCCCAAGTGACTTCATGACATCCTCCTTCTATAAGGATGCATACCAGTGTACTAATCGGATTAATGCTTTTACCGACGGGCGATAGGTAGCGGAAGGCGTGCCTTCTGATGTTTTAGAGGGTTTTGTGTTTACTTCAATAATCCATGGATGGCCGTCTTGATCAACTGACATGTCGATGCCAAGCTCCGCAAATAAACCTTCACTTTCACGATCAATGATTTGCGAAACTTCACGGGCAAGTTCAGGAAGGATGCGTTTTAGCTGTCTTTTCATCGAATCTTCGAATGGCGTGAGACCTTCGTCAAATTTTTTTAATAGGGCCCCACGTGCAATGTTTGAGACAAATTGTTCATTTGTTCGAGAAACACGCGATACTGCTGAGACGACTGACCACTTATTACCAGAACCTTTTAAGCATAGAATGCGGAAATCGACGGGACAGCCGTCGATGTCTATGAGCGGTATCCCTTGTTGGATTAAATAGGGAACGTATTTAGAACGTAAGCGAACCGTTTTGAAAAGACTCGGTAAGGCAGAAGATGAATGGGTCTGATTACCATGAAAGCTAGAGTAATCGAGATGAAAGAGGTTTTCACTTTGGCTGATTCGAAAGATATGTTTGCCCTGGCTTCCATTTAACGGTTTTAAGTATAGGATCGGATGTTTCGATATCATGATCTCAACGGTTTCAAAACCTTCAAGGAGTACCGTCTCAGGAAGATACGGAGTGATTTCCTCATATGAAAGTAGTTTCTGATGAACGTCCCATTTATCAAGAAAGGATTCATTAAAATAAGGAATTTTTTGCTGTTGCCAATAGGTTTTTAATTGTTGGATAAAAGGAGATTTCTCGAGCTTCCTAGAGTGAATTCGATTATAAATCACGGATGGTATAGGCAATTCCATCTCTAACCATGTACGCTGGTTCCAAATGAATCCTGACACCCTTGTTTCATTCCAGGGCTGTAGCGTATAGACGTAGAATAGAATATGGTGTTCCTCGCAATACTCAGCTACTTCTCTACAAAAATCCGTATAAGACCCAAACGGAGTCTCTCCTTTAGGAGAACAATTAAGAGCAAGGCAGAAAATTGGGCCTAATGAGAGGACCTGTTGCTGATGACAAAAGCTTATCATGATTGGAATGGTTTGATTTGGTAGTGACAGGGAACGAAGTAGTTCAGGTGAACAATATACGGTATGACTTGATGATGTACGATAGACCTTTATTGTAACTGTTACTTCCAGCACTCCACACCGCAGTGGAAGGTGAGAATCTGTCAGTTTCCATTTAGAAGCGATGTTCTCTGGGATGCTTAGGATAAGTTTAGAATTAGGTAAGGTTGAATTTTCTGGTTGTAACATAATTTTTTCAACATGTTTCATTCAAGACCCTCGTTCAATGTTTTTTGCTTTTTCACCTTCCTTTAACTGGATAGGCAATAGCGGATATCGTATACTATGAAGATGAAGTTTACTCTGTGAACGTGAGGAATAGAAAGGTTGAGGTACCATGTCGTCCATTATTATCACAGTCCTCTTTATGATCGCTATAGGCGCTGCCATAGGTGGATTTACGAATTCATTAGCGATTAAAATGCTATTTAGACCATATGAAGCTCGGTATATCGGGAAATGGAAAGTCCCATTTACGCCTGGATTAATTCCAAAGAGAAGAGATGAATTAGCCGTTCAGCTTGGAAGAATGGTCGTGGAACACCTTCTAACAGCTGAAGGCATTCAACAGAAAATGAATGATCCAGTTTTCAAGCGTACGATGATTGAGTATGCACAAAAAGAAGTATTGAAATTAGTTGAGACGGATGAAAAAATTAAGGAGCTTCTAAAGAGAGGATTACATCTTGAGGATCCTGAGCGGGAAGTACGATTGAAAGCAAGTGCTTATATTAATGAAAAGATTGAAAAGAAAATAGTGAGTATGAAAAACAAAGAACTAGCTGAGGTTATACCAGTCACAACACAGGCAAGAATTGATGAAGCGATCGAACCGATAGCCGATCTAATTTTAACGAAAATTAGTGATTACATCGCATCTTCTGAAGGAAAGAACAAGCTATCTGTGATGATTGATCGCTATCTTGCTGACAGAGGAACGCTTGGAAGTATGATCAATATGTTTTTTACAAATACAAGACTAGTTGATAAGGTACAGCCTGAACTGCTCCGTCTTCTTAAACAAAAAGATATTCAAAATGTCATTACAACAATGCTTGAGAAAGAATGGCATGCCCTAAAAGATACGAAATTAGAGACATTCGAAGATAAATTCAAATCAGAAGAGCTTGTTCAAGGGATAACGAATCTCATTGTAAATGAACTTCCGATTCACCATGTGATGAACCTAAGCTTATCAGAAGCAGTAGAGCCATATAAACAACGTATAATCGAAGACTTTGTGCCGAGAATCGTAGATGCTGCCGGTCAATATCTAAGTCGAAATCTGCAACCGCTTATGGAACAGTTGCACCTTGCAGATGTGGTGAAAAGTCAGGTGGAGACATTTTCAGTCGGCCGTCTTGAAGAGATGGTTCTGTCTATTTCTCGCCGCGAATTTAAAATGATTACGTATCTTGGCGCAGTGCTTGGGGGAATGATTGGACTCATTCAGGGTATCATCATTTCCCTTATGGGATGAATTTCGTTTCAGTCTTTGTTATAGTGAGGAAGTATAGGGTTATGAGAGCGAAATAATCCTCACTTACTAAGGAGGTATATACAATGGCAGAAAAAAATCTTTACGACGTAGCATACGAGTTAGAAAGCGCAATGCGTGAACACGAGGACTACACAAAGCTGAAAGAATTATATGATCAGGTCAACCAGGATGAAGTATCAAAGAAACTTTTTGATAACTTCCGCAATATGCAAATGGAGCTTCAACAGAAGCAAATGACTGGTCAACAAATCACTGAAGAAGAAGCGCAAAAAGCTCAGCAACAGGTTGAACTTGTTCAGCAGCATGAAGTGATTTCTCAGTTGATGCAGCAAGAACAGCGCATGAGCCAGGTTATTCAGGACATCAACAAAATCGTAACGAAGCCTCTAGAGGATCTTTACGGTAGCCCTGAAGAAGACATCCAGCAATAATAAAAAAACCGTTCATCCGAGGATGAACGGTTTTTTTTATGATTCTTTTCTTATAGTCATATCGGTTCCAGCTTGATTTTGTGTTTATTCGAGTGAAACCTTCGCTTCAATCGAATAAGCACAAAACAACATCTAAATAAAAAAAGGATAATGGCTTAGGAAGCGTTCTCAATAACGCCAATGACTTCAAACTGAGTCGGTTGTGTAATGATTGTTTCTTCTACAGAACAATGAGGACAGTTTAATTGGTGAGCTCTTTCCTTATCTCCACCAATGATTCCTCTAAATTCATGGTCGCATTCAGAACATTTATAAATATGTGGCTCACTAAATGCTCCGGTACAATCGAACCTGATTCTTTCTTTTCCTTTTGTCATACGTATAAGACCCCTCTCCGTTATTGTAATACATTTGTAATAATACTAGTTTCATATTAAAACTTCCCACGCTGTTCGATTTTTAAACGCCTAATTCTGAGAACAGACGATTTTAGGGAATTTCATGTGATAAGACAAGATTTACGAGTCATAGAGATAAGTGGGGAAGGGAGTACTTTCATATAAGGGGGATTCGCATGGTTTATCAACTTCTTGCATTAGATATTGATGGGACTTTACTGAGGTCCAATCATAAAATTGACAAAGAAACGAAGGATGCCATTAGTTATGTGAAGGAGAAAGGCGTATACGTTACACTCACAACGAGCCGCAACTTTGCATCTGCAAAGAAAATTGCAAGAGCAGTGAAATTAGATGATTGTATGCTCGTTACGCATAGTGGAGCCTTTATTGCTAAAGAGGTTGAAGAGCCAATTTACGAAGAAAGAATTTCAAACGAGGATGTCAATCAGATTGTGAAGATTTTAGAACGGTTTGATTGCCACATTCGCATTATTCATGAACGACTAGCTGTTGGAAATCGAGTGAAGCATAATAACTACTTATCTGCCAAAATGACACTAGGAATAGGAGATCCCCTATTCTACCCTGTAAACTTCGTGGAAACATTAAGTGATTACTTGGAAAAGAAAGAGCTTTCTCCACCAAAGATCGATGCTCATTTCTTTAATGAAGAAGAGAGAGAGGAAGCACTTCTTTTATTAGAAGAGTTTATTCCATCCATATCTGTTGTGCGGTCGACAAAATGTAATTTTGGTATTATTCCTAAAGGTGTTTCAAAAGCAAAAGGACTCCGTATTTTAGGGGAGAAATTAGGCATAGCTGTCGATGAAATGGTTGTGATCGGCGACTCAGATTGTGATGCTGATATGATCCGACAGGCTGGTCTCGGCGTAGCAATGGGGAATGCATCCTATGAATTAAAGCGACTTGCCGATTGGGTCACGCGTTCGAACGATCAACAAGGCGTTTCTTATATGGTAAAAGAAGTTTTTCGAAAACAGATGCGTGTTCAACTGAAAAGGTAGTTTGTTACGCCTTCATCGAACCCTGACGAAAGCTGGGGAATGAAGGCGGTTTTTATGAGACTTTAGAATCATTTTCCCGAAATGAAAAGGCTTTCACGAAATAACAGCTAATATGTATAATGTTTGATAATTATGAATTCTGGAGGGATTGTATGCAAAAATTACTCGACTTGAATCCAAAGGTGACGGAATTTCTGAAAGGAACAAAAAAACTTTATATTAACGGCCAATGGAAGGATTCGGTATCAGGTAGAACTTTCGATACGCTAAACCCCTCAACTGGTGAAGTACTTGCAACAGTTAGTGAAGCAATGAAAGATGATATTGATGAAGCAGTGATGGCGGCTCGGAAAGCTTTTGACAGTGGACCGTGGTCTCGCATGTCTGCCTCTGCTAGAAGTCGATTAATTTATAAGCTTGCTGATTTAATGGAAGAAAATAAAGAAGAACTAGCGATGATTGATACGCTTGATAATGGTAAACCAATTCGTGAAACGCAGAATGCCGATGTACCGCTTGCGATTGAGCACTTCAGATACTACGCAGGTTGGTCAACCAAAATTATGGGACAAACCATTCCTGTTAATGGCCCATTCTTTAACTATACGCGTCATGAGGCATTAGGTGTGGTGGGGCAAATCATTCCGTGGAATTTCCCTCTACTTATGGCAGCATGGAAACTTGGTGCTGCTCTTGCGACTGGCTGTACGGTAGTACTCAAGCCTGCTGAGCAAACTCCGTTATCTGCTCTCTATTTAGCGCAGCTAATGGAAGAGGCTGGCTTCCCTGAAGGAGTCGTCAACGTAGTACCAGGGTACGGGGAAACGGCAGGAGATGCACTTGTCAAGCATCCGAACGTGGACAAGATTGCCTTTACGGGATCGACTGAAGTTGGAAAATATATTATGAATCAGGCTTCAAATGATTTGAAGCGCGTTACGCTTGAACTTGGAGGAAAGTCTCCAAATATTATTTTACCTGATGCTGATATGACAAAAGCGATACCGGGTGCACTAAGCGGTATTATGTTTAATCAGGGGCAGGTTTGCTGTGCGGGATCAAGACTTTTTGTCCAAAAGAAAGCTTACGATAATGTCATGGCTGACTTAGTAAGTCATAGTCAGAAGATTAAGCAGGGAGCTGGACTGGATCCAGATACTGAAATGGGCCCGCTTGTATCAGCTGAACAGCATGAGCGAGTCATGAAATATATCTCTAAAGGACAGGATGAAGGGGCAGAATTGCTTACTGGTGGACAGGTACCTTACGACAAAGGGTACTATGTCCAGCCAACTATTTTCTCTGACGTTGATGATAAAATGACCATTGCAAAAGAGGAAATCTTTGGGCCTGTTGTTGCTGCAATGCCATTTGAAGATTTGGATGAAGTGATCGAGCGTGCAAATGATTCGAATTATGGTCTTGCAGCTGGACTCTGGACAGAGAATCTGAAGTCGGCACACTATGTTGCAAACAAAATCAAAGCTGGTACTGTATGGGTAAACTGTTATAATGCGTTTGACGCCGCTTCTCCTTTCGGTGGCTATAAGCAATCTGGCATTGGAAGAGAAATGGGCTCTTATGCACTAAATAACTACACAGAAGTAAAGAGTGTTTGGATTAACTTAAAATAACCAAGAGAACCGCTCGTCCCTTTATGGACGGGCGGTTCTTTCAAATTACTTACCACTGGAATGACAGCGCTATCTTTTTAAGACGATCAATTTACCTGCAGATGAGACGACGCGTGCTGTATGATTTTCAAATCCTTTTTGCTTCAACAGTTCCTCGCCTACTTTTTTGGCTTCTTTGTCATCTTGTGCATCGAAACTTTCATCAAGAACGGTAGCGCCGCTTTTTTCGAATGCCGTGATAATGTATTTTTCCATGTTATCCCCTCCTACTAATAGTTTACCGATTGAACAATTTGTTGTCACTTTTTTCTGAGAAAACGAATCTTTTAGGAGAATCAAACGTTATACTTATCGTGACGTTTATAGGTGAAGAATAGTTAAGAGGGGGAAGCTATGCTCGAATTTCAAAATGTTTCTAAACAGTTTGGTGCCTTTACGGCAGTTGAGGGCCTAAATCTTTCCATTCCAGAAAATGAGATCTTTGGTTTGCTCGGTGGGAATGGAGCTGGTAAAACGACTACATTTCGGATGCTATTACGACTGATTGATCAAACGAAAGGAACAATTAGCTGGAAGGAAGAAAAAATCTCCTATGATTCTAGTCATTTAATTGGGTACTTACCTGAAGAACGCGGTCTTTATCCAAAGATGAAAGTAAAAGAACAATTAATTTACCTTGGGAAATTAAGAGGGATGAAGAAATCTGAAGTCGAAAAAGAGATCACAATCTGGCTAGATCGTTTTAAAGTACCAGAGTACCTCGACAAGAAAGTAGAAGAATTATCGAAAGGAAATCAGCAAAAAATTCAATTCATTGCGAGCGTCATCCATAAACCAGAGTTGCTTATTCTAGATGAGCCATTTAGTGGGCTGGATCCGGTAAATGTTGAAGTGCTAAAAGAGGCCGTGCTTGATTTGAAAAAAGCTGGAACAACGATTTTGTTCTCGAGTCATCGAATGGAGCATGTGGAAGAACTCTGTGAGCATCTCTGTATTCTACATAAAGGAAAAGCAGTCGTTTCAGGAAATTTGAAAGAAATTAAGCGTTCATATGGGAAAAAGAACATTCGAATTGATGCAGATTTTGACCTCTCCTTTTTAAAAAACGTTGAGGGCGTTCTTCGTTTGAAACAAGGCATGAATCATAGCGTCGTTCAAATTGAGAATGAACAAGTTTCTCAGAAAATTTTACACGAGTTAGCAAGCAAAGGGTTCGTAAGAAAGTTTGAATTAGAAGAGCCATCTTTAAATGATATTTTCATTGAAAAAGTGGGTGCAGCATATGAATAAGTTTTTCATTGTTCTTTCCCAAACCTATTTAAATCGATTAAAGTCCAAAGCATTTATTATTACGACGGTTATAACACTATTGATGATCTTCTTAATTACAAACATCTCAACCATTATCAATACGTTTGATTCAAGTGAGGCTGATCGAGTAGGAGTAATCGATACAGGATCGTTTTATTCACCGCTTGAAAAACAGATCAACATGATGGACGCTGAGATTGTTTTAGAGAAATTTGATGGAACGGAAGAGGAAGCGGAAAAAGCGGTTGAACAGGGAGAGCTTGACAGCTATTTGGTTCTTGAAGAAAATGAAGCGCAGGAGCCGTCAGGAGTTTATAAAGCTAAGACGGTGGCAGAGCAAGTCACCCCTCAAGTACTTGAAACCGCTCTTCAGCAAATGAAGAGTACCTTTGCAGCTGAAAAAGCTGGGGTGACACAGGAGCAGCTTAACCAAATTGATCAGCCTGTACAATTTGAAAAAGTGGCTTTAGAAAAAGGAGCAAAGACAGAAGACGAATTAAATCAAGCCCGTGTGTTTGTGTATGTCCTCTTATTCGTGATTTATTTTTCGGTCATTTTTTATGGGAATATGGTAGCAGTGGAAGTTGCGACAGAAAAATCATCACGAGTAATGGAAATATTAATTTCTAGTGTTTCTCCTGTTAAGCAAATGTTTGGTAAAATTCTTGGAATTGCTTTGCTTGGTTTAACCCAATACGCGATTATTATTGCGAGTGGTTATCTGTTTATGGAGATGCAGGAGGAAAGTATCACCGAAACAGGCTTCCTGTCGTTTCTTGATTTTAGTAACATTTCAGCTTCGCTCATCGTTTATGCAGTTGTTTTCTTTATGCTTGGGTATTTGCTGTACGCAACAATTCTCGCCATGGTTGGATCACTTGTCAGCAGAGCTGAAGAAGTGCAGCAGATGATCATGCCAGTGCAGCTTTTAATCATTGTGGCTTTCTTTATCGCGATGTTTGGCCTAAGTACACCATCAGCTACATTCGTCACGATTTCATCCTATATCCCTTTTTTCTCACCGGTTGTCATGTTTTTACGCGTGGGAATGCTCTCGATTCCATTCTGGGAAGTAGCCATTAGTCTTGCGCTACTTGTTGGAGCAATTGTCTTATTTGGCATCATGGGTGCGAAAGTTTATCGAGGCGGTGTTCTCATGTATGGGAAATCATCTTCATTAAAGGATATTGGAAAAGCATTGAAATTGTCGAAACGTGAACAATAGCTAAAAAAGAAAAGAAGCTAATCGACCCGGGGATATGGTTACCCCGGGTCGTTTATCTTTCTTTCCTTTATTGTGTTGATGCGGTTAGCCCCATTGGTGATCGCAGTAGAAAATGTGTAGACGTACGAACGTGCGCTCGATTGAATATGGTAAAATGAATGATAGAGAGCATTCGAAAGGGAGATGAGTGATGAAAGAAGTAACCTTTCTACACTGTGCGGATTTACATTTAGATCGACCATTCACAGGTGCTAATCAGTTACCAACTTCAATTCTTGAGTTTGTTCGAGAAAGCGCCTATCGCTCATTACATGCGATCGTTGAACTCGCCATTCAGCAACGAGTCGATTTTGTCTTATTTGCCGGAGATTTGTTTGATAGTAGTTATCGAAGTATAAAGACCCAAATGGTTCTGTTACAAGAATTAAAGAGGTTAGATGAGGCAGGCATTCATAGCTATCTCTCCCATGGTAATCACGATGCACTTGACGGAGAGTGGGCTACCTTAACATGGCCGGAATCAAGTTACTTTTTTGAAGAAGAGGTAGAAGCCATTCCCTACAAGCGAGAAGGTGAAGTATTAGCCTGGATTCATGGATTTAGTTATCCAACTCGTCATGTGAATGAAAAGAGGGTAAATGATTATCAGAGGGCGGATGAAAACAGTTTTCAAATCGGAATGCTTCACGGAAATTTAGAAGGACAGACGGAGCATTCTGCTTATGCCCCGTTTACATTAAGTGAATTAATTGAGAAAAACTTTGATTATTGGGCGCTTGGGCATATTCATCAACGGGCAGAATTACAAGATAACCCTCCCATTGTGTATCCTGGGAACATTCAGGGGGCTCATTCCAAAGAGCGAGGGGAAAAGGGATGTTATTTTGTTAAGTTAAGTGAAGCGGGGCCATTAACAGCTTTTCATCAAACGTCTGATGTCACATGGCATAGACTGAGTGTCGATATTGGCAAATGTGAATCCATTCAGGATCTATTAAATGCTTGTGAAGAGATTTTGAATCAGGAAAGCTTTTCTTCGGGAGGACATTTAATTAATATCGAATTTGTAGGGAGGAGTACAGTACATACAGATTTGCTGTATGGAAATCAATTAGAAGATCTTCTTCAGACGCTACAATTAAATCGAGATTTGGAAGAGAACGGATTCGTATGGCCATACAAACTATCCTTACATTCAATGCCTTCATGGAATCGTGAGAGTTTAAAACAGCAAAGTGGGTTTTTACAAGATATCCTCTTCACTTCAGATCACTATGAACAAACCAATTTAAAAGAAGCCCTTGCCCCACTCTATGAACACAGGCGAGCGAGAAAGGCACTTCATCCGGTAGAAGATGAAAGTCAGTTAATCAAAGAAGCAGAAGAGTTACTACTTACCTACCTTATTGAATCAAAAGGGGGCGGCGGGTAATGAAGCTTAATGGAGTCGAAATCTATGGTTTTGGCAAATTCGAAAATGATCAAATAGAAGATATCTCAGATGAACTGCAGCTGGTGTTTGGTGAAAACGAAGCAGGAAAATCAACGCTAATTGCCTTTATTGAATATGTGTTATTTGGGTTTAAAGCACGTCAGGATAACAACTATAATATGAATCACCTTCCGCGCTTTGGAGGTGTGCTTTCTGTTGACGTTGATGGGGAGACGCTTCGAATTGAACGAACGAAAGATCTCACTTCTGAACAGGTTGTGCTCTATTATTCAAATGGTGCATTGGGAGATCGTGACGATTTAAAGGCTTTGCTGAAGGGAATGAATCGAACAAGCTTCAGACAAATCTTCTTTTGCGATTTAACAACATTAAATGAATATCAAACGTATGATGAAGACAGCTGGAACCAAATATTATATGAAGCCGGTATGAGTGGCGGGGCTTCATTACTAGCAATTGAGAAGAATCTAGATAAGTGGCAGGGGGAAATCTTTAAGCCTGGCGGGAGAAAACCAGCATTGAATGAAAAGCTAGAAAGCTATGAGTCTTTAAAGAAAAGGACAAGCGATTGGGAAAAGAAAAACGAGAGCTACAATCAGATGATTCAAAAGGTAGAGGAGCTAGAAACACAAGTAGAAGAAAATGCAGAGAAATTACAGTCACTTCAATCCGAGCAGCGCACGCTTGATTATGAGAAACAAATCCTACCACTCCTTAAAGAAAAACAACAGCTCCATCAAGAGTTACTCAACTTGCCTGATTTTTCTCCTTTTCCAGAGGAAGGACTTGTAAGAATGGATAAATGGAAGGAGCAGGCTGTTCTTTTATCCGGGGAGCTAGAAAGTTTAAAGAAAAGAATGCAGGAGCTAAAAGAAGAACTCCATCCTGCCAATCTTCTGCCTAATTGGAGAGAATTCCTGCAAGAAGCTTCGTACTTGAACGAAGAAATGATTCTATATCGAGGAAGAGCAGAAGAACGCAGAAAGCTAAAGCAAGAAATTTTTTCACTTGAGACAACGCTTGAAACAGAGCTACAGGAATTAGGTCATAAAGAAGAAAAAGTTGAATCTGTTCAGACGCCTTTTTCAGGTCGTCAAAGTTTAAAACAACTCAACGAAGCCTATCAGCAATCCGATCAGAAATACCAATATGTAAATGAAGGATTTCTTACTGCTAAAGAGGAGCTTGAGAAAGAGGAAAATGAGTATAAACGCCTAAAAGATCGTATGACTTCTGAAAAGGTTCGCGAAAAAGGAGAGAGAGAACCCTCTTCAACCAAAAAGCGACCATTTGAGATGGTGGCACTTGCAATCATTCTTCTGATTGTAATCGGTTTAGTTGAGGATTGGGTGCTTGGCTTTTTAGTGGCTGCTATTGTCATTGGCGGAGCTTTCCTGATGACTTATACAACGAAAGGTTCTAAGAACGGTTTTCACGATGAGACATTGATCCGTGAGAGAGAGTGGGCGCGACAAGCTGAACAATTAAAAGATCAAGTAGATCGTCTGAATCGCACTTACTTGAAAGCTGCTGAAAAAGTGGATCTTTGGGAAGCAGAAAGATACCAGCTTGATAAAGATCTTGCGGAATGGCGTATTCAACATCGGTTTCCAGACGATTTGCAGCCTTCATCTTTGCTAGAGGCATTTGATCGAGTGGTTTCTATTAAAAGATTGCAAACAGAACGAAATCAAAAGCAGAGGCAAGTAGAAGAGCTTGAAGCTAGCTTAACAGTGGTCGAAGAACGGATAAAGCATTTATGTGAAAAAGTGAATTTAGTATATCAAACCCCTGAAAAGGCGCTCCAACTTGTGCTACAAAAAGCAGAAGAGCAAAGAGAGAGTTTGAAAGAAGTTGAAATGGCGAAAAATAGACTGAAATCTCTTGAAGAGCAGAGCGGTGAGGTTGACGCAAAATTACAGAGCTGTAAAGAGGAAATGAACGCGCTGATGCAGTTCGCAGAGACAGCGAGTGAAGAGGCGTTTCGAATAAAAGGAAAAGCGAATCAAGAAGCAAAAGAGCTTCATCGACAGCTAGCTACTCTTTCTACACAGCTTGGTGAAGATGCGTCTGTCAGGTTTGCATCGATCGAAGATTTAGAACATCAACGTCAACAAGTAGAACAAAAAGAAGCGTTGATTATGGAGAATCAACAAACGCTTTATAAGCAGGTAGCAAGTGAACAAGAAAAAATACGTCTTTTAATTGAAGATGGCACGTATGATGAGCTTCTTTTGCAACGTCAGCAAACTGAAGATGAAGTGAATGCTCTTGCAAGAAGATGGTCTGTGATGAGAATAGCAGCTGATCTTCTAACAAAAGCGAAAGCTAGATATCAAGAAGAACGGCTTCCAGCTGTGATGAAGAAAGCAGAAGCATACTTTCAAACGATTACTGATGGCCGTTACGTCGCCGTTTATCCGCCTTCAGAAGGTGAACCCTTCCGAGTAATTCACCATAGTGGAAGAGCGCTTAAGCCGTCAGAGTTAAGCAGGGGAACAGCTGAACAGTTATATTTATGTATTAGACTTGCGCTTGCTTCCGTTTCAACAGTTGAATTGCCCATTTTTCTTGATGACATCTTTGTGAATTTTGATGAAAAACGGACGAATCTTGCGAAAACCTTTATTAAAAAGTTTTCAAAAGAACATCAAGTGATTTTATTAACATGCCACACCGCTACCACGATAGGATTAGATGAGAAGGTTCATGTACTTGAACGTTCATCCGTTATAACAAATAAAAGAGACCATTTAATGAGGTGATCTTGTGGAAGAAAATTATAAAATACATTTAGTTGAAGATGAAGAGAATTTGGTGCAAATTTTAAAGACGTATATGGAAAAGGAAGGATTTCAGGTTAAGACCTTTATGAGTGGTGAAGAAGCCCTTGAAAGCATTCATGAGAGCTGCCACCTGTGGATATTAGATATTATGCTGCCTGGAATTGATGGATACGAGTTGTTAAAAAAAATTAAGGCAGAAGATGATGTCCCGGTTATTTTCATATCTGCTAGAGATGAAGATTTAGATCGTATCGTTGGTCTTGAATTGGGAAGCGATGATTATATTGCGAAACCATTCATGCCAAGGGAACTAATCATTCGTGCGAAGAAACTACTACAGAGAGTGTATCAGCAATCAACCCAAAAGCGATTTGAAATCGTAGAGTATGAAATCGACCCTGTGGCGAGAAAAGTACTTGATCGAGGGGAACCGGTTGAATTAACAACGAAAGAAATGGATTTAATTCTTTACTTAGCGGATCATGTGAATCAAACTTTGTCGAGAGAGCAAATTCTCGTCCATGTATGGGGCGATGATTACGTTGGTTCAGATCGAGCTGTTGATGATGTGATTAGACGCGTACGTAAGAAAATGCCTCGCATGAACCTGGAGACGTCATACGGACTTGGTTACCGGTTAATCACATGATCCGCTTGAACTTAACGAAGCGAATTTGGCTATCATTTATGATCCTTGTCTTGCTCGTAGGTGTCGTTATTGCGGTGATCTATCCTCTTTCCATCAAAGGGACATTAACCGAAGAAACGTATCAGATTATTGAGAGCGAACAGCAGCGATACACGTTTCCTGATCAAGATGGTCCACTCCCACCTCAAACGGATCAAGATTTTATTGAACGAAGGGACGCGGAACGATCTGTCGGCCATACCTTGATTACAAGGCTCTATAGTGGACCGTTACAAGGTGATCCCATTCCTGATGAAGTGATTATTGAAATGAGGAAAAATGCGCTAGATCAGAAAAAAGATAAAGGCCGATATGAACTCACTTATAATAATCAGGCCTCATTGTTTTATGTTATTTCTAAAGTCGATGTTAATGGGCAAGAAGCGTACTTTATCTCCTATATGTGGGATACGTATCGTAATCAAATGATCGACCGTCTCTGGTGGAGACTCATCATCATCTTACTTTTTGCATTGTTTCTTAGCCTTTTTCCTGCCGCGTGGATCGCACAGTATTTGCGAAGACCGTTAACCGTGCTTGGAGAGCGCTTTGAGCAAATTGCTAACCGTAATTGGAAAGAACCTTTCAAGTGGGAAGGGGATGAGGAGTTTCAGAAGCTTTCCAATCAATTTGAGTCGATGAGACAAAACCTAATGAGATATGACAAGGCTCAAAAAACCTTTATTCAACATGCTTCTCACGAGTTGAAAACACCAATTATGATCATTAAAAGTTATGCGCAATCCATAAAAGATGGTGTGATGCCTGATTCACTTGATAATACGATGACCATCATATTAAATGAGTCTGATCGAATGGAACAGCGTGTAAAAGGGATGCTAACGTATATTAAGCTCGACTCAATCGATGAGCCTGAAGGAAACTGGGAAACATTTCGATTTGGGGTTCTTGCAGAAGAGCTTCGTGAACGGTTTATGTATCAGAGAGAAGATGTAACGTTCTCGATCTCTGGTGAACAGATTGAACTGACAGCGATCCATGAACAAATGTTAACAGCGATGGACAATCTAGTTCAGAATGCATTACGGTATGCGAAAAGTGAAATTCACTTGAAGGCTCGCGAGGCCAAAGGGGAGATTACATTAGAAGTCTTTAATGATGGTGAACAAATATCGTTTCAGAAAGTAGAAAAGGAAAGGCTGTTTGAACCTTTTCAAAAAGGGGATAAAGGCCAATTTGGCATCGGACTTGCAATTGTTAAGAAAATTGCAGAGCGTCATAAAGGAATAGCAGAAGTAACGAACTTGGAGCAAGGAGTTGTTTTTTCAATCACTATGCCTAAGAATCGTAGCGAACCATCTGCATAAGTCGCTATGCTATACTAGATAAATACATGTTGACCCGGAGGTGGAAAGATGAAGGAATTCAAGGGAATTGGACATTACCGAGTAGGTGATCAAGTTGATCATTATCTTTTAATTAAATCATCAGTGAAAGGCGTGGCTAGTAATGGAAAGCCATTCCTTACGTTAATCCTGCAGGATAAGTCAGGGGATATTGAAGCCAAACTCTGGGATGCTTCTCCTGACGATGAAGAGAGTTTTGATGCTCAGCAAATTATTAAGGTGAAAGGTGATGTAACAAGCTATCGTGGACGTAATCAACTAAGAATTAAAGCCATTCGCCTTGCAACAGATATGGATCAGGTGAAAGTAAGTGATTTCGTAGAATCTGCACCACTTGAAGTAAATGAAATCATGGAGAAAATCACGCAATATGTGTTTGAAATGCGGAATCCAAATATTCAACGGATTACCCGTCATCTTGTGAAAAAACATCAAAATGACTTTCTTACATTCCCTGCAGCAACAAAAAACCATCATGAATTTGTATCCGGATTATCTTATCATGTTGTTTCGATGCTTGATATCGCAAAGTCGCTAACTCAGTTGTATCCATCACTTGATACGGACTTGCTTTATGGGGGGATAATCCTACATGATTTAGGAAAAGTCGTAGAGCTATCAGGATCGATTGCAGCAAGCTATACGAATGAAGGGAAACTCCTGGGCCATATCTCTATCATGGTAAATGAAATCGGCCAGGCTGCAAAAGAATTAGAAATTGAAGGGGAAGAAGTCATGCTTCTTCAACACCTCATTTTGAGTCATCATGGCAAAGCAGAATGGGGAAGTCCAAAGCCTCCTATGATTCGAGAAGCGGAGATTTTGCATATGATTGATAACATTGATGCGAAAATGAATATGCTTGATCGAGCACTTGACAAAGTGGAGCCAGGTGAATTTACAGATCGTGTCTTTGCGCTTGATAATCGTTCCTTTTATAAACCTAAGATGACTTCTTTAAGCGAAAACGCAAAAAATTAAAGCAAGAGGATAGAATGGGGAATCGTTCTTTGAGCGGTTTCTCTTTTTTGGATGAAAGAAACTCCGGAGGATGGATATGAGAATAAGAGATTGGGATCGAAATTTAAAAATTAGGCTATTTGGGGAAGGCATGATGAATATTCTATTCTGGATGTTTTTCCCCTTCATGGCGATTTATTTTTCCGATTCTTTCGGAAAGGGAATGGCAGGTCTGTTACTTGTATTATCTCAAGTTGTGGCAGTTATTGCTAATTTAGTTGGTGGGTATTGTGCCGATCAATATGGAAGAAAACAAATGATGTTTCTTTCCGCTATCGGGCAGGGACTAACGTTTATTGTGTTCGCATTGGCAAATTCCCCCTGGTTCGACTCACCGATGTTAACGTTTATAAGTTTTTCAATTCTTGGCATATTCGGGTCCTTGTACTGGCCGGCGAGTCATGCGATGGTCGCAGATGTCGTGGAAGAAAAGGATCGAAATACCGTGTTTGCTGTTTTTTATACGGCCCTCAATATTTCAGTTGTTGTCGGCCCCATTTTAGGTGGCCTTTTCTTCTTTCAGCATCGGTTTAGCTTACTGTTAATTGCTGCTCTCGTCAGCTTCTCCCTGGCAGTGTTAATTGCCATCTTTATTCGTGAGACTGCTCCTGAGAAGAGACAAAATAGTCTCGTTACAGATTCTTCTACTAAGTGGACAAAGTTTATTTGGACACAGCTTCAAGACTATCGTGTGATTGCAAAAGACAAAATATTTCTTTTGTTTATTTTAGCTGGAGTCCTTGTAGCTCAAACATTTATGCAACTAGATTTATTAATCGCTGTTTATTTAAGTGAAAAAGTGCCAGAGCAAGCTGTGTTTCATTTTCTAGGCACTTCCATCATAGCAGATGGCAATCGGATCTTCAGTTGGCTCATATCAGAGAATGGTTTATTGGTAGCGCTACTTACGGTTTATATGACGAGTAAGATGAATCAGTTTAAAGAACGAAATGTATTTATCATCTCTTGCCTGATCTATGCGTTAAGCATGATCTTATTTGGAAATGTTACGTCTGTATGGCTCCTTGTCATCGCTATGTTTGTTTTTACCATGGGAGAGCTAATGGTCGTAGGAATTCAAGAGGGGTTTGTATCACGTCTGGCACCAGAGCATATGCGTGGACAGTATTTTGCAGCGGCAAGTCTGCGCTTTACAATTGGTAGAACGCTTGCCCCAGCCGCAATCCCGCTTACAGCTATACTAGGATTTCAGTGGACGTTTTATATGATTAGTTTTCTTGCCGTTAGTGCAGGTATTCTCTATTATGTGATGTTTAATATGAATGAGAAACTGGCAGTCAATCGTTCCTAACGGTTGGCATAATTCATTTCTTTCTCACATAAAGTGTAGTAATTGAATGAGCTTGTACGATAGAAAGGAAGTGTTTTGGATGAGGAAAGGTGTACTTATTCTTCTTGGTTTTCTATTCGTTCTTAGTTTGTTTCAGCTTACAGAAGTATCTGCCACGTTATCAGGCTTATTCTCTCAATTTCCCTGGTGGATCTATTTTGTACTAGCAGGTATTGTCTACAGTGGTTATAAGACAATGCAACTAACAGCTGAAGAGAGAAAGATTGATCAGATTCATATTGAAGAAGAAGGTAGGGTTTATGTCGAGAGAATGGAAGAAGAGCGTGAGCGAAGAAAACAACGAATACCAGAATAGAAACAATAAAAAGACGAGAAGGCTAAGCCCTCTCGTCTTTTTATTGTTATTCTTCTGATTTTGACTTATCAGATTTTTCTGTTTCGCTATCTTTTGACTCTTCTTTTTTGAAGAGGTCTTCAAACTGATCGTCTTTCACTTTAATATCAGACTCTTTAATCAGTTCATCAATGACGGTAGGAACATCTTTTGCATTTTGTAGCATGTACTGTTCTTCTACTTGATCTTTTGCATCTTCAAAGGACATAACCGTTTTCTTCTTAAGCTTAATAATGTGATAGCCAAATTGTGATTGAACGATATCACTTACTTCGCCTTCTTTCAAAGCAAAGGCAGCTTCTTCAAATTCGGCAACCATGTCACCTTTTTTGAATACACCTAAATCGCCACCATTTTCAGCTGATCCATCTTTTGAATACTCTTTTGCAAGTTCAGCAAAATCGCCGCCGTCTTCTAATTTCTTTTGAACTTCTTTTGCTGTTTCTTCATCGTCAACTAGAATGTGACTTGCTTCAAGTTCTGTGAAAAGATCCTTGTTATCTTCATAGAACTTCTTAAGCTTTTCATCTGTTACTTCTACACCATCCGTAGCTGCTTTTTGAGCAAGTAGCTGCTTTCTAACATCAACTTTAAACTGTTCAATGTCTTTGTAACCGTTCGATTGAAGGGCTTGTTCAAGTTGTTCATCTGTTTCAAAATTTTCTTTGATCTTATCGAGTTCTTTCTCAACTTCTTTATCAGAAACATCATATTTATCTTCAAGAATTTTCGTTTGGACAAGATCGCTTAGTACGGATTCACCTGCTTGATCTTTTAGTGCTTGATAAAATTCTTCCTGTGTTACATTTCCAGCACTTGTTTCAACAACTGCTTCCGAATTATCTCCTGAATCGTTGCTACAAGCAGAGATCGCAAGTAAAGCGATTAAAGCAGAAAGCATAATGAACATTTTTTTCATCAAGTATACACTCCTAAAGGGTTAGTTAAATTTAACAATATTGTGATACAGTTAATACTATAGCATAGAAAGATATATGAAGTTAAATTGAATTGGAAATATGAGAAAAATTACACAAAACAGACAGGTTTTGTGTGAAGTTGATATAATTCTATTAGGGTCACCTTTTCTTTTTTAATGGTAATAGTAGATGAAACAAAAAAGATGAGGCTGATTGCCTCATCTTTTTCGAGCATGCATGTGCGCTTTCGCTGGACTACGTGAATAAAACTTCTACATAAGAAGAAATAAGCAGGATGGTGATTAGAACGTTAATTGTTCTAAAGACGTTTGGCTGTTTTTCTTCAGGAATGTTTTTCTTCAAGCATAGAGCATTTGTCATAGAGTTAAACGTTACTAGAATAAAAGTCGCAAATAAGATGAAGAATATTCCAATAATGGTCATGTAAGAACCTCCCAGAGTCCATTTCGTTAATTCGAAGAAATATATAACGATTTTCTTTAACTTATCTTTCAATCCGTAGTATCATGGAAAATATTCGTCCCATAAGGAGCTGTTACAATGTTTAAAAACCGATGGAAGGCGGCCTTTCTCATTCTCTTAGCTGCTGTCATCCTCATTTTTGCAGGAGTAGTAGGATTCTATCAATACTATTTTCCTGAAAGTGAGATTGCCAAACTCTCAAATGATAAAAATACAAAAGAACCTTTTGAAACGACATTTTCGATTCAGATGAAGAAAGATGAATTGAATGAGATCATTAATCAAGAACTTGAAAAGTATAGTGAGAAACAAAAGAACATCGGATATAGTGTTAATCTTGATGAGCTTGCAACTTTTCAAGGGTACGTAACGATTTTTGATCGAAAAGTTGACTTTTTTCTTAAATTCGAACCTCAGGTACAGCCAAACGGTGATCTTTTATTAAAAGAAAAATCTTTTCAGATTGGTTTGCTTGAACTTCCAAGTGATAAAGTTCTTTCCTTTATAAAAAAGCAGGCATCGTTGCCGCCTGAAATAACAATTGATTCAGATGAAGGGACAATTTATATGGCTGTAAGCGATCTAGAATTAAAAAATGATATGAAGCTTAAAGCCAAATCATTCGATCTTCCTAATGATGAAATTATTTTCGATGCCTACTATCCTATTAATTAGCATGTTGTCCTAACATTATTATGAAGGAAGTCTAATGAGAATTCAATACTGCTGACTGCCAGGCAAAAGTAAAAGAACAGAGCGCTGAGTTTTAGCGCTCTGTTCTTTTAGTATTTCTTCATAATTTTATTCGAAGTAGCTTAAGATGCTCGTTTAATTAGGATGTGAAAACCTTCACTGCGATCTTCTACATAGGCATTCTTTGGTGCGCGAAGCACTTGAGAGGCGTAGAGAAAGTCGCTAAAGCTAAAACCAAGATTAATGGCAGCAAGAATAGAGAAAAACGAAACATAAGCTGGCATGTAAACTGATGCAACAATGGCGGCAGTTGTAATCGTAACGGCTGGCGCAAGAGCTGCAATTAAAAAAAGATTTCGCGAGATCGGACTGCACGTTTCACAGCGCATCATCGGTACTAGGACAAATCCTTTTTCTAATTTCATTGTTGCTTTTAATCCGGCTAGTGTTAAAGGAAGCCAGTGAATGAGCTTATGAATAGGAAAAAGGACAGCCAGAGAACCGAGAAACGGTAGTATCGGTACAATCGCATGTTTTGTTGTCGGGTATAACATACTGAAGACGAGATAAAATGCAATAAAGTAGAGTAGTGTTAACAGCATCGAGAAAATAGTTAATCGATGTGTTCCGAATTCACGATTTAGGTAAATCGATTTCCAACAATTCATAAGAATCACCTGCTTCCGTAACTTTCATGTGGGTTCATGTTATAGTGAATACTCGTATACTGTACAGCGATTTTCCAAAGAAATCAACACGTTTTTTTGTAAAGAAATAAGTCGAAATCTTTTAGACAAAATCAGCGCTTTTTCGCGCTGGATTAGTCTGGAAAATACATTTCAATTTATATCCGGTTCCGGTAAACTATAAGTACAATTGATCGCAACGTAAGGAGTTAAGTTAACATGGAAGCTATCCACAAAAGATTAGATCGAATTGAGTTTCATATGCGCTTACTTGCTAAAATGGAAGAGGAAGGAGATTCCCCATTTTATCGCCTTGTGATTGACAGAGGGTTAACCGAGGCTGAGGTAACAGAAGTGTTTCAATTATGTGTAGAAGTAAACCAAAAAATGCATGAACAAATCGAGGAAGGTCTCTTAAACCGTTCCACGCTGCTCACGCATTTCGTAGGAATGTTAACGATTAAATTAGATCCATTAACAACAATTAAAGCCCTGCTTGCTCAGGAAGAGACGTACAGAGAACTTATGGAGACGCTTCTAAAAGTTTCACCCTACCGTTAATACGAATTTAACTGTTCTTCGTCACCCTGGGCAGTGAATTCTCTTGAGAATTCACTCTCAAGCTTGGTAAAGGATTTTTGGAAGATTTCCATAAAATCTTCCCCATATAGTCCTTTGATTACACACATCATTTCTGTGAACTCTGGGAATTTTCCATAAAGGTCTCGAATTGGCATGGAAGCTTTTAAGACACTATCACGATTAGGTGAATAATGTTTCCACGTTTCCTGCAACAACTTCTCACCTTTTTCAGTAAGCTGTACATATGTATTGCGTTTATCATTCTCTTTTTTTGAAAATGTGAGAAGTGCTCTTGATTCAAGCTTTTTGGAGAAATTAAAAGCAGTGGAAACGTGCATCACACCAAATTTGGCAATATCAGAGATAGAAGATCCATCAAGATGATAGGCAATGGAAAGGATATGATGCTCATTAATGTTAAGGTCAAAGGGCTTTAACCATTCTTGCCAGTCACGTTCAACGGATTTCCAGAGTGCTTTACTCAATTGGCCAATACGATGACTGAAAATCATCGCTTCTTGAATCGATATTTCCTGTTCTTCCTTCATAAAGGCCCTCCTTTTCATCTCGATTGTTCAAGCTATATTAGAATATTGTTGATCGTCTGTAAAAAAACCGGCTATTTCGAAGCCGGGCTGTTTACTTCATCTTTAACTGTTTCAATCGTCTTTTGCATTTCTTCTACATCTTCTTTTAACCGAGTTAGATTAGGTTGAATATCTTCTTGATATGAAGTAATCGAACGCTTCAAATCTGCAGCTACTTCTTGAATCACTTCTTTGCCTTCAGAAGACAGTTGCTTCACTTGAGCAGTAAGTTCGTTCAGATCGCTTTTTAACTTTGCGAACCCTTCCTTTATGTCATCGCCTTTAACCTTCGTTTCAGCGATTAGTTCTTTTCCTGATTTCGGTGTTGTTAATAGGACAGAAGCGGCTGAAACCACTCCCCCAAAAATGAATCCTGTTAGTAACGTTTTCGTTTTCCCCATGATGCTCATCCTTTCCTATCCTAATCCTTATATGGGCACTTAAACACATAAGTTCGCCGTCCCCATGAAAATTCCTGCTTCATTTGTTCATTATTCTATCAGGTTATGAAAACAGTTTTTTGTACATATACCTTTAACTATACGCTAAGGTAATGGAGGGGACAGGTATGGCTGGATTTATTTTTTTTCTCATAGCAGCTGGTAGTTTGTTATTGACTGCTATGGTTAGCCGATTGTTACTTATTCGAAAATATTCTTTTCATAATGAACAAATGATTCGAAAACAAAAAAGTGCTTACTTGTTTGGAACTTGCGCCCTTGTTTTTCTAGTGCTTGGTATTTCAATGGCTATGCTTGTTTTCTAGTGACGCTTTCTTATTTTCCCCAGCCGTTTCAAGTCGCAAACATAAAAAATTCACTTAAGTGGTTAGAAACACGCTCATTTGAGGTATCTTATAGAGAGAAGGGTAACAAAGGAGCGTGACAATATGAATCGAATGGTAAAAAGTGTTTTTAAACGAATGACTAAGAAAGCAGTATCCGTAATGAAAGATAAAGATCAAATGCAGGAGATTTCAGTTGAATCTTTAAAAAAGGGAGCTCTTTATAAAGGTCGTAAAGGAATGGATGATATGTGGGTTGATGTGAAAACATTCTCGCGACTCGTTCAGGAATTTCGAAAAGGTCGTTATCGGGATATCTCAAAAAAATCTGTTGTTATGGTTGTAGGAGCGCTTCTTTATTTCGTAAGCCCAATTGATGCGGTGCCAGATTTACTAGCTGGTATCGGCTTACTAGACGATGTTGCTGTGATCGGATTTGTAGCAGGACAATTAAGGAATGAATTAGAAAAGTTTCGTGAGTGGGAAACTGGGGTCAGAATATAAAAAAACCCGGCCAATTTGGCCGGGTTTTTGTTGCATTTAAAAAGCAAAACTAGTGCGTTTAAGAATCGATTGAACAACTGGAAAGATTAGTACCATTGCGATGGTGTTTACTGCAGCAGTTGGTAGAACGACAGTTAAAAACAATCCTGTAAATGCAGCGCCACCAGGAAGTCCTGTGAAAACAAGAGCGGCTCCAAGGAAAATAGCACCGCTAATCATTGTTCCGATCGCTGTTAGGATCCCAACAGTAATTAGCGACTGGCCAAAGCGTTGAACAAGTAGATAAAGACCGAAGAAAGCAAATGCTGTTACGGGCTTATCAATCATGTTTGCAAGCTGTCCACCAGGAAATGTTGTCGTAGCAGCAGAAATAACGCCGGTTGCAAGACCAAGTACAAGAACACTTTTACGCTCGGGGAATAGTAAGATTCCTAGAAACATCATCGTTAGAAGCATATCGTTTTTCATTCCTGAAATTAAACCAGGAATAATGGCGTGAAGAATTGTTCCAATACCAAGCAGTAAAGCCATTAGTACTAAGTTTTTCGTTTTCATAAAAAATCTCTCCTCTTCTCATCTCATTCTCCATCTTTCGATGGTGTTCTCTCCATCAGTGCGCTATATGCCTGCTGCGAAAGAACTAATTTTGTATATCATAACAAACGAAGGTCCTATTGAAAAGTGTTAAATATTGTGTTTGTGATGGAACGTATGCATGAAATCACTTAGAGCGCGTACAGAGTCCAGCGGAACGGCATTATAAATGGATGCTCGACATCCACCAACAGAACGATGGCCCTTCAGACCTACAAAACCTTCTTCTTCCGCTTCTTTAAGAAACAGTTCTTCAAGCTCTTTACTAGGAAGAGTAAAGGTTACATTCATAGAGGAACGACTTTCTGCCTCGGCTGTTCCACTATAAAATCCTTTACTACTATCAATGGTGGCGTAAAGTAATTTTGTTTTCTCTGCGTTCATTTTCTCTATTTCTTTTAAACCACCATTGTTCTTCGTCCATTCTAAGACGAGAGATAGCATGTAGATAGCGAAAGATGGAGGAGTGTTATAAAGAGATTTTTTATCAACATGAGTACGATAATCTAACATGGTTGGGAGGTTATTTGGAATTTCACTCAGTAGATCTTTTTTTAAAATGACAACCGTAACGCCAGCTGGTCCAAGATTTTTCTGGGCACCAGCGTAAATAAGTCCGAATTGGTCAATCGGAAGAGAACGACTCAAGATATCACTCGACATATCTGCAATAAAAGTAGACGCTTTACGCTGAGGGAAGCTCTTCCACTGCGTACCGTGGATCGTATTATTTGAAGTCAGGTGGACATAGGCATCTTTTTTACCATATTTTAGCGCATTTAAATCAGGTATACGTTTGAAATCAGCCTCTTTACTGCTGCCACCAATATACGTATCTCCGATTTTTTGGGCTTCTGTTAAGGCCTTTTGAGACCAGCTTCCCGTGAGCAAATAGTTCCCCTGGTGGCCTTCATGAAGAAAATTCATAGGAATCATTGAAAATTGTAGGCTAGCGCCACCTTGTAGAAACAGAACTTCATAATCATCTGGAATCTGAAGCAGTTCTCTTAGAAGTTCATTGGCTCCATCATGAATCTTCTGATACTCTTTGCTTCGATGACTAAACTCCATAATCGACATGCCCTGCTGCTGATAATTAAGAAGCTCTGATTGGGCATGGCTAAGCACATCTTGCGGTAATGCAGAGGGACCAGCATTAAAATTATAACGACGCTCCACGAATAGACACTCCTTTAGTAATGTAATGCGATGCTTCAATTAAACTTGTACTCATCCTATCATTAAAGGATTCCAGGTTGCTATGTTTTTTTCTAATCTTTTCGAATATTTCGTTCGATTGAAGCAGAAGCATTTGCTCTCTGTTCTCATTTTGCTATTCTATATAGAAGTGAATGTTAAGAAAGTGGTGTTATGCAATGTATCGCGAAAACAAACCAACTCATATTGGACCATACGATCATCCAGATATTTATCCTGGACCACGACCAGCTTCCTCTTTTTTGTACCATAATGGAAAAGCACATCGAATTGATGAAAGTGAGCACGTGCCAGTTGAGAAGCAAATTGTCCATTATGCAAGAGGAGAAGACGTTTCTGGATCTCTTGCGTTTTCTAGTTCAGAACAATTTACGGTAGAAGAATTACTGTTATCCGAAGGTTTATCTCCAATTGAAGAGCGAATACCGCTGCTCGCATATGGATCAAACGTTTGTCTAGCTCAGCTTAGATATAAATTCAGTCTTAACCCGGATTTAAGTGATTTCATTCTTTATTACCGGGCAGAAATAGTGGATACAGATGTAGTGGCAGGATCATTTCTCGCACCATATGGCGCGCTTCCAGCCGTTATTGCACCAGTAGCTGGAGCGAAGACAGAGGTATGGGTTACATTTGTAGACCGTGACCAGTTAGCATTATTAAACCGTACCGAAGGCGGTTATGTGTTGCGAGAACATCTTGGAGGCAAGCTTACACTTAAAACGGGTGAACATTTTGAGCGTGTGTATGCTTATTATTATCCTCACGCATACGTGAGAGAAGGTTCTTATGTACGATTTAAAGATATTCCAGGAGCATCTGAATTGCCTTCGATGTGGCAAGCTGATCTATTAAATGAATTAAAAGCTTTGCTAGGTTATGGAGGGCACCGAGAAGAATTCATCCATGAGTTAAGATGGAACCCTGATTTGCGAACAAAAATATCTACGATGTTAAATGGAATGGATCAAACCTTTGATCATCCTGATTGGGTTGTTCCGAACGGTTTTTATACGCTAAACGAAATGAATCGTACGCAAGTAAAAAAGAGACCATAGTGGTCTCTTTTCGATTATTGGGCGAGCTGTGAGCGAATGCCTTCAGCTAGACGCTGTAAGGTTTCCGAATCGTACTCATTTTCATGAGTTTTCCAAACCGCTCCGAATCCATCTCCTTTGCCGTAACGTGGTATAAGGTGAAGGTGGTAGTGGAATACAGATTGCCCGGCAATAGCTTCGTTATTATTAAGGATATTCATCCCTTCAGGAGTGAAGTTTGCCTTTAGGGCATTGGCAATTTCAGGAACCGCTGCAAAGAGCTTCGAAGCCGTTTCGGTATCAAGTTCGTAAATATTTTGCTTATGCTTCTTAGGGATAACGAGAGTGTGTCCTTCTGTTACCTGGGTAAGATCAAGAAAAGCTAGTACGTCATCGTTTTCATAAACTTTGGCAGACGGGATGTCTCCATTAATAATTTTGCAGAAGATACAGTCAGGTGAATGGCTCATGAATCTCATCCTTTCAATCTTTTTATCCATCGTACCATAATTTTCTTGTTGGGGGCGAAATCGAAAAAGGCTCTGCCGGGGGTGCAGAGCCCTGAGTGTAACTTGATTAAGGGAAGACGCCACACTCTTTATAAGGATGCGCCTAAAAGAGAGGATCTATTCAATGCGTTTGTATTTTGACTCTTCTAGCATCTCTTCAATGAAAAAGGTAAGATGTGGATAGTGAATGAAAAGCAGAATGACTCCCGTTTAACTCAATCACTCACTACTAAATGAAAAGTTTGTTAAAATAAAAGCAAATGATGAAATGAGAGGAACGCTATGAAGAATTCAATTTTAGAAGTTAGTCATCTTACTGGTGGGTATCAGGCAAATAAGCCTGTCCTTCATGATGTATCTCTACGGGTAAATTCAAATGAAATTGTTGGATTAATTGGACTTAATGGGGCTGGAAAAAGCACGACAATCAAACATATTCTTGGCTTGCTTGATCCAATGAATGGCGAGATTAAAGTGGGGGGCACAACTTTTGCTAATAACAAAGATGGGTATCGTAAACAATTCTCCTACATACCTGAAACGCCTCTATTATATGACGAGTTAACGTTATGGGAACATTTGCAATTGACGGCATTAGCGTATGAACTTGGTGACGAGTGGAAGGAGCGAGCGGAAGCGCTTCTACAGGAGTTTCGAATGACGAATATGAAGAAGTGGTTCCCTGGGCATTTTTCTAAAGGCATGAGACAAAAGGTGATGATTATGTGCGCGTTTCTTGTACAGCCATCCCTTTATATTGTTGACGAGCCTTTCGTAGGACTGGACCCTATCGGTATTCAATCATTTCTTGATATGATGCTTGAAATGAAAGAAAAAGGAGCTGGGGTGCTCATGTCGACACATATTCTTTCTACGGCTGAAAGATATTGTGATCGGTTTATTATTTTGCATGACGGACAAATTGTCATGGCTGGCACAATGACAGAATTACGAAATCAAATCGGTGATAAAGACGCCACGCTTGATGATATTTATATTGAAGCGACCAGGAGTGGAAAATGATGCAGCTACAAATGTTATGGAAAGAAAGGGCAGGAGCTTTCTGGAACATTGCCATGCGCTATTTTAGGCTAATTGGTAATAGCAGCTTTTTATTTACTCTTGTTCTAGCTCTCATTTTCGGGGCGTATTATTACAGTGAAATTCTAAAGGTGCTACCTGAATCATTTCCTGGGATAGCTATAATGACGGCCATTGCCGCTCTTGTTCTGGTTCGGACACCTCTTCGATTCTTTTTATCTGAAGCAGATCTTGTCTTTCTGTTGCCTGCTGAAAATCGTTTGGAGGGTTATTTCCGTCAATCGCTAATGTATAGCTTTGCTCTTCAACTATTCACAACAGTCGTTGTCATGACGATCCTTGCTCCGCTTTATCAGCACGAAATGGCTGCTGGTACGGGGTACTATGTGTTTGTGATAGGTGTACTTCTTGTGTTAAAAGGCGCGAATGTCATGATGAAATGGATGGAGTTGCATTTACCTGCACACCATTCAGTTTTTGTTTATATTATGATAAGGCTGGCCATCACCGCCCTGTTTATATACTTACTGCTAATACAGGCGCAATGGTTCTTAGTCGCTTTAGCTGCGATACTTTTCGTGGCCGTTTTCTTTCTAATGTTTCTGCCTCTTCAGCGGAAATATTCGATTAAATGGGAGAAGTTGCTTGCAATGGATGAGCAGCAAAGTATGAAGTTCTATCGTACTGCTAACTTATTTACAGATGTACCTAAATTGAAGCAATCAGTTAAGCAAAGACGATTGTTAAGTACGCTAGCTGAGAAGTTATTACCGTCTCATTCTGTCTATGCTACTCTTTATCAAAAAGCTTTTATTCGTAGTAATGAGTATTTTGGAATATATTTTAGATTATGGCTTCTAGGTCTTGTCGTGATTGCTTTTGTGCCAGGCTTACTGGGGAAAGCGATTGGTGCTGCTCTTATTATTTATTTGACAGCCACTCAGCTACGCACGCTTTACCCTCATTTTCAAGCACATGTTATGGTAAAACTTTATCCTTTATCGGATGAAGAACAAGGGAAAGCGTTTCGCACTATGCTACTTCGCTTATTGGGGGCACAGGCAGGAACGTTTGCAGTACTTTCTTTTCTTCTATTTCTTGATATGACTGTATTTTTATCTGTCCTTTTTGCAGGCATTGCTGCAGTGGCTTTGGCAGCGTCTCGAACTGTGGTAGTTAGACGATCAGCTTCTTAAAACGCAAAGGGTGTATGATGGCATGGAATATCAAAATGAAGTAGAGGAAGAACTTGAGGCGTGGGAACGAACAATAAAAAGAAAATCTTCGATGGTTTCCCGATCAGCCAAAAGATTACAAAGTCGGATTAATGACCTTATTCCTGAACGGGTTCATTCGATTGTGACAACAAGTATAAAGACTATGGTACAAGGTGTACTCGTTGGAAATACGTATGCGGTCCATCCGCCCCAAAGAAATCAATCACTCCAGATGAGAGATCAACAGGCTAGAGAATTAATACGCAAATACAAACGAATAGCTGCGACAGAAGGTGCAGGTACAGGAGCGGGAGGGATCTTGTTAGGATTAGCGGATTTTCCTTTGCTTTTGTCTATTAAAATGAAATTCCTTTTTGATCTCGCAAGTATTTATGGATTTGATGCAAAAAAAATGGAGGAAAGAATTTTTATCCTTACCGTTTTTCAACTTGCTTTCTCATCTGATTCTACCAAAAGAGAAAGTTACGATAAGATTGTTAATTGGGATGAGAACCTAAGAGAGGCGCTTGATTGGAAAGCTTTTCAGCTTGAATATCGAGATTATATAGATCTCCCCAAATTACTTCAAATGATACCTGGCATAGGCGCGTTCGTAGGGGCTTACGTGAATTATCATTTTCTTGATTGGCTCGGTCAAAATGCAATGAATGCTTATCGAATACGGATCATTAAGGAAGAAAATGAACAAATATAGAGAAAAGGACCAGCTGGGTATGATCCCAGCTGGTCCTTTTCTCTATATTTGTCTTGCCGAGAGTCGGCAAGGGATTAAGTTTATTCGAATCGTGCGTCGCTAAGAATGCGGTCCATTTCTTCCATATGGTGTGTTTCATCCGCAATCATATCATCAAGCTTCACAACGAGTTCAGTAAAGCCAAGTTCTTCTGCTTGTTTTTTGCGCTCTTCATAACGATCAATGGTATCTTTCTCCGCTGTACGAGCTTCAAGCAGCATTTCTTTTACATCCGTTAGTTGCTTCACTTCTGCCGGGGCAGTAGTAGGAGTACCGCCTAATACTTTAATCTTTTCTGCAAGGTACAAAGCATGGCCCTGTTCATCTGCGATTTCACTTTCAAAGAATGGTTTCAATGTTTGACGATATAAGCCAGATACAACAGCTGCATTATATGTGTACATAATACTAGCAGCGTATTCATTAGCAAGGTCCACATTAAGTCCATCGATTAGTTCTTGTTTTTTGTCTGCCATTTTAAACATCCTTTCTAAATCGTTTCTGTTTTGGTTCCATCTTAATTTTACCCTTACATTGGCACGATAAAACATAAAGTCAAGAATATTTAGGGAGAATACAATTGATGTTTGACCGACGTTAGGAGGGGTAATAGTCATTATATCAATCACATTAATTCATTTATCTAGGAGGGTTTACTTTGAGTAAGATTGCCGTATTAATGACAGACATGTTTGAGGATGTAGAATATACAAAGCCTGCAGAGCAGTTTAAAAATGCTGGACATTCCTTAACAATCATAAGTTCAAAAGCAGGTCAAGAATTAACTGGAAAACAAAGTGAGGCTAAAGTTACAGCTGATAAGGGAATTAACGATGTAAAGCCTGAAGAGTTCGATGTTCTGTTTATTCCTGGAGGGGTTTCTCCAGATGAACTACGCGCAGACGACCGATTTGTTACGTTCACGAAAAAAATGATGTTCATGAATAAGAAAACGCTCGTTATTTGTCATGGACCACAGCTACTTATTTCAGCAGAAGTATTAAACGGAAGGAATATTACTGGATTTAAATCCATTCAAACGGATTTAAAATATGCTGGAGCAAACGTATTTGATGAAGAGGTTGTCGTCTGTGGAGGCAATCTCGTGAGCAGTAGAAATCCAGATGATATTCCGGCATTTATTGAAAAATCGTTATCTGTGATGGATAGCTGATTAAAGGAGTGAAACCAATGACTGAAAAAAATCATTTAGTTAATAAAGAAAGTGAGCTTAACGTTAATAAAGTAGATGATACGTTAGATCGAATGAGTGACGAACGGATGGACGATATTCTGTCTAATTTCGAACAGTTTAAATCTTATCTAGCTACAAGAGTGGAGCTGGGAGAAAAACTGGGGCTAAGTGAAGAGAGATTAGCTCAGGCGGCAGAGAAGGTTGCTGGTTACTTAGCGAAGAAAGAAGAACCTAAAAATAGAGAAGAGAAACTTCTTCAAGAGCTTTGGCTTGTTGGTAATAAAGAACAGAGACACGAATTAGCTCATCTTCTCGTCCGTATGGTATTAAATAAAGAAAACTAAGAAAAAAGCCGCTGCTGGTTCAGCGGCTTTTTTAAAAGTCAAAATAGGAAAGGTGTGAGAATATGAACAAAAATGAGTTTTTTAGTACGCTTCCGGGGGCGTTAAAACAAAAGAAGGTTTGGTTACCTCTACTATTAAATGCACTTGGTCTATTAGTTGCTATCTTAGCGATAATGTTATTTTCAGAATTAGCGGAAGAAATACTTGAAAAAGAAACGCTTCAATTTGATCAATCGATCATATCAGCAATTGATCCTATTCGTTCGGATGGATTGTTAAACGTGATTGAAGTCATTACAGAGTTAGGATCAGTCTGGTGGATTACGGTGGTTTCAATCGCCACAGTAGCCATCCTGTGGTTTAAGAAACGCGATGGATGGAGTATTCTTTTCTTCATTATTGCTCAGGCTGCTGGTGGCCTATTAACAAAAGTGTTAAAACACTTCTTTGCCAGGTCAAGACCTTCAGTGGATGCTGCTTATGATGCAGTCGGATATAGTTTTCCAAGCGGTCATGCGATGGGTTCATTTTTACTCTATGGATTTATCGGATATCTGATCGTAAGGAGCCAGAGGGGGAAGGCCACGAAATGGATAAGTGGACTACTGGTACTCCTCTTTATTCTAATGATTGGATTTAGCCGAATCTATTTAGGCGTTCATTATCCAAGTGATGTATTAGCAGGCTATGCAGCTGGTACCCTCTGGCTATTTGTTTGTATTTTCTCATTAGAGTGGGTTCTTTGGATGAAGCGTTCTTCTATCAGTTTTGGCTCAGTTCGGAAAGTTTTTTCCAGTAAGAACAGTTAAGTACTTTGGTAGAACTTCGAGTGTGGACGGGGTCGTATAATAGCGTTCTCCGTCGCAATCGATGGTTTGTTCTGGACTGGCTGTTATGCTTAAGTTCTTTGTTTGAAAGTGAAGGATATCTTCGTTAAATCGAGATTGTTTGAACACTTTCGATTGAAAAATTGACCAGAAGGTTGGGAGCGACGTTTCTTTAATGATTAAAACATCGAATTCTCCATCTTGAAGGTTGTTATCAGGAAAGAATGCTTGAATCCCTCCGGTAAAAGGACCATTTCCCACAATCATCATGACTGCTTCCCCTTCAAAGTTCGTTTCATCCGCTTCTACTTTAAGATGAAAAGGTTCTGGGTTATTTATGGTTTGGGCTGTACTAATATAATAGGAAAGCCTTCCAAAAACCTCTTTTGTATCAGGGTTAATGTTCTCTGATGTTTGCGTAATTAACCCAATGCCCCAGAAATTCAAAAAATACTCATCATTTGAACGTCCAACATCGATAAGGGAACGGTTGTCTTCTAAGAGCTGCTCAACAGCTTGAATCGGGTTTTGGTTGATTCCGATCGCTCGAGAGAAGTCATTACACGTCCCTCCTGGAATAACACCAAAAATAGGCCGGTTCTCTCTTTTGCAAATGGCATTCGCTAATTCATAGATTGTACCATCTCCGCCAGCGCCGATAAGAATGTCTACATTATCCGCTAACTCCTCTACTAATTCAGCACCGTGCCCCTCATATTCTGTCCTGTGAAGCGAAACTTGCTCATATTTTTCTTGAAGGCGTTCTTTTATTAAGTCAATTTGATTAACCATTTTAACATTTCCCGCTTTGGGATTTAAGATAATAGCTACACGTGTCATTGCGATTTCTCCTTTCACATAATCTCTCTTTCTTATTCCCTTATGACTTGGCACCTACACTCATATAGAGAGATTAAAATATTTAATTGACCCAAAAGAACTTGTTGATTAGAGGGAATAACTATTTTTCGTAGGTACTTTAACGTAAAGGTAAGTTATTAGTCAGTGAATCATTCTCATGACAAATTTCTTATTGGGGATTATACGATTATAGGTACATACTTTTATTAAGTAGGAGCTTAAATATGAAGAACATCTTAAGAATTTTTCTGAAAGATTGGAAAAGCATCGGTACAAACTGGGTAGCGGCTGTTTTATTAGGTGGCCTCATTATTCTTCCTTCTCTTTATGCATGGTTTAATATTGGAGCTTCTTGGGATCCTTATAGTAAAACAGATCAGTTGCCTGTGGGAATCGTCAATGAAGATGAAGGAGCTACCATTCTAGATGAGGAGATTAATGCTGGTGAAGAAATGACGAATGAGCTAAAAAAAAATGATCGCATGGAATGGCATTTTTCAAATCGAGAAAAGGCGATGGAAAAGCTTAAATATGGCGATTATTTTGCAGTGATCGTTATTCCTAACGATTTTTCCGGAAAACTTGGGACAGTTGTCAATGATAAGCCAGAAAAGGCAGAAGTTGAGTATTACGTGAATGAAAAGGTAAACGCCATTGCTCCTAAAATCACGGAAAAAGGGGCTAGCGTCATTGTTAATCAAATTACAAGCAATTTTGTATCCGTAGTGAATGGTACGATTTTTGATTTGTTTAATAAGTTAGGCGTAGAGTTTGAAAAAGATCTTTCAGATATACAGCAGTTTGAGGAGTATGTATTCAAACTTGAAGAGAATCTTCCGGAAATAAATCGATTAATTTCAGACGCTATGTCTGATTCAAAAGATGCAGAGAAGGTCATTAATCAAATTCAAGGGCTTCTTCCTGAAGCAGAACAAATAACACGGGAAGGCATTAACACGATTGATGACACCACTCAGTTTCTTAATGAAGCGGAAGGCAGATTGAATGAGCTTGCACCTCAGGTGGAAGAAGATCTAACGAAGGCTCAACAGACGGCAGAAGATGTGAATGAGTTTTTAACGGATTTAAAAAGACCAGATATTGATCTCTCTTCAGTTGAGAAGATAAGAGGACAAATGAATCAACAAATTGAAGACTCTGTTCAACGGATTAATCATGTTCAAGACGTTTTGGAACAAGTGAAAAAAACGAGCGGGAGTACGAATGAGGGGGGAGAGGGAACGACAGCAGCAGATCCTGCTGAGCCCAACCAGAATCAAAAAGTAACTATCGATCAAGCAATTACTGATCTTGATCAAATTAAAGAACAGCTCCAAGGCGTAAAAGGAGACACTGAAGAGATCGGCGCCGATTTAGCTGACAAACAAAAAGAAGTAGATCATCTATTATCATCGCTTCAAGAAAAATCTGGAGACACAGCTAATAAAATCGACTCATTTCTAAAAGAGTACAACGAAAACATTGAACCGAAAGTACTCTCAGAAGTAGCGAGTGCAAAAAACACATTGTCAAATGCACGTTCCACCTTGAAAGAGGCGCAAACAACGATTCCTGAAGTTGAACGCATTCTCTCAAGTACAGAAGAGAACATAGGAGAAGGTCAAGATCTTTTAGCTTATATGCTCAATGAATATCCATATGTAAATGATAAAGTAAATCAACTTGCAGATCGGATTCGAGAGATTCAGGGAGAGGCCGATATGAATGAAATTATTGAACTCTTGAAGAACGATCCTATAGCAGAACAAAGTTTTTTTGAAGAACCGATTGTATTAAATAAAAATTCTCTGTTCCCAATCCAAAACTACGGAACTGGTATGACACCTTTCTATACAGTTCTGTCTTTATGGGTAGGAGCTCTACTATTAGTGTCATTATTAACGACGGAAGTATCGGGACTCGAAGAAGTTTCAAATCGCCAGGTGTATTTTGGGAAATTGCTTACCTTTATTAGCATAGGCTTTCTGCAAACAATCGTTGTGACATTAGGCGACCACTTTATTCTTCACGTTAATATTGTGCACCCTGTCTGGTTTGTTCTATTTGGACTAGCCACTAGCTTTGTTTTCATGTTAATGGTTTATACGCTCGTATCTGTATTTGGTGATGTAGGGAAGGCAATGGCGATCGTCTTTCTTGTTCTCCAAATTGCAGGTTCTGGAGGAACTTACCCAGTAGCGTTATTACCAGAATTCTTTCAGAAGATCCATCCATTCTTGCCCTTTTCTTATGGGGTCGATTTGATGCGAGAAGCGGTGGGAGGAATTGTTTGGGGACGCGTAAAAGAAGATTTATTGTTTCTAGGAGTGTTTGCTATTGTCTTTCTTTTGTTAGGGGCATTTCTTAAAGATCTTTTAAATAAAAAAACCAATGAGCTGATGAAAAAATCTAGAAAATCCGGTTTATTTCATTAAAATGAGAGTAAGAAAAGGCAGCATGTCAATATGCTGCCTTTTCTTTATTCTGCTTCTTCTTTTGGTAATCGTTCTTCATTGATTTCTTCTTTAAAAGCATAGGTAAACGTTAAGGCTACAAGAACACCACCACCGATTAAGTTCCCGATACTTGCTGGGACCAGGTTAAAGAAAAGAAATTCAATCCAGGAGTATTCAGATCCATGGATAAAGGGGGTACTAAAATAACCCATATTCGCTACACTATGCTGAAAGTTTCCAGCTACGAAAATAATAACAGGAAGCGTGGTTGCAAGTACTTTACCGGTTAAATCACGAGCAGCAGTAGCAAGAAAAGCAGCCATACCAATTAACCAGTTTGCAATAATTCCGGAGAGCAAGATTTGAAACCAACCTACTGTACCTTCAGATAGGAATTTCATTTTATGTTCGGTATAAGTGGCTAATTCAGAATAGAATTCGGGCGTTAACGATCCCGATACTACGACAAGTGCACCTACTAGTAAGGCTCCGATTAAGTTACCGAAATAACAGACGACCCAGAATTTTAAAATGTTTTTAGGAATCCAAAACTTTCTTTGAAGAATGTATGTGGGGAGTAGAACATTTACTTCTGTAAAGAGAATAGCTCCTGAAATAAAGACGATGGCGTAACCTGTTACAAAACCAATGCCGGATAGAAGATTACTAACGCCTTCCGTTTTCACTCCCATTGCGATGAGTACAGAAAAAATAGCGCCAAACGTTACGAAGGCTCCAGCTAGAATAGAGAGTATAAACTGTCTGTTCAGTGGTCGATCGCTGTGAGATTTTCCCTTAGCGATAAATGTTTCAACAATCTGTGCTGGAAAATAAAACTGTCTTTCTGGATATTTGACTTCTTTATGTTTCTTACTTGGATCTGCCACACGAATGCTCCTATCTTTTTTCTTTTTTATTAAATACCCTTATTCGTAGGAAAAATAAACCATCTGATATGTGACAGTGGAGAAAAGAGTGAAATATTGTGTCATGTGTCGTTTTTACGAATTTCCTGGGAAATGACATCGGATTATGTCTAAATAAGCGAGATGGCATCCCACCTCGCTTTCATTAAAATTTCCAGTATCCAGTTTTTCCGTAATGAGTATGGAGATCTTCTTCAAAGCGGCGTGATATCGGCTCGTTTATTCGATATTCAGGAGCTTGACGAATTTCTTCCTTTTTCACATTTACAATGACTGTTCGATCCTGCCAATTTATATCCTCAATCCATTCTGTAGAGAGAAGAACTTCTTTACCTGAAAACCAGTTTTTTGTATCAACGATAAGATAGCGGAGCTGCCATGTATCTTCGTCAAAGATAAAATCTTTCACATGACCAATCTCACCATCCGTAGCTTGGATGTGATATCCGGATATTTCTTTCGTACTACGCAGGTGATTTTCCTCTTCTTCATTCGAGTTGTGCAGTGATGAGTCTGAATCAGGTAAATCATCGGCCATAAATGGTCTTGGATACATGCCGTTTCCCCAAGCACCAGTGCCTACCCAATAATATGGCCAGCTAAAATGACGGTTAACTTCCATTTCATGCTTTCTGGAGATAGGTTGATCCGTATCAATGTCCGGACTATCATTTACTTCTTCAGATGTGAGCGATACGGAGATTAATTCATGATCATGGTCCGTATGTTCAATTGAAATGGGTGAAATTAGCACTTTTCGACCTGGTAACCATTTATGTGTATCAACGACTAGGTAGCGAACGGCCCAATGTTCATCATCAAAGTAAAGTTCCTTTAAGATACCTTTTTCTCCATCTTTCGTATCAATCGTATATTTATAGACTTCGTTTTCGCTTACTAGCATAAGGCTCACTCCCCTATCAAAAAATTCATATAAGTAAAGCGGTACCCTGATCTATTCCAGATTAAACGGAACTTGATTTTTCCACCTGGTAGGTTTTCAGATAAGGTTTACCTGAGAAAATCGTTTTAGGAAGACCTTTACTTGTATGTCGGTTTTTATGCGCAGTTTCGTATGCCTCGGAAGTTTGCCAGTTCTTAAAGGATTTTTCATTATTCCAGAACGTAGCAACGATATAAGGATCATTGGAAGCGGGGCGTAAAATTCGAATACCTTCACATCCAGGTTCATTTTCAACCTTACCAGCTCGGTTTTTAAAACGATCTTCGAATACAGCTCGTTCACTTTCTTCGACGGGTATGTGATTTAATACGACATAACCTGGATTGATTACGTCTCCTTTTTTGTCCATTACTTCATATTTTTTTGCGTTTTTGAAAAAAGTGTTAGAATTTGTTTCATGGTACAAGGCTGCTCCATCAGAATTCGTAAACAGCATAACGCCCTCTTCATCGTGTTCTTCTTTTATTTTCGATAAATAATCGTAAGTACCGTATGTAACGTAACAATTCATCATATCCATCCTTTCAATTAAGTGATCAAGAAGAATTGCCTGATACTTTACCCTTATTTGGCAAAAACTAAACAGAATCGTCATTGTATCCATACAATAATCGCACTATTTCATGTAAGCTAGCAGTAATGAAGTGAATAAAAGGAGTGCCTCATAGAATGAAAAAACTCGGCATAGGGCTAATCGCAACGATCGCCGTTTTCCTAATCGGGTTATTAGGATACTTGGGGATATTACTAGCAGGAAACTATGTGATTGACGAAAAAAAACTTGTAATGAACTCTGCTACACAACTTGTTGATGAAGATGGCGAACTTATTACGAAACTCTATTTTGAGAATCGTGAGCCTGTTTCGATAGATGATATCCCTGATCATGTTCAAGAAGCTTTTGTAGCAACAGAAGACAGTCGCTTCTATGACCATCATGGTCTTGACGTTAAAGCAATCGGTCGAGCGCTTTACCGTGATATTCTAGCTGGAAAGAAAGTGGAAGGTGGAAGTACCATCACTCAGCAGCTTGCGAAAAATGTCTTTTTAACAAATGATAAATCGTGGCTAAGGAAAACAAAAGAAGCGGTAATTGCGATAAATCTTGAACGAAATTATAGTAAAGAAAAAATATTAGAGATGTATTTAAATCAAATTTATTTCGGTCATGGAGCTTATGGCATCCAATCTGCTTCTACAATGTTCTTCAATAAACCAGCCTCAGAGTTAACGGTCGAGGAGGGGGCTATGCTTGCAGGGCTTCCAAAAGCGCCATCAAACTACTCGCCGATTAATCATCCGGACGAAAGTAAGAAACGGAGAGACCTTGTTTTATCTTTGATGGAGAAACATGATTATTTAACACCAAAAGAAGCGGTCCGACTTCAAGGGAAAACGCTTGCCCTGGATATAGCTGAAGTAACAAAAGAACCAGCTTTTCTTACGTATATTGACATGACGCTTCAAGAAGCGAAGACGCGCTTTAATCTCTCAAATGAAGAGGTGCTCCGAGGCGGCTATAAAATAGTTGTACCCTTGGATCCTTCTCTGCAAAAAGCTGCATATGAACAGTTTCAAAATGAAGCTCTCTTTCCAGGTAGCGATCCAAATACCCCACCGCAGGGAGGATTTTCGATGATGGATGCGTCAAGCGGAGGGGTAGTGGCTGTTCAAGGAGGTCGTGATTACGTTCAAAAGGGACTTAATCACGTTACATCAAAAAGACAGCCTGGTTCAGCTCTCAAGCCTTTAGCGGTGTATGGGCCGGCACTCGAAAAGAAAGAGTATAATCCTTACACGTTACTTAAGGATGAAAAAATTGATTACGATGGTTACTCACCATCTAATTATAATAATCAATACGAAGGTCAGATCTCTCTCTATGATGCAGTAAGAGTTTCGGCGAATGCCCCTGCCGTTTGGCTTCTAAATGAAATTGGTATTCCGTATTCTAAATCTTATTTAGAGAAAAGTGGACTTGCGATAGAAGATCGTGATTTGAAAATTGCTCTTGGAGGAATTGATAAGGGCGTGTCACCTTTTGAAATGATGGAAGCCTATCGACCTTTTATTGGAGATGGAAAGCATATTGAGCCTTATTTTATTAGTAAAATCTATAATAATGATGGCAAGCTAGTGGGGGAAGCAAACCAGTCTGAAGAAAAGGTCTATTCCAAACAAACAGCCTGGTATATGACTAGAATTCTTGAAGGCGTTGTAAAAAATGGGACGGCGACGAGTGGAGAAGCAAATGTGGAAATTTCTGGAAAAACAGGCACCACATCCTATGAAGGGGTAGCAGGGGGCTCTCGTGATGCCTGGTTTGTTGGCTACACTCCTGAATTCGTTGGTGCGGTATGGATGGGGTACGATCGAACGACAGAATCACAATTTCTTACAGGGGGAAGCGAATACCCTGTTCAGCTTTTTAAAAAAGTTGTCAATGCTTCTTTGACTGAAAGTAGTTTGAAGGAATTCAAAAAACCATCAGGAGTAAATGACATGGAAAAACCTGTCTCTCTTCCTAAAATTAATGATGTCAAAGCGCAATTTGATTTTCTTTATGGTCTACCGGCTATCAAACTAAAATGGACGGCTTCATCTGATAAGCGTGTCGTCTATCATATCTATGAAATAAAAGATGGAGAGCGAGAGCAAATTGCAGAAGTAGAAGGGAGCGGAGAGTATACAAGAAATTCAATCTCTTTCTTTGGATCCGTTTCATATGAGGTTGTACCGTATAACCCGCTAACAGAGCAAGAAGGTGAAGCGTCTAATCAAGCATCAGTTAGTTTGTTTGAGAGGTTTAAGAATGATAAAGAAGAGAAGACAGAGAAGAAAGAGAAGAAAGAGAAGAAGCCAAATGATCAAGAAAAACAGAAAAATGAGTGACGAATTTCACTTTATGGTCATAGGAATTGTGTTAAAGTATACGATGTAAACGGCTTCAAAGTAGGACGATTTTATGACTTTTTCCTTCAATATCTGTACACTAAAGCTAACGATCGCTATAGTATGTAAGGATGTATAAATGAACGTTGTGGAATTAGAAAGGTGGACAAGCATGAATAAAGCATCATTTAATGATCAATTTCTTCGGGCATGCCGGGGGGAAGAGACCGACCACACGCCTGTGTGGTACATGAGACAAGCCGGGCGATATCAGGCTGAGTATAGAAAAATAAGAGAGAAATATTCATTTCATGAGATGAATTTAAATCCTGAAGTAGCAGCGGAAGTAACGAGGTTTGCTGTTGAGCAACTTGGGGTTGATTCAGCGATTTTATTTGCTGATATTATGACGCCACTTCCTTCAATTGGAGTAGACGTAGAAATTAAATCAGGGGTCGGTCCGGTCATTGATAACCCTATTCAAACAAGATCTGACATTGATCGACTTGGGGAACTTGATCCCTTGAAGGATATTCCGTATGTGATGGAAACCATTAAAATGCTTCGCGAGCAGCTCACTGTGCCGTTGATCGGTTTTAGTGGAGCACCATTTACTGTAGCAAGCTATATGATTGAAGGTGGTCCATCTAAGAATTACTATAAAACCAAGGCATTTATGTATTCAGATCCTGATGGATGGTATCAATTGATGAATAAACTTGGCGATATGACGATCGCTTATCTCACTGCTCAAGTACAAGCGGGTGCTCAGGCCGTTCAACTCTTTGATTCATGGGTTGGTGCGCTTAATGAAGCGGATTATCGTACTTACATTGCGCCAGTGATGAACAGAATTTTCTCTCGCCTTAAAGAATTGAAAGTGCCACTTTTAATGTTTGGAGTAGGAGCTAGTCATCTTATTCAGGAGTGGAACAAGCTCCCTGTTGATGTCATCGGAATTGATTGGAGAATTTCAATTAAGAAGGCGAGAGAAGTGGAGGGCATTTCAAAGCCACTAATGGGAAATCTCGAGCCAGCTCTTCTTCTTGCTCCTTGGGAAGTCATCGAGCAAAGAACAAAAGAAATTCTTGATCAGGGTATGGAGAAACCTGGGTTTATTTTCAATCTTGGACATGGTGTCTTTCCACAAGTTCAAGTGGAAACGTTGCAACGTCTCACTCAATTTGTACACGAGTACACACGAAAGAAATAGTTAACAAGAATGGGGGAGGTATGGGATGAAGCGAACCATTGGCCTACTAGTTATGGCTTACGGGACACCGCGAAGTGAAGCAGAAATTGAACCATACTATACACATATTCGTCGGGGGAAACGACCTACAGAAGAAATGCTGCAGGATTTAATCGAACGCTATGAAGCCATAGGAGGTATCTCTCCCCTATCAGATATTACGAAAGAGCAGGCACAGAAATTAGAAGATCGTATGAATAAGCAGTTTGGCGATCAAGTGACCTTTAAAAGCTATTTAGGATTAAAACATATTGAACCATTTGTAGAAGACGCAGTTCGTGATATGCAAAAGGATGGAATTGAGGAAGCAGTTAGCATTGTGCTTGCCCCACATTATTCAACCTTTAGTGTCAAAACGTATAATGAACGTGCGAAAACAGAAGCAAATAAACTAGGCTATCCTGAAATTTACGCTATTGACCAGTGGTACAATGAATCGAAGTTCATTCAATATTGGGTAAATCAGCTTCAATCGTATTTAGGTCAAATAAGCGAGCAAGAGAAAAAGAAAACGATCGTTATTTTTTCTGCACATAGCTTACCTGAGAGAATTCTAAAAGAAGGCGATCCTTACCCAGCGCAGCTTGAGGAAACAGCCCGCCACATAGCGAAGAAAGCTGGTATTAAGCACTACGCAGTGGGATGGCAGAGCGAAGGAAATACGCCTGATCCTTGGATTGGACCAGATATTCAAGATTTAACACGGGATCTATTTGAACAGGAAGGATATACAGGCTTTATTTATTGTCCTGTTGGCTTTGTCGCAGACCACCTTGAAGTTTTATATGATAACGACTATGAGTGTCGCCAGATGACGGATGAATTGGGTGCAGCTTATCATCGCCCACAAATGCCGAATGCGACAGATGAGTTTATTGAGATTTTAGCAACCGTTGTAACGAATGAATTAACTAAAAAGAAGATGATAAGTCATGAATAAGGAAACAAAAAGAATCGTCATAATTGGAGGCGGAATTACTGGTTTAACAGCCGCTTATTACCTTCAAAAAGAGATGCGGAATGCTCACCTCCCCTATGAGATAACGTTACTAGAAGGAACCGATCGTCTTGGTGGTAAGATTCAGACAGATACAACAAATGGCTTTGTGATTGAACGAGGTCCTGACTCCTTTCTTGCGAGAAAAGAAAGTGCCGCACGTTTGGTGAAAGAAGTAGGGATGGAAGATCAGCTTGTTCCGAATTCCACTGGTCAAGCATTTGTATTAAATAACGATCAGCTTTATCCGATACCGGGTGGAGCCGTGATGGGAATTCCAACGGAGCTTTCACCATTTATTTCAACTAAATTATTTAGTCTAAAAGGAAAATCGAGAGCAGCAGGAGATTTGATTCTTCCACGAGCGGATAATGGAGACGCAGATCAATCGCTAGGACTATTCTTTAGGAGACGACTTGGAAATGAAGTTGTGGAGAATTTAATTGAACCGCTATTGTCAGGCATCTATGCAGGTGATATCGATAAATTAAGTCTAATGTCAACCTTCCCGCAATTCTCAGAAGTAGAAAAGAAATACCGTAGCTTGATATTGGGGATGAAAAAGACTACGCCACCTTCTAGAAGAAGTACTGGTAAGAAGAAGCCGGCATTTTTAACGGTTAAATCGGGGTTACAGTCCTTTGTAAGGAGCATCGAAGAACAGTTAACAGATGTTCACATTCGAAAAAGTGTTAAGGTGGATCAAATAAAGAGAAACCAGGACTCCTATACGCTTATGACAACAAGCGGAGAAGAATTAATGGCTGATTCAGTGATCATCACCACACCACATCAACAGGTTTTTCATATGTTGAGAGATCATGAAGAAGTAGCTCCTCTTGAAGAAATGCCATCTACCACAGTTGCAACAGTTGCCATGGCTTTTCCAGAGGAAGCGATAAAGAAGGCAATGGACGGTACAGGATTCGTTGTATCTCGCAATGCTGATTACACCATTACAGCCTGTACTTGGACGCATCGTAAATGGGAACACGCCGCACCGAAAGGAAAGGTTCTTCTTCGTTGCTATGTGGGAAGGGCCGGAAAAGAAGAGATCGTGGACAAAAGTGATGAAGAAATTGTACAGACGGTTTTAAACGATCTGAATCAAATTATGGAAATCGAAGGACATCCTGAATTTTATCGTATCACCAGGTGGAGACAGTCTATGCCTCAATATGAGGTTGGGCACCGTGAGCGTATCAATCATGTGATATCAGGTATTAAACAGAAGATGCCGGGTGTTTTCCTAGCAGGTGCATCTTATAATGGAGTTGGCCTTCCGGATTGCATTGATCAGGGTGAGGAAGCTGTGAGGTTAGTACGAAATTTTCTGAAATAAAGATGAAGGGCACGCCGTATTGGGGTGTCCTTTATTATGTCATCTTCTAATGTTGAATTGTTTCCTTACACTTCTGGCATGATTATCTAATTTTGTTAGTGTAGATGTAGGTCTAGTGGTAGAATGTAAATGGCAACAATTAGTATCAAAGGAGAAATAATGATGTTAGAGATGGCAAGACCTTTACTTGTTAATATTGCAATGCTCTTCTCCGTGTTATTCATCTGGAATATGGTCATGCCATTTACGAGAGCAAGTTCAATTAATTTAAAAGAAAAACTCATATACGGAGTGGTCAGTTCGTTGATGGCTCTGCTTTGCATGCTTTTCCCCTTAGAGAAATTCGGAGATACCGTATTTGATTTAAGAGTTGTTCCTCTTATCTTAGTCACGCTTTATGGTGGTAAGCTTCCTGGCTTTCTATGTACATTAACTATTACGACTGGTCGATTATGGATGGGCGGCGAAAATGCTTGGATAGGTGTATTGATCGCTATTGTTGGATTTATCATCGCAATCGGTTTTGGCCCCTATTTTCGTAAGTCGATTCGAAAGTGGAAGGGAATCCTTTTTACGGGAGGGATCTTTCTCCTTTCCTATATTGCCATTATCATCGTCTTTTTAGATCCGTTACAACCTTATTTCTATCCCATCTATTTTGCAGCGTTTATGATTGCCTATTTTATCATCTTTTACTTAACAGAGCGCTTAGTTATGATAAATATACAACTTCAGGAAACGGTATATTTAGAAAAGTTATCTGTAGCAGGAAAAATGGCGGCTGCCATTGCACATGAAATTCGGAACCCTTTAACCACGGTTAAAGGTCTTCTGCAGTTTATTTCAAGTGAGACTGAAGATGTGAAAGTGAAAAATTATGCTCCACTCATGCTTGAAGAAATTGAACGAACAAATAAAATTATTACAGATTACTTAATGCTCATTAAACCTACTAAAAATGACTATGAGCATGTTGATTTAAACAAGGTTGTGAAAGATACAACCGCCCTAACTGAAGTACTGGCCTCTTATTATGATGTGAAAATCCACTATGAAGAAAAGGGTGAATTTCTAATATGGGGAAATTCACAAGAACTAAAACAATGCTTTATCAATTTAATTAAGAATGCGATTGAATCCATAGAAGGAGAAGGTCTAATTCTAGTAACTTTGCAAAATGGAACAAAAAAGGGTACGGTAGATATCGTGATTCGTGACAATGGTGCAGGAATGAGTGAAGAGCAACTCGAGAAGATTGGTCTACCATTTTACACAACAAAATCGAAAGGTACTGGCCTCGGTACAATGATTACGAATCGTTTGATTCGGAACGTGGGGGGACACGTTCACTATACAAGTACCCAGGGGATAGGCACGACAGTCACCGTTACATTACCAATTACAAAACAAGAGGGGGAGTAAGATGACTTTCGATCGAAGAAAAAGCATCATTGAAGCTGCTGAAAAGTCATTTTCTATGTTTGGTTACAAAGCGACCACGATGGATCAGGTCGCTAAAATTGCGAACGTTGGAAAGGGTACAATCTATAACTTTTTTAAAAATAAAGAAGAGCTGTTTAATGAAATTGTACGGGGGATGGTAGTTGAGCTGAAAGAACTTGCTCAAGATTCCATTCATAGAGAGGATACGTTTTTTGAAAACCTGCATCGTGCGCTTTACAGTGTATTAGAACATCGGAGGGAGCACCAGTTGGCTATAAAGCTTTCGCAAGAGGTCCGAGAGATTGGAACTCCAGCAGCAATGGATGCATTAAACCTTGTAGAAAAAGCGATTCTTTCCTTTCTTGAGCAAGAGATTGAAAGGGGTATTGTAGACGGGGAAGTAAAAAAGTGCGATCCAGCTCTTGCAGCTTTTCTTATGTTTAAAATGTACATCGCCCTTATTTTTGATTGGGAAAAAACACATCCATCCTTTAGTAAAAAAGAAATAGCTAATCACCTTGAATTTTATATGATGAGTGGAATTAAGAAGCAACAGCAGTAGTGAAAATAAAATTAGCTGCTGCTATTGCTATTCTAAATAAAGGATGATATATTACTTCTTGTAGCAAAAAAGTGACTAAATTTAAAAACTGGTCACCACCTTATTCCATCTAATATATATATAAGAAATAAGAAGTTTCTTTTTTTTTTGGAGCAAAATGACCAAATGAGGAAAACGGTCAATAAGACAGGAGGAAAAACATGAAAAAGTCATCAAAGCAATTTCGGTCTGAATGGGCGTCATTGCTTAAGAATAAAAAAATCTTAATACCCGTGATTGCTGTGTTGTTTATACCAGTGTTATACAGTGGCATGTTTTTATGGGCCTTTTGGGATCCGTATGAAAACTTGGATCAAATTCCAGTAGCGGTCGTCAATAGTGATAGTGGTGCGGATTTTGAAGGAGAGCATCTTGAAATCGGGAATGAACTTGTCAAGAAGTTAAAGGATGAGCCTGAATTTAAGTGGGATTTTGTCGATGAAGAAGAGGCCGATAAAGGTCTTGAAGATCAAACCTATTATATGAAGATTCAAATACCGGAAGATTTTTCTGAGAAATCAACGACAGTTCTAGATGAACATCCTGATAAATTAAATTTAGAATATGTACCAAATGAAAGCTTTAACTTTTTGGCTGGGCAAATAGGTGGAACAGCCGTTAGTGAAATCAAATCGGGAATAGCTGAGAATATCACTGAGAATTATAGTGAACTTGTCTTTGATAAGTTTAGTGAAATAGCTGATGGGTTATCGGAAGCATCAGATGGTGCTGGTGAACTGGCTGATGGATCATCTGAGCTAAAAGATGGCACAAAGCAGTTAAAAGATAACTTAGCAACTCTTAATGAAGGATCGATTGAATTAACAAATGGCCTTAGTAGTGCAGAAAACGGATCTGTTGATCTAGCAAATGGCATTAGCGAGGCAAATCAAGGTACAACTGATTTATTAAACGGTTTAAAAGAAAGACAACCAAAAGTTAGTGAGCTAGCTGATGGAGCATCTCAAGTAAGCAATGGACTTGGAGAACTTAGTGGTAAAATGGGTGAATTTAAAGGCGGACAAGAACAACTGCTTGCAGGTGTTCAAGAAAGTCGAGCTGGAACGAAACAGTTAATGACTGGATTAAATCAATCTGTTTCAGCATTAGAAAATAGTTCATTACCACAGGTTGATACAGAAGGATTAAAACAGTCACTGACGAGTGGAGTGACGAATGCATCTGCTGTTCCAAAAGAATTGCAAGGTGTCATCGAATCCATCCAAACAAGTGACCAGTATACGGATGAGCAAAAGCAGGCGTTAATTGGTCAACTTCAACCGATTGCTGAAAAATCTGGTACAGCTGCAAAGTCAGTTGGTGAAGTTGCAACGACATTTGCTAACGTTTCAGATAAACTTTCAGGTGCATCTTCTAAAATGAATGCATTACTAGAAGGACAAAGACAGCTTGCTCAAGGCGCGAGTGCTCTTTATGAAGGACAAGGAAAACTTGAAGCTGGACTCGGAGAACTTGGAGAAGGCATCAATCAAGCAGAGGCTGGAATTGCTCAGCTTCATGATGGAGCTGAGCAGGTTGCAGATGGTAACAACACTGTAGCATCTGGTTGGAACACCATGATTGACAATGTGGGCACACTTAACTCTGGCATGAATGAACTATCTAGTGGTTCACAAGAGCTTGCGAGTGGGTTATCAGAGTTGGAAGGTGGCTCGTCTGAATTATCATCAGGTGCAGGGAAGTTAGCTGATGGCTCTAAAGATCTTGACAGCGGGGCTCAACAATTAACAGATGGTACATCGGAGCTTCATGATAAACTGGGTGAAGCCGCTGAGGAAACATCGAATACCAATGCTGATGATGAGACATATAGTATGTTTGCTGATCCAGTAAATGTCGATACAGAAGCTGTCTCGGGAGTACCAAACTACGGAACCGGATTTGCACCTTACTTCCTTTCCCTTGGTTTGTTTGTAGGGGCACTCCTCATGTCTATTGTGTTCCCACTTCGTGATCCAGCAGGAACGCCACGAACGGCAATCGGTTGGTTTATGAGTAAATACGGTATTTTATTAGTCGTTGGCGTGATTCAAGCGCTTGTCTCTGATGCCGTTCTCTTATATGCATTGCAGATTGAAGTACAGAGTGTGCCGTTATTCTTACTCTTCTCTGTTGTATCAAGTCTCGCTTATATGACATTGATCCAGTTCTTTGTTACGACATTAGGAGATCCAGGACGATTTGTAGCGATCATTATCTTGATCCTACAATTAACAACAAGTGCCGGTACTTTTCCACTTGAGTTAATTCCTGAAGGGTTACAAGTGTTTAATACTTGGTTGCCAATGACATACACTGTTTCAGGGTTGAAAGCTGTTATTTCCAGCGGCGATTTTGCTTTCATGTGGCAAAATGTCTACGTATTATTAGGGTTTATTGCAATCTTTGCTATTGGAACAATCACTTTCTTCTTTGTAGAATTGAAGAAACGTAAGAAACATGGGTTGGAACCAGCGATGAACGAATAAGAAATCTAAGAGGCTAGTTTAATCGATTGATTAAGCTAGCCTCTTTTCTTTTGATAATTGGTTGGAAAAACGATACAGTATTAGTAAGAAAGTTGTGTTATTGTGCGATAAATAGTTTACGTCTAGGAAAGGAACGGGTAAATACTATAAAGTTATGGATTTATAGGGAGGCAGGAGAAGCGATAGAATGATTACTTTCGAGCATGTTAGCAAAAAATTTGCTGATGGTACTGAGGCGTTGAAAGATCTTAATTTACATATTGAACAAGGCGAATTGTTAACGTTAATTGGCCCCAGTGGATGTGGTAAAACGACCACGATGAAAATGATTAACCGATTAATCGAACCGAGCGGAGGTCAGATTTCCATTGATGGAAAACCAATCTCTGATCAAGATCCCGTTGAATTAAGAAGAAGCATCGGATACGTCATACAGCAGATTGGTCTTTTGCCACATATGACAATTGCAGAAAATATTGCACTCATCCCTAAATTAAAAAAATGGGATAAAAGCAAAATAGATAAACGAGTGGATGAAATGCTGAACCTTGTCGGTCTTGAGCCGTCCGTATTTCGGTCTCGCTATCCACTTGAGTTAAGTGGAGGTCAGCAGCAGCGGGTCGGTGTCATACGTGCTTTAGCTGCAGAACCCCCCATTATTTTAATGGATGAGCCTTTTAGTGCGCTCGATCCAATTAGTCGTGAACAGCTTCAAGACGAGCTTGTGAAGTTACAAAAAGAAATCCAAAAAACGATCGTATTTGTCACCCATGATATGGATGAAGCGATGAAGATTGCCGATCGAATTGCGATCATGAAAGACGGTGAAATTCTTCAGCTCGATACACCTGATCGTTTATTACGTCATCCAAAGAATGAGTTTGTTCGCAATTTTATCGGGGATGAACGGATGGCTAAAGGACAAGCTCCTACTGCAGTTGATTTAATGATACAAAAAGTAGCGACTGTTAAAGAGAGCAGAGGTCTAGCTGAGGCATTTCGACTGATGAAATCAGAACGTGTGGACAGTCTTGTCGTAACTGGACCTGAGCAGGAATATAAAGGTGTCGTGACTCTTGATCAGGTGCAGAAGCATTATGAAAGTGATACAAAACGAATTGCTGATGTCATTGAAATGATTGAGCCCATTCAGAGAAATACGCTTTATCCTGAAATCGCAAAACGCTTCGCTGAAAAGCAACCAATCAGTATTCCCGTAGTTGAAGGGGATAAGCTGACGGGATTAGTTACGAGAAGTAGTATGATGCGCGGACTGGCAGGTCTTGAGCAACTCGGTTATAAGGAGGAGGAACCTCTGAATGAATGATAAAAACTTTTTTGTATTATTTATTGAAACGATGCAAAATCGTTGGGATGATATTTTTGTTGCGCTTCAGGAACACCTATTCCTTTCATTTATTTCGATCATAATCGCTATCTTAATCTCTGTTCCACTTGGTATCTTTATTTCCAGACGCAAGAAGTTGGCTGAGCCGTTTATTGCTGTAGCGGCTATTTTTCAAACCGTTCCAAGTCTTGCATTGTTTGGGTTTCTGATTCCGTTTCTTGGAATCGGAAATATCACAGCCATCATTGCCTTAACGGTGTATGCCCTTCTTCCAATTTTAAGGAATACATACACAGGCATCACCTCCGTTGACCAATCTTCTATTGAAGCTGGGAGAGGGATGGGGATGACAAATATGCAGATTTTAATGAAGATTGAAGTCCCTCTCTCGCTCCCGGTTATTATGGCTGGAGTTCGTACGGCTACAGTGTTGACAATTGGTGTAGCGACACTTGCGACGTTTGTCGGTGCCGGAGGACTAGGAGATATCATTTATAGAGGACTAACGTCGAATAAAGATGAGCTTGTGCTAGCTGGCGCACTGCCTGCAACCATTCTTGCTCTAGGATTTGATTTAATTCTGAAGTTATTAGAAAATGCAGCAACTCCTAAAGGAGTTAAAGCAAAAAAATAAAGGGAGAGATTTGATTGAAGAGATTGACCGTGCTATTACTAGGCATTGTAATGGTTCTTGCTGCATGTGGTGGAGATAGCGGAAGTGAAGAAAGTGATCCAATCGTTATTTCCGGTAAGCCCTGGACAGAGCAATACATTTTACCTCATCTACTTGCAGAGTACATAAAGGCGAACAGTGACTATGAAGTAGAAGTTGATGCAGGCGTTGGTGAAGTGAATATTCTACAACAGGCGCTGATCGATGGCGACATTGATATGTATGTGGAATATACAGGTACAGGTCTTGAAGCTGTATTAAAGGAAAGCGCTGAGTCGGATGAGTCAGCTGATGAAATTTTTGAGCGTGTAAAAGAAGGCTATAAAGAGGAGTATAACCTTGTTTGGCTTGAGCCTTTAGGTTTTGAAAATGGATACACGCTTGCGATGACCCAAGAAACAAACAAAGAGGTTAACGCTGAAACATTTTCAGATATCGTCCCTGCTTCAGATGATATGGTGTTTGGAGGACCGCACACTTTCTACGAACGAGAAGATGGTTACGATGCGTTAGTTGAAGCTTATGGCTTTCATTTTAAAGATGAAGTAAGTCTTGATCCTAACATTATGTATGATGCACTTAATGAAGGAGAAGTCGATGTTATCCCTGCCTTTACAACAGATGGACGAATTGCTCGATTTGATCTTGTGACAACAAAAGATGATAAGCAGTTTTTCCCACCTTATTACGCTGCACCAATTGTGAGACAGGAAGTTCTTGATTCACACCCTGATCTTGAGAAGGTAGTCAATGAGTTTGCAGGTAGCATTTCAGAAGAAGAAATGTCTGAGATGAATGCAAAAGTGGATATGGATGGAGAAGAACCTGAAGATGTAGCGGTTGAATTTCTAACAGAAAAAGGTTTAATCGATTAACATGAAAAAGCCGCGCTGACTTTTGTCAGCGCGGCTTTTTTGCTATTATTCAGCTGGTTTTAAATCTTCAATAGAATCAGCTTCAACATAAGATGGAACAACAAGGCCTGTTTTCGCACCTTCGAGGTTTGGTCCAAGACGGTCCATGTTGTCACCATATTCATCTAGTAAATCGGCATGAGTGATTGGTAGCCAACCAGCAACCATTGCATCTGCATCGCCTTCAGATACGGCAATAAACATAGAAGCAGCATCAAGCTGAGTTAACTCTACTTTATAACCCATGCTTTCAAGCACTTTCGCAACGACGTTTGTACTTGCGATTTCAGAATCCCATGCAACATAGGCAAGCGAGATCTCTTCACCGTCTACTTCATCAGCGCCGTTTGTCCATTCTTCAACCATATCTGTATGTTCGTTTACCCAGTTTTGAGCTGCTTCTTCAGGCTTAGCACCTTCTTGAATTTCAACCATTACAGAACTCATATCTTCTGGAGTCCAGTGGAATTGATCAAGAATTGTGTGAGCAGAAGGTTGATCTTCTTTCAATCCTTTACGTGCAAATGTTTCAATGTTTTCTTCTTCCCCATAAAGTCCTTTTGGATCTTCAAGGTATTTAAGATCATATTTCGCGAACATCCAGTGTGGCGTCCAGCCAGTTACGATAATTGGTTCTTCATCTTCAATGGCTTTCCCAAGTTCCGCAGCCATCGCTGCAGAAGAAGATTCGATTAATTCCCAACCTTTAAGGCTATCGTACTCGTCAAGTGCAGAAGTTGTAGCTTTCATAATTCCAGCACCAGGTTCAATACCGACAATTTCATAATCCATTTCTTCCCCAACGTTTGTTCCACTTTCGCTAGAGCCTTCGCTACTATCTCCGCTATTGTTTCCGCCGCAAGCAGCAAGAATCAATGTAAGTGACAAAAATAATGCTAGTCCTGTTAAACCTTTTTTAAAGTTAAACATGTAATTCCCCCTTAGTTTTTTGTTTTACCTATATTTTGAGAAATCCGGTCGAGCATAATCGCTAGAATAACGATTGCGAGACCAGCTTCAAAACCAATACCAACTTTAATTTGCGTTACAGCTCGATAAACATCTGCCCCAAGGCCAGGTGCACCTACTAGAGATGCGATAACAACCATTGAAAGGGAAAGCATGATGCTTTGGTTAATTCCCGCCATAATGGTAGGTGTTGCAAGCGGTAGCTGTACTTTAATTAATTTCTGTTTCGTTGTTGAACCAAATGCGTTTGATGCTTCAATTAAGTCTTCAGGTACCTGGCGAATACCAAGGTTTGTTAACCGAATGGTAGGTGGCATCGCAAAAATAACGGAAGCAATAATACCAGGAACCATCCCAATTCCAAAGAACAAGATAGCAGGAATCAGATAGACGAAGGCAGGCATTGTTTGCATAAAATCCAAAATTGGTGTAATAATGCCTCTTACACGGTCACTTTGTGATGCCCATATTCCAAGTGGAACCCCAAGAATAATGGATATAATAACCGAAGTTAAAACGAGAGCGAGCGTCTCAATTGTTGGGTCCCAATAACCTAAATTATCAATTAACAACAGACCAAGTAACGTGAATATGGCAACGGGCCAGCGGCTTGACCACCAGGCTAGGATGGTAAAGATTGCGATTAGCACAAGTGCTGGAGGGAAGGCTAAAATCGAAACAATACCCTCAACAAACCAATCAATACCTGATGTAATGCCATCAAAAACGGGTTCAAGATTATCAGTAAGCATATCAACAAAGCTGTCTACCCAGTCAGCTAATGGGATCTTAGGGAATAGTTGCATTTAGCTCACCTCACCTTTCGCTGATTCCGTCTCATTGCCGGCTAGTGCTCCGATAACCGCGCCACGTACAATGATGCCTTTAAACTTATCATTTTCATCAATGACCGGAAGTGGAAGAGAAGAGCTTGCCATTTTCACAAACATATCTGTTAATAAGGTACCAGGTTCGACAGTTGGAAGATCCGTAATGAGAATATCAGCAATTTCTTTTTTGGCTTCGATGGCTTTTGCGGCATCATCCGCTGTAATTGCCCCAATTAATTTTTGTTTTTTATCCACAATATACAAGCTAGAAAGCTTTTGTTCTCGCATAAGTTGAAGCGCTACACGTGGACCTCGATCAGCTCTTAGTGTTTCAGCTCGCTTCATAACGTGAGAAGCTGTTAATACTTTTGAAAGATCGACGTCTTCTACAAATCGTTCAACGTAGTCGTTGGCCGGATTGGTCATAATTTCTTCAGGTGTTCCAATTTGAACAATAGAACCGTCCTTCATTAATGCAATTCGATCACCGATACGAAGTGCTTCATCAAGGTCATGTGTAATAAAAACAATCGTTTTCTCCATCGACTCTTGAAGTTCAAGAAGCTCATCTTGCATATCTTTACGAATGAGTGGATCAAGTGCACTAAAAGCTTCATCCATTAAAAGAACATCGGGATCATTTGCAAGAGCGCGAGCAAGACCAACACGCTGCTGCATACCTCCACTTAGTTCTGAAGGATAGCTCTTTTCATACCCTTTCAATCCAACAAGTTCAAGTGACTCTTGCGCTTTGACGGAACGTTTCTCTTTACTAATGTTTTGTACCTCAAGTCCGTACTCTGTATTTTCGAGTACTGTCTTATGAGGGAAAAGTGCGAAACGTTGGAATACCATACTAAGCTTCTTTCGTCTAACGTCGCGAAGCTGTTCAGGTTTCATCCTGACGATATCTTCATCATCAATGAGAACCTGTCCTGAAGTAGGTTCAATTAACCGATTGAGAAGCCGTACAAGTGTAGATTTACCACTACCTGATAGCCCCATGATGACAAAGATTTCACCGGGATATACGTCGAAACTAGCGCGGTTAACACCAACAGTATTTCCGGTTTCTTTTAGGATTTCACTTTTTGATTTGCCCTGATCGAGAAGTTTTGTTGCTTGTTTGGGCGATTTGCCAAATATTTTGGTTACATCTTTTACTGTAATTTTGGCTTTCTCCATAGTTTCACCTCTGCCTTTATTTCAAATAGTAAGCGGCTAAAATTACAAAAATCACTGAAATATGTCGAAATTTACGATAATCAGTCATTTACTAGTCTTTTTTTACCGACCTATTAAGTATAGGCTGTAGGTACTTAATCCTACAAATGGCGTGAGAGGTCAAAATCAGGTAATTCAGTACATACAGAAAAAACTGTACAAACTAAACGGGTATATGCTTAAGTATCGTCTAAGATGCTAGTATATGCTACAACGTACACTAGTAAACTTTACAATCTGCAAGGTTAACACTAAACTATGATATGACAAACGATTGGAAAAGTAGGTGCATAGTTTGCAAGATAAACGAGTAGAGAATGCAAGAGAACGAGTCATTGAATCAATCTCTAAAAATATGGATATCTATAGCGTAACTCCTTCTGTGGGGCGTTTGTATGGAGCAATGTTTTTCGAGAAAGAGCCGATGACGCTTGATGAAATGAAGGATAAGCTTCAAATGAGTAAGACAAGTATGTCGACCGGAGTGAGAACATTAATCGACTTAAATATGGTAGACAAGGTGTGGAGAAAGGGGGAGCGTAAAGATCTTTACGAAGTGAAGTCAGATTGGTATCAAACCTTTACGGATTTCTTTTGCATTCATTGGCGAAAAGGAATTGAAATGAATCGGGATGCTTGCAAAGAGTCGATTGCGGAACTAATGGAAGTGTTGGATGAGGATTTTTCGACAGAAGAAAAAATGATGGCTGAAGCCGATTTAGATAAAATGTCTTATGCTCTTGGATATTATGAATGGTTGAATAAGGTAGTAGACTTATTTGAATCTCGGAGAATATTTGATGTAATTGATAAGGAAGATGAGCTGAGATGAATGTAAGCGCAGTCTTTGAAGGCATTGATCACAAATGAAAGCAAGATGTAAACGTTATGCCCATTCTTTTCGCCCAAACAAAAACGTGCAGGAACTTCCTGCACGTTTTTGTTATAGGATTTTACTTAAGAAAGCCTGAGTTCGCTTGTTTTGAGGATTGGAAAACAATTCGTTAGGCACATTTTCTTCTACGATATAGCCGCCATCCATAAAGATGACGCGGTCGCCTACTTCACGGGCAAAACCCATCTCATGAGTGACAACGACCATTGTCATACCTTCTTTTGCAAGATCTTTCATGACTTCTAACACTTCGCCGATCATTTCAGGATCAAGTGCGGAAGTTGGTTCATCAAAGAGCATGACCTTTGGCTCCATTGCAAGAGCCCTGGCGATGGCTACACGCTGCTTTTGTCCACCTGAAAGTTCGCCTGGGTAATTATTGGCCTTGTCTTCAAGACCGACCTTAGCAAGAAGTTCTTTCGCTTTCTTTGCTGAGTTTTGTTTGTTTTCACCTTTTACTTTAATTGGGGCAAGCGTTACATTCTCAAGAACTGTTTTATGGGGGAATAAGTTAAAATGCTGAAACACCATCCCAACATCTTGACGAACCTTGTTGATATTAGTTTTAGGATCCGCAATATTATGGCCGTTAACGATTACGCTACCACCCGTTATTTCTTCTAATTTATTTAAACAGCGAAGAAAGGTACTTTTTCCTGAACCAGAAGGACCAACTACGCATACAACCTCTTTTTCTTTCACATCGGTATTAATGCTTTTCAGTACTTCTAAATCTCCGAACGATTTCTTAAGATCTTTCACCTGGATGATGCTCATTGTTGTAACTGTCTCCTCTCGTTCTACTTTCTTCCTTCATTTAGAAGGGATATCGATAAAATTCATTATATCAATCCTTGCTTCATTTAGAAAAGAACTTATCCTGAGATAAGAAAAACGAGGAAGGTTTTAGCGGTTGTCCTATTCTCTATCATCTTCTATAATAAGTAATGAAAACGTTTGCGCAAATTTGAGAGGAAAGAAAATTCAGGAGGGAACAGCATGACTCATCAATGGTGGAAGGAAAGTGTCGTATATCAAATTTATCCTCGAAGTTTTAATGATAGTAACGGGGATGGGGTTGGGGATATTAGAGGAATTACGGAAAAACTCGATTATTTAAAGGAATTAGGCATTGATGTGGTGTGGTTATCGCCGGTTTACAAGTCACCAAATGATGACAATGGGTATGACATTAGTGACTATCGAAATATCATGGATGAATTTGGAACAATGCAAGATTGGGAAGAGATGTTAGAAGGAATGCATAAACGAGGAATCCGACTCGTGATGGACCTAGTCGTTAACCATTCATCGGATGAACATATGTGGTTTACGGAAGCGAGAAAATCAAAAGACAATCCATATCGAGATTACTATATCTGGCGAGAAGGAAAAGAAGGACACCCTCCAAATAATTGGGGATCTTTTTTTGGTGGTTCTGCATGGGAGTATGATGAAGTAAGTAAAGAATATTTTCTTCATTTATTTTCTAAAAAGCAGCCTGATCTAAACTGGGAAAACGAAAAGCTGAGAGAAGAAGTGTATGATCTGATGAAATTCTGGCTCGATAAAGGAGTAGATGGATTCAGAATGGATGTGATTAATTTAATTTCCAAAACGCCTGATTTACCAGATGCCGAAGTAACGGCAGATTCTCCTTACCAGTGGGGAGGAGACTATTTCGTAAATGGACCTAAGTTCATGGACTATATGAACGAAATGAATGAAAAAGTATTATCAAAATACGATGCGATGACGGTTGGCGAGATGCCGATGGCTACGCCTCAGGATGGGAAACGTTACACGAACGAAGAAAGTGGAATTGTGAATATGCTATTCCAATTTGAACATATGGATGTAACGAGTGGACCTGGGGGTAAGTGGGATCAGCAGCCATGGAAATTAACCGATTTAAAACAGATTATTACAAAGTGGCAAAACGAACTTCACGGTACAGGATGGAATAGTTTGTACATGGAAAATCATGATCAGCCTCGTTCCGTTTCTGTGTTTGGCGATGATCAAGAATATCGAGTCGAGTCCGCTAAAATGCTTGCTGCATGGCTTCATTTTCTCCAAGGAACGCCATATATTTATCAAGGACAAGAGCTTGGGATGACGAATGTCTATTTCGATTCAATTGAGGATTACGAGGATATCGAAACGCTTAATATGTATAACGAAGAAGTCATTGAAAAAGGAGCGAATTCAAAAGAAGTACTTGAGGCGATTCATAAAAAAGGGCGTGACAACGCACGGACGCCTATGCAGTGGACCGATGAGAAGAACGCGGGGTTTACTACGGGTTCTCCTTGGTTAAAAGTGAATGGGAACTATCACGAAATAAATGCGAGAAAGGCGTTAAGTGATGAAGATTCTATTTTTTACTTTTATAAAAACTTAATTCAACTACGGAAAGAGCTTCCGGTGATGATACATGGAGATTATCAATTACTTTTAGAGGAAGATGAGAACTTATATGTTTATACAAGAAGTTATCGTGGGAGAACGATAGTAGTGGCTACAAACTTCTCTAAAGAAACGTGTGATCTGAATCTTCCAGAAACGTTAAAGGGTGGGGAACTACTCGTTCATAACTATCCGGATGTGGCGGATCAATTGCAAAATGAGTCGAACATGCGCCCTTACGAAGTGAAAGTGTATATGCTGTAACTTTAAAACGCGGGCGAAGCCTGCGTTTTCTTTCATATGGAAGTTTTACTTTATCGTTTTTTAAAGGATTGAATTCTTTATTTCGAGGGAAGATAATTTTGAGAAAAAGAATTTACTTAAAAAGTGATCGGTATCCTTTTTCTTTTTGTTACAGTCATGTATAATAACAGATGTACATTTGTTCATGAGTGGTTTTACTAAATTTCAATATAAAAAAAGGAGTGTATACATATGACAACGACTCAAATGGATTCACTTGCTGTAAATACGATTCGTACGCTAGCAATCGATGCAGTTGAAAAAGCAAACTCAGGTCACCCAGGAATGCCTATGGGTGCTGCACCAATGGCTTACACGCTATGGAGTCAGTTTATGAATCACAATCCATCTAACCCGGATTGGTTTAACCGTGACCGTTTTGTTCTTTCAGCTGGTCATGGTTCAGCTTTACTATATAGCATGCTTCACTTGTTTGGTTATGACGTTACAATGGAAGATTTAAAATCATTCCGTCAGTGGGGAAGCAATACACCAGGACACCCAGAATACGGTGAGACACCAGGAGTAGACGCAACAACTGGACCACTTGGCCAGGGACTTGCGATGGCAACTGGTATGGCTATGGCTGAACGTCACTTAGCAGCAACGTATAACCGTGATAACTTTAATGTGATTGATCATTATACGTACAGCATTTGTGGTGATGGTGATTTAATGGAAGGTGTTTCTTCAGAGTCAGCTTCACTAGCTGCCCATTTGAAGCTTGGTCGCCTTATTGTCATGTATGATTCAAACGACATCTCACTTGACGGTGATCTTGATCAGTCCTTCTCAGAAAACGTTCAACAACGTTATGAAGCATACGGCTGGCAAGTGATTCGCGTTGAAGATGGAAATGACATGGATGCGATTGCGGACGCCCTTAAGCAAGCGAAAAGCAATACAGATCAACCAACACTAATTGAAGTGAAAACAACAATTGGGTATGGTTCACCGAACAAAGGTGGCAAAAATACTTCCCATGGTGCTCCGCTTGGTAAAGATGAAATTCAGCTAGTGAAAGAAAACTACCAGTGGACTTTCGAAGAAGATTTCTATATTCCTGAAGAAGTGAAAGGCCAGTTTGCAGATTTCAAAGAAGCTGGAAGCAAGAGAGAACAGGAATGGAATGAACTTTTCAAAAAGTATGAAGCGGCATATCCTGAGCTTGCAAAGCAACTAACTGCAGCTCTAAATAATGAACTTCCTGAAGGATGGGATCGCGAAGTTCCTACTTATGAAAGAGGAACAAGCACAGCCTCTCGTGCTGCATCTGGCGAAGTTCTTAATGCACTTGCTAAAAACAATACGCAAATCTTCGGTGGATCAGCTGACCTTGCGTCTTCTAACAAAACAATGTTAAAAGACGAGCAAGACTTCTCGCCAGCAGATTACAGCGGACGTAATATCTGGTTCGGCGTACGTGAATTTGGAATGGCAGCAGCGATGAACGGGATTGCCCTTCACAAAGGCCTTCGCATCTTTGGAGCAACGTTCTTCGTATTCTCTGATTACCTTCGTCCAGCACTTCGTCTATCAGCATTAATGGGTGTACCTGTAACTTACGTTTTCACTCATGATAGCGTAGCAGTAGGAGAAGATGGTCCAACTCACGAACCTGTTGAGCAACTTGCTTCACTACGTGCGATGCCAGGTCTTTCAGTGATTCGTCCTGCTGATGGAAATGAAACTGCAGCTGCATGGAAACTATCTGTTGAAGCAACAGATCACCCAACAGCTCTTGTGCTTTCTCGTCAGAATCTTCCAGTTGTGACAGATTCACACGAACAAGCATACGAAGGCGTTAAACGCGGTGCTTACGTTGTTGCTGGTGGTGATGATGCCGAAGCAATTCTTCTTGCATCCGGATCTGAAGTTGGCTTAGCTGTAGAAGCGCAAGAACTTCTTTCTAAAGAAGGTATTTCAGCTTCTGTTGTCAGCATGCCAAGCTGGGATCGTTTCGAAAAGCAATCAGCTGATTATAAGCAAAGCGTTTTACCAGACAACGTAACGGCTCGTCTTGGTATTGAAATGGGTGTATCATTTGGCTGGGATAAGTACGTTGGCCAAAAAGGTGATATCCTTGCGATCGATCGCTTTGGAGCATCAGCGCCTGGGGATACTGTCATTAAGGAATTTGGCTTTACAGCAGAAAATGTTGTCAATAAAGTTAAAGCAATGCTCTCAAAATAAAAGGAAGAGCGGAAGGCTTTCAGAAGGCGAAAATAGTCTTTCTGGAAGCCTTTTTCTTAACCGAAAGCCTATTAAATATTTGAATATACAGGTGTTGCTATGGATAAAGATAAACTGACAAAGGTAGTCGAAGCTGCTCGTTTATACTATCAATTAGACTTTAGTCAACAGGAAATCGCGAAGAAACTAGCGGTTTCAAGACCGACTGTTTCACGTTTATTAAAGCAGGCGAAAGCAGAAGGTGTTGTTGAAATTAAAATTCATGATCCCTCACAGGACGTACATTTGCTTGCTGCAGAGCTTGCAAATGCATTTGGATTGATAGAAGCGAGAGTCGCGATCGTTCCCCAATTTGAAGATGATCTTGTAAAAAAACATATTGGTAAAGTCGCAGCAGATTATTTGAATACAGCTATTCAAGGTAATGATTTAATTGGTGTTTCATGGGGCACTACTCTAAATGAGATTGGTAAGAATCTTCGTCACAAGTTACTGAAAAACGTGTCAGTCGTACAATTAAATGGTGGCATTAGTTATTCAGAAACAAATACTTATGCTTATGAAGTGATTCAAATGATTGGCCGAGCTTTCCATGCTACGAGCCATTTTTTACCTGTTCCTGCGATTGTAGACCATCTTCTTGTAAAGCAAACGATGGAAGAAGACAGGCACATTCGTCGCGTTCTGGATATGGGACGGAATGCGAATATTGCTCTTTTTAGTGTTGGTATTCCAACAAATGACTCAGTGATTGTTCAGGCTGATTATGTTTCAGAAGAAGAACTAGAAGTGATTCATAAGAAATCTGTTGGCGAAATTTGTTCGCGATTTTTTGACGAGAAGGGTCATGTGATTCATAAAGAATTAAATGAGCGAACAATTGGAATCGATCTAGAAGAACTCTCTATAAAAGAAAAGTCGATCTTGGCAGCTGGTGGGCCCAAGAAAGTTGAAGCCATCTACGGTGCACTGCAAGGTGGCTATGCCAATGTTCTAATAACGGATCATTTTACGGCTCGTGCTTTATTAGAGAAGAAAAAACAAGGGAGGGAACAATAATGAAAATGACCGTTTTAGGTCCTTGGGGTGGTTATCCTAAAGCTGGAGAAGCGAGTGCGGGGTATCTCTTTCAAAGTGAAGGCTATAACTTATTAATTGATTGTGGAAGTGGTGTACTGTCCCAACTTCAATATCACCTTTCCGTCGAAGAACTTGATAGTGTCATCATTAGTCACTATCATCCAGATCATATTTCGGATGTAGGGGTTCTTTATCACGGCCGCTTAATTCAGTCCAAAATAAAAGCTGAATTGCCCGTACTGCCGATCTATGGTCATTCGCATGATGAGGCAGGTTTTGCGAGTTTGGATCATAAACCTTATACCGAAGCAATAGCATACGAAGAACAAGATCAATTAGAACTCGGTCCTTTTTCCGTTACCTTTCAAAAAACAAAGCATCCGGTGACTTGTTATGCGATGCGGATTACAGATGGGAAGCATGTCGCCGTGTTTACTGCAGATTCGAGCTATATCAAAGAGTTTGAAAGCTTTTCTAAAGGAGCTGATTTACTCATTTCAGAATGCAATCTTTATGCAGATATGGATGGTTCAAAAATGGGGCATATGAATAGTACCGATGCAGCACGCATTGCGAGTGTAGCCGATGTATCTACTCTTATGCTGACACACCTTCCTCATTTTGGAGAGCTATCGGAGCTGGAAAAGGATGCAAAACAACATTTTGATGGGAAAGTTGTACTTGCTTCTACGGGGCTCGTATGGGACTCAGAAGAAGAGTTATAGTAAAAAGCCAGAAGAAGGAGTCCTTCTTCTGGCTTTTATTTTTGTAGATAAGGGTTTCAGTGGATGGTATGTCTAACCACCCACTTCCGCTTTTCTTTAAATCCAGCTGCTACTCGCAGAAACTGCGATATTTCACTCTTTCACCAGAACACAAAGGGCGTGTTCTAGTTCAAGAGTTCCAATATCTCCAATATCTCCGTTTCTAAACGCTCGTCTCCGCTTTTTTGATCCAGCTATAGTGGGCAGACACTCGGTCACTTCACCTTTTCATCCGAACACAAAGAGCGTGTTCAAATGAAAAGGCTCCAGTGCCTGCCGTGTCTAACCGCCCACTTCCGCTTTTCTTATTCCCCCAACGTTGCGTCTAGTTTTCCGTTCATGTCCATTAAGAAGCCGATTTCTCGGCCGAGTAGGCGGGCTAGTTCTTTGGATTTTTTTTCGCCTTCGGATTTGATTTGTTCGATGGTTAGGCTTGAGTTTAGGTTTGATGCCCCTACAATGACGGGGATTTCACCTTTTTCGTAATAGACGATTTTCATATTGCTCCTCCTCAAAATGCGTTTGCTTACAATATTCGTACGGAGAAGGCTAGGAAAGGGTAGGGGAGGTGTGGTTTTTCATACTTTGGCAGGGGGACATAAGTATCAGGTTTTGATTCCTTAACAACAATTCATTAGAATAGAGAGAGAGAACATACAGGAGGTACTGGAATGCTTTATATAGATAATGAAAACATTATGGATGCTGGGATTAATCTCGCCATTGAAGAATATATTTTGAAAGAGCTTGATCCCGAGGAAACGTATTTATTATTTTACTCCATGAACCCGACCGTTATCGTGGGGAAAAATCAAAATACGATTGAGCAAATTGACACGAACTATATACGTGAGAATCAAGTAGATGTGATTCGCCGGCTATCAGGTGGTGGAGCGGTTTATAATGATCCTGGTAATTTAAGCTTTAGTATTATTACGAAGGATGACGGCAATAGCTTCCATAACTATAAGAAATTCACTGATCCTGTAGTGAAGGCTCTTAGTAAGCTTGGTGTCAATGCGGAACTCAGCGGACGAAACGATTTGTTAGTGAATGGCAAGAAAATATCAGGGAATGCGCAGTTTTCAACAAAAGGAAGAATGTACAGCCATGGAACGCTCATGTTTAATGTAAACTTAGAAAATGTCGTAAAAGCTTTAAAAGTCAATAAAGAGAAGATTGAATCGAAAGGGATTAAATCGATTCGTAGTCGTGTTACGAATATTAGTGAACATATGGATCAGGAGATGACCCGAGAGCAGTTTAAACAAACGTTACTACAGTATATTTTTGAAGGAGAAGAGCACATTCCTTCTTATGATCTAACCGAAAAAGATTGGGAGGCCATTCATCAAATTGCTGAGGAACGATATAAGAACTGGGATTGGAATTATGGTCGTTCCCCAAAATTTAATGTGCAACACTCGAAACGTTTTCCAATTGGATCAATTGATGTTCGTCTGGAAGTAAAGAAAGGATACATTGAACAGGTGACCATATTTGGAGATTTCTTTGGAGTTGGAGATGTAAAAGAGCTTGAAAACCAACTTACGGGTGTTCGCTATGAACCCGGGTCACTTGAAGAAACACTACAACATGTGGACGTATCTCATTATTTCGGTAAAATAACAAAAAAAGAATTTATTGATCTTCTCTATTAAAAGAAAGGGGCTGGATATCCAGCCCCTTCTTCTATTAAACCTATTCTATCTCTAGCTCAGCTAATCAACTCTTGGTGAAATGATTGACGTAAGTAAATGTGTTTTATTTAGAATTAAATTATGAACTTTCTGCTGTTCCCCTTGCTAGTGAAATTTTCTTCCAATATAATATATTTAGAAAATTAAAAATGAATGACTACTCATTCATATAGGAGGAGAGCGAATGAATCTATCTCAGCAATTAACAGAGACAGCGGCGACCTATCCTGACAAACAGGCTTATATTTACCAGGATGAAGCTGTCTTGTACAAAGAACTTGATCAGAAGGTTTCTGCGTTTGCTGCAAAGTTATTGGGAGAGGGAGTTAAAAAGAACGATCACGTGGCTCTAATACTCGGGAACTCACCTGAGTTTTTAATTGCTTACTACGGTGTATTACGAGCTGGCGCAGTCGTTATTCCAATCAATCCAATTTATACGCCAGATGAAATTGGTTTTCTTCTTCATAATGGAGATGTTAAGGCGATCGTCACGTTGGAACAAGGCCTTCCTCTAGTCGAAAAAATGGCCGATCAGCTACAAAACATTGTTCTTGTTGTATATGCAGGTGAGGGCAAGGAAGAGCGGATTATTTCAAACATAAAAATGAAACCGTTTACAAGTATGGTTGACGATCAGAACGAATTTTTACCAGATGTTAAGATCGACGATGATGATTTGGCCGTGATTCTCTATACTTCTGGCACAACAGGAAAACCAAAAGGTGCGATGCTCACACATAAGAACTTATTTAGTAATGCTTCAGATACAGGCTCTTACCTCCAAATCTCTTCCGGTGACGTTGTCATCACTGCACTTCCAATGTTCCATGTGTTCTGCATGACTGTTTCAATGAATGCCCCACTTACATCAGGAGGAACGCTTTTAATTCTTCCAAAGTTCAGTCCTCAAGAAGTTTTCCGTGTCGCTGAGAAATACAAAGCTACTATTTTTGCAGGAGTACCAACGATGTATAATTTCCTATATCAATATCCTGAAGGTCGGGCTGAATATTTTCAGCATATGCGCCTTTGTATTTCAGGAGGTTCTTCTTTACCTGTGGCCCTTCTTCATCGATTCGAAGAGAAATTTCAAGTTCGTATTTCAGAAGGGTATGGATTGTCAGAAGCATCTCCTGTTACGTGCTTCAATCCGCTAGATCGTCCTCGAAAAGCCGGTTCGATTGGCATGAACATCACGAATGTTGTGAATAAAGTCGTTGATGAACTTGGGCAGGAAGTGCCGGTAGGAGAGGTAGGAGAGCTTGCGGTTAAAGGACCGAATGTCATGAAAGGGTATTATAAAATGCCTGAAGATACCGCAGTGACCCTGAAAGAAGGATGGCTATTTACTGGTGATTTAGCAAGAATGGATGAAGAGGGCTACTTCTATATTGTCGATCGTAAAAAAGATATGGTTATTGTTGGCGGTTATAATGTCTACCCAAGAGAAGTAGAAGAAGTTCTGTATCAGCATCCTGATATCGTTGAAGCTGCAGTTGTAGGGGTACCTGATCCAAACTTTGGAGAAGCGGTTCAAGCATTTATTGTCACAACACAGGAGATGACAGAAGATGATGTGATGAACTATTGTAAAGAGCATCTAGCAAAATACAAATGTCCGACGATTGTAGAGTTCATTCAAGAGTTGCCAAAGAATACAACTGGAAAAATATTAAGAAAAGCTCTTCGTAAACAAGTGAACGCTTAATACAAAAGCCGATCCATTTTGGATCGGCTTTTGTTATGAATAATCAGAAAACAATTGATATTTATATGACAATAAAATATAATGACGTTAAATAAACGTTATATAGGAGGTGCGAATAGTGGAGATTTCTACAAATGAAAGAATGGATCATTTTATGAATCGAATCAATGATGGTGAAAAAATAGAAGCGGATGATTGGATGCCGGATGACTATCGAGAAGCATTAATTCGGTTAATTTCTATGCATGGAATTAGTGAGATAATGGGAGCTTTACCTGAGAAAGAGTGGGTGCCAAAAGCCCCAACTGTCTACCGTAAGCTTGCGATCATGGCAAAAGTTCAGGATGAAATGGGTCATGGACAATTATTACTTCGAGTAGCGGAAGATTTAATGGAACCCCTAGGGAAAAATCGTGATGATATTATGAAGGATCTGTTTTCAGGCAAATTGAAATTCCATAATGTCTTTCATATGAAAGCCCCAACGTGGGGGGACGCTGGTGTCATTGCATGGTTAGTAGATGGTGCGGCCATTATTTCTCAGACGATGATGCTTGGTACTTCTTATGGACCTTATGGCCGGGCTTTGAAACGGATTTGCGCAGAAGAGGTATTTCATGCTCAGCACGGAGAAAGTATTATTATGAGTTTAGCTGAAGGAACGAAAGAGCAACGAGCGCTGTTACAAGACTCCATTAACAGATGGTGGTCCTCGTTATTAATGTTCTTTGGACCGAGAACAAATGCGGAAACTGGACATAGCAACCAGGATAAAAATATGCGCTATAAGCTTCGGACAAAAACGAATGAACAGCTCAGGCAGGAATTTCTAACAAAGTATGTTCCACGCGTGTGGGCACTTGGTCTAACGATCCCTGATCCGACGCTGCGATTCGATGCAGAATCGTCTGAATGGAAGTATCAACAACCTGATTGGGAAGAATTCAAGAAAATTGTAACAGGACATGGACCGAAATCGAAGGAGCGATTAGCGCTTCGGGTGCAATCATATGAAATGAACAGTTGGGTAAGGGAAGCACTTGGAACATGTCGGATATCAAAAGTTACGAGGTGAGACGTGGTGAGTGAAAAGGGTAGTCTTTTTTATGAAGTTTATGAGGTGTTTAGTAAGAAAACAGATACATCTGCGCTTCAACATCAATTTAGTCTGCTTGCACCAAACCAGGAACTCGCATTCATTATGGCGAAAGAGAATTTCTTTCGACGGGAGCAGGTTGCAGATATCTGGGTGGTAAAGCGTGAGCATATAAAGCGAATGAGTCAGGAAGAGAAAGAAGCATTGAACCATTTAGAGAAAAATTATCGCGAGACAAAGGGATATGGGTACTTAAAGAAAAAGTGGAGGCAGTATGAACAAGAACAGCTTACTGAAAAAGATATTATGGGAGGAGGAGAAGGCTAATGGAGTCGTTGGAATACCGGGAGTGCTTAATTGAACTAATTTATCAGTTAGCTGATGATGATTTTCTACTCGCCTACCGTGGATCAGAATGGCTCGGTCTTGCTCCTCATATTGAAGAGGATGTGGCGTTTGCTTCCATCAGTCAGGATTTGATGGGGCATGCTGCACTTTATTATGGGTTACTCGAAGACCTTGGGGAAGGGAAAGTGGATAAATTAACCCATGATCGCTCTCCTGAGCAATTTCGAAATGCCATACTTGTGGAGCTGCCGAATGGAACAGGGACTTATTTAGAAGACCCATCATATGATTGGGCGTTTACCGTTGTTCGAAATTATTTCTATACGCTGTCCAAAAAGATTCGATTAGATTCCATTAAGAAAGCATCTTATGAGCCTCTTCAGCAAATCGTTCAAAAAATTTCCATTGAGATGAGCTACCATATGATGCATTGGGAAGTTTGGTTTAACCAGCTTATCAATAGTACACCTGAAGCAAGAAGAAGAATGGAAGAAGCCGTGAAAACGGTAATAGAAGAGTTAGGTGGTGTTTTTTCATACGGTCGTTTTGGTGATCGTATGGTAAGGCTTTCCCTTATTGAAAGTGAAGAGGTTCTCAAGCAAAGGTGGATAACTTACTTAAATAAAGAAGTAGCAAAGGAACCTTTGACAATGAAACAAGGAAATGGTCGAAATGGGGTTCATACGATCCATTTAGCGAACGCTCTGGATACTTTATCAGAAGTGTATAAATCTGTCCCTACAGCGGAGTGGTGAGGAGGGGAGAGAATGGTACTTAAAGAAAAAGTGATAGAGGTGCTTGGTTCAGTAAAAGATCCTGAGATTCCTGTTGTAAGCGTGGTGGATTTGGGGATGATCCACAAGGTTCATCTTCAGGAAGGTCATGTCTCGATTGAAGTCATGCCAACATTCTCTGGGTGTCCTGCATTAGAAATCATTAAAAGGAATATCGAGCAAGCTGTAGAAAGTATTCCTGAAGTGAAATCTTTAACTGTTACATTTATTCGGTATCCCATATGGACAACTGACCTTGTTTCGGAGAGAGCGAAACAGGAGTTAAAAAAGTTCGGTATAGCCCCACCTGAAGGCCATGTTGATGGTGAATGGCATGTACCTTGTCCATATTGTGGATCAGTCTACACAACAATAGATAACATTTTTGGACCAGCTGCGTGTCGAAGTATTTTGTATTGTAAGAGCTGTAAAAACCCATTTGAAGCGATGAAGCCAGTCTCAATTTAATTAAAAAAAGAAAGGTTGATGAAGGATGGTTAAAGTAATCGCATTGTATAAGCAACCGGAGAATGCACAGAAATTTGATGAGCATTATTTTAATACGCATGCGCCCATTACAGCCAAAATTCCTGGACTGAAGAAAATGGATGTAACAAAGATTGTTGGATCACCGATGGGGAAAAGCGAGTATTACTTGATGTGTGAAATGTATTATGAAGACCATGAATCGATGAAGGCGGGAATGAAGTCTCAAGAAGGTAAGGCTTCTGGTAAAGATCTCATGAGTTTTGCTGGAGATCTCGTGACATTAATGATTGGTGAAGAGGTTGGGGAAACAGCAGATACAAAGTAAAAAGAGGCGGTGGAACGAATGTTTGAAACGATTGAATATGAAGTGAAGGACAGCATAAGCTGGATTCGGTTAAATCGACCAAATAAGTTGAATGCGTTTACATTCGAGATGAATAAGGAAATAACAGAAGCGATTAAGCATGCGAATAACGATAGTGATGCTCGCTGTGTTGTCATCACAGGTAATGGAAGAGCTTTTTGCTCAGGTCAGGATTTAGATGGAGTGGATGAAGGAGTAGATCACGGTGAAATGCTTCGGTCTACATATAATCCGATGGTAAAAGAAATTACCTCATCTACAAAACCAGTCATTGCTGCAGTGAATGGGGTAGCGGCTGGCGCAGGCATGAGTCTCGCTCTTGCATGTGATTTTCGAGTAGCTCATGAGAATGCAAGCTTTATAGAGGCATTTGTTCATGTTGGTCTTGTGCCTGACTCTGGAAGCACCTATTTTCTACCTCGTCTGATTGGTCATGCAAAAGCATTGGAACTGGCCATACTTGGCGACAAAGTAAGTGCTACTGATGCGAAGGAGCTCGGTCTCGTCACCCAAATCTACTCTAAAGAGCAGTGGGAGAAGGGCGTGAATCAGTTTGCCAATCGTCTTGCTAGTCTTCCGCCAAAAGCAGTGAGTCTCATAAAGCAGAGTCTCCTTCGTAGTTGGGACCGTACTCTTGATGAAGTGCTTGAAATGGAAGCTGTTGCTCAAGCAGAAGCTGGTCAAACAAAAGACCATCAAGAAGGTCTACGAGCCTTTACTGAGAAACGCAAACCCGTGTTTCAAGGAAAATGAGTAGAGATAAAAGCAGGAAATAAGGGGTAAATCTTGAATAGTGGTATAGAGCGAAAGTAGCCGAGGTGGTTGATTACCATATCAACTCCACGGCTCTTTCCTATGGTTACTATCATTGAGGAGGTCATCAAATGTCAGTTGTTACATATGAAGTGAAAAACCATGTTGGATACGTAACGTTAAATCGTCCAGATGTTTTAAATTGTTTTAATTATGAAACCCTTTCTGTTCTACAGGGGATTATTGACGATATTTATTCGGATCGAAATGTTCGTGCAGTGATTTTTTTGGGTGCTGGTGAAAGGGCTTTCAGTGCAGGCGCTGATTTGAAAGAGAGAAGGACGCTCACCGAAAGTGAAGTGGGGCGCAATGTGAAAAAAATCCGAGAAGTGTTCTCCTCCGTTGAATCGCTTCCTCAGCCAACCATCGCAGCTCTGAATGGATTTGCTTTTGGAGGGGGCTTTGAGCTTGCTCTAGCATGCGATTTTCGCTATGCCGTCAAAGAGACAAAAATGGGATTAACCGAAACAAGTCTTGGTATTATACCTGGAGCGGGTGGTACTCAACGACTACCTCGATTAATAGGAACAGCGAAAGCAATGGAACTGGTGCTAACTGCAAGAAAATTGACGTCAGAGGAAGCTTACGAATATGGCATCTTAAATGGGGTAGTGGCGCGTGAAGACTTACTGAGTAATTGTGAAAAATTAGCACAAGAGATCTGTCAAAATGCTCCGATTGCGGTGCAACAGGCAAAATTCGCTGTTAGAGAAGGGATGAATGTGGACCGTCACACGGGAATGGCAATCGAATCGAAAGCTTATGAAGTAACAATCCCAACGAATGACCGTCTAGAGGCATTAGATGCCTTTGCAGAGAAAAGAAAGCCAATATTCAAAGGTGAGTAAATGTTGCGCTAGTGGATAGGCTCTGGTAGTATAACATCATATTTAAACCGCGTTATAATAACGGAATGCTTTTAAGGCAAGCGGAGGTATGATGATGAGCGAGAGTTTGAACACAAGATCAATGATTTTTACATTGTACGGTGAGTATATTAGACACTATGGAAATGAAATTTGGATTGGTAGTTTAATTCGTCTCCTAAAAGAGTTTGGACACAATGATCAATCTGTACGAGCAGCAATATCAAGGATGAGTAAGCAGGGCTGGGTGGAATCAAGAAAAGAAGGGAATAAAAGCTTTTACTATTTAACAGAGCGTGGAAGTAGGCGAATGGATGAGGCAGCCCAAAGGATATTCAAGCTTCGTCCGACAGAATGGGATGGGAGATGGCGTATGTTTCTTTATACCATCCCTGAAGAAAAGCGCCATATTCGAGATGAACTTCGAAAAGAGCTCGTTTGGAGTGGATTCGGTAGTTCATCCGCCAGCTTGTGGCTTTCTCCTAATCATCTAGAAGAACAGGTGAAATGGTTAATTGATAAGTATGAAATCAATGATTATGTTCATTTTTTCATTGCTGATTATAAAGGTCCACATGAAAATCATGCCCTCGTAAACGAATGCTGGGATTTGATTGAGATAAGCACTCGGTACCGTGAGTTTATTAAAAGATATAGTGAACGTTATATCGTCGATCGCAGTAAAATTGAAAAAGGGAATATGAGTGATGGTGAGTGTTTTGTAGAACGCGCTAAGCTTGTTCATGAGTACCGAAAGTTTCTTTTTATTGATCCAGGACTTCCATCGCAACTATTACCTGATGAATGGCCAGGAGATCATGCAGCCATGTTATTTAGCGATTACTATAAAACCCTTGCCAAACCAGCTTCTCGTTTCTTTGAAGAAGTGTTTCGTGAAGGGAATGAACTAACAAATAAGGATCAAGGCTATGATGCGTTAAATCATCCTTTACTATCTGAACGGCGATTGAATTAGAAAGAAGGAACGGGGCATCCGTTCCTTCTTTTTCTATATCATCGTATTTCAATTGACTGTTCTTTAAATTCTTTTCCTTTTGTTTTGTACGTTTCAATCGTTAAGGTAATCAGTTCTTTATCTTTCTCTGTTAGTTCCCTTATCACCTTACCTGGTGACCCAAGCACCATGGAGTTAGGTGGGATCTTTTTACCTGAAGGGATAAGCGTATTTGCTCCTATAAGTGAACCCTCACCTATTTCCGCACCGTCAAGCACGATCGCTCCCATGCCAATTAATGCTCCTTTACGGATTGTACAACCGTGAAGGATCGCGTTATGTCCCACCGATACTTCATCTTCTAACACAAGTGGGAATCCTTCAAATAAATGGCACGTGCAATTATCCTGGATATTGCATCCTTTTCCGATTGAAATGGGAGCTTCATCCCCTCTTAGAACGGCATTAAACCAAACGGTCGATTCTTCTCCAATTGTAACGTCCCCAATAATTTTGGCGCCTGAAGCTACGTACACATTCTGCGCAAGATTAGGTGTTAAACCATTATACGAAAATAGCATATAAAAGCAGTCTCCTTTCTGAAATAACAGGCTAGTAACGGACAAGAACAAATAGTCTTTCATAAGAAGCAGGAATTTTTCATTTCACTTTGAATGTTATACATAAGTATAACACATTTTAGTTGAACCGTATTAATATCGTCATGAATAAAGAAGGGGGATATGAAATGAGACGTATTTGTGAGTTGCTTTCCATTCAATACCCATTTATACAAGGAGGAATGGGGAATATCTCTAGTCCAGTTCTCGCATCGGCTGTGTCTGAAGCAGGCGGACTTGGAACAATCGGGACGGGTACTCTTAGAGTAGACGAAGTAGAGTTATTGCTTCTTGATATGAAAAAGCGAACGAAGAAAGCTTTTGCGCTTAATATACCGATTACGGTCACAGCTAACTTAAAAGGGATGTGTGAACTTGCTGTGAAGCATTCCGTTCCTGTTGTCTCCCTTTCAGCCGGCAATCCTGCGCCCTATATTTCTTATTTTAAACAACATCATATTAAGGTGATTTGTGTTACTGCTAGCGTGAAACATGCGAAAAAAGCAGAATTAGCCGGCGCAGATCTTATCGTAGGGGAAGGCTTTGAAGCGGCTGGGATAAATTCGCCATTTGAACTGACAACGATGACGCTCATTCCTCAACTTGTTGCTAATGTGCAAATTCCTGTTGTTGCTGCTGGAGGGGTAGGTGATTCAAAAGGGTTTGCCGCAGCTTTAGCTCTGGGTGCGGAGGGAGTACAGATGGGAACACGATTAATCGCAACGAAAGAATCTCCTTATCATGAGCGTTATGTTAATAAACTATTAGAAGCAAATGATACAGAAACGGTTATCGTTGGACGTAGTGTAGGAAAGGTGCGGAGGGTTCTAAAAACCGCGTATGCTGATCAGTTAATTCAGGCGGAAGGAGCAGGGATTCATCCAGATGATTTTGAAGCCATGACAGATGAGGAAAAACATCGAATAGGTGCAGTAGAAGGACGGTTAGAAGAGGGGTTTATTAATGGCGGACAAATCAGTGGGCTAGTCAAATCTATTCCGACTGTTCAAGAGCTATTTATCGAAATGATTGAGGGCGCTGAACAAATTTATGAGAATCAAATGAAGGGATTTAATGACCTCTACTTAAGACAGTAGAACGCTATAAAGATATTATTTTAGAAAATATAAAATAGTAGTAATTGTTTGAATATTCGTTGACAAGCTTGTTTTGCCAGTGTACCATAACGATACAATATCCCGGACAGCGATCGGGTTAAAAAAAGACGACGATAAGTTGAAAAACTTATTTGGGGGAGGACAGGCATTTGAAATCCTGGAAAAAGTGGATTGGAATTTCAGTTGTAAGCGTGATGGCACTTGCAGGGTGTGGATCGAATAATTCCTCATCAAACGTAGAGGATGACGGGGGTGCAAGTAAAGATACTTATACGATTGGCGTTACGCAAATTGTGGAGCACCCTTCACTCGATGCTGCATTTGAAGGTTTTAAAATGGCACTTGAAGAAAACGGGTTTAAAGAAGGCGATAACATTACTTACGATGTGCAAAATGCTCAAAATGATATGAACAATAGTAATACAATTGCACAAAATTTAGTAGGTGATGAAGTCGATTTAATTTTTGCCAATTCAACTCCAAGTGCACAATCTGCTTTAAATGCTACTTCCGATATTCCGATTGTTTTCACTTCGGTAACGGATCCAGTTGGAGCAAAGCTTGTCGAAGATTTTGATAAGCCAGGGGAGAATATCACTGGTACAACAGATACACACCCTGAAGCGATTCCAAAAACAATCGAATTTATCGCAAATGAATTTGATGCTAAAAATGTTGGGCTAATCTATAATGCTGGGGAACAAAACTCTGTAGCCCAGGTCGATATCGTTAAAGAAGCAATGGAAGGTACGGATATGAAAGCTGTTGAAAAAAGTGTCTCTACATCAGCGGAAGTAAAACAAGCTGCTGAAGCGCTTGTTGGTAAGGTAGATGTGATTTACATCGTGACAGATAACACGGTTGTATCAGCGCTTGAATCGGTCATTAGCGTAGCAAATGATAAGGACATCCCGATGTTTGCTGGGGAATTTGATTCCGTTAACCGAGGTGCCTTTGCGGCTTACGGTTTTGATTATCAAGATATTGGTTATGAAGCAGGACAGATGGCTGCAAAAATCCTTAAGGGTGAAGAAACGACGTCAGATCTTCCAGTTCAATACCCTCAGAACTTAAAACTTAAAATGAATCAAAAAGCTGCGGAAGAAATGGGCATCGAAGTCAAGTCAGAATGGGAAGAGATGGGGGAATATACGGAGTAACGGATTGGGTTCGAAAAAGACGGGGTTTTCTTTTTCGAACCTTTTTTTCCGAATTACATTTGGTGAAGTGAACGAATACATGATGAAATAGAAAAGAATTGGAGGGGATTGGTATGGGTTCAGCAATGTTTGGAGCAGTAGAATCAGGGATTATTTATGCCATTATGGCACTTGGCGTATATTTATCGTTTCGTATTCTTGATTTTCCTGATTTAACGGTTGATGGAAGCTTTGTTACAGGTGCAGCGATTGCTGCCATCTTAATCGTAAATGGAACGAATCCCTTTTTTGCGACACTTTTAGCGATTGGAGTAGGTTTCTTAGCTGGGTGTGTGACCGGTTTATTACATACAAAAGGGAAAATCAACCCTCTTCTTGCGGGGATTCTCATGATGATCGCACTTTACTCCATTAACTTAAGAATAATGGGGAGATCTAATGTTCCACTGTTAAATGAAGAATCTGTTTTTACGAAGTTAGAAACGCTATTTGAGACAACAGGAATTGATGCTTTGTTCAACAATGTCGCCTCATCAATTGGTCTCAGCAACCTCACCTCAACCTGGTCTATTTTAATCAGCATGTTGCTTGTTACAGCCCTTATTAAAATTCTAACAGACCTCTTTTTACGAACTCAAATTGGTCTTGCGCTTCGTGCGACAGGTGACAACAAACGAATGATCCGTAGCTTTTCGGCAAACACCGATCAATTTACTATTCTTGGACTTGGACTCTCGAATGCCCTAGTAGCACTAGCTGGTGCTTTAATTGCGCAGTATAGTTCTTTTGCAGACGTTGGTATGGGAATTGGTATGATCATTATCGGGCTTGCTTCAGTCATCATTGGAGAAGCTATTTTTGGAACGAGAACGATAGCGGTGACCACGTTCGCTGTCGTAGGAGGGGCAATCGTCTATCGAATCGTTGTTAGTTTAGCTCTTCGAGTCGACTTCTTGGAGACTGGTGACATGAAATTGATTACAGCTGTAATTGTCATTGCTGCCCTCGTTCTTCCACAATTAATAGATGGTCAGAAAGAACGGAATCGTAAGAAGCGAAAACGTCTTCAGCAAGAGTTGAAGTTAAGAGAAATGAAGGATGGAGGCGAAGAGTATGCTTCGACTAAATCAAATTCACAAAGTATTTAACGAAGGAACGCTTGATGAAAAAGTAGCACTAGAAGACATTAATTTAACGCTTGAACCAGGTGATTTTGTAACCGTTATTGGTAGTAACGGGGCAGGGAAATCAACTTTAATGAATATGATCTCTGGGGTATTAACACCTGACGTTGGCGATGTATTTATCGATGGAAAACAAATTACAAGCTTACCAGAATACAAAAGGTCTAAGCTAATCGGCCGTGTTTTTCAGGATCCTATGGCAGGAACGGCTCCTTCAATGACCATACAGGAAAACCTAGCGCTTGCTTACAATCGAAATCGAAGAAGAACGTTAATGAAAGGCGTAACGAAAAAGTTAAAAACAACTTTTCAGGAAGCACTCGAAACGCTACACTTGGGTCTTGAGGATCGCCTCTCTGCGAAGGTTGGGATGTTATCAGGAGGAGAGAGACAAGCTCTGTCCCTGTTAATGGCCACTTTCACAGAACCGAAAATGCTGTTATTAGATGAACATACTGCAGCTCTCGACCCTGCTAGAGCTGCTTTAATTACAAGATTAACAGGCGAAATTGTAGAGCGAACGCATTTAACGACGCTAATGGTTACTCATAATATGCAACAGGCGCTTGATCTTGGAAATCGACTAATCATGATGGATAGCGGTAAAGTTATATTAGAAGTTGAGGGAGAAGATAAACAGAATTTAACCATTGAGGCGTTGTTACATGAATTCCAGCGTATCAAAGGTGCGAAGATGAATAATGATCGAGCTTTATTAGGGTAGTAAATGAAACCAATCGGTCTTCCGGTTGGTTTTTCTTAAACGAAAAATGGTAGAGGGTATCGTATTTGGTTTGTTTTGCTCCTAATTTTTTGACAATTTATTGACGGTTATTATACGCAATGTTATTATATCGTTAAATAAACGTCATATACTGAAGCGTGAGGTGTAGCGGGTGAAACAGGGGATTTCGGTTGGACAGAGTGCTGTGGTTCATGTGGAGGTTACCCCAGACATGTACGCTCAGTTTGAAGGCAAGGTCATTCACCAGGCTTATTCGACTGTATCAATGGTTTATCATATGGAATGGGCCGCTAGACAGCTTATCCTTCCTTATCTAGAAGACGATGAAGAGGGAATCGGTGGAGGAGTTGAAGTGAAGCATATGGGGCCAGCTTGCAATGGTCAATCCATTGAAATACATGCCGTTATTCTATCACTTACGCATAAATCAGTGATTAGCAGCGTTGATGTTAAAAGGGGAAAAGAGCTTATTGGGACAGGAAAAGTCATTCAGTTTATTCTTCCTAAAAACGTGATCGCAAAGAAATTAGAAAACGCTAAAATGTAAGCGATTTCATAGAGGGGTGAAAATCGTGTTTGATCGGATAGAAGAGCATGAACAGGTACTTTTTTGTAATGATGCTGATACAGGTCTTAAAGCCATTATCGCAATACATAACACAACGCTTGGACCTGCGCTTGGCGGTTGTAGAATGCGACCGTATGAAACGGTAGATGAAGCCATTGAAGATGTGTTAAGACTTTCGAAAGGCATGACGTATAAATGTGCTGCGGCAGATGTGGATTTTGGTGGAGGTAAGGCCGTTATTATCGGAGATCCTTTGAAAGATCGAACTCCTGAGCTTTTTCGTGCCTTTGGTCAGTTTGTAGAGTCCTTGAATGGGCGATTTTATACAGGAACCGATATGGGAACGACTCCTGATAATTTTGTTCATTCATTAAGAGAAAGTAGCTGTATCGTAGGTGTACCGGAAGAATACGGTGGAAGTGGAGACTCGTCCATTCCAACAGCAAACGGTGTTCTTTACGGTATACAGGCTACGAATAAAACGGTTTTCGGTTCAGAAGAGTTAGGTGGGAAAACGTATGCGATTCAAGGTCTTGGGAAGGTTGGTTACAAAGTCGCAGAAATGCTACTAGAAAAAGGAGCAGATTTAATTGTTTCAGATATTAATCAAACTGCCATTGATCGCTTAATACAACGAGCAATTGAGTTGAAGCAAGGGGTAAAGGTTGTTTCTGGTGATGCCATTTACGAAGCGGAGGCGGATGTTTTTGTCCCCTGTGCACTTGGAGGGATTATTAACGATCAGACCATCGATAAGCTTAGAGTACAAGCGGTTGTCGGGTCTGCGAACAACCAGCTCCTAACGAATGAGCATGGCGATTTGCTTAATCAACGGGGGATCCTCTATGCGCCAGATTATATTGTGAATAGTGGTGGCTTAATTCAGGTCTCGGATGAATTGTATTCGCCTAATCCGAAGCGAGTGTTACAAAAAACGAAGGCGATTTACGATACGTTACTGTCAATATTTGAGCAGGCTGAAGCTCATTCATTTTCAACGATTAAAGCGGCTAACCTATTTTGTGAACAACGTATTGAAAGTCGAAAACGCCGCAATAGCTTCTTCGCTCATAAAAAGCCTGGTAAATGGTCCGTTCGTTCTTAAAACGTTATGAAAGGAGGAGTTCAATGGACTTAATGGAACAATTCCCACTTATACAGCTAGTTAATGGAGAAGGTAAGCAGCTGGAAGAAAATCCATTTATTACGATAGCGAATGCAAAGCGGTTTTATGAACAAATGCTGTTTTCTCGTATGTTTGACCGCAAAGCTGTCAATCTGCAGCGTCAGGGTCGAATTGGTACGTATGCTCCGTTTGAAGGTCAAGAAGGCGCGCAAATTGGAAGTGCTTTAGCGTTAGAAGATGGGGACTGGATGTTTCCTACTTATCGTGATCATGCCGCCACGGCAGCTTTTGGGCATTCACTCGTCAATATTTTTCTTTATTGGAAAGGATGTATTGAAGGATGCGTTCCTCCAGAAGGAAAACACATTTTTCCTCCATCCGTTCCAATTGCTTCTCAAATTCTTCATGCAACTGGTACAGCATGGGCTGAGAAGAAAAAAGGGAGTGATCGCGTATCGCTTGTCTACTTTGGAGATGGCGCAACATCTGAAGGGGATTTTCACGAGGGATTAAATTTTGCGAGTGTGTTCCAACTTCCAGTCGTATTCTTTAATCAAAATAATGGATACGCGATAAGCGTTCCGATTGAACGACAGATGCATTCAAAAACTATTGCTCAAAAATCCCTTGCCTATGATATACCTGGCGTAAGAGTCGATGGAAATGATGTTTTTGCTGTATATAGTGAAACGCTTAAAGCGGTAGAACGTGCGAGAAACGGAGAAGGGCCAACGTTAATTGAGGCTGTTACATGGCGTTACGGGGCTCATACGACCACAGATGAACCATCCAAATACCGAGATCAAAGGGAAAGTGAACAGAGAAGGCAGAGCGAGGATCCCATTAGTCGAGTGGAAAAGTATCTAAGAGCTGAAAATAGCTGGGATGGTCATTGGGAGGAAGAGCTTAAGAAAAAGGCAGAAGAACGTTTGCAACAGGCCGTCACTGAGATGGAAAAAACAAAAAAGTCTGATGAGGGGCTTATGTTTGACCATGTGTTTGGCACTGACGTGTGGCCGGTTCAAGAACAAAAAGAGCGCTTTTTTCATAAGGAGAGTGAAAGATGAGCATAGCGGTCAATATGAAAAAGCTAACGATGGTGCAGGCGATTACTGAAGCACTCAAGGTGGTTCTTGAAGAAGATGAGTCTGTCCTTGTTCTTGGAGAAGATGTAGGGAGAAACGGCGGTGTATTTAGAGCAACTGACGGCTTGTTTGAGATGTTTGGTGACGAGCGAGTGATTGATACGCCTCTTGCCGAATCTGGGTTAATTGGTACATCGATTGGACTTGCGATGAACGGATTTAAACCCATTGTAGAGATTCAGTTTCTTGGTTTTATTTATCCGGGTTTTAATCAATTAATCACTCATGCGACACGAATTCGAACAAGGACGCAGAGTCGATATACCGTACCGATGACCATTCGTGTTCCATATGGGGCTGGTGTAAGAGCACCTGAAATTCATAGTGATAGCACTGAAGCCCTATTTGCTCATATACCGGGTTTGAAGGTTGTCGTTCCATCAACGCCGCACGATGCAAAGGGGTTATTAATTAGTAGTATAAGAGATCCGGATCCAGTGCTGTTTCTTGAACCAATGAAGATGTATCGTACTGGTAAAGGTGACGTTCCTAATGGTAGCTATACGATCCCACTTGGGAAAGGGTACAGGCGACGTAGTGGTCATGACATCTCTCTTTTTGCATGGGGAGCAATGGTGAATGTGGCAGAAGAAGCCGCCGAGAAAGCTGCTGCTAAGGGGATGGAGTGTGATGTCATTGACCTACGTTCTCTTTATCCTCTAGATAAAGAATTGATCGCTGAATCTGTACAAAAAACCGGACGTGCGGTTATTGTTCATGAGGCTCCTTCATCAGGTGGAGTTGGCAGTGAAGTGATTTCGGTCATTAATGACACTTCGTTTCTTTATATGAAGTCACCAATCAAGAAAGTAACGGGGTATGATGCACCGGTGCCGTTATTTACGCTAGAAGATGATTATTTGCCGGACGCTAACAAAGTTTTACGAGCAATTGAAGAAGCGGTTCGCTTCTGAAGGAGGGATGAAAGTTGGATGTGAAATTGCATGACATTGGAGAAGGGATGTCAGAAGGCGAAATCGTACAGCTTTTTGTTAAACCTGGCGATCACGTACAGGTTGATCAGCCCTTAGTGGAAGTACAGACGGATAAAGTCACGGCAGAGCTTCCATCTCCTTTCGCAGGAAAAGTAGAAACCATTCATGTTAAAACAGGTGAAGTCATTGAAGTAGGAGGGGTCCTTTTAACGATTTCACCAACGCCACAGCAGGCTGAGCAAACGTTGCTTCCAAATAAAAAGAAAAGAATATTAGCAGCACCGTTTACGAGAAAAGTCGCTCGGGAGAATAATGTCGATATTGAGAAAGTAACGGGGACAGGACCGGCGGGGCGAATTACCGATGAAGATATTTTCAGGCATCTTGCGACAACGCAAAATCCTGAAAAGGAAGAAACAGAGACAGCGAAACAAACATCCACCATCCCATTCTCAAAAAGGCGGAAACAAATTTCAGCAAAAATGAAAAAATCCACTTTAACGATTCCTCATGTGACTCATTTTGATGAAGTCGATGTAACGAACATCTTAGAGATGAAAAAAACGATAAAAGAAAAACGTGACCAGTCTATTTCCGTTGCTGCTTTCTATATTAAAGCTGTATGTATTGCGTTAAAGGAGTTTCCTATTTTTAATTCGGAATTAAGAGAAGAAGAAGGGCTGATTTACTTGAAGCCTGATCTTCATATTGGCATCGCTACTGATACGGAAGAAGGGCTCATTGTTCCGGTTATCCATCATTGTGATAAACGATCAATCAATGATATTCATAAAAAAATGAAAAGCCTTCATAAAGCAGCAATGAACAATGAACTCACTAGTAAAGACCTTTCATCTGGTACGTTTACTGTTAGTAACGCAGGACCGCTTGGCAGTACAGGAGCTACGCCGATTATTAATTACCCAGAAGCGGCGTTACTCGCTTTCCATAAAACGAAGAAGATGCCGGTCGTGACAGAGAATGATGAGATTGTGATTCGATCCATTATGTCGATTTCTATGACGTTTGATCACCGTATTGCAGATGGTGGGACATCTATGCGTTTTACGAATCGCTTGATTGAATTGATTGAAAACCCCTCATTCCTTTTAATGGAGCTCGTCTAATGGTTGTTGGTGAAATACTACATGAAAAAGACGTTGTTGTCATTGGAGCTGGTCCAGCCGGATATGAAGCAGCTTTTCGTGCAGCAAAGAACGGGAGAGACGTTACGCTAGTAGATCGATTTCGTTCAGGTGGAGAGTGTCTCCATAGCGGGTGTATTCCCTCGAAACTCCTTGCAACCGCTGCAAGGAAATTGGAGGAAAAGACGCCAGGAGTGAGGACGACACCCACATTTTGCATGGACAAATGGCAGGAAGAAAAGCGTGCTTTGATTGGTAAGATGGAGAAAGGGCTTCATCATCGCTTTAAGTTAACGAACATTGAATGTGTGAAGGGAGAAGCATCTTTTCGATCGCATGAGAGAATCGGTGTTGAACAAGGTGAGAAATTTGAAGTGTGGTCATTTAATCATGTGATACTTGCGACTGGTAGCAGACCAATCTCTCCAGACTTTCTCTCATTCTCAAACCCGAACATTTTGCCCTTAGAACAACTCTATACGTTATCTTCTCTTCCGAATCACCTTCTCCTTTTTGGAGCCGATTATCTCACGGTAGAGGCGGCAAGTACGTTTCGTGCACTGGGAGTAGAGGTAACCATTGTGACAGATCAACAAAACATCCTACCTGAATGGGACGAGAATATTCAGCGAGAATTAAAAAGACAATTTAAGAAACAAAAAGTAACACTGTTCACAGGAGTATCTGATTGCCGGGTTAAGGATCAAGGGCTGGTCTTAGGTTTCAGTAACGATAGAGGAGAAACCGTAGAAGTTGAAACAGAGATGATTGCCTATTCGATTGGACGAGTTGGTAATGGGAATTCGTTAGGATTGGATCAAGCGGGCGTTGATATACAGGAGAATGGCACCATTCCTATTTCTGAGAAATGTCAAACAACAAGGGCGAACATCTATGCCTGTGGAGATGTAACAGGAGACCCAACGCTAGCCGTGAAAGGAATCAAGCAGGGAAAGACAGCTGCAGATCATTGTTGTGGTAAAAACACCGCTTACTCTCTTGATTGCCTTCCGAAGGTGATTCAAACGCAAACTCCCGTGTCCTCGGTAGGCTTAACAGAAAAAGAAGCGAAAGAAGCTGGATACGAAGTGATAACTGCTAGCTCTTCTATGCGTGCAAACGGATATGCAATGGTCAATGGGGATACTGAAGGATTGATCGTCGTTCATCGAGACCGTAAGAGTCATGTGCTTCTAGGGTTTCATGCTATAGGAACAGGTGCAGTTGAGCTTATTGAAAAAGCAACGCTTGCGCTTGAGATGGGTGCGAGAGATGAAGACTTTATTTATCCTTATACCCCACACCCAGGCTATGGAGAAGCGTGGACAGATGCAGTAGAAAGGACGGCAGAAGAAAGTAACGTGAAAACAAAAGTAAGGCAATAGGTCAAACGCTCCGATTGGAGCGTTTTTTGATTTGCTCTAACTACGGATTAGCGTAAAGAAGAGGGGTAATGAATAATCATCATGGCTTTACAAGGTTGATTGGATGTATTTCGATAATGATGGTCGTAATTTGCTGTAAATCTTAAACTTTCTCCAGAAGAAATCGTAAATGCTTGGGTATCCACTTCAATATTCATACTTCCTTCTTCGATAAACAAATATTCTTCTACTCCATCAGGATGGGCAAGCGAATGATAATGACACCCTGGTGCAAGTTCAATATAAAATGTTTCAAATGATTTTCCGGGTTCCATAGGAAAGAGTGGGACTACTTTCATTTTTCCGCTTTCTTCTACGAGGGGTTGTATTTCAAATCTGTTCACCTTTTTAATAACTGGCTGTTCTTCATCGATGAATGCAGTGAAGGATACGCCTAGGCCGTTAGCAATTTTCCATAGTGTGTTGACAGTTGGGTTTGAAGCACCACGCTCTATTTGAGCAAGCATCGGTTTACTTACCGAACACCGCTCTGATAATTGATCTAGACTTAACTTATTTTCATGGCGAAGTTTCTTTAACTTCTGCCCGATTTGTTCTGTTAACGAATTTTTCATTGCCTACTCCTCTTTTTGTCGATTCAGATATTGATTGAAAGTTTGTATAATATAACATACAATAAGTTTAATATATTGAACAAAAGAGAGCAATAGGAGGGATATCGTGGAGGCAAGCGTAGCAAACAACTATTCCGGTTTTGTAGATGGTTTAAAGGGAGGAATCAGCATTGCTGTCGGGTATATGCCTGTTGCCCTAACTTTTGGCTTACTTGCAAGAACGACTGGCCTAACACTTTATGAAGCTGTTCTAATGAGTGTCCTCGTCTTTGCAGGGGCTGCTCAATACATAACGTTAAGTTTGATTGCTATTGGTACAGGGGCTTTTGAAATCATTTTTACAATCTTTATCGTTAATATTCGCCATCTCTTAATGAGTGCCTCCATAAATGAAAAAGTAGAAGAAGATACGCCCTGGAAAAAAGCAGTCTATGCTTTTGGGATTACAGATGAAACGTTTACGGTTTCAGCAACGAAAGCGGGCAAACTTACGACTGGTTATATGTTTGGCTTATGCTTCATCTCCTATTCTAGCTGGGTACTTTTTACAGGGGGAGGTTACATTGCTGGTGCTACGCTACCTGGAGTGGTTCAGCAAGGAATGAGCGTTGCACTTTACGCGATGTTTATAGGTTTGCTTATTCCTTCTGCTAAAAAAAGTCGTAAAGTTCTTTTTTTAGCAGGGTTAGCAGCTTTATTTAATAGTCTTCTTACGTTCGCTCAGTTTTCAACTGGTTGGGCGATCGTTTTGGCAACATTGTTGTCTTCCATACTAGTTGAGTGGAGGGGAGGTAGGGCAAGGAATGAGTAATACGATGATCTGGCTCATCATAGGTCTTGCTATTGTAACGTATATTCCAAGAATGGTTCCGCTCGTCTTTTTTAATTCTGATAAAATACCATCCGCTATTCAAAACGTATTAAAAAACGTTCCATTCGCTATACTGGGAGCACTCATTTTTCCAGGAATCCTTACAATCAATGATGATCTACTGTTTGGTGTTATTGGGGCAGTTGCTGCAATTCTGGCTGCCTATCTAGGAGCAAACTTAATTGTTGTCGTTATGTTTTCAGTAGCTGTTTTAAGTACTTATGCCTATTTTATTTAACAAAACCAAAAATTAAATGATTTATATTTTCTGAGTTTTGTGATATAAACTAAGTAAAACTAAATATTGTGTTCTGAAGAGGAGGAATGAAACATGCATTTGTTTCGTATTTTGATGGTTGGTTTTTTCTCAATGACCGCCGTGTCTCTCGTTTGGTTCCAATCTGTCGAACTGATCTCCTCATTCATTGATTTTTTCATTCACAATAAAAGATAACGTGTTGAAAAGAGCTTTTCTGAAAGCTCTTTTTTCTTTGTTTTTTTAATCCACTAAAATTTTGCTATACTAAACCTTGCAACAATGACAGGACCAAATAGAAAAGGATGTTGCCCTTATGAGATGTATTTCAATCGATATGGATGGGACGCTTTTAACAAACGAACAAACCGTTAGTTTCGAGAATGTAAACGCTATTCGAGAGGCACAGAGTCAAGGGATCACGGTCGTGCTCAACACTGGAAGAGCTTATGATGGAGCGATGAAGCCGCTGGAAGGTACTGGTTTAGAACTTCCAATTATTTGTTATAATGGGGCGGAGATTCGCTCAGTTGATGGAGATATCTTACACGCCATTTACCTTGATGATCAGCAAGTTCAAGCGATAAAAGAAATTCTTGATGGTGAAGGTATTTATTATCAGCTATTTACAAACAAAGGAGTTTTTACTCACGATTACGACGGGACGATCGACTTAATTATCGATATGATGAAAAGTTCAAATCCTAATTTAACAGACGAAGAATTACATATTGGCGCCAAGCGTCAGTTTGAGAGTTTGTCACTTAAGGCCGTTGATGATTTTGAAGAATTATTAGCCGATAAAAGCCTCCATGTCTATAAATTCCTTAGTTTCTCTTTTGATGAAGAACGATTGGAACGAGCGGGCGCTTCAGCGGAGAAGGTTCAGAAGACAGTTGTTACCTCATCAGGGAAAGAGAATTTAGAAATCAATCACGAAGAGGCCCAAAAAGGACTTGCACTTGAAACGTTTGTGACACAAAAAGGTCTTGATATGAAACAATCCGCTGCAATTGGAGATAACTATAATGATATTTCCATGTTTAAAAAAGCGTCTTATGCCATTGCGATGGGAAATGCGGATGAGAAAATCAAAAAACAAGTTTCGTTTGTTACGAAGAGCAATGAAGATGACGGTGTTGCCCATGCCATCTATAAATTAATGGACGAAGATCTCCTATCTAAATCTAATTAAGATAATGCTCATAAGAAGTTTAAATTTTTTTACAACGGGAACCTTTTCTACAGGAAGGGATTCCCAGATTCAATAGAGGTTTTCCGGACCCTTGTTCGCGCAGTCTTTGAAATACTCTGCTAAAGGAGCTGGAAAAGGAAATGATAAAACCAACAGAAATTGAAGAAAAAGCAACATGCAGGATGTGTGAGACAGAGTATACGTGGTATATTCCGATTGCGAAAGAAAATGTTCATGACAATGATCGGGTTGAAGCAACGGGTATCACGACGAAAAGCAGTCAGGCACCAATTGTCGAACTTCATGTACTTTCTGAATGCCCTGTATGTGGTATTCTTAATCGCTTTGATCACAGCTACGATCGTACAAATGTCTATGTGGAAAGTTCATAAATAGGATAATGAGCCAGCAGAGTATCTGCTGGCTTTTTTTAATGAAAAGAAATGGAATATTTTAATTTAGGCATCCCTTGAAAGAGTTGCGGTTCTTTTGTAGAACATATAGAGGAGATCAGGATAGACAGGTTCTAAAATAATGATTTGCTCGTACTATTGATAAAGAGGTCGTATCGGAAGGAGAATGAAGATGAAGAAACGCATAATCTGGATCATTCTAGGATTCTCCATCTACGCCCTAATCTTGGGGCTCTATTTGTTTAAATGGGCGGACTTTGGAGTTCCTGAAGCATACAGGGGAACAGCAGCAGATCCAGCCACCTTTATGACAGCCAGGCAGTTAGAACTATCAGAAGAGTACTCGCGTTACAGAAGTTTTTTATCTTTTATTGCGATTCCCTATGAATGGATGATTTATTTAGGCGTTCTTGGCTTTGGTTTATCAAAGTTGTTTAAACAATTTAGTGAAGGGATTTCAAGAAGAAGTGTCGTTGTTGTTCCGATGTATTTGCTCCTATTAACGACATTTACATGGTTGCTCACATTTCCTCTCCATTATTGGGCGAGGTCACTTTCAGTTAAATACGGCATCAACACACAATCATTCTCTGGATGGATGAAAGATGAAATGATATCCTTTTGGATTGATATCCTATTAACCTCCCTTGTTATTGGTGTTCTTTATGCGTTAATGAAACGTTATAAGAAAAAGTGGTGGTTAATGGCATGGGGGTTAATGGTTCCGTACCTTGCATTTATGATGTACATTCAGCCTGTTGTAATTGATCCTCTCTACAATGATTTTACGTCTCTGACAGATAAAGCGTTAGAAGAAGAGATTCTTACCATGGCCGATCGTGCTGATATTCCAGCGAGCCGGGTATTTGAAGTCAATATGTCAGAAAAAACAAATGCAATGAATGCTTACGTATCTGGAATTGGTTCAAATTTAAGAATTGTGCTTTGGGATACCACGTTAAGTAAGCTAGATGATGATGAAGTGCTGTTTATTATGGCGCATGAAATGGGTCATTATGTCATGAACCATTTATATGGAAATTTAGTTGGAGCGCTTGCAACGAGCTTTATTGGTTTGTATCTTGCTTACAGACTTCTCAGAGTGATGGTACAAAAATGGGGCGATTCATGGGGCGTTACTTCGGAATCAGATCTTACCTCATTACCAGCCCTATTTCTGCTTTTCTCCCTTATGTCTTTCATCGCCAGCCCTGTTGAACTTGCGGTTTCTCGTCATGCTGAAATGAATGCAGATGCGTATGCTATCGAAATGACTCATGATGTTGATGCGGCGATTGGCTCTTTTCAAACGTTAACAGTGAACAGTCTGAATGAAGTAAATCCCCCTTTTATTGTGAAATATTTTAAATACGGCCATCCTACCATGATGGAGCGATTAATTATGTTAAATGAATATGAAAAAGACGATCCCGATAAGTAAGGGATCGTTTTTTTTTGTGAATAAAGAATGGCTTGAAGGGTAACCTGTTTTGAGGAACTTATACTCCTTCGTAACAGAACCTTCACTTTATGAAAAGAGAAAGATAGTATAGGATGAAGAGTGAGTAAGAATGAAGAGTATGTGATAGGAATCCTTTAAATTGAGGGTTCCTATTGATTAATGATCATGATGAGGTGACAAACGTGAACGAGGAGATTAAGAGAGTACTTGATGCTGGGATATATGGAGCACCAGAATTAAAGCCAGCCGAGAAAGCTTTATTCTTATCAACATTTAGAGAGCGAGTCTACATTGCTCTGACGAAGAGACAGGTCGCACAGAACAATGTGTATCAAGAAGTGAAGCAAGAAATGAGACAAATTCGAAATGGAATTCTTTATTTAAATGGAGATCTATCCTATTCCATCCTTTCAAAATATATTAAAGAAGCGAGCAATCATTCTCTTTCATTTACGATTGTGAATGACAAAGAAACGGACACCCCACTCGGCCTCGTTCTAGCTTCAAAACAGAATGCGGTGGAGCGAGAAGAAATCTTTGTTCGTGATGATCGCTTTTCACTGGAGTAGTGTATGAAGAAAAAAGATCGGATGAAAATGATTAAGAAGTTTGTATTGGTTGTTCTGGCCGTTGCCCTTGGTTGGGGGATCTATAATACGGTAATCGCTGACCGAAGTGTTGGCACGGAGGTTGGGGATAAGGCAGCTGATTTCTCGCTTGAAACCATGGATGGCAAAGAAGTCAGTCTCTCAGATTATGAAGGAAAGCCTGTTTTCTTGAACTTCTGGGCAACGTGGTGTCCGCCGTGTGAAGAAGAAATGCCCGATATCCAAAAGTTTTCAGATGTGCACGGAGAGGAAGTAACAGTCCTATCCGTTAATTTTACAAAGTTTGAACCAAATAAAGAAGCGATTCCTGAATTTGTTGAATCGCATAAGCTGACGTTTCCCATTCTGATGGATCGAGAAGGCAACGTTGGGGAGAACCTTTATCAGGTTATTTCGATGCCAACGTCCTATATGATAGATAGCGAAGGTGTTATTCGTGAGAAACGCGTTGGACCACTAACGTTAAAGGATATGGAAGTATGGCTTGATAAGGTGAAATAAAAAAATGACGGTCTCGTAACGGAGGCCGTCATTTTTTGTTGTAGAAAGTGAAGGTTATTGATGTGAGATAGGCTGATAAGCGTCTTGAAAGCCTGTTGCCTTGGCTAGTCTTTCAAGCTTTTCATTAATATAGCGGTGATCAAATTTATCGAGAACTTTAGGGTCGAAGCCTCTAATAACAAATTGCCCAAACTCCCAAATGGTTTCGTGTGTATCATGTTTATTTCCATCAGCAGCTAATACTAACGAATGAAGAATGGATCCTAGAACGGATACGTCTTCCTTAGCATAGTGTCTGATCTGATAGAAGCTTTTATAAAGGTACGTGTCGTATGTGATAGGATTTGTAATTACCCGCAGGTTTTTTTGATCGTCATGATAGAGCGGATGAGGAATGTGTTTTTGACCAAGACGTGACAAGACTCTTCCTAAACGATTAATACAATTAATCGCTGTGTTAGGGTCGTTGATTCCTGGTGAAATGGCTCTCAAGGCAATTTCAACAAGCTTTTGGATGCCGTATTCAATATCTTGGTCCGTTGTTCGTTCTGTTCCAAGAGAGAGCGTATTAAGAAGTATTTGTTCATTTGGAGCATGATCAGCTGTAGACCAATAGGAAAATATGATGGTTCCTTCATCCACATATTCACCAATATCACGCTCAAGACGAATAATGAAATCCTGTCTCGTTGCAATTGAAATTAAATCAGGCAAATCGATATTTTGTAAATATCCTGATTTTGTGGATCGGATCGATATCGGATTTTTCATTTTTATCTCATCAAGTTCCCACGAGTCCCAGGAAGCGATGTTGCCTTGATTCGCTTCTTCAAAGTCTAGAAAAGTACGATCAATTGTTGTTAATGTGTTTAGTGTAATGTGTTGAATTAAATTGCCGACAAGAATCCAATTCGAAACGTGATGAATGAAGAAGACAAAATAGGCAACACAGACAATGGCATAAATGACTGCAAAAACGGGTGAAAGATAGACAACATCGTCGTGGCTGCTTTGTTCAATTAGAAGAAGAAGAATAATGAAATAGATAATGCCCCCAACAAAAATCCCAAGAACTCTTTTGGTAATGCGGTCTGTAATAAAATTCTGGAGGGTCCTTGGTGAGAAATTAGATAAGTACGTGGTAAGTACAACCATGATGGTTGAGAATGTAATGGTCGTCATTGTTAACATAGAGGAGACGAGGGTGCTTAGAATTGTTACGCTTGTGTCATATGTGGCAAAGAAAAAATAAGGAAGAACAACGGCCTCTCCTTGAATGACCGTACGATCGATAATGAGCGTGAGGATGGCAGCAAGAAAGGCCCCAACACCATAGAATGTTGGGATAAACCAGAAGCTTGATTGTATTCGCTTAAACTTATTATGCTCCATATCCCCTTTGCCTCCAAATAGAAAGATTAAGGATAGTATGTGAAGATATGGTTATCTTTCATACATGTTATTGTCTAGAAAAATAGTGAAAAAGGGAATGAAGTAGGCTGAATGGAGGGTATAGAGAAAATATAGCAAATCAAAGGAGGACAAACAGATGAAGATAGAGCGGACGGGCATCATTGAAAATTTCTCCGAAAAAAGATATGAATATTGGATCGTTGTGAATGAAGATGTGAAAATCATGGTTTCATGGATTAGTTGGGATGTGCCACAAGAACAAATTAATCATTGGATGGAAGAAATAGAGATGTCAGGCTCCTCTTCTTGAATCTCTTCTGGGCACAAGCGATTTAAGAGTGGATTGGTAGGAATACTGGTTTAATAAATATGGAAAGGTTACAGCTCATCATGAGGTGAAGAATCATTTCTTAGTGAAATATTTTCTTTTTCCATTTTCCTTTTAACAATCTCTTTTGGTTCCCAACAGTTAAACTGGTAGGTAGGCTTCGTTTCAAATCCCAGTCTCACACAGCGATAAGTCGTTCCAGCTTTTTTTACAACTTCAAAATGTCTACAAGTAGCACAACAGTGAAAACGAGAATAGCGACCATTCATTGTAGGGAATCCTTTTTTAGTGTCACATTTTCAAGGGATTCGATCTCATCCCTTTGAAAAGTAAGGCAGTAAATTTCAGGGTTTCTAAGAGCTTTCCATGTGTTAAAGTCAAAAGTAGGATCGAAATGATGCAACATTAAGGTTAATAGATTTCCGTGAGTCATTAAAAGACCATATTCTTTTGTATCGCGAAGCGCATCGCTTATCGACGCAATCCCTCGAGAAGCAGCTTCTTGACTCGATTCGCCACCAGGCATGGTATAGGAATGATCGTTGAACGTTTTCTCTAATTCTTCTAGCCAGTTTTTGATTGGTTCACCAGATAACCTTCTTTCTTCTAAACGCTCATCCAATGTAATCGATTTGTCCAGTTGAAGTGCAAGCGGCTCAATAGATTGGACAGCACGTCTATAAGGAGAACTATACAACCGATCGAATGGAATAGATTCAAGGGTTTGGGCTAGCTGTATGGATTGATTACGACCTTCTCTTGTTAATGAAGCAGTAGGTTCCTGTCCAGTTGCCTGGCAATGTCTTACGAGATATATATTTTTCTTCATCGTTGTCACTCTCCCATCATGGTAAATAACGCTATGATCGATTTTAACATTCAAACGAATGTGTTGGAAATCATTTGGAGAATATTGAAACTTTTTTGTTAGCTTAGTCGTTATAAGAGAGACCCCTTTTTTAAAAGATGTTTTACTCCCTGTTTGCTTAAAGAATGGCTAGCTATTCTTTAAGCATTTTTTTTCATGAATGCGTGTGCATCTTAAGGAAAGTGTTAAATTGGAGTGAGTTAAATGGAAAGCTTTCCAGAGCTAGTAACGAAGCGATTAAGGCTAAGACAATTAAGAGAAGCAGATGCTTCTATCCTCCTGTCCATTTTTTCGAATCCCCATACAATGAAGTACTATGGCAGTGAAAGAATGACGGGAATGGAAGAAGTCGAAGGAATGTTAATGAGTTTTAAGAAAGGTTTTGAACAAAAGCAGGTTTTTCGTTTTGGAATCGAATTGAAGAAGAGTGGGGAACTAATCGGGACTTGTGGTTTTCATAACTGGGCAAAGCGAGTGAATCGCATTGAGATGGGGTATGAACTTGAACAACAAAAAGAAGGCAATGGTTACATGTCTGAAGCACTATCAGCCATCATCCCCTTCGCCTTTCAAGAATTGGAAGTTCACCGAATTGGCGCATTGATCCACCCGAATAATGCTTCTTCTAGAAAACTAGTAAAGAAGCTAGGATTCCGTGAAGAGGGGATCCTGCGCGACTATGTGTATGCTGGGGGAGAGTATATGGACTTAATCATGCACTCTTTGCTCGAAAACGAATGGTAGTGCCGTAACATCTTTAAAGATCTAACTCATTTATCTAAGGAGGAGCAAAACGTATTCTCCTCCTTAGGTTCAAATTACAATACTGGTGAGAAAAGTCTTGCGAAAGATTCTTTGATACGATGTTTGAGCCCGCGTTTTTGATAGGAATCTTTTGTTACCTTGATGGAATCATTAAGGTCATTTTGGTAGGCTTCTACCAGGTCGTGAACTGTACTTGATTGAAATAAGAACATATTCACTTCAAAGTTTAAATTAAGTGAGCGCATATCCATATTCGCAGTGCCGATTGTTGCCAGATCATCATCAACAATCATTATTTTTTGGTGCAAGAATCCTTTTCGGTACATGTATATTTCCACTCCGTAATCAAGAAGCTCTGAAAAGTAAGATCTTGTACCATATTGCGTAAGAAAACCATCACTTATTTCAGGAACGATGAGCCTTACTTCGATGCCTCTCATAGAAGCCATAGCCAATGCGGTACGAATCGCTTTATTAGGTACAAAGTATGGGGTGGCAATCCAGACCCGTTTGGTTGCTGAAGTAATCAAGCTGAAATACAAATCCGACATAGCTCCTCGTTTCGTATCAGGACCACTTGCAACGAGCTGTGCGCCTCCATCACCTTCAACGTCATAAGTTTCAAGATATTTGCCTGATAGCAAATCCTCTCCACACATATAGGACCAGTCCATTAGGAAAACGCCGTGAAGAGCAGAAAGAACCTCTCCTTTAACGAGAAGGTGAGTATCACGCCAGAAACGCATCGAGTTCATATCTCCTGCGTATTCATCACCGATGTTTAGTCCACCTACAAATCCTACTTTTCCATCAATAACAATGATTTTACGATGGTTTCTGAAGTTAATGGTTTGATTCACGAAACCATATTTAATGGGCAAAAATTGCTGAACACGTGCGCCGGCTTCTCTTAATGCAGTCTTAGAAGCTCGTGAAAGGTTGTGACTTCCAATTGAATCATAAAGAACACGCACTTCAACACCTTGTTTCGCTTTTTTGACGAGTAAATCAATGATGGAAAGCCCTAGCTCATCTGATCGAAAGGTGTAGTATTCCATGTGTATATACGTTTCGGCCTTTTCAATTTCGTCTTTAATGGCCGTAAATGTTTCTCTACCATTTAGTAAAAGCTTTGTTGTCGACCTTAGACTAATAGGACTTGCCACCATTGTAGCAATTAAATTTGAAAAATTTTGATTACGCTCACTTAATTCGTGCCATTTTTCAGCAGCAGGGAAATTTACATATTTCTGAAAAAACTCAAGTCCATTGGTGCGCTTCTCTTTAAATAAATGCCCTTTTACTTCTAGTTGACCAGAGAATAAAAAGAAAACATAACCGACGATAGGAAAGAAAATTAAAACATAAATCCATAATAGCGATTTGTAGGGAGATCTTCCTTCAAGGAGAAGAACGAATAAAATCGAAAGTAAAATAGCGACATAAAGAATTCCCGCTCCCCATTTCCAAATAGGTGATAACGAAGTAAACAGAATGATCGAAATAGATGTTGTCATTAGAAGGAAGAAAAGAATTTGTCTTGCTTGTTTCATAGTGTAGCCCACCTCATTTGAATTTGGCCAAAAAAAGTAAGGGCATCGCCCTTACTCCGCATGTTTAGATTTACGCTTTACGCGGTAGCGTCCCCATAAATCAATAAGCTGATCCCCGATTTCGACTAGTTGGGAATCTCTTGTTTCACGCTGTGGATTAGGGGTGTTTTTAATGGAGGACACCAGTCTTTTAAAAGGCTCTGGTGAGGATTTTGCCGTTTGAATAACACCTTGTACGGTTTCTTTCTTCGTTTGAATACCTTCTGAAATAGATGCTGTCGTTGCTGTAAGTTTGTTTGTTTCGTCATTAATTCGATCAACTTTCTCTTGAAACCTTGCTGCGGTTTCTGATAAATCCGTTAATGATTTTTTTGTTTCTTTCATATTTTTTACTGCTATGTATCCTAAATAAATAATGGAAAGAACAACAATTGCAATGCTAATGTAGACGATAACCATATGATAACCCTCCTATTTACGACTATAAGTTAATATTCTCTTACCCTTAACAGGCTATACGCAAACAAATTGTTGCGAAATTAATTTGCAGAAAATTGAAACGCTTGGATTGTGTGAAACGTATTCAATAACGAGAAGGAGAGATGAAACATGAATCGTTATTCAATTGAAGAATTTGTAAGATCAACGGAACAGAAGGATAAGGGAGAAGGTTTTTTTGAACTAGAAACGCCAAGAATGTTAGAAGTGAATTTATCTGGAAGAGTGTGGGCAAAGGCTGGGGCAATGATTACTTATAATGGGCAAATAAAATTTGAAAGAGAAGGGATTCTTGAACACGGCCTGGGGAAAATGTTCAAAAAAGCTCTTACAGGTGAAGGAGCCTCTTTAATGAAAGCAGAGGGAAACGGTAAGCTTTATCTTGCAGATGCTGGAAAGAAGATTTCAATCCTTCATTTGCAAAGCGGTGAATCAATTAGTGTCAATGGGAATGATCTTCTGGCATTTGAAGATGGGATCAACTGGGATATTAAAATGATGAAACGTATTACTGGAATGATGGCAGGTGGGTTATTTAATGTTAGCTGTCAGGGGCCAGGAATGGTCGCAATCACAAGTCACTATGAACCTCTTACGATTCGAGTTTCACCAGGTAAGCCAGTTATAACCGATCCCAATGCAACTGTCGCATGGTCTGGTCAACTGCAGCCGAATTTTCAAACGGATGTTTCATTAAAGTCGTTTTTTGGAAGAGGGAGCGGGGAGTCTGTGCAAATGAGATTTGAAGGAGAAGGGTTTGTAGTCGTACAGCCATTTGAAGAAGTGTACATGCAAAACAATCAGGGATGACAATGTCGTTTTCATTAGAAGATCGTGAACTTAAAGCAGGTGTGAAGTTACTTGATGGGCGTCCATTCTATCTTTCACTTGAGGGTATTGAAAAATTGAAAGAGGTTGATAGGGTTGATTCGTTGTTAGATCGTTTAGATCAAGCACTAGCGTCGAATGAAGTTCATCACGTTTCCATTACTCTGGATCGATTTCATACCTCTGGAATTCAAAGGTTAAAAAATAATTCTTATTTTTTGCGATCTACAACATTGGAATATTATAAGGATTTTCAATTGGAAAAAGTCTGTGCTAATCATAATTGTAGTATTACTTATGAACAGATCGAAGAAGCGAGAATCAATTCGTTTCTTACAATGTGGGAGTTATGTTCGAGGGGTTCGCTTAATTCTCCGTCTAAACATACGATTGGTGTTCAGTATGATGCGATGAAGAAGGAGATTGGGGAACAGTATAAGACTAGCTGCTATCTCGTTTATTGGGAAGGAAAGCAGTTAGGGATCGTGATTCCTATCATTGAACCTGGTACGAAGGAAGAAGGAAGGTTGTTTTATATGGGGATTTTACCAGAGCAGCGTGGGAAAGGATTCGGAACACCGTTACACCAGCTTGGTTTAGCCCTATTACAAGAGAAAGGGGCTACACATTATATCGGCAGTACCGGAGTTGAGAATATACCGATGCAGCAAATATTTCGCAATAATAATTGCAAACCATTTTTCCAGGCAGTCACCTATATAAAAGAGAAGTAAAAAACGCGAAACTTATCATAATATGCTGAAGGAAGTAAAATATTCCTATTGAAATTAATAGAATTTTCATTATAATCATACAAAAGGGTACTCAACAAAGGAGAGTGCGTGTATGATTCGTTTAGAAAAAGGCAACCTTCTTAAAAGTGACTGTACTGTGATTGCACATCAATGTGACTGTTTTAATGCGATGGACGTTGGAATTGCAAAATCAGTAAAAGAAACTTATCCTGAAGCAGTGAAAGCAGATGAGGACTTTCCGTTTTCTCCTAAAAAGAAACTTGGAAAATGCTCCTTTGCTTTAAGTCGAGATAATAAACGTATCATTGCCAATCTCTATGGTCAGTACAAACCAGCTGGTCTACAAACGAATTATCCTGCCTGGCTAAAGTCGTTTGAGCATATGATCAAAGAATTGAAGCCTTTTGAAGAAAAGGGTTTTAAAGTTAAAATCGGATGTGGAATTGACAAAGATGATTTAATTAACGTAAAAAAATCACTTGAGAAGCTTTCTAAGAAATATGAAAAACCAATACATGTTTACTATTCTTAAAGGAAACGCCCCCGTCTTGGGGGCGTTTTTTGATGTATAAAAGAATTCCTATTTTTAGTAAGAACGAATCAAAATTGTTAAAAGCATCCATTTTGTCGTTTAGCAATTGACTAGCGTGGAATACAACAAATGTAGCGCAGGATATAAAATTACTAGAGGAGGTTTCAAAAATGGCTAACAATAGTAATGACAAAATGAGTAGAGAAGAAGCCGGTCGTAAAGGTGGAAACAAAACAGCAAGAGAACATAACAAAGATTTTTATCAAGATATTGGACAAAAAGGTGGAGAAAAGACAGCTAAGGAACATGATCAGGAATTCTATCAAGAAATAGGCGAAAAAGGCGGCAAGAAAACGGCTCGCGAACATAACAAAGAGTTTTTTGAAGACATAGGTGAAAAAGGCGGAAAGAAAACAGCACGTGAACATGATAAAGAGTTTTATCAGGAAATAGGAGAAAAGGGTGGAGAACAAACTTCGAAAAATCAAGATAAGGAATTTTATAAGGAAATAGGGAAAAAAGGTGGCAAGAACAGTAATAACAGCAACAATAACAATTAATGAGGTAATAAGAAAAAGAACGAAGGGGGGAACCCCTTCGTTCTTTTTCTTAACTTGTTGATGACTAACTTTAAGTTAAATGACTATACCATACATAAAACATCCCTTCGCTTAAGCGAAGGGATGTTTTATGTATTAAAATGTGCGTTCTTCTTCAACTTCATGCTGGTCATTAAGAATTAATAGGCGACTAGGTGAATCACCTTTTGCAAGTTCTTCTGCTTTCTCAATGGCAGTTGAACGCATATCGTAAAGATCTGTTGGAGCAACGTCCTCGATTTTAACGTACCAACCTGTAACATCTTTATTTGGTGCTACTGTATATTCCTTCATGATCATGTCCTCCTTTAATCTGTGTATAATTGACTCTTCCCACGATAAAGGGGGCTAAAACCTGCTTTCTATAAGAATAAAAAAAACCAGCGCATTTACGCTGATTTTCCCACCAAAAGAAAGCAGTTTCATTCAGTGGCCTAAAAGTGATTTAGCTTTCCTTAATGATCCGATTTGTTGACCCTTCCCTCAGAGGGAAAATCGCCTCTAAATAGAAGGGACACTTTATTGTGGTTGTGAAATTATGTAGAAACCGATTACAAATGCAATAGGCACGATCCAAACCATAAAGGCTAGCGCCCACACAGTAAAACGGTTCCATTCTTTTTCTTTAGTAGCCAAGAGCAGACCCTCCACATCATAAGTTTAGTTTCATTATAACATGGACATAGCTAAATTATGTGTGAACGATTGAAATTGTTGAAAATTCAAGATACGAATCGAATGGTTATAGGATAGCGATAAGTTTCGCCTTGATTGGCCTTCACAGAGGCGATGACGATGAGGGTAAGGTGAAGGATAAAGAGTAAGGGGAGCAGTATTAAACCGATGATTATAATGCTGAAAATAGCCAGGATAACAGCATACAACGTTATGCTAATTTGGAAGTTTAGAGACTCTTTCCCTTGCCTATCTATATAGGAACTGTCTTCCTTTTTAATTGACCAGATGATGATGGGAGCGATGATATGTCCAAAAGGGACTAAATAGCCTGACAATGCAGAGAGATGAAGATACATAGCCCACTGACGTGTCAATTGATCAGGTACAGTTTCTTTCTTTTCCATCACAATCCCTCCCGTAGCCTCTATCTATTTTTAGCATATTAGTTCACTGTTTGGGATATGCCTTTAAGTATTTTCGTAACAAAAAAAGGAACCAGTCTTGGTTCCTTAATTGGCGTTATAGCTAATGTGGTAGGAAGCTCGTTCTGTACGAACAACTAATCCAGCCGACTGCTTTTTTACATCGTTTAATTCTTCAAGTGGTATCTCGAAAATAGAGTGTGGTAACGGTAAAGCAGACTCTTCCGAAATGACCTTTCCTTCTCCTTTAAGCTGAAGAAGGGTTGAAGCAGTGTAGTCGTCAACGGTTTCACCACGATGTTGAAAAGAAAAGTCTTCAAGTTTCATGATTGTTTTATCAAGATCATCTTGTTCTCTCTTCTCAATGATGAGATGACCGCCAACCCAATCAGTTAGCGTACTGCGAACTTCTGATAACATTGTCGTCGTATCCATTTGACTCACCTCGATATTAATTTTCCCCAACTAAATGGATCGTAAACCGCATAACTGAATTTGAGCGAGTGATGATGATATACTTGGACTATGAAATGAGACAAAGGATGATTGTCGTGAAAACAATAAAAATTGATGATGTGCTTAATAAAGAAATGCCCATAATTGATGTAAGAACACCAGCTGAATTTGAGAAGTTTCATATTCCTGGAGCAGTTAACTTACCAATCTTTACGAATGAGGAACGGGAAGTCGTAGGGACCACTTATAAACAAAAAGGGACAGAAGCAGCGAAAGAATTGGGGATTTCAATCGTTTCTCCTCAGATTCCGTTTATTTATAAAAGAGTCAAAGAGTTAACAAATCATCAGGAATTTGCCGTTTACTGCTGGAGAGGTGGAATGCGAAGTAAAAGCCTGGTAACGATTTTTGATATGATGGGTTTACCAAGTCGTCAAGTAGAAGGTGGGATTCGAGCATATCGCCAGAAAGTAACGGCTGGACTTGAAGATTTTGCGATACAAACAACGCCGTACCTTGTTTTAGAAGGATTAACTGGAACATCGAAAACAGAAATTCTAACTGCTTTAGAAAAAAAAGGTTATCCGGTAATTGATCTCGAAGGACTTGCTGCTCATAGAGGGTCCGTGTTTGGGAGAGTCGATTTACCTGAAAGAAGTCAAAAGGAATTTGAAGCGAAACTCTATCTTCGACTGATAGAGATTGGAGAGACACCCTATTACATCATCGAATCTGAAAGTAAGCGCCTTGGGAATATAATTATTCCTGACTTTATTCTGGAGGGCAAACAAAAAGGGACGCGTATACAAGTCCACGCCCCGCTTTCTTATCGAATTCATACGATCTTAAGTACGTATCACCCTGAACAACATCACAAAGAAATTTCAGATGCGATTACAAAAATTGAAAAACGATTTTCTAATGAAGATAAAGAAGTAATCAATCAGGCTCTTGAAGCAAAAAACTATGAATGTATTATTGAACGACTGCTACTTTATTATTACGACCCAAGATATGAACACAAGGCTTATGAAAATGAAGGGAACATCATTCATTTGAGTTACAAATCGCTTGAAGAAGGTATTCAGCTTGTCCAGAATGAAGTTGATCGATTAGAAATTAAGCTTCGATTAGAAGGCGAGAAAGTTTCGCTTTAATGGATTTTCTTTCTTCGGGAAGCTGTTCCTTGTTGTATCGTTCAATCAGGTCATCAATACGTTTGAAATATAAATGACTTACCCACGCGACGTAACTCCGGTAAACTGGCGATTTAAGAAAGCGGAGAAGCATATTATCATCAGGCCCGAAGTAGTAAGTCTTATCGTCAAAAAAAGTAGAAAATCGTCTGAAGGATAATTTAGTAAATGAGTTGTCCAATTCAAATCGAAACTTGTTAAGGGCATCTGGAATTAAACGGATCGTAAAAACATCATCGTTATCGAACATTTCCTTCGGCGTGGGTAAGATTAAATACGGATATTCCTGATCATCAAGGGCAATAAAGAAATCTTCAGGAGATTCGTGGCAACTAGGCACTCGTTTGACGGTGGTTTCAACAATCAACTGATAGACTGAATCATTCATTTCGTATCCTCCCTTTGTAATCTATCATCATTGTTACCGTACTAGTAAACTTGTATACCCTTTTGTCGAAAAGTAATTATTACAATCTATTATCCAACCCTCAAAAAAATTCCTCTATTTCAAATATTACAAATATTTTTTGGAGCTTATTTAAATCCCACCTTCTCTTAATTCATTTGAACCTTTTTATAAATCCGTTCATATAAAATGTTTGAGCAAAAGACTTGAAAGTCAGAGATAGTCAAATTATAATATGGTTATAAGGTCAAAGATAGTCAAAGTCAAAACAGACATCTTTCACCTTACAATTTCTTTAAATAATGAATTGATTATAAATAATTAAGGAGGCCATCATATGCTTTGTGATCATTGTCAACAAAACCAGGCTTCGATTCAATTGAATGTCCAAGTGAATCAGAATAAGAAAAGAGTTAACCTTTGTAGCACGTGTTACGCAAAAGTGATGAATGGTCAAACAGCTTCATCACCAAAAGGTCAAATGGATGATTTCTTTCAATCCTTTATGGCCTCAGGACAAAATGGTTTCACTTCTCAGGAAGAGGGACCCCAAACTGAATCAGGAAATGGAAAAGGCGGCTTACTTGATAACCTCGGACGAAATTTATCTGACGCAGCAAAAGCTGGTTTAATCGATCCGGTCATCGGTAGAGAAAATGAGGTAGCCAGAGTCATTGAAACATTGAACCGTCGTAATAAAAATAATCCTGTTTTAATTGGTGAGGCAGGGGTCGGAAAAACGGCCATTGCTGAAGGTCTTGCGCTAAGAATTTCAGAAGGTCAAGTTCCTTCTAAATTAAAAAATAAAGAAATCTATCTATTAGATGTTGCTTCTCTTGTTTCAAATACCGGTATACGCGGTCAGTTTGAAGAAAGAATGAAGCAATTAATTTCAGAACTACAAAGTCGAAAAAATGTGATTTTATTTGTAGATGAGCTACATCAAATTGTAGGAGCTGGTTCTGCTGAAGGATCTATGGATGCAGGAAACATTCTAAAGCCAGCCCTTGCTCGAGGTGAGCTTCAATTAATTGGCGCTACAACGCTTAAAGAGTATCGTCAAATTGAAAAAGATGCCGCATTAGAACGTCGCTTTCAACCAGTAATGGTCAATGAACCGACAGTAGAAGAAGCCATTGAAATTCTAAAAGGTCTGCAGCCAAAATATGAAGAGTATCATGAAGTGAACTATACAGATGAAGCGATTCGAGCTTGTGTTTCTTTATCGAACCGATTCATCCAAGATCGTTTCTTACCAGATAAAGCAATCGATTTGATGGATGAAGCAGGTGCTAAGATGAATTTAACATTTGCTGTATCGAATCACGATGAAATACAAGAGCGTCTTCAACAAATTGCTACCGAAAAAAACAAGGCAGCAGAGGCGGAAGATTATGAGCTTGCTGCAAAATTAAGAACAGAAGAATTACAGCTTGAAAAACAGCTTGAAGAAACGTTGAAAAGTAACTCAAATATGAACCATTCAGTCGATCTTGAAGAGATTCAGCAGATCGTTGAGGGCAAAACGGGTATTCCTGTTCGTAAGCTTCGGGAAGATGAGCAAACGAAAATGAAAAACCTTGCAGAACGACTCAATGCCAAAGTAATCGGGCAAGAAGATGCCGTGAATAAAGTAGCGAAAGCCATTCGCAGAAGTCGTGCAGGGTTAAAGCGTCAAAATCGACCAATCGGTTCCTTCCTATTTGTAGGACCAACTGGTGTCGGAAAAACGGAACTTTCCCGTTCGCTCGCTGAAGAAATGTTTGGTGATCGAGAAGCGATGATAAGACTCGATATGAGTGAATATATGGAGAAACACTCTGTCTCAAAATTGATTGGTTCCCCTCCAGGGTATGTTGGGCATGAAGAAGCCGGACAATTAACAGAAAGAGTGCGTCGCAAACCATATAGCATCATCTTAATTGATGAGGTGGAAAAAGCCCATCCGGACGTGCAAAATATGTTTCTTCAAATTCTTGATGATGGCCGTCTAACAGATAGCCAGGGTAGAACGGTTAGCTTTAAAGATACGGTCATTATTATGACAAGTAATGCTGGAACATCTGAACGTAGAATTACAGTTGGTTTTGAATCGGCAGAAAGCTATACAGGTGTTATGGAAAGCTTAGGCGGTTATTTCAGACCTGAATTTCTCAACCGTTTTGATGGAATTATTCCGTTTAAATCACTCGAACAGTCTAGTCTCGTTACCATTGTAGACTTAATGATTAATGATTTAGATGAAAGTCTTGAAGAGCAGAACATTTCCCTTACGATTAGTGAAGCAGCGAAAGAGAAGTTGGCTGAACTAGGCTATAATCCACAATTTGGTGCTCGCCCTCTTCGCAGAGTCATTGAAGAACATGTTGAAGATGGTATTGCTGATTTGCTTGTTGATGAAGGAAGCATTCAATCGGTAACGGTAGAAATTGTAGAAGATGAAATTGTTGTCTCACGAGAAAACTAAACTTTTAAGACAAGAAAGTCGCTCCGAAAAAAGGAGCGACTTTTTTTCGTTAGATTTAACGAAAATAGGGAACGTATTAATAAGGATCCTGATTCCTTTCTATCTATGGCGTTGTCGAATTTTAAATTATTCTGACTTCTTTTGTAGTTATAAGTCGAAAAGTCAGAATATTAGTTAAAATAAGTTGTGAAATCTGCTACGTTAGATAAGGAAGGTCAGGAAAGACTTCTCTACTATTTTTATAAAGGAGCGAGAACAAAATGGAACTGGATCAGTTAGAGTTGAACCAGACGTTACAAGAAAGTCAGCCAGAAGGAAAGACAATTCCATATTTAACAGCACTAATTGGATGGAGTCTTCCCGCAATTGAGGCCTGTGACAAGTTAAATCGGCCTTTTGTAGTGGTGGGTCCTCCTGATTTTAAGGATTATGCCGAAAAGCATGACATTACTTTTGTAGGTTGGGAGTTTGACAGATTGAATGAAGGGTCAGACAAACTTTACAAGCAGCTTAAAGCACTCGGAGCAGAAGTAGCAGTGCCTCTTTATGAAGAGTGTGTCGAATGGGCTGGAGCGCTTAATTCGCGCTTTAGAGAAGAACCTAGGCTATTTAACCGTTCTCTTTTACTAAGAGATAAAGGGATGATGAAAAGAAAAGCACAGATGGCCGGAATTAAAGTAGGCGTCTTTGAAGAAGCAAGAGATAAAGAAGATGTAAAACGCTTTCTAAAAAGAGTGAATGATGCTCTTCTAAAGGTGGATGGAGATAAATATGAGCCCATTCATTGTAAGCCCTTAGATAAGGCAGGATCAGTTGGACATCGAGCCATTGATGATCCAGCAGATATTGATGCACTAACAGATAGTGATTTTCCACTTCTCATGGAAAGTCATCTTGATGGTCAAGAATTTTCATGTGAAGTGTTTGTAAACAATGGAAAAATACAATTTCTTAATATTACTGAGTACGTGAAGCTCGGTTACTCCAATTTCGTGCCGCCTTCCCCATCACTTGAAGAGAAGCGACCGATTATTCGTAAAGCGATTGAACAATTGATTGAAGCTTTTGAAATAGAAAATGGGGTAATCCATCCAGAGTATTTTATTATGCCAGATGGCACGCTTCATTTTGGAGAAGTAGCAGCTCGCGTTCCCGGTGGACACATTTTTGATCTGATTGAACGCGCTTACGGATTTAGCGCCTATGAAGCACAAATTCTTTGTAGTGATCCAAATACAACGGAAGAAGAGTTAAGAAAGTTCTTCCCGGCTGAAGATGAGGCGTTAGGATATGCTGGCTGTCTGATGGTTCATCCTCATGTGAATTACATTGAGAAGTTAACCATTCCTGAAGAGCTTGAAGACCATTCCTTCTTTGAGAAGCATGATATGTTTACGCCTCCGCAAGGAAAAGTGGCTGAACGTGTTGGGTTTGGAAATCATTATGGAACCATTTTCTTTTTTGGAGATGACAGTGCAGAGATGACTCGTTTACTTGTAGACTATGAAAAGTATGATTTCTATTTGTAGCATAATATCTTTACAATAAAGGAGAATTTGGCATGCCATCTGAAGTAACAGAAGGAAAGATTGCAAGGTTTTCCAGATCACTGACGCGTTTAGAGGAAGCGCCTTCTTACGCGAAATCGCGCTATCAGACAGATGTCTTTCAGGAGGCAAATCGCCTCTTGGAAACCGATGAAGGTCTTGAATTTTTATACCAGTATGCTCATCGCTTTGATGCGGCTGGTGTCTTCCAAGATGGGCCCTGGGAAGATCCTTCTAAGCTCCAGCCACCGCTTGTAGCTGGATCATTGCAGGCAAAAGGACTTCCTTATGTCATTGAGATGCTTAGCGATCTTCGTATGCTCGCAATAGCAGAAGGAAAAGGAGATCATCCAAAGGTTTCTCAAGAAATGGCCATGGAATTCTTAAACGAAGTCATGGCCCTAAACCTTGATTTACTTTTCCCGAATGCATCAGAAGCTTCCCGAATTGAAAAAAAAGAAAATACGGTAGAAACACAGCGATTATTTCAGTTTATTTCACAGTACCTTTCTTCAAGTGCTTTATCGGAAACGCTTATTTATGAAATTGAACGCTTAACCGCACAACGGCCGATCACTGTAAAAAGAACAGTATCGATGATTAAAATGGCAAAAGAAATGCTTCGCTCTGAAACAAGTGACGATCAGCGCAGGATGCTAGAATCGTACGTTTCTTCAATTGAAGGACCGTCCGAGTTAAGTCGTTCCTATCAGCAACCGAATGAGTACCGCAAACAACTGATGGCGCTATCAACAGAAGAGCTCCGAAAAGAGAGTGAGCAGCTTGGTCTCTCCATGCGAAAAACAGGACTTTGTTCACCGCATCATAGTGTACTTGCACGTTTCCTAAGCAGAAAATCGCCTCATCTCCTTTCCGTACTGCTTCAATTAACTGGGAAGGGAAAAGCTAATCTTGAAGAGCATGCGGAGCTCGTTCATCAGCTTATTAAAGTTTCGCTCTTTCCATCGACTTGTCAATCAGTTTATGGACTAGCCCTATTGTTAGAAAGAGGCGTCCTTTCTGCTTCACCGGTGATTCCTGGGTTGAGGCGGATGATTGAGCTGGATATTCGACCAGAAGTGCGAAGTGCATTATTTAATACGGTTGGTGAAGGAGAAGGTTTAACGGCTAACAGCATCTTGTTAGCGGGTGTGATTAGTGTTCTCGGTCAGCCGCTTGGTGTTGGACAAGGTCTAAACCCAACTTGTCAGGCCGCAAGAGGAATTAGCCTTTGGGCTCAACATGCGCCTGGATACTTGCTAGAGATCATTCCAAGAGCTGCAAGAGATGGGGATATCGATATGGTCTTTGAAGGTGTTCAAATTCATTCGAAAGACCTTCAAGGTGGACTCGCACCCGATCTCCATCCAGAACTTGATCCTGTATCGCTTGTTCTCGTTCCTCATCTTGATCGCATTTATAGTGAGATGATGAGTAGAGTGGCACTAAGAGGAGAAGATGGCCATCGCTGGGTAAACCCCGCATTTTATGGCAATTGGGTTCAGAAAGGGTTTAGCACGGTCATTGAACCGATTACAGGTAGTGTCACGGACTATCCAGGTTTCGTCAGGTTATTTTATGCGACACACCATCCGGAGTACAACGATGACTACGAATTAATCTACCCGAATCCGGTGGGGATTTTTATTACAAATGTTCATGGAAAGATGCTTGGTTTTCATGCGGTTTCCATTCAAAGAATTGCTAAAAGTCCAGATGGAGAATATCGCGTCTACTTTTACAATCCGAATAACGATGGTTCTCAAAATTGGGGGCAAGGAATTGAATGTACGGTTATGGGGAAAGGGGAACTTTCAGGTGAAAGCTCGCTTCCTTTTGAAGAGTTCACTTCACGTTTATATGCTTTCCACTATAACCCATATGAACAAGGAGATGCTTATGCCGTTGAAGCAGAGAACATCTCTATCGTAAAGTCTCTCGCTAAGGAAAGCTGGGGACAAGATTACACCTGGATTAGTAAGTAAATACTAATAAACAAACCTATATAGTTAAGCGTCAGGTAAATGATTTGTTTCCTGACGCTTTTTTTGATTTACTTAATTTATATTAAAAGGAGGCGGTCTCATGATCGAGCATGTTGTGTTATTTAAGTTTAGTGATGAAACAACGCTAGAGCAGAAAGAAGAAGGTATGAGAAGATTACTTGAAGTAAAAGACAAAATTCCAGGAATTGTTGATATTCAAGCGGGAAATAACTTTTCTGATCGAAGTCAGGGGTTTGAAAGTGGGCTAACAGTTCGTTTCGAATCAAAAGAAGCTCTTGAGGCATATGGTCCTCATCCAGCTCATCAGGAAGTTGTAGGCTATCTTAAAGAGATAGGGATGAGTGATGTACTGGCACTCGACTTTGAATGCATGTAAGAGAAGAAAGGAGGCTTTACATATGAAGGGGTTTGTACACGGAGGACAAGCAGGTCAAAGAGGATTATCACTGAAAGAGCAACTTGTTGAAGAACAGCCTCAACATGGTGAAGTGAAAATTAAACTAAAAGCTGCTGGCTTGAATCATCGCGATTTATTTATCCCTGATCGTCATCATCCAGAGGAACCAGATGTTGTACTGGGATCAGATGGGGCTGGAATCGTCATCGCAGTTGGCGAAGGTGTGAAAAAGATTCAGGAAGGTGATGAGGTGATCATCAACCCTAGTCTTGGTTGGGAAAAAAATGCCGCCATCCCTCCAGCAGGATTTCAAATTGTCGGTTTTCCTGGGCATGGTACTTTTGCAGAAACAATTGTTATTCCAGCTTCAAATGCTGTGAAAAAGCCAGAAAGCCTTACATTTGAAGAAGCAGCTGTCATAGGCTTAGCGGGATTGACAGCCTACCGCGCTTTGTTTACGAGAGGACAACTGCAAAGTGGACAAACCGTCTTTATTCCTGGAATCGGAGGAGGCGTTGCGACATTCTTGCTGAAATTTGCCAAGGCGGCAGGAGCGCGGGTGATTGTAAGTTCACGAAGTGAGCAAAAACGCCAATTGGCTCTGACGCTTGGTGCCGATCGTGCACTTGCTGATGATGCAGATTGGGGAGAAGAAACCACTAATGAAAAAGTGGACTTAGTGATTGAAAGTGTTGGAGCTGCAACATTTAATCGCTCTCTTGACGTGTTAGAAAAAGGTGGAGCGCTCGTTATTTTTGGTTCTTCAACGGGAGATAAAATTGAATTTGATTTGCGTACATTCTTTTACGGACAATATAACTTGCTTGGCTCCACAATGGGAAGCGCTGAAGAATTTAATGAAATGGTTGCCTTTGTACAGGAGAATTCTATAAAACCTGTTATGGATAGGGTATTTGACCTTCAAGACATTCAAGAAGCATTTGAACATTTGAACGAGAGTCATCAATTTGGAAAAATAGCAGTAAAGATTTCTAGCTCATGAAAAAAAGGAAGCCAATCGGCTTCCTTTTCAATGTTAATAGTAATACGGAGGATAACCATAACCATAGTAAGGATATGGTCGATAAAAAGGGATTAGACTAAGTGCGGCGATACCAGCTAACGGGAAGAAAAAACTACCGAATCTACGATATCGGCCGAATTGTCTTTGCATTTCCTGTTCATCACTTTCTTCAACTTCCTGTGGAATCATTAAGCACATATGCTCATCATCTGAACCCATAATAATCCCTTCATATTCTACGCCATCTTGCATTCTTACTTTAGCATGGTAGCTATGATAACGTTGACATAGTTGTTTCATATCTCCATGAAGCTGTTTTTCTTCACTGGGCATCATCGCGCCTTGAACGGCATTATTAGGCATGTTTCCTTGCATCGCACCTTGAACAGCATTATTAGGCATGTTTCCTTGCATTGCGCCTTGAACGGCATTATTAGGCATGTTTCCTTGCATCGCACCTTGAACAGCATTATTAGGTATATTCCCCTGCATCGCACCTTGAACGCCATAATTCATTTGATTACCGTACATGTTCATAAGCAGTTCCTCCTTTACACAACACAGGATATTCACCCATATTGAAAACAGTTACTAACCATTAATAATTGGGCGGAATGAAGGCAAAGATATGTTCTTTCTTGAAATTTCCATAAAGAAACTATACGATAAGTTCAAATGACCTTAAATACAGAGGTGAAAGATGAAAGGCTTTTATTTAACTAGAACAGAAATGGGAACGATTCTACAAACCATTCGTAGGCAGGAAGTGCCAGATCCGATCTTAATGAAGGCAGTTAAAAGATCTGGATGTAAAAAAGAACAGTTACCAACGATTTTTAGTAAATTATCAAAAGCTAGTGAAGGGAATTTTGGATTATCGATAAATGAAATAGTGACGCTTGGCAATCAGCTTGAGTACGCAAGTTTTCGTTCGACTGCTGTTCAAAATTGGGTGAAAAGAGACATCAAAGATTGGATAGGCGCCCCTCAACTGGGGAAAAAATACGCCATCGAGCAAGCGGCGATTTTATTTATTGTAGAAGATTTGAAGAATACACATGATTTTGAAAGTATTCGTCTACTTCTAAAGTTTGCGTTTAATAACCCGGCTGATCGAAATGATGACCTAATTGATCCCCTCTCTTTTTACACGGCTTATTCGCAACTATTTGGAGCGATCCATACGAAAGTAAAACCTTCTAAGGAAGATCTTAGAAAGAAGGCTATGGAGTTATCCTCCATTTTTACAGACCTAACTGAAAAGCAAAGAAAAGATATTGAAAAATTGCTTATCTCCGCCGCGCTTTCCGTTCAAGCTTCTTATTATCAATCATTATCGAAACAATATCTTGAAGAGGTATGGAAGTGAGAAGCGTTTTGGAAAAAGGGGAACACAAAAAAAACGAGCTGCTTCCTCCAATCAGGCCGCAGCTCGTTTCGTTTATTTAATTGAAAATTCGATCGTTTGTTTGTATTGCTCATCAGTAGCTAGCCACATTTCTAGTGTATAGTTTCCAGGTGCAAGATCTTCAATCATAATCGTATATTCAAGTACTTCAGCTTGTTTTAGTTCAACATTCTCTTTTTCTTTTACAAAGCTTTTATTAGCTGAATAGGTTTTCAGGGCTTCCCCTTTATCATCAGAGAGGACATAGTCATACTTTTGACTACTTGGAAAGTGAATCGTTTGAACTTGCTCCGTTTGATTTTGAAGACGATATAAGAAGGTGGCTGTATCATGTTGAATATCTTGTAGCGTAAGCGTTGGTTCAAGGGAGCCGGCCACAATACCGGAAGACCCTCCCGACACCTCTTCACTACTTTTGTTATTTGTGGTCATGAGTGAGTTCTCCTCTCCACATCCAGCTAAAGTAAGGAGGACCATTGTTCCAATCATCACGTATTTTAACATTCCATCACTCCTTTCTTGATTAGACGAGATGGAGATCTCGAAAGTTACAATTCTTTTGAACAAGCAGCAAAAAACAGGATATACAGTTAGATAACCCATATAATAGAGGGACAGGTTTATTGAAAGGAGATCGATAGAATGAAGCCGTCATTAGTAGATATACATGCCAAGATAAATGATAGAAGTGCAGATGTTCTTGGAAATGAACGGTTCTATAAATTTGCTGTTTTCCTACCTTTAATTGAACGTCAGGGAGAACTCCATGTTTTATTTGAAGTAAGAGCTCATACGCTTAGAAGGCAGCCTGGAGAAGTTTGTTTCCCAGGTGGAAAAGTAGACCGCCATGATCAAAGTCCTAAAAATGCAGCGATTAGAGAAACGTGCGAGGAGCTTGGGATTCTAGAAAGAGAAGTATCTGTCATGGGAGAATTAGATTTCCTTGTGACCTCTTTTCAATCCATTGTCTATCCTTTTGCAGGCGTGATTAACGTCGCTTCTGAACTATCTCCTAATCCAGATGAGGTAGAGGAGGTTTTTACAGTACCTCTTTCTCATTTTATCAACCATCCACCAGAGCGACACGATATTCGTGTTCATGTCCAGCCGGATGACAGCTTTCCTTTTCACCTTATTCCAAATGGTGAAGATTACAACTGGTCTTCCTCAAGTATGCCTGAGTTTTTTTATCACTATCGTGATTACGTGATTTGGGGGATGACGGCAAGGATTTTGTTTCATTTTATTCAATTATTGGATGTGAAATAGCCATAGAACTCATTTTTTAATTAAGAGCTATTGTGAATTAATTGAAATATAGGTAAACTAGAAAAGGTCGATTTATGTCGGTTTTTTCTAGTTTTTTTATTGATAACGAAAACGATCATGATCTTTCATAAGGTTATTCATTCGGAAGGTGTGATTTAGTATTAGCACGGTTTGTTGCAATTTTCGATCAAAATTAATAAGTAAACGACAAAAATCAACATCAAGATGCGAATGAATTAATTGGATAAAAGCGCAGTATAGAGAGAGTGTGCCAAACATTTCATAGGGGGAAAACAATGTTAACCATTATTTTTGTTTTACTTGCCGCGTCACTTGGGTTCTTTATTTACTCATATTTCGTAAAGGACTATGCGAAAGAAGTGAAAGGACAAGTTGATGATGTTTATATTAACTTAATGAAAGAACTAAAGACGGTAAAAAAACGTACCGAAATGTTAGAAAGCAAAGCAAAGTCAGTGAGTGGTGGTCCAAATGAGTAAGCAAGAAGCAAAAGGAATTGCAGCCGGTCTGCTGTTTGCAGCGGTTCTTTTAACAGCTTACTATTTTATGTTTTCACAAGCTAAAGCAGAAGAAAATGAAGTGACAGATGCAATGGTCAAACAGCATTTAGAGGAAAATGGCATGGTGATGGTTGCGAAGGAAGAATATGAATCTCTTAAAGAAGCAGAAAAGCCTGTCGTTGAACAAGAGAAGGAAACACAGGAAGCTGAGAAAGAGGATTCAGAGGATCAGCCTGAAGAGATTAATTTCACCATTAAAGAGGGCATGACGAGCCAAGAAGTGGCGCAAAGTCTTCAGAATAAGAAATTAGTCAAGAAATCGGATGACTTTATTAAATCACTCCGAGATATGGATAAAGAAATGGCTGTACAACCAGGAGATTACATCCTAAATACAGATATGTCTTCTGCTGATATAGTAGAAGAAATTACGAGATAGAGAAAACACCCGGCAAACCTGTGCCGGGTGTTTTCATTAGTTTCATTTTATGAGGTTATCTGGCTTAAGGTTTAATTTAGCGCGACACCGTTAGGAGAAGATGGAATTGTTAGAGGCTTGTCTAATGAATACCTTCCAATTTTGTCAAAACCCGTATTTTCAAAACGAATGGTTTCATAGTTGTATTGGGAAGCTACAAGCATTAATGCTTCAATTGTTTGCATGGCTTCTTCCTCCGATGCAAAAGTGCTTTCTTCTGTAAAGGTAATGGTTGCTTCTGATCCGTTTCCATCGAAAGAGTATATGGAAACTGTAGCTGGAATGGATGGGGTGAGAGAAGGAGTGTTCGGATCACCGTTTTTCATAAGAGAGAGAGCCATATCCATCTCAGCCCCTTCTTCACCTTGAAGGGCCGGTCCATTTACGAGAAAATGCGTCCCAGTACTTGACTCATAAAGATAAAAAGGGGTCGGCTTCTTATTTACTAAAGGATCAGCTTCACCAAAATTCCCCAGTGTGTACCCTTCTTTTCCATTCGTTTGCCAGCTAATTTGGTCCGCCCCAAGGCTTTTTGCCAATTGCTGAACGCTATCGTTTATCATGATAGATTCTGTAGATGAAAGCCCATCACCAGGTTCTGAAAAGTTGACGACAAGCGTTGGATTTTCACTCGTAGTGATAAAATCAAATGTAGCTTCGCTTATTGGTGAGTGTTCAAGTGCATAATCGGAAGCAGGAAAGTTCGTTAAGATGAAATCGATATTTTCTTGTGTACTTTTGCTTTTATCTAATGAAAAGGAAAGCGGTACAAGTAGCATGCTCTCTGGATCAGGGTACGAAATGACTACACTTGTTCCTTCAGATTGTTGAAATGCTGGGATGTAGTTATGAAACACAGTCGGCTCTTCAGCAGGTGCTAAAGTTGCATGTTCTGCTTTTGAATCATTTCCACTAATCGAAGGAGTAGCACTTGTTTCTTCTGAATCAGATTGGGTGATCGCTATATTCGTAGCTTCGTTATTTTGGTTGAAGAGGCCAGGCGTAATGAGAACAGCTAGCAATAGAACAATAACAGCAGCGATCCCCGGGATGATCCAGGGCGTTTTCTTTTTCGTTGATTTCAACATCTGTTCATTCCTTTTTTTCTCGATATTTTCATAAATCGTTTCTTTGCTTCTTTCATCTTTTACAACGGGTAGCTTAGAAAGAAGGGATTTTGTACGATCGTTCATCATAAGACCCCCTTTAGTTGATGATTGGATGGATCATCGACAAGTTCTCTTAGGGCTTTAATCGCCCTGTGCTGAGTTGTTTTCACTTTACTAACACTCCAGTTTAGAATTTCGGCGGTTTCGTTTATGGAGAGTTCTTGAATATAGCGAAGAATAAGAACCTGCTGCTGATCAAGTGTACATTCTCTCAAACACTTATAAATGGTCTGCACTTCTTCCTTTTGAAGCAGAATTTCTTCAGGAAGAGGGGCATCATCTTTTGGCTGCTGTTTGTTAAAATCAAACTTGCTAAGCCATCTCGATGTTCTTCGGTTGTGCGTTCGTAAATAATCGATTGCGATATTTCTCGCAATGGCAAAGAGCCACGTCTTTTCATTGCTACGTTCCTCGTAGTTATTGTAAGAACGAAGCACATTAATATAGACTTCTTGAACGAGTTCTTCTGCAATGGCTCTGTTTTTTACCATATAGAATAAAAATTGAAATAAGTTCGTATGATAGTGGTCGTACAAGCGCTCAAATGTCTTATCCATTCTCACCCCTCCTTCTTCTATAAAACAAAACGAGTTATCTATTGAAAAGGTTACAGGAAGATGACAAAACGAGGGGGCATTTGTTCACAAATGATAGAAAAGTGGGATGACTTTTGAATTTTTCTCTTCTTCGATAAAATGGGATTTAGTTACCGCTTTAGAAAGGAGAATGTCATGCAGTCATCGGTAAAGTCACATGATTCGTCCATTTTCTATGGATGGTATATTGTCATAGTAGCAGCTATTGCGGTCTTTTTTTCAGGACCGGGACAAACTTACGGCGTTTCTGTTTTCATAGACTATTATATTCAAGAATTTGGATGGAGTCGATCGCTTGTTTCCGGTATTTATTCCACAGCGACATTAGCAGCAGGGCTTTTACTATTTATTGTTGGAAGATTAGTAGATAAATATGGTCAGCGCAGGATGATGCTAACGATAGGAGCGTTCCTTGCAGTTGCTTGCTTTTGGAACAGCTTTGTTGTTGGACCTGTTATGCTATTCATTGGCTTCTTTATGCTTCGGTTATTTGGGCAGGGTTCGATGACGCTTATACCAAACACGCTAGTCCCTCAATGGTTTATATTAAAGCGCGGCAGGGCCCTAAGTTTTATGGCGATTGGTGGATTCCTTAGTTCTGCTTCTTTCCCGCCGCTAAACACCTGGTTAATTTCCTCTTTCGGTTGGGAAAATGCTTGGAGAATTCTAGGTATTGCTCTTATTGTCGTTTTTTTACCTGTGGTTTATTTTATCGTGAAGAATAAGCCTGAAGATATTGGCCTTCTTCCTGATCATGCCGTTTCGAAAAAAAGGCTTGCAGAGCGCCGTGAAGAGAAACTAGAGGAAGAAGAAGAGGATGAGGAATTTGAGGTAAATTGGACTGTGAAGGAAGCCATGAGAACGAGGGCATTTTGGCTCATTCTTTTTTGTGTTAGTATCCCAGCTCTAGTGAATACTGGTTTAACGTTCCATTTATTTTCGATACTAGGAGAGCAAGGAGTGCCAGGCAGTACGGCTGCCATTATCCTAAGTATTATGGCGATTGTCGGTTTTCCTGTAACAATGGTATCCGGGTTTATTCTTGAGCGTGTTCACGTACATATTGTACTTGGACTATCTTTTGTCGGACAAATCATGTTTCTTCTTCTTTTAACTCAAGTTCAAAGCTACTTGCTTGCGATTGTATTTGCCGTTCTTTGGGGAATCATCGGTGGAATTGAGCGAATCACCCTAAATATTATTTGGCCAAACTATTTCGGAAGAGAACATCTCGGGAGTATAAAGGGAATTGCGACGACAACAATGGTTATTGGCTCAGCTTTTGGGCCGCTTCCGTTCGGAATTGCATTTGATCTTTTTGGAGGTTATACAGAAATTCTATTGATTATTCTCATCTTTCCTGTCCTAGGATCGGTTGCTGCGTTTCTGTCACCACCTCCACGAAAACAAGCCTAACAAAGCGCTTCTTCTGTCGTTCGGAAGGAGCGCTTACTTGTTTAGGAGCGAATAAACCACTACATCATAATAATGCCTATGCATATAAATATGATCATGAAAATGCCCTTCTTTATGAAAACCTAATTGTTCAAGCCGTTTTACTGCTGAACGGTTATCTTCAATCGTTTGGGCATAAATTTTATGAAGTTTCATTTGTTGAAAACCATAATCAATAATGGCTTTTGCCGCTTCAACCCCATATCCTCCGCTCCAGTAATTTTTAGATAGGATAGCGCCAATCTCTGCTTTTGAAGACGTACGATCCCAGTTTTGAAAACCTGCTGTACCGATTAATTCTCCTGAACTCTTTAAGCGAATTCCAAATCGAATCGTGTGTGTCAATAAGATGGAGGAGGGGTCTTTGTAAGCTCGAATGTAGTGAAGCGCCTGGGTTTTTGTTTTCATTACTTTCCCGCCATCATAATACGTAACATTTGGATCCGAAAAAATTGAGAAAAGAGAGTTTTGATCTTCTTCCTTTAGAGAAGTAAGGATAAGCCGCTTTGTTTCTATGGTAGGAAAGTCTTTCAATCACTTCACCATCCTTTTACCCTTACCATATGTTCTAGATCGAAAGGGTAGAGGGCGGATATCCCATAGAATAGCCCGAATTCAATTAGGAGGTGTTTCCGACACGAATCGTAATGAAATTCTTGAGAAGTTCATTACGATTCTTCTCATATTCTTCAGGGGAGAGTGTTGAGCGTTCTAGACCATTGTCAAAAAGTAAAATTGAGTTTTCTGAAATCGATCGAGTAAACGAGTACTGATATAAATAAGAAAAACCGGGTCTTGTGGCTGGAAGCATTAAGTATGGCATTCTCGTTGCTCCTGGTCTTCGTCGCATGGCAAGCGCCTCTATCATTCCTTCAATTGTTCGAAAACCTAGGCCGTGGCCGAAAAAAGTACCATCTCCCAAGTCAACGATGTTTTCTCCCTGCCATTCAGGTGTAAGAGGATTTACATCAGGATTCTTTACATAACGAATATCTCCAGGAAGATAGTCAGGTGGAATGTTATGCACAATTTGTAAATCTTGATCGAATTTCCATCCCCACAAACGCATATTGGCAAATAATTGATTGAATTTGGGAGCTGGCAACATTTTCACAGCAGCATGATAGAGGATAATGATCATCGCCGTAGCACACTCAAAGGCGTACATCGGTCCGTTCCGATAAATATCCAAAATCGCTTCTGAAGCAGGTACACCGCTTTTAAGTTGAAACGCACCGTCTGGTAAGAGATGCCAAAACATTGGATTACACCGAGAACGATAAAAATCAGCAAATTGAGCCCCGCTGTAGTAAAGCTCACGTGAACTACTCGTTATGGATACGCGAAATCGGATTTCAAACAATAAAGCATCGATGGACCTGAAGGCATACGTATAAGAACTCATGAACATGACGTCGAGAATGGTTAATTCAAGTGGGCTGTGTATTCCAGCATTAACAATAATTTCTTTACTCGCACTGCTACCTGCTATTGTTATCATGCTGAACCTCCTCCATGAACATTAACTGGGCACTCAGGGGGCGATTCATCCACTCGATCCATTCACTACGTGACCTCATTCGAATTCTGTACGAAAGATTAGCTAATTGTTCTTTTTCATGTTCAGATAGGGATTGAAATCCATGTTCCCTTAAGGGAACATTTTCTATAAAAGAGAAGCTTTCCCGATACTTTGTATCGTGATCGACAATGTATGGTGTGAGCTCAGCAGTTAACTCATAGCTATTTTCATTATGAAGAAGATATGGAAGGTTTTCTTCATACCAACTTCTAAAGTAGACGTAGGGGTCATCGCTTTGGTCTAAACCAGAAATAAAGTGGAGAAGCTCCCTTGCAAATGCAACTTCTTCTTCATGAGGCGATAATAGTTTTTCACCAATTGGAAGAAGACTTGAAATGTTTTGAGAGGAAAAATAAGCCCAAGTAACATAGTGAGTCGAGTGGCCAGCACGTCTTCGCTTGAAAAGTAAATTTGAAACAAGGGAAAGATCATCGGGGTGTTGATAAATTGTTGTCAGTAACCCAGCGGCACGATCAATCACTAAGCGAAAACGGGTATTTAATTTCTCGTCAGATCCTGTTTCTACCATCCATCTGAGGACAGAATGGATGTATTGTGGAAGATCACAGATGGAATATGGGAATGGAGCTGCTGGTGCGCGCTCTTTTGCAAGAATATCCTTTTGAATTGATAAAGCAATTTTGTTTCGATCTGATAAGTGTTTGGCCATGTGATGCTCTCTTATGAAAGATGAGAGGACATATAAGGTCGGATACGTAAGCGTTTCTTCATTTAAGAGAGAGGTTGCTACTTTTCTATCGTGATCAATAAGCTCCCTCATATATTGCTCCAGACGTTTAATGCCTTCTGTTTTACGGATGATTTCAAGTGAGACAGAGCGTTTCAACGTGTTGCCTCCTTTCGAAAATGCACTGTTACAAGCTTATTCGAAAGAAGGGCACTTCATCACATATATTCAAGTTTCCGATTTTTATGAAACCTTTGGCTAGTCATCCCGTCTTAAAGGTAGATGCTCGTCATGAAAGGAGTAAATATATGAGGAATAAGGCTGTGCGCATTGGCTTTCAATTTATCGCTGCGTTCTTTGGTGTGTTGTTACTTGGATCCTTACCAGGACTATTTACTGGAATGAGGTTGGACCCTGGGGGTTACATGAAAAGACTACAAAGTACGATTGAACAAATCATTCATTTTCAACAGTTAACGTTTCGTTCAGGAAATGAGAGTTATCAACTTTTTCCTAGTATTTTAGATTATCTTACCTATTCTATTGTGATTTTGTTCAGCGCTTTACTTCTTGCTTTTTTTGTTGCATTTCTATTTACATATCTCACTTATCGTTCTCCCAAGTTCATTCAAAAATGGTTCAAAAGAGTCGCTTTTATGACAGAATCCTTTCCAGATGTCTTTGTGCTCGCACTTGTTCAGATCGGTGTGATTTGGTTTTACAAAAAAACAGATTTCCTATTGATGGATGTTGCAGCATTTGAACGCATTTATACGATGCCGATTCTCATTCTCTCTATTTTACCTGCCTTGTTATTGTATAGGATTATGCTACATGTTCTAGAGGAGGAAGTGGAGAAACCATATGTTGAACTTGCAAGAACAAAAGGGGTAGATTCAACAAAAATATTTTTAGTCCATGTTTTTCGAAATACAATTTTATCAATCTATTTCCATTCGCGATCAATTGTTTGGTTTGCACTATCGAATCTTTTTATCATGGAATATGTGTTTAACCTTAATGGATTGATCCGTTTTATGTATGAGCATCCTACACCGGAAATCTTTACAGTAAGCGCACTCTTGCTTTTTATTCCAATATTTATTTTTTTAACAATTTATCAGCTTGTAGCGGAGCAGGCCGCTAAGGAAGAAGCCTTACTATAGGTGAAAAGGAGGAGAAAATCGTGAAAAGTGCGCTGAAAAATCCAATGCTTGTGATAGGAACAGCCATTATTGCTCTTCTACTTGGGAGCAGTTTGTATTATTTCTTCGTTTATCAAGATGTTGTGCCACAAACGTCTATGCTTTATGATCAAGACGGAAACTTAGTTGACCGTTCCCCATTTACGCCATTGCAGGTTCCTCCATTTGGTACAGATAAGTATGGTTATCATCTACTAGATCAGATCATCATTGGGGCAAAGTATACAATCGGCATTGCTTTTCTAGTAGCATCAATGAGAATGGCGCTCTCGTTTGTTGCAGGCGCTATCGGTGGGACTTATTTTCGGAGAACGTTAAGAAGCACATCAGGATTCGTAGATGCTATGCAGTACATACCTATCTCCCTGCTTTGTTACTTTATTCTTAGCGGGGTTTTAATGGAAAACGGTATGGAAGGGACTTTCCAATTTTCATACCTTGAACGCATTGTCTTTGAAATTGTTATTTTAACTGCGGTTGCGATTCCGACCACAACAACGTTAATATCGAATGAAACAAATGCCATTTGGGGAAAAGGATTTATTGAGGGAGCCAAAACGTTAGGCGGCTCTAAAGTGCATATTTTAACTAAACACATCTTGCCTCATCTTGGACCGCGGATGGTGATCATTTTCCTACAGCAAATAATTAATGTGCTCATTCTCTTACTGCATCTAGGCTTATTGAAATTGTTTTTCGGTGGAACTTTCTTTAATCCAGATCCGATCTTAGGAGATGAATACCGTTCTGTATCATCTGAATGGTCAGGGTTAATCGGCTCTACCTTTCAGTTTCTACCATACAATTCGTGGATCCCTCTCGTTCCTATATTGTTTTTTGTCCTTGTTATTTTTAGTGTGAACTTAATGCTAGAAGGATTTAAGCAATTAACTGAAAAGCAGACAATGAAACGTTCAACAGTTAATAAACGAACTGAAAAGAATAAAAGAGAAATCGATTCGAGCGCATTTTATTTCCTAGGAAGATCTGAACAGGCAGAAGAACGAAAAACAGCCAGCAGGTAGTATTAGCTTCTTATCTATACTGAGGAAACAGTTAATATTCAAAAAGGAAAAGCACAATACTATGCGCTTTTCCTTTTTTTGATGATTTATTTGCTTAGGAGGACGAGTACCATTGAATCTTGTTATCCTTCTTGCTTTTTGAGCCTTTTAGATAAAAGGATTCGTCTACTTCATCAAAATAAGCCATAGTAGGATAATCGCTGTCTCCTTTTAGTGTCAGTTCTACATTATAGTAGTTCCAAAGGTCATTGGTATTGTTGTTATCCGTTTGATACAGATGGGAGAGTACAGCTAAATATTCTGTTGCCACCTCCTTCATCTTCTGCTCGGATAGTGTCTCCGAAACCATAAGATCGAGATAAACAGTGGAATCCTTTGAAAAATAAGTAACATCGATAATTTCCAAATCACGGTGAGCAATTTCAGAAGCGCGCTTCATATACGCAGCACTAACATAGGGAGCATTCTTTTCAAGGAGTGAAGCCTCTTGTATTTTAGGTGCGTCCAAGGGAACACCGGTAACAGACAAGGTGGTAATGATAAATAAAGCGATACAGGCGACTATACCAATCCACTCTAGCGTTAAATTTCGCTTTTTCTTATTTTTACTGTAATGGGCAAGCAGGATGTTCTCAAGCATTCGTTCTTTTTTTCGACTCGTAAAGTGTTGTTTATGAAATAAAGCTTCTTTTACTCTTGTTTTTAAATGGTTGTCCTCCATCTTTGTATTCACTCCCTTTCTTTGTTCAGACTTAATTCAAGAAGACGACGCGCACGATGTAGTCTCGATTTGATCGTTGCCTCTTTTGTATCAAGGAGTGAACCAATCTCTCTTATCGATAAATCTTCATGGTAGTACAGAATAAAGGTTTCTCGGTATTTTAAAGGAAGTTGGAAAATGGCTGTTCGTAGCTTAATGGATTCTTCATTTTTTACAACTGTAAGTTCGGGAGAGGCGGTGTGATGTTTGATAAATTGCATCATCCGATTCGTCAGGATGATATTACGAAAAGACCAGCTTCGAACATGATCATGACATCGATTAATTGCGATGCGATAGAGCCAGTTTTTTAACGAAGCTTCTCCCCTAAAAGTATGAAGCTTTAGAAAGCAAGCAAGAAAAACTTCCTGTACAATGTCCTCCGCTTTTCCCCAATCTTTCGCATATGTATAAGCGAGCCTTACTAAGGATTCACCGTATGTTTCCATTAATTCTTCGATTAATTCCGTTTTTTGAACAGTTGTATAGTTGCTAAAATCGAATCTAAAGTCATCCTGGGAGTTTTCGTTCATACAATCATCCTTTGAGAAGCGTTTACTATAGAGACGAATCTGAAGATGAAAGGTTGCAATTACCACTAAATAATTTGATCTCTATGCCCCTTTTTCCTCTTTTTAAACGATATATAAGGTGAGAGCGTTTAACTTTTACTATAGGACAAGGAGGAAGTAGAGAATGATACTCATTGATGCTGGTCACGGTGGAAAAGACCCGGGGGCAATGACAAATGGATTAAAGGAAAAAGATTGGAATTTAGAGGTATCGCTACATCAATATGAGTTTCTGAAAAACCTTGGAATTCCTTGTAAGGTTACGCGAAACGCAGATGTTGATTTGACCCCTGAAAAGCGTTCTGAGCTCGTTAAATCATCTGGGGCAACCGTTTGTTTAAGCAATCATTTTAATGCGGGCGGAGGAAGCGGAGCAGAGGTGATTTATTCGAAATATACAGCTTCCGGTTTTGCTGAAAATGTGGCTAATGCATTGAAGAAGACTGGTATGCCCATACGTCGGATTTTTTCAAAAGAGGGGTCCAACGGGAAAGATTATTATTTTATGCACCGATTAACTGGCAATGTTGAAACCCTCATTATTGAATATGGCTTTCTTGACTCTGCTATCGATCGAAAGAAATTAAATGTACGCTCCTTTCGGTTTCAGTTAGCAGAAGAAGCAGCACTTGCAGCTGTGCGGTATATAAAAGGCGATCTTACGAGACCGATGTATTTGGTTCAAGTGGGTGCTTATAAAGAGAAGAGGAGGGCTGAAGAATTACGTGAAGAATTGAAGAAAAAGGGCTACGAAGCCTTTGTGAAACAAGACGGTAAAAGTGTGTAAGGATACAAATAAAGGGAGTGAGGCTGTTGGCCTCACTCCCTTTATTTATCATGATTTTTCTACCTATTTCATAAAAGCTTTAAATTCACTGTTTCGTTGCTACTTCATGTTAGTAAGCGAATCATTACTTAAGCAAATCGGGATTTTCGCTCTTAGCTCGCTTCACTTTGGGTTTGCGAATGCCACCTGCGATATCTGCTTTCTTAAAGTCTTTCGCGTATTTTACCTCTTGAGCGTCGCTTAGAGAAAAACCACTTTCATGTATCGGTTGATATTGAGAATTCTTAGCCATTTGTAATTCCTCCTTGTAATGTCTCTTATTTTGGGGTTACCCTTGTGGAATTTCCATTAAACATTCATGTCTAACTTTGTTAAACAAATCATGTTTGTGGTACTTTATTAGTAAACCATTACTTGTTGGAGGCGTTATGAGAAGAAAGAGAGTATTAAATCTATCGATTGCTAGTATCGTGGTGCTTGTTAGCATTTTTGTGATTGGAAGGTACACATATGTGCATGAAGAACATCTTGAAAGAGGAGAAGTCATTAAGAAAGAAAGTACGGATCATCATTTCTATGTGTTTGTTCAGGCAGAAGGAGAAGGTGAGGCCATTGAATTATTGATGGAGGAGGAAATGGCCTGGAACCTTGTGCAGGAAGGCGACGTATATGAAGTGGCTTATTCCTGGTATGGCTCAAAAGAACCGACAATTGAAGAGATGAAGCAAATAGAAAGAGAATGAGTGAAAATACTCATTCTCTTTCTATTTAATGATTCCTGTTTCTGAGATCTTCACTTTTACCTTTGCTTCTAGATTTAGTTTTGAGTATTCTTTATCCCACTGTTTAGGGTGCCATGCTTCATGATGATAAGCGTTTAGATCCCGACCTATTCCAAGAAAATCACAGTTCGCTTCTTGCAGCTTTGCCAGTAAATTGTTACCTCTTTCCGTTAATTTCTTCGATAACTCATCCGCGATGTCTTTTACCTGACTTTCTTTAAAGAGATGATCTTGAGGATATTCCTCGATATTCCCTCTCACTTCAAGATGGACAACGGCTTTACTTACATTCCCATTCTGAAAGGAATACTTAATATCTGATTTTGCATTTTGAATGTTAATGGTAACGGTTTGAGTAAGGAATCCTTGGTCGTGTTGCTCGCCAATATTTTCAACTATACTTGCTTTTTTCCTTTTGGCATCAGCCATAAGAAGTAGAAGTGTAGCGTCAAAAGGAGGGAGGACTTCCCCGGTAAAGTTTGATTGATGAAATAGAGCAATTCCGTTTATCTCAGGTGCACCGACCTCTTCATTATAACTAATGTATGGAAAGGCATAGTCCTGTCCAATATCATGAGAATAGCGAAACGCTTTTTCTACTGTCATACGCGGAGCTTCTGTTTTATTCTCAGCGCCTTTAATAAGATTCGTTGTAAATTCGGTTATCAGCGTATCGCCAATATGATCTAAATTGAAGATGTCCTCTGCTCGTCCTTCAACAATGCCGATACGAGCATCCAGAGGACTCTTAGGATCCCTATATAAGATATCGAACATATGATCAATGTCATGCTTAGCGACTTCATCACCTAAAAGAAGGAGCTGGTTTTTGGATGCGGTTACCTGCTTCGAAATGATGCGGTCCATTTTTATACGTGTGTCTCTAGGAGAAGAACCTGCAACGGATAGAACCCGATTAGAGTAGACGCCACCTTGACTAACTGGAACACCAAGATTACGAACAACAAACGTTGTACGAATTTCATTCTCATTTTCGTAGTCAAATCCTGCACCATAAATAAGTTTGGATTCTTTTAAAAGTTCTTGATCCCAGCAAGAGGTTAGGAATAGAAGACTAATCGAACAAATAATGGAAAGGTATCGTGTTTTTGTCATTGTGATTCCTCTTTCTTCTTAAATAAAAGGCTAACAAGCAAAAGAACGAGGGGGAAGCCAAGTGCAAAAAAATAGCTTGCCTTTGCATGGTAACTAGAAAGCATTTCAACGGTATAGCGATCATGAGAAAACATTGAAAATATCAGAGCGAGGATAGCCGCTACCAATATCGAACCAGTTGTTTTTTTTCTCTTTGTTAAGTGTTGAATGCCTCTACCAGCAATGTATAAGTAAGAAACGTATGAAGTCATAACCGAAATGATCCAGATGGAAAGGAAAAGCAAATCAACTCGGTCCACGATAATAAAAGACACACCTTTTAACATATACACGAGAGGTTCTGGAATTATTTCAAGCTGACCAGGACTAAAAAAGACATACGTTGTAAATGTCAAGAAGGTATATAAACTCGTTACAGCTATATTGGCCAAAGTTAGACTTTTAAGTGCTGCTTTTCCCTTGTTTTGCACATATGGATAGACAAATAATACAATTTCAAAGCCGAGCATAGAGACAATCCCTTTTTGCGTCGCTTTAAAAATAGTGCCCATACCATTTTGTCCAAGAGGAAGAATGTACCGTATATCTGCATCCTTTAACGTATAAGCAGACATCAAGACAAGCGGAATAATGAGGACCGAAACAAATTGATAAAACCTTCCCATCACCTTGATTTTCCCAACTGCAAGATAGGTCCCGCTGACCGTTAACAATAGCAAAATGACGAGCATCGGAGTGCGAAACAAAATCCAGGTTTTGATGGTTGTTTCAAATAGCTCCAACACAATAACAGCAGTTGCGATAGCGAAAGCAACATACAGAAAGGAAATGATGAACGCTACATACTTACCAACAATTTTAGGTGCATATTCAAATAACGTTAAAGAGGGGAATCGCTTGCTTAAAAAATATAGGATAAAAACAACGAGCTGAATGGCGCCACCTGTGATCATAAGTGTAATCCATCCATCAGTTCCCGCTTCTGCATATAAGGACGATGGAAGGGAAAGAACTCCTACTCCTACTTGGGTTTGAAAAATAATGAAAAAGAGCTGTGCGTTATTAATTGTGCTAGTCGTTTTCATTCTTTTTCCATCCTCTTGAACGCCATTCCTGCTTACGATACTGGGCATGGACATCTGTTGGTCGATTTCCAAGCAACCATCTTGGCAGACGAATAATCGAATCTTTTAATTCATTAAAGCGAAACGGTGCAAGAGGTGAAAAGTAGGGTGTACCGAACGTTTCTAAGCCACATAAATGAATCAGGATAATGGATAGTCCAAATACAAGCCCTATGAAGCCAAAGGAGGCTGAGAGAAGCATAAGTGGAAATCCAAGGAGCCGAATTGACATACTCATTTCATAGGAAGGAACAGCAAAGGAAGAAATAGCCGTTAGTGCTACTACAATAATCATCATATTAGAGACAAGATTCGCTTCAACGATCGCTGTTCCAATCACTAAACCTCCAACAATACCGATTGTTTGTGCAATGGGACCAGGGAGGCGAATGGCAGCTTCTCTTAACAATTCAAGGATAATTTGCATGATGAGTGCTTCGAGTAATGGTGGAAACGGCACATTTTCGAGCGAACTTTTAATATTTAATATCAATTCAGCAGGTAGCACCTCAGAGTGAAAGGATACCGTGGCAATATAAAGGGAAGGTAGCCCTAAAGCAAAGATAAAGCTCGCCACTCGAATAAGCCTTAAAATGGAACCGATGTACCACCGACTATTGTAATCTTCTGGTGATTGATAAAAGGCAAAGAACGTGACGGGCATGACTAAGGTAGAAGGACTCCCTTCCATCAGTAAACCGATTCGACCTTCGATAACATGAGCCGTTAACCGATCTGGTCGTTCTGTACTTAGCATTTGTGGAAAAGGAGAAAAAGGCGAATCTTCGATAAACTCTTCTACATATCCAGGCGTTTGAATCGAGTCCGTTTGGATTGACGTAATTCTTTTTTCAACTTCTTGAATGAGGTCTGGGTTGACAAGGTGCTGCAGATAAATAATAGCTAATTTTGTGTCGGTTGTTTTTCCAACTTGAAAGAAACGTATCACAAGGTTAGGGTTCTCGATTCTCCGACGAAGCATTTGAAGGTTTTGCATAATATTTTCAACAAATCCTTCGTGTGAACCACGAACCACCTGCTCATTTATTGGTTCAGACACTGCCCTAGAATTTGCAGAAAAAGCCTCTAGTAAATAAAAGTGTTGATAACCTTCTATAAAGAGAACCACAAAGCCCTTAGTTAATCCAGAGACAGCTTCTTGTAAGTTCTTAGAACGTCGATATTCCTTAGATGTTACCGTATCTTCTATGTCTAATTTGTTCTTTTCCATTAATGGTTTCATAATTGTTTTTTGAAGCTTATCTTCATCAACTAGTGGATCTAAGTAGGCAAGGATGCAGGCAATATTTTGAATCGTCATTCTTCTGAATTTAATATCCTCTGTATGATGAAATTTCGAGATAATATATTCTTTGTTTTGCTCAAGAGAAAAAAATGCCTCACATGATTCAGTAGCAGTAGGAATTTGATAAGGTTCATTTCGAACTGATTTTCGTTTGCCGCGTCTCATGGTGCATCCTCCTCCAAATAAGAATAGTTGGTTATAGCTTGCGATGAATTGGTAAAGTTATGTATCAAGATTTAAAGGAATAGTACCAATAAGGGTCAAAAAAGCGGTGGTGTCTTATTTTGATTGGATTTAGCTCCTCATTAAACATAAAAACGAGTTTTGTCGAATGGATGTACAAAACTTGTTTAATTCATGTATAATCAAAGAAAGAGGTAAGGAAGGTGGTTCTTACGTTGACGAGTAAAAATGTCCAAAAGGAAAAATTAGCGGTTGATCGTTGTATGAAGCATCTAGAGGTCGTTAACGTAGAGCCCAAAGTAAGACAACTAATTTCAATGTATTTAACGTCAATTTATCGAGAAGCCTATGAGGAAGGTTATCAGGATGGAGAAAAAAACGTTCAAATGCAGTCAGAAGAAACAATGGTTTTCAAATAACAAGTTGAAATTATTGTGACATGAGCTATAATAAAAGTCATATTTAATCGTCAGAGCGAAAGAGAGTAGTGTTTGGAAATGGATAAAGCGATTCGAGGGTGGTGAGAGCTCGGAACCTAACCTAACATGAACCGGACTTTCAAGACACTGTTTTGAACTTCAGTAGGAACAGTCGGACTCACCGTTACCCGAGAGAAGCTGGCTCATTTACCGTATTGAGCAATGAGAGTGGTACCGCGGAAAAAATCTCCGTCTCTATTTTAGAGACGGAGATTTTTTGTTTATAAAGAAACGGTTAATGAGATAAGGAGGAAGAGAATGAAGTATAAAGAGCTTTTTGCAAAAAAACTTGTTCAAGCATGTAATGGAGTAGTAGAGTATGGTGACCTTATCCAAAGAATTGAAATCCCGAAACATGAGTCACTTGGCGATTACGCTTTTCCATGTTTCCAACTAGCAAAATTCGAAAAAATGTCACCGAATAAAATTGCGGAGAATCTTGCTAGTGATATGAATGATCCTAGCTTTGAGAAAGTTGAAGCGGTTGGACCTTATGTTAATGTGTTTCTAAATAAGACAACGGTTGCAAGTGATGTCATTCATCTAGTACTTAGTCAGGAAGGTAAGTATGGGAGCTCAGAAATAGGGGAAGGTGGAGCCGTTACAATCGATCTGTCATCACCAAATATCGCAAAGCCTTTTTCAATGGGGCATTTACGTTCAACTGTTATAGGAAATGCCCTGGCGTTACTAGTTGAAAAAGTGGGTTACTGTCCCATCCGAATTAATCATCTTGGAGATTGGGGAACGCAGTTTGGTAAATTAATAACAGCCTATCGCAAGTGGGGGAATGAGCAAAAAGTTCGTGAACAGACAATTAAGGAGCTCCTTAACTTGTATATTTTGTTTCACGAAAAAGCGGAACTTGATCCTGTCCTAGAGGATGAAGGGAGAAAGGCTTTTAAAGAATTAGAACAAGGTGATCCAGAAGCAGTTCGTTTGTGGGATTGGTTCCGTGAAGAATCGCTTAAGGAATTTAATCGCATTTATGACCTAATGGGCATCACATTTGATTCCACAAACGGCGAAGCTTTTTATAACGATAAAATGCAGCGAGTCATTGAGATGTTAGAAGAAAAGAATCTTTTAGTAGAATCGAATGGCGCAATGGTGGTTGACCTTGGCGAAGACACTCCTCCATGCTTAATTAAAAAGAAGGATGGCGCTTCCCTTTATGCTACTCGAGATTTAGCTGCAGCGATCTATCGTTATGAAACGTATGACTTTAGTCAGTCGCTTTATGTGGTAGGAAATGAGCAGAGTCTTCATTTCAAACAGTTAATTGAAGTTTTAAAGAAATTAGGATTTGATTGGGCCGACCATATGCATCATATTAACTTTGGGATGATGCTAAAAGATGGAAAGAAGATGTCGACGAGAAAAGGGAAAGTCGTTTTGCTTGAAGAAGTGCTAAGTGAAGCGATTGAACTAGCAAAAGAAAATATTGAAGCTAAAAATCCCAATTTAGAAAATAAAAGTGTCATTGCGCAACAAATTGGTGTAGGAGCCGTCTTGTTTCATGATCTAAAAAATGATCGTCGAAATGATATCGATTTTTCTCTTGAAGATATGCTTCGAGTCGAAGGAGAAACAGGCCCTTATGTACAATATACACATGCTCGTGCGTGTTCCATTCTACGCAAAGGGAACTATCAGAAAGGCGAAACCATCGAAGAGCTAGATGAAGAAGCCTGGTCTGTGGTTACCAAGCTTCGTCATTTTCCAAATGTAGTTGAACGAGCGGCTACCGAATACGATCCATCTCAAATCGCAAAATTCGTATTGGAACTTTCTCGTGCTTTTAATAAGTATTATGGACAAGTGCGGTTGTTAGAAGAGAATTCATCCAAACAAGCGAGACTTCAGCTTGTTTCAGCTGTAGCCATTGTTTTACAGGAAGGCTTACGATTGCTGGGTCTTCATGCACCAAAAGAAATGTAAGTAAGCAGCCCACATACGGGCTGCTTTTTTCATCCGTTCAAATCCGTATCTTCAATCATTCCTTGAGAAGCTTGACTTTCGTAGTCATCCAGTTGATCTTCGTAATGTTCGTGACGTTCGTTTGGAATAACGCCGGTTGGTTTGCCATCTATATCAGCTGATAAAAATGTCTCGATTTCTTCAACGTATCCGTTTAGTTCATTCGAGTCGATATACATCCGATCATAGTTCATCTGTTGATCAATAAAATCAGAAGGCGTTTCAGATGTGCCATATCTTGCAGCTCGTTGCCAGGAGTCTTCGGCATCGAAAAAATTCGCGTCGCTATCATTGACATGCTCACCGAATGATTGACCAAGTACCTCTTCTTCGGCGGGTCTATGTTGTGATGTTTGCTGAGAGGGACTGTGTTTGATGCAGGTTGCTGCCGTTGGAAGAGTCACAAGTCTTTCGATCGGGATATTTTCCCCACAAATGTTGCAAACACCATATTTGCCTTTACCAATACGTTCTAGAGCCTGATGAAGTTCCGCTAGTTCCTGTTTCGCATGCTCACTTAATGAAAGGTCTTTTTCACGTTCATAAAGTTCTGTGGCTGTATCGCCTGGATGATTATCATAATTTGAGAGTTCCCCGGTCGCATGTTGTGTAAACGATTGAGAAAGACCAAACTCATCATTATCCGCTAATTCCTCACGAAGTGTTGCCATGCGTTCCTGAATCATTTGTTTAAATGAACGGAGTTGATCTGTCGTTAGCATTATAAAATCTCCTTTCCTTAACTTATGTCAGTAGTATGGTCCAAAAGGGAAGACGTTACTTCTGAAAATAATTCCATGAAGGTGGATTAAATACCAGTAATTTGGAAAAAGTAAAGGAGTAGTTGATGAGAAGCTGGTGATAAAATGAAGAGAAATGTGTATCCTCTTGAAGTGCTCCTATGGAGCATTGCCTTTCCAGGATTTGGTCAGATCCTAAATAAAATGTACATAAGAGGGGCATTTTTTATTGTTTTAGAATTTGTCATTAATGTGAATGCAAATTTAAACATGAATATCCTCTATAGTTTTCAAGGCAAATCAGCTCAAGCGATTGCTGTGACGAATTACGAGTGGGCGATGTTTTACCCATGTGTTTATTTGTTTGCCATTTATGAAAGCTATTTGTGTGCGAAAGAAAAATCCGGTCGGGAAGCAGGGGCATTTCTGGCCCTTCCTTTTGTGGCGGGGGCATATTTCTCGACAGTGGGTGTCATTTTCTCGAAAATCGATGATGGAACTTTTTTTCTTCCACCAACCTTTGTTGCGATCTTCGGTATATTCATTGGGGTTGCGATTGGAAGTTGGATTCGCGTTTTGTTACAGAACTATGTGGAAACAAAGAAAAAGCCATGAAGCTTGCTTCATGGCTTTTGTTTTTTTAGCGGGCCGCTCCGCTTTTTGTGTCTAACTACGACTCGCAGAAACTGCGATATTTCGCTCTTTCACCAGAACACAAAGAACGTGTTCTCGTTCAAGAGCTCCAATATCTCCGTTTCTAAACGCTCGTCTCCGCTTTTCGTGTCTAGGCTGCGCGGGCCAAATCCTCCGGCTGTTTCGCCCTTTCGATTGAGACAAAAAGCGTCTCCTTCGAAAGGGCTCCAACATCCTGCGGATTTAAACGGGCCCACTTCGCTTTTCTTGAGATCCAGCTGCAGTGGGCAGGGTCTCGATCGCTTCACCCTATCAAATGAACACAAAGAGCGTGTTCTTTTGATAGGCCTCCAGCGCTTGTCGAGGCTAAACGGGCGCTTCCGCTTTTCGTGTCTAGCTACGACTCGCAGAAACTGCGATATTTCGCTCTTTCACCAGAACACAAAGAACGTGTTCTCGTTCAAGAGCTCCAATATCTCCGTTTCTAAACGCTCGTCTCCGCTTTTCGATGAGGGCAGGGTCTCGATCGCTTCACCCTATCAAATGAACACAAAGAGCGTGTTCTTTTGATAGGCCTCCAGCGCTTGTCGACCCTAAACGCCCACTTCCGCTTTTCATATTAAACCTCACTCATTCTGAATTCTGGTGATTGTAGTTCTTCGGCATCTTTTTCGCGTTCTTTTCTTGCCCATTGGAAGAAGATATAGCCGAGAGCAGTGCCGTATGATAGTTCCTGGATGATTTTCATGATGATGCCGCCTAGCTGTTGGTCTTCCATAATGCCTAGCGGTTTAAATTGGTCAAATAATTCAGGTGAAACGGTTGTGCCAGTTGGTACGCAGTATCCCATAGCATTGGCCCATACGGTTGGATCGGTATAGGTTGCGTAAAGAGGGGAAGATGCGAATATGATTAGCGCACAGGCTGGTGTGAGTAGGACGCCGTCAGCGAAGATGTAGCCCAACTTTTTAACACCTGATAACGTATCATATTCTGGTACTGGACAAACGAGTGGCCACCACATTGCGAAAGCTGTGAGTATAAGCGCTGCTTTATAGAAGTTCTGAGCAGTATAGTGAACCATTAAGTAGTCGAATATTTCAGGAATATGATAAAAAGAAAACAGTCCATTAAACAAAAGCAGTGAAATAATTGGGAAAGTCAAAAACTTAACGATTTTATGAATCACGGTGATATTTAGTAATGGACGAAGCAGCCATGCTGGTGTCCCTACAAGAATGAGTGGCGGTGCAACTAAATAAACAAGAGCCATCTCTGTCATGTGAATACTAAGTAATAAATGTCCCATGAGTGATAATGGACCACCCAGACCGATGTAAAATAAGGCGACCCCAATTAAGAAAAAGATCTTTTTATAAAGAGGGACGGATGTTGCATTCTTGAAGCTATCTTTCCAGGGCCCTGTCAGAAGTAAATAGAATCCAGCAATAACAATTGCGGCTACGAGAATTCCAGGGCTCCATAGAGCACTAAACGAAAACGTGCTCGATAATTGTTCCCACATTAGGAACACCTCCATCTATGATCATAATGCCTTTCAGTAAATGTTGACCGTTTTCATCATACCACATCATGTACATGCATCCTATCTTCTGACAGGAAAGCCTTTACTTTTTCTTCTCTTTCTATTGTAAGAAGGATTGGATATGAACTCAAGGGAGGTTCTAGCGTTTCTGTGAAGGAATCGTGACAAGCGAGTATTGACAATAGGCTAAAGACTTTCATACAATGACAGCAGAGTGATATATGAATATTTGTTCATATAGTGAGCGGAGGAGATTAGTTTGGAAAATCAAGGTCAGGATATGACAAATGAAAAGCTGGACTTAGATGAAGAAACGCTTTTTATCGTTTCACAAACGTTTAAAGCACTTGGAGATCCTACAAGAATTCGAATTTTGAACTTACTGGCTGATCGGGAATGTTCTGTTAGTGAAATAGCGGATGCTCTCCACCTTTCGCAGTCAACTGTGTCTCATCAGCTTCGTTTTCTAAAAAACTTGCGCTTAGTTAAGTTTAGAAGAGCAGGAACGAGCATTTTTTATTCTCCTGATGACCAACACGTTATGGCGTTGCTTCGTCAAGCGATTCACCATGCCTGTCACGATTAAACTTATGTTAGAATAGTACGGAAACGTTCACTAAAGTAACGTGAAATTAAGTGAATCTCCGTTATACTAATGGCGTGAATGATAAAGTGAAAGGAGAATAGCTTCTTGTTATCTAAAATAAAGCAGCATAAAACGGAATCTGCTGTTATTTTCCTGGCCTTTGTTCTACCATTTGTTACGATGATTGTAATTGGGGTATTGTCTATCTATTTATCATACAGCGGGTAGTGCCTAAGAAAGGTGGAGCGGTCATGGATATAGGATCAATTCTAGTTTATATGTCAACAGGACTTTTCTTTGTCGTCTTTGGTTTGTTTGGTTTTTTCTTATACATGTTAAAGCGGAAAGAAAAAACAGTTCAGCAAGAGGAGATCGAGAAAAATGAGAACTAAAAATATTCGACTCCTAATCATATTATTGTCATTAAGCGCAGTCTGGGGAGTCATTTACTGGGTCTGGGCCTTTAGCAATGGATAAAAAGCCTATTCGATCGAATCGAGAGGCTTTTTTGTATGTACAACGTTTCATGAGGAGGAGCTATGGATTACATTCAGGAGCTAAGAGCGATGGTTGGGACTAGGCCACTTATTTTACCAGGAGTAGCGGTACTGTTATTTGATTCATCAAAGTCACATCTCCTTATGCAAAAAAGGACAGATAACCAATTATGGGGATTAACTGGTGGATTTATGGAACCAGGAGAGTCGTTCGAAGAAACAGCCGTTCGAGAAACGTTTGAAGAATTAGGAATAACCATTCAGAATTTATCTTTTCAGTCGGTTTTTTCTGGAGAGAATCTCTACTATCAATATCCGAATGGAGATGAAGTGTATAGTGTAATTGTGGTCTATTCTGGCGTGTGTGGTAGTGAAGAATTTAAATTGGACGCGAAGGAAGTATCGGAAGTGAAATATTTCCCCATTCATGCATTGCCGGAGAACATTAATCCAAACCATCAAACGGTGTTAAGTCAGCTGGGTTATTAGTTTAACTTCTGTTCCGTTGACAGCGGGTTAGGAATCTTATATGATATTAAAAGGTTAAATGTTTAAACTTTTAAACAGATAGGAGCTTTCTATGTTGAGTAATGAAAATAACCATCAGGAAGCGCTCCAACTTTTTCGCAAAAGTACCCCACTCTTTCAGGCGCTTGGTGATCCATACAGACAGGATATTATCCTATTACTTAGTGAACACGACTGTCTAAGTGTAAATGAGATTACAGAACAATCCAGTCTGTCACGACCGGCAATCTCACATCATCTAAAAATTTTGCGTGAAGTTGGGCTTGTTTCTGTCGAACAGAAAGGGACGACACGTTTCTATTCTCTTCAAATAGAAGATGGAGTAGCGGTTTTGAAAATGCTACTAGACAAAGTAGAAGAGACTTGTTTTTAAGTCTTCTACTTTCTTTATTCCCATTATGTTTAAATGTTTAAACTTTAAGAAACAGTGAAAGGATGGAACTTTTATGACTCAAACAGCATTAATTACAGGCGCCTCTGGAGGACTTGGGGCAGATCTTGCCACGTTATTTGCGAAAGATGGTAGCAACTTAATACTAGTAGCTCGAAGCAAAGACAAGCTAGAAAAACGCGCACAAGAATTATCGGCATATGGGGTGCAAGTGGATCATATCGTTTGTGATTTATCGAAAGCTGGAGCTGCTGAAGAATTATTTGAACAGGTGAAGGGAAGGCCAATCGATTACTTGGTAAACAACGCTGGTGTTGGTTTATTTGGAAAGTTCACGGAAACGGATTTACAGACAGAATTGGACATGCTTTACTTAAATATTAATTCACTCACGCATTTGACGAAGTTAGTTGTGAGAGAAATGACAGTACGTGGTAAAGGAAGGATCCTTAATGTAGCATCTACGGCTGCTTTTCAACCAGGTCCTTTGATGGCTGTCTATTATGCATCGAAGGCTTATGTCCTATCTTTTTCTGAGGCAATCGAGAATGAGCTGAAAGGAACAGGCGTCACCGTTTCGACTCTATGTCCAGGCCCGACCAGGACAGATTTTAGTGCACGTGCTAATCTTGATAATTCAAAATTATTTGATGGGAGTACGATGAATTCTCTTTCTGTTGCAAAAGCAGGATATGAGGGATTTAAACGAGGCAAGAGTGTCATTATTCCCGGTACACAAAATAAAATTCTAGCTAAATCGATCCGCTTCATGCCAAGAAAATTTGTCACCGCCATCGTGAAACGGATGCAGAAAGAAAAATAAATGCTGTTTCCTACTCATACAAATCTAAAAAACTGAATCTTTTTGATTCAGTTTTTTGTTCATGAAATGATCGAATCCATTATCATCAACTTATGGTAACTTTCCTTATTTTGAGATAAGGTAAGAGAGAACATTATTTTATCTTTCATGGAGGTTAATCTTATGAAGACACGCTTCTTATTTATTACAGGATTAATGGCGCTACTTGTTATCCTTGCTGCTTGTGGTAAGGATGTGCCCGACGACCTTGATTGGGAAGTAAAAGACTTTACATATACGGACCAAACGAATAGCGAGTTTGGTTTAAGTGATTTGGATGGAAAAGTGTGGATCGCTGATTTAATCTTTACGAACTGTGAAACGGTTTGTCCACCAATGACAGCTAATATGTCCCAGCTTCAGAATAAGCTGTCTGAAGCTGGGGTAGATGTAGAACTTGTTTCCTTTTCAGTCGATCCAGAACGAGATACCCCTGAAGAATTAGTGAAGTTTTCAGAGAAATTCGATGCCGATTTATCGAATTGGCACTTCTTAACAGGTTATGATAATGCGGAAATTAAAAGCTTCGCAGAAAGTAGTTTTAAAACAGCCGTCGATGCTGACCCAAACTCCGATCAATTCATACACGGTACCGCTTTTTATCTAGTCAACAAAGAGGGGATAGTCGTGAAGAAGTATTCTGGTGTATCTAATGTTCCTTATGAAGAAATTGTGGATGACGTTACAGCCTTGCAATAAGAGGAAACCAGCTCTCTAAACAGAGGGCTGGCTTTTTACTGAACAATGGATGTCAGAAACTCTGTAAAATTGACAAAAAAGAACATGATTTCTATAATAACCTTGGAAAGCGATAACAAAATGATGGTTGTTTCCATCACTCAAACAAAGGTTTAGAGAAGTTTGAAGAATGGAAAATTCACGATATCAGGAAGATTCGGTATTGTCTCTCTAGAGCTTGCCGGCTTTTTCAGTGTGTGTTGAAAGACCAGAGAAGGAGAGAAGATCATGGCAGAAAAGCGTCCAATTACCGTGGCAACTGGAGATGGAATCGGTCCAGAAATCATGGAAGCAACACTAAATATCTTAGAACAAGCTGGGGCTGAAATTGAGCCTGAATTTATTGATGTTGGCGAAAAAGTTTACCTTACAGGCAATTCAACAGGTATTCCTCAGGAAGCTTGGGATTCATTACGTCGAACCAAAGTTCTTTTAAAAGCGCCGATTACAACGCCACAAGGCGGTGGTTATAAGAGTCTTAACGTAACGATTCGTACAGCTATGGGTCTATATGCAAACGTTCGCCCGTGTGTTTCTTATCATCCAGTTGTAGAAAATAAGCATCCAGATATGGATCTTGTGATTGTTCGTGAAAATGAAGAGGATCTTTATTCAGGAATCGAGCATCAGCAAACGCCGGACGTTGTACAAAGTTTGAAGCTTATTTCACGACCGGGGTCTGAGCGAATTATTCGTCATGCCTTTGAATATGCACGCAAAAACAATCGTAAGAAAGTAACGTGCCTTGTGAAAGATAACATCATGAAGTTAAGTGATGGTCTTTTCCATCAGGTATTTAAAGAAATTTCAGCGGAATATCCTGATATTGAAGCGAATAGTTACATTGTTGATATCGGTATGGCTCGTCTTGCTGATTCCCCAGAAGAATTTGATGTAATCGTAACATTGAACTTATATGGTGATATTGCCTCTGATATTGCAGCTCAAATTGCAGGTAGCGTTGGTTTAGCCGGTTCTGCAAATATTGGTGATCAAATCGCGATGTTTGAAGCGATTCACGGAAGTGCTCCTGATATTGCTGGTAAAGGGATTGCAAATCCATCTGGTCTTCTTCACGGTGCGATAATGATGCTTGTTCATATTGGACAGCCTGAAGCAGCAGAGAAAATTCATAACGCCTGGTTGAAAACGATTGAAGATGGTGTTTTAACAGGCGATATCGCAAAAGGAAAAGACGCTGTAGGAACGAAAGAATTCGCAAATGCTGTAGTCGATCGTCTTGGTCAATCTCCTTCTGTTCTGGCTCCGGTTGTTTATAGTAAGGAAGTGGAAGAGAAGCAAGAAGAAACGACTCGTCCGAACTATGTTCCTGAGCGTGAACTCGACGGAACAGACGTATTTTTATTTAACAACACGCTTACGATTGATGAGATTGCAGAGAAACTCACTCGTGCAGCGGAAGCAAGTCATCATGAATTCGTGATGATGACAAATCGTGGGGTTAAAGTATATCCAAACGGATTCTCTGAAACGTTCTTATCCGATCACTGGCGCTGTAGATTCCAGCCTAGTGAAGGTAAAACAGAAACACAGGGAATGATTCGTGAGCTACTAACTCAAATTGAGTCGGAAGAATTAGATTGGATTAAGATAGAGAATTTATATCGATTTGATGGGAAAATTGCATACTCATTAGCTCAAGGACAATAAACATTAGAAGCGTGCCGAAATGGCGCGCTTTTTTTATTGCACACTTTTTCGAGTTGGATAAATTAAACTGAATTGCTAAAACTACTAGGAGAACTTGTGAATGCGTGGTGAAAAATATGCTTCGATGGTTAAAAAAAAGTCGCTCTCCTGATAAGTTGAAAAACCTTCCTGAACTTATTCGAAACCTCAAGGATTCAGGAGATTTTCTCCATCATGAAAGCAAGCAAAAGGATAGCTCTTTTTTTATTTACTACTTCAAAACGCTCGTTCACGAAACCGAGCTAAATGATCATATTCTTCCATACCTAGTAGAAAAACCGTTAAAGACGTTGCAGGATATACCAGAAAGAGTACCAATACCAGGTGTCATCATTTCGGACGATCTCAAAGAGATTTGTGAGAAGGTCATGCGCGGGTATGTCATTATTCGTTTAAATGCTAATGCAAAAGATTGTGCCCTGATTCCATCACAAGTAAAAAAAGCAAGAGCCGTAACACAGCCAGAGGTAGAATTTACTGTGGTCGGATCTAAAGAAGCATTCGTAGAATCGCTAGATACCAATATGCACTTAGTTAGAAAACGCCTTCCGGTTCATGAGCTAAAAGCCTATGAGTTAACGGTTGGTAAACTGACCAACACAAAGGTAGTCGTTCTCTATCTTGATGGGATTGCAAATGAAGAGAACGTTAACACTGTGAAACAAAGACTTGAAGATATTAAGGTTGATCAGATTGTGGATAGTTCTGTGTTAATGCAGTTGATTACAGATAATCGAAACTCTCCATTTCCACAATTGATTGATACAGAAAGGCCTGATCGGGTGACATCAGTTTTATGTGAAGGCAAGGTTGTTGTGTTATCAGATGGATCCCCACAGGCATTAATAGGACCAACCACTCTTGTGGAATTTTTCTCAGCCTTTGAAGATTATTTTGTTAACTGGATTGTTGCATCAAGCGCACGATTGATTCGTATTTTTGCTATTTTGTTTTCCATTCTTGTCACACCTGTTTATGTCGCTACGCTAACATATCATTATGAATTAATTCCCAAAGATTTACTCGGTACACTTGTCAGTTCAAGACAACGTATTCCACTACCGCCAATACTTGAAGCTATTTTCTTAGAATTATCAATTGAGTTGTTGAGAGAAGCAGGAGCAAGACTACCTACAAAAGTAGGTCAAACGATTGGTATTGTTGGCGGTATTGTCATCGGAACAGCATCGGTTGAAGCTGGATTAACAAGTAACGTATTGTTAATTATCGTCGCACTTTCGGCGCTCGCGTCCTTTACCACTCCAGTTTATCGCATGAGCAATACGATTCGATTAACGCGATTTCCTTTCCTTTTATTTGCTCACCTCTGGGGACTCCTTGGAGTAACTGTTTGCTTTAGTTTCTTAATTGCGCATCTTCTTAAGCTTAAATCGTTGGGAAGACCTTTCCTTGAGCCTCTTTATCCGTTACGTGTACAGGATTTAAAAGATGCGATTATCAGATTTCCATTGAAATTTCAGAATAAGCGTCCCATTCATTTACAGTCAGAGGACACTGTACGGTTTACTCCAGTAACTGAGAAGGAGAAAAATGATTTTCATGAATAAGTTAGGAAGGAGATGCTTATAGGTGGCAGGACCAGAAGTGAAAGATCAATATAAGGTATCTCCATTTCTTGTCTTTTATCTTGTTCATTCTGTTCAAGTTGGAGTGGGGGTTATGGGCTTCCAACGAATTAGTGCTGAGCATGCAGGTAATGATGCCTGGATTTCTGTGTTAGCGGCGGGACTAAGTTTGAACGTTATTATTTTTCTTATTTATAAGATTATGATGAAGGAAAAAGGAGATCTGATCTCTTTACACCAGAATCTTTTTGGAAAATGGCTAGGTGGATTTCTTAGCTTAATCGCCATTGCTTATTTTATTGCAATGGGTATAACAGTTCTACGAACGTATATTGAAGTGGTTCAGGTCTGGATGTTTCCGGATTTAAATAAGTGGATTTTTGGGACCGTGTTTTTACTACTCGTTTATTATTGTTTGTCTGGGGGGTTTCGAGTCGTTGCTGGGATCTCTTTTTTTGGTGTTGTTCTACCTTTTTACCTTGTTCTTACTATGATATTCCCTCTGTTTTATGGGCACTTTCGTGATCTGCTTCCCTTTTTTAATCACTCTATAAAAGAGATGTATGAGGGAGTAAAAGGCGCTTCTCTTTCTTATTTGGGTTTTACAACGCTGTTTATGTATCTTCCGTTTATTAAAGAGCCAGAAAAATCACATCGCTGGGCCCAAGGTGGTCATTTATTAACGGTTTTTATATACACGCTAGTTATGATTACAACACTGGCCTTCTTTAGTCCTGAACAACTCCAAAAAACAATATGGGCTACACTTACAACTTGGAAAATTGCTGAGATGCCTTTTGTGCAGCGATTTGAATACATTGGAATTGCCTCATGGGCGCTTGTGATTTTGCCAAATCTTTGTATAACCATTTGGGCAGGAGGTAGAGGGATTAGAAGGCTTTCACGCATTAGTCAGCGTAACGTGACCATCCCAATCCTCGTATTTGTCTTAATAAGTAGTAGTTTGTTTGCAAGACGAGAAAGTATTGACCTTCTGAATGAATATACAAGCAAGGTAGGCTTCTTTTTTGTGTATGTATATGTTCCCTTTTTATTTGTTGTTCAGTATATCAAAGGGAAGGTGGATGGAGCAGGATGACTCGACTATTTCTTTTTTTAGTGAGTATGATACTCCTAACAGGATGTGTTCAAAAAAGTATACTTGATGACATTCAGATGGTGACGATTATCGGATATGATCTTCCTGATGCAGATGGAGAAATGGGTCAAATTAAAGGAATAGCCGTCTCACCTCAATATGAAGCAGATGGAAGAATTGAAAATAATGTATTTGTTCAGACAGCAGAGCTAAGTAAAGAAATAAGAAGTCAATACAACTCAGAATCACCAAAACCATTTGTGAGTGGGAAATTAGAGGTCGCGCTTTTCAGTCAAGATATTGCAGAAACAGAAGGGATCATTGAATTGGTCGATACGCTTCAAAGAGATCCTTCCATAGGGTCAAGAGTTTTTTTAGGGATATCAAGTAGCGACATGGAAACGCTGTTAAAGACCAATTATGGGAATGTGGACACCGGTACATTTATTCATGATACGCTGAGTCACAATAGTAGGCACGGGATGCTTCCAGAAACGAACCTGCATGATTTTTTATACAATTTTTACTCAGAGGGAAATGATCCATTCCTCCCGTTGGTGGCGCTTGATGAAGATAAGGTGAAAATTATGGGGATTGCCTTATTTAAAGGCGATAAAATGGTTAGTTCAATCGATGCGAAAGATCTTTTTACATTTAAAGTGCTACACCAGAAATTTTCAAGTAATGATTCATTTACGGTCAGTCTTAATGATGAAGAACATGCAGCTATTTATAATATTGCTTCAAAAAGGGATCTTAACTTGAAGATGATTGGAAGCAATAAAATCGTACTTCATGGTAAGGTGCTTGGTGTCATAAAAGAATATTCTGGTGAGAAGCTTACGCCTGCTAAGTTAAAAGAAATCGAGATGACGATGGAGAAAGAAATAGAAAAAAAGGGGTCCGAAATGATTGAGGAGTTCCAATCGCTTAATATTGATCCTCTTTCATTAGGGAATAATGTTAGAAGTGTTACGCGAGGAGATTTTAATAAGGAGGATTGGAATAAGCGATACCCGGACATGGATATTACATTTAAAATGGATGTAACGATTACAGAATCTGGGGTGATTGAATAATATAAATTCTCTAGCGTACTTTGATAAAGTACGCTAGAGAATGTTCATTTCACTTCAGTTTTCTTTGCAACTGTTGTGGTGAGCGAAACCAGCTCGTTCACTACGAGTGTCAGTCGCTCCTTTGCTTTTGTTTCTACCATATACCCCTTCTCATCAAAGCAAGTAGGGTCTGCACAAAATTGGTCAGGAAGTACTAGGGCATACAGGCCTCTCATAACCGTTCTCATATTATTAAGAGCATTAATACCTCCTTTTCCTCCGCCACCTACAGACGCAAGAGCCGTAGGTTTCGATTTAAAATGGGATGCTCCTAAGTAATCAAGAGCATTTTTTAATGCTCCACTCATTCCATTGTGATACTCGGGAGAACAAATAACGAACGCATCTGCCTGCGTAGCATGAGCAATTAGGCGCTGTACTTCTGGATGATTAAGGTCTTCTTTTCTTCCTTTGAACAATGGCAGCTCGTGAAAGCCTGCATCGAATGTAAGTACCTCGATCTCCTTCTCATCTAGCTGATCGGTCACCGTATTTGTTAAATTTCTTGTCATAGATTTGTCTCTTGGACTGCCGTTCATTACCATTATCTTCATTTTGGTACTCCTTTCTACTACCTCTATATTCTTTCCATACCTCATTTGTGAGCAAATGAATCTTTTATTAGCATAGGAAACATCCAACCAACTTGCATCGGAAAGAAGAAGGGATCATAACTCATACTTTAGTCTTAGGATTGATCTTCAAACCAGTTCTGTTTTGTTGCATAGAGAGCAGCTTGAGTGCGGTCGTGGAAATTGAGTTTTGAAAGAACACTACTCACGTGCGTTTTAACGGTTTTTTCTGTGATAAACAAAGCCGCTGCTATTTCTTTGTTGCTTTTCCCTAACGTTATTTCTCCTAACACATCTCGCTCCCGTGGGGTAAGCAAGGAGAGTTTCCGCTCTTCTTCTGCCTCGTTTTTTTCTGCCAGCTGTGACATAAGCTGATTTGTAGCTAGAGGATGAAGGTGACGATTTCCGCGATTAGCTTCTCGTATGGTGTAAATTAACTCATCAGGATCAATATCCTTTAATTGATAGCCTTCTGCGCCAGCTCTAATAGCTGGAAGAACATGGTCTTGATCTGAAAAGCTGGTTAAGATAATAATTTTGATATGAGGAAGACTTCTTTTCAATTCTTTTGTTGCTTCAATGCCATCCATTTCTGGCATAATTAAATCCATTAAAATGACGTCAGGAGTTAATTCTTTTGCTAGTCTGACCGCCTCCTTGCCGTTTGCAGCTTCACCGATAATCTCAATATCCTGCTGGGTTTCAAGAAAAAAGCGCAGACCCTTTCTTACCATAAGATGATCATCAGCTAATAGTAGTTTTATTTTTCTTTCCATGTTAATCCCTCTTTCATAGTGGCAGTCTAACCTGAACTTTTGTTCCACTTTTTGGTTTGCTAAAAATCGAAAGGCTTCCTCCAAGTAGTGCTGCTCGCTCTTTCATTCCTCTAAGTCCAAGTGTGCAATCCCCGACCGTTTCTTGATTAAATCCATTTCCAGTATCAACAATCGTAAGGGTGGCACCTTGTTCATTGATGAGAAGGTGAAGAGTGACGTCGGCTATACCTGCATGCTTTTGAACGTTATTAAGTGACTCCTGTCCGATTCGAAAAAGGGCTTCTTCAATAGGCCGAGGAAGAAGTTTAAAACCAGACACGTCACAATTCGGGTTCAGACCTAATCCAACGGCGTAAGATTTAAGGGAAGTCATAAGTCCCGCTTCGATTCCTACAGGGCGAAGCTGCCAAATTAATGTTCTCATCTCTTGCATAGCTTCTTGAGAAAGATGTTGAATGTCTTTTAAGGCATCATTAAGTATAGCAGGAACGTTAGGGATGTTTTGTGCCCCGCGTGCGGTCATGGATAGGGAAAAAAGCTTTTGACTGACCGAATCATGCAAGTCTCTTGCAAGTCTGTTTCGTTCTTCCGCTAGAATAAGCTCCTGTCTTTTGTCGTTCACACGAGCTTGTTCTATGGCCAGTGCCATATGATCGGCAACTGCTTGTAAGATTTCTCCATCATTTTTTGAAAAGGATTCGTGAAGCGCAAATAAAATACCAATTTCCTCATCACGAATCATCACATATTTTGCTTGAATCACAGGATATTCTAAATGAATAGGAAAATCATTCTCTTGGAGCGGCACGGGCTGATCACTTCGAGCGGCTTCTTGTAATTCATGAATCGCTTCCTTAGAATAAGCTTTGTCCGTGATACGAATCTCTCCATTTTTATAGAAAGAATGGAGAATCGTGTTAGGAGTACTTTTGGAAAAATAGCCGACAAATGGCCAGTTGAAAGTCTGTCCGGTATGTTGCACAATCGCACTAATGATCTCATCAGCACATTCATGTCGCCACAATTCTCTTGTTAATGTCCCTAAGTTTATATAGTTCTCCGCTCGCTTTTGCTCATCTTGATAAAGACGTATTCTTTTAATGGCAGTACCAATCTGAAAGGCAACAGACTCTAGAAGCGTTAATTCTTCGTCTGAGAAAGTTTCTTTTCCTGGAGAACCGACGTTTAATAATCCAAAAGATTCTCCTGCAGCCGTTAACGGAACGGTCGCATGATGCGTCAGTCCTTCTGTATCACCCGTTTTATGATGAAGGGCATCTTCTAAACGCTTACATTCAATAATATTCACTGCCTGATTTAATCGTCCATCCCAATATTTATTTAAGCACCAGCAAGTTCCGTTACACATTGGTTCTTTCTCTTTTTGAGCGAGAGCGGCGGGAAGTTTAACATCAGCTTCGCACGTAAACTTGCTTTTATGAGGTGATAGAAAGATCCAGCCCGTTTTTAAACCAGTTACACTTAACAAATCTTCAAGGACAGCTTGAAGCATAGGCTTTAGATCTGTTGACCGATTTAATGTCTCTGCGATTGTTTTTAAAGTAAGTAGTTCCCGTTCATGACGCTGTTCTTCCATTGATATTCCCCCAATATTCAAACAATTGACAACGTTTATTATACTATAGACGGGGTTATTCTCTAAAGAGCGGTATTTACAAAAGAGCCGGTTACCGTCATGATCATGCTATAGGATCAGGGAGGAAAAGCGTATGAAAATTAAAGAGAAAGCGACAGAGCTTTCATCAGTTCAACTCATTGTTCTATTCTATTTAACAGCTGTTGTGCTGTCGACCATTCTGTTAAGTCTTCCAATTGCCCATCAAGCAGATGTGAAGTGGAGCTTTATCGATGCATTGTTTACAGCGGTTAGCGCTATTAGTGTAACGGGGCTAACAGTTGTATCTACTGCTGATACGTTTAGTACAGTGGGGACTTACATACTAGCGTTTGTTCTTCAATTTGGTGGTATCGGCATCATGACACTTGGAACGTTTGTTTGGTTGTTAATGGGCAAGAAAATCGGTATGAAAGAACGACAGCTGATTAGTACAGATCAAAATCGAGGCACTTTAGCAGGGTTAGTAAACTTAATGAGGCAAATTCTTGGACTTATTCTCTTATTCGAAGCAATCGGAACCGTTATTCTCGGGATTTATTTATTAAAGTATTATGATTCGTGGCAACAGTCATTTCTTCAGGGATTTTTTGCTTCTGTAAGTGCTACAACAAATGCAGGGTTTGATATTACCGGTAGTTCACTTGTGCCATACGCAAATGATTATTTTGTTCAAACCATCAATATGCTTTTACTTATTTTAGGTGCAATCGGGTTCCCTGTTCTGATTGAATTAAAAGATTACTTATTTCAAAAGAAAGAAACAGCAGCTTATCGATTTACCTTGTTTACTAAGGTTACAACCGTCACATTTTTTTCCCTTGTTTTAATAGGAACTGTACTCATATGGGTGTTGGAATCCGGAAATTTCATGGCAGATAAATCATGGGATCAAGCACTGTTTTATTCTTTGTTTCAGTCTGTTACGACGAGAAATGGTGGCCTCGCTACAATGGATGTGAGCGAGTTTACTTTGCCGACTCAAATGGTGCTAAGTTTACTCATGTTTATTGGAGCATCCCCAAGTAGCGTAGGAGGAGGTATTCGAACAACGACTTTCGCTGTGGCGGTGTTAACGGTTATTCATTTTGCTAGGGGACGGAAAAGCGTGAAAGTCTTTGGAAGAGAGCTCCTTCATGATGATATTATTAAATCGTTTATCGTTATTTTTACAGCAACCGGACTGTGTGGTCTCGCAGTGGTGATTCTTTCAGCAACAGAATCATTCTCGCTAGCGGCAATTGTTTTTGAAGTAACCTCAGCTTTTGGAACAACCGGTTTATCTCTTGGAATTACCCCTGAGTTAAGCACTGCTGGAAAATGTGTTATTATATTTCTCATGTTTGTTGGACGAATCGGAATTATTTCTTTCTTACTCATGATGCGTGGGAAAACTTCAGTTGAGCATTATCATTATCCGAAGGAACCAATTATTACTGGATAGTGAGACTTCTATGACAAATATATCGATAGGAATACGTTTTCATTAGAGCTGATATTTTCTTCTTGGCGGGGGTATATGTATACTACTTCTAAATCTTAAGGAGGAAGGTATCATGTATTCAAAAATAGTAGTTGCTTATGATCGTTCTGAGGATAGTGAAAAAGCTTTACACCAAGCGGTTAAATTAGCAGAACTAAGCAAAGCTTCTATTCATTTAGTGCATGTTGCAAAAGACTCTAATAAACTCTCAAGCCAACCAGCGACAAGAATTCCCTATGGTACAGGAAGTATAGGAAATGAAGGACATGCTGGTGTCCCGGCGCCGGTTCCAGAAGGACAAAATGGTGTCATGATTGAAAGAAGCGAGGGAGAAGCCATACTTCGTGAAGTAAAGGAGACATTACATCATATGGGTGTGAATGTCCATTCCGAAGCAAGAAGCGGTGATCCCGCAAAAGAAATTGTCGATCTCGCTGTAATGACTGAGGCTGATTTAATTGTTATTGGAAGCAGAGGATTAAGTGGTATTAAAAAATGGGTACTCGGAAGCGTTAGTGAGAAAGTCGCTCAACAGTCTCCTTGTCCTGTTTTAATTGTAAAATAAAAGCCTGGGCAACCAGGCTTTTTTTATTTGCTTAGATGTTAAATAAAAATAACTTAAAGTTAGGTTTACTTAACATTTTGTTTGGTATAGAATACAATTATAAGAGATGAGCGAGGAGTTAAGGTGATGTTGAAGAATCGAATTAGAGAACTAAGGGCGCGATTCCAATTAACACAGCAGCAGCTAGCTTCTAAAGTGGATGTAACAAGACAAACGATTGCTGCTGTGGAAAAGGGAGAGTATGTCCCATCTTTATTGCTTGCCATGAAGATCTGTCGTGAATTTGATATGTCTATGGAAGAAGTATTTCAATTACAGGAGGAATCAGAATGAAGTTATCTGTGATTTACATGATGAATGTCACTGTTCTTGGGCTTTTTGGATGGGCAATGGTAACCTATTACGATGCAGCATTTCAATTTCGAAATTTCATGAGCGGTAATGGGGATGGAGTAATGATTAACATGACGCCTATCCTTATCACTCTCCTGATTGTGAGTATCATTGGATTCGTGATCACTCGCAATAAGAGAAGAAATAACAAAGGGTGGAAAGAAGCACTTCTGCTTCCTTCCGAACTATGTGAAGACGATGAACGAGAAAAGAACTTGACGGCTCATGCTTGTCGAAATGCTTACATTGCGATGATGTTTGCCTCGCCACTTTTAATTGCAGCTATGACTTTGCAACCGGTCATTTCTAAGGAATTCTCAGCCTATCCTATTCTTGTTTTGCTACTGTTACCATTTGTTCAAATGACCGTATTCTATTTTTCTCTTCGTAGAAAGTTAAAATGAGCTTTTACCAGCAAAGTTTCACAGTGAATTCGCTACAACTCTCTTCGTTTCCTTCATTAAAATCGATACGAATGGCATCTGGGGTATAGGCAAGGTGGAAGGAAGAAGTGACACCAGCTTCTTGAATTAAAGAATGAACATGAGAATGATCATTTTTTTGTGCTGCATCTTTTAATTCATGAGCAAATTGGGCATCCTTGTTCACTTTATCCAAAAGTTTTCGTCCTTCCTCCATGAGATTTATACATGTTGCAGCGGAACGCTGGAAACGGGTCACTTCTATAGGCGGGAAAGGACGATAATAAGGATGGAAAAAGGGAGAATAAGGCCATTCGCTAGTTTGATCGTTGTTAAATGACATCATTTTCCTCCTGCATACGTGTTACTATTACCGTATGGCACTACTTATAAGGGTGTGCGTCTCCTATAAATTTGAGAAATCTGTTTCGAACAGGTTACAATAACGCAGAAGACGTTTGAAGAAGGAGCATGATGTTTTGAAGAAATATGTTATATTTACAATTAGTCTGATTTGCCTCTATTTTATTTTAAACTTAATGATTGGTTCGATTGTGAATGCTGTCTTCCAACCAGAGTGGTTAACTGCTTGGGGGAAGGGGCAGCAATTAACGAGTAAAGTGACATTCGGACTTTTATATAATCCCATTGATCTGATAAGTTTGGTTTTATCATTTGTAATCAGTTTAATCATTACTTCAAAAATAAAACCTTCTTAAATCGTGCTGAGGCACGATTTTTTGTTTTTAAAAGGTAGGAGGCATTTTTGAATAATAGAAGAATTGTATGGTTAGTCAAAGTAAAGAGAATGTGAGAATTAGGTGGTTAAAGGAGTAGTTGTAATGAAAATAAAACATATAAAAAAGAACTTTCCTTATAATCTTCTACTTGAAGCTGATCCATCTTCCGCTCATATTTAGCGTTATTTGAGAGAAGGATATTGTTACGTGGCAGTGGAGAAAGAAGAAATCATTGGGGTCTATGTACTAGTGAAAAAAGATGAGAACAAAATGGAGATTATGAATCTTGCTGTAAGAGAGAATAAAAGGGGACAGGGGTTAGGGAAGGCCCTTATTCATGATGCCATTCAAAGGTCTGCAGATCATGGCGCAAAGAAGGTTGTGATCGGTACTGGTAATTCGAGTCTCGGTCAATTAGCGCTCTATCAAAAATGCCATTTTCGGATCACAGAAATAATTGAAGGATTTTTTGATAACTATCCGGAGCCGATTATCGAAAACGGAATTCTTTGTCGGGATATGATTCGACTATGTTACGAAATAGACTAAGCAAGGTCCATTTTCTAATTAGGGGGAAATCGAACTTTTGAGAAGACCGTCTGAGAAGATGGTCTTTTTTTTGCTGAAACCAAGATCAATGCAGACAAATGATAGTCTGTTAAAAGAACGATGTGCTTTCAATGTTACAATGGTTAATAGAAGAGATAAAGGAGTGGCTAACGTGAAACCCGGTGTGCTTACTAAGAAGTGCAGTATGTTAGAGACAATAATTGATAACGCTTACGAATGGCTTGTCGTTGTAGATAAGGACGGCATTATTGATTTTATGAACAAAACGTATTGTGAATTTCTAGACGTAGACAGCTCTTATGTTGTTGGCATGCACGTCACGGATGTGATTGAAAATACACGCATGCATATTGTTGCAAAGAGTGGAAAGATTGAACTGGCTGATTTGCAGTATATTCGTGGGAATTATATGATCGCGAACCGCGTTCCTCTTTATTATGAAAACGAACTAATCGGGGCAGTAGGTACAGTTATCTTTCGAGATACAGAGCAATGGAAGCAAATGAATACGCATATCAAAGTGTTGCTTTCTGAACTCGAATATTACCGAAGTGGCTCCTCGAAGGAGAATGGTGCTAGTTATTCTTTAAATGATATCGTTGGAGTATCAGATGCGATTCAACGATTAAAAGAAAAGGTGAAGCAGGTGGCAAGTGGAAATGTGTCTGTTCTAATACGTGGTGAAAGTGGCACTGGAAAGGAATTGTTTGCTCATAGCATTCATCAATTAAGTGAGCGAAGTAATCGTCCTTTTATTAAAGTCAACTGTGGTGCAATACCCGACCAACTACTTGAGTCAGAACTTTTTGGCTATGAAGAAGGTGCGTTTACTGGAGCAAAAAAAGGAGGGAAACCAGGTAAATTCGAGCTTGCCAATACGGGGACGATCTTTCTTGACGAAATTGGGGACATGCCAGCTAACATGCAGGTTAAGCTATTACGTGTCCTGCAGGATCGAGAAGTAGAACGAGTAGGCGGAGTATCACCGAAAAAAGTAGATGTACGAGTAATAGCCGCTACAAATCGACCTCTTGAAACGATGGTTGAAGAACGGCGTTTTCGTGAAGATTTATTTTATCGTATTAATGTCATGCAATTATACATTCCTCCGTTAAGAGAACGAATTCAGGATGTAAAACCTCTAGCAGATTCCTTTGTTAAGAAAATCTCTATTAAAGCTGGGAAGCGCGTTGATGGGATTGAGGAAGCAGCAGTTCAATTATTATGGGAACATAATTGGCCTGGAAATGCGCGTGAGCTAGAAAATGCAATGGAAGCAGCAGTTCATTTAACGCGTAAAAATACGATTGAACCTCTATCACTGCCAGACTATTTAAAAGATAATGAGGGGCTCATAGCGGGTAATCGTAATTTAAAAGCGATACTTGAAGAAGCAGAGTCAGAAGCAATTCGGAAAACGCTCATTCAATGTGAAAATGATAAAATCACTGCGGCTGAAATACTTGGTATAGGGAAAACGAGCTTATATGACAAGATTAAGAAATATAATCTTTAAAGAAATTCCAGAATTCCGGAATCTATTCCGGAATTCTGGAATTTCTTTTTTTCTAGAATAAGATGACGTTTTGACGATTTAATAAAAATTTTTCATTGTTTTTTCCGAAAAAACGGAATGTGCGAAATAAGAATAAATGACACAAACGTTGAATGCGCTTACATTTCTGTGAACAATTCAATTGTGGCACGATTCTTGCAATATATTACGGAGAAGACAAAAAGGAGTTGTGATGATGAAAAAACATTATATGAATGGTTATGATGCAGTAAGCGAAATTGCTGATGGATCGACTTTAATGGTTGGTGGCTTTGGGCTAGTAGGCATTCCTGAGCAAATGATTTTAGGGTTAGTAGAATCAGGTGCTAAAAACCTGACGATTATCTCAAATAACTGTGGTGTAGATGATTGGGGGCTTGGGCTTCTACTTAAAAACCACCAAATTAAAAAGATGATCGGGTCCTACGTGGGAGAAAACAAAGAGTTTGAACGGCAGGTGCTATCAGGCGAACTTGAAGTTGAGTTAATTCCACAGGGAACACTTGCTGAAAGAATTCGAGCTGGCGGTGCGGGGATTCCCGCTTTTTATACACCAGCAGGGGTTGGTACGAAGGTAGCAGAAGGGAAAGAAACACGAGTGTTTCACGGGAAAGAATACGTTTTAGAGCACGCCTTATATGCAGACTACAGTCTGATTCGAGCTTGTCTGGCGGATGAGGCAGGGAATCTTATTTATAACAAGACAGCGCGTAACTTTAATCCAATGATCGCTGCTGCAGGAAAAATCACATTAGCTGAAGTTGAGAACATCGTGGCTACAGGGAATCTGAATGCTGATCAGATTCATACGCCAGGAATTTATGTTCAGGGTCTTCTCGAAGCAAAGCAGGAGAAACGGATCGAACGAAAAACCATTCGAAACGGATAGGAGAGATTGGGATGAGGCAAACAAAAAGTAACGTACGGGAACGGATAGCTAGAAGAGCGGAACAAGAAATTAAGAGCGGTTATTATGTGAACCTTGGAATCGGTATACCCACGCTTATTGCGAACTACATATCAGAGGATAAAGAGATTGTCCTTCAATCTGAAAATGGTCTTCTTGGTATTGGTGAATATCCAGAAGAGAATGAGGTGGACCCGGATCTCATCAATGCCGGGAAAGAGACTGTAACAGAAATACAAGGAGCTTCTTATTTCGATAGTGCAGAATCGTTTGGAATGATTCGAGGCGGTCACGTCGATCTTGCGATACTTGGTGGGATGGAAGTATCAGAAGAGGGTGACCTTGCAAATTGGATGATACCAGGAAAAATGATTAAAGGGATGGGCGGGGCGATGGATCTTGTTCATGGAGCAAAGAAAATTACGGTCATCATGGACCATGTAAACAAAGACGGTGCTCCTAAAATCGTGAAAAACTGTTCGCTCCCATTGACAGGAAAAAGCGTAGTCAATCGTATTATTACGGATCGAGCGGTACTAGACGTAACAGATAATGGGTTAGTGGTGCAAGAAATTGCCTCTGGATACACATTGGACGATATCAGGAATTCAACAGAGCCTGTCATCCATGTGTCATCAACAGTTCAGTATGATGCGTATTAAAAAGGGGGAAAAACGATGTTAAGTATGATTGGTTTAATTGGTGGGTTACTACTTCTTATTTATCTCACGATGAAAGGAATGAATTTGCTTGTTGCGGGACCACTTTGCGCTATAGTAGTGGCGGTTCTAAGTGGATTGCCGCTTTTTCCGCAACTTGTTGAAGAAGGAGCTCCGAACTTCGTGGGTAACTACATGGGCGGGTTTGCAGGTTTTGTTGCCTCGTGGTTTCCTATGTTTTTACTCGGAGCAATATTTGGCAAAGTGATGGAAGATAGCGGTGCAGCAGATAGCGTCTCTAAGTGGGTTGTATCAAAGCTTGGATTAAAGCAGGCTGTGCTAGCCATTGTCCTTGCTTGTGCGATCTTAACATATGGTGGAGTTAGTCTATTCGTTGTCGCATTCTCTGTTTATCCAATGGCAGTTAGTTTATTTAAACAGGCAGATTTGCCACGTCGCTTTATACCAGCTACCCTTGCATTTGGTTCGGTAACATTTACGATGACATCTGCAGGATCGCCTGAAATTCAAAATTGGATTCCAATTGAGTATTTAAATACGAGTCCCTATGCAGGTTGGGAAGTAAGCTTAATTGTGGCATTATTTATGGCGCTGTTTGGCTATTGGTGGTTAAAACGTATGATTTCAAAAGCTGTTGCGAAAGGAGAGCGATTTGAAGCGAGGAAAGAGGATCCAGAAGTGGAGAATCGTCCGCTTCCAAACCCATTACTTGGACTCGTCCCGCTTCTTATCGTATTAATTATTTCATTCATATTCCATGATAGCTTAAAGCAATCAGCGCTAATTATTGCTTTACTTGGGGGAATTGTTGCTACTTATTTATTGAATCGGAAATACTTCGAGAACTTTGGAGGCGCTGTTTCAGATGGTACGCTCGGGGCATTAATAGCAATCGGAAATACAGCGGCAGTGGTAGGTTTTGGTGGTGTTGCTAAGGCTGTTCCAGCATTTGAAACAGCTGTTGATTTTATGACTGGTATTCCTGGAAGTCCTCTCATTGGGGGAGCCATTGCAGTAAGTGTGATTGCTGGATTAACAGGATCAGCATCTGGTGGCCAGGTCATTGCCCTGCCAATCCTTGCTCCTCACTATATTGATGCTGGTGTGAATCCAGAAGCGCTCCACCGTACGATTGCCATCTCATCTGGTGCACTTGATTCACTGCCTCATAATGGTTACGTTGTGACAACAATTCGGGCTATTTGTGGCGAATCACACCAGGATGCGTACGGAGCAGTGGGTGCGCTGACGGTCATCGTCCCTCTTATTGGGCTTGCCCTTGCGATCGTATTATTCAGTCTTGGACTTGGAATTTAGTATGACGAAGGAGGAACTTTTTTGTTAGTTGATAAAAAAGTAGTCGTTATTACTGGGGCAGCTAGTGGGATCGGGAAAGAACTAGCGCGAGTGTTTGCAGAGAATGGTGCAAAGGTTATCCTCAGTGATTTGGATGAGGATAAGGTAAAAAGGGCGGCAGCTGAATTAAAGGAAAGCGGTATGAATACGATAGGAATACGCTGTGATGTAACGAAGGAAAGGGAAGTAGACGCATTATTTAATCAAACGCTGAACTCGTATGATCGGATAGATGTTTTGATTAACAACGCAGGGCTTCAACACGTTGCAAATATCGAACGTTTCCCAACAGAGAAGTTTGAACTGTTAACCAAAGTGATGCTTATTGCCCCATTTATTGCGACTAAGCTTGTCTTTCCAATCATGAAGAAACAAAAATGTGGACGAATCATTAACATGTCTTCTATCAATGGACTTGTTGGCTTCTCTGGAAAAGCTGCTTACAATAGTGCAAAACATGGTGTAATTGGACTTACAAAAGTAGCTGCACTCGAAGGCGCAGAAGATGGCATTACGGTAAATGCTGTTTGCCCTGGGTATGTCGATACCCCATTGGTAAGAGGTCAGCTTGAAGATTTAGCTAAAAGTAGAGAAGTGGCGTTAGAAAGCGTACTTGAAGAAGTGATCTATCCGCTCGTTCCACAAAAACGTCTCTTAACAGTTCAGGAAATTGCGGACTATACGATGTTTCTAGCAAGCGACAAGGCAAAAGGCATCACAGGTCAGGCAGTTGTCATTGATGGAGGATACACAGCACAATAAATTGTTGGAGTAAAATCAGATCAGATTTAAATCGAATGAGCTATCATTAGAATAAAAAGTTGTAAACGCTTTCCTTTTATTTGTAGAATAGAGGAGAATGGAGGGGAAAACATGAAAGACGTTTTAATTTTGGAAGGTGCAAGAACGCCATTTGGGTCATTTGGAGGTTCACTTAAGGATATTAGTCCAACCGATTTAGGGATTACGGCAAGTAAGGAAGCGCTAAGAAAAAGCCAGCTAGAGGCTAGAGAAATTGATCTTACTGTGATTGGAAATGTCATTCATTCAACATCAAATGCCTCTTATCTTGCACGTCATATTGCCCTTGGGACAGGAATACCAATCGAAAGTCCGGCGTTAACAGTGAATCGTCTATGTGGATCTGGCATGCAAGCCGTTATATCAGCAGCTCAATCCATTATGATGGGAGATGGGCAAACAGCCCTTGCAGGTGGGGCTGAGAATATGAGCTTATCTCCTTATACCTTAAGAGAAAGTCGGTTTGGAGCTAAAATGGGCGCTCCGAAAATGGATGATATGCTGTTGGCGACCTTAACAGATGAGTATACCGGAACAGGAATGGGGATAACGGGAGAGAACCTTGCAGTAAAGTATGGAATTTCTAGAGAAGATCAGGATGAATTCGCAACCCAAAGTCAGCAAAAAGCAGCCGAAGCAAGAGAAAAAGGCTTGTTTGCAGACGAAATTGCCCCTGTTGAGATAAAAGGAAAGAAAGGGTTTGAAAGCTTTTCGATTGATGAGCATATTCGTGAAGGAACGACAGCCGAAAAGCTAGCTAATTTAAAACCAGCTTTTAAAAAAGATGGAACTGTCACTGGTGGAAATGCAAGTGGAATTAACGATGGAGCAGCATCGGTTGTATTAGCAGGAGAAGATTTCGTTACGTCAAAGAATCTTAAGCCTCTTGCTCGCATTGTTTCATGGGGGATAGCAGGTGTAGATCCTTCGATCATGGGAATTGGACCGGTTCCAGCTATTCGACAAGCATTGGATAAGGCAGGAATGACGATGCAGGAGATGGACTTGATTGAAGTGAATGAAGCATTTGCGGCTCAGTATTTAGCAGTTGAAAAAGAACTTGAGCTTGATCGTTCACGTGTGAATGTGAACGGCGGGGCGATCGCTTTAGGACATCCGGTCGGTGCCAGTGGGACTAGAGTACTTTATACATTGATAAAAGAATTGAGACGTAGAAATGGAAAATATGGCGTTGCTTCACTATGTATTGGTGGAGGACAGGGAATTGCTATAGTTGTTGAAGTGAACTAATTTGTCAGAAAACATTGCCAATTAAATGCAAGTTGCGTATACTAAAAGTACTAACAAACGGAAAGGGGTTGTGCCTTATGGTAAATGACAAAAAGAATTCGCTGTTAATTTCATATCGTGCACAGTCCAAATGGTAGGGTGAGAAAGCATCCTTATATCTGTTTTAATAAGATCAAAACCATGGACTGTGCATACATGTCCATGGTTTTTTTACGTTATCAGCAAAAGAAGCTGATTGTATGAAAAGAGCCGGCATTTCTGTACGGCTCTTTGTCATACGCACACTTATTAATCAGGAGGCTTTCAATTGAATCGAATAGGATTAGGATGGAACTCATATTTTGAAGAAACGTATCAGAAAATTAATAAAGAAGAATTTCTCCCAGCTCGAGTGAGAATGGAGCATAGAGGAGGTTATGAACTTTTAACAGGTGAAGAAACATACACAGCAGAGCTTTCAGGTAAGTTCCGATTTGAAGCCGAACAGCGTGATTCGCTGCCGGCAGTTGGTGATTGGGTATTGATAAGTCCTGGAACGGATCAGAAAGCAATGATTCACTATCTTTTACCGAGAAAAAGTAAATTTTCAAGAAAAATTGCCGGAACCACAACAGAGGAACAAATTATTGTAGCCAATGTTGACACAGTCTTTCTTGTTAATGCTTTAAATCAGGATTTTAATCCAAGTCGGATTGAACGATACCTTGTCATGGCATGGGAAAGTGGTGCTAATCCCGTAATTGTCCTCAGTAAAGCAGATCTTTGTGAGGATATTGAAGAGAAAGTAAGTGCACTATCTAATCTTGCCGTAGGGGTGCCCGTTCACGCTGTGAGTTCAGCGACTGAAGAAGGACTGGAGAGGTTAACCTCTTATTTAACCGAGGGCACTACTACCGCTCTCCTTGGCTCTTCAGGTGCTGGGAAATCTACCCTCATTAATAAGTTATACGGAAAAGAAATTCAGGTTGTACAAGATATTCGCGAGGATGACGGTAAAGGAAAGCATACAACGACCAGTCGAGAGCTAATTACGCTTCCATCAGGTGGCGTGCTAATTGATACGCCCGGTATGAGAGAACTCCAGCTCTGGGAAACAGATCATCTTTCTCAAAGCTTCCCTGATATTGAGGCATTTGCACAACAATGTCGCTTTAGAGATTGCCAACATGATGGTGAACCAAAATGTGCAGTAAGAAATGCAATAGAGGAAGGGATATTAGAAGAAAGAAGGTTTGAGAATTATAAAAAGTTCCATCGTGAGCTTGCTTTTCTGGAGCGACAAACGAATAAAAAAGCTCAGCTTGATGAAAAGAAAAAATGGAAAAAGATAGCGGGAGATCGTACAAGAAAACATCGCTAAGCTTTTTAATTGGGGAAGGAGACGGATCATATGACAGATAAGCGCTCTGTTTTAAACGAATATGCTTCGCTAATTAATTGGTTAGAGTCGACTGCACTAGAGATGAGTGAGGAGGCTTTTTTTCAGCCTATTAAACAAGGGAAATGGTCTTCAGCTGCAATTCTATCCCATATCATGAAGTGGGATCATTATCTTCTTGAAGAAAGAATTCCTTTTCTTCATAGTGAAGCAAATCTGCCCAGATTGGAAAATGTAGAAGAAGTCAATCAGCGTGCAGCAGAGTATGCGATATCTGGACTTTCAAAAGAAAAATTAATTGCTGAAACCGTACAAGCGAGAAAGCAAGTGGTGGAACGTCTTCGGCTAATTGATCCGAGCGATTGGGAGAGCACATTTTACATCGATAAGTATCCAAATTGCCTTACAAGCTATATCAAAGGTCTTATTGAGCACGATGATCACCATAAACTTCAAATAGAAGTCTTTATGAACGAGCATGGAAGTTCACTGTCACACTTCTCTTCATAGATAACCTTTTTAGCTTCTCTCCTTCTAAATAGTCGGATAAGAAAGACAGACCATGGTAAGGCTAGAAGATGGAGGTGAGAAGAATGGCAAAACATAAAGCAAATCCTACTACCAATGGCCTAGCTTCATCCCAACCAGAAGGACAAGGAACGGGAGTAGAAGTAGGGATAACGTACGACTCTAAACGAAAAAAGAAAAAGAAATAACCATCTAAAAAAGCGCTGCTATGAGCAGCGCTTTTTTAGATGGTTATAGCTCTTTCTTCTAGTTCGATATAGGATTGAAATAGGTTCATTTAGTTCCTCGGTGCTTTGTTAAAGTTCTTAGATTGATAAATCACGATGCCAAACTCAAGCTACCGCCAAGTTCCTGCTCTAAATAATCAGTCATTATTAATCGAATGATCAATTGTCGAAAATCGAGCTTTACAATCATTCATTAGTAAATTTCTGCAAACTGTCTGATGTGTAAAGTGTTTAGTACGCTAATGATGCGGCTTGTTGCTTCAAGTAGGTTGTCGTTCGATACGGTTGCAAGAGGTAATTTGATCCTGACAGCTGCTTCATGAAGTGAAGGTGAAAGCAATACATGAGCTGCTAAAAGCGTATCCATCAATTCCTGAAGATTTAATGCTGGTGTAAAATCAAACCAGATTGCCGTAGTATCCTCTACCTGCAAAAAGGTTATCTGGTCTTTTAAGGTATTTAGTTTGTTGCGAACTTGCTGTTTTCTTACATATAATTCTTCTTTTACCTCTTCAATGTGCTTATGAATTTCTATTGAATGAAAAATATTATGAATAATTTCAAGAAAAACTGGCGAAGGTGTCATGCTAAGTTGGATTTGAACTTCCGATACACGCTTCATGACATGTTCTGGGCCTAAGATCCATCCTAAACTTAAACCAGGGGCAATACCGGTAATGTGCCCTATTTGCACGACGAGCTTTCGCTCCATTCCGAGTTCGTAAAATGAGTGGGGATAGTCATCATGAAATCCTTTGAGCAAAGAATATTCAACTAATTCTATAATAGGAATTCCTATTTTTTCACATAGGGTTAATATTTTTTTTCTTTGTTGGATTGTAGCTGTTTGCGTCAAGGAACAGTCATGGACCGTTAATGAATTAGCAATAATGAGTTTAATTCCATCTTTTAGGAATTGTATGTTGCTTAAAGGTTGCTCATTAGAATAACGAATCACTTGGATGCCAGAAGCTAAGAAAAGATGCAAAAGTGAATCATTTATCGGCTCCTCAACAGCAATCACATCTCCAGGGTTTAAAAAACATTTCATTGATAACAGAACAGCTTGTTCAAGACTGGATGACAATACCATATTTTCAGTGGAAACAGAGTAATGAATAAACTGGGTGATTGCATGTTTCATTTGAATTGTCGTTGGTGAAAATTGTTCCCTGTTCGTAGTATATGCGGCTAAATCATAGGCATTTCGAGCAAGGCATAACTCCGGTGCAATCACATTTGAGTTTAAGTTAATGAACGAGGAATCATTCATAGTGGAATAAGATTTTTCTGATAATGATGTGTCTTCAAATAAATGCTGATTTCGCAGCTTATTCCACGTAGTAGAATGACTAGGGATTAAGTCGGCAGCATCTAAGCTCACTCTTGTCCCACTTCCTTGTCTAGAGGTAATTAGCCCATTTGCTCGTAATTCAGCATAAGCAGTCGTGACAGTGCTCCGATTCACACCTAGTTGAACTGCTAGATCGCGTTCAGCTGGTAGGGGATTACCTGTTTGGAGAGAGCCATTTATGATTGAATTCTCATAGTAATCAACGATTTGTTTGTACAACGGTTTGCTGCTCTCTGTATTGAGTACAAATCTCGCCATTGTCCATCACCTCACTCCTATTATAGTGAATTTTAGAGGAAATTGTATAAAATTTTCAAAAAAATATAGCGATAACTTTTCACTTTAAACACAGGTTTTAAGCCATTAGACGGATATTTTTGTAGAAAAAAACAAAATGGCTGGTATACTTTTGGCTAAATTGGATGGTTACAGAAAGTTTTTTGAAATTTAAAATAAGTTTAATCATTCAGTTAATTGCAAATATTCAAATCTCTGATCGATATTGGTTTACATAAGTTGAGTGATATGACCTCCCTGTTATAGATCTCACAGCGTTTTCCCATCGATCAGTTTCGTTTGAATAGCTACTTATAAGGTCTACTTCAAAATAGACCTTAACTGAATGGTACAAACAAATAGGGGGTAACACAATGAAGAAAAAGTTTTCGCTTCTGCTTTCGGTCATCTTATTGTTAAGCCTTTTCCTTGCGGCGTGTTCAGGTAATTCGAACACATCAAGCAACACGAACAGTGAAGGAGAAGCGACTAGCGGAGATAGCGATAGCTCGGAAGGATCAGCTGAACAGGTTCTAAACTTAACAGATACACAGGATATTCCGACTATGGACTCAACACAAGCAACTGATACCGTTGCATTTAATGCCATGAATCAGGTATTCGAAGGTCTTTATCGTCTCGATAAAGATAATAAGCCTGTTCTAGGTATGGCGGCAGAAGAGCCTGAAGTTGAAGAAAAAGACGGAGAAACTGTCTATACATTTAAAATTCGTGAAGATGCGAATTGGTCTGACGGCACGCCAGTTAAAGCAGACGATTTCGTATATGCATGGCACAAAATTATTCACCCGGATACAATGGGCGGATATGCCTCTATGATGGGTGCGGCAGGAATTAAAAATGGTAATGAAATTATTACTGAAGGCGATCCTTTATACGGTAAAGTAGAAGAACTTGGTGTGAAAGCAGTAGATGAAAAAACACTTGAAGTTGTTGTGACCCAAGAGGTTCCTTATTTCTTTGATCTTTTAACATTTGCATCATTCTATCCACAACCTTCAGAATTTGCTGAAGAGCAAGGGGAAAACTATTCACTTGAAGCTGATACTATGCTTTACAACGGTCCATTTACGCTAGCTGAATGGAATCACGGTGAAGGCTGGAAACTTGCTAAGAATGATGGGTACTGGGATGCTGACACAGTACAATTGAAGGAAGCGAATTACAAAATCGTTAAAGACGAAGCAACACGTGTTAACCTTTATGAGACTGGAAGCATTGATCGTGCTGCTCTTAGTGCTGACTTCGTTGATCAATTTAAAGATCGTGAAGACTTTACGACTATCCTTGATACAACGATTTATTTCCTACGCATGAACCAAAAGAATGAAGCACTTGCAAACAATGATATCCGTAAAGCTCTATTCTTGTCCTATGACCGTGATGGTCTAGTAAATGTTTTGCTTAACAATGGTTCAGTAGCAGCTCGCTATCTTGTTCCAAAAGAGTTCCTCTATCTTAACGACGAAGATTTCCGTGCGCCAGCTCCAGACGGCTACCTTGCGGATCAAACTGCAGATGATGCTGCTGAGTATTGGAAGAAGGGGCTAGAAGCTCTTGGTACAGACAAAGTTGAACTGGAATTCCTTACAACTGATAGTGACCTTGCTTCTAAAATTGCAGAGTATGCAAAAGATCAGTTCGAATCTAAGCTAGACGGACTTACAATTACAATCAACAAACAACCTTGGAAGCAGTTCCTTGATCTTGAAGATGCTGGAGACTTTGATATCTCAACTGGTGGTTGGGGACCAGACTATCCAGATCCAATGACTTACGTCTACATGTTTGAAACAGACGGCGCTTATAACCGCATGGACTACTCTAATGAAGAGTATGACAAGCTGGTTTCTGATGCCAAAACTGAATCTGACGAACAGAAGCGCTGGGAAATGATGCAAGAAGCAGAACGTATTCTAATTGAAGAAGATACAGCGATTTTACCGACTTATCAAGGTGGTTCGGCTATCATTATGAAAGACTACGTGAAGAATTACCATATCCATAAGTTTGGTGCAGATTCTTCTCTTAAATGGGTAACAATCGAAAAGTAAAAACGTTACTAGAAAAGCGCGAGCCTAATGGCTCGCGCTTTTCTTAGGGTCAAAATTGTTGTGTTGTTTGGGTGTTGGTTAACCATTCTGGAAGTTTCCTTTGACGCGTATGCTGTTCAAAAGCATAGGCAAGCTTAATTAATTGGGGTTCGCTAAACGCTTTTCCCGTAAAGGTAAGGCCAAATGGTTTTTTATTGGATGTGAAGCCGGCAGGAACCGTTATAGAAGGGTATCCTGCTTTTGCAGGGAGTGTTGAGCCATATGACCCTACAAAAAGCAATACGTCTAGTTTTTCGGTTTCCATAAGAAGGTCTAAGCCTTTTTCTTTTGCTTGGGATATATCTTGGACGCGACTATGCAAATACTGTGCTTCTGTTAAAGATCCGCTCGTTTCATTTGCTTCGAGCAGAACGGATTGACCGTATGGAAGAGTTAACGGGTTTTGTTGATAATAATGTATAATCGATTGAAGGTCACCGAAGGAAGCGCTTGTTTCTTTTGCTAGGTAACGATTAACGCCAGACTTAAATTCATAACGTAGAACCTGGTAATTTTCCTCAAGTTGCTCTTGATCAGAACATATTTGGTCAATTTTTACAATTGTGCAACCCATTTCTTTAAGGTCTTCGCTTGCTTTAGTTAATCTCTCTTGTTCTTCCATATGCATCGTATCATAATAGCCCTTCTGCACAATTCCAATTCGTAAATGTTCATATAACATAGGGAGTAGATAAGGGGTGTAATCTTGTTGGGTAGGGGTGACATGTGTCGCAGGATCCATGGGATCTTCTCCTGTTAAATGGCTGAGAAGAATAGCGGCATCTGTCACATTTCGGGTCATCGGACCGGCTGTATCCTGTGAAAAAGAGATTGGAATAATACCTGAACGACTAATTGATCCAACAGTAGGCTTAAGACCAACGCCAGCATTTGAACTGGATGGGCTGAGAATGGACCCATTCGTTTCTGTTCCAATCGCCGCTGTAGCAAAGTGACAAGCAACTGCAGCGGCGGATCCAGAACTGGATCCGCCTACGTCAAGGGTACCGGGACCATATGGATTTAGTACCTGTCCACCTCGTGAACTATAACCATTTGGCATTTTATCACTCATAAAATTGGCCCATTCGGTCATATTGGTTTTCCCTAAAAGAACGGCTCCCGCATGACGTAATTTCTTCACTAAAAAGGCATCCTCTTTGCCATAGGAAGTAGCTAGCGCTTGAGAGCCAGCGCTCGTATGCATATGATCGCCTGTATTGATATTATCTTTTAATAAAATGGGAATCCCATGTAGAGAGCTTCTTGCCCCTTTCATTTGGCGCTCACGATCAAGAGATTCTGCAATCATGATTGCTTCAGGATTAATTTCTAGAATAGCGTTTACTCTGTGATTATGGTCGGCGATTTGATTGAGGTAAAATTGAACGAGCTGTTTTGAAGTAAACTTTTGAGCAAGCATCGCCTGTTGAATATCGAGGATCGTGGACCTCTCTAACCAATCGATAGATAGCATTTCTTGTTCCTCCCAACACTTTTTATACCTATTTCGATAATAATTGGTAAATTCCTTTTGCATCCATTTGTTCTTTATTTGAACGAATAGGAAAACAAAAAAACCGAACCTTGTCTTAAGGTTCGGTTTTAGATCGTTATGCAACTCTCGTTTGGCGAGCAAACCAGGGTTTTAATTTTATGAAAAAGGCAACAAATATACTTGCTACAATCGCGCCTTTTAGTAGATTAAATGGTGTAATACCGGTTAATACAAGTGCCTGTCGGGCAGAAGCTGACATTTCCTCGAAGCCCATGAACCAGGTGTATGCTGGAAGAATGATTAAATAGTTCAACAATCCCATCATTGCTGACATTAAAATCGTTCCAAGAGTCAAACCAAGAGCTAATCCCTTCTGAGTTTGGTTAAATTTACGGAATAGAATTGCGGTCGGTACAACAAAGAATACTCCTGCAATAAAGTTGGCCATTTGACCAATTGGTACACCTGTAAAGCTACCTTGTATACCAAAATGAATAAAGTTTTTAATCGCTTCTACAAGGATTCCTGCGACTGGGCCATATAGAATGGCAACAAATAGCGCTGGAATGTCACTGAAATCGATTTGAAGGAAAACAGGAAATCCAGGCAGTGGGAAATCTAAAAGCATTAACAAGTACGAGATACTGCTGAACATCGCAACAACAATCATGCGCTGCGTTTTTGATACACTTTTCATTTTGACATTGCTCCCTTTTTTTCGAACCACCGAAAAAGGAGATGTGGTCCCAATGCACACAAAAAACCATGAGTATGGGGCTCATGGTTACGGCATGGGGAAATAAGCAAGCTCCTATAAAAATTCAAAGAAAGCTTACTACTCCACCATCTTCTCCCATCCAGACTATACTGTCGGCTCTGGAATCACACCAGATCCTGCCCAAAACACAGGCTCGCGGGCTTGAGGAATTACTTATCCTTCACCGCCGGTCGGGAATTACACCCTGCCCCGAAGATAGTTCGTTATAATGTTTACAACTACATTATACAGGGGGAGAGAACATTTCTCAATAAAAACCTCTTGAAACTAAGGTATATTATGATAACGCTTTCGAAGTTGATATTAAAAAACTCCCTATCTTTTAGGATAGAGAGCTTGAAGAAAGCGTTATTATTTTTTCTCAGAAAGCCATGTAGCGACCATTTCAGCTTCTTCACCTTGAATAACGCCAGCGGGCATGCCGCCACTTTTCCCATTTTTGATAATCTCGAGAATTTCATCTTTCGAATACTTACCACCAACGGCTTCTAGTGCTGGACCAGCACCCCCACCAAGGTTTTCACCGTGACAAGATGCACAGTTTTGTGCAAAAACTTTTTCAGCTTCTCCACCAGCGGAATCGCCGCCTTTTTCACCGCCACCTTCTTCAGCCTGCTCACCATGACTGGCTTCGTTTCCACCAGCGTGTTCTTCGGTTGTGGAAAGCCAGTATGTAAAGCCTACAACCATAACTAGGAACAAAATTATTGCAGTAATATAAGCGGATGATTTACCCATTCTGTTCACCTCCTGTATCCTCACCTTTATCATACTTTTCTAACATTCAATTATCAAATATATTTTGCTTATTTCTTCCTGAATTATGTATCTATGAGAACTAGTAAAAAAATCTTCTAATTTAACCTGGCAATTCATAGACATAGAATGTGAAGTGAATGAGAAGGAGGGAAGAGAAATGAAAAGCAGCTCTCCAAGGCTGTTTGGTGATACAAGCAGTAGAGAAATTCGATTCATCTCTTTTTTTACAGTTGCAGGACTTATTTTTTTATTTATTGTGGCAGGTGTCATTTCATCTTCGGAAACGAAATACCAGCTTTCCTCTTCTATGTTACATGATTGGATCACGAGCTTTTCAACAGAAGCGATGGTATATGGAATGGGGACTGAGAATCACTATTTAACGCAAGTATTGCCTGAAGAAAGTGAACCACCAGCGCTGTCTCTTGTCACATTTCAATTTATTACGAGTGTGAAACCTGGCGATATAAGGAGTCTTCTTGGAGGGGAACTCCCTGGTTTTGCATTATATGATGCTAAAATTCACGTTGCTGGTGAAGGGACAAACTTCACCAACCTTCCTGTTGAATCCGCTCCGCCGTTAGATGATTTACTGAAAGAAAGAGAAGTACCGAATGAAAAGTTAGAAATAAAGGACTCAAAAGATCAGGTCACGCCACCGCTTCAAACAACAAATGGCAGAAAGGTAGCGTTTATTTATCACTCTCATAGTTACGAGTCTTATCTACCTTTATTGGGCCTTGAAGGTGAAAAAAATGCCGATCTTGCAATAGATGGAAAAACAAATATTACGTTAGTGGGAAAATTGTTAGGAGAAGAACTTGAGGATAGAGGAATTGGCGCACAAGTAGATGATTCCAATATTGGAGCTCTATTAAAAGAAAAGGGGTGGACCAATGGAAAGGCCTACGATGTTTCTAGATCAATCGTTCAGTCCGCTGCTGCAGGGAATGAGGATCTTAACTTGTTTATTGATATTCATCGTGATTCGTTAAGAGAGAAAGATACGACGGTTACGATAAATAATGAAGAATATGCTCGTACTGTATTTGTGGTTGGGGAAGAAAATCCAAATTACGAAAAAAACCTTGCGCTTGCAAAGGAACTACATGAAGCTCTAAAAGCAAAGTATCCGGGGTTAAGTCGAGGAGTTATCGGTAAAAAAGGGCAGGGAGTAGATGGTATATACAATCAGGATCTATCACAAAATGCCATGCTAATTGAAATGGGTGGAGTGGACAATAACCTTGAGCAACTTAGTCGGACGGTGAAAGCTATTGCTGATGTCATTAGCGACCATTACTGGGAAACAGAAAAAGTAAATCAGTAAAACAATAAAGCGCTGTGTCGTTTCACAGCGCTTCTATAAAGCTTCTTTTTTTAATGTTAATACGCTGGTGGCAAGACCAACTGCGAAAATTGTGATAGCTGAGTACAGCGTAGCGTTTAATCCGATCGTTTTAGAGCCGATCAGGATAACAAGGCCGTCTATTAAAAAAATGATCACACCAACATTTAAAGAAACTATGCGAGCGATGAATTGAGCGAGCAGGTCTGTTCCGCCTGTACTTGTTTCATATTTCAACATGATTCCAATGCCTGTACCTACAAAAAAACCACCTAGTAATGCACTAACAAGTATAGGAAAAGCAAAAGCATAGCGAAGGGGCGAAAGAAGATCGATAAAAAAGGAAGAAAGTAATAAACCGTGCAGGCTATTATAAAAGTAAGGACGAAAATAGAGGAAAGCAATCATATAAAGGGGGATACTTAAACAAATGATGGTAAGGCCGGTTTGATAACCCCAAATATATTTAATGATTAAGCCAATGCCAATCATTCCACCATCAATGAGGTGATTTGGCACAAGGAAGGCGTTGATACCAGCGCCAACTAAAAAACTTCCTGTAACAACAGCGGCTACTTTTTTATACATAAGATGCTCACCTGCTTGTTCGTGGTTGTATCATGTTTATGTAGGAAGTTTTGTTTTCATTACGATCAGATAAAATGGTAATCGCTGACTTTGGATGATATCAAAGAAGGTTGGAGGATTTAGGAATATAACAAGTAATCTATGAGACCTTGTTATTGTCACAACAATCATTTCAATGGCTCGTCACCTCGGACTTGAAATTATTGCGGAAGGTGTAGAAACGGATGAACAGCTACGGATTTTACAGAATCTCGATTGTTATGAAATTCAAGGCTATTTATTTAGTAAACCCCTCCCAACAGAAGAAATCGAGAGCTATATGATACAACATGTTGAATGATTTTTCTTTTTGATCATCCAAATGGTAAGCACTTGCTTCAAATTGGTAGTTAACGTGCTTATATATAGGAAAAAACAAAGTGAGAAAGGCTCACATGTCAAAAATATGTAGCTCACTAAATGTAGTACGTTAGAATGAGGGGACGGATCGCTTCATTTTAGAAGACAGGCCATTAGCCTGTCTTATTTTCATTTCATCACCTATAAAAGTTATATTTTTACAAATATATTCTGCTCAAAGAGATTATATCATGTTACTTTCTAAGATGTTATTGGGAAATCCTATCTCAAAAAACCGCCAAGAAACTCATGTTTTCCTCTATATTTCCCAATACAAACTTACGAAATTCTGTGATAATCTACAAATGTACCAAAAATTCTAATTATTCCGAAATGGAGGAAATGAAATGAAAAAAGGAATTGCCGTTGTACTTGCAACAGGTTTAGCATTTGGATCCGCCCTTCCTTCTGCTTCAGCTGCTTCTACGAAAGATTTAAATGCGGAGCAGAAACAAGCGCTAGAAAAAATGGAGATTGTGAAACAAGATTGGGAAAAAGAACGGAAGGTACCATCGTTCTTATCTGGTAAACTATCAGAGAAAAAAGTGAAAACAGAAAAAGCGGTGAAATCATACCTTAAGTCAAATGAATCTCTTTTTAAAGTGAAAACACAAGATTTAAAGCTAGTAAACGAAACGACCGATGAATTAGGTATGACACACTATGAATATGTGCAAACAGTAAAAGGTGTTGAAATCGACGGCGCAAAATTCATCGTACATACAGATGAAAACGGCGAAGTAACAGCGGTGAATGGAGATCTTCATCCAAAAGCTGCGCAGAATTACAAAGGAAGTTCTGATGTGAAGATTTCTGAGAAGAATGCAATTAAAAAAGCATGGGATCATATTGATGTGAAGCCTCAGAACGTCGTGAAGGATGAGCCAAGCTTTGTTCGAAAGTCCGATGTTTCTGATATGGTGGAAAAAAGTGAGAAGGTCATTTACGAGAAAGATAATCAGTATTATCTCACTTATAAAGTGCAGCTTCAGTTCATCGATCCTTATCCAGCAAACTGGCAAGTTTATGTAGATGCTCGCGATGGATCAATCGTAGATGCCTATAACGCCGTTGCTGATGGTGCTGAAACTGGATATGGATATGGCGTTCTTGGTAACTATAAATCTCTTAATACTTATTACTCAAATGGAACGTATTATCTTTATGACACGACAAAGCCAATGAGCGGTGTTATTGAAACGAGAACAGCTAATAATCGAACGTCACTTCCAGGAAACTACGCGGTAGATAGTAACAATGCGTTTACAGCTAGCTCTCAAGGTGCAGAAGTTGATGCTCATTATAATGCTGGGGTCGTATATGACTACTATAAGAACACCCATAATCGCAATAGTTTTAATAATAATGGCGCTACAATCCGTTCAACTGTCCATTATGGATCGAATTATAATAATGCCTTCTGGAATGGTTCACAAATGGTCTATGGCGATGGAGATGGCTCTGTTTTTGCACCGCTTTCAGGAGCGCTTGATGTTGTCGCGCATGAAATTACACATGCGGTAACTGAGAGAACAGCAGGTCTTCAATACCAGAATCAATCGGGTGCACTTAATGAATCGATGTCTGATGTATTTGGTTACTTCGTTGAACCTGGAGATTTCCTTATGGGTGAAGATGTCTATACACCTAACAAGTCAGGGGATGCGCTAAGAAGCTTATCCAATCCAGAAGCGTATGGTCAGCCTTCCCATATGGATGACTACTACTATACTTCATCAGATAATGGCGGAGTTCATACAAACAGTGGAATTCCTAACAAAGCCGCTTACTTAACGATTCAAAGTATCGGGAAAACAAAAGCTGAAAAAATATATTATCGTGCTCTAAGTCTTTATATGACACCTACAAGTAATTTCAGCTCAGCACGTTCAGCGCTCCTTCAAGCTACATCTGACCTCTATGGATATGGTAGTACCACATATAATTCCGTAGCAAGCGCATGGAATCAAGTTGGGGTTAACTAAAGGCTTGGAAAGAAGAGTTCAATTTGAACTCTTCTTTTTTTTGCTTTTTTTCAATTAGGATGGAAGAGCATGAACGATTGAATCATGGAAATAGTAAGGAAAGAAAAGTGAAGGGTTTGATAGATGATAGCTCTTCAATTAAGAAAAGTGTGGTATTTTCCATTTTTGTTGGATAGTGGTTATAATAAGAAGAGATTATGGATCGGAGGCGCATAATGGAACATTTAGATATGCATCATATATTCGAACTTGGACTAATTCTAACGATGATTGCTGCGGGAATTACCGCAATCGCAAAAAAACTGAAGCAGCCCTATCCGATCGCTTTAGTTATTATTGGAACGTTAATCGGATTATTTAATATTCCGGTACTCGAACCCCTTAAAATGTTTATTACCGAAGGAGACGTCTTTAATTTTGTTATTTTAACGATTTTCCTTCCAGCACTTCTTGGTGAAGCCGCTTTGAAACTGCCTTTCGAACATTTAAATCAAAACAAAAAGCCCATTCTTGCCCTGGCTTTTGGTGGAACCTTTCTTTCTTTTCTAGTAATCGGGTTTTCTACCCATTTTCTTTTAGGATTATCCATCCCTGTATCATTCGTATTTGCAGCATTAATGAGTGCGACTGACCCTGTTAGTGTATTATCGATTTTTAAAAGCATGGGGGTCAATCACAAGCTCTCGACAGTCATAGAGGGAGAAAGTTTGTTTAATGACGGTCTTGCAGTTGTCCTATTTAAAATATCAGCTTTTTCTCTTCTCGCCTATCTCGACATGGGGTGGGGAGGATTAACAAGTGGTGTTTTTGAGTTCGTAAAGGTTGTGGCAGGTGGGTTACTAGTCGGTGGTGGATTAGGTTATGCGATCTCCATCCTTACGAAATATTTTGATGACTATCCACTTGAGATCATTTTTAGCATTCTTCTTTTCTACGGTTCTTATTTAACGGCAGAGAGCATTCATGTTTCAGGAGTAATTGCCGTCGTGGTGGCTGCCTTAACCTTTGGTAATTTCGGCTCACGAGTCGGAATGAGCCCAACGACGCGTTTAAACATTAATAATTTTTGGGATGTAGCTGCTTTGTTAGCCAATTCAATTGTCTTTTTAATGGTCGGTCTTGAAATTACGCGTATTAACTTTTCTGATCAGTGGGGAACGATTGGCCTTGCACTCTTAATTGTGCTCATTGGAAGAAGTATTGCCGTATATGGTAGTACGTTATTGGTCAAGGGACTTCCATGGTCCTGGAGGCATGTTTTAAACTGGGGTGGCTTAAAAGGATCATTGTCAATTGCACTTGTATTAAGTTTACCTAGTGAATTTGCTGGAAGAGATACCGTGTTAATTCTTACGTTCAGTATTGTACTCTTCTCATTAGTTATTCAAGGGTTAACGATTAAGCCGCTCATTAGTTATTTTGGTCTAAGAGCAAAGCATAGTGGTTCTAAGGAATATGAGGATATTGTTGCGAACTTACATCGTCATGAGGCTGGAATAGCAGAGATTAAGAAGCTTAAGACACAACTATTTGTACCCGAACCCGTTTATTCAGAATTACTGAATAGCTATCAGAACGAAATAGATAAAAGCCACCGTGATCTTGACGCGCTATTAAATGAATACCCGGAGCTAAAGCATAGTCAGCTTATTACATTAAGGAAACATTCGCTTTACGCCCAGTATGATAAGATTAACGAACTCGAGCATGAAGAAATTATTTCAGGTGAAATAGCTGGAAAGTATAAAGAGCTGTTAAATAATGGACTGGCTGACTTTGAAGAAGAAGAAGTTGTAAAAGAGTCAAAGAGAACACATTAAGCTGCTACATTTGTAGCAGCTTTTTCTTATAAGGTGCATATCCTAATAGTAAGCTGGACAAAGCAAGGGTAATATTAAGAAGATTTCGTTTATTATTGATTGTGCAGGGTATGGTTTACAGTAAGTAAAGCAATAAGGTATAGTGTAAAAAGTCATTTTCAACCACATGAAATAAACTCACAAGGAGGACTTTTGAGAGAAAATGCCTTATCTTCAGACCGATCGTCTGACCATCATTCCTTTCTCTTTTGATTTAATTAAAGCAATGACAAATAAGAAGGAACTAGAAAAGCTTTTGCATGTCGAAGTACCGGAAGAATTTAATAATGTTCAGTTTGAACAATTTTTACCCTTTCACCTAACGGATGATGCTATTTCAAGTCATAGGTGGGAAGGAATCCTCATTCATACTTCTGATGGAAAAGTTATTGGCACGATGGGATATAACAATATAGAAGCATCAAGCAACCTTGAGGTAGGGTATCATTTAATACCTGACTATCGAAATAAAGGTTATGCCATTGAAATGGCTAGTGCACTCGTAAACTGGGCTTTTCCAGATAAGAAAAGTCAAGAGGATAAAGAAGAAATGAACAACGTGATGGAACGAATTGGTTTATCAAAACTAACGGTAGAATCACACATTCTGAAGCACAAAATAGATGAAGAAAAGTTTATGAAAGAAAATGAGTATATGTAAAAGCCTTCCAAATTCGGAGGCTTTTTTTTATGGGGAATTACACCTTCATTATAAGGTGTAATCATAAGAGAAAGACCTGAAAGAACATGAAAGAGGGGAGTTTTGTTCGAAAAAGTTATGGTATAATCATCATTGTTTTCTAAAAAATGTAACTGCACAAGCGGAGTAAAGGAGCACTTATGCGCCCGTCAATACGTAATGAAATAAAAATAAAGGAAGAAGAGCGAGCCAATACGTTATTTATTTCTCTCTTTTTTATAACTGTCATCTTATACGATGTGTATCGATTTATTATCAGTCCGTTAATTGATCCTCACACCGACATGATCTTACTAAATGACACAAGCTTCATCATTCCCTTCATTCTAATTTATCTGCTTGAAGTTTCGTTAATTCCAATTTCGAGGTGGTATTCTAACAAACAATTGCCCTATGTGACAAAATATCTTTTTTTTATTGTCTTTATGGTTAGTTCTCTTATGACAGAAATTTTTCATTATGTAGGGACTAGTGATGTCTATGCAAGCGGAAGCCCCGTTGAACTCTTTTTTATTTTGTTTTCTCCTCTGTTCGTTAATAAAAAGTTCTATATGATCGTTGTAGGAGGGGTAATCAGCAAATACGCTATTATGGGTACTTTAACGATGTCTCCTATTGTTGTGTTACCGATTTTATTGCTGCTATTATTTTCTGTAATTACGTTTATTATCTTAAATCGGTTTCAATCTTATCTTGATACAATTGTAGAATCGTATGAACGTGCAAGTCATAATGAAAAGTTAGCGGCGATTGGTCGAATTGCTACAGGCATTACTCATGAGATTAAGAACCCCCTGACCTCTCTGAAGGGTTTTGTTCAACTTCAGGATTTAGAAAAAACATATAACCCTAAGTATTCAAGAATTATGCTTCAGGAATTAGAAAGGTTAACCATCATCGTAAATGATTTAATCGTGATTGGAAAACCGCAGTCCACTCATTTGAAACCAGTTGTGATAAAGGATTGCCTTGAGTATGTAGTGAATTTATTGGAGCAAGAGGCTGAGAGGAAGCAAATTACGATCTATACGAGTTATCCTGAAGAACGCCTGCAGGTAATGGGGGAAGATGTGAGATTAAAGCAGGTCTTCCTCAATATGGTAAAGAATGCAATCGAAGCGATGCCTCATGGGGGAGAAATTCGTGTGAGCCTGTTAAAAGAAAAAGAGTGGACGACCATTCAAATTAAGGATAGAGGAGTAGGTATTCCGAAAGAAGCGATCCCTCAACTCAATCAGGCATTTTATTCAACGAAAGAAAATGGGACTGGCCTCGGTTTAATGGTGAGCTATAAAATCGTAGAAGATTATCATGGGAAAATAGATGTTCAAAGTGAAGTGAATCAGGGTACAACTTTTTCTATCAGTTTTCCAACGCTCTCACAATTTTCAGCAGACACAGTTGTTAAATTATCGGCTAATCAGGGTAATTATCATATGAAATGACGTGAAATATCAAACAATATCAAAACTCTCACATATTTAGGAAATCACCGTCATCTCTCGTTAAAATAAGACTATAAACAAATCAAAGGGGAGAAAGGGTGACCGATTCATGGGTTACTATGATAATAATGAAACAAGAGTGAAACAAACGAAAAGTAGAAGAGGTTGGTTCTTACCAAGTACGTTCGGTGCCATTGTAGGAGCATCGATTATGCTTGTTGCTGCGCCTTACGTCTCTAATACTGAACAGCCATCAACGAATCAAGCTGCGGTTACAACAGCTAGCGGTGATGTTGCTACAACAAATGTAGCTTATAATGTGTCATCAGATATCACATCAGCTGTGCAAAAAGCGCAGGATGCAGTGGTGAGTATAACAAGCTATCAAAATCAAGGTGGCGGATTCTCTTTAGACGATCCTTCTGGTCAGTCGGGGCAAGCCGCATCGTCAGGGTCTGGGGTTATTTATAAAAAAGAAGGTGGCAAGGCCTATGTGGTGACAAATAACCACGTGGTGGAAGGAGCCTCTTCAGTAGAGATTACGTTAAGTAATGAAAAAAAAGCTGAAGCGAAAGTACTTGGAACCGATGCATTAATGGATCTAGCCGTTTTAGAAATTGATGCGAAAGATGTTGAGGCCGTTGCAGAACTTGGCTCTTCATCCAATTTACAAACAGGAGAACCTGCAATTGCAGTCGGTAACCCATTAGGTTTCCTTCAGGGATCGGTTACCCAAGGAATTATTAGTAATCCAAGTCGTACAATTCCGGTCGATCTTGATCAGAACGGTCAACCTGATTACGAAGCAGATGTGATACAAACGGATGCATCAATTAATCCAGGGAACAGCGGTGGTGCTTTGATCAATATTAAAGGACAACTCATCGGTATTAACTCGTCAAAGATTGCCGAGGAAACAGTAGAAGGAATAGGATTTGCAATTCCAATTGACGATGCACAGCCAATCATTGAACAGCTTGAAATGACTGGTGAAGTGAAACGACCTGTTATGGGAGTAACGCCTGCCTCACTAGCAGAAGTGCCAACGCAATATTGGACTGGTACGCTTGATCTACCGAAAGATGTGGAAAGCGGAGTTGTCTTAATGGGAATTGCCCCTAACTCACCGGCTTCAGAAGCTGGGTTAAAAGAAAGAGACGTTGTAGTCAAGCTAGATGATACAGAAGTAAAAGATTCCGCAGCACTTAGGAAGTACTTGTACTCAAATAAAAAAGTTGGTGATAAAATGGATGTCACATTTTATCGTGACGGCAAGCAGCAAACAGTAACGATGACTTTAGCCAATCAGAATGGATTGTAAATACAAAAAACCTCTGGATTACGCATCCAGAGGTTTTTGATGGTTTATTTTCGATGCATTCATTCTTGTAAGAAAATAGAATACAGGTGTATCTAACAAAGCGAGAGCCATTTTAATAACGAATTGCGATAGAATCATAATCCAAAGGTTTGGAACTGTTCCAGCAAAGGCTATAGTAATAAAAATGGACGTATCCAAAAGTTGAGAAGTAAATGTACTAACGTTGTTTCGTAGCCATTTATGCCGATCGGAAGTTCGCTTTTTTAACGCAGAAAAAACGTACACATCCACATGCTGTGAGACAAGATATGCTGCAAGACTAGCCAGGACAAACCGATAGTTTTGTCCAAGTAGAATTTCATATGCAGCCTGTGTATCAGATGCGAAAGGGGCTACTGGTAGAAGCATACCAAGATAAATCATAATACTAGCAAAAATCTGAGCGATAAAGCCATACTTCACAGTGCGCTTCGCTTCTTCCTTTCCGTATTTTTCGTGAATAATATCGGTGAAAAGGAACGAAAAGGCGTACATCACAACAGCCGCTGGAATGACGAAGCTTCCGATCATAACCACTTTGCCTGCTAGTACGTTTGCGATCACAATCGAGGTCGCAAACAGAACATTAAACAGGACAAGGTTCCGATCGAGTAATTGGTTCGCCATTTTATTGAGCTGCTTTCTCTCGAATCGCGGTTGTTTTCAGTTCGATACCGCCACGTGCTGATTGATAAACAGTGATGGTTACTTTCAAAGGATCAATGGCGTAGACAACGTCATCTGCAATGCGAGCAGCTAGTGTCTCACAGAAGCTTCCTTCATCGCGATAGGACCAGAGGTAAAATTTCAACGATTTAGACTCGATACATTTTTCATCGGGTACGTAAGAGATTTCCACTCGACCAAAGTCAGGTTGTCCGGTTTTAGGACAAACCGCTGTAAATTCAAGTGCATTAAACGTGATTTCCTGGACGTTCGGTGCGTCAAATGCTTCATTTTTTATCACTTCTCGTGCTTGTTCTACGCTTTCCGGTCTAGGCATTGGTCCGGAAGAAGGTAGCCAAGCTTTATCCATGCTATTCATTAATATTCCTCCTTTAGTTTTGATGAAGCAGGAAGGTTACGAACTGCTGTCATACAACGTTGTCTATTATAACAGAGGTGCTTTCCAATGCGAAGTTGGAAGTTCAGGCCAAATTTGCTAGTTTAGCTTTTAACATAAAGGGAAAGAAAAAACTAGCTAAGTAAACTAAGAAAGACAATAGGAGGAATCATCATGCAAACAACGACTACGGCAGTAAACAATGAGAAGAATGGTAAGCTTGTAAAAGGGATTTTAGTAGGTGCAATTGTAGGTGGAGCGGTAGCGATGCTTGACTCAACAACGAGAAATAAAGTGAGAACAACCGCTGGTACGTTTAAAGACTCTTCAAAAGGTTTTTATACACGTGTGAAAGAAAACCCGAGCGAAGTGAAGGACGACTGGATGGATCGCATTCAATCAGCTTCTTCTGTTTTAAAAGAAGCGATGAACGATGCTCAGGCCCTCTATGAAAAAGTGAATGATGATGTGGTAGACCAGGTGAATCAAGTGAAGGAAGATTCAACTGAAGTCCTTTCTTCGGCAAGAGAAGCGAGTGAAGATTTAAAGGACATTGGTAGTAAAGTGAAGGATGCCGGACAGGAAGTAACAGAATCAAGTGAAAATGAGTATGAGCCAACTAACATACCTGGCAGTGAAACGCGTACGCCTGGTAGCACGTCAGTGAATCCGAAGACGTCTCCAAATACAACGCTATAATTTATACCATAAAAAAGGACTTCCGCATCGTGTGCGGAAGTCCTTTTCTTTTAATAAATGTAAGATGCACCAATGATAATTAAAAGAATAAACAAAACTACGATTAACGCGAAACCTTGACCGTATCCGTATCCACTCATCGTTGTTCCTCCCGTCAATATGTGTCGCTTCCTTACTAACGTATGTGGGAGGAGGAGAATGGGGACATAGGCGAATGCCCTTTTTAGGGAGAAGAGGCTTATTTAGTTCGGACTGCAATGGCAGGGAAATCAGTAAATATTGCGGAACAGCCAGCGGTTTTGAGCGCATTAATTTGATGAGGTTCATTTACCGTGAAAGCACGAACAGGAATGCCGCGCTTTTGCGTATTGCTCATAAAATGGTCATCAATCACTTCCCACTCAATATGAATACTGCTAGCACCAACGTGTTGGAGGTAGTCCCACGGTTCAACTAGCTTTTCCATTAAAAGAATAGCTGTTTCAACTTTGCTACTTCTTTGAGCGAGCTGCTGAATACTATAGTGATTGAAGGAAGAGATAATCGTTCGATCACAAAGCTCATAATGAGTAAGTAGGTCAAGTACACAACTCTCTAAATGTTCATATGGGAAGATCGCATTTTTCAGTTCAATATTTAAAACAAGAGAAGTGGAGGTGAGCCATTCTAAAACACTCTTTAAAGAAGGAATGGACGCCCCTTGAAAGCGACTAGAGAAAGTTTGTCCTGCATCTAGTCGTGCCAAATCTTTGTATAGGAAGTCTTTCACAAACCCAATGCCATTAGTCGTTCGATCAACTCGTTCGTCATGAATGACGACAGGTATAAGGTCTTTGGTTAACTGGACATCAAGTTCGATGCCGTGAGCGCCAGCTTTATGAGCCGCCTGGAATGAAGGAAGTGTATTTTCAGGATGTGTACCTGATGAACCACGATGTCCATAAATATGAAAAGATGAAGCCATAAGTCACCTCACTCTCGTTTTGTTAGAAGGATCTCTCTAATGGTATTCGCCCATGAGAGGAGGTTTCCCTTTGTTTTTGATTGCCTACTTTCCTATTGAAATCATTTGGTTCTGTATAGGGGAAGCTTGCATAGATGTTAATTGAGCAGAAAGGAGTGGGAAGTTGGGTAAAGGATTTGAATTACCAGAAGCGCATTCTCATTACTTCAAGGGGGATGTGGAAGAGCGGTTGAATCATCACCATTTGCAGATTTTAGGATTCAGTTTTCCGATAAACGGAACCTCTTATGATCAGCATGTTCATCGAATTGAAGGGATAACGGTTATAGATGAAGGCCACCAACATCGCTATAGCGTAGAGTCAGGTCCACCAATTGCTTTACCAATGGGTGGTCATTATCATATTTTTAGTGGAGAAACGAAATCAAAAGAAAACCATAAACATTATTTTTCAGGCAAAACGAGTCTTCCTATAGGCAATTATCCTTTAAATTGGTAAAAGACGATGCGGTGCATCGCCTTTATTACATTTTTATTTCGCGCTTGTTTTGATAGAAAGTAAAGGCAAGAGCCCCTATTAAAATCGTTCCTTTAATAATATCTTGAGCATAGTAAGGGACATTTAACATGGTTAGTCCATTGAGAAGAATGCCAATCAATACCGCACCAATAAATGTACCGATCGCGTTTGGCTTACCTGCACCGAGTACAGAGTAGCCGATTAGTGCTGCGGCGACACCATCCATCAAAAGGGGGGCGCCTGCAGAAACTTGACCTGTGCCAATACGAGAAGCGAGTACAATGCCAGCAATACTAGCAAATAAACCACTTAACACATAAGCGAGTGTTCGGTATCGTTGAACGGCGACCCCTGACAGTCTAGCAGCCTCGCGATTGCTTCCTGTCATATAAAGCAATCGACCAGCGCGTGTATAGGTAAGAAAAAGGTGAACCAAAATGACACAAAAAATCATAAAAATAGCGGGAAACGGAACGCCTGCAATTTCTCCTTGTCCTATAAAAAGAAAAGAGGGGATAAACTTGCCCGGTGCCGTTGTTCCGTCACTCATTGGCATATTATTGTAGATTGAAAATCCTTTTGTGTAAGTTAATTGAATGCCGTTTACGATATACATGACAGCAAGTGTTGCAAGAAGATCAGGTATTCTAATTTTGATTGTAATAAAAGCATTGATTAAGCCAATCGCGATCCCGAGAAGGATAGGGATGAGAAGGGCGACAAGAAGTTCCTGCCTAAACCAGACAAGGGAAGCAGCACTTGCGATCGTAGCAAGACTAACCGTCGATCCAACTGAAAGATCAAACCCTCCAACAATAAGGGTGAATGTCACTCCAAGTGCAACAAGTGTCACAATCGAGATTGAACGGAGAATATCAGCAAAATTACTATAGGTTAGAAAGCGATCGTTCAAAATAGTGAAACTTAAAATAAGGGCAACGATTACGAGAAGCGTGCCGTATTTCACAAAAAAACTGATTGCTTTATTTTTAATAGGTGATTGAAGAGCAGGTTGACTTTGTGTTTCTATTAACTCAGCTGTTGATTTCAATGGCTTTACCTCCTGTTGCTGCTTGCATAATGGATGCGTGATTCATGTCATCTCCCGTTAAAGTGGCGGTGATTTCTCCATCGTACATGACAAGGATTTTATCGGATATTTCAAGAAGTTCATCGATTTCACTGGAGAAATAAAGAATCCCTTTCCCTTCATCAGCGAGTAGCTTAATGAGTTCTAATACTTCAGCCTTTGCTTTAACATCGATGCCTTTGGTCGGTTCATCAAAAAGAAATACGTTCTGATCTTCATAAAGCCACTTTCCGATCGAAGCTTTTTGTTGGTTTCCACCACTCAGGTAATGAATGGGTTCCTGGGCTGAAGCAGCCTTGATACCAAGCTGATTGATTTGACTAGACGCATAGCTTTCTTCCTTCTTTCGATTTAGTAAGCCCTTTTTGGAGTGTCGTCTTAATGAAGGGAGTGTTAAGTTCTCGGTTAACGAAAAATCTAGTAAAATCCCCGTCTGTCTTCTTTCCTCTGGGATGAGGCAGACACCAGCTTTAATGGCGTCACCAGGAGAGCGAAAGCGATAGGTGCGATTATGAAGGTGAATCTTCCCCTTTTGGGGCTTTGAGGCACCAAACAAGGCTAAAGCCGTTTCAGACTTTCCTGCTCCTACAAGTCCTGCGATCCCAATGATTTCCCCTTGATTCAATAATAAATTAATGGTTTTTCTCGTTTCGGGAACGTATACATCCTCAGCCCGAAACAAAGTGTGATTTGTTCCTATTCTGTTTCGATTTTTTTTCTTTCCAATTGCTGATCCAACCATGTTGGCAATGATCTCATCAGTTGAAATTGCTTTTGTCTCTGCGGTGAGATGAACGTTTCCATCGCGTAAAATCGTAAAACGATCGCTTATTTTTTCGATTTCAGGCATACGGTGAGAGATGTATATAATTCCGACGCCTTTCCTTTTTAGCTTGTGTATAAGATCAAATAAAAGTTTCGTTTCTTCTATGCTAAGTGGAGCAGTAGGTTCATCAAGGATTAAATAGTGAACGTCATGAGCCATAGCACGAGCAATGAGAATGAGTTGTTTTTCTGAAAGCGTGCATTCAGAAGCCAGCTTAGTAGGATCCAAAGGGATTCCGAGTGTCTCAAGTAATTGCTTCGTTTTTTTACGCTCTTTGTTAGAAGAGTAAAGTTTAAAAGGAGAGTCATTTAGAGAATCAGCCCATATATTTTCTGATACTGAAAGGGCAGGGAAGAGAGCGGTGTCGACTTCTTGTACGACGATTCCAATTCCTGCTTTCTTTGCATCAGAAGGATTACGAATGGATAAAGGTTGACCATTTAATGAAATCGAACCGCTGTCTCGTTCATAGTCTCCACAAACGATTTTCATGAGCGTACTTTTACCAGCTCCGTTTGTGCCGAGTAAGGCATGAACCTCCCCTGCATGAATCGTTAGTGATACGTTCTTTAGCACAGGAGTCGTGCCGAATGATTTGGAAATATTTTCGATCGTTAATTGCTTCATTTAGCATCGGCCTCTTTAATGAGCTTTTCCATCCACGGCGATGTGGCGGCTTCTGAAGATCCCCATCCTTCGACGTATTCTCCAAGCTCGTCCATCGAGATTGTTTCTTCAGGCAAATCAGACTGCTTTACAAGATGAGGATCGAGTGAAAAGATTTCAGGTGTTTCTTCTCCAGCTATTTTTTGGTATGCAAATCGGACTTGCACACGTCCTACTTCAGCTGGATCAGTCGCAGCAGACGACAGCCAGGGGCTATTTTCTTTCTGCATCATTTGGAGGTCTTCATCACTCATATCAATTCCGTAAACGTTGATTTCATCTCGACCTGCTTGTTCAATCGCACGAGTAGCGCCTTTAGCAAATTCATCCCATGGGGCAAAAACAGCGTCAATGTCCCCTTTGTTTGGATATTGTTTTAGGATCGTTTCCATTTGTGTTTGCGTATCAAGAGCTGTATTGGCACTTGCTGTTCCGAATTTCGCGATTTCTTTTATTCCTGGATATCGCTCCTGGAAAGCTTCGTAAATCGCATTTCGTCGTTCCATCGGAGCAAATCCTCCTACCCAAACGTAAACAATATTGCCTTCGCCATTTAGATCCTGAGCTAGTGTTTTTAAGGTATCCCAGGCAAGGCTGTAATCATCTTGGTCGATAACGGTTACACCTGGGACATTAATATCACTGTCAAAGACGACAACAGGAATATCTTTCTCTACTGCTTTCTTAACTCCGGCTTCAAGGGCATCTGCTCGACCATGATCGATTAAAATCGCATCCACATTCTGGTTGATCGCAGTATCAAGGTGTGTCGCCATTTTCGAAAGATCATTATCGGCATTGTATACTTGCACACTTCCTCCAAACTTTTCAACTTGATCTTCAACCCCTTTCACATACTGCGAAGAGAATGTTCCGAGCGATGCTTGCATAATCGCAGCAATTTTAATCGGCTTTTGAACCTCTTTTGGAATGTTTGATGAAGTTTGAGAGGTTTCTTCGGATACTTTTGAAGTCGTCTCATTTGTTTCGTTTGTGCTTGCTTCTGGTTCACTCACAGCATCTTGCTCACTTGTACAAGCAGCAAGAACAATTAGAAGAAGAATCGATAGAATAAGTCCTAAGCGTTTCATGAATGTACCTCCGTATTTTTATCATCTGGTAAAGAAAGGTGAACAAGGTTTTCTTCGTATGGTGTTCGAATAATGCCATGTTCTGTAATGATGCCTTTGATTAAGTGATGTGGCGTTACGTCAAATGCAGGATTGAAGATCTTAATATTTTCAGCTGCGACACGCTCGCCTTGATAGTGTGTGATTTCTTTTGGATCCCGTTCTTCAATTGGAATGGCATCTCCATGAGGGACGGAATAATCAATCGTAGAGAGAGGTGCTGCAACATAGAAAGGGACTTGATAGGCTTGCGCAATATGAGCAAGGCCGAGCGTACCAATTTTGTTAGCGGTGTCTCCATTTGCGGCGATTCGATCTGCGCCAACGATAACCGCTGCGATTTTCTTTGTTTTCAATACGTGCGCAGCCATACTATCTGTAATCAGCGTCACATCAATACCAGCGCGTTCAAGCTCCCACGCGGTTAGTCGTGCACCCTGGAGAACGGGTCTCGTTTCCGTTGCAATCGCGGAAATGGACAGCCCATTCTGCTTCGCTAAATGAAGGGGGGCCAGCGCAGTTCCATATTTAGCTGTAGCAATTCCTCCTGCGTTGCAATGAGTGAGGATGGTATCTCCATCCTTTAGTAGCTTAAGTCCGTGTTCTCCAATTCGTTGGCAAACGAGTTCATCTTCTTGATGAATGATCGTCGCCTCTTTAAGAATGGCTTCTTTCATTTTTTCAACAGTTGGCAAAGAAAAACTAACTCGAATGATACGATCAATCGCCCATGAGAGATTCACGGCAGTGGGTCTAGAAGACGCGAGATACTCTCCTTGTGTACGTAACTCTGCTTTAAAAGTTGATACTTCATTGGTTTCTGCGTGTTGACTCCAAAGAACAAGGCCATACGCAGCCGCAATTCCAATGGCAGGTGCACCGCGAACGACAAGGGCAGATATGCTGTTCCACACATCTTCAATCGCCGTTTGTTTCAGATAGATTTCTTGATGTGGTAACTGCCGTTGATCCAGCAGGAGGAGATGATCCCCTTTCCACTGTAGAGAAGAAATGAAAGTCATTTAAAGCACCTCCTGAATCATTTCAATGTAATCTTCAATTGAATCAATGTTTTTACGTTTTAGAATAAGTTTTTTTCCAAGATGTAAGGCTTTTCTTTCAATCGCGAGCTTGGTTACTGGATCAGTGATTGTCTCAATTTCTTCTACATGAGCAAGCCCAATCGTTCTCCGGATAATCTTACAACCCGAAAACCCAATACTATCGACAAAAATAGAGTGAAGATAAATGTCAAGATAGCTTCTGGAATAGAGGTTATCTTCTGATAGGTATGTGTCCCAGAGTGATCGAAAAGTAGATTCAAAAACGTGCCAAACTTCAGTGATTACACCAAAAAGATAAGCGAGATATCCATCTTTTTCTTCTTCCGTTCGATGGGCTTCTTGGGAAAGAATACTAAGTGCAAGATTGGCAATAAAAGCACCAATATCAAATCCTACTGGGCCATAGAAAGCGAACTCAGGATCGATTACTTTTGTGGATCTTGCTGTTACGAACAAGCTACCTGTATGCAAGTCCCCGTGTATTAAGGCCTCTCCTTTTGTTAAGAAGGAATGTTTAAGCGAAGCAACTTCAGTTAGGAAGTCTTGATCTTCCCACAAAATTTCAACATCTGGTCGAAGCTCTTCTGTAAATGCGTTGCTTTCAGCATTGTAGAAGGGATCTGAAAACACGAGACTTTCCGTGATCCCGCATAAATCTGGATTGCTAAATCGTTTAGCAAGCTCTTTCTTTTTTGCAGAACCAAGACCGTAATCAGAAGTGAAAAAGAGCGTGTGAGCGAGATAAGTACCGACATTTTTTGCAAGCTCAGGGTAGACACGTCCTTCAATCAGTCCTTTGCGCAAAATCGTATGCGATGATAAATCTTCCATCACTGTTGCCGCTTTTTCTGAGTCATGCAGATAAACAATTGGGGAAAATTCTGGAACAAGCGAATGAGCTTGCTTGAGAGCCTCGCTCTCAATTCTGGAGCGATCGAGCGTAAGTGGCCAGGACTCACCAACAACCTTGGCATAAGGCAAAGCTTGTTTGACGATCCAGGATTCCTCTGTTGCTTTGTTTTGAACCTGGAATACATAGTTTAAATTTCCATCCCCAATTTCCTTTACGAGAAGGGGGGCAGAGGGATCGATGAAATTGTGCTGCACTAAAAAATGAACAACGGTTTCTTGTGTAAATGGTATATATCCCGACTTAACTTGAAAAGACATGTGTAAGTCTCCTTTCAAAAATAATAGATTATGTAAAGAAGGATTCTTGTTTAAAAGACACAAAAAAGCCTCTTTCCGAAGAAAGAGGCTTGAAGACAAATATCCTTCACACCTCTTATCTTCCAGGATGAAAGTCATCCTGTTGGAAGTAGCACCGTGCCATCTAAGCCATCCTGTATAGATGTACTTAAGAATCGGTCGGTTGCTGGGCGTCATAGGGCCAAATCCCTCAGCCTGCTCTTGATAAGAGAAAGTTTATGAAATTATTTTACAATTTTTTCGCTTGAAATGTATGTTACAGAGAAACAGATGCATTTGTCAATAATATTTTGAATTTTATTTATAAATATCTGGTCGTCGATCTTCAAAGATGGGGATGCGACTCCGGATTGATGAAATTTCTTCTTCGTCAATTGAGCCTGTTAATATCGTTTCCTCTTCGCCTGCTTCTGCGATAATCGTTCCCCATGGATCAATGATTAAAGAATGTCCACCAAACGCATTATCTGGATCTGACCCGACCCGGTTACAAGCAATGACGTAGCACTGATTTTCAATGGCACGACTCATTAGTAAGGCACGCCAATGATCTGTACGCTGTTTCGGCCATTCGGCTGGAACGAATAAAACTTGAGCTCCTTCAACGGCATGAAGGCGAAGCCACTCTGGAAAGCGAATATCATAACAGATGAATCCGGCACTTGGGAGTTCTTCAAGTGTGAAGTGGCTTTTCTCATTTCCTGATACGAGGTATTTCTCTTCATTCATCAACCGAAATAGATGGGCTTTGCTATACTCATGGATAAGCTGCCCATCTCGATTGAAAACGAGCATCGTATTCGTGACGTGATCATTGTGTTGCTTTGCAATTGAGCCACCTACTATACTCACCTGATTCGTTTTGGCCAATTTTGAAAGAAAAGATATAGACTTTTCTGCATTTGTATCTGCAATTTCATCAAGTCGCGATAAATCATAACCAGTCGACCACATTTCTGGTAAAACGATAATATCTGGTTTGTCGTGAACAGCCTTAGAAACGAGCTCTTCCACTTTAGAGAAATTTTCTTCCGGGTTTCCAAACGCAATATCAAACTGCAACAGAGCGATTTTTTTCATTGTTTTCTCCTCCTCGCTTACAAAATAAGCTTTACATGATTGTGTATCCAAGATAACATAATTTACTAGAATTTCACGAAAATTTTAACAGGATGTGATTCTTTGAAACAATTTCAAACTTCGGATGCGCTTAAACGACTACCGGAACAATTTTTTGCGAAGCTTGCTGGAAAAGTAAACCGCTATGTAGAGGCGGGTTATGACATCATTAATCTTGGACAGGGAAATCCTGATCAGCCAACACCCGATCATATTATTAAGTCCTTGCAGAATGCAGCAGAAAAGCCTAGTTATCACAAATATCCGCCTTTTCGGGGACAGCCATTTTTAAAGCAGGCAGTTGCCGATTTCTATCAGCGGGAATTCGGAGTGGAGCTTGATCCTGAGACCGAAGTAGCTGTTCTTTTCGGTGGAAAAGCAGGCCTTGTCGAGGTCAGTCAATGTTTACTAAATAAAGGTGATGTGGCACTCGTTCCAGACCCGGGTTATCCTGATTATTGGTCAGGTGTCGCGATGGCTGAAGCGGATATGCAAATGATGCCGTTGCTTGAGAAAAATCATTTTTTACCAGACTATGATGCGATTCCAGAGGATTCATTAAAAAAAGCGAAAATGATGTTTTTAAATTATCCCAACAACCCAACTGCAGCTGTCGCAACGAAGTGCTTCTTTGAGGAAACAGTCCGTTTTGCAGAGACGAATGATATTTGTGTTGTACATGATTTCGCTTACGGTGCGATCGGGTTTGATGGAGAGCGACCGATTAGCTTTTTGGAAACAGAGGGTGCTAAAGACAATGGAATTGAAATCTATACCCTTTCCAAAACATATAATATGGCGGGATGGCGTGTAGGATTTGCAGTTGGAAATCAATCTGTTGTTGAGAGCATCAATCTCCTTCAGGATCATTTTTATGTCAGTCTATTTAGTGCGGTACAAGAAGCCGCTGCTGAAGCTTTGCTTGGATCACAGCAGTGTGTAGAAGATCTTCGTGAAACGTATGAGTCAAGACGAAATGTTCTTATTCAAGGACTCCATGACATTGGCTGGGATGTGACTTCTCCTGCGGGATCGTTTTTCGCCTGGTTGAAGGTACCCGAATCTTTTACTTCAGAAAGTTTTGCAGAGTACTTGCTTGAAAACGTACAGATTGTGGTCGCACCTGGTAATGGTTTTGGAAAATACGGTGAGGGCTATGTACGAGTAGGGCTACTCACTTCTGAAGAGAAACTAAGAGAAGCTGTTGAGCGCATTAAGTCTCTTAATCTCTTTTGATTCAGAAAAATGAAAAAACGGATTGACAGAATTTCCTACGTCTGGCATAATTCAAATCAATTACTAAAACGAATAAATTGCATACTCTTATCCAGAGAGGTGGAGGGACGAGCCCTTTGAAGCCCGGCAACCGATTTTTAAGTTTTCTTAAAAACACGGTGCTAATTCTCGCAGCAAAAGCTGGAAGATAAGAGGAAGAGCATGGTGATAGAGACCTCTTCCTCGTGAAGGGGTCTTTTTTGTGTGAAAAGCGAATGGCTTCTTACAAATACAAAAGCGCGAAACTCAGATTGACTGAAAGGAATGAAGGCAATGAGTCGACTTATAGCCACCTATCTTGTGAATAACGACCATCAATTAGCACAGCGTGCCGAATCAATTGCCCTGGGCTTAACCGTTGGAACGTGGACGAATCTCCCATTATTAGAAAAAGAACAGTTGCAAAAACATAAAGGAGAAGTGGTTCTGGTCGAGGAGAGAGAAGAGAAGGGAATCATCGTAATCTCATATCCAGCTATTAATTTTAGTGCTGACATTCCAGCGATTTTAACCACGGTTTTCGGTAAACTTTCTCTTGATGGAGAAATTAAACTCCTAGATTTAACGTTTTCAGATGAGCTCCTTAAAGCATTTCCAGGGCCCGCTTTTGGCATTAAGGGCATCCGAAAGCTTGCTGATGCGCATGACCGACCGCTTTTAATGAGTATATTTAAAGGGGTTATTGGAAAGCCGCTGCGAGAATTAGAACAGCAGATGCAGGCCCAAGCACTTGGGAAAGTTGATTTCGTGAAAGATGACGAAATTCTTTTCGAAAATGAGTTATCACCTCTTGAAAAACGAGTACCTGCTTTGAAAAAAGTGTTGGACGAAACGTCAGAAATTACCGGGAAGCGAACACGTTATGCGGTTAATTTAACAGGCAGAACCGCCAACTTGAAGGATCAAGCAAAGCGCGCTGTTGAGTTAGGAGCAGATGCTCTTTTGTTTAATGTTTTTACATATGGGCTAGACGTCTTACAATCTCTTGTAGAAGAGAAAGAGATCCCAGTTCCAATAATGGCTCATCCTTCTTTCTCAGGAGCAATGGCTGCATCAAGCACCTACGGCATAAGTTATTCGCTATTACTTGGCAAATTACTTCGAATAGCAGGCGCTGATTTTTCCCTTTTCCCCTCCCCTTACGGAAGTGTAGCACTTGATCGAAACGAGGCTCTCGCAACAGCCTCCTTCTTAACGGAAACGAATCAACTAAACAGGACATTCCCGGTGCCATCCGCGGGCATTCATCCTGGATTGGTTCCTCTGTTGATCCAGGACTTTGGAAAAGAATGCGTCATTAACGCTGGAGGAGGCGTACATGGTCATCCGGGGGGAGCTGCTTCTGGTGGAAAAGCGTTCCGAGATGCGATTAAAGCCGTTCTGACAAATCAAACTCTTGAAGAGGCCTCGCTTAATAGTGATGAACTTCACCAGGCACTTACAAAGTGGGGAAGCACAGAGGTGATTCGATGAAAAAGCCGATAATATTTTGTGATTTTGATGGCACGATTACAAATAGTGATAATATCGTTTCCTTAATGAAACGATTTGCGCCGAAAGAGTGGGAGCAAATAAAAGATGATGTTCTAGCACAAAATCTTTCTATTCGAGAAGGTGTAGGGCAAATGTTTCACCTGATTCCATCCGCTCGAAAAAAAGAGTTGCTTGAATATTTATTAGACACCACGGAGGTTAGACAGGGATTTTCCGAATTTGTTAATTATACGAGACGCGAAGAAATTGAACTTTATATTGTAAGCGGAGGCATTGATTTCTTTGTTTATCCACTCCTCGAGCCCTTTGGCATTCCAGAGGAGAATATTTTCTGCAATGGAAGCGACTTTACGAACAAAACCATTACCATTACATGGCCCTATGCGTGTGGCGAGGACTGTACGAATGATTGCGGTTGCTGCAAGCCAGGAATTTTAAGGCGATTTGAGGGAGAAGCATATCGAAAAATTGTGATTGGTGACTCTATTACAGATCTAGAAGCAGCCAAACAGGCAGATCAAGTATTTGCAAGAGATTACTTAGCGGAGAAATGTAAGGCTCTTGGTATCTCTGCAGTTCCGTTTGAGTCTTTTCATGACATTATTAGAAAATTAGCAGAAGAACAGGAGGTTTATGATGAGTATAGTAGAGAAACGTTGGAACGAACTTGCTGATATAAAAGATGAGTTAGCAGCGCGTGATTGGTTTCCAGGAACAAGTGGCAATCTCTCCATAAAAGTAAGTGATGAGCCTCTTCAATTTCTCGTCACAGCCAGTGGAAAAGATAAAAGAAAACGAACAGAGGAAGATTTTATTTTGGTCGATCGAAACGGTAAGGCCATTGAAAAGACTTCTCTAAAACCATCTGCTGAAACGATTGTTCACCAGGCCATCTATTCAAACACAGATGCCGGATGTTGCTTGCATGTCCACACGGTCGATAACAATGTGATCTCAGAACTTTTTAGCTCGGAAGGGAAAGTCACTTTTAAGGGTGTTGAATTAATCAAGGCGTTTGGATTATGGGGACAACATGATCAAATAGACGTTCCCATCATTGAAAATACAAATGACCTTTCTTTACTTGCTCAAGATGTCGTGAATGTCATCAAGAAAGAAACGAAAGCAGTATTAATGAAAAATCACGGCATTACGGTATGGGGACGCAATGGGTTTGAAGCCAAAAAATATTTAGAAGCTTTTGAGTTTTTATTTAGCTATGAACTTAAATTAAGAAGCTTCCAACCAGTTGTAAGCTAAACAATTATAAAGGAGGAAGAAGCAATGGCGGTAATTAAAGTAAGGAATTCAGGAGAAGTGATTGAGGGAAAGAACGCCGTAAGCTCATTTTTACAACAAGAAGGCGTGCTTTATGAACAGTGGCAAGTGGAAAAACTTCCACTAGAATTAAGAGGTAACTGTCAAATCAATGACGAACAAAAGAACGAAATTTTAACTGTATTTAATGAAGAAATTCGTTCGCTAGCTGAACGGAATGGATATGGAAACTGGGACGTGGTGGCTCTTTCTGAAGAAACGCCGGAACTTGATACCATTCTGAAGAAATTTGAACAAGTTCATGTTCATACGGAAGATGAAGTGAGGGCCATTACTGCTGGACATGGTATTTTTGTGATCAAAGGGAGCGTCGGATATTTTGATGTGGAATTAGACCCTGGTGATGTGATTTCAGTTCCAGTGGATACACCGCACTTTTTCACATTAATGGATGATCGTCAGGTTGTAGCCGTCCGGCTTTTCATTGACCCATCAGGCTGGGTAGCCCACCCTTATGAAGAAAAAGAAAGTGTAAACTAAATGAAAGTGGCCGTGAATGTCTACGGCCACTTTTTCTTTCATTCATTGTTAGCTACATGTAGCAATCAAATCATCGAGATCTGGCCAACCAAAAGCCGTTTCTAAAAGTTTTTTACCTGCAATTTCAATTTCTTTCTGAGCAATTTCAAGTGGATGAAAGCTTTGGTAAAACTGCGAAGCGGGGTTCCCATTCAATACCCAAACAAGCATTGAGCGATACGATTCTTTTTTTAGCTCTTTCGCAACAGAACATAGCAGCATTTTACCAGCACCTTTTCGCTGTGCTTCCTTAAGAAGATAAATCGCATACAGCTCTCCATCATATTGATAAGATTCAGATCTATTTTGCCCACCATTTGCAAACCCAATGATTTCATCTTGATCAACTGCTACAAAAATAGGACTACCGTCTGCAATTAGCTTTTTCCAACGTGCTTTCCTTATTTCAATATCGAGTGAGTTTAGATAATCTTCTGGAATGAGCAACTGATAGGTCGTTTTCCAGCTATTCACATGAACAGTTGCGATTGCTAGAGCATCATCTTTTGTGGCTTTTCTAATTTTCATGGAAGCTCTCCTTATCACCAATGATTTCTTACTTCACTCCTTTCTAGAAAAAGGGAATGAATCCTGCTAGTCGAATTAATCAGGTAAGTTCTACAAAGGGAAGGAATGAGTAGTATGAAAAAAATAAAATTGAACGTAGAAGGGCTCGACGTTTGTGGATTTGAATGGGGAAATCAATCTAATCCAACCATTATTCTTCTTCATGGTTTGACGAACAATGCACTAGGTTTTTATGAAATGGCTGAAGAACTTCAAGATCATTTTTACCTTTATTCGATTGATTTACCTGGTCACGGTGAGACACCGTCATTTAATGAAGAAAAAAGTTATTCTTTTCAATTTCTATCTAAATGGCTTGAAAAAGTTTGCCTTGCCTTAGGTGATCAACCTGTATTTTTAATTGGGCATTCTTGGGGAGCGGCTCTGGCACTCCATTTTAGTAGTCAGTTTTCTGATAGGGTAAAAGGCGTGGTGATGATTGATGGAGGTTATCTCCATTTTGATGAAGATCTTTCAGAAACATTAGAGCAACTCCTTGAGCACATGTCACAGTGGGTAAAGGAAAGTTATTATCCAAGCATAGAAGAATATGAGGAAAAGAAGAAAGATGAGATTGGTAGGTGGAGCCATGAGTTGAAGCAGATGGTACAGAGAGATATGAAGGAAGTAGCGGGCGGCGTAGCCATGAGGGCAAGTGAAAATACGGTGAGGGCTATTGCAAAGTCACTCTACCATGAGCCTTGCCGCGAAATATTTTCCCGGGTACACGTTCCGACTTTTTTAATAAGAGCAACGCTCCCTGAAGAAGGTGAAGGGATAAGAAACCAGGAAGCAGTCAGGATGCAAAGGGAATTAGGAGAAGAGTGTATGATCAGGGCTATTCCAAAAACGGGTCATGTCCTACATTGGCAAAAACCTGAAGAAACCTTCAAAATGATTGAAAATTGGTTACACGAAAAAACTAACAGTGGAGTACGAACAATAACCCCCAAGTAAAGAGGGCTATTAGACGCTTATGGGTAGCTTCAATGTAATAATTGTTCCTTCGCCCTCCTTACTTTCAACGGTAAAAGTACCTTTATGCTTCTTAACAATTCGCTTGCAAATCGTGAGTCCAAGTCCTGTGCCATTCTTTTTTGTGGTGAAAAAAGGGGAGCCTAGCTTTTCAAGTTCTTCATCTGCTATGCCGCTACCATTATCAATCACTTGAATCTGTAAGTGTTCTACTAGTTCCCTGGCTTTAATGATGATTTCGCCTTCTTCACCAATCGCATCCATCGCATTTTTTATGAGGTTAATAAAAACTTGTTTAAGTTGGTTACTTTCACTATAAATGGGAGAGAGAGAAGAAGGGTATTCCTTTTTTAAAATAATGCTTTTCATGTTAGCCTGACCGCTTAGTAATTCAATTACTTCATCCAATATAAGGTGGATATGGTTGTTTTGAAAATGAGATTTTGTTGGTTTGGCGAGAATCAAAAATTCATCAATGATTTGCTCAATTCGATGAAACTCTGAATCCATTACCTGCACATAGCGATCTATGTCTTGATCAGTATTCCTAAACTGAATTAATTTTAAAAAACCTTTTAAAGAAGTGAGAGGGTTTCGAAGCTCGTGTGCAATTCCTGCCGCAAGCTGACCGACAATGGATAGTTTTTCTGATTGTGCAAGATGCTCTTCATTCATTCGTTTTTCTGTTATATCTTTTGCTACGCCAATTAATCTTCCTACCGTCCCTTCTTCTATGAGGGGGACAAGGGTAATATCAAATATTTTGTATCCCTGCTTTGGGAAAGAGTATCCTTCTTCGAATTGAATTGTCTTTTTACGAATAATAGCTTCTTGGAATCTTCTAATGGCTTGTATCCCCTGATCAACACCGAGAAAATCTTCTATTCTTCTGCCGGATATAGCTTCTTTGGACGTTTCATAGCTGGAGAGATAAGCTTCATTTACTGCTTCGATTTCATAATGATGCACATCAATGACCTTAATTTGGAAGATAAGATCTGAAATATGATGAAAAATGATATCTAAACTTGCATCTTTTAGCTCGCTTCCCTTTTCCATAGAAATCCCCCATAATCAGCTTTTTGACATCTCACTAATTGGATATTTCTACAAGATATGCATATTCCCTTCTAATTATGATCGATATTCGTAAATGATTGACGTTTTGTAGCGATTGAACAGAGAAATGAGTGGCGTTAGCAAGCTCGTTTTTCTACTGGAAGAAGATTGCAATTCGATTCATCATGCTATAGAGTTAAAAGAAGTATTTTGAGTACAGTCATTCATCTGTTGGAAGGAAGGGTTTCTTATTACATGGCTAAAAGGGATACAGTCTTTTTCCTGAGTTTGTTTCTATTCTTTTTTCATGGGGCAAATACAATTATTATTAGCTTTATGCCAGTTTATTTTCAACATAGCGGTATGTCGGAAAGTAAAATAGGATCTATTCTTGCAATTGGGCCACTCGCAGCTATACTAGCTCAACCGTTTTGGGGTTATATGAGTGACAAATTTGGAACGATAAAAAAGGTTCTCCTTGTCACCCTAGTTGGAGTAGCGATCGTGAGCGTTTTTCTCTTAACGAATAGTCATTACATGTTCATCTTAATCTCAGCAGCCGTGTTCTATGTGTTTATGTCTCCGACCGGTGCACTGGGGGATAGTCTTGCTGTAAAAACAGCTGCAAGCGTGAATAAAAATTTTGGAAGTATACGAACTTGGGGATCGATTGGTTTTGCCGTGTCAACGTTACTTGTTGGGCAATTTTTCGCGCTTTTTGGTATTAGTATGATTCTAATCCCTTTTATGTTTATGATTATGATTGCTTTCCTTACTGCCTTAAGAGTATCAGATGTTGAAACACATCATAAACCTGTGACTGTTTTTGATGCAATAAAGATTGGTAAGAATGGTCGTTTTCTTCTTTTTTTAGGGATAATCTTATTTTTAACCATTCCACATCGTGCCAATGATAGTTTCATAGGACTTTATCTGACAGAACTTGGTGGAAATGAGTCTCAAATTGGACTCGCATGGTTTGTTGCTGTAGCAAGTGAAGCAATTATCTTCGCTACAAGTCATTACTGGTTCAAACGTTTTAATGAAATTGTCTTTATTATAATTGCTGGTTTGATTTACGCAGTAAGATGGTTTGGATTAGCGTATATGGGGGGACCGGTTGCCGTCATTCTTCTCCAAATTTTTCACGGTGTAACGTTTGGTGTTTTTTACATTGCTGCGTTTCAATATGTGACAAGGTTAGTACCCGATCACATGCAGGCTACTGGACATCTTCTATTTATCTCTGTTTTCTTTGGGTTATCAGGGATACTTGGCTCATTGTTTGGAGGATTGATTCTTGAAAGATCTTCTGGGGCAACTTTGTATGCCGTAATGGGATGCTGCACTCTCGTTGGGTGTATCGTATTACTCTTCTATCGCATCGTTGATAAGAGAAAAATAAAAGCGGACGAAAGTTACGCTTAGGACAGATTCATTTCTGTCCTTTTTATTATGCAATTATTTCATACCCGAATTATGTTGAAATAAACCAGATACCTATGGTGATAGTTGTCACAGACGGATCATCGAAACCGGGCTACCATGAAGATGTGATAAGAATATGGGTATGGGAGCGTGAGGAGTATGTTTGTTCATTTCTTAAGAGAGAACAAGGGGGCTACTGGAATTCTATTTCTTATTCGATTGTTTTTAGGCTATCAATGGCTCACGGCTGGCTGGACAAAAATAACAAGTGGTTTTGATGCAAATGGTTTCTTGCAGGGAGCAGTTGCAAGTGCTGGTGGAGAACATCCAGCTGTTCAAGGATGGTGGGCCAGCTTTTTAGAAAGTGTTGCAATTCCTAATGTCGACTTCTTTAATGTCTTAATCCCATGGGGAGAGTTTTTAGTTGGACTTGGTTTAATACTTGGTACTTTCACAACTCTTGCGGCATTCATGGGAATTGTGATGAACTTTGCATTCTTGTTTAGCGGTACAACTAGCACGAATCCCATGATGGTTATTCTCGGAATGCTCGTATTAATTGCCGGGTACAATGCCGCTAAAATAGGTCTTGATCGTTGGGTTATTCCATATATCAAGAAAAGCATTCATATGCGACAGGTGAAGCCAGTCATTCATCATTAAAAAAAGAGGTTCCGTGAAAACGGAGCCTTTTTTGATTTGATAATTAGAAAGGTTAAGGCAAGCGAAACATTACAGTTAAATAAAAAAAGAGGAGGAACTGTAATAAAAAGTAAAGAGGCAGATGGAAAGGAACAGCGAAATTGGTTTAGTGATTAATAATTTGGGAGGCTAGACCATGATCGGGATATTTAAAAAAAATGAAGACCGCTATTTGAATTGGCACAGTGCTAATCCAAATGGGTATGTTTTTAATCATTTCAAAGGAAAAGATGCAGCTTATAATAAACTTCATGTGGCTACTTGTCGTACACTTTGGCGAGAGAAAGATGTTGGTGCAAGAACAAGAGTCGAAAAAATATGTTCTGATAATCTTCAAGAGCTTCTTAAGATAACTGAAGAAATGAGACAAACAAAAGGTTATTCTTTCTGTAAAATATGTATGCCTGGATACATAGTAAAGCATGAAAGGTCCTATAAAGATTCATGGTGTTGAAGTGGATAATAGGATAAGTTCATTACGTGTTTTAGGAGGAGATAGAGATGAAGCAAGATCATATTTCAGTCAGAGGAAAAATCGTAGATAATGAAACGCGATGCGAACATTATCACAGTGAACGAGATGTTATTGCAATTAAATTCTATTGTTGTGATACCTATTATCCATGTTTCTTGTGTCATGAAGAAACGGCTGATCATCCCGTCGAAGTATGGCCAAAGGAAAAATATAATCACAAAGCCGTTTTATGTGGAAAGTGCAATTCTGAATTAACAATTAAGGAATACTTAAGAACTAAATTTATTTGCCCCTACTGCAAGGCTTCCTATAATGAGGGGTGTAGACGACATTATCATCTTTATTTTGATGAATTGAAAACGGAAAAATAATCGCTTTACTTGGGGAGAAGATGGAGGTATTATTATTTCAATCTTACAATGAAGTTCTATACGCTCCTTAAGCAGAGTCGAAAATAAAGCACAACTGTTGTTAATGAAACACAGGAGCTCTGTGTTTTTTCTTTTGTGATCACATCTTCAGATTCGATTGTTGAATTCACAGAATTAGTAGCAGAAGGACTTATTTCGAACTAGTTAGCTTATTAGCGCGATTTTGAAAGAAGGAATCTAATCATGATGTTGAAAAAAATCTTTCTTTATCCCCCGCGAGCATTACTGCTTCTATTTCTTGTTGTTAGTACGATCGGAACAGCTTTATTGAAATTACCTCAGGCAACGACCACACCCGTTAGCTGGTTAGATGCCTGGTTTACAGCAATATCTGCCATTACTGTTACTGGTCTTGTCGTTGTCGATACAGGGGCGGTTTATACGTTTTTTGGTGAGCTTGTTATTATGGTTCTTATTCAAGTTGGTGGACTTGGTATTATGTCATTTGCTGTTGTTATTTTCCTATTGATAGGAAAGAAAATCGGAATTTCCCAACGCCTTTTGATTACTCAGGCTTTGAATCAAAAAGGAATGGGAGGAATTATTAAGTTAGTTAGAAGTCTGCTTGTTTTTTCGATTCTAATTGAAATGTTTGGAGCTGTTATTCTTTCTGCACGGTGGATTCCTGAATACGGGGTAGGAACAGGCATTTATGTAGCGATCTTTCACTCAATCTCAGCTTATAATAATGCTGGGTTTTCGATTTGGTCAGATAGTCTTTCTTCCTATGTAGGAGATCCAATTATTAATCTTGTCATCACAATGTTGTTTGTTTTAGGAGGAATAGGGTTTACTGTTCTGATTGATTTAAAGGAGAAGAAGCACTTTAGAGAGTGGTCGCTTCACACGAAGTTAATGGTGATAGGAAGTCTCATTATTAATGTGCTTGCTTTTCTTGTCATCATTACCCTTGAGTGGAATAATTCTTCTACTCTAGGTCAATTGAATGGTCCGGGAAAGGGATGGGCAGCTTTTTTTCAAGCGCTGACCCCTCGAACCGCAGGGTTTAATTCGATTGATATCGGAAGTATGGAGGAAGCTTCCCTCTTCTTCACGATTTGCCTCATGTTTATTGGAGCAGGAAGTGCTTCTACGGGTGGAGGAATTAAGCTTACGACGTTTATTGCGATGCTTCTCTCGGTTAATACATTCATAAAGGGAAAGAATGAAGTAACGGTTTTTCATAAGACACTAGCTTTTTCGGTTATTATTAAAGCTCTTGCCATTACGGTGATCTCAACGGGAGTGGTCCTAGTGGGCGTATTTATTTTAGAACTTACGCAAAACACTCCATTTCTAGCAAATTTGTTTGAAGTCGTATCTGCATTTGGTACAGTGGGACTTTCAATGGGGATAACAGGAACACTAGATAGTATTGGGAAGATGACGATTATTATCATTATGATGGTAGGTAAGCTAGGTCCTCTCACACTGGCCTTTATTTTCGCTTCTAAAAAAACGCCAAAAATTAGATATCCTGAAGAAGAAGTACTTACGGGTTGAGTTTTAATTGACTTAACAAATTCACCAAAACGTATAGGAAGAAAACGGTTATAAAATTAGAGGATTGGCCGGTTTACGCGTTTGCGTAAACCGGCCATTTTAAGTTCAGAAAAATAATAACTAAAAACTGTTGACGATATATCACACACATGGTAAGATGTTTCTTGTCACTTCGAAACACAAGCAACAACTTACATACGAAAATGCATTTTAAAAAAAGCATTGACTTGCGGAAGAGTTGCTGGTAAGATAGAAGTTGTCACTCGGGAGAAATAAACTGAGTTTAATAGAAACAAATCGATCTTTGAAAACTGAACGAAACGCCATGTAAGTAGTTGTTTCTACGGAAACAAATTGTTTTAAAAGCTAGATTAAGCTTTCTATCGGAGAGTTTGATCCTGGCTCAGGACGAACGCTGGCGGCGTGCCTAATACATGCAAGTCGAGCGAAGAGATGGGAGCTTGCTCCCTGA
>NZ_JAIVKU010000007.1 GCF_020524165.1 Guptibacillus hwajinpoensis
TCGTCCTGAGCCAGGATCAAACTCTCCGATAGAAAGCTTAATCTAGCTTTTAAAACAATGTTTGTTTCCGTAGAAACAACTACTTACATGGCGTTTCGTTCAGTTTTCAAAGAGCAATTCGTTTCTTTCAATGTCGTTTTCAGCGACTTTATTAATGTACCACATTAACTCGTTCGGCGTCAACAACTTTTTAAAAGTTTTTTTCGTTAGCGTCGCAATCTCTCGCGGCGACAAGTAATAATATACCACGGAGAAAAAATAGGGTCAACCCTTTTCTTGATATTTTTTCTCCGCTTATAACATTCATTCGATTGCACTGTATTCTCTAATAAAGATACCAGACCCTTTTGTCTCGCTTCTATGCACTTCAACTAGACCTTTTTCAATCATATATTCTAGCAGTGCACCAAGATCTATTCCGTATTCTTTAAGCTGCTCTTCTTCCATTAGTTCCTGATAAGTCCAAGCCTTACGATGCTCGTTCATAACCTTTCGGATATGAACAGTTGCGTTTTTTGATTTTGATGATAATGAAAAGTCATTTGCAAGGAGAAGTAATTCCAGTCGTTTATCAAGTGGGTCTTCCCCAGATAAAAGTTCAGTATAAAGCTTGAAGATTTCAGGTTCTATATGTTTCACCTGATTCCAAACTGTAATCTCTGGATGAAACCCATGCTCAATTACAGATAAACGAGCAAGGTGATGCAAAGCATGAAGAATAAAATTATAGGCATCCATGTATTGCCTGGATGCAAACAACTCTTTTCCTTCTGTATAACGACGAATTAATCTTGCAAACTCTACCCCGATTTTACGAGTACGCTCTTCATAAGGAAAGTCTCTAATCCTTTCTTTTAAACCAGCTATGTACTCGTTACGATCAAAAATAATTTTTCCGTTAACAAGCCATGCCACAAGACGGCGATGGCTACCAGAAATTAACCAATCATTAACTTGCTCTTCAGAAACGACGTGCATCGCTGCTTTCTTTCCTTCAAAATCATAATGCTTCACGAACCATGGTTTCTCATTATTTTGCACGATGATCAGTAATACAACATCAAAATTATCTGTAAGCGGATGAAAAGGCTTTGTTTTTTCAATAACTAGCACACCGAGCGTTCCTGGGTGACTTGCTCTCTCTTGATAAATCGGCCTTAAAAGATTCTCCATTATTCGATCCTCCAGAAGTACTTATACTTTTGTTTCATTAATCAACCATATTCTCTTTTCACTTATTCTCTTAAGTATTCAACAGTCCATATTATAAATCCTGTCGAAAAATAAGCAATCCCTCAATTTGAAGTTTCATTTTAGATCATTATTTATTTCTATAGATTGATGACACTGTGAAAGAAATATTGATTCAACCATTTGCCCGATAAGGAAAGTGCTTACACCTTTTGCTTATGCTATAATTGGATGCAGGAGGGACATGCAATGCAATTAAAGTATACTAATAAGATTAATAAAATTCGTACGTTCGCACTAAGTCTCGTATTTATTGGAATTGCGATTATGTATATAGGAATATTCTTCAAGACTTCCGTCTTGCTTATGACCATCTTTATGCTCATTGGATTTCTAGCAACAATCGCAAGTGCCGTTGTCTACTTTTGGATCGGCATGCTCTCGACAAGAGCGATACAGGTAGTCTGTCCAAATTGCGAAAAACCAACGAAAGTTCTCGGACGTGTAGATGCTTGTATGCATTGCAAACAGCCGTTAACAATGGACCCTAACTTGGACGGGAAAGAATTTGACGAAAAATACAATGTAAAAAGAGCTCAAAAAAGAACGCAATAAAAAAAGCTTCCGTCATATAAGTGGCGGAAGCTTTTTTAAATTAATGTTTGCTTTTTTGGCAATCTGGACACTTTCCGTAAATCTCCATTCTGTGATCGCCGACTCGGAAGCCTGTTACCTGTTCCGCAAGCGTTTCTACTTCGTCCAATCCCGGATAATGAAAGTCTACAATCTTACCACAATCATCACAAATAATATGGTAATGATCTGTAGTGACACAATCAAATCGGCTGGAAGCATCTCCGTACGTTAATTCTTTCACCAGTCCAATTTCCTTAAATACTCTTAGGTTATTATAAACGGTTGCTACACTCATATTAGGAAATTTTCCTTCAAGAGACTTATATATTTCATCTGCTGTAGGATGTGACATGGACTGGATTAAATGCTCCAGAATGGCATGACGCTGCGGGGTAATACGCACTCCTGAATTTTTCATTGCATCAATTGCTTCATGCAGTTTCTCTTCAGCCATTCGTCATGCACCTCGCTTTCAACAAGCATTCTTACTTTGTAATGTTTATAATTAGTGTACATGGTAAGCATGGGTTTTGTCAATAACAGCACGCCTAGAAAGGGATCGTTACTTCTGATCCTCGTGAAGAACAGACTCATTTTCTCCCATGTGATAGTTAATGAATCGAGCCGCAACAAATAAGAAATCAGAAAGACGATTTAAAAATGATAGAACAAGTGGATTCACTTCCTCAACCATTGTTGTAAGACGTTCAGCACGTCTCACAATCGTGCGGGCCACATGCAAACAAGCTCCCGCTGAGTACCCACCCGGTAAAATAAAGTTACGCAAAGGTTCAAGCTGCTGTTCCCAAGCGTCGATTTGCATTTCCATTTCATTAATATGCGCTTCCTCAATTGTCCATCCTACTTTTTTTCCTTTTGGAGTTGCAAGCTCTGCCCCAACATGGAAGAGCCGCGTTTGTATTTTATGAAAAATCGTTTGCCACTCTTCTTTGCCATCAAAGTGAGCTGCGCCAATATAGCTTAAGGCAAGTCCAATCTGAGAGTTCGCTTCATCACAGGTTCCATATGCCTCTACTCGAATATCGCTTTTAGATACCCTTTGGCCGTAAATGAGAGAGGTTTCCCCTTTATCACCTGTCTTCGTATAAATTTTCATTTTTAATACCCCCTATCTGGATCAATCACATTCTCAAATTCATTCGTTTTATTTTGATAGTGAACCAAATTATGCTCAAAAATTTCGATCGCTCTAGGCTGATAGTTGTCAGAGATCGCTGAGTGGTGCGGGGTCACCGTTACATTTTCCATCTCCCAAAATGGGTGAGAAGAATCCAATGGTTCTTTTTTAAATACATCCAACACAGCATGAGCCATTTTATTTTCATTTAATGCATCAATAAGATCCTGTTCCTTTACAGTATCTCCTCTACCAATATTAATAAATACGCCTGATTGTTTCATGGCCGAAAATTGTTCCTTTTTAAAATAATCTACTGTTTCGCTCGTACTAGGTAGTACACTAATCACATAATCACATTTCGGGAGCATGGATAGAAGGTCATCATTTTTATAAATTTCATCAAAGTGCTCTACTATATGTCCTGATCGATTCACCCCTAGCGTTTTTATCCGAAAGGCTTTCGCTACTCTTGCAATCTCACTGCCAATTGCACCGGTCCCAATAATTCCAATTGTGCTACCAGTGATTTCGCGTATTGGCGTTTTTTTCTTCCATACTTTCGAGGATTCGTTGGAAAGTACTTGTTTTGTCCCCCTTGCAACTTGAAGCATAACGGAGAGGGTATACTCTGCCATAGGAATCCGGTGAATTCCTCTCGCATTTGTAAGAAGGATACCTTTTTCTTTAATGGCTTGAAGCGGCATCCGTTCGAGCCCTGCTGAAAGAACCATAATCCATTTTAATTGGGAGGCTTTCTGAATATGAGCCTCGTTTAAATCTTCCCCATATGTAAGTAGAACTTCAGCTTCGGAAAGATACGGTTCCGCTTCTTCCATGGATGAAAAGAACTGAAATGTGAGCGCTGGATAGTTTTCTTTTAAGCGAGCTTTAATAGCTGTTCTTAGTTTACCAGTTGATAGTACCTTCATTTTTTCAACCCTTTCATGAGTTTCTTTACTATGATTAAAGTATAGCTGAATGAGCCGCTTCATTTAAGCAAAAGCCTTTTCAACAAAAAAAAAAAGAGCGCAAGAAGCGCTCTCAACTGAAGATATGATCTACTATACTCTATGTACAAAAATCTAATGAGTATAGCCAAATGCCCTGTAGACAAACGTTTAAGATAAGTTTTCTTTTATATAGCTTAAGGCAGACTCCACATGATCCTTCACACGGACTTTGCGCCACTCTTTGACAAGCTTTCCTTCTTTATCAATCACAAAAGTTGACCGTACAATGCCCATGTACTCTTTTCCAAAATTTTTCTTTAACTGCCATACATCATATGCCTCTGCAACAGAATGATCCTCATCTGCAAGTAGAAGAAACGGAAGATCATACTTATCAATGAATTTCTTATGTTTTTCGACAGGATCAGGACTTACTCCCAAAATGACCGTATCCAGTTCTTCAAATCCTTCAATGTGATCACGAAAATCACATGCCTCCGTCGTACATCCAGGTGTCATATCTTTAGGGTAGAAATAAAGCACGACATTTTTTCCTTTATAGTCGGAAAGGGATACAGTTTCTCCTGTACTTGCTTCTAATTTAAAATCAGGAGCTTTTTCGCCAATTTCAACACTCATTGTTACGCCTCCTTTAATCATCTTAAGTTAAGCGTAACGAAATTCAGTCAAACTTACAACTTCGTGCTTTCTCGATAATCGACAATTGTAGTGACGAAAAACGCAGCCGGCATTAAGTAGCCAATTAATGCTTCGATAATCGCAATCCATCTTCCTACTCCAATTGGCGTAAGATCTCCATAGCCAACAGACAGAAGTGTAACGGCACTGAAATATAGTACAGACTGCACCCTTGTAAGCGGGGTGAATGACATATCTGCAAGATCCACATGTCCTTCTTGAAGAACAGGGATATCAAGGATAATTAGACTTAAATACAAACTACCAAAAGCGGTGATCATCGTTAAATAAACAAGGAATAGAAGAAACATCTTATAAACAGAAAGAAGACTTCCAGGTACTCTCGTTCTTTTCATAAGAGCGACCATACTTCTCCCCACACTAATAAGGGCAAGAACAATGGCACAAGTAATCAATAAGAGCATTAGTAAACACCTCATAATAGTTTTATGAGGTGTTTGTTGAATTTAGGACGAACTATTTTGAAACAAGTGTTGTGTAGACCACCAGCCGCTCTTCGTGGGTCCCGGCATCTCGATTAAATGTCCCTGTACAAGTAATTAAATTAAGACCTGGTTTAGAGCTTGTTCCAAATACTTTCTCGAGAGGTGCTTTATTTCTAGGATAAGATTTAACAGCATACACTTCGAAATCATACGCCTTTCCATTTTCATCCGTAACCGTAACGATATCTCCACCTTCTAAATCTTCAAGGTGAAAGAATACCGATGGCCCAGTTTTGTTATCAACGTGACCAGCAAGAACAGCATTCCCGATTTCACCAGGTTTCGCTCCAGGCTGATACCATCCAACGTTACGATCATCTTTCGGTACGTCCATTTGCCCATTTGGTAATTGGCCAACATGTTCTACGTTAGCCTCTACATTTATTGCCGGGATGGACACTTGAGCAGGAGTAACCCCCTCCATCATCGGCCCATCTGATTCTTCACTCTCTGTGCGAGAAACTGCCCTTACCTCCGGTGCAGTAATCAGTTCAGTTTCTTTATTAGATAGTACTTCTTTCATTTCATCTGATTGGTGAGAAGAAGAGCAGCCTACCGCTGCTCCTATAAGTAACATACTCATTAAAAGCTTTTTAAACGGCATGACTGCTCCTCCTTCTACCTTAAGTTAAGCTGTTTGCTTCTTACGAAAATAGATGCCAGTTCCTGCTGCTAGAATGGCTCCACCTAGTAGAGCCCATGCAACTGTATGAGACTGATCAGCTGTACCACCCATACCCGTTTTTGGCATTTCTGAAGGCATATTTGTTGTATCAACCATTGGCCACGCTTCAAGAGTTGGTTCTCCATCTACAAGACCTATAGCATAAACGGAATATACATACCCTTCTTTCAATTCAACCCCGGGGATTTCTAGAACAACATCTTCAGAACCTGCTGGTCGAACTTCAAGATCGACTGTCATTGGATCAACTTCAGCGTAATCAGACGTTGATTTAAATGCTACATCTGAGAATAAAACATCCCCATCTTTAACTGCTACATCTACATTAGGAGCATCTGGAGAAGCATGTACCACTCTTACTTTTGCTTTTCCTTCAGATGCTTCCGTTTCATCGCTTAAAGCCCAAAGAGAGATGCTATCTAGTTTACCGACAGCTGCAGCAGAGTATTTCATTCCTTCTTCCAGTGTTACTGACTGACTGATAACTGGCTCCCCTTCACCATTCTCACCCGCTGGGAATACTTCAATATCGTGGTCGCCTGCTGGACGTGCCATATAATCTGTCGCTTGCTTATATTCAGCACCCTCTACAACCGCTTCACCATCTACATAGACATCAACAGCAGGTGCATCTGGAGAAGCATGAATCACTCGTACCATGGCTTCGTGATTATCCGCAAAAGCCGTCCCACCAATTATTCCGAACATCATTACCATCGCAACCGCAGCTGCCATAAACTTCCTAAGCATTCCATCCACTCCCCTAGTTTAATTTTTGTTATACTTTTGTATAACCTTTGTTCATTCATTAATACGACAAAATCCTTGTTATTGGATCACTTTTTCAACACTTACATTGTTTTTATTTCGAATTCAAGGGAATAGAGCAACTAGAAAAGCTCGGAGGAGGAACAGACTAATGAGTAAAGGCAATTATGCGATTGCTTACTGGGATAGTGAAAACGAAGAGCATTTTAAAGTCTTTTGTATTGAAAACCATCAAACGCTTTTACGAATCGCCCGTCGCATAGTCAATGATCAGCAAATTGCCGAAGAAATCGTTCAGGATGTTTATTTAGAGGTGTGGAACAAGCGAACGCAGTTCCAGCCTGATAAAGGGAAACTTTCTTCATGGGTAAGCCAGATTACACGAAACCGAGCCATTGATCGGATAAAAAAAGAACAGCGTCGTTTTAAAGAAACGGTTGTAGAAGACCGTCATTTAGTCGATAGAAACTATTATCTGCAAGAAGACTTCGGAACGAAAGAAATGGTTTATAGAGCCTTGGATTCATTAAAAACAGAACAACAAGAAATCCTAAAACTTATCTACATCGATGGGTATAGTCAGGCAGAAGTAGCTTCTAAGAAAAACATCCCGCTTGGTACTGTAAAAAGCCGCACAAGACTGGGTATAAAAAAGTTAAAAGAAACAGTCGATACCTCCCTTTTAGAAATGGTCTAGCCAAAAACAAAAGTCCAGAGGGAATCCCTCTGGACTTTTAATTACCGGCACCTCGATACTTTGTGACACCAATATTCCACATAAAGATCGCAAATCCAAAAAAGACAGCACCCATCACTGGGGTAAGAAAAGCATAACCGTACCATTCTTCACGACCTAAGAAATAAGCAGATGGATAAACACCAACAAAAGCAAAAGGTAAGATCCACGTTAATACAAAGCGAATCACTTTATTGTAAATATCAACCGGGTATCTTCCATAGTTTCCGATGTTGTACATCATTGGCATAATACTCGTTCTGCTATCAGACCAGAAACTAATACTAGCTAGCAGAATAAAGATTCCTGCGTAGACAAACGCTCCGCCCAGAACCATGAAAAGAAAAACAATTGGATCATACCATGATAGGCCTAGGTCAAGACGGCTTCCAGCATAAATCATCACAGCGATACCAGTTAGTACCCCAAATAACGATTCAAGCTCCATTCGTTCTAAAATAATTTGAAACAAACTATGCACAGGTCTTGTTAGGATTCGATCCATTTCCCCCTTAACAATATACCTTTCATTGAAATCCCAAATATTAAAGAATGCACCAAAGATGGCAAATGGAACGAGGAAAAAGCCATAAATAAATATAATTTCATCTTTCGACCAGCCGCTAAGCATATTTGTATGACCGAATACAACCAATATAAAAATGAGATTCACTGCTTGGAACAGTAAATCAGACATAATCTCCATCAGCATATCAACACGATAGGTTAATCTTGTTTTCATATACTGTGCTACATATAGAAAGAAAATACTAGTATGCTTCATCTATTACCCTCCCTGTACAATCAAGCGTTTTTTGGCAATGACCCATAGCGCTTGAATTGGAAGAATCAAAATAACCGCCCAGACAAGCTGGAAAAGAATCGCTTCCCAAACCGCACTCCCAGTAAAACCTTCTGTAAAAATCATACTTGGGATATAGCTAATCGCTTGAAATGGAAGAAAGTCCATAACATTCTGCGCCCAACCTGGGTAGAAGCTAATTGGAAGTAATAACCCCGAGAACAAATCGATGACAACACGCTTTGCTCGGATCAGTCCATCGTTATTAAAGAAAAAGAAAGTCATAACACCTGTCAGCAAATTAATTTGCGTATTCACAATAAAACTTAGAATAATAGCAATCATAAAGAATACCCACGTAGAAAACGCCGCTGAAAATTCAATTGGAAAAACAAGGCTAACAATGACCATTCCAGGGATAGAGAAGAAACTTAAACGAAAAATCCCTTCACCAAGTCCTTGCATCGTTTTCATTAGTAAATAGTGATAAGGCCGAATAAATTCTACTGCCACCTTACCTTCTTTAATTTCCTGAGCGATTTCTCGATCAATGTTATTAAAGTAAAAAGCTCTTGCCATCCAGGCAACCGCAACATAGGTTGTCATCTGAATCACAGATAATCCTTCAATTTCTCCTTTTCCACCATAAATGGCATTCCACAAGAAGTAGTACGCTCCGATATTAATGCTATAAATTAAAATTCCGCTATAATAGTTCGTTCGATAGGCAAGCATCATTAAAAAACGAACTCGAATCATTTCGAGATATTTACCCATTGAGCATACCTTCTTCATAGATATTTCGAATAATCTCTTCCGTCGAAATTTCATGAATTTTAATATCCGTAATTCGATTTGCCGCCACAACTCGACCAATCACTTCAGAAATCACGTGCTCTTCGTTAATCACATTCGCAATCCATACGTTATCTCGGTCACCTTTTGTCCATTCTGCTTCGAGTTCTTTCAATAAAGGTTGGAGTTGTTCACCACTAACCTGTTCACCAAACTGAAATTCAATCTGCTTTCCTTCTCCCCAGTTAGAACGGAGCTTAGCAAGTTTCCCATCATAAATAATTTGTCCTTCATCAAGCATGACAACCCGATCACATAACGCTTCAATATCTGTAAGGTCATGGGTGGTAAGTAAGATTGTGGTCTTGTACTTCTCATTAATCTCCTTCAAGAAATTACGAATCTTTAACTTTACAAGTACATCAAGACCAATAGTTGGTTCATCAAGAAATAGAAGCTTTGGATTATGGAGAAGAGCCGCTGCTAATTCACAACGCATCCGTTGGCCAAGTGATAATTTTCTTACAGGCTTATCAAGAAGCGGTCCAATATCAAGCGATTCAATAACGTGATTCATATGTTCGTTATACACATCATCCGGTACGTTATAGACTTTCTTAAGCAAACGAAACGATTCCTGTACGGCAATATCCCACCACAATTGAGAACGTTGACCAAACACAACGCCAATGGAACGAACAAACTTTTCACGTTCTTTATGAGGGTCCATTCCATTCACCCGAACAGTCCCAGAAGTTGGAGTTAAAATGCCAGTTAGCATTTTAATGCTTGTTGACTTTCCAGCACCATTTTCTCCGATATACCCTACCATTTCCCCTTCGTTAACAGTAAACGATATATCTTTTACGGCAGAAATCACTTTATAATTACGCGTAAACAGATCTCGAAACGCTCCTTTTAATCCTGATCGGCTTGAATGAGATTTAAAATCCTTACGCAATGACTGCACATCAATAACCTTTTCCATTCGTTATCCTCCTTTTTACACACCAACTTAGTTTACAAGAGCCACTCCTATTAAACAATCATTGCGCTTAAGCGCAAGTGGGAATAGTGTTTTGTTCCGCTCTACTCATGCTACAATGGATAGTGATGAACAAGTAAGACTAGGAGGTTAACATGAATTTCACGAAATCAGAACAACACCATAAAGAATCACTTGATATTATGCTAGGTGGCGTAAACAGTCCATCTCGTTCCTACAAAGGGGTCGGTGGCGGTACGCCAGTTTTCATGGAAAAAGCGAAAGGCCCTTATTTCTGGGATGTGGATGGCAATAAGTACATAGACTACCTGGCCGCCTACGGACCAATTATTACTGGACATGCTCATCCACATATTACAAAAGCAATCACAAAAGCTGCAGAGAATGGCGTGTTATATGGCACTCCTACAATTTTAGAGAACCGCTTTGGAGCCATGCTTCAAGATGCCATTCCATCTCTTGAACGAGTTCGATTTGTAAACTCAGGAACAGAAGCTGTTATGACAACCATTCGTGTAGCAAGAGCTTATACGGGTCGCAACAAAATTGTGAAATTTGCTGGTTGCTATCACGGACACTCAGATCTTGTACTAGTGGCTGCTGGTTCTGGTCCTGCTACTCTTGGAAGTCCTGACTCAGCAGGCGTTCCAAAAAGCATCGCCAGAGAAGTAATCACAGTCCCGTTTAACGACATTGAAGCGTATAAAGAAGCTATGGATAAATGGGGAGATGAAGTAGCAGGTGTTCTCGTTGAGCCAATTGTTGGGAATTTCGGCATTGTTGAGCCAGAGGACGGCTTCCTAGCACAAGTGAACGAAATTACTCATCAACATGGAGCACTCGTTATCTATGATGAAGTGATCACTGCGTTCCGATTTATGTACGGCGGGGCTCAAAACTTACTTGGTGTAGAACCAGATATGACAGCATTAGGGAAAATCATTGGTGGTGGACTTCCAATTGGCGCATACGGCGGTAAACGCGAGATTATGGAACACGTTGCCCCTCTAGGACCTGCTTATCAAGCTGGTACAATGGCCGGAAATCCCGCTTCAATCTCAGCAGGCATTGCGTGTCTTGAAGTCCTTCAAGAAGAAGGGGTATACGATCACTTAGACAAACTTGGAGAACGACTTGAATTAGGCATCCTTCAACACGCAAAGGATGCGGGCATTCAGATTACAATCAACCGTCTTAAAGGGGCTCTTACTGTCTACTTTAATGATGAGAAAGTAATGAATTACAAACAGGCTGAAGATTCAGATGGTGAGAAATTTGCTCGCTTCTTTAAACTTATGCTGAATGAAGGGATCAACCTTGCACCTTCTAAATACGAGGCGTGGTTCCTTACAACAGAACACACAGAAAAAGATATTGATGAAACGCTTGAAGCCGTGAAACGCGTCTTCCAACTAATGGCTTAATGAAAAGAGACAGAGTGAAGCACCTTCATTCTGTCTTTTCTACTATCTTTGACATTATTTGAAATAAGGCTTGCTATCTTGAGCATTCCGATGTATAACTAGAACGTCTCATATGTTTAAAAGAGGAATTAGAGGATACTCTCTATACTAAAAGTACTCGACGAAAGGACTTATAATCGAATGAAGTTTGGTGCCCGTATTTTTAAAACAGGGCTTGCGATTACTCTCGCACTTTATATCGCAACATGGCTTGGACTCGAACCTCCGACCTTTGCCGGAGTAGCTGCATTGTTTGCCATTCAGCCGTCCATCTACAGATCTTATCAAACCATTATTGATCAATTCCAATCCAACATTATCGGAGCCCTACTTGCCGTCGTGCTCGTTCTGCTATTTGGAAATCAGCCAATCGTCATTGGCTTAGGCGCAATCATTATTATTGCAATCAATATCAAATTAAAAATAGAAAGTACGATTCCGCTTGCCATCGTCACCGTTATCTTAATCATGAATGCTCCTCAGGAGGAATTTATCACGTTTGCAACAAACCGATTCTTAGTTATTATGGTTGGTGTAGTGAGTTCTTTCTGTGTAAACTTAGTTTTCGTTCCACCAAGATATGAAACGAAATTATTCCATAAAATTGTAAGCAATACAGAATACATTTCACAGTGGATCAGGCTTGCTACTCGAAATGATGCCGAACACAAAGTATTAAAAGAGAACTTAATTAAATTAAAAGAAGATACCGTTAAAAGTGATCAGTACTTTCTTCTATTTAAAGAAGAGCGTACGTACTTCAAGCGAAGAGATTTTGTAAAAGCTCGAAAGCTCGTACTGTTCAGACAGATGATCGCTACAACAGAAAAGTCTCTCGCTATCCTTAAAATGCTAGACCAACTTGATGTTAAAATTCTCATTATGCCCGATGAAGTTAGAAAGATGATCCAGACTCACCTCGATGAGCTTACAAATTACCACGAACGGATCCATTTAAAATATATCGGGAAAGTGAGAAACCAGTCCCCTGAAGAAATGTTAAACACGGTTGGATCTGGGGAATCCACCTTAACCGAACGCTATGTTGACTTATACGAAAATGGCGAATGTAATCGCGAGCTTTGGATGACAATTTTCCCACTAATCGGGATGATTATTGATTACCACGATCAACTTGAACACCTTGACTTACTTGTCGATAGCTTCCATTCCTATCACCAGGAAGAGAATGAAGTCGACATTCAAGAGCTTCACGCCAAATAAAAAAATCAGCCGAATCGGCTGATTTTTTTTATTTCTTCATTTTAGGATCTAGCGCATCACGAAGACCGTCACCTAGTAGGTTAAATCCAAGAACCGTCAGCATAATTGCAAGTCCTGGGAAAAATACCGTCCACGGTGCCTGGATAATGTACGAACGAGAATCTGCTAGCATTTTCCCCCACTCAGGCTGAGGGGCTTGTGCACCGAGTCCAAGAAAGCTTAGAGCGGCAGCTTCTAGAATGGCGGTAGCAATTGCAAGTGTTCCTTGCACAATAATGGGTGCGAGAGAATTGGGAAGTACATGATGAAAAATAATTCTGGAATCTTTCATGCCAACCGCTCTTGCCGCCATCACATATTCTTCCTGTTTTACACTTAACACTCTAGAGCGAACAAGCCGCCCAAAGTTCGGAATATTGATAATGGCAATCGCAATCAGCGCATTTCTTAATGACGGTCCAAGTACGGCAACAACCGCAATTGCAAGAAGAATACTTGGAAAGGCAAGCATAATATCAAAGATACGTGAAATAATCGTATCCACTAACTTACCATAATATCCTGCCACCATACCGAGCAAACTCCCTATCGCAGCTGAACCAAGTACAGCAAAAAAACCAACCCATAAAGAAATGCGTGCCCCATAGATAATACGTGATAAAATATCCCGACCGAAATCATCGGTGCCAAACCAGTGACTTGCGGAAGGCGATTGGAGTCGCTCTCCTAATTTTTGCTCATTTATTCCTTCAGGGGCAATAACCCCTGCAAATATCGCTAATAGGATAAAAAAGAGCACAATCCCCATGCCGACCATTGCTAGTTTATTTCTCCTGAATCCTTTCCAGGCTTCACGCCATGGCGATAACACTTCTTCGTCTGGTTGTTTTTGAACGTTCACTTGTTTTTGCGGAGCAATTTCAGCCATTTTAGAAGCCCCCCTTAGTTGTATTTGATTCGAGGATCAATTGCAGCATAAAGCAGATCGACAATTAAATTAATAAAAACAAAGATAACTGCAACAATGAGAATACCGGATTGAATGACAGGGTAATCCCTGAAATTAATCGCATCGTAAATATAACGGCCGATTCCGGGCCATCCAAAGATAGTCTCGGTCAGAATGGCTCCCCCAAGAAGTAATCCCATTTGCAGACCAATAACGGTTAGTACCGGAATAAAGGCATTCTTTAAAGAATGTTTATAAACAACCCAAAACATTTTTGTTCCTTTTGCACGTGCTGTACGAACAAAATCTGAACGCATTACTTCAAGCATACTCGAGCGTGTCATCCTAGCAATAATCGCCATTGGAATCGTACCCAGTGCAATACCTGGTAAAATCAGGTGCTTAATGACTTCAACAAATTGATCCATTCTCCCTTGAATGAGAGTATCAATAAGGTAGAGATGAGTAATCGCATCAACTGGATTTCTTACATTTTCACGGCCAGTTGATGGAAGCCAACCGAGTTCAAGTGAGAAAGCCCACTGTTCCATCAACCCAAGCCAGAAAACAGGCATCGATACACCAATTAGTGCTAGTACCATAGCCGTGTAATCAAACCAAGAATTTTGGAACCAGGCACTAATAATCCCTGCGTTAACGCCAATAAAAATTGCAATAACCATCGCCACAAGCGACAGTTCAAGAGTTGCAGCAAGGTATGGCCAAATTTCTCCACTAATATCTGAACTTGTTCGAAGGGAAGTACCTAAATCACCTGTAAACAAGTTTTTAATATAATCGATATATTGTAGATACCACGGTTGATCGAGACCAAGCTGTCTGGTTAAACTCTTGATCGCCTCTTCTGTTGCCTGTTGTCCTAAAATGACCTGAGCTGGGTCACCAGGAATCGCTCGAATCATAAAAAACACGATTAGGGTCATCCCAAATAACACTGGGATGAGCATCAGCAGTCGTCTAACTGTATATGCAAGCATCTACTCACCTCTTCCATCTGTAAAAATCATGTCGTCATAATATGTATGTAACGTTATGAAGAATAAAAGGGGAGTGCATCACTCCCCTTCTTTTTCCTATTGAAGCGTTACTTTTGTAAGCTTGTCGGAACCAGTTGGATGCGGTGAGAATCCTTTGATTGTGCTCGAGCCACCAAGTGCTGGCTTAGAGTGTACAAGAGGAATCCAAGGTGCATCTTCATGGATAATTTCTTGTGCTTCTTTATAAAGCTTATTACGCTCTTCTTCATCTGGAGTTGACTGTGCTTCGATTAGAAGATCATGAAGTTCCTGATTCTCATAGTACGTATAGTTGTTGCTTCCAATGTTATCTTGATCAAGAAGTACGTATAGGAAGTTATCAGCGTCACCGTTATCGCCAGTCCAACCTAGTAAGAAGCTATCTGCTTCACCATTACGCGCTTTTTCAAGATAAGTTGCCCACTCGTATGATTTGATTTCAGCATCCACGCCAATTTCAGCGAAGCTTTTCTGAAGAACTTCTGCTACTTTTTGGCCATCTGGCATATATGGACGTGGAACAGGCATAGCCCAAAGCTCCATTTCAAACCCATCTTCATAGCCAGCTTCCTTTAGAAGTTCCTTTGCCTTATCAAGATCATACTCATAAGGTTCGATGTCATCATTATAGCCGCCAATTACTGGAGGCATCGGATTTTTCGCTGGTTCAGCTTGTCCAGCATAGAAAGAATCAATTAGCGCTTGCTTGTCTACTGCGTGGTTTAGCGCTTGACGGACAAGCTTGTTGTTTAGCGGCTCACGGTTTGATGTAAGACCAAGATAGCCAACGTTCATAGACGGACGGAAGAATGTTTGAAGATCAGCATTGTCCTCTACTTGTTGTACATCAGAAGGATTCAGACCATCCATCAAATCGATTTCACCAGCCATGAGTGCATTCAAACGTGCAGAGTTATCCGGAATCGCTCGGAAGATTACGCTATCAAGCTTTGGATACCCATCCATCCAGTACTCTTCGTTTTTATTTAAAACGATTTTGTCATTTCGGTTCCACTGATCAAATACAAACGGACCAGTACCTACAGGATTTTCACCAAACTTATCGCCTTGCTTTTCAAGAGCATCAGGACTAGCAATCGCAAATGGGGACATTGCGATGTTTTTCAAGAATGGTGCTTGTGGACGCTTCAGCTTAAATTCAACCGTGTAATCGTCTTTCGCCGTTACACTTTCAATAACGTGACCTTCATCACCTTTAAATCCACCAAACATGGATTTATAGTAATAGAAAGCTTCTTCATTCCCATTCATCCAACGTTCGAAGTTGTAAACAACGGCATCTGCGTTAAAGTCTGTACCGTCGTGGAACTTCACACCTTCACGAAGTGTGAACGTATATGTCTTACCATCGTCAGAAACTTCCCAATCTGTTGCAAGAGCTTCCTGAACATCGGTGTTATCATCACCGTAGTCAAGCAACGTATCAAAAATATTCTTTGTTACTTTAAAAGATTCCCCGTCTGTAACAGATGCTGGATCCAGTGATACAGAGTCACCGCCGCGACCAAAGATCAATGTTCCACCTGCCTCTTCTCCCCCGTCTCCGGAGTCTCCCCCACCATTGCCACTCGATTCGTTCGATCCACCGCAACCGGCTAGACCAATAGAAAGTAGCAAAACAAACAGTAATGAAAAAATGGTTTTCTTCATGTTCTTCCCCCTTAGTCATGTTTGTGATTTATACAAGGTCTTCTTCATACAGATGACACGCTGTATGGTGTCCGGGTTCTATTTCCCTGAATTCAGGAACAACGGAGCTACATACGTCCATTGCCTTAGGACATCTAGTGTGAAAAGGACACCCTGATGGCGGATTCGATGGACTTGGTACATCTCCCGTAAGGATAATTCTGTCTTTCCCATATTCAGGGTCTGGAACCGGCACCGCTGAAAGAAGAGCCTGTGTATACGGATGTTTTGAATCCAAATAAAGCTTTTCACTATCTGCCATCTCAACGATGCGTCCCAAGTACATCACTCCGACGCGATCGCTAATATGACGGACAACCCCTAGATCATGGGCAATAAACAAATATGTTAGTCCAAGCTCTTTTTGGAGATCTTCTAACAGATTTAGTACTTGAGCCTGGATCGATACATCAAGGGCTGAAACCGGTTCGTCTGCAATAATTAATTTTGGATTAACAGCAAGTGCCCGTGCAATTCCTATTCTCTGGCGCTGCCCACCGCTGAATTGGTGCGGATACCGCTTTGCATGGTATGCGCTAAGGCCAACAATCTCTAGAAGTTCTCGAACTCGCTTCTTCCGCTCTGCTTTATTACCTAGCTGATGAACGATAAGAGGTTCTTCAATAATTTTTTCTACTGTATGCCTCGGATTAAGCGAAGCGAAGGGATCTTGAAAGACCATTTGAATATCTTTCCTTAAATGACGGAGATCCTTTTTATTTAATGTCGTCATTTCTTTCCCATCAAACAGAACTTCACCTTCACTTGGCTCAAGAAGTCTCATCAACATCCGACCTGTAGTGGATTTTCCACATCCACTTTCCCCAACTAATCCAAATGTTTCTCCTTTATGTAAGGTAAAGGTTACACCGTCTACAGCTTTTACTGTTCCTACCTGTTGTTTCAGCACGCCTCCCTGAATAGGGAAGTGCTTCTTTAGCTGTTTTACTTCGAGTAGTGCTTCTTGCAAAATAGGCGCCCCCTTTAGCTTTTCACTCTCTCTAATACAGCTGCTTTCTTTGCATCTTCATGGAGCCAGCACCTGGCCTGTTGCGCCGGTCCGGCATCTAGCAATGTCGGATTTTCTTCATAGCATTTATCAAAAGCGAAATTACAACGCGGTGCAAAGTGACAACCCTTCTGAATAGAACCTGGTTTAGGTACATTTCCAGGTATTGAATACAGCCTGTCTTTTCGAACTCGAACATCAGGTACTGATTCAATTAAACCAATCGTATATGGATGCTTTGGATGCTGAAAAATATCCTGTGTTTTCCCTTGCTCTACAATTTTCCCTGAATACATCACAGCAATGCGATCACAGATCTCTGCTACGACCCCTAGATCATGCGTAATCATAATAATGGAGGTGTTCGTTTCTTTATTCAACTTCTTCATCAGTTCAAGGATCTGAGCTTGAATCGTCACATCTAGAGCGGTGGTTGGCTCATCTGCAATGAGTACTTCTGGTTCACACGCCATCGCCATTGCGATCATGACGCGCTGACGCATCCCTCCTGATAATTGATGAGGGTATTCATTCATTAGCTCTTCAGCTCTCGGTAGTCCGACTAATTTAAGGATTGATACAGCATGCTCCCAGGCTTTTTTCTTGTTCCACTTCTTATGTATTCGTATACCTTCGATCAACTGATTTCCTATGCGAAATACTGGATTCAGCGAGGTCATCGGTTCCTGGAAAATCATACCTATTTCATTCCCTCTGATTTTCCTCATTTCTTTCTCTGACTTAGAAATCAGATTTTCACCTTTATATGTAATTTCACCACCAACTACCTTACCAGGGGCCTGAATGAGCTGCATAATCGATAAGGAGGTCACACTTTTTCCAGATCCAGATTCCCCAACAATGCCAAGGACCTCTCCCTTGTTAACATAAAAATCAACGGAATCGACGGCCGGAATTTCTCCATCATCTGTAAAAAAGTGAGTTTCTAACCCGCTAACTTTTAATACTGGTTGTTCCACACCCTCACCCCTTTCTATGAATTCTGAATTTTTTAAGTTAACTAAAATCTGTTTATCATTATTACATTATTTCAGACAATTGGCAATGTATATTGAGGTAATTTTCTGTCTTTCTTTGTCACTTTTACGCGATAATGTGCATAATCAAACAAAAAAAGCATCTAAATCAGATGCTTTTTGATGAATCTTTATAAATTTTGTACCTGGAATAAGTTATGGTATGACCCTTTTTGTTTCATCAATTCTTGGTGATTACCACTCTCAGAAATTTGACCATTCTCTACCACCACAATTCGATCGGCATGTGTTACTGTTGCAAGACGGTGTGCAACGATAAATGTTGTTCGATCTTTAGCAAGAACTTCAAGTGCCTCCTGGATGAGATGTTCACTCTCAAGGTCAAGAGCTGATGTCGCTTCATCCAAAATAAGGATAGGTGGATTTTTAAGAAAAACGCGCGCTATCGCTATCCGTTGCTTCTGTCCACCAGATAATTTCACACCGCGCTCACCAACAGCGGTATCGTACCCTTCTGGAAGACTCATGATAAACTCATGCGCATTTGCTGCCTTAGCAGCACGTATGACGTCTTCTTCATCAGCATTTGGATTGCCCATCATAATATTCATTCGCACAGATTCACTAAATAGAATATTATCTTGTAATACCATTCCAATGTTATCCCGAAGACTTCTTGCTTCGTAATCGCGAATATCCGTACCATCAATGAGAATACTTCCACCTGTTACATCGTAGAAACGAGGAATCAAACTAACGAGAGAAGATTTACCTCCTCCACTCATTCCAACAAGGGCAATGGTTTCACCTGCACTTACATCAAGATCAATTCCTTTTAAAACCGGAAGATCATTTTCATTGTATTTAAAGGAAACATCTTCAAAGCGAATGTTGCCGCGAACATTACTTAACTTCCTCGCATCTTCTCTATCCACAATGTCATACTTCTCATCTATAAATTCAAATACTCGGTCCATCGAAGCAATGGATTGCGTTAGAGTTGTTGAAGAATTGACTAATCGTCTAAGCGGACTATAAAGGCGGTCCATATAAGTGACAAAGGCAACCATTTCACCAATTTGCAGTCCCCCTGAGATGACAAGATACGCTGAGAAGGCAATGACAATAAGAGGAGCTACATCGGTAATCGTATTAACCACCGCAAAGGTTTTCGCATTCCAACGTGTATGATCAAGTGCTCTTTCTAAGAAATTCGTATTTCGTTTGTTAAACTGTTCTTGTTCGTAATCCTCAAGCGCAAAACTTCGAATGACAGACATTCCTTGAACACGCTCATGTAAATGGCCCTGTACTTCAGCGAGAGCCTGCGATCGATCTTTCGTTAAGTCGCGCAAACGCTTATAGAAAAACTTAACGGAAAGACCATACAAAGGAAGTAGAACAATCGCCGCTAGCGTCAGCCAGATGTTCATAAACGAAAGAATTCCAATAATAATTAATATCGTAATAAGATCGAGCCAAACATTCATCATTCCAGTAATCACGAATGTTTTTGTTTGCTCAACGTCATTGATAACCCTTGAAATGACTTCTCCAGCTTTATTGTTCGAGTAAAATTTTAAACTTAACTGTTGAATGTGGGAAAATAACTTATCCCGAATATCATAGAGGATTTTGCTACCAATCCACTGTGCGTAATATTGACGGAAATATTCGACAGGTGGTCTAACCACCACGAAAAGAAAGAACGCTCCCCCCATTAGCCAAAGGAGCTGTTCGTACTTATCCCCGGCAGGCATTTCTGCACCAATGATATCATCGATTACGTATTTAAGGATTAAAGGTAAAAGAAGAGGAATTCCAAACTTTACTATTCCAATTCCAATTGTTATCCCTATTTGCTTTTTATATGGCCTAACAAAAGTCATATATCTTTTTATACTACCCAGATGGCATCATCCTTTAGCAATTCACGTGCTTTTTAATATCATGCAAAAACCTGTTGAAAAACATTCAACAGGTTTTTCTTACCTATATTGTAGAAACTGTTCATACCATTGATCCACAAAACCTGGAGCAAATGGTCCTTTACGCTGATGAATCCAGTTCATCAGTTCTTTAACATTTTGTTGTATAATGCGGTCAATAGCTTCGGGATAATTCATTTCTTCGCGGTGTGCTTCATACTCATCTTCATCAAGAAGTTTAAACGTCATATCAGGGTAGATTTTAATATCCAGATCATAATCAATATATTTTAACGCTTCTTCGTCGTACGTAAATGGGGTACCTAAATTACAGTAGTAATAAAGTCCATCCGTTCGAATCATTCCAATGACATTGAACCAGTGATTCGCACTAAAATAGCAAATCGCAGGTTCACGCGTACGCCATTGTCTTCCATCAGCTTCTGTCACGAGAATGCGATCGTTTCCCCCGATGATCTCTTTTGAGGTACCCTTAAGCACGATGCTTTCTTCCCAAGTACGATGTAGCGTACCGCGATGTTTATAGCTTTGAATTTGAATTCTCGTCCCGGTCGTTGGGAAACTCATCTCCTTCTCCTTTCCTAAGAAATTCCGGAAAACGATGAATGCCTCTTGCATATAGGCAGACTCACAGTATCCTTTCTTTCTTACCGTTCAATACATGGCTATCATCAAAAATCTTACATCTCATCTATATTCTTCTCCATTATAACGCTTAACAAAATAAAATTAAAATAAAAGCGCCACTCAAATTGAATGGCACCCCATTTGATATTAATAAATTGGTGTATTTTCAAAGGTTGAGATGACATTTGCAATGAGTCGTTCAAACTCTTCTTCTAAAAGCAACAACCGTTCTTTTTTCTCCAACACAATGGTTTTCATGACTTCATCCATTTCAGATAGCTTTACCTCTAACTTCTGTATTTCTTCCCTCGTATAAATCATTTGATCAGCAAGCCTGAGCTGTTGTTGAATAAGCTCATCAAACTCTGTCATTTAACCTCTCCTTTCACATTGAAGGTATAAAGTGTAATGAACGAATGATCTTCAGCAAACAAATTCCATATACATCGAGAAATACCTTTGGAAAGTTCTGTAGAGAAGTAGGTGTTTTTGTCAAAAGCGATATATTACGCCACCTCTTGCTAATTTACAGGCAGGATGCATTCAGCTTTTTCGTTTTTCGGTGAATTTACAAGTGTTGAGACTTCATAGGCATTCATTTCAGCTGAAGGAAATGAATGCATACAATTTTTTAATTTGTTTAAATCATTTATAGAAGAGTCAAGCCAGATTGCTTCCGCTTCTCTCGTTAAAATAACAGGCATTCGATTATGTATTTCTTTCATTAATTCATTGGCTTCAGTCGTTAGAATTGTACACGTATATATCGTACTATTGCTATCATTCCATTTTTCCCATAATCCTGCCATTGCAAACGGTTCACCATTTCTAACTTGAATACGCATTGGGATTTTCCTATTTTTCGTTCGTTTCCATTCGTAGAAACCGTCAGATAAGATCAGGCACCTCCGTTTTTCAAGTGCATGTTTAAAACTCGCTTTTTGATCAGCTGTTTCACTTCTTGCATTAATTAATTTATTTGAAATGGAGGGATCTTTGGCCCAAAAAGGAATTAACCCCCAGCGTAATGTACCTAATCGATTAACTTGATCTGCTCGAATAACGGCTGCAATCTGTTGCGTTGGCGCGATATTAAACCTTGGCACATATTCTTCAATACTCGTTTGCTCAATTTGAAATCGTTCAAGTAAAACGTCAAGTTCTGTTGTTAAAGAAAATCGTCCGCACATATGAAGCCCCCTTTTCCAATAGTATGTGTTTCTATACTTTTCGCCCGAATCCCTATCATCTTTAAATGAATTTAATAAAAAAACAGGGCTGATTTAGTCAGCCCTGTCTGGGAAGTTCGATTATTGTTGCTGCTGGTTTTTAGCAGATGCTTGCTGCTTGTTTTGAGCAGACTTCGCATTACGAGCTTTTACTTCTTGAGCATCCGTTTCACTTGCAAATTCAGCACCGTATTGTTGCTGACCTGCTTGTCCTGCAGATGCTTGCTGCTTGTTTTGAGCAGACTTCGCATTGCGAGCTTTTACTTCTTGAGCATTCGTTTCACTTGCAAATTCAGCACCGTATTGTTGCTGACCTGCTTTACCAGCAGAAGCTTGTTGATTCTGCTGTTTTACGTGTTGAATACTTGTACCAGCTTGAGTTTGTCCTGGTTTCTTTGCCATGGCTTATCACCTCCCACAAACAATAGAATATCCAGATCAACTATTCTTATGTATCCTATTTCAAAAATAAAAAAATACTTCCGAGAAAAACAGCCCTCATACTACTCCACTTCCTGTAACAAAATAAAGGAAAAAGGAGGGCTAACAATGGATCATCGAGATATGACTGAGCTATCCATGATGGCAAAAAAGGAGTGGGCTGATAAAGAGCTTTCTTTTTTTCACCACAGCTTGCAACAAGTTGCGCCTTATTTAAACAGTGAGGGCCTTGCCATTCACCGAGAAATAATGAAAGAAATCGAAGAGCGAGGCGGTTTGTCTGCCTTTATGCCAGATTAACCTTCACAGACAAAAGCCCTCTGGAATTTCCAGAGGGCTTTTGTCTGATACAAATTAAAAATTTGATTTTGATTGACCGCCATCAACATTAATGGTTGCGCCAACAATCCAGGATGCTTTGTCAGAAGCAAGGAAAACGACAGCATTCGCCACTTCCTCAGGTGTACCAAATCTCCCTCCTGGAATTTCTTTTTCTACAAACTCTTCAATTTTCTCCGGGTTATCCTCTAACCGCTTTTGCCAATTTCCTGATGGGTGAAGAATGGCACCTGGAGCAATTCCGTTTACACGTACCCCGTCCTTAATTAATTCATCGCCCATCGCTTTTGTGAAGCTAATCATAGCCGCTTTTGAGTTATTATAAGTTGGCTTGCCTCCAGATTCACGCCCGAAGATAGAGGAGATATTAATAATTGCCCCGTTGCCCTGCTCCTTCATTTTTTCAGCTGATAGCTGACTAAGGTGAACAGCTGAATAGAAATTAAGATCCATTGCCTTATGAAACTCAGTGAGATCCGTTTCCATAATAGCTCCTCCATTGCTTCCTCCTGCGTTGTTTACGAGGATATCAATTGAACCAAATTCCATGATAAAGGAATCCATTAGCTGAACACGTTTTCTTTCATCTGTTACATCTGCTTCGAATAAAGCAAGGTTTGGACCAATTTCTTCTTTTGCAATCTCAAGAGCCTCGCGATCTCTTCCACAAATCCCAACCTTTGCTCCCTCTTCATAAAAGGTCTTAGCAATTGATTTGCCAATCCCTTTTGAGCCACCTGTAATTAAAACGCGTTTATTCTCTAAATTTAATTTCACTACTATCCCTCACTTTCTAGAATCAATTGTGTAATTTTTTGATGAGCAACTGGAAATGCGAATTTCTGCAATTCGTTTTTATCTACCATTTTAAATTGCTTAGACGCCATTTCTCCTTGATAAGATCCTTCATAAACGGTTAACTGCCACTTAAGATGGCTGAAAATATGATTAAAAGAAGCTAACTCTTTCTCAATTTCAACATCGATTTCATATTCATCTCGCAGATGCTTTTTAATCTGATCTTCTTTTAAGCCGCCTTCACTTAATTCGACATTAGGAAATTCCCATAAGCTTGCTAGAAGCCCTGTTTCCGGTCGCTGCCTTATAAGAAACTTCCCTGAATAATCTTTCAGTGCAATAACTGCTATCGGGACTGGACGTGGGGCCTTTTTCTTTGATTTAATCGGTAATTCTTCTTGTGATCCTTCCGCAAATGCCCGACAATGCTCCTGTACTGGACATAAGAGACAAGAAGGAGAGCGCGGAGTACATACAATCGCACCTAACTCCATCATTCCTTGATTAAATGATGATGGATCATCGTTTGAAATAATTCGGCGGGTTACTTCTTCAAATGTCTTTCGAGCTGAAGGTTTTGCAATATCTTCCCATATCCCAATAATCCTTGATAATACTCGCATCACATTCCCATCTACGGCTGGCTCAGGGATGCCATAAGCAATACTTAAGATGGCACCTGCGGTATATGGCCCTACACCTTTCAAATCTGAAATTTTCTTTGGATGATTTGGTACGATTCCTTTATAGGACTCTGCGACTTCACGAACAGCGCTCTGTAGATTTCGCGCTCTTGAGTAGTACCCAAGACCTTCCCACGCTTTTAAAACATCTGCTTCTTCGGCTTCTGCTAGTGCTTCTACTGTAGGAAAAAGGCGCATAAATCGCTCGAAATAAGGGATCACTGTATCGACCCTTGTTTGCTGAAGCATAATCTCAGAAACCCAAACACGGTATGGGTCCTTATTCTCACGCCACGGAAGGGTTCGCTGTTCTTTTTTAAACCAGGAAATGAGGTCTTTCTGGAATTTTTGTTCATCGAATAAATGTAAAAGGTCTGTCACTTTCTCTGTCATGCATCAACTCTCCGATATGATATAGTAAATGGTGTTAAAGTATTATTAAAATTCAGTTATAAACTTCCTCCATCTTCATCTATCACATATAATAACTCATCATACCTTTTCATTCATCTTTTAACTTTTCACTTTTCTTTTAATTGGGTATAACTAAAGAGAGAACGCTAAATTTTATGCGATTTAAGGTTGTTAGCTTAATCGATCTGCTTCATAAGGAGGATCTTACCCTATGGATACTGGGACACATGTGGTCATGGGACTGGGGATTGGAGCTCTTGCAACATTAGATCCAGCGATTGCACAGGACCCCATTACCGCTCAAAGCGTTCTAATTGGAGCGCTGATCGGATCGCAGGCCCCGGACTTTGATACTGTATTAAAATTAAAAAACAACGCTGTCTATATACGCCATCACAGAGGGATCACTCACTCAATTCCTGCGGTCCTTCTATGGCCAATTATTATTAGTAGCGGTATTATGCTCTTCTATCCAGAAACAAACTGGCTTCATCTATGGTTATGGACATTTTTAGCCGTCTTTATCCATGTGTTTGTGGACATTTTCAACGCTTACGGAACGCAAGCCATTCGACCATTCTCGAATCGATGGGTCGCCCTCGGGGTGATAAATATTTTTGATCCATTTATTTTCCTCAGTCATATTGCAGGACTTATTCTGTGGTACGTTGGTGCGAACCCTGGATTTACCTTTTTAACGATATATGGCGTTCTCATTCTCTATTACCTATGGAGGATTTCAGAACAAAGAAAAGTGATTCGTGCTGTGAAAGAACGAATTCCTGATGCCGTGGAAGTGATTGTCTCTCCTACGATTCGCTGGAGCAGATGGCACATTGCGATTAAATCAGAAACGCAGTTCTATGTGGCTCGTGCTGAAGGAACGACGATACACGTTCAAGATGAATTTGAACGAGTTCCCGTTCCGAAAACACCTGTACTCGAGTCGGCTAAGGAAGACCCAAACTTAAGTGCTTTCCTTTCTTTTTCGCCCGTATACCGATGGGAAATTGAAGAAAAAGAAGTAGGGTACGAAGTGCGATTTATCGATCTACGCTATCGTAATAAAGGTCACTATCCCTTTGTTGCCGTTGTACAGATGGAAGATCAGCTTGAAATCACAAGTTCCTATACAGGATGGGTCTACAGTGAAGACACGCTTAGAAAGAAACTAGATCCTGCTGTGGATTAATCTCTTGCATATACGAAAACCGGCTGGACTAACGTCCAGCCGGTTTTCTAATTTCTAATTAATGTTTTATACTTCTATCGTCTCCAAAATAGCCTTTATATTTCGGATTATTCATCATAAAATCATGTAAAACCGGTCCATAATAGTCAATCCACTGTTTCACGATTTTTTCTGTTACATCATGACCTTTATACTCTCTTCCGGCCTTTGCTCTAGATGATTCAAAATCTTCCCATAGTAACTCCACCATCGTTCTTGCCTGTCCGTAAGAGAGATGGTCATTTTTCTCAAGAAGGTTGTGAGTGAGCCTTTGAAATAGATCTTCCATGAGGCATGCTCCTTTCATGTTGTACTTTCAACGTAGAAATTAATAAACCACACATAACATAACGTCCTGGTTCGCATACTAATTGTGTGCCTGCTTCACAACACGATATTGGAAAGGGGCGCACAAAGATGAGAAACAAAAAAACCGGTTTTCCAGATATGAAATTTTCTGGAGAACCACGCGCAAAAGAAGAATATGCATCGAAACGAGCTGACGGGTCGATTAACACTCATCCAAAGGAGCGCATGAGCGCGTCTAATCGTACAGGCAACCGTCAGGGATAATTTTCTCATATAGGAGGCAGCAGCTATGGGTAAAAATAACCGAAATCGGCTTCACCTGAAATATGAGGATCCATTCCAGTCTCCAACTGCAAACCCAAAACACGCGCACAATCAGGTAAATGGACAATCAAAGCAAACGTATAACGATATCGTTCTTCAAGTGCAAACGCGAAAACGATCTTAGAAATGGCAAGAGAGCAGCATTACTGCTGCTCTTTTTCAATGAGCATCGAGATGGGAAATGCCTCCATTTCCTTGTTTCCCTCACGATATCCCCAGGCAAACGTTCCATTCATATAGTCGATTGTAAATGTTGAACCTGGGTCGCCATCTATTTCATACTTCTCCCCTGGAGCAAAGTTCTCAGGATTCAATAAATAAGATTTTGCAAGAGCAATTCTGCGTTCGTGAACAGCAAATTCATTCACCATTCCCATCTGCTCAGCTCGACGTGCTTTTTCACTAAGAAGTGCTATTTCACTTCGTAATTCCTGATCACTCATTTCACTGAAACGCTTTTCCATGCTTAACCTCCACTACTCTATTCTTCCCCCAAGTATAGTTTATTTTCTGATTCCTGACAAAAATATGCTACGCTTACACTAAGGAGTGATTTACTATGAAAACCATCTTAATTACGGGGGCTGGGTCTGGCCTAGGCGCTGAACTTGCAAAACGCTGGGCAAAAGAGGGACACCGTATGGTAATAGTAGGAAGAACAAAAGAAAAACTTACCTCTGTTTGTCAGCATATCGAGAAAGAAAACGCGACATGCCTGAGCTACCAATGCGACATTACGAACCCTGATGATCTAGCACAGTTGACAAAGAAACTGAAAGAAGACGACCTTAACATTGATCTTCTTGTAAATAATGCCGGAATAGGAACATTCGGTTCGTTAGAAGAATTGACCATTTCAGATATTCATCATGTTATAGATACAAATGTGAAAGGGACGATTTTCACGACCCAAGCTTTTCTGCCGATATTAAAAGAAAGGAATGGTCGCATTATGAATATCATCTCAACGGCAGGCTTGAAAGGAAAGAAACATGAAACGGTTTATGTGGCCTCGAAATACGCTGTGAGAGGATTTACAGAGAGCCTGTGGAAAGAACTTGAAGGCACTGGTGTAAACGCTACGGCCGTCTATATGGGTGGAATGGATACCCCTTTCTGGTCTCATTCGAACCATATATCTGATCCCACTAGATTAAAATCAGCTTCAGAGAAAGCAAGACAAATCATTGAGGAAGATAAGGGGCAGAAAGAAATTTTTATTGATCGTTAAATTCATCAAGGTACTTATTAATTAGTGGAAATGGGAATCCTTTACGATACAAAAACTGCTTCATTTTATGATCAAATTCTCTACGTTCTAGCTTACTGTAGCGACGTTCGGCTTTTTGAGCTTGCATAACGAGGGCTTCCCATTCTTCGTTATCGCCTTTTTCTAAATTGATTTGCTCCATTGCTTCTTGAATAATATCTCGGTCGAATCCTTTTGCTCTGAGCTCCTGATTCACCTTCTGTTTTTGCTCCGATGCTGAAGACCTCTTAAGCTTTGAAGCTTTCTTTTCAGCTAATTTTTTAGCAATCTCAAGCTGCTGTTCATAAGAATATTCTTCCAGTGATTGATCAATCATAGGTTTCGTCACCCCTTTTTGTTTAAGTTCTTGTGCAAGTACAAACGGCCCTTTTCCACCCGCATTTATTTTAGTTCTTACAAACGCAATTGCGAAATCAAGATCATTTACATACCCATAGCGTTTAAGTTTTTCAATAATCTTCGGAAAAGCTTCTTCAGGTACTTCTTTTTTTAGAAGGTAATCTTTTACTTCTTTTTCTGAGCGCATCCGATACGATAGATAATTCAAAGCATAATTCATGCCTTTTTTTACCTGGTCTTCAAACTGAATACCTTCAAGCATGTCATCACTTAATTCAATACCTTTGCGGATTCCAAAGCTTATTAAGACATCCTGATCAACTCCGAATCCGAACTCTTCACCCGATCCTTTATCGATAAATATAGAAAAACGCTCATTATTATTTTTCTGAGTCGTAATCCGTGTAACCTTCACGATGCACTCACCTCCAGATCTATTGTAGCACTTTCTTAAATTAGCTATGAAGTTAGAGCATTTGATTAAAGGAATATGATTACGGGTAAAGAAGTATTAAAGAAGTACATCGCGCACGCTTAGGAGGAAAATAATATGAACATTGCGATCACTGGGGGAACAGGCTTTGTCGGAAGTGCTCTTACCGAGTCATTTGTTAACGATGGGCATTCTGTTTATATCCTAACACGTAATCCTGCAAACAAACCTGTAAAAAAAGGCGTTACATATGTGAAATGGTTGCAGGAGGACGCCGAGCCTGAAAAAGAACTACCAAACATTCATGCTTTCGTTAACTTAGCGGGGGAATCAATCAATAGCGGACGGTGGACGGAAGAACGGAAACAGCGAATCCTCGATAGCCGCATCTCTTCAACGAGAGAGATCATCTCCATCATTGAAAAACTTGACCACAAGCCTCGCGTTCTTGTAAACGCTTCGGCAATTGGCTATTATGGTTCCTCTCTTGATCAATCATTTACTGAAAATGATACGGAGCCTGGTTCTGACTTTCTTGCTGACGTTTCACGTAAATGGGAAGATGAAGCAATGAAAGCTCAGAATCATGGTGTAAGAACGGTTCTTGCACGCTTCGGTGTTATTCTTGGTGAAGAGGGCGCACTACCATTAATGGTACTCCCCTACAAATTTTTTATGGGCGGTAAACTCGGTGATGGACGTCAGTGGTATTCCTGGGTTCATATCATGGATGTTGTTGGAATGATCAGATTCGCAGTTGACCATGAATCTGTACAAGGTCCTTTAAACGTTACAGCACCCGAACCAAAAAGAATGAATGAGTTTGGTAAAACAGTCGGAGAAGTTCTTAATCGACCACACTGGATGCCTGTTCCAGAAGCGCCGGTTCAAGCAGCGCTTGGAGAAAAGAGTGGAATTGTTCTAAAAGGTCAATGCGTTCTGCCTCAAAAAGCGAAAGAACTTGGCTACCCTTTCCGTTACATTAAATTAAAAGACGCCCTCGAGAACCTGCTGGTTTAAATCAGCAGGTTTTTTTCTAACTCCCTTATCGATTCTAAATGTCATTAAGAACGATTAAAACAATTCTTCTCTGTCCACACTCGATTGTATAGCAACCTTTCTCGATAATGGCTATAATATATAAAAAACCTATAGCAGCCAATTCGATCACTAAAACAATAATAGATAATAGGTGAATAAGATGACAATATTGATTAAGCAGGCACGCGTCTATCCCGTTTCCTCGTCGATGCTGCCATGTGCAGACGTTTTAGTAAAAGATGGTCTTATCCACCAAGTTTCCCCTTGTATATCTGAAGAACCTGAAATGACAGTTATTGATGGGAAAGGGTATCATCTGCTTCCTGGATTTATTGATGCTCATACCCATCTAGGTCTTTATGATGAAGGAACAGGATGGGCTGGAAATGATGCAAATGAAACGGTAGAAGCACTGACACCACACGTGAGAGCACTTGATGGTGTAAATCCGCTTGATGTGGGTTTTAAAGATGCCATCGCTTTTGGTGTCACCGCCGTTCAGGTGATGCCCGGTAGCGCGAATATTATTGGAGGCATAACAACCGTTTTGAAAACAAATGGAAAAAATGTAGAGAAAATGATTGTAAGGGAAACGGCTGGTCTAAAAATCGCTCTCGGTGAGAACCCAAAGCGTGTGCACAGTCACTCAAACAATGACTCCATCACAAGAATGGGGATTATGGGTTTACTTCGTGAAGCATTCTACGATGCTGGTCGCTCAAATCAAAAAGAGCATCCACGTATTGCCCCTATTATGGCAGCACTGAATCGAGAAATCCCTGTAAGAATACATGCTCATCGTGCAGATGACATTTTAACAGCCGTTCGCTTTGCCAGGGAATTCAATCTCGATCTGAGAATTGAGCATTGTACAGAAGGACATCTGATTGCCGATGAACTTAGCGGACAAAACCTAAAAGTAACCGTTGGCCCATCAATGACAAGGCGCTCTAAAATTGAACTTAAAAATAAAACATGGGCTACTTACGGAATCTTAAATAGTCACGGGATTGAAGTGTCGATTACAACAGATCATCCGTACGTTCCAATCCAATACTTAAACATTTGTGCAGCACTTGCGGTTAGAGAAGGATTAAGTGAAGAAAAAGCCATTGAAGGGATTACGCTTAATCCTGCAAAGAGTCTTGGCGTTGACCATCGAATTGGTAGCATTGAAGTAGGAAAAGATGCCGATTTAGTGCTCTGGTCGAACCATCCTTTTCAATACGATGCTCGCCCTCTTTTAACCATGATTAATGGGGAAATTATTCGTTAAACTGGCATGATTTTTCTATCACATGACTGCTTAAAAAAAGTTTACAATCTGTAGAAAAAATACGCAAAAAACTAGTATCTTTTTTTGAATAAATCGAGTATGATACTTTTGTAATTACAATAAAATGAACTAACAACTTCATATTTGAAAATGGGAAGGCAATTGGTGCGCCACCAGCAATGACTGGTCCTAGTGGGTTCGATTCCCACCCCGAATAATAATTCAACATACTATTATTCGAGGGTGGGGATTCGTCTGCCCTCGACAGGAGGGAAACTCATGATTAAACATCGTGACCTGTCGGAATGTCATATGCTATTTGATTTGATGGTTGACCCAGCTGTCTTCCCATTCGTGCGTCATAAAGCAAGTTCATACGAGGAATATTTATTCTTAACAAAACAACTAATCGAAGCAGAAGAACAAGGAGAATTAATCTCCCGTACCATTCTTGATGAATGGGGTAATCCAATCGGTACAATCAATCTATACGACATAGAACAAGAAACTGGTTTTCTCGGCACCTGGATTGGCACTCCTTATCACGGCAAAGGGTATAATCAAATGGCAAAAGAAGCTTTTTTTAACGAATTGTTTTTTGATAAGCATATCAAAACAATTTTCATGAGAATTAATAAGGACAACATCCGCTCGCAAAAAGCGGCAGAAAAAATCCCATATGTTGAAAAAGCCGATGACAAATGGCCTGAAGTTTATCAAAAAATCAACACTGGTGAAAAGTCCTATCATTTATATGAGATCGAACGTGACAATTACCATCTTCATGTGATGCGTGAAGGTTTAGAAACTGTTGAGGTTCAAATGGAAGCATAGGTTCCTTTTAAAGGGACTTATGCTTTACTTCATTCCTTTATCCACATGTGCATAGAACTTTTTTGGATGGCAATGCTAGTAGCATCTTAAAGAAGAGAGGGATTTTTGTGGATAAACGTAAAGGTAGAGAAAACAAAGAATCAAAAATGACGTTAACCAAAACACAGGATGTACTTTTTGGACGGGAATTCAAACGTGCTGATCGAGCTGGTCATAAATAAGCATGAATAATTAAGCGACAAAAAGCCATGCTAATGAGTGGAGAGATCTTCTCCAAACCATTTACGGGAGCTGATTAAGATGGCAAAACGTCCAAATTATTCAGAAGGTAAACAGAAGCGTCAGGCTAAAAACCCAATTCCATCAGCACAAAACGAAGATGTCGAATTCGCTAGTGAATTCGATGCAGCTGATGCGAAAGCAGCAGAAAGAGCAAAAGCAGCTGACCAGCGTAATAAGAAAAACAAATAACTTAAAAAGGGACCAATATGGTCCCTTTTTAAGTTCAGAAAAGAAATTTAATTCAGAAGTTAACAACATATTATCCACAAGTTGTGAATATTGTGGACAAAGTTGTCCAACCCTCTTCATAGCATGGTTAAGTTATAAACACCTTAACCTGTTGATAAGATAGTTGGTTTCTGTGGATAATGTTGATAAAATTGTTAGTAACGCATATAACCTCTAATTATCATGTGTATAAGTCTGTGGAAATTGTTGATGACTAGTATTGCAATCTAGTCGATGCAAAGCTATATCTCGTTCCCCAGCTACGAAAGCACTATTTCTTTTTCTTGAAAACAGAAACAACTTCTACATGCGCTGTTTGCGGGAACATATCAACTGGCTGCAAATGCTTTAGCTCATACCCTTTTTTCATTAAGTAATGAGCATCTTTTGCCAATGTGGATGGATTACACGAGACGTAAACGATGCGATCAGGTTTTGCTTTCACCATCGTAGTTAGCAGGGTATCATCACAGCCTGTTCTGGGAGGATCCACTACGATCACGTTCGGCTTAAACCCTTCTTTAATCCACTTAGGCACAATCTCTTCTGCTTTCCCTACATCATATGTCATTTTTGACTCATAACCGTGTGTCTGAGCATTTTTTCTGGCATCATCAATTGACTCTTTAATAACATCCATTCCTCTTACTTCTTTAGCCTCTTCAGCAAGCCATAAACCAATCGTACCTACCCCACAGTAAGCATCAATAATATTCTCATTCCCAGTAAGCTCTGCAGCTTTTTTCACTTCATCATATAGTTTGACCGTTTGAAGTGGGTTAAGCTGGAAGAAAGCACGAGCTGATAGTTCGAAGTTTAAATCGCCCAATGACTCTTGAATCACTTCTTCGCCTTCTAATACAAGGGTTTTTTCTCCAAATATGAGAGAAGTACGTTTTCCATTTACGTTCTGGATAACCGATTTCACTTCAGGCAATCGTTTCTTAATTTCTTTGATCAGTAATTCTCTTCTAGGAATTGCTTCTTCTGAAGTCACCAGCACAAGCTGAATTTGGCCCGTTTCAAATCCCACTCTCGTCACGATTGTCCGAACAAGGCCCTTTCGCTTCTTTTCATGATAAATAGAAATGTTTAAATCTTCTAGGATCTTCACAACCTGACGCGTAACGCGGTTTGTTTCTGGGTGTTGAACGAGACAGTTTGTCAATTCAACAAGTTCATGAGAGCCTGCTCCGTATAAACCAGCAATGACCTTACCCTTTTGCTTTCTAACCTGAAGCTGGCTTTTATTTCGATAGTTCCATGGATCTTCCATCCCAATAACGGGTTTTATAGTCAAATCCTTCTCACCTAATTTGGCATGCCGCTCGAACGATTGAATGACGATATCACGCTTTTCACGTAGCTGAGCCTGATAGTTCATATGTTGAAGCTGACAGCCCCCACATTCTTCATAAACAGGACAAGGAGGAGTGACGCGATCCTTCGATTTTTTACGAAGACGCTTTACTTTAGCTTCTGCTCTGTTCGGAAAAACTTTTGTCACTTCTGCTGTAATTTCTTCCCCAGGAAGCGCCCCTGGAACAAAGACAACTGTTCTCTTAAAAAATCCAACCCCTTCTCCGTTAATACCTAACCGTTTTATTGTTAAAGGAATCGTTTGACCGTTCGCAAGTCCCGTTCCTTTCACATTTTTGTTCTCCAAAAAAATCTCTCCTTCTATTTAACCGCTCAAGCTTTCCCATAAATACATGGAAATATAGCTTGAATACGGTGACCAATTCTCTTTGTAAGCCATCACTTCTTCTTTAGTTGGCTTCGTTGGTAGCTGATACCACTTCAAGATGGCATTTTGAATTCCTACATCACCTGCTGGCAAAATATCCTTTCTCCTTAACCCAAAGAGAAGCACACATTCAACCGTCCACGGACCAACCCCTCTGACCGGGAGCAACTCTTCATACACTTCTTGATTTGTATATGTATAAAGTTTTTCTAAATCGAGATCACTCGACACTATTTTTTGAGCAATTCCAATCACGTATTCGGCTTTTCGCTTACTGAATTGTAGCTCTCTCAATTCTTCCACATTCAACTTGCTTACAACTTCAGCTTGAGGATAAAACCATACGTTTTCCACCTTCGTCCCATATTTTGTCACAAAGCGATACGTTAATGTATAAGCAAATTTCATATTAAGCTGCTGATGAATAATATTCTTTAATAAAGCACTATAAACATCAGGTTCACCAATAAGAGGCATGCCAATATATTTCTCGACTAATGAGGAAATGTTTGTTTTCCTAAACGTTGAGTAAATGCTAGACGGATCCATCTGAAAGTCAAACATTTCACGAATTCGAGTAACAGCTTCTGCTTTGTTCTTTATGTCTTTGCCGCGTATCTCAAAACATGGTTGTTCATCCGTTCCTATGAATTGAACAGAATACACACCCTTTTCATTTTGCATCCTTAATGGTACTTTCAAAATTTTGTTATCATCATCAACGTACTGAAGCGGATCCATGCTCAACCTTCGGAAAAGTCGATCCACGTTGTACGGTTTATGAGGAAAAACTTTCTCAACCCACACAGTACCGCCTCCTTCGTCATGTCCTGTATATTATCGCAAATCCGACACTTGATTACTAGTTACACCTCTAGAAGTATGTCATCAAACCACACACAAAAGACCGCCATCTCTGGCAGTCTTTCTTAAGGCATGATCGGCAGTTTTTCCTTCAAGACAAGATCGTCAAGGCTTTTAAATGTATAGCCCTCTTTCTTTAGATCTTGGATAACCTTCTCAAGCGCTTCTGCATTATCTTTTGAAACGGTATGCAGAAGCATGATGGCTCCAGGATGAACCTGCCTCATAATGGAGTCATACGCATACTGACTACCCTTTTGCTTATTCGTTTCCCAATCTTTATAAGCGAGTGACCAGAAGATGTTATGGTAACCTTCTTCATGAGAAATTGCGAGTGACCGCTCACTAAAAACGCCACGCGGCGGTCGTAAATATTGCATTGTTTGATCACCGGTTAAGCGCGTATATTCCTCTTTAACCTTTCGTAATTCAGTTCTAATTTTCTCATCTGAAATGGCAGTCATATCCGGATGACTCCAGGAGTGATTTCCAACAATATGCCCCTCGTTTACCATTCGCTTCACAAGATCGGGTTGATCTTTTAAATAATGTCCCGTCACAAAAAATGTAGCAGGCACCTTTTCTGTTTTTAAAACATCTAAGATCTCATCAGTATAGCCGTTTTCATATCCATTATCAAAAGTCATATAAAGTTCTTTTTGATTAGAATCACCAATAAAGTAACTGTCATATGGCTTCAGTAATTCTTGAAATTCAGGCTCTGTCGTAGCGGGTGAATGGTTTTTACTCCGTTTGAAATACCAATCATGCGATTGATTGTCCATCGCATATGCTCCAGTCATCGTTCCAAAAATTAGTGCGAGCGTTAATACAATTATTTTCATCTGATCCCTCCTTCTTTGTCCTCGTATTTAGTGTGTGACGTTTAACCTGTTTTCTCTCTTCATTCTTATGGATCGCTCTTAGGAAATTATCTCCATCCATCATCCTCTCAAAAAATAACCAGCATTTCTGCTGGTTATTGACGTGTATTGAATTCAAAAGTTAAATAGTCTTGAACCGGGATCCACGCCCCGATTCCCTGTTGCGTTACATTCCGTACTTCCAATTTCATTTTGCTTCCTTTTAAGACAAGATAAACTTCGCCATAGGTTACTTTTCCTTTTTCATTAACAGCGGGGACATAGCTCGTTAGGGTCCCATAATTCTTTGCCCCAACGTTATACACATTGCCTTTTTTCGTATCTTTCCCAATCATTGTTTGAAAAGAGAGAGAGAGCTTTGTTTTCTCTGAAGCCTTCATCATCATCATTTTCTTTACATCTTCACTATCAGGAATAGAAGCAGTTAAACCACCGTTTACTTTCTTCTCTTCTTCTTGACGATAAGTCATTTGAACGGGACCACTTCCACCTCGATTATCCACTCGATTTACATTCGCCTGCTTATATTGCCAATTAACATTTGTTTCAGCTGAATCATAATTCAACGCCCACTTACCTAGGTAGATACTCGCACGATAGCCTATTGCAAGCTTAGATGGTGAAATCGTAGAATCATTTAAGATCTGAATTAACTCAGGGTTCTCAATCCGAACATCAGCGGAACCTGTCAACTCTTTCGTTAATTCACTCGGCTGTAAAGTCGGTAAGTCTTGGGCCGGATTTGGATAAGTGTTTTCCTTTGAAATATTGACCGTAGAATCAGGAACTTGTAGCGCTTGATTGTTTCCCGCTTTCTTCCCCTCGGCAGCTAGCGTATTTAGTGGCGAGATAACGGTTAAGAGCAGGATGATTAAGGCTAATTTCTTCATTTTTATTCTCCTTTGTTCGCAACTGTTCATACAGGATAATTCAGACTCTTATTTGTATTTTTTCTAGAAACCTGTCTTTTATCCAACAAAGTGTGATATTTAAATTCGATTCCTACATAAAAAAATGAACGCTTAAGCGTTCATTTTCTCAAAAGTAGGATAGAAAAACTGTACAAGCGGGCCAATTCCAAAGGTAATGGCCAATGTTCCAATTCCAATTGGTCCTCCTAAAATAACAGCTACAAGAAGGGCAAGGAGTTCTCCAATTGTTTTTGAAGTTCGAATGCTTAATCCTGTTTTATGATGAATAGCAAGCATTAGCCCATCAATCGGAATAACAGCAAACTTCGCTTGAAGATAGATTGCGATTCCAAGTCCAATGAGAACCATCCCAATTGCAAAAACAGCATAAGCTAGGAAAACATCTGTAATCGTCCAGTTTGCAAACAAAGTTATTAACCAAAAATCAATAAATAAACCTGTTACAATGATTGTAATAAGAGCAAAGAAATCGGGCCAAGCTTTCATTAGTATCGCATTAACGATAATTAAGATAACCCCAACAATAATGACCCAACTACCAACTGTAAAGCCGATTGTTTCCGATAATCCTACGTTAAGGGCATCCCATGCTCCTGCACCTATATCTGATTTAATCGTTAAAGTTATTCCAGCCGTCAATACGAATAAGCCAATCACATAGAACAAAAAGCGCTTCATTTTCAAATCTGGCATCCTCTCTATAACTACATAGACTCCATTGTCCATTGTAACGCAGAAATCAGTAATAGGACGACCCTTTCCTTTAGCAATTATGCATTATTTTTCTTTTGTATCTTCTCGGTGTCAGGATTTTGTTCCTCTTCAAATAATTCAATTTCACGCCACTTGCCATAACGATAATAAGCAATAGCAAATAAACTTGAGATAATAAAGCTAACACCTATTCCATATGCAATTCCTTCTGCTCCTAGCCATCTTGAAAAAAGGTACGTCAGCGGTACACGAAGAATCCAGAACGAAATAATATTAAGGACAAGCACTTGAACCATCGCCCCTGCGGCTTTTACGACGCCGTTTAACACAAAGTTAATACCAAGAAACGGATAGAAAAAGGCAACCGTTTTTAAGTAACTTTTTCCAAAAGCAATGGTCGCTGGATCGTCAATAAAAAGACGAATCATTGATTCAGCAGCGAAAAAAATAATCGCGCTTATTGTGAAAGAGACAGAAAGAATTAAGATAATCCCATTTTTGGAAATTGAAGAAACTCTCCACCATTTCCCAGAGCCAATATTCTGTCCAGCCATACTGTTTACTGCTGCTCCAAGAGTAAACGCCGGTAACATGATGATACGATCAAGCCTTTGTGCTGCTCCAAATCCTGCGACAACTTGCGTACCAAAGCTCGCTACAATCCCCATAATCGCTGTTACTCCCGCAGACACGGTCATCATTTGCAACCCTGCAGGGATCCCAAGTTTGGAAATCCGCTTAATTTCTTTCCAGTCGGGTAGATGAGGAATTGTAAACGGAATTTTAGATTTCCATATCGAATAAATGACGCCATATAAAAAGGCTGAACCTTGAGATAGGATTGTCGCATAAGCTGCTCCTTCAATTCCCCAGTTAAAATAAGAAATAAACAATGGGTCCAAAGCGGTATTCAAAATAACAGCAAACAACACAAAGCGAATCGGTGTTTTACTATCCCCAAGCGCTCGTAAAACCGTTCCAATAAAGTTATAACCAAACAAAAAAAGAATACCAAGGAAATTAATTCGCAAATACGCTTTCGTACTTTCGAAAATTTCATCTGGTGTTCCTAAAAATTTCAGGATAGGGTCCGTGAATAGAAAACCGATTATTCCAAATACGATTGATAGAATCGTTAAAGCAACCACAAATGCGTTAAGCGATTCGACCAGACCACTTTTATCAGAAGCTCCCTTTCTCTGAGACAAAACGGTTAGCGTAGCACTATTGACGCCAATAATAAATGAAAGCACAGTAAAGATTACTGGTGCTGCAATTGAAATCGCTCCAAGCGCATTGGCACCAAGTAAGTTCCCTACCCAGATGCTATCAATGAACTGATAAGACGTTTGCAATAAGTTCGTTAAGAAGATAGGTAACGAAAAAAAGACCATTTGCTTTGCAATATTACCTTGAGTAAAATCATATGTTTTGTTCATTTAATTACCTTCTTACCTGTCAATTTAAAATCTCACTATGGTATACCCCTAGTATTGGTTTGAAAAACGATGGAATGCGCTGAAATCTTTTGTAGGAAATAATGGCATATTCAGGCGTTTTAGAATTTGAAAATAGAGGAAGATTAAGATTAGAGTTAAATTCGAAAGGAGAATTTGTAATGGCAATGTCTCAAACAGAAATAAAAAATAAAGTTTTAAGTATTTTCGACTCTCACTATGTAGGTACGTTAAGCACAGTGAAGGATAACAAACCTCATTCACGTTTTATGACTTTCTTTCATGATGAGCTAACATTAATGACACCAACAAGTAAGGAAACACACAAAGTGGAAGATATTGAACAGAATAAAAATGTTCATGTTCTACTTGGTTATGATGGCGAAGGATGGCATGATCGTTTCGTAGAAGTACAGGGTCAGGTTACAATCGATGACTCCAAAGAAACAAAGGAAAAACTATGGGGAGATCAACTTAAGCAATGGTTTGATTCACCTGAAGATCCTAACTACATCGTTCTTACAATCAAACCCGATACGATTCGCCTCATGAACGAAGGAGAAAACACTCCCGAGACACTAGAACTATAGGTCATATACAAAAAAAACGAAAGAAGGGATACGGCCGTATCCCTTCTTTCGTTTTTTATTGGGCTACAATATCAAAGGATTCTTCTAAGTCTATGCTGCCAATAACGGATTGGGCCATAGAACAGTGTTTCTTGGTTAATTCAAGCGCTCTTTCTACTTTCTGTTCATCTAGGTCACCGAATAACGTAAAGTGGAGGTGAATTTTTTCTACACGATTGGCTTCTTCTTGATTACGTGTCACATCGGCTTTTATTTTAATATCGTCATATTTCATTCGCTTTTTATCAAGAATCTGTCGAAGCACACCACCACTACAAACTGCTACAGACGAAACAAGCAGCTGGTAAGGGCGAAAGCCGAACTGTTCATCTCCAGATATGTGAAGTGTTCCATATTCAAAATCAGCAGTAAAACCTGTTTCTTCTTTTTTCATGTTAAATTCCAACATGCTCACTCCTCGTAAGTAGACGTTGCTCTTATTTTAAATCAGGAAGGAGAAAATTGCGAACGGTAGCCCTTTTCTTCCCATTCTATTATAATGGCACTGATAAGAATTCCCTTTTTTGGCCAGATGGAGTGTGAACAATTTGTTTGAATCAAAACGCTATCGTTTCCTTGTTCTTATTTCGATTGTCTTTATTTCAGGCTATTCTCAAGGAATGTTACTCCCATTATTATCCATACTTTTAGAGAAAGCAGGGGTTTCGTCAAGTATGAATGGATTAAATGCTTCTGCTCTCTATATTGGTATATTGTTTGCCTCTCCATTTATCGAGAAGCCCGTTCGAAAATACGGATACAAACCGGCCATTGCCGTCGGACTTTTCCTCGTAATGGTTTCCATTACGTTGATTCCAATCTGGCAGGCATTCTGGTTCTGGTTTATCTTAAGGGTAATTGTAGGAATTGGGGATAACCTTCTTCATTTTGCAACTCAGCTCTGGATTACAACAACAACGCCTAAAGAAAAGCGGGGACGGAACATTGCCATTTATGGATCTGCTTTTGGACTTGGCTTTGCCGCTGGACCACTCTCCACAATTCTTGTTGAGTATTCCTTGTTTCTTCCGTTCTTACTAGCTTCCGGAATCGCTTGTGTTACCTGGCTGTTGCTCTCAAAAATTAAAAATGAGTTTCCGGATCCCTTAGCGCATGGTTCTGAGCGGGTGCTCTCAAAATATGCTCACGTTTTAAAAATCGGTTGGGTCGCCCTTTTACCTTCTTTTGGTTACGGCTTCCTCGAAGCATCTCTTCATGGGAATTTTCCTGTTTATGCGCTTCGAGCAGGTCTAGACGTCAAAGCAGTTTCGATTCTGCTTCCTGCGTTTGTCGTAGGCAGTCTTATTTTTCAAATGCCACTTGGAATCATGAGTGATAAGTTTGGACGTAAAAACATCCTACTTATTAGTATTTTGATTGGATCGGTTTGTTTTTCAGGTGCCATCTTTACCACTTCCATCCCGTTACTTTTTACTCTATTTTTCCTAGCAGGTATGATGGTTGGATCGCTTTTTTCCTTAAGTATCACCTACTTAGCAGACCTCCTCCCAAATAGCCTTCTACCGACAGGAAACATTCTAGCTGGCATTTTCTTTGGAATTGGCAGTATACTCGGTCCCTATCTTGGCGGCGTCTTTATTGATTGGTTTGCGAAAGGAAGTATTTTTTATGCGATTAGCGGTATGTTGCTAACCTTATTCATAGCAACCGCTGTTCATAAAAATCCTGAACCAATTAGAGAATATTCTACTTCATGAGTAAAGAAACGTTTTATAGCCATTTTAATACTATATAGAATGAACCCTTTTCATTGACTTATGATGGATATGTACTATAATAATAACTGTGATTATCTGATAATGATTATAATTAATTCCGATTAAAGGAGTCGATACTAAATGAAACTACGTGAAGAAATGCCCGAATTAGAAGGCGCGAAAGAATGGTTTAACGGAGAAGTTAAGAAAAGTGATCTTGTTGGCAATAAACCACTTACTCTTATTCATTTCTGGTCAATTAGCTGTGGCTTATGTAAAGAAGCCATGCCAATGGTAAATGAATTTAGGGACGAGTATAGTGAGGACATGAACGTCGTTGCTGTTCACATGCCGCGTTCTGAAAAGGATCTAGATCTTGATGAAATCAAAAAGGTTGCAGATGAGCATGATATTAGCCAACCAATCTTCGTCGATAGCGATCACAAACTAACAGATGCGTTTGATAATCAGTATGTTCCTGCCTACTACGTATTTGATTCAGAAGGTAAGCTACGCCATTTCCAGGCAGGTGGAGAAGGACGTAAAATGCTTACGAAACGCATTACAAAACTTCTTGATAAAGCAAAAAAAGAAGATTAAAGTAAGATAGAGGCAGCTTTTCGCTGCCTCTTTTATTTTCTCTTTTTTATTTTTTGGTAAGTGACGAGGACGATTCGAAATGCGCCATAGCCTACCATTGCTCCAAGGGCATTTAATAGAATATCATCTATATCAAAAATGCGGTGAGCGACAAAGTACTGAAGTAATTCAATCACAGTACTTGTCGAAAAACCAATAAGTCCAATGATAAGTACTGATCTACCCTTTCTACTCACACATGGCATCAAAAACCCAAGTGGCATAAACAATAAAATATTTCCAATAATATTCTTTAAGATTAGCCAATAACTCCCGCTTTCCCACATGAGCTTAATACTATCAAATAGGACAAGGTTAACCGACTTCCCATACGGATAGTAATTGTAAATAAACAATGTCGCATAAAAAAGCGCAAGTAAGTAGACACCTAACGCGAAGGATCCACCTCTCCTCACCCACTTTTGCGTTGACACACCTTCATTCTGAGTCTGCATAATCTCTGTCTCTCCCTATTCTTCAGATGCCTTATGGGCTGTCTATATGCTATAGTATTCTATACAAAATATGATCATGTAACAAAATTGAGGTGAAAGAATGTCAAGCTCCAAAGAAAATGTCTTATTGCAACTTTCTTCAGACCTGAACAACTATAACATTCCTTATTTTTATATAAATGAAACAGCTCTTTGGCTTCAAGGTGCAGTAGAAGCACCTCATTGTATAGCCGTTTCGGTTCAATGGGACGCATTTGAGTCCGTCATTCATGAATTCAATCAAACATACGAAACGGCAATCCCAGAACACAATTCCGAAATGTCTTATGCTGTCTATTCTATTGCTGATACATCCGTTCGTATAGAATGTACATATAATACAGTCATTCGAACAAACCCTTATTTAGTCAACGTTGCTCTAAGAGAACAGAAAGTTCCTTGCCTTTCTCTATACTACTATCAACAAATTCCAGAATGGCGAGCGACTATTGACGATCATCTTTATAACGTTCAGCAAAGGGTAACAGAGCAAAATAAAAAATCATGGAATCAACAAACCTATGAGGCTTTATTAAATCGATTCGGTACTCCAGAAGAAGCAGCAACAAAGCTTATAGACAATCCTTCTTCGCGGATTAAATCATTGTTGCCATATCTCCCTTCCTTGCATGGAAAGAAAGTAGCCAACCTCATGGGTTCACATGGTATGAAAGCAACAGCAATGAGTCTTCTGGGTGCCAATGTAACAGTGATTGATTTTTCGTATGAAAATGAACGGTACGCTAAGGAAATAGCCAGCCATTGTGGCATTGATCTCACCTATATTGTAGCGGATATCTTAAAGATGGATCATGATCACGATGGAGAATTTGATGTCATCGTAATGGAGCTAGGAATATTACATTATTTCCTTGATCTTCACCCATTGTTTAGAGTAGTATCTCGCCTCCTAAAAAACGGCGGCACCTTTGTACTTCAGGACTTTCATCCGATTTCTACAAAGCTTATTACATCTAAAGGAAAGAAGCACAAAGTAGATGGTAATTATTTTGATCCTACCATTCACAAAACTGTGGTTGCTTTTGAAAAGCACCTCACGAATGATAAGGAAGACAGCGTGGTTCTGCAGCGAAAGTGGACACTTGGGGAGATTTTAACAAGTATAGCTGATGAGGAGCTCATTATTAAACAAGTAACCGAGGAACCAAATATCAAACTTCATGATCGAGGCATTCCGAAAGTCTTTACTGTCAAAGCAACCAAAACAAGCTGAATAAACAAAAGCACCCAAATGGGTGCTTTTATGGTTAAGATACAAGCGACTCAATGACTTCGTCGTCTCGTTTATCGGCATAATTTTTTCCGACGACGATTGACTGCTTGTTCATTAGTTCATTTAACTCATTAGCCTCTTCTTTTTCACCAGCTACATAAATTTTTTCCCACTGGCGATTTTTTGCTTTTTTATCAAGCTTTGCCGCCATTGATTTATACCAGCGTTCACGATTTGCTTTTATCCGATCTTCATAAAGCTCCCGCTGTGCAGTACTCCCATTTCCAGAAATATTCTCATTTCCCGTTGTTCCCTCATAAATTCTCCAGTTGTCTTCATCTGGATCCCAGGCGTACTCTTCACTTTTTGTTAAGAAACCAAGCTCTGTTTCTAGAATACGTACATAATCATGGTGAACGAGAATAATTCCTGTGTTCGGATAGTCACTTTTTAGCTTTTCTAATGCTTCAAGCTGTGGCTCTTCTTCCCAGTATAAATTCGTTTCAACTGGTACCTGCGTACGCTCCACAAGCCATATTTGATCATCGGAAGAAGCAATAATGATAAGTCCACGTTTCAAATCATTCTCAATGCGATCAAGTTCTTCTTGAATTTTCCCTTTTACTTTCTCATATTTTTCTAGCTCTTCTTTATTATCGCTTTGTTTTAAGTAATCTTCAAAGTTTCGAAAGCCATTTTTTAACTGGATTTTCCATTCGCCGTTTTGTCGGTCGGCATCACGACGGTCCGTATTTAAATACAAAGTCAACACTTTATCTGGCTTTTGAACATGGGCATGTTTTAAATTTTCTAGCTTTTCTTTTAATAACATGGGTATCCTCCTCGTCATTTTTTTATGATTTCTTTGTTACCATTTCAATTCCCTCACTTTTCCCATTTTCAAACGTAAAATCAATCTGCCTATTTGTGAGTTTTAATATAGTCAAAAAGCGAAGTATATGATAGAATAAAATCATTAAAACATAATAATTATTCTAATCTGTTGAAATTCATTCTCAATAACCATTTTAAATGACTTATTTGCAGGCATTTATATTGCTGTGACCTTACCATTGGTCACAGCATTACACGTTTATAAGGGGAATGATGATGACTATTATTCTCAATTAGCAAAAGGAGGAATGATAATGGAACAAGTAAATTTACGTTCAGATACCTATCCCTCACATACTTCTTTTTTGTGGAATGCGATAAAAAAACACGGTGAGCTTGGAGCTGCCTTGTTAAGTGGAATCATGATTGCATTTACTTGGATCACAGAAGGCACCTATTCTCCTACTATTGAAGCAATGCTTTATATCACAGCATTTGTTATTGGTGGCTTCGCCAAAGCGAAAGAGGGAATCGAGGACTCTATTGCTGAAAAAGATGTGAATGTTGAGCTTCTTATGATTATTGCAGCTATTGGGGCAGGAAGTATAGGGTACTGGACAGAGGGTGCTATTCTAATCTTTATTTTCGCACTCAGCGGAGCGCTCGAAACATACACACTCAATAAAAGTGAACATGAGCTTCAGTCTCTTATGGAAATACAGCCAGAAACGGCAACGATACTTTCTAACGGAGAGGAACACATCGTCAGAGCATCATCGCTTTCAATTGATGATGTTATCTTAATTAAGCCAGGAGAGAGAGTACCTGCTGATGGCGTCATTATTAAAGGTCAAACCTCTCTTGATCAATCGGCTATTACAGGCGAGTCGATTCCTGTTATTAAACGAATTGACGAAGAGGTATTTGCTGGAACGTTAAATATATCGGGACATTTAACGATTAAGATGACCAAACGTAGCGAAGACACCGTTTTTCAAAAAATCATTGCACTTGTTCAAGAAGCACAAGAACAAAAGGCACCATCACAGCTTTTTATTGAAAAGTTAGAAGGTTGGTACGTTAAGATTGTTTTAGCAGTTGGCGCACTTCTGATGGTCCTTCCTCACTTTATATTCAGCTGGACATGGGATGAAACGATTTATCGCGCCATGGTCTTTCTCGTTGTAGCTTCTCCATGTGCTTTAGTTGCTTCGATTATGCCAGCCACACTCTCTGCTATTTCCGCTGGGGCACGAAACGGTATTCTCTTTAAGGGTGGCGTGCATCTTGAACAGCTTGGTTCAATGAAAGCAGTCGCGCTTGATAAGACAGGAACACTAACAGAGGGTTCTCCCGTTGTAACTGATGTTGATATTCGTTCAGATATTAGTGAAAAGACGTTTATGAACATCGTCGCGTCAATCGAACGACAATCAACACATCCACTTGCGAAAGCCATTGTTGATCACGCTGACGACGTGACTTTTCTAGAACCGGAAGATATGATGGACCATTCTGGCTGGGGTGTAGAAGCTACAATTGATGGAGTTAAATGGAAAGTGGGTAAATTAGCGTTCTTTTCTGAAGAGGATGGGTTTGATTTATTCCAAGAAAACTATCGTCAACTGCAATTAAGTGGAAAAACCATCGTACTTGCTGCAGACAACCACGGAATTGCTGGAATGATTGCTCTAAAAGATAAAGTTCGAAGTGAATCAGCAATGATGGTGAAAGCACTGAAAAAGCGAGGAATTGAACCAATTATGTTGACTGGAGACAGTGAACAGACGGCAAGAGCCATTGCTGAAGAAGTTGGTATCCGTACTTATTACGCCAATTGTCTTCCAGAAGATAAAGTAACCCGAATGAAAGAATTAAAAAAGAAATATCAAACGGTTGGCATGATTGGAGATGGCATCAACGATGCACCAGCACTTGCCGTTTCTGATGTTGGAATTGCAATGGGTCAAGGCACCGATGTCGCACTTGAAACAGCAGATGTCGTTCTTATGAAGAATGATTTAGGCAAACTGACAAGAGCTGTAACGCTTTCAAATCGGTTAAACAAAATCGTAAAGCAAAATGTTATATTCTCTATTTCCGTTATTCTTATTCTGATTGCTTCAAACTTTTTTCAGTTCTTAACTCTTCCTTTAGGGGTTCTTGGCCATGAAGGAAGTACGATCTTAGTCATACTAAACGGACTGCGTTTATTAAAATAAAAAAAGCCCGATAGCTGCCGTCGCTATTGGGCTTTTTTTCTAAAATAATTTGAAGTAGCATTTACTTCACCACCAATAATAATGACAAGACCAGTAAGGTAAAACCAGAGCATTAGTGCGATTACGCCTCCTAGGCTTCCATACGTTGCTGAGTAGTTACTAAAATTATTGATATAATAGGAAAAAGCTAGGGAAACAAGCTGCCATAATACGGAAGCAAAAATGGACCCAACGAGCACGTCTTTATAATTTAATCGTTTATTTGGGGCGTAGTAATAAATAAACATAAACACCACAATCATAATGGAAAGACTTAAAATCCAACGAATGATCCCAAACATGAAGCTTAGCGACTCAGGCAATTCAAAGAATGTAACGAAAAAGCGCCACAGCGTTTCACCGAAGACTGGTAAAACTAATGCAACGACAATAACAAAAATCATCGCTAATGACAAAAGAACGGATAACCCTCTTGCCAGTAAAAAATGCCGGCTTTCTTGCACGTTATAAGCACGGTTAAGGGATTTGATAATAGCATTAATCGCATTGGAAGCAGACCAAATTGTCGCAATAACCCCGAATGATAGGAGTCCTTTACGCGCACCATCTTCCAGAATAATATTTTCTTGTATTGTGACAAATGATTCTGACGGAGCATATTGCGCGATTAACTCAAGAATTTGGTCCTGCGAGAAATCAAAATGAGTCAGGAGGGTAATCGCGAATATAAGAAAAGGAAACAGCGATAACAAGAAATAATAAGCAAGTTGTGCTGATAAATCAGTCACCTGATGTTCTTTTATTCTTGAAAAAAGCTGCTTTGAAAATTGCCCTAGCGATGCGTCCACTCTTTACCCTCCTGCGGCTCGATTAATGTGTCATTGTATCGCCGTTGTTACTAGTTAGCTCTTCACCAGCTTCAACTACTCTCGAGCCTATTTCTTTAAGATCATGTTGCGTTTCTTTCACAAGATTAAATGCTTCCACTGAACTTTCTTTCAGTCCGTTAAACTTCTCTGACAAAGTTGAAATATCATCCTGTACTTCCTTCATAAGCTCGCTAGCATCATCCACGGTTTGCTTCCATTTATCCGTATAGTAAGAAGGATTATTTTTTACATCTCGTAAAATACTCCCTGCTTTTTTTGACCCATTCTGAATGGATTCCCTTGTTCCTCGATCTAGAAGTGAAATAAGGGCACCTGCCAGTCCACCAATAAGGACTGCCTTAAACAGTTTATTTTGACTACCGCCTGAATATGTCTGACTCATTTTAATTCCTCCTCGTTAGATTAAGATGACATTTATTTCCCTTAATCGATCACTCCGAAACCAACGCAGCTAAAACGTATACTTTTGCAGTATGCGATCCACTGCGCTTCCATAGCTTTCCCCAAATAAGATCAGATGAACAAGTAAATAATATAATTGATAGATGGGAATTCGATCCGTGAACTCCTTCTCTAACGGTAAGTCAGCTTGATATTGCTCATAGAATTCCTTCGAGTACCCGCCAAACAGATATGTAAAAGCAATATCGATCTCTCGATCTCCATAATAAACGGCCGGATCGATGAGATAAGGGTCTCCTTTATCGCTCATGAGCCAATTACCTCCCCAAAGATCACCATGCAAGAGGGAAAAATCAGGATTATGCCCAATGATTGTATCAAGACGTTCTCGCAGAACGGTTAAGCGATGGTCACGTTCGACAGAAAGTTTTCTTTTAGTTCGAGCCAGCTCCTGCAATGTTCCAAGTCGCTGATCTCTAAAAAAAGACACCCAGTCAGTCGATGGATCATTCTTTTGATTTAATTCGCCAATATAATTATCTTGTTCTAAACCGGCAGACTGAACTTTTTTCCGATGCATCCCAGCAACTAAGCTACCGAGTGCTCGATCCCCCTCCTTACTTGAGGGTATAGATCGAATCCAATCCATGAGGAAGACCATTCCATTTTCCCCTTTTGGAAGCAGCAAGAGTGGTTTAGGAACTGATATTTCATGACTTGAAAGCAGTTCCAAACCTTCTTTCTCAGCACGGAAAAAATCTTCTGGTGCTGATGGATTACTTTTAGCAAAGTACTCTCGCTCTTTTGTTTGAACATAGAAAGCTTCATTTATTGATCCACCTGATACGCGTTCTACCTTCACGATCGTGGTGAAGTCACCGCTTTTTTTAATTGCTTCCTCGATGTTTTTCATATACCTTCTTCATTTCTTATATGTTCTAATAACTTTTCACAACCAACGTCTACCATTTCATAAACTTCTTTAAAGTTACCATCAAAATAAGGATCTGGAACGTCTTCTATTTCACTTTCACTCACATAATCCATTAACCTAGACAGTGAGGTGGTCGGTTTGACTCCTGCCATTTCGTGAAGTTCTCCAAGATTACCAGCGTCCATCGCCACGACATAATGATAGTGCATCAGATCAGATTCCTTTACTTGCCGGGCTTTCATACCTTCTGTTGAGATATTTTGTTTCGAAAGAATGTCCGCTGTACCTTCGTGTGGAGGCTCACCAACGTGCCAGTCGCCCGTACCTGCTGAGTCAATTTCAATTTGATTAGCTAATCCAGCTTTCGCTACTTTCGACCGGAGAACAGCTTCTGCCATAGGTGAACGGCAAATGTTCCCCAGACATACGAATAGAACTCGGATCATGATTATCCCTCCATCGTTTTAATGTAAACAGTACGGTTCCGTGGACCATCAAATTCACAGAAATAAATTCCCTGCCAAGTGCCAAGAATCAAATCTCCTTCTTCAATGATGAGCATTTGGGAAGCTCCAACTGTACTTGTCTTCAGGTGAGAAGCAGAATTCCCTTCAGCGTGGCGGTACTTAGGATGCTCCCATGGATAGACTTCATCCAACCTCATTAGCATATCGTGTTTTACATCAGGATCCGCATTTTCATTGATGGTAATCCCAGCAGTTGTATGAGCAGAATAAACCATCACACCCCCCTGCTTGATGTTCGCTTCGTGAATGGCGCTTCTTATCTCCCTCGTAATATCAATCATTTCATCTCGCTGACTTGTTTTCACAGAAATTCGTTTAAGCATAGTATCCCTCCTCGTATCACTCTTTTACTTCTACCCTTCATCGCGCCATTTCATTCGATTCTTAACCTGATTAACCACGTGGAACATCAATTCCTAAAGGAAGCCCCGGTTTAATAATCATCTCTTTCGTAGAGATAAAGATAAGGAATGTCGAGAAATAAGTAATAAGATTCATTTATAGGATAAGAATACGTACGTATGAGTTCATTTGTTTCGATATCGCTATAGAGATCAGAAAGGATTCCTACCTGTTCATGTTTCATCCTTACAATGTTTTCAAGAAAATACGGACGCCAACTCCAATTATCCCCTTCATACTCAGGTTGAACCTCCCAATTCCCATCGCCATTTCGATAATAGTTCGCTGAAACTTGATGACCATCTTCATCGCAAATATATCCTCTAAAACACGCATTTCCAAGAGAATGAGCGGCTTCGGCCACAATCGTATTCCAATCATTTTGCTTATATCGCTTGATTTGTTGCTGTAAATGACGGTTGAAATTTTGCGAAAGTTCGTAAAGTGAAAGAAGACGCTTTCTTTCATGAGCAATAAAATGTTGAAATTCTTTTGTTAGAAGTTCTCTGTAGTGATTCACATCAAGAAATTCTGCCGTAGGCTTACCAAGATAGTAGCCCTGGTAATACCTTCCTCCATTCTCCCAGGCATATTTTAATTGGCCAATTCCTTCAATTCCTTCAAACAATAAAGTGGAGCCTATCTTTCTTCCTAGCATTGACAAAGCATAGAGAACTTCACGATACTCAGGAGGCATTCCTTTATCTTTTAAGTTGACTAATCCTACCTTGATAATGTTCGGGTTCAGAAGTGCGATTTTTTCAATATTGCTCATTGAGTTCCCGGCATGACTGACGGCAACCTGAACGCCGATGCTTTTGTAGTAGGTAAGAATATGCTGCAACTTCTGTAGCTCATCATCTCCAATATCATAATCCGAGACTTCAATCACAATTTGGTCATACGCAATGCCTTTATTAAAATATTCTTCCAGAGAATGCGTCAACGTTTCACCATGGTCAAACAGTAAGTGTCTAGCGCTAGCATTAAAAAACAGGCACTGACTCGTCCCGCGCTCTAAAAAAATATCAATGGCACAATCCCGAATATGTGAATCGATTTCCAATATGTACTCTTCAGGTATTGATTGATCGCGGAAGAAAAAGCCGAGGCTCTTTATTCCTTCTTCAGTTTTAATTCTCCCAAGAACTTCATATCCAATAATTTGCTGCTTATCAGCGCTAACAATCGGCTGGAAGTAAGGGATGATCTCTTCTTTTTTTCCCATTACATCAAGTGCATCCATAACTAGCCCCTCCCATTCGATCACAATAAATGATTTTATTATACCATGTATTTTAGACTCCCCTTCATCCCGAAAGCTCTTTTGTTCATTTTTCAGAAAAATCTTCTAATCACTCTCATCATAAAAGTGATGAATAGGTTTTTTATTGGATTTTCTACAAGAGCGTTTTATACTAGAAGTACCATTCAATGTAAAAGGTGATGATGAAATTGAGGAAGACGATGTTATGGAGCTGTTTTTCATGAAAGTGAACAAAGAACAATTTAAGCGGATGAAAAAAAATGAATTTGTGAGAACGGCAATCGAATACGTGGATACTGGAGTTGTCATCACAGATCCGGAGCTTCCAGACAATCCAATTGTGTATGCGAATGAAGGCTTTGAGAAGTTAACTGGGTATTCACCGGAAGATATACTTGGTTTTAATTGCCGGTTTTTGCAGGGAGAAGATACTAACCAAGAGACAATCGCTGAGTTACGAGAGGCGATTAATAAAAAGAACAAAGTTAAAATTGAAATTAAAAACTATAAAAAAAACGGCCAATATTTTTGGAACGAACTTCAAATCTATCCTGTGCACATTGAGAGTGAGAATCAAACATACTTTGTCGGCGTGCAACAGGATATAACAAAAAGAAAAGAAGCGGAAGAACGGTCGGATCACTATCTCGATGAAGTCAAACGATTATCCACTCCGATTGTACCGATTGATCGAAATATTTCCATTGTCCCGCTCGTCGGACAAATTGATGAAGAACGAATTGAGCTCCTGTTGCATCATGTAAGTTCTCATATTCAAAAAAGTGGAGATGAGTTCCTTATCCTCGATCTATCCGGGGTTAGTCATTTCACTTCAGAACTTCATAAAGGAGTATACCAGCTACATCAACTCATTAAATTAATGGGTGCTGAATTGCGCATAACAGGCGTACGTCCTGATTTTGTACTAGAAGGGATTCAAGCGGATTTTTCTTTATCATCTGTAAAAAGCTTCCCATCTGTTAAACATGCCTTAAGAAACATAGATGATTCAAGTTCGATCGACTGAGAATATCTATGATTAATAAGCTTTCGATACTAATTTCGAAAGCTTATTTTATTATGAAGTCCAACGCTAAATGTTCCTATTTCTAAAAAGAGGTGTTGTCATTGGATAGATATTTTTCATGGTTTACCGAGAGTTCATTTACTCTTTTTTCTTATTCACATCTTATGGCACTCTCCCTAGTGGGAATTTGTATAATTGGAATGTTTCTTTCTCGAAAAATCCTAAGAAACAAACTTCCCAACTTCGTTATTCGACTAATGATTGCTTGTCTCTTACTTCTATCAGAGATAAGTTTTCATGCCTGGTTTGCCTACTACAAGGAGTGGAGCATCACAACCACTTTGCCACTACAGCTTAGTAGTATATCCCTTTTTCTAGCGATTGCACTCGTTCTAACAAAGAATAAAACGCTACTTCCGATCACTTATTTTGCTGGTTCCGCTAGTGCCTTACTTGCTATGATTACTCCGGATCTAGGTCCATATGATTTTCCGCATTTTCGATTTTTTCATTTTTTTGTGGCGCATGGCGGAATTGTTCTTGCTACCTGGTTTATGATCACCGTCGAAAAAGTTTTTCCCTCTTATCGTTCATTATGGATATCGTTTGCAGGATTAAACATTTACGTTCTTTTGCTATTCCCGCTTAACCTTACACTCGGCTCAAACTATATGTTCTTAATGAAAGAACCAGCTAGTCAAACGCTCATCTCTTATCTTGGTCCCTGGCCATTCTACTTACTTTCACTTGAAGTGATTACAATTGTTGTTTTTCACCTTCTCTACCTCCCTTTCCATTTTCTACTCCGACGTTTTCACCATTCCCCTCCGTTTAATAACAGAGAAATTAGGAAAAGAACGTTATAAGACTCTACGGAAAGGATGACTTATAATGAAACGATATCAGTTTATTGTGAAAGGAAGAGTGCAGGGTGTTGGATTTCGAGCTTTCACACAGCAAAAAGCAGCTCAGCTCGGGCTAACGGGGTACGTGATGAACCAGATGGATAACTCTGTGGAAATTGAGGCGCAAGGAGAGGAAAACACACTTACAAAGTTCCAATCTGCCTTACAAAAAGGTAGCCCCTTTTCAACTGTTGATGAAGTTCTGGCGCAAGAGAAACAAGTTCATGATCACGAGCGATCCTTTTCCATTCGATATTAATAGGCATTCTAACCTCTTTCCACTATAATAAAAGAAAACGTTAGTTGAATTTCGGAGGTAATGAGTTGGTAGAAACAACTTTTTTTTCACATAATGAAACAGCTAGGGCGCTTAACAGTTTAGGAGACAATATATTCGTATGCGATTTAGACTTCAGAGTCGTTTGGTATAATGACCAGGCGGAAATTTTGTTAAACTCCCTCATCTCTTATTTGCCTATTCATCAACCATTAGATCTGATTGGAAAGAACATTGATGAATTTCATCAAAACCCTTCACACCAAAGAAACATTTTGCATCATCGTCTTCCATATGAAAGTACCATCACTTTATTCGACCGCTTTGCTGCAAGTATTGTGATATCCGAATACAAAGATGATGCAGGAGTTAAGGTAGGATATCTGCTTGTCTGGCGCGATGTTACGGAAAAACAAAAAGAGCTTCAGGAAAATAAAAAGCTTGTCCATGAATTGTCTACTGTTATTATTCCAACGGTCATCGATAACTCCATCCTTATCCCCCTTATCGGCACCATGAATGAAGAGCGAACCCAAAGACTCGTTCAAAGTACATTGAACTACTGTGTAACGAACAATACCGACTATGTATTACTGGATTTCTCGGGATTATCCGAACTCGATAATAGCTCAGCACAAGTCCTCTGTGAAACCATGACCAAATCTCTTACTTTGATGGGAGTTTTCGTCGTTTATGTCGGAATGACAAAGCAAGTCGTGCAGTGGCTAATGAACCTTGACTTAGATCCTACCATCCCTACTTTTGCAACATTTCGTCAGGGAATTAACCATGTTGTCAATCTTGAAGGTTACTCGCTCGTTTATGAGAAATCGCAAAAAAGAAGCTGAACGATTCAGCTTCTTTTTTACTTCTTTATCCGAATTTGTTGTTATCTTTTTTTACTGGAAAATTGTTGAAAGACCGTATTTGTGTTTACCTTGAAAAGTGATTTTCCTGCTATAGCATTCAACACTCGTTTATTTCTTTCGACAGAAAGTGCAAGGTTTGTTGCGCCTGTCCCATGAGAATGATCCAGATTCGTTAATGAAAAAATGTGGTTTTTTCGTCCATCTTTAAAAACGAGTTGTTGATCTCGTTCCACCTTGAATCGCTTTTCATCTTCCCATTCAATGTCGTCTTCAATTCGTTTAAACCATTCAGGAAAATGAGGCTTATATCCAGTTGCAAGAACAAGTTTTTCGGTATTCACCTGGAACTCATGATCCTCTTGCCACTGCCTGCAATTTAACTCATAATATTCGTCGATCTTCTTCACGCCGTTTACTTCTGTTAAAGGTTGGATCATGATGTCTAGCGGTTGCTCAGAAGAACGATGATAAAGAAGATGATAAATGTTTTTTAATGTAGACGGATCGATTCCCTTTCGCAGTGTACCAAGAGTTGAAAGAGCGTCTTTACGTTCGTCAAACGAAAGACCATGAAAGTAACTAACGTAATCAGGAGAGAATACTTCCTGACCTAATTTCGCTGATTCTAGCTGAAAGAAACCAGCCGATCGCGTCAACCAATTTATCCGGTAGCCATATCGCTCCTGATCGTGAAGAAGATCATAAAATACTTCTGCAGCACTTTGTCCCGAACCTACAACAGTAACAGATCTTGATTTTTTTAACTCTTTTTCATGGAAGAGGTAATGATTCGTATGAAGGACGTCTTCTACCGGGTATGATTCAAAACCTTCCGGGATATTGGGCACGCTACCCGTACCAAGTACAACGTGATTCGCTTGAATGACATCTGATCGCCTCGTTTTCACATCTTCAATCGTAACGTTATAGCATTCTTTTTCTTTAGCATAGTTTACATCGATTACTTTTTTACCGAAAAAACAATTTGATAATTTAGAAGCTACCCAGCGCGTATAGGCATTATATTCTTTTCTCGGTATATCTAATTTATTGAAAAAATAAAATTGGTAAAGGCGATCATGCTCATGTAAATAATTAATAAATGTATATGGACTTTTAGGATCTGCAATTGTGACGAGGTCAGCGAGAAACGGAACTTGAAGATCCGCTCCATCAATCAACATGCCTGGATGCCAATTAAATTCTTCTTTCTGATCAAAATAAACGGCGTCTACTTCTGAATCATCTGCTAGGGCTGCCATCCCTAAGTTAAATGGACCTATCCCAATCCCTACTAAATCATATCGTTTTGTTGTATCCACTATTTCCACGTCCTTTAATCTACATTACAGATTCATTTGTTTTATCGGTCAACTTGGATGTTCGCCTTTCTTGTTTTACCCTATTTCTTACACTTTTAAATCTTAAATGACATATTCATTTTCCCCATAATATCTTTTCTCCCTGCTATAATGGTAATAACTAACAGGAGAGGATTTTCATAATGGCAAACTCCGTATTCGAATTCTACCTGACCGAGGTAGATCAACCTTTTTCTGGCTGGGACTTTTCTTATATTACAGACACTGAACGAGTAAGCGCTTCTCCGCTTCCGTGGTCTTACACTTCTTCTGTCATCAAACGATTTCGAACAAGTGAAAGCGTTCTAGATATGGGGACGGGTGGCGGAGAGTTTCTTGAAGCTCTTAAACCATTTCCAAAGAAACTATCAGCTACAGAAGGCTATCCACCTAATCTCCCAATTGCAAAAGCCCGGCTCGAACCTCAGGGAATTACCGTTAAAGGATTTGAAGATGACCATAACCTTCCATTTTTAAATGAAGAGTTCCAATTGGTGATGAATAAACACGATTCTTACTCAGCAACGGAAGTTTACCGCATGCTGAACACAACTGGCTCGTTTATCACCCAGCAGGTAGGTGGCGAGGATATGAAAGAACTTAATCGGGTTCTAGATGCTCCTTTGAAGTCTGAATTTGACCATTGGAACTTAGATTATGCAGTTCAGGAACTTGAAGCTGCAGGCTTTCATATTCTTGAAGCATATGAAGATTTCCCATTAACAAGATTTTATGACATTGGGGCGATTATTTATTATTTAAAAGCGATTCCATGGCAGATTCCTGATTTTTCAACGGTCCGTTATCACTCCGCTCTCTATCGCCTTCACGAACAAATTGAGAAAAATGGTTTTGTTGATTTTCCATCTCACCGGTTTCTTATTCATGCTACAAAACCCGATCACAAAGATGAATAACAGCTACAAAGAAGGAGCGCGCAGGAATCCTGCGCGCTCTTAGTCAGCACTAACCGCCTTTGAGGCACTTATAGCTGAGAAGCTAATCGTAATGGCACATAGGAGAGCGATCACTAAGAATCCCCTAACCAGTGGCCAGGCTTCCCACCCATCAATAAATACCGAGCGCATTGCTTCAAATAAGTAGGTCGTTGGATTGATCGTTGCAGCTACTTTTAGCCACCCTGCTTCAATCAGTTCATAAGGGACAAACGTGGTGCTGAGAAAAATAAGTGGAAAGAAGACAAATGTTCCGGCTTGTGCAGACTGAGCATTTTTTGTTCTAAGAGCTACACCTACTGAATATCCTGCGAACGCAAGTCCCCATCCAAGCGTTAATAATAAAACCACAATAACTCCCCCAAATCCAGCTGCTACTTCCAGGCCTAGAAAATAAGCGACAACTAAAATTAAACCCGTTTGAATAAGTAGCTGTAGCATGCCTGCAATGATTGGTCCGAGAACAATCGCAAGCCTTGATGAAGGCGTAAGAAGAAGACGTGAAAAATACCCGTTTTCTAAATCCTTCACAAGAGCTTGCCCCGCACCACCCGCTCCTCCAATTGCTGCTGAAACGATTGATACTGGTAAAATAAATGCAAGATAGTTAGCCCCTTCAAATGCTGGAAGCTCTGAAATACCGCTTAAACCGCCTTCATAAACAAACAAAAAGAAAAGACTAATAATTAAGTTTGGGATAAAAATCAATGGGTTTCGGATAATTGTTACGATACTTCTTTTCGTAAAAACGAGTGTATCAACTAAGAAAGAGCCCTTTCTTTGTTCACTCATGTCCTCACGCCCTTTCCTTTTGCTCGTTCGTCACATTAATAAATACATCATCCAAAGAAGGAGGTTTAACATTTAGCTTCTTAGGTGAAAGGTTGTTTTCATCAAGCTTTCGGACGAGTTCAGAAAGGAGTTGCGTTCCATTCTCCGTATATAGCGTTACTTCATCCTTAGAACATTCAATATTTTCACCGAGATCTGCCAAAACCTTACTTGCTCTCTCTGCTTCTTCATCCGCTTCAAAAACGAGTTGGATCGCATCAAATCCAAGTGTTCTTTTTAACTCTTCAGCACTTCCAGAAGCTACGATCTTTCCTTGATTAATAATGCTGATTCGATCTGCAAGTTGATCAGCCTCTTCAAGATATTGGGTAGTGAGAAAGATCGTTGTCCCTTCCTCTCGATTTAACCGTTTAATTTCTTTCCAAATCGCTTGTCGGTTTGAAGGATCGAGTCCAGTTGTTGGTTCATCAAGAAAAAGAATTTTAGGTTTATGTACAAGCGTTAAGGCGAGATCCAGCCTTCTCCTCATTCCTCCAGAATATTTTCCGCAGGGGCGATCAGCAGCATCATTCAAATCAACTAGCGTAAGTAACTCATCAGCTCTTGTTTTCGCCTCTTTTTTAGTGAAGCCAAATAGCCTTGCCTGCATTTCAATTAATTCTCTTCCTGTGAGAACCGGGTCAATTCCCGTTTCCTGTAAGGCTACCCCGATATTCCAGCGGACGCGTTCTGGTTCTTCTCCAACATCTACACCGCCAATCCGAATCGTGCCCGTTGTTGGTTTTACAAGCGTGGTTAGAATCTGAACAGTGGTCGATTTCCCTGCCCCATTCGGACCGAGAAAAGCAAAAAACTCTCCTTCACCCACTTCAAAACTGACGCCCTGCACAGCCTTCACGTCTCCCTTATACGTCTTTACTAACTCATGAACTGAAATAGAACCATCCATTAGTACTCCCCCTCTTTTTCAGTGCGTCTTCGAACCCACTCTTCCATACTGTTATACATACATTCGCTTCAAAGGAACCTTCTCCTTTAAGCGAATGTGTAAAAAAAAGAACCCTTCAAAGTAAATGAAGGGGGGATATTACGATTCAGAAAGTTTCTTATTCACTTTATCCTGATATTCTGGAGGAAGATTTGCACGTCGCTCATAGGCAACTTGATTGTATCGAATCTGTTTCTCCGATAGACGCTTTTTTAATCTCTTCCTGTCTGTTTCATCTTCACAAAAGGTTAGGAGCTCTTCTAAAGATTGAATCTCACTTTTTAATTCAGCTTCTTCAGGGAGATAGCCACTATTCTTCATGACTTTGTAAGCAATTCGCAGATCCTCTGGAATCATCGATAGATCCTCAAGTTTTTGTGGTTTCCCCTTACCAGGCAGATTGTCAAAGTCACCGTTTTTCAAGGCAGTTTTAATCTTGTCTTCCGCGACAAGCCAGGCAAAATCCATGCGAATCCCTCCTTTCTTCTATTATCCATTTCGCTTTCTATTTTGTCATGAATAAGAAGAAGGAATTCTATTAAAAAAATTACTGTTTTACCCTTTTCAATAAATCCAATGGATGATAACATGGTTGACGGTTAAGGTTTATAGAATAATCCTTATAGAATTTTCACTAGAGAAAGGATGGTTCGATGCATTACGCAAGCAAAGGCTGGTACGTTGAACAGCTTAAAAAACATGATGTACGTTATATTGAAGGTCGCAAGACAGAGAAATTCAAGAAACACGTACTTGCATCTCTTCTTGAAAAGCAATAAATCAAATTTTCATTAAAAAAGGGGGAACAATTCCCCTTTTTACATACAACCTACCCAAAGATACATAACGTTTGATACATCGGAACGAATTGGTTTTCTTTCCACTGAAGCGGTGTTGAAAGAAAGCCTAGACCATCTGCATTATACCTTCCAATTACTCTCTGATAGACTAATAATTCATCAATACCGTCGCGCTGCAAGTCAATGGGATAGACGCCTCCTGGGGGCAACACGTCACCTGTTATCGGTGCTTTTAATAGACCATTCTCCTTATAAATTTCGGACAGGTATTCTCTTCCTTTATAAAGCAAACTTACAAGATAACTCTGGTTTAAGGTTTTATTTTCCACCTTCGCCTGATAGTGATCGAGATAATTCACTTCATACATAAACGCTTCATAAAAGCTTTGTTGATCAAAAAGTAATCTTAAAGATTGATTGAGAAAAGAATACAGAAAGTCATATGTGATTCCTCCACTTCCTCCTGAATCTGTACGCACTAATATTTCCTTTACCTTATTCCCTGTAAACTCTCCCAAATAAAGAGTAGGACGATAGCCGCTACTTCCAGGCAGTGAGAAAGAAACATCTAATCCTGAACCATCATTCTGAATCGTTAACACCACGTTATCGACAAACGGCGTGTCGGATCCATAAGGTTTCGTACCAGTAAGACGAACAAGATCCGGAAGCCCATTACCCGTTACGTCTCCAATTTGTTGATCTAGTAAAATCCGTTCAATTCTCATCACCTTTTCATCCTCCCTCTCTTCTACAATGTAATGTATGTTGCATCCCGAATTCTTTTTCATTGTAATGATTTGGAAAGGAAGCTAAACTGGTAAGAGTAACATGAGGGAAACGAGGATTAGCTTATGAAAAACTTAGATAATGAACAAACAATTGGCATACTTTCTGGTGCCGGCGCTTACTTCTTATGGGGCATTCTCCCGCTATATTGGAAGCTTGTTGGAAGTGTTCCCTCTGAAGAAGTACTTGCTCATCGTATCATTTGGTCGTTTGTTTTTATGACGATCATTTTAGCTGTGATGAGGAAAATGACTTCTTTTAAAGATGAACTGTACACAATCGTCCGTCAGCCTAAGAAACTGGCAGCCATAGCCTTTGCTTCCTTATTTATCACCATCAATTGGTATGCGTTTATTTGGGCGGTTAATCATGATCACGTGATTCAAACAAGTCTTGGCTACTACATCAACCCACTCATTAGTGTTCTTCTTGGAATCCTATTTTTAAAAGAAAGACTGTCATTCTGGCAGCTGATTTCTTTCTTGCTTGCGACAATTGGCGTACTAAATCTCGTATTTCGTTTTGGAGAAATACCGTGGGTTTCTCTTATTCTTGCGATGAGCTTCGGTTTATATGGCTTATTGAAGAAAAAAGCAAGACTCGGTGCTCTAACTGGATTAACGATTGAAACGCTACTTATCACACCGTTTGCATTAGTCTATTTGATAACAGTACGCTCTAGCGTTGCGGATGCCTTATATATACAGAATTCAGTTACTTTCAGTCTATTGCTTGGGGCAGGTGTAGTAACAGCTGTTCCTCTCTTACTATTTGCAAGTGGGGCTAACCGCATCTCTCTTTCGATGATTGGCTTTTTGCAGTACATTGCACCTACATTAATGCTCATACAAGGTGTCTTTCTTTATGGGGAGTCGTTCACTTCTGTACACATGGTTAGCTTCACGTTAATCTGGGCAGCGCTTGTCCTTTTCACTTTTGCTCGCACAAAACTATTTCGCAGGATTGAGCCTCGCTCCTTTCAAAGGAAACATTCACTCGAATCATAATCGAACACCAGGCTACTCTATAGGAGAGCCTGGTGTTTTTGTTAGCTTTTCAAACGGCCATAAATAAGTTGTCACAGATCGAGAAAAGTGAGTAATAAATGACTCATGATAATTGTATGTCTGAGAGAGCGTATCACGAAGCACGGCAACATCTACTTGTTGTAGTGGCCACTTATGATGCTTGATTTTTCCCTGATAGACGTTGTGCTCACGTACAATAAATAGTCGATCTCTCTCTGTCAACCAGTAATCAAGATTTCCTTTTGTCGTTTCGTAGGCTTCCCCTACTGGTTCGTATATAATATGATAGTCCGCTTTATTCGCATTTTTATGCGTTCGTGATGACCAGAAGCTAATTTGGTTTCCCTCTCTCTTTTTTCCCATTTTAGCGCGAAAGTACGGAAGATGAAAAAGATTCCGAGCAATACTGACTCCGGCTCTATGACTGGCATCAAGACTAAAGAAATAGACGCCGCGCTTTTCACCGTACTTCACATAAGTGCGAACATTTAACTCAAGTAGCCTTGAAGCAAATGGAACGGGAGGCAACCCTCTAAATCGAATATGCGTCATTTCAAATGGAACGATTCCAATCCATGCTTTACCATCAAATGTATCAACTTCTAATTGAGGTGGAAGCATTGATTGAAGCCAGGAGCGATTAACGGACCAGTGCAGGAATAAGAGGTCCTCCCAGGTTTGTTTCATGATCCATCCGCTTGTCTTTTGACTCAAATGGCTCCCCTCCTCTCACTTGTATCATAACCAATTAAGATGATTCTTTTCAAAATAAAGAAGCATTTGAATGTGCTCTTCTGCAAATATCTCTCATACTTCATGGGAATCCTAACAAGTAACCATTATCCTCTTTACAGAGCGAATGTTTTGATAAACTGTAACGTTTTATGGTACCGTTTAGGTGGAACAGCTTAGATAGGAAATGAATGAAGGATCAATCATATTAATGGAGGGATTATGAATGAGTAAACAAAGACAAATTCATCTAGCAAAGCGACCAGAAGGCATGCCTTCAATGGAACACTTCAACATTGTTGAAGCGGATATTCCAGCACCTAAAGATGGAGAAGTTCTTCTACGTGCACTATACCTTACAGTGGACCCATACATGAGAGGTCGTATGAGAGATGCAAAATCATACGTAGCCCCATTCCAACTTAATGAACCTTTAAATGGTGGGGTAGTAGCTGAAGTAACAGAGTCTAAATCTTCTCATTTTACTCAAGGTGATATTGTGATTGGTCACCTCAACTGGGAAGAATATTCCGTTGTCAACGAAAAGCACCTTCGCAAAATTGATCCAAGCGTAGCACCGATTACAACGCACCTTGGCATTCTTGGCATGCCTGGTCAAACGGCTTATTTTGGACTTCTAGACATCGGTCAACCTAAAGAAGGCGAAACAGTCGTTGTATCAGGTGCTGCTGGAGCAGTAGGTTCGGTCGTTGGACAAATCGCTAAAATCAAAGGTTGCCGTGTAGTTGGTATTGCTGGTTCTGATGACAAGATTGACTATATTAAAAACGAACTTGGCTTTGATGAAGGAATTAATTACAAAACACAGGACGTCTATCAAGCACTAAAAGATGCTTGTCCGGACGGCATTGACGTTTATTACGAGAACGTTGGTGGCGAAATTGGCGATGCTGCTATTAGCTTACTTAATAAATTTGCTCGTATCCCTGTATGTGGTGCTATCTCTTCTTACAATAAGAAAGAAGCGGATCTTGGCCCACGTGTTCAAGGTAAACTAATCCAAACTAGTTCACTTATGAAAGGCTTTACTGTTGGCGACTATTCTGATCGTTTTAATGAAGGTGCTGAACAACTAGGTAAATGGTTACAAGAAGGCAAGTTAAAATATGAAGAAACCATTGTAGAAGGATTCGAAAACGTTCCTAACGCATTCCTTGGTCTATTTGAAGGGAAAAACCTTGGTAAACAACTTGTAAAAGTGGCAGATCCAGAATATGCTACACTTCCAAATCGTTAAATACACTCACCTGCTCCTTAAACGGAGCAGGTTTTTTGTATGTGCTCATGCACATACAAAGACGGTTATCTTTAAGATGAAGAAGGAATAGTATGTACTATAGACTTTAACGAGGAGGTTCTTATGGGAAGATTTCTTCTTAACTTTATTGCATATATTGTCGTCGTAACGGTAAACGGGCTAGCTAATGCACTACCACTAAATGGACAAACGACTGGAGAAATTTCAAATAGACTAAATGTATTGTTCACACCTGCTGGTTATGTGTTTAGTATTTGGGGACTGATTTATCTTTTATTAGGCATTTGGGTTATTCGCCAATTTCCAAAAAGTCGTCGTGATCTGCCAATCTATCAGGAAACGAGTGGCCTATTTGTTGTAAGCTCTATCCTGAACAGCGTTTGGATCTTCCTATGGCATTATGAATTCTTCGGTTTATCCGTTATTGTCATGTTACTATTACTGTTTACACTCATTAGACTATACATGAAAGCCAAAGCAGCAGACGCATCTTTCTTTGATTTACTTCCTTTTTCCGTGTATCTTGGCTGGATTAGCGTAGCGACAATCGCAAATATTAGTTATTATCTAACCTACATCGACTGGGATGGAATTGGCCTCTCTGATGCAATATGGACATTCTTATTACTACTAATTGCTACCATTTTAGCTCTTACTTTCTTAAAGAAAGAGCACGATTGGGTTTATCCTCTCGTTTTCGTATGGGCCTTTATTGGAATTGGAGTAAAAAATCAAAATGCTGATGTTCCGCTAGTGGTTTATTCATCTTACGTGCTTGCCGCACTGATCTTTATCGTTACAATCGTTTATGCTTTTAAGTCTCAGAAACAATAAATAAAAGCCTCGCTTCCGAATGGAAACGAGGCTTTTTATCTATTATTAAGCAAGTGATTTAAAGTCCTGACCAAGAATTTCCTTCATACTGTGAACTGTAATAAAGGCTTTTTGATCAACCGCACCAACATGCTTTTTAAGTTTTAGAAGATCTTTTCTACCAAGGATCGTGGTAATGACTTCTTTTTCGTCTGAAGTGAAAGCACCTCTAGCTGTGTGAATGGTTGCGCCTTTCCCAATCACTTCGACAATAAAGGAACGAATTTCTTCGCTTTCTTTACTAATGATAACAATCTCTTTCTTCGCCTCGAAGCTTTGAAGCGTATAATCAATGACTAATCCGTTCAAAATGACACCGAAGATGGCATACATACCAATCTCAGGTCCGAAGAGTACGACTGAGAATAGGGCAATGGAGATATCTGAGATAAGAACGGCTTTTCCAACATCCATCGAGAAGTACTTATTTAGAATCATCGCAATGATATCGGTACCCCCAGTTGATGCTTTCTGATGAAACACAAGTCCCATACCAGCTGCAGCGATGCACTGCCCAATAATTAATTGAATTAAAATATCCTGGCTGAATGGCTCTGTTACTGGAATAAAGCGTTCAAATGCCCATACTGCAAGCGATAGAGCAAAACTCGCATAAATGGTTTTAACACCGAATTTAGGACCGAGAAAAAGAATTCCAACTAACAAAAGAACTGCATTCAAGATAATCATAAACATTCCGACTGACAGGTTTGGGACTAGATGGTTCATCAGAATCGACAAACCACTGACTCCCCCTGTTGCAAGACTATTAGGAGATAGGAAGAAATGAACGTGGGTAGCAACACCGAGCGCACCCAAAGTAATTAGCAGATAAGTTTTGATGTGATGAAGCATCTATTATCCCTCCCGTTGTTTTGTTTTCGTTTCATAAGCACAATCGGGATTATAATAGGGATTTCGAGCTTTGTAAACAACCTAAACCTAAGATTTTAAATTGAAGCGGTTACAAATAACAAACAGGTCTTTTGTACTATTAAATCAACCTTTTTCGACAGTTATATACAAGAATATTCTTAATTTTCGGTTGCGGTTGTTTTATTCTTTGCATAAAAAAAAGCAAAAACGCTTTTTGTTTTTGCTTTTTTCTTATCAGTTCACAAGGTTATGTTTAAATGCATAAATGACTGCCTGCGTTCGATCTTGGACTTCAAGTTTACTAAGAATGTTACTGACGTGAACTTTTACTGTTTTAAGAGCAATAAAGCATTCATCTGCGATGGTTTGGTTCGCTTTTCCTTGGGCCATTAATAAGAGAATTTCCATTTCTCTCTCCGTCAACTCTTCATGAGGTAGCGTTTGAACCGGACTGCGCATGCGAGACATCATCTTACCAGTGACTTCAGGTTCAAGAACAGATTCCCCATGATACGTTTTTCGAACGGCATTCGCAATTTCCACAGCTTTTGATGTTTTTAGCATATAACTAGTGGCTCCAGCTTCAAGTGCAGGATACACTTTCTCATCATCAAGAAAGCTTGTAACAATAATAATCTTGGCATCTGGCCACTGTTCAATAATGTGTTTTGTTGCTTCAATGCCATCCATCTCTTCCATCACAAGATCCATCAGAATGATATCAGGACGAAGTGATAGGGCTAATTCTACCCCTTTCTTTCCATTGTCTGCTTCTCCGACAACTGTAATATCCGCTTGAGCTGACAAATAAGATGATACCCCAATTCGTACCATTTCATGATCGTCAACAAACAACACGTTAATCATTTCGTTCCTCCTTCAACATGCGGTACGCTCACCTCTAGTCTTGTCCCCTTTTGTGGTAAGCTAACTAACTTCAGAACGCCTCCTATTTCTAGTGCTCTTTCGTTCATATTTTGCAGGCCATAGGAGGCAGCTTTCTTTTCATCCATCTTAAATCCAATACCATCATCAACAATCCTTAAAATCGTTCGGCCTTCCCGACGTATAAGAAGAACATCCAAAGTTGAAGCCTTGGCATGTCTCAATGTATTGGATACGCACTCTTGTAAAATACGAAAGAGATGGTCTTCCACACCTTTATCAAGCTCAAGGGTTTCAAGCTTCCAATTCACTTCAATCGGAACCTTTTGAGACAATTCGTTAAGAAGTTCCTTTATCCCTTCCTCAAGTGTGCGATCTTTCAACGCGGCTGGTCTAAGATGAAGCAAAAGGGCGCGCATTTCCAGCTGAGATTGATGAATGGTTTCCTCCACCATCCTAAGGTGCTTTGTTTCTTGATTATCCGTCTCATCTCGCGTTTCAGTAATCGCACTCATGAGCATCGAAGCAGCGAAAAGCTGTTGGCTAACCGAGTCATGTAACTCTCTCGCAAGACGATTCCGTTCTTCTGAAACAACTTGTTGAACACGTTTTTCATGATCCTCTGCTTTTTCATTCGCTAACTTTTGAGCTAGTCTAACCTGCTCATTCATTCTGTTTTGAAGCTTGGTGATCTGTTCAAAAACACCATTCAGACTTGTTCTATTTTTATTATGTATCGTTCGTCCTTTATCCAGTTCTTCAAGTGAATCCGCTACGTACTGAAGTTCTTTACTAACATATAAGCCCGATACTCCTCCTGCAGCACCTCCAAATAAAATGGATATGATGGGAACGATGAGACCGAATGGTAAATCCATTAAATCCTTTTCAAACAAAAGAGACAATGAAGCGATCGGATAGACAGATAAATAAGCCGCAGTAAAGAGGAAAAGCAGCAGAAGGGAAAGCAACGCACCAATGAACATATGACGCTGTATCACACTCATACGCGCTTCACCTCTAGATCCCCAGCAAACATAGATGTGACAAGCTTCACTTTCTCAGAAGCTTCCTCATACCCTTTTGTCTTATAAGAAAGCACTTGATTGAACATACCAGGCTCTTCATGATGAAATAGTATGGCAGATCCGAGTATAGATGAATGCTGAATACTTACTTCAAGCTCATAAGGAACAAGAATTTGAATTTTGCCCACGATGTTACGAATCATAATAATCGATTCGCCTTTCGGGAGGACCGTATAGCTTAAATCAATAACCGTTTCTCCAAAGCCTGCCTGGATGTTCACATCGTTCCATTCGTACACATGTTCATGTGTCCTTTGTTTTCCAACCCATCTGTTTTGAAAAATCGTCTCCTGGTGAACAAGGCACTCTTCCACATGCTCAGGCTTTTCTAATACGGGACGGATTTTTTTCGGTTTTTGTTTTGATTGGTAAAGTTGAAACCCAAGATATACTAACAATACGAGTAGAAAAAATTTAACAACAACCATATTCATAATGGTTGTAACAAAAAAGAAAATTCCTCCCCCCAGAAACACCTTTCCGGAAGCTCGTGGTAAACGCTTTCTTCCCATGTAAATCAATACACCGGATACGATTAACAAGAATAGAAGGCCACCATTTAAAGAAACTTCTAGTAATATTAGAATCACTCCAATAATAAGAAGCCCTTTAACCGTGTCACTATTTAAATTCCTCCACATTGGTGTCCCTCCATTCCTAAATCCATCTATCTGATCATTCTTGAATCGCTCATGACCAAAAAAGGCGCATGCGCCTCTTTTAGAATACCACTATTCTTCTGATGGTTTTAATGAGTCTCTTGTTTTTTTGTCTTTTTTTCTAAATCATGAAATTTCATATCCATGCTCGAAACATAATAATCTCGATTCACTTTCTTCTCAAGTCTTTCAATATACTTTTCCATCTCATCAAAGCGATTGAATGGTTGGTTTCCATGATGACTCTCTTCAAGAATCACGTCCATTTTGTGATGGGCTCTTACGCTATTTTCTTTCCCCATCAGCTCCATTCTCTTGAGTAACATATCTTTCAGTTTATGCTTCATCTTCTCATATTTTTGTTCAAGGTGTTTCAGCTCAAGTCCTGCTTCATCTACTAATTGAGATAACCGATCTGCTCTTTCTTCGTACTGAACTTCCTCTTGTTTAGCAAATTCATATAAATCCGTTTCACCAGCTTCACTTGCTAGAACAGCCTGTCCCGCTCGCTTCTCTGCATTTCTTCTCGCTTTAACAAGTTCTCTTCTAATTTCATCTAGAAGTGTCGACTGTCGTTCAACAAGTTTCTCCGCCTTCTCGACTTCCTGTTCGCACTGTCTGAGGTAGTGATTTAACAAAGACAGTGGATTTTTTTGTTCTTTCTGGTCCAGCATATTGTGAAAGTCAGCTTCGATTGAATGTTTGATGCGCGTTAGTAAGTTGCCCATATCATTTTCTCTCCTTTTTATTTTTAGCTTCGTTTAAGTTCATCCCACTGCTTCTCGAAATTAGTGAATGGATCTTCTGACTCTCCCGGCTCATCCCATTTTTTATAAATAACATAGAGAACATAGACCGCTACCAGGCCAAGGATAGCTGGCATATTTGCCACGGCCGTGCTTAAACCTATGATCCCTATAAACCCCCAGATGACTTTTCCAGTTGTTGAATCCGTTTGAAGAAATTTCTTAGATGCAACGTATAAGATACCCAGACTTATGATCATTCCTACTAGCGAACCAAGGTTTGCTAGCAAAACAATCGCAGCAATGATCCCTACTAATAGTAACCCTGCTTTCTTCATCAAGGTCGCCTCCTTTCATATCCTTATTCTATCTTCTGTCACTCGCTTTCATAATGAGCTAAAGCTATATCTTTACATACGACTTGAGGCCTAGTTAAATGATAGAACGTGTATCTATAAGGTTAGTGACTTTTCTATCTTCACCGAGCGAATCATGGTAAAGTGAAAACAGACAGCACGGAAAGGAGTTCGGGAATGGTTATTATCATTACAATTATCGTTGTTATCATTATGACGATTGTCATTGCCGCTGCTTTTGGAATGGCTGTATCAAAAGGATACAGTGTCAAACATACTGTCGATCCGTTACCAGAGGAACAACGGGAGACAGAGAAAGAGGGTAAACATGAACGGACAGAATCGAAGTAATATCACCCCTGGAAAAACCGTTGATATCGTTTTAAAACAGGACCAGCGTTCAGGTAAAACAACACGAGGCGTTGTAAAAGATATTTTAACAAAGTCTCCAACTCATCCTCACGGCATTAAAGTTCGTCTTGAAGATGGACAGGTTGGTCGTGTTAAAAGCATCTTGTCATAATCGTAAAACCCCCCGGAACAGATTCCGGGGGGTTTTACTTTCCTATGGCTTTAACGCCATCCAACTATCAAGATAATGAATGGAAAAACCATCTACAGCTGTTGAATTCTCATAAGCTGTTTTTATTTTGAGAAGCTCATCATTCATGATCGCTTCTCCTTCTTCAAAAAATGAGATATACGAAGCTTCTGACGTTTGTCCCGTCTCTACTCCGATGGAAACTTTTGTATGATGCTGTTGAGCAAATGCGATTTCATTACGAACAAGGGCAATAATTCCATTGCCTCCATCTGCACGATCTCGGTAAGCCATTAATGTTGTGACATCTACTGTCTGAATAATCCATTCAGCTAAATTTCCTGATCCATAACGATTTTGATAGGATTGCTCGTCAAACCAGAACGGTGTGTCGACTCCGAACATAATACCCAGGCTCTCCGTTCGTGCTTTTGCATTTGATAACCGATCCTGATAAAAGGCGATCGTGTTTTGGTAATTGTTCGTCCATCCTGAATGAAGATAAGGCTCAATATCAAGATGAACACCGCTAAACTTCTGGTAATCTGATGCATTCGCTTGATAAGATTCTAGCCAGTTAAATAAGTTACTTTGGTACGTAGCTCCTTTAATCGTTGCCCAGTTTGGCGCTCCATCAAGCGCATGAACACGGATCCCTTTAGCTGTTGCTTGTTCAATAAATGAGCGATAGGAAGATAGCGCGATTGAGCGGTTAATTTGTAAGTAGGCATCACTTACTTGTTTCTCTTCCATAAATTGAAGAACTTCTTCTGGTTTCGTTTCAATATCTCTTGTATTCCAAATCCATGTAGCAAGATCTTGATCCATTTCGCTCGCCTCAGCTTTCCCTTCAGACAGTGCTACTGACGGTGCAACACAGGCCAGTATAAAAAAGAGAATAACGCTAGCAACAGATAAATTCCTCACTTGTATGCTCTCCTTTTTTCTGAACCCAGGGCTCAGAATAAGGAGCCTGGCAGTCTGGCAGCCATTCGCATGAATGCGGGCAGGCCCATAACTTTGCGTCCCTATTTTTCAATAGGTTTGCCTTTTTCAGTTTTATCTTCCAACTACTTTTATTATCGGTAGACGGATCACGAGAGTTTAGATGAATTTCAGCATGTTTATTAAATAAAAATGCCCAGTCGATCATGCAAGTGTAACGGCTTTAAAGAAACGTTTAACCAGGCAACAATAGTGAGGGAGCATCGGTATAAAAGAGTTTTAGCTCATGAAGCGCTCTTGTACACCCTACGTATAAAAGTTTTGCATCTTCAGCGTTTAGCATGTAATTTTCTTTATTCACATTCGCTACGATTACACCATCAAATTCTAGGCCCTTTGTTAAATAGATTGGTACTACGGAAATGCCACCTGCATATGACCGATCGTCTCTTGATAGAAGGTTAACATCCTGCTCCTTAGAAAGCTCCTGATACAAGCCTTGGCATTCTTCTTCACTTCTTCCAACAATGGCAATGGTTTTCAACCCACGTCCCTTCATTTCCTGCGCTGTTTCAAACAAGGAGTCCACGAGTCTGTCTTTTGGTCTTTTACTAACGATAACTTTCTCCCCACTCCGAAATACCGGTATAGCCGGCTGAACCGGTATTTCAGCATGAGCGATCACTTTATTTGCAAATTCAATAATTTCTAATGTAGAACGATAGCTTTGTTCTAATTCTATATAAAGCTCTTTACCTTCAAAAAGATCCCTGAATTCTTCCCACCGATGAATTCCCTTATAGGCGTGAATTCCCTGTGCAAGATCTCCTAATATCGTGAAAGAGCGAGCGCGATTCACTTCCATTAACAATGCTAATTGAAATGGAGAGAAGTCCTGCGCTTCATCAATCACGATATGCTGAAAGACATCGTCCTTATGCACGCCATTTAATTTAAATTGTATATAGAGAAGGGGAGCTAGATCAGAGGAAGATACATTTTTCTTCTTTAAACCTTTTGCCGTTTCTATTATAAGCGCCTCATCTAGTATAGACTTTCTTTCGTTCTTAGTTATATATACCGGAGGATTTGCCTGAAATAACGACTTATAAAATGACAGTGCTGTTTGCTTCGGCCATTTTTTAAAATATTGCTTCAGTTGATCATTCGCTAGCTTACGATACTCTTTTTGTACATGACTTCCTTCAATCGACTTGATCTCATCTTTGATCCAGACTTTAAAGCGATTTATGATCATTTCACGCTTCCGTCCGACTGGGTATGCCGAGAGATCTTCTAGCCACTGTCGAATTTTACCTTCAGAGAGCGTACTTCCTTCAAATGGAGTGAACGACCCTTCTGGATTTACTGATTGACTATAGCTGGAAAGGGCAGCATCGATCCATTTTTTAAATGCGATCGATCCCTTCACTCTTCCGGCAGCCAAATCCATGTCAGGGCGCTCTTCTCCAAACCATTTTTGAAGATCATCTTCTGAGACATCTACGTTTATTTTTTCTTCAATCATCTTTATTGTCCAATCCGTAAAGGTTGATTGTTGAATTCCTCCAACACCCAACTCCGGAAGAACGCCAGAAATATAATCAAGGAACATACGGTTCGGTGCAAAAATAATCATTCTTCCTGCCTGAATCGTATCGCGATACTCGTACAATAAGTAAGCTAATCGATGCAGGGCGACGGTTGTTTTCCCACTCCCTGCTGCACCTTGAATGATTAATGGGGTCGACTGCTCTGCACGTATAATATCATTTTGCTTTGCTTGTATTGTGGAAACGATATCGCGAAGGCGATTATCTTTATTTTCACTTAGGCGGTATAGAAGAAACTCATCGGATCCACTTAATTCATCGCTTCCTTCTACATAAGTGTCCACCACTCGCTGAAGTTCTTTATCTCGAATCACAATGTTTCTTTTCAGTTCAATATTTCCTTCAATGACCCCATCTGGGGATAAGTAATAAACATCCTTTTCTGCTCCTGTAAAGGCATAGAACATACTGGCAACAGGCGCTCGCCAATCAACCACTAGAGAATCCTGTGACTCTCCATGTGCTACACCAACCTTCCCAATATAATAGGAACGTGATGACTTCTCTTCTTCTTGAAAATCCATCCGAGCAAAGTACGGTTCTTTTGCTGCAATGGCAAGTGATTGGCGCTTTTCCTCTCGAATGCTTTCAAGTGCCTGTTCTGTTACATTATCACCTGAATACCGGGGATATCCTTCCAACGCTTTTTCCTGCTTTGTAATCTCGGCAGCGATTTGATCGAGTTGCTGCTTCTCTTTTCGATAGGCACTTTGAGTCTTATGATCCAAGATCAGTTACCTCCTTATGAGATTTGTCTTTCAATGAGACAGAAATTTAATACTATCACAATGACAGTCTATCCACCAAGTTATTTTTAGAAAATTTAAAAATAAAATCTTTTCGAAAGAATGGTCTCTAAAAATGATCCAAATTCTTTATCACTTCGTTAGCTATGTGTAATCAAAAGTAACGGTAAAAAAAACGAGGAGCGTGAAGAGAAAATGAACATGAAAAAAGCATTTAAAAAATTAATGGTTCCAGCTCTAGGGCTAACCTTATTGTTCCCGACAGTTGCTGGTGCAGCTGAACCAGAACCAACGGTGAGTACACCAGCAGCAGATCTAAGAGCAACTCTTGACCAGCTCTTATCCGAACATTTTGTACTAGCTGTTACGTCTATGACAAAATCGTATGATGGCACCGAGGATGCTGAAGAAGTAACAGAAGCGCTTGATCAAAACGCTGCTGATATGACACCAGCCATCGCATCTGTTTATGGTGATGAAGCCGCACAACAATTTGAGGACATCTTTAGAGGTCACAATGATTATTCCGCAGATTTCGTAGAAGCTGCAACAGAAGATGATGCAGAACTTCGGAAAGAAGCTGAGAAGGAAGTAGATGAATTTGTTGATGAATTTTCCACGTTCCTTGATACTGCAACAGAAGGAAATCTTCCAAAAGAAGCAGCTGCAGACGTTCTGGAAGTTCATGAAGACCAAGTATTAACGACATTTGATGAGTATACAGAAGGAAATTATGAACAAGCTTACACGACATTCCGCGAAGGACATAAGCATATGTTTGCGATCAGTAAAGCATTATCGAGTGCGATCGTAACGCAAATGCCCGATAAATTTGAAAACACAAAAGCTGATACACCAGCTGCAGATTTACGCTCAACTCTAAACGGTTTAGCATCTGAACACTTTGCGCTTTCTTCACTTGGTCTTGAAAAGGGCTATGATCAATCAGAAGACTACGACTTTGTAAACTGGGCAGAAGACAGAAACACTGCTGACTTTAAAGCTGCAATCGGCTCAATCTATGGAGATGAAGGTGCCGCTCAGTTTGAGAAGATTTGGCAGGAAGACCACATCGCCGCACAAGCTGATCTTGTCGTAGCCTCTCTTTCTGAAGACGAAGAAGCGATGAAAATGGCAAAAGAACGTCTATTAACAACTTTCCCTGAAAATTTCGGTGCCTTCCTTGGAACATCAACAGAAGAAAACCTTCCAACTGATGCGGCAACGGAAGCACTTATGGCTCATGAAAAACAAGTCGTTGGATCATTTGAATCATACATGTCTGGTGATTTTAAAGCTTCAACTGATCAATTCCGTGAAGGCTATGCGTTCATGTTTGGTGTAGGTGAATCTCTAGGTGGAGCGATTGTTAAACAAATGCCGGATATGTTTGCTGGAGAAGCAATGCCTGGTGATATGCCTAAGACAGGTATGGGTGGCGCGAGCGAACAGTCATCTGACCTAACAGCTCTTTGGATTACAATAGGTTCTCTTGCAGTAGCTGGTTCAGCATTTGCTATTCGAAGAAAAGTCGTTAATCAGTAACTTACCTAATATCACCCCAAAAAAATAGATCGTAAAAATCGCTTCTAACATTGTTAGAAGCGATTTTACTATACATTATGTTTTTTTAACTCTTCAATGACAGAGTCGATTTTCGCATGATCCTCAGGAGATTGGTCGATATGATGCCAGATTAAATTCCCTCTATCATCATAAATCCACGTTCCACCTTGAATATAAACATCCTGCGTTTTCATAGATTTTAAGACAAAATCTTTTTTCTTTTGTTCTTTTGGAATAAATCCATCCATCTTACGAGTGATGAACCCGATAGCTGCTTGTCCAAGCAATTTCCATTTCGGCATCGTATGGTGACCCATTCCTCGATAGGCTTCTCTCTTCGGGTCCCCTGCAATAACAAACGGAAACTCTCCAAAAGCTTCAATAAACTGACGAATATATGTGGCATTTGAAGGAGCAATGGCTATAATTTGAAAGCCTTCCTTCTCGATTTCATTTACGCGCTTACGCAACTGCGTAAGATAGGCTCGACAAACTGGTCAGCCAAGATGACGAACAAATACAACCATCGATTTCTTATGATTAATCAGGTGGCGAAGTGTAACATTTTCACTTTCTGGAATTTCAAGCTGATAAGTTAATTGATCCAAAGTAACCTCTCCTTACTTACTTGTTATGACGTTTGGTCAGTGTTAACAACCTGTTTCTTGTGTTCAATTTTACACTTTTTCTGATAGTAGTGATACCCAATGAATCCAATAACTGCCACAATCAGAATCAAGAAGAGATATTTTTGAATACTACCAAAGATCGCTTGAACGGATTTGATGTTTCCATTTTTCCCTATCCATAACATCGCAATTGTCCATGGGAAAATTCCTATAAAGGTAAGAACACCAAATAACCATGCTTTCACCTTACTCATTCCAGACACATAGGATACGTAATTGCCTACACCAAGCGGTCGTGTAATCGCAATACTCCAAGAGCCACACTTTCTGAACCAGCGTTGCACTCGTTCTACTTTCTTCTTTTTAAGTTTTTTTTCTATCTTATCTTTTACTTTCAGTCCGATCCCATAAGGAATAAAGCTGAAAATTGTATAGATCACACTTGTCAGAAATGCATAACCAATCATTTCGATAACGGAAGCATTTAATAAGTAACCATACGTTAGTGTCATCATGCCACCAGGAAAAGGCAAAGATGATGCTTCAATCGCATTGCTTATCAGAAGGCCCCAGATTCCAAGCTCTTTTAGGAAGTGAATCAGAAATTCCAGCATAGTGGATCCGATCTCCTTTGCTCTCAAATTATGTCTGTTTATTAAGTTCCCTGATTGCCGAGCATGAAACCGAATTAGACCTGTCTAAATCTTCCATTCCGACGAATATCTTTGTTTTATCTGCGAAATTTAAAATATTTCCGCGGAAATGAAAAGATATTCTGAAATCTCTCGCCAAAATATGAGAAAACATCTTAAAATCATAAAAATCCCTATCACCATAAGAGTGATAGGGATTTTTCCATTATGATCCTACAGTGACGACCTGTTTTTCTTGTTCAAATGAAATCACAGCTTCTTCAAAAATGCGTAGCCCTTCGTCCAATTGTTCTTTCGTAATAATCAGCGGAGGAATCATACGAATGACTTCCTGATGTTTTCCGCAAAGATAGAAGAGCACTCCTTTTTCAAGCGAGAGATCTAAAATACGCATCATCCCGTTTCCATCAGGAGCCCCCGTATCTGGATCAATAATTTCAATTCCAATCATAAGACCTACGCCACGAATATCACCAATTACATGATGCTTTTCCTTTATAAGGGCTAATTTTTCTAACGCATATGCACCCATTGCCCGAGAATTTTCAAGTAATCCTTCCTCTTCAATCACATCAAGAGTCGCCAGAGCTGCTGAACAGGCAATTGGGTTCCCACCAAACGTTGTCCCATGTGTTCCCATTGGCCATTGACTCATTAATTCTTTTGAAGCGACTGTCGCACTTAACGGCAGCCCAGAAGCAATGCCTTTTGCGATCGCCATAATATCTGGTGTTACATCAAACGTCTGGGCAGCAAACCAATCCCCTGTACGGCCAAAACCTGTTTGAACTTCGTCAAAAATGAGTAACATACCGTGACGATCACAAATCTCTCTCACTTTTTGTAGCCATTCTTTCGGTGGAATGATATAGCCGCCTTCACCTAATACAGGTTCCACGATGACACAAGCCACTTCCTCAGGGGTTACTTGGTGGTCAAAAAGCTTTTCAAAATCTTTCTCAAGCTCAGAAACACAATAATCTTCTACATTTTGCCCTTCTGGACAACCAGCTACATCCGCATATGGAATTTGGTAGGTTAGTCCATTAGGCTGCAAGAATTTGCGGTATTTGCTTTTTGATGTACTCACCCCAAGTGCACCAAGTGAGCGTCCATGGAAACACCCAGTGAATGAAATAACATAAGGGCGCTTCGTTACATATTTCGCCAATTTCATTGCACCTTCAATGGCTTCTGTACCACTGTTTGCAAAGAAAAAGCAATCCAAATTTTTCGGCATAATGCCTTGGAGCCGTTCAGCTAGTTGAAGAATAGAGTCATACATAATGACGCCTGATGGTCCGTGCATCAAAGAATCAGCACCTTCCTTAATCGCTTGAACCACTTTAGGATGACGATGTCCCGTGTTTGCCACTGCAATCCCTGAAGTGAAATCAAGGTATGTCTTTCCATCAGCACCATAGTAATAGCATCCTTCTTCTTTCACAACAGGTAAGTTGGGATGATCCTTCGCCATACTGGGTGCTAGATAGTCTGACATGTTGTGATATCTCTGTTCAAAAGATGTAGCCAATGTGATGTCCTCCTTTAAATTCAACTTTTATAAAAAGAAATGAGCCATGATAACAATAATTGGAAGCGTAATAACCGTACGCTGTAAGAAAATGATCGCCAATTCAAGAACGGAAATAGGAATCTTTGATTTTACTAGTAAAATACCAATCTCAGACATGTAGATAAGCTGTGTTAACGAAACAGCCGCAATCACAAAACGAGTCAGTTCACTTTCGATCCCTGTTCCAATGACAGCCGGTAAAAACATATCCGCAAAACCAACGAGCATTGCTGGAGCTGCAGCAGCTGCCTCAGGAATTCGCATTAGCTCTAGAATCGGAACAATCGGCATTGATAAGTAGGTGAAGAAAGGAGTAAACTCCGCAATAATCAGAGCAATGGTACCAAGTGCCATCACCAGTGGAATCAAAGCGAAGTAAATATCTAGAACGGTATTCACGCCTTGCCCCGCTACATACTTAACCCCTTTAACTTCTGAAGCTTTTTCTAGCGCTTTTTGCATTCCCCATTTAAAGCTAGAAACACCTTTGGGGACCTCTTCTGAAATCTGCTTTCCTGTGCCTTCATAGTATGTGTCCGCTTTTCTCGATAGAGGCGGGATTCGCGGGCAAACAATCGCTGCTACTAGGCCGGCCACAACTACTGTAAAGTAAAATGGCACAAACATCTCTTCTAGACCTATGAAACTAATAACAACAAGACTAAACGCAATTGAATTGATCGAAAAGTTTGTGGCAATTACAGCTGCTTCTCTTTTCGTGTAATAACCTTCTTCATACTGTTTTGTCGTGATTAGTACTCCTACTGTTCCTGCTCCCATCCAAGAAGCAAGCGCATCGATGGAGGAACGACCAGGTAATTTAAACAAAGGTCGCATCACATGGCGGAGGGCTGTTCCAAAGAAATCCATTAAACCAAATTCTAGCAGTAGCGGCATGAGAAGACCTGCAAAGAGAAACCAAGCGGCAAGGACTGGCACAAGTGAATAAAGCATCGTCCCGCCTGATACATCTGAAATGATAAATTCTGGGCCAAATTTAAATAGTGTCATAACAGCGAAGAGCGCGCCAATCAATCTTGTACCGATCCAGAACCAGTTTACATAAAACAATTGTTTAAGAAATGGACGAAGCATGATGGCTTTAGGTTCGAACGCTTTTGCAACAATAGGAATAATAGCAGACAAAATAAGAATAGCTGTCATAAAACCAGGTAAGAATGGAGCGAGTGCCGTTTGAATGGATTCAGCTAATATCCCTACACCAATTGTCATTTTTCCGTTAAAAGGTACTGGGACAAGAAATAACAAGATACCAATTAAAGACGGAATGATAAACCACGCGTAAGCTTTTTTCGACTGAGATCCCTCTACCGACTGACTAGTACTTTCCAGAGGATACGACTTTTCCTGTTTCACTTCCATTTTTCACTCTCCTTCGACATTTTTAATATTAATTCATATTCTTGCATATAAATTACAAAAGAAGCAAGAGGTATTTTTACTCTTTGCTTCTTTTAACATGCAAGTATTATGCCATGATTTATTTAATTCTGTATTTTTTAAGTTTTCTAACTACTGTCGGTTGACTCATGCCAAGAGCCTCAGCGATCTTCGTCGTTGTACGAAAGTAACGTCTCGCCTGCTCAAGTCGTTCTTTCTCTACTTTTTCTACTGTTTCTTGTAATGTTTCATTAAAATTATTCATTTCTGAATAAGCTTCTGTTGATTTTTTATATGTAGGCGGCAAATCCTCTTCATGTATAACGAATGCATCTGAAGTAACAATAAGACGTTCAATCAAATTCATCAGCTCACGAACATTTCCTCTCCACGTATGTTGTGTTAATTCGTGAATCACTACCTTATTCAATATTCGCTTCCGTTTATACGCATTGCAGAAGTGATCGACAAACGATTGAATGAGAGGGAGGATATCTTCCTTTCTCTCTCGTAAAGGGGGAATCACTAACGGAACAACATTCAATCGAAAATATAAATCCTCTCGAAACATTTTTTCTCGTACCGCTTGTTCCAAATCTTTATTCGTCGCACTGATGATTCGAAAATCTGAGGTAACCTCTTTTCTTCCTCCTAAGCGATAAAAGCGTTTTTCTTGTATGAGTTTCAATACTTTCACTTGATTTTGGAGCGAAAGTTCTCCAATTTCATCGAGAAAAAGCGTTCCGCTAGCTGCCATCTCAGCAAGACCAATGCGCCCTCCTTTTCTAGCTCCAGTAAATGATCCATCTTCATACCCGAAAAGTTCCGCTTCAAATAAGGACTCAGGAATTGCCCCACAGTTCACTTCAATAAAAGGCGCATCTCTACGTTCACTTTTAGAATGAATGTAACGAGCAAGCTCTGTCTTTCCTACCCCCGATTCACCTAAGAGAAGAACGTTCACATCTACTCCAGCAACCTGCTTTCCAGTAGCCAGAATTTTTCTCATAGCATCACTTCGGGCAATCAGTCCCCCATCATCCTGCTGCTGTTTGAGCTGCTCCAGCTCATTTCTCACACGCTCCATCTCAGAAGACATTTCTTCCATTCCAGCCTTAATTTCCATTAACTCGGTTATGTCGTGTGAATAACTGACAATCCTTACAAGCTCTCCGATCTCGTTAAAAACAGGGAGGCCGGTTACGAGAAGCTTTTTCCCATCAGGGCCGGTTTGCACGAACGTAACACGCTTCTTTTCCTTCACGACTAGTGGTGTTGCAAGTGGTGTAAACAATCCTTCTTTTTCAAGATCATATACCGATCTCCCCATCAAATCATTGGCCTTCACGCCATAAACCATACCCGTTCCTTCACTTACTTTAACGATAATCCCATTTCGATCTGTTACTAAAATATCGTCTTGTAATGAATGAAAGATCGCTTTATATTCGTTCCACTCTGTCAAATGACCACCCCTATTATTCATTTTTGAATACTACTCGTACACCAACTTGAAAATCCGCTCATATACTTGTTTATTATTATTCATTTTTGAATAATTTCACATTTACATCTTACCATAAGTTAGCACTTCTAACAGATGGTAACCAAGATAATAGATAAAATGCCGCCTACTTCTGCTGGCTGTTTGTATACTGTCTAAATGACCCATAATATTCGTATGCTTCCCATTGCTCTTCATTAGAATCAAAGTAAATCCAAATTGGCACGTTATCCAACTCTGGATATTCTTGAAACAACGATCTATCACCTAATCTTATAGCCGTTAATGCTCCAGGCAACTCTTCACGAAAGATTCGATTTCTTATATTTGTTCTTCCTTCTTCTGTTGGATCATCAATCAAGACATAGACATAATAATAGAGTCCACAATCATTTCGGAATGTTCCAAGCACTTCATCTCTTAAAGAAGAAATACGGTCGATGGCATATTCTGTTCCAACTGTTAAAAATAATTCTCCCGTTAAATCAGAATGCGTTAATGTATACTTTCTTCCTACGATCCTTTTCTTCTCCTTCATTCCATCACGATACGTTACATAAGGTTGCCGCATTGATATTCCCCCTAATGAAAAGCCTATGGAGAATCATAAAATTTGGTGCCAGTTCATCTATTCCACAAAAAAAGCATCTGCTTTTACTCAGATGCTTCTTACATACTTACCAGATTGCTTCCACCCATTCCGGATGATCAATAAACGGATTCCGGTTGTGCTGATACTGATCATAAATCACATTATTTCGATTTTCTTCAAAAGAATCGACTGGATCCATTTCATTCCATGCTTTCAATACCGAAACTTTCCCGATATATGGTGCTGAACCATTGTTTACAAGGTCGTTCACTTCAAGGTCAACTTCCCCGCTATCCCCTTCGTACCGAACAGCCATGTAGAAAATCATTCGCGCTACATCACCTTTCACACTCTCACGTGGCTCCCAGGAGTCACTATCATAATAGTTACCAGGTGCTTCTGATTGAGGGGAACCACCGTTATCGAAATCGAGATTACCACGGGAGCTATTAACCGTTACATCTGTTGGACGCAGGTGATGAACATCGGTTCCTGGTCCCATCGATGTTCCAAAATCTCCGTGAGATTTTGCCCAAACGTGTTCCCGGTTCCAGTCGTCTACTCCTCCGCCGTTCTCATACTTGCTTTGGGACCTTCCACTATAAAGAAGAATGACGTTATTAGGATTTAACGGATCTTCGTCGGTAACCCTCAGGGCATCCCATACTTCACTATAAGAAAGCTCTGTATGATCATCAATAATCATGTGCAATTCTGTTTTCAAAGCACTACCGGTTTTACCTACAGCAGAGCGGTAGTATGTATCATCGTAAGGAGAGGATTCTTCTTCTCCTGAATCACCAGGATTTCCACTTCCCGCACCATCACCGAGTTCGATAGCCGATACGCTCTTAACACCTGCATGAGCAAAATAATCTGTTAAACTTCCATTTACAACAACGGATTCACCTATTAAATCCGGGTTGCTTTTTAACCCAAAATCACTTCGTAACGAAGATGGTACTTGAACAAAAAGCATCTCATTGACATTTGTTTCATTTGCTTGATCTGCAATTGCGATGGCATAATCATCTGAAAAATTAAAGGTTGCAATGGAAGATGTTGATTCTGGTTTTCCTACAATAAATCCTTCAACTGCTCCACTGCTCCCCTGATTTGCAATCCCCTGTGTAACGGAATATGGTGATGATGCTGTTCCTGAACCATCTGCAAATGATGGTGTAATCGTGAAATACATCATGATTAACGAAACAACTAACATAAAAACGACCGTTCCATAAGTGCGATGTGCCGTGTTCATTTTGCTTCCCTCCCCATAATAAATCCTTCTTGTACATGAAGCATCTTCTAGTTTAAACCTACACGATTAAGCTAGTGGAAACACGATGTAAATGTTCCTTTATTTTTAATAGGTCATATGCCTTAGGACGATTAAAACCATGCCTTTTTTACTATAAATTCTGTTCGTACGGAAATTCCCAACGTTTTCTCTTCTTCCTGACTTTCATCAAAGCTCATTGTCCGATATAATCAATGAGGATTGTTAAACCATTAATAAAGGATGTTTTCCTATGAGTATATTAACCGTAAAAAACCTTACGCACGGATTCGGTGACCGTGCCATCTTTGATGATGTATCTTTTCGTCTTTTAAAAGGCGAACACATTGGACTTATTGGTGCTAACGGCGAAGGTAAGTCAACATTTATGAACATTATTACTGGAAAGTTAGAACCAGATGAAGGAACTGTTGAATGGTCTAAAAATGTACGAGTTGGCTATCTTGATCAGCACACTGTTCTTGAACGCGGTATGACGATTCGTGATGCCCTTAAAGGCGCATTTCAGTATTTGTTCGATTATGAATCTGAAATGAACGAATTATTTGCAAAGATGGGCGAAGCTTCTCCTGAAGAGCTTGAAAAGTTATTAGAAGAAACAGGAACGATGCAGGATATGCTTGCAAATAATGATTTTTACGTCATTGATGCAAAGGTTGAGGAAATCGCACGCGGACTTGGGCTCGATGAAATCGGACTTGAAAAAGATGTTCAAGATTTAAGTGGTGGACAGCGTACAAAAGTCCTTCTTGCCAAACTACTTCTCGAAAAACCGGATATTCTTCTTCTGGATGAGCCAACAAACTATCTTGATGAGCAACATATCGTTTGGCTACGCCGTTATTTACAAGAATATGAAAATGCGTTTATTTTGATTTCGCATGATATTCCTTTCTTAAATAGCGTAATTAATTTGATTTATCATATGGAAAACCAAGAATTAACTAGATATGTTGGTGACTATGATAACTTCCTTTCAGTTTATGAAGTAAAAAAACAGCAGGTTGAAGCAGCCTTCAAAAAACAACAGCAAGAAATTTCTCAACTGAAAGACTTTGTTGCTCGTAACAAAGCCCGCGTTGCCACCCGTAATATGGCCATGTCGCGGCAGAAAAAGCTTGATAAAATGGACGTTATTGAGATTGCAAAAGAAAAACCAAAACCAGAATTTCATTTCAAACAAGCTCGTGCTTCTGGCAAGCTCATTTTTGAAACAAAGGATCTTGTAATTGGTTACGATGAGCCATTATCTAGACCGTTAAACCTTTCAATGGAAAGAGGTCAAAAAATCGCGCTCATGGGGGCAAACGGTATTGGTAAAACTACGCTGCTTCGCAGTATTCTTGGTGAAATCAAACCAATTGAAGGTTCAGTAGAGCTTGGTGACTATTTATATACTGGTTACTTTGAGCAAGAAATCAAAACTAGAACATCAAACACCTGTATCGAAGAAATGTGGCGAGAATTCCCGCACTACAGCCAGGCACAAATTCGCGCAGCTTTATCGAAGTGCGGTTTAACAACAAAGCATATCGAAAGTAAGGTCGATGTGCTAAGTGGTGGTGAAAAAGCAAAGCTTAGACTTTGTAAATTAATGAATACAGAATCAAACTTACTTGTCTTTGATGAGCCAACAAACCATCTTGATGTGGAGGCAAAAGCCGAATTAAAAAGGGCTTTAAATGAATACAAAGGAAGCATTATTCTCATCTCTCACGAACCAGAGTTTTATCAAGATATCGCCACCGATGTGTGGAATTGTGAAGATTGGACAACGAAACTCGTCTAGAAAAAAGGCTTATCCGATTAATCGGATAAGCCTTTTTCATTTTCTTCAATCGAATAATCAGGTACGAGTATCTTCCCGTTGTTATTCTCATTCATAAGAGATTTAATCAATGACTTTGTTAAATTCTTAGGAGGATACGGTTTAATGAGATAGTCTTTCGCCCCTAAATCAAATCCACGCTGCTTCTCTTCACTAACGGTGGAAACAAAGATCGGTATATTTTTTGTCCGCTCTGTTTCCTTTACTGCCTTTAGAACATCCCAGCCGCTCATTCGCCCATCTAACATAATATCAAGTACGATTCCTTTTGGCGTGGTTTGCTTAAGTAATTCAATCGCAGATTCTCCACTTCGACAATGATGAGCCGTAAATCCACTCTCCGTGATTTCTTCCATGAGTAAGAGTGCAAGACTATCATCATCTTCTACTATTAGCACTCCGCCATCTACTAATTCACCAAATTTTAGCGGCTTCTCTTCTAATTCAAGAGGGAAAACGAGAGTAAACGTGCTTCCTTCCCCTAATTCTGAGGTAACTAGGACGTCACCGTTATGGGCTGTCACGATCTCTTTTGATATTGCCAGACCGAGGCCCGTTCCACCAATTTGACGACGATCTGAATTATCGACACGATAAAATTTTGTGAAAAGTTTTGATAGTGCATCCTGTGGAATCCCAAGTCCTTCATCTTTAATATCTACGTAAAGATGATTCTTCTCTACTCTCAATCTTGTTAAGATCACTCCACCTTCTGGAGAATATTTAACTGCATTGCTGACAAAATTATTGAAAACCTGTTTAATTTTATCCTCATCACCAATAATCTCATGATGATCGGCCAGATCTTCCATTACAAAGGAGTGAAGTCTGGAATGATCACGATAACTATCAAGCACCTCTTCTATAAGTTCTTTTACATCAATACGTGTTTTGTCGTAGTTTTGTTTGCCCGCTTCCATCCGCTGAATATCAAGAAAATCATTGATCAATGACGTTAACCGCTTTGCTTCTTTATAAATTGTATTCAAATACTTTTTTTGTTTTTCAGGTTTTAACTCTTTTGAAAGCATAAGCTCTGTAAAACCAAGGACACTAGAAAGCGGTGTTCGTAATTCATGGCTAACGGTACTCACAAACTCGTTTTTCATTTCATCTACTTCATGTTCACGTGTTATATCCCGATGGACGAAAATTGAACCAATGAATTTATCTCCGTTATATAAGTGCTCGTAGTACATTTGAATACATAGCGATGGTTCCGTATTGGTTTGATAGATAAGTTCACTTTGCTTAGGCTTTACACCAGCTATCACATCGTGAATATACGAATTTACGACATTACGATCATCTATATCGACTTGCAATAGAAACTTCGAACTCCACTCAATAAATGGTTTTTCATTCGCACCATCAGGGAAACATGCATCTAACATCGAACACATCTGGTCATTAACAGCACGCGTTGTCCCTTCTCTGTCAACGAGCTGAATTCCTTCGCGTATCGTATTCAAGATCTCTCTATTAACCTGTCGCTCATTTTCTGTCGTTTCATATAGTCGGAGTTTATCGAGAGCGAGAGAAATTTGACGCGATAAATCGGATAGTTCCGTTACTTCTTCAGTAGTAAATTCCCCACCGATCCTCGTGATACAGAGCAAAGCAACGGCTTCGTTATCTGAAAGGACTGGAATGTAAAGATCATAGGAAACGCTATTTCCATCATGATAACCTGCTTCCCCAATCGAAGCAGCTCTTTGAACAATATGAAACTTTTTTTGTTCAATCGCTTTAACACCTGGTCCCTCTACTAGATGATCGATCCACTGGTGAACTTTCTCTTGACTAACACCGAGGGATGCATAATCCTTCCCTTGATTTAACATGACGATTATGCCTTTATCCGAGTTAAGGATGTGAATCATATTTGTAATGATACTTTGAAGTAGTTCACTTTTCGTTAAGGTAGACGCAAGCGAACGATTTAATTCGTTTCGATGTTCCAGCACCTTCTTTTGAATGTTCATCGCTTTAACATTTTGTTCAAGCGTAAATTTACTCCCTTTCAGCTCTTCGCTTTGCTCAATCAATGCTTCATTTGACGTAATAAGTGCTTTTTCATTTTGTTTAATGTTTTTTACCATTAAATTAAACGATCGAGCGAGTTCTCCAAGTTCGTCTGATCTTCTGAGATGAGGAACTTCCAAATTCCCTTCATTTTCACCTGACGACACTTGACTGGAAGCTAACGCCAATTCCCGAAGTGGTTTTCCAATACGTCTAGCCATAACACCAGCAAGAATCGTTGCAATTAAGAGTAGGAAAATAACAAATGAGACGAATACTATCTGTAGATTTGATAAGCGATTGATCAGGTTTTGCTCGGTTGTATAAATTTCGTTCTCCACATCAGAAACAAGCTCTCTCGTTTGATCTCTTAAATCATAGACTAAACTACTTCCCCCTCGATCTTGAGAAAGATTTTGCAACCCTTCTGTATCATCAGAAGCTACGTTTACTTTCGCTTCTTCAAACAAGTTATAATAATTGATTAACTCGTTCTGTAGATTTGTGATATAAGCTCTCTCTTCTTTAGTTTCTAGCTCTGGTTCAAGCTGTTTGATTTTATCAACAATTGAATTTTTCTGAGCCACATAATTCGTTAAAAAGGGCTTTTCGATGCGAAACCCTAAATACCCTCGCGCCTCAAAAAACATGTCGTTTAAACTATCTTCTAGCTCAACGGCATACTGTTGTTTTTGTCTAAGATCAATCACTTTCTTCTCGTACTTTGCTTCGATTGACTGACTATACAGCCCCATCCCAACTGCCGCAACTAAAATCAGAAACAAAAAACCACTCATAAACCAGACAAACTGCCGTGATAAACTACTTTTCCACCGTCTATTCACCTAAAATATCCCCTACCACGTTTGCTAGTTCTATCGGGCTAAACGGTTTGGAAATAAAATAGTCCGCACCTGCTTCTCTTGCAATCTCTTCATCTTTCTTTTGAGCTTTTGCAGTAAGCATCATAATTTTCACATCAAACTTTCCTTGCTCTCGAACCTTTTTAATTACTTCAAGTCCAGTCATTTCAGGCATCATATAATCAAGTAGGACAAGATCATACTCATTCGTTTCAATATAATCCAGTGCTTTCGCACCATCTTCCGCCTCATCGATTTCATAGTCATCAACTTCAAGCGTATCGACGATTAACATTCGTAGAATTTCTTCATCTTCTGCGACTAACAATTTTGGAGCCATGAAAATCACCCTTTTCAATTAATTGAAATAAGAATAGAGGGGCTTCCCTCTATTCCTTATATCGGCTAAACTCTTCCTGCATAATATAGTAAGATTGTTTTAATCTTTCATGGTAATTTGGTTCTCTCCATTTGTCCCAAGTAAATTCATGAAATTCGTCTAACTGTCCTTTTTTAGTAGATGGGCTTGTTTCATTAATGGAAGTGAGCGAGAGATTTGCATCTTCCACATCTCCTTCATATAACACAACGCCAACCTTAAAATCGTCTACTTTCTTTGAAGCTTTCAAACCTTCTTTCCACATATCACCCATAATTTCTTTTTCACTAGGATCTTTCACATTGAATAGAGCCCATGGTAAACGTACTTCAATAGAATCTCCTTTCACAATAAAATCTGAAAGGGAATTGTAATCAGCGCTCTCTGGATTTCCATTCCCATAGGTAAGAATGCCTGTTTCATAATCATCAAATGGAAACGTTTCGTTTGTGCTCGGAATCGTTAATTGCTTGTTCAATGCTAAACGGATCGGATGAAACACATCGTTATCCATTTTACTGGCATAGCTTTTTTCTTCAATTAAACCAAGATCTTTTGCATACTGGTAATAGAATGAATCATAGTAACTATGCACAGTAAGTCGTGAAGTTTCTTTTCCAGTAAGGTTAAGTATAAAATCAATTCCAGACGAAGACTTTAACTCTGGGTCTTTGGAAATAACCTTGCTTCCCTGCCCGTTAATCGTATCAAACAGCAGCATCGTCTTATCCTGTTCCATTTGTTCCGCTGACATGTTTTGATAATCTAAACGAAAATAAATATATTTTTCATCGCTAGTCATAAAGAAACGTTGGAGATTCTGACCTTTATCAGTTGATTCAAATAAAGGTTCTTCACCTTCCCAATCCGTGACGTCTCCGTCCACTTTTATTTTCAGCTTTTCACCTGGATCAAAACTCAATAATCCAAACTGCTGTTCATTTGTTTGATCATTTGACCAGAATGGACGCCGATCTGAGTTATCAACATCCATCGTATTCCACGTTCGTTTAAACCATTCATCTTGCCAGGAAAACACCATTCCACCGGCGTAATTTTCAGAAACAATGTTCTCAAACAATTGGGCATCTATTTGTCCCTGCTCCACTTCAGAATTCCCTCCCTGATTCATCCCATAGACATTACGATGAGTCATGCCTCTAGACGCTGGAATCCCAAATTCAGCCACAAGAACTGGCATCTCATGCACTTTTCTAAGTGCGTTAAGGTAGCCTGCATAGTTGTTTTTCTCCCCATTTTCATCAACATAATTCACGTATTCTTCTTCATAGTTTAGAAAATCTGGATAATAGGGATATATATGATAGGAAGCAAACTGACCGGCATAGTAGTTATCCTTCAATTGTATGACGTTCGGATCAACAGAAACGAGGTCTTCTTCTTCAGATGGCTCTGCAGGATGCTCAAGTAAATCAGTGGTTACCCAGTTTGTAAAGCTCACCGGTCTTTGCCACTTATATTTCTCCATTTCATAATGAACCGTGTCATCCATCATGTTTGCTACCCATATTTCAAAAGGACTGGCATCTTTCGTATCGAGAAAGCTACCTTTGTATTGCTCCATGTCACTATGTTTTTCATTTGTTACAACAACTACTTCTGGATCCCACTCAATTCCAAGAACCCATCCGAGTACGTACGGTGACACGTCTGCCGTATACCTGCCACTTGCGTGCCCTGCCCTCTCTTTAATGGTTGCATTTCCATGAATGAGGTCAACTGTATCCTTCATTGCTTTGTTAAGTAGTTCCATATTTCCTTTCGCAAAAGCATCTTTTGTTTTAAGTAAAGGCTCTTCTTCTACCCATACACCATGAAACAAATAAAGTGGCTTATTCGCTTCTTGATTATGTTCTAATAAGGCTTCATAAAAAGAAGGTGGATGAATCGTATAGATCCGGACAGCATTTGCATTCATATCAGAAATTTGTTTGAACCAGCGTTTATATTCTGATTTTGTGATCGCTGCTTCTCCTGGAAAATAACCTGGTTTTGAGATTCCCATATTCACACCTTTAATAAGTAGATCTTCCCATTCTCCATCCTGAAACACCTGGATTTTATTATCACCGACTTTACCCGCCACCTGAACACCTTGAATGGTTGGAGTGAGTATGTTACTCTCTACACTTTTCATTTCAGTCTTTTTAAGATTTTGTAGAACCGTTTCCATCATTGGCGTATACATCTTCCAGTAGAACGCTTCAAGCGTTTCGTTATCACCAGTCATCAATAATCGATTAATAGCTGGTAACCACTTATATTGGTAAAAACCCACATCCCCATCATGATCTGCGTAATCCCCTGCAAAGTAATACGACTGATTATGTTTCATAACGGCTGGAAAAGATAGAGGAATGCCTGACTCTTCTAGTAAGTTTTCTGCTTCTTCACTAACATCTAATGTATAGTTTGCCAGGATCTCTTCCTTGTCTTCTGCTTCCACGATATCAAACCAGTAATGATAGGACATCGATTTCTTCACTAAAGAATCTTCAAACCACTTTTGCCCATGTTCATTGAATGAAAATTGAACCGTTTTATCTCCTATCTCGTTTTTCTCAAGCACAATGATTGAGTCATCATCCTTCACGAAAATAAGGCCCTGATCGGAAAAACCCCAATCCTTACCATACTGTTTTTCGTAGTTGCTCACTGCCCAACCCGGAACCTCGCCATCGATTGAAAGGTCATCAAAATATCGTCCAATCCAACCAGACCATTCAAGATTTAAAATCGAATAGAGACCCTGTCGCGCCTTCTCCTCAGTCGGGCTACCGAACGCATTGAATTCAGCAATGAATGTTGATCCCTGCTGAACCGCTTCTGAAATAAGACTCACTTCTTCCTGCTTCATTCCACCATAAATAATTTCAGAGCGATCACCTTTGGACGCTTTCCCATACCACTCTTCTTCATATACACCATAGGAATCTGCTAGATAGATCAAGTCTTTCCCTACTAACGTGTCAGGAAAAGAGTCGATGCTATATTTCTTGCCATCTTCTGGACGGAATCCTACATAGTCTTCCGAAGCTTCATAAGCCTTTTCATTAGACTTCATCCATTTTTTATAATTCAGAAGCCAGGTGAGCCCTTTATGTTCCCTATACGTCTCATCTGGAATGGTTTTATCTATGATCACAATTTCAGAGGTTGATTTATCTTCTGTTAACCAGAACAGGACAGGAGTCAGCAGAATGAGTACAAATCCTATTACACCAATTAGTAAACCAATAATCGTCTTACGCTTTATGTGACCCACTTATTTTGAGACCCCTTTTCTGCTCATTTCTCCCCAGCTGTTGTTTCTACGAATAAGTTGAACAATTCCTTCTACTCTCCAAAAGACGGTGAGCGGTCTAAACCAAAACGCTTCAGAAAGCGAATAGAAATAAAGACGTACTAGATCTTGTACTTTCGAATATCTTCTTAAGCTCCACTCTTCTAGTAGCACAGCACTCATTGACAGAAGTGATCCATAAATAACCGCAAGTAGAAAAAGTAGAACGGCAAAAGAAGTGTAGATACCCCCGACAAACGGAGATAGCACCATAATGATATAGCCTAGTAATTCAATCACCGGACCTAGAAACTCAACAATTAAAAAGTATGGCATCGAAACGACACCGACAAGACCATACTTAGGGTTACATAGCATTTTCTTATTATGCCAGAGACTTTCGAAAAGACCCCTATGCCAACGACTTCGCTGTCTTCTTAAAATTTTCGAAGATTCAGGTGCTTCCGTCCAACAGACGGGATCAGGGACATACACGATTCTCTTACCTGACTTCTCTTCTTTAATTTGTTTGTGAAGGCGAACGACAAGGTCCATATCTTCTCCAACCGTATCTGTCCGATAACCGTTTACTTTAATGACACTTTCTCGATGAAATACGCCAAATGCGCCCGAAATAATTAACAGGAGATTATGTCTCGAAAGTCCAATTCTCCCCATAAGAAAAGCACGGAAATATTCGATCACTTGCATCACTACTAGAGGCCTTTTTGATAATTCAACCTTCATAACTTCCCCACGCTCAATCCTACAGCCATTTGCAATTCTCACACTTCCACCAACCGCAACAATTTCTTCTTTTGAATCTATAATTGGTTTCATCACTTTCGCAAAAGCATCTCGCTCAATAATTGAATCACCATCTAATGAGCAAAAGTAAGGATAGTGAGCAACATTTATTCCGGCATTAAGAGCATCTGCTTTTCCTCCATTAACTTTATCAACGGCATATAAATTTTCATAAATTGTTGATTGATAGACCCTTATAATTTCATTCGATTTAATTTGTTTTCGAATCACTTTCTCAACCTTAACCATTTCAAACGCCTGAATAACGGCTTCTAATGTTTGATCTTTTGATCCATCATTAATAACGACTACTTCATACTCAGGATAATTAATACTAAGAAGCGACCGTACACTCGGCACGATACCAGCCTCTTCGTTGTATGCCGGTACAAGAATAGATACAGGTCTTGTAAAAGAAGATTGAGACAATTCTTCATATGGCTCATGCTGATCAAGTTTGTATTCTTTTCTCAGTTGGACAGCAGAGATAAAAAAAAGAATAAGATAAAAAAATATAATCCCAACCATATACACAGCTACAAAAATAGTGAAAATAAGAAGCATGGTAGAAAATACACTAGTGATAGACACGATTTGTTCCTCCTCTGACTAGCCATTCTTTAGCAGTGTCGCGTGCAAATGGATCAATATGAGTAGCCGCAACATCTTCTAACAACGTTCGACCGTTTTGCTGAGCTAGAAGTGATTCTGCTGCAGTGGTTCTAACCCACCAGCTTTCGTCAGTAAGAAGGCGTAACAAATCTTCGAGGAAACGATGATCTCTCAACGGTTTAAGTAATTTAGCTGCCATCATTCTTTCTTGCCAGCTTTCTGCATGAAGAGACGGTTTAATCTGCATCACATCTGCCATATACCCAACTTTCACTAGAGCTTTAAGTGAACGAATTCGAAATTCTGTATCGTGCGACGTCACAAAAGATTCAATTGTTGGTAAGTATTTATACTCCCCCAGCTCACCCATTATTTCAATCAGAGCAAATTGAATCCATGAAGGAAAATCACTTATGGAATGAATAAAGTGATCTAAGTGAGCATCATCTAAGCGACGAAACAAGTCCAGATAATAAAAATTCGGATATTCCTTTTCTTCGATTAATAGAATGGCATAAAGACGATCATCCTGTAAGTTTGCTAGAATACGCAAAACCTGAATTACTTCCAATTCGCTCGTTCGTTTTATATCTAATAAACTCACACATTCTTCAACTAGCGAAACCATACGTAATTTTTCAATTCGATGCAGGGTGTTCATACGTATACTCCATCGGTGGTGTTGCAGTCTTTTTTTATAGTGATGATGTAACGTCTTTTCCACTAATTCATCCATTTGGACAGATGAAGGACGTCCTTTTATTAGAGAATAATAACGCGTGATCACTTCTTCAAAGGCTTCCATCATAGGGTGATTATCTGGTAAACGTAACTCTTTTTCACCTTGAATAGTGAGGGTAATATGCTCAAGGTAATACTTTTTCCATTCACTCTTCTTCCTATCAAAACGGTTCGATCGTACCTTTTGGGCTATCAGGAAAAGAAAAAGAACGGTTAATACAAGAAATAGGATTAAAAACACCTGGAAAATAATAAAAATGGCACTCATTCGTTCAATCGCCTCATTCTTTCTATTAAAGCATCTTCTGGATTAATCTTTTGATTCTAGCTTCTAATTCCCCCATACTAAATGGCTTTGTAATATAATCATCGGCACCAAGTTCCAGAGCTTTAACAATATCTTTCTCTGCTTTCCGTCCTGTTAGCATCATCACTGTATACTTGCTTTGACTACTTTCATGACGTAACTTCCGTAATACCTCAATCCCATCCATTCTTGGCATAATGCCATCGAGTAAGACAAGGCAAGATGAACCTGATTTATGCCAGTCATCTTCAAAAAAGCTCTCGCCTTCACGATAGCTTTTCACTTCAATTTCATAGTTTTCTTCCGGCTGAAACTGTTGAAGCTGAGAGGTGAGTAACGTACGTATAATTTCGTCATCATCTACGACAGCGATGCGTATCGTTTTAACGGGCTTTATGTCTGAAAGGTTGCTTTCATATATAACCATCTGATTTCGTCCATTTGCCTTTGCGCGATAAAGGGCTTCATCGGCCTGGTTCAATAACTTTTTATTAGGAGAAGAACCGTCAATATCAACAATACCGCCCGAAAACGTTACGGAGAAAGTCTCTTCTTTAACACGAAACACTTTTGATCGAAATCCAGTTAGCAAACGTTGAAGAAATTGATTTGCTTGCAACGAGGTCGTATCAGGCAAGATCAATACAAACTCTTCACCACCATATCGAATCAAGATATCCGTTCGTCTTTTTTCCTCCATAATGTATTGTGATAATTTTCTTAGCACCTGGTCACCAATTAAATGACCGAAGCGATCATTAATTAATTTAAAATGATCGATATCAAAAATAGCTAGCGTTGCTTTTTCTCCATTTCTGACAAGATCATAGCGCATATAATTTAGCTGACTATCAAGATATTTACGATTATAAGCCCCGGTCAATTCATCGGTTAGAACAGAATGGACAATTGTTTTCCTTTTTGCGATTTTTCCATTTACTCTTAATAGGTATTCTTCTACCGACACGTCCTGGTCAAGAAAATCATCTGCCCCAAAACGATACCCATTAATACGATTCCTGACAGAATGGACTGAATCCGTCATGATAAAAGGAGTGAATTGTAACTCTGCCTTTTCTCTGACTTCTTTCGCAATATCGGATTGATCCGCTTCAATTAGATGGTAATCGATGATGATGCAATCTGGATGCATATCGTATAACGCGGTTTGTGCCTTCTTAAGATCCATCGTTGCAAAAACGATATACCCTTCCATTTCCAACTGAGCCTTTCGCTCAATTAAAACCATTGGATTGGGATTGATCAGCATGATCATCTTTTGAACGTTTGTCTCTTCTTCTTTTCCTTTGTTTTCAAGAGCCGCTTCAAGAACCTCTTCCATTACGTTATCTAGAAGTTGAATGGTTTCTTCTTTTGTAATCATTCGTTCACTATCATGATTCATTTTGCCTAATAAAGCTTCCGCCTTTTCAGCCGATACTTGGTAGCCTACTGTGCCAGCAGTACCTTTAAATGTATGTAAAAAATGATATAATTCCTTTTCCGTCATACGCTCATTCTTCGAAGTTATTTCGTCATATTTTTCTTTCATATTTGAAACAAACTTCTTCTTATATTTCTCCAAGGTAAAGCCCCCTACTTAAATTCAATCGTGAATTTTGTCGAACCATTAAATACTATTATCATAATTTAGTTTAAGTTACCCTACAAGAAATATTGTGTTGAATTTCCATATTTTATTAAATTCGTTCAATAGCCCTCCTTCCTTCTTCCCCTCTTCATGCATGAAAATTTTTATGATGGAAAAAATAGGGGCGAATAAGAATGTAGAGGATGAATTGAAATGAACAGTAAACGCACATGGCCAGAGACTCCTGAACCTATCTGGCAAGATGATCATCACATTGACACACATCCTTCGCTCACTGAGTCCATCTCTACAGATGTCGTAATCGTTGGTGGGGGAATGACAGGTATAACCACTGCCTACCTATTATCAAAAGCTGGCAAGAAGGTTGTTCTTCTTGAAGCAAATCGACTGTTAAACGGAACAACCGGTCATACAACAGCGAAAATCACTACTCAGCATGACCTTATTTATGATGAGTTACTTAACCATTTCGGAGCCGAAAAAGCGAAACACTATTATGATGCAAACAACCAAGCGCTTCAGTTTATTCGTGAAACCATTGATGAGTTATCCATTCAGTGCTCTTTCACTGAAGAAGACGCATACCTCTACGCGACAACCGATCACTATGCCCGTAAACTAACGAATGAGATGAACGCTTACCACAAACTGGGTATCCATGGGGAATTTCAAAACGACCTTCCGATTGACCTTTCCATTAAGGGTGCCATTCTAATGAGTAATCAGGCTCATTTCAATCCGGTAGCTTACCTTTCCGCTCTTGTAAATAAGGTTAAAGAGCAACAGGGGCAAATATTCGAGCATACCGTTGCGATTGATGTGGAAAAAGGATTGAACCCTATTGTTGTGACCAAGAGCGGAGCAAAAATCTCGTGCCAAACAGTCATCGCTTGTACTCATTTTCCATTTTATGATGGTAATGCTCTCTATTTCTCTAGGATGTATGCAGAAAGATCCTATGTGATTGCTGCTAAAACGAAACAATCATATCCTGGAGGAATGTACCTAAGCGCCGATATGCCAAAGCGTTCCCTTAGAAGCTATCAAAAGAATGGTGAAAGCCTCGTTTTGTTCGGTGGAGAAAGCCACAAGGCAGGTCAAGGACATCAAGTGACGAATCACTACCAGGCCTTGAAGTTTTTTGGTGAAGAAATATTTGGTTTATCTCAAGTAGTAAATAGATGGTCTGCACAAGATCTTTTTACGCTTGATAAACTCCCTTATATAGGAAGAGTCACAAAAAACGAACCAAATATTCTAATTGCAACCGGATTTCATAAATGGGGCATGACAAACGGAACAGCAGCAGCCTTACTATTTAGAGACTATCTGCTAAATAAAGATACCCCCTACTATGACCTGTTTTCTCCCTCACGATTTCATGCAGACCCAAGTATTAAAACCTTTCTCATGCAAAACGCAAATGTGGCAAGCGAATTTATCAAAGGGAAATTATCGTTTACGAAGGAAATTTCGGATCTTGCAAAAAATGAAGCAGGTATCGTTCGAGTAAATGGGAGAAAAGCTGGAGCTTATAAAGATTCTAAAGGTGATCTTCATGTTGTGGATACCACCTGTACTCATTTATATTGCGAAGTAAATTGGAATGATGATGATCGAACATGGGATTGCCCTTGTCATGGATCGCGTTTCAGTATTGATGGCGAGGTGCTTGAGGGTCCCGCTGATCAACCGCTTACCAATTTAAAAGACGATCTTGATTAAAAAAGCCTTAACGGCTTTTTTATTTTTTTAAGCTCCTTCTCTTTACAACAGGTGAGAATGTCTCTAGACTATACCTTATGCAATTATTTACCCAGGTAAATAAAATGAGTGTTTAGTGGAGGAAGAAATGATTTCAAAGAGCGATATTTTTCATAACTTGCATCAACAAGTCCGTTTTATCACTAAAGAAGTGAACGAATTACTGAAACAGTATCACCTCTATAGTTCTCAATGGACCATTTTATACTGCCTCGATCAATTTGGGCCAATGAAACAAACGGATATCTGGAAATACTTAAATGTTGAAGCTCCTACGACAACTCGCACTCTTGTCCGAATGGAAAAAAGTAACTGGATTACGCGAATAGAAGGTTCTGACAAGCGAGAGCGAATTGTTCAACTGACCCCGGAAGCAGAGGAACGGCTACCCTTCATTAAAGAGTCTATTCAAAAACTAGAAGAGTCCCTCCTCTCGCAACTTTCTACTGAAGAACAGACTGAATTTTATTATCTTTTAAAACGAATCGGTGTAAAGAAAGGAGAACGACCACATGTCTAGTAAACAGCCCATTTGGACGAGAAGCTTTTTAAATATCTCGATTAGTAATCTATTTATCTTCATCGTGTTCTATGCGCTTCTAACACTACTTCCTATCTACGTAACAGAAGAAATGGGTGGGAGCGAATCTCAAGCTGGACTTATCATTACAATTTTCTTGCTATCTGCCATTATTGTTCGTCCCTTTTCTGGTAGATTAATTGATCGTTTTGGGAAAAAGAAAATGCTCGTAACAAGCGCAGCTTTGTTTGCAACAGCCTCTTTTTTATATCCATTAGTCGATAACTATGTTGCGTTACTTCTTCTTCGTTTCTTTCATGGAGTTTGGTTTAGTATTGTGACAACTGCTGCTGGTGGAATTGCAGCTGACACCATTCCCCGTGAACGACGTGGTGAAGGTCTTGGTTACTTTGCGATGTCTATGAACCTCGCAGTTGTCACAGGTCCATTTATCGCACTTACACTTCTTCAATACGTATCCTATATCGCCATTTTCCTAGTACTCAGCGGCATCATGACGATAGGGGTCCTATGTACACTCGGGGTGAAAACAATTGAAAATAACGCACCAGCACCTCGTCATTCATTAACATTCCATGACCTATTCGAGAAAAAATCCTTTCCTATTGCAATCGTTGGTCTCTTTGTCGCTTTTTCATATGCAAGCGTCATTTCGTTTATCTCGCTTTATGCGAAATCAATCGGTCTTCTTGAAGCAGCGGGATTCTTTTTCGCCGTATTCGCTGTAGCGATGCTCGTCTCGAGACCATTTACAGGAAGAATGTTTGACGTAAGAGGTCCGAACACGGTTATCCTTCCTGCATTTGTTCTATTTGCACTTGGACTCATTACGCTTAGCTTAACGACCGAGTCGTGGATGTTACTTTTTGCTGGTGGGTTAATCGGATTAGGTTATGGTTCCATTGTTCCAAGCTTTCAGACACTTGCCATACAAGCTGCCCCTGAATCTAGAAGTGCGCACGCAACCGCTACATTTTTCACCTTTTTTGATACAGGCATTGCATCTGGCTCTTTTATACTCGGCATTGTCGTTACAACAATAGGTTACGCGAATCTTTATATGATTCTCGGGATCTTTGTGATAGGGATTTTGTTCTTCTATCAATGGATTCAAAAACAGAAAAAAACAGAAAAACAGCTTCATTCTCAAACAAATTACTAAGGAAATGCTTACCATAGCGATTTAATGGGTTGAAGTATGGGGAAAAAATAAGCTATCATTGGAGAATCTTATTTTTTCATGAGAGCGAGTTGACGACAGTGCAAGCAATCGAAGCAATTAATGCGGTTCTCTGGGGACCCATTATGATATCCCTCCTCCTTGGAACTGGACTATTTTTCACAATACGTCTCGGATTTATCCAGTTTACAGGATTAAAAGAAGGGTTTCGCCAAACATTTGGTCCTCTTTTTTCAAAGAAGAAGCAAAACGGTATTTCATCTTATCAGGCACTCTCGACGGCCATTGCGGCTCAAGTTGGAACAGGAAACTTAGCCGGGGTCGCTACAGCTATTGCAGCTGGTGGTCCCGGAGCTATTTTTTGGATGTGGATCTCTTCCTTCCTCGGCATGGCCACAATATTTGCGGAAGCTGTTCTAGCTCAGAAGTTTCGCGTGAAAGAAAACGGGGTCATTAAAGGTGGTCCTGCATACTATATCCGCGATGGTCTAGGTAGTAAAAAACTAGCCGCATTTTTCGCCATCGCCATTATTTGTGCGCTTGGGTTTGTCGGAAATATGGTTCAATCCAACTCTATAGCCGAAGCTTTTCAAACCGCCTTTCAAATTCCGCCGCTTTTGATCGGTTTCGGTGTAGCGATCCTCATTAGTTTAATTCTATTCGGCGGTATCAACCGTATCGCCCGATTTGCAGGTAATGTTGTGCCAATCATGGCGTTACTTTACATTATCGGAGCGATGATCATTCTTATCTTACAATTTGATCAAGTGCTTCCAGCGCTATCCCTTATCATAGAATCAGCATTTACTCCAGAATCCGCTGGAGGGGGTGTGCTTGGTGCTTCTATTAAAGAAGCGATTCGCTATGGCGTTGCAAGGGGATTATTCTCAAATGAAGCTGGGATGGGATCAACCCCGCATGCTCACGCTGTTGCAGAAGTGAAGCATCCTGCCCAGCAAGGATTTGTGGCCATGGTGGGTGTCCTGATCGATACCGTTATTATTTGTACCGTTACGGCCCTCGTTATCCTTGTAACGGACGGAGCAAGTTCGAATTTAACTGGGATTGAACTAACTCAGGCCAGTTTCACAAGTGGGCTTGGAGGCTTTGGGGTCTATTTTATAGCCTTCAGTCTCTTGTTCTTTAGTTTTACAACGATTTTAGGATGGGCTTACTTTGGTGAAACAAACGTGAACTATTTATTTGGTGAAAAAAGCGTTCCTTATTACCGTGCCGCAGTACTTGTTTTCATCGTTCTTGGTACCGTCTTAAACGTTCCGTTCGTATGGCAACTTGCCGATACGTTTAACGCCTTTATGGTATTACCAAACGTTATTGCCCTCATTGCCTTAAGTAGCGTAGTCAAAAAATCATATAAAGAGCTCTCTTAATAGAAAAAAGCGATGCAGCAGCATCGCTTTTTTCTATCTTCATTTCTTTAGGTGAGCATTCATATTCAAACTACGAATAAGGATATCCTCCCGCTCAATATCCAGAACATTGATTCCCGTATTATCCTGAAAGATACGACGATAGTTCGAGAAAGGCATGCCTAGTATACCTGCAAGGAAGAAACGAATTGTATTGTTATGCGCAACTACGAGCACCGTTTCACCCGGGTGTTTTTCACCAATATCTTTAAAGAAGGCCGATGCTCTTTCATACATTTCACGTGCATTTTCCCCGGTTCGACCCGCTCTTGTTTCCCAAGGATTCTCCATCCAATTATTCCATGAGTCTGGATCTTCTTTTATGAATTCTGCTTTTGATCGTCCTTCCCACTCTCCAAAATCACCTTCATAGATCCGCTCATCTAATTGAATTGGTAAATCTCGTTCTCCTAAGATATGCTGAGCCGTATGATGCGCCCTTACTAATGGGGAGGCGTAGGCTCGATCAAACGCTATCGAGCTGAGAAAATCCCCTGCGCTTTTCGCTTGTGTTACGCCTTCATTAGACAATGCAACATCTGTTCTTCCACAATAAAGGTCTCCTGCCGCATTCCATTCACTCTCTCCATGCCGTATGAGATAAATACGTGTATGTAATTGTTTTGTATTTGTGTCTGAAACATTATGATTCAAAATTTGTTCACTCTCTCCTACAATTTTCTATCCTTCATTATGGCTGGCTGATCATGGAGATGCAAGTATAATCGAAGGTTTCTTCGGACACAAAACTCAGATCGTTTACTGTGCCAGCTGTCTATCCATTATATAGTGGTCTAAAGAGCAGGATTGATAAGGCTTTGACTAAAATCAAAGTCGTCTCACTATACCAACCAAATGTAAAGCGTTAGGATAAAACTAGAATGCTCATACTAATAAAGATATTTGGAAGGAGTTGCAACACGATTGATAAACTTAAGTATTCTTGATCAAGCTCCGATTCCTTCAGGAAGCGATTCTTATCGAACACTGGAAAACACTCGTGATCTCGCTATTTTAGCCGAAAACTTAGGATATAAACGATATTGGTTTGCAGAACACCACAGTACGAAAGGGTTAGCTAGTACAGCTCCAGAGATTATGATGGCCCATATCGCAGCCACAACAAACCGAATCAAAGTAGGGTCTGGAGGAGTTTTACTTCCCCAATATAGTCCATTTAAAGTAGCTGAAAACTTTCGACAGCTAGAAGCCCTTCATCCAGGTCGAATCGACCTTGGTGTAGGACGGTCTCCAGGGGGAACAGCTAAAACGAGACTTGCTTTAACTGACGGCGTAAATAAAAGCTTAAATGAGTTTCCCCGTCAATTGAAAGAGCTTTCTCACTATTTAACTGATTCAATGCCGAGCGGACACGAGTATGCTGGTATTAAAGCAGCACCACAAACGAAGACTCCGCCTTCACTCTGGCTTCTCGGTATGGGAGAAAATAGTGCAAAAAAAGCGGCTGAGTTAGGAATTGGATATGTTTTTGGACACTTCATAAAGCCCGCTCGCGGAGAAAACACGCTAAAAACATACTACCAGTTGTTCAAACCCACTTACTATAGCCCTTCTCCATCAGCTATCATTGCGCTGTTTGTTGTCTGTGGCGAAACCGATGAGCATGCTGAAGAACTTGCTCAAAGTCAGGATCTATGGCTTTTACGTGTTGAAAAAGGGCTCGATAGCCGCGTCCCATCTCTTGAAGAAGCAAAGGAATATCGTTATACTGCTACCGAAAGAGACAGGGTAAATATAAATCGAAAACGAATGATAATCGGTTCACCGTCTACAGTTAAACAGAAAATCGATCAATTAGCCGAGCTTTATCAAACTGAAGAGTTCATGGTACTGACAAACCTACACGACCCGAACGACCGAAAAAATTCATATGAACGCCTAGCAAACATTTATTTATAATTTAATTTGCTACAACTGTATCGTTAATGAACACGAAAACAACTAAGGTAGGTCAACTATGAAAACGCCTCTCTTTCATTAATGAAAGAGAGGCGTTTTCAGTTATTCTGTTAATTCAGATCGATGCCGTATTCGATAGAATTCATAGAAATTCTTAACGATCACCTTAATGACTGAATAAAGCGGAATGGCAATTAGCATTCCAATGAAACCATATAAAGCAGCCGCTACAATTAACAATAAAATAATCGTTAAAGGATGAATGTTTAATCTCTTACCTAGAACCACAGGGGCTACGAGGTTTCCTTCTAACTGTTGAACGACTATTGTAATGATAATCACATACAAGGCTAAAATAGGTTCTTGAGTTAAAGCGATCACTAGAGCAGGAACAACACCAATAATAGGTCCAAAAAATGGAACAACTGCTGTTACCATAACGAATAGTCCTAATATGAGGGCATAAGGCAGACCTATGAGTAAATAGCCTACGTACATCAAGACCCCGTCTACGACTGCTACAATAATTTGCCCTATGATATAGGCAGATAACGTTTCATCAATTTTATGAAGAATCTTTTTCCCTTCACCTTGATGCTTATTAGGGAGATATTTCAGCAGAAATGGACTTAGTTTATGATCGTCTTTAAGGAAATAGAACAGGACAAAAGGCACAATTACAAGAACAGTAGTTGCACTTGTTAGTGCACTCACAACCTGCATCATATGATCACCTAAATTTTGTGTTAAGTTACCCAAATAGCCCGTTGCTTTTTGTCGGAGATTTTCTACTGAAACCATCTTCATATCGTTCTTTTCCATCATTTTTTCTGCTTCTTTTGCTGATTCCTTCAACTTCTCAGGTAATTCCTTTGAAAACTCAGAAACCTGACTTTGAATCGGATTGGCTAGAAACGTAAACCCTGTGTACAAAACACCTGCAATCGCTAAAAATACGATTAATATTGCGGCCAAATCCGACACGTAGGGGATTTTCTTGATTAACTTAACGATCGGCTTAATCGCATAATACAAAAATCCAGCGATAAGCACTGGATAAAACAGTGTACCGATAATGGTTTTTACTGGCTTCAATAAATCTAACTCTGTTAAAAAGAAAAAACATATTAATAATAAAATAATGCCTGTTATATACTTAAAAAAATCATGCTTAATCCACATTGGCCGTCTCCTTTGTTTATTTCATTCCACTCACTCTTATACCACTCATTCATCTTTTCCTAACTTCGATTTCAAAAAAAGTTTATTATTCCAAGTAATTGAGGATGGCGACGCCAATTTCGATTAAGAAAGGAGAAGCAGATCACTCAGCTCCTCCTTTTCATGTTATAATTTGGTTAATATTTCCGCTAAATTCTTACTTGTTACTTTACGGTCCATTCTTTTTTGAGCTCGTTTTCGCGCCAGTTCATTAAGTTGCCTTTCACCTTCTGTTTCTGGTTCAATTCCAGGAACTTGCCTCGGCTTTCCCTCAAGTAAAGCAACAAACGAAATAAAGCACGTTGCTGCTATTCGATTGGCACCTGTCAATAAATGTTCAGCGGTTACTTTCACAAAAACTTCCATAGAACTTTTTCCTGTCCATATGACAAATGCTTCATAATGAATCGAATCTTCTTCGGTAATAGGATGCAAAAACTCAACTGTGTCCATCGATACCGTCACGCACTCTAGACGAGCATGCCTTGTTGCTGCAATTGACGCTAGCATATCCATGTCTGCAAGTAGTTTCCCTCCAAATAAGGTTCCGTGACTGTTCAAATCCGGAGGAAAAATACGACTGCTTTTATAGACTCTTGATTCGCTTACTGTCTTTTTCATAACCTCTCTCCTTCTCCAAAACAATAAAAAATGCATACTCTTAACTTAAGAGCATGCATAACGAATAGGCATCATTTAACCTTCTCGATACACCCCCCTATCATCCGTAGGTCAACCAGTGTTTTAGAAAAGGCAGGTCTCCTGACTCGAAGCTTCTTAGAACGAATACTCCTTCCCTATCATTGATAAGTGGACTAACGCATCGTTTATACTTCTTACAGTGGCGGGACCGCATTGGATTTACACCAATTTCCCTATTATGTACTGGGTTCAGTACACCTTTTCCATATTTATTCAATTGTACCTCTCTATTCTTCACGTTACCCAAATGAAAGTCAATACTGTTTCTTAATCAAACGTTTAATTAACATCAATTTTATTAAACAAACGTTTGATTAACACGATCATAATAAAAAAGACGTCCTAATGACGTCTTCTGTTTATTCATTCGTTGATTCCTCAACCAATTGATTTAGTTCTGATAAACTGCTTCCATCAAAGCGTTTACCATCCACAAATAAGGTAGATGTTTCAGGCACATTGTTCTTCTGGGCATAAGCAATGTCCGCTTTTACTGATTTTTTACCAGCTCCACTTTTATAAGCTTCTACGACCTTATCCGTTTCTTCTTCACTCACTAGGCCACTAAGGATATTTGTGAGAAAGGCGAGCGTTAACTTGTTTTTTCCATCCTGTTGTTCATCATAGACAACATGATGAAATTGCCAGAACACGTCGTTTCCAAGTTCTTGGTAAACCGCTTCAGCAAACTCAGCCGCTCTCGTTGAATCCTCATTTAGAAAAGGATGATGGACAAAATAAAATTTCACTTTACCTGTTGCAATCAATTTCTCTTGAAGCAAAGGAAAAAAAGAGCGATTAAACGATTGACAGGAAGGGCATTTATAATCACCGAATGCAACCAATTCAACTGGTGCCGTCTCTTCTCCGAGAACAGGCTGAGATTCTAATTGAAAACCTTTCGTATCAGCGAATGGCTTAAATCGAAGGCTAATCACCAAAAGAACAAGCACAATTGCTATTATGAAGAAAAACCATCTGACACTGCGTTTTAACTTAGGCTTAGCCATTCACTCACTTCCTTTTTAATCCTTCCGCTTTCTGATCATTATGAAACGACCAGCCTTTTTTCACGAGGTAGGTGGACAGGCTATACGGACCGCCACCGCTTAAAAACAGAGAGAGCGACATCGCTAGAATAGCGATATCTAATTCATATCCGCCAAGCATCCCCGTTGATCTTTTCACAGTCAGAAGTGCACCAATTAGGATCATAGAGAACAGCACGCTAATGAGGCGCGTTCCTATGCCAAGAATCATGAGCACCCCTCCTGCTAATTCAATAACAGCGACAACATAAGCCAGAAATCCAGATATCCCAATTGTTTCAAAGAAAGCTACTGTGTTTGCAATGCCTTCTGAAAACTTTAAATAACCATGAGCAAAAAAGAGCATACCTACGACCAATCGAATTGTTAACAATCCGAGATGGGGATAGGTTTTCATCATTGATCCTCCCCCAGATACTAACATTATTTGACACCGTTCGACAGAGCCATCTGTTTAAACGGTATCATACGGTCTGGATAGATTGCAAAAGGATTACGAACTATTTTTCACTGCTTTTGACGTCTCGTAAGTGTCGAATGACGGATGATTTGGTTAATTACTTCTGAGAATACTAATCCAACAGCAATGGAACCGGAAATCATAAAGGCTTTTGCTGCAAGATTAATGGCATTGTTGTAGTCATTCTGAACAAAATTCCGCATCGCATCATACGCGAGTCCACCAGGAACAAGTGGAATAATACCCGCTACGCTGAAAATAATAACGGGTGTTCGGTACATTTTTGCGAAAACCTGGCTAATAACCGCAATAAAGAAGGAAGCTGTCACTGTTGCAACAACCACATCAATTCCTGATGCTTCCATCACGTAATAAATCATCCAACCGCACATACCCACAAACCCACCTTTAATAAGAGAGGATTTTGGGGCATTAAATAACAAGCCGAAAGCTGCGCTTGCCACAAAGCTCGTTAAAATCTGAGCAATCAATGTCATTTGCTTACTTCCTTTCTACAAAAATGATACAACAAGCGCAATACCCGCACCGATCGCAAACGCTGTTAGAAAAGCCTCTGCTCCTTTTGATAAACCGGAAATGAGATGTCCAGCCATCAAATCTCTTACAGCATTCGTAATTAACAAACCGGGAACAAGGGGCATAACCGATCCAATGATAATTTTATCGAGTTGTTCACCAAGTCCTAATGTAACAAATAAGACAGCAAGAAGACCGATAATAAATGAAGCAAGAAACTCAGAAAAAAACTTAATCGGGACGAGACGATTAAATAGCGTTACGCTATAAAATCCGCCTCCGCCCGCAAGGACTGCAGGCACAAAATCATCCCACTGCCCTTCAAACATAATTAAGAAACAACCACTAGCGACCGATGCAGCTATCAATTGTTTTGGAAAAGTATATCTCTCTGTCATCTTGTCGAGACGATAAAGCTCATTATAAGCTTCTTGAATCGATAGGTCGCCACTACTGATTCGTCTTGAAATGCTATTTACTTTTGTCACCTTATCGAGATCAGTTGTTCGATCTGAGATCCGGATCAACTGTGTTTTGGAAGGCTCAGGACCTTCTATTGAAAAAATAATACCCGTAGGTGTTACGTAACTATTCGAATGAGCTGCACCATAAGCGTCCGCTATTCGCGTCATCGTATCTTCAACCCGATACGTCTCACCACCGTTTTGGAGCATAACCTTTCCCGCTAATAAACACACTTGGATAATGTCATACGCATAACTCGTTTGATTTTCCATACCTCGCTCCTGACAAGCTTAAAATAATCGTATTGATGACACTTAGTTTATATGAATCTGCTATTAATTATCAAATATTAACAAGAATCGCGTCCATCTCTTCCTTTCAATCATTTCGCTGTGCACTAGGAGTAGAAAAAATAGCGCAGGCTGAGCCCGCGCTATTGCTGTGAAATTCTTTGCATCTGTGAATAGATCGACATATACGTATTGGATTCTTCTACCTTTCCCATCTCCCGGTAAACTTTCGTTAACCATTGCACTGGAGTTGGGTCAGTTGGATGAAGCTCCATCTCCCAATCGAAACAGGTGATCGCTTCATCATATTGTTTCATTTTATGGTAAAGCTTGCCTAGCTGAAATTGCTTATCCGGATCGTCCTGAATCTCTACCATCGTTTGCACAGTGGATAATATAGATAGATCCTGGTTTTTCTCCATAAAAGGCTTCACCCAGCTATAGACGTAACTTAAACCAAATTCATGGAGCATTCTAGGGATAAGCGCATGGAGCAAACCGTCCAAGTAAGAGCGATTGTCCTTAAGTTCGAGCAAGCTTTGGAGAGATGTGAATTCAATAGACGTAATCGGGATACTGTCATCTTGAAACGCTTGAAGTAAAAGCTCATATTCACTTTGCGCAATCGATCCCTGTCTTTGTGATAGTAAGTGAATCGCTTCGCTTGTTTTATTTAAATAAATGAGTGCTTCAAAAGCGTTTTTTCTGAGTGGTAAATGGTGAGGTGCTTCAGCATACAGTAACCAAAGCAAACGGGCTCTTTCAGATTCTGAGAGCGATACATGTATAAGTTTTTGTGGATCCACGTTCTCCTCAACAGGAGAATGGAGAAAAAGATGGAGTCGTAGTGCGGATAGCTCAATCAAACGTTTTTCTTTACGATAAAGCGATTCAAGATAAGTCTGATTCAACTTCAAATCATCGAAAGCCTGAATTTCAGCAAACAGGGGGTCTGCCTCTACAAGCTCATTGTGGTTTCCTTCATATATGCTACGGATTGTTTGATATTCTAACTTGCGGGCCAGTTCGAGCGCCCATTTATTTGTCGGTTCATAATGGAGCATGGTAGCTAAAATTTGAAACGCTAAGCGCATTTGTCCGTTTCGTCGATAATCGTAGAAGTGCTTTCGCATTAACTTTATAATCGTTTCTTTGGAAAGAAATGAGTCGAAATAAGAGAAAATAAAGGATGTTTCTTGAGGAGTGTAACGGTTTTGAACAGATTGAAAGACTTGCTTTGTGGATTTAAGAAGAAATGTTCGATCAGATAAAAAATGATCAATAAGCGGATGTGATGCATGAAGAACGATCCCTTTTTGAAATGCTTTTTCAATGAGAGAATCACTCTTTACTTCGGCCGTTTTGCCAGTAATAAAATCGTCTTTATAGAAAAATAGATAGAATTTACTTCCGTTCGCCTTCTCTGCTTCAAGAATTTTCATTCTGTGATGAATCGCAAGGCGTTCAACACGTAATTGGACTTGTCGTTGATTCGAGATGACAGTAACACTTTGAGGTTGCTCGATCATTGAAATCCCTCCCGGGCAGAGCTGAATTTAATACCTTCCACCTATATTCTACCACTCTGTTGCACAGGAATAAAGCGAACAATCCTTCCTTGCCTATAGAGATTCCTAATAAAGTATTCTAAGAGAGGCGAGCCTCCCTTGGAATATGCTTTTCCTTTTAGTGCTTTCTTAGCCAGTCTGATACCAGCTGCTTTAATTCAGGATCGATCGGTTGCTTTACTTGATTTTTATAATCATTCATAATACTCGAGAACCGATCAGGTACCTCTGTTTTGCGCAATAAGTGTGTGACGTCAGGGAGAATATGACTTTCACACTCCCCTTTTACAAGGTTGCACACAACTTCTGCCTGCTCACTTTTTACCTGAACGTCTTTCATACCCGATATTGTGAGAACAGGGCAGTCTATTTTTGTTAAATATTCACGAACATCAAAATGTTCGTGTTCTCTGTTCCATTTTGCATTTATTTTCTGACCATTATAGTGAATGACATCGGCATCTGTACCCTTAATTTTTTCCGTCAATTTTTCATTCATTTTATCGAGCTTTTGATCAGCCTTAATTAATCGAAGCAACCACCCTTGAAAACCGTCGATCGTTTGCATATCTCTTTTCATTTGTTCTCGTTGCCAGGCAGTGGTTTCACCAAGGGGCTCTGCAGATGGAGATAAAAGAATCATTCCCTGTACTGGCACACGATCATGAACAACCGGTGCTACTAAGCAACCTTCACTATGACCAAGAAGGAAGATTCGATTTTCATCAATGCTTCTATGAGATTTAACAAAATTAACGACAGCTACAGCGTCCTCAATAAAATCAAAAAATCCCGCTTTATAATAATCTCCTTTACTCTCACCAACTCCCCGCTTATCATAACGGATCGTTGCAAAACCTTCTTCATTCGAAAGTGCTGCCATTTCTTTAAATGTATTCATTTTTAGTTTTTTTGCATTTTCGTTACGATCGATAGGACCGCTACCGTGAATCATTATAACAGCAGGATACTGCTCCCCACTTCCAGAAGGTAAAGAAAGAGTCGCACTAATTTGATTTTCGCTTTCAATAATCACATCACATTCTACCATCATAAAACTCCTTTTTATAGATGATCAGTAGTCTTAATAGGTTGTCTTTCATTATACCTTACTCTTTGAGGATAATAGAAAGACTGTTATATTTTATGATGTTAGATTATCTAACATCATTAATCACTAATCTCACTAAAAACATGTATAATGGGTTTTTGTGCAACAGATTCTAACGTAATGTTGTTATTGTCAGAAAATACCGTATTTTTTCCATTTTTTTTAAAAAGATTCCTTGCTCGCGTTAGATTCTGAACAAATAAGGGAAGTGTGATACTATCTCTCATTCCTCTTTCCTAAATCTTTTATAGAAGGGACTTACATATGGATATTCTAAAAACGATTGTTGATGCCGGTAACGAACTGATCTGGTCGAATGTCTTAATTGTTATTCTTATTGGTGTCGGATTGTATTTTACGATTCGCTCACGCTTTGTTCAATTTCGCCTTTTTGGTGAAATGTTCCATGTGTTAGCTGAAAAAGACACGATGAAAGGAAGAAAAAACTCAGTCTCGAGTTTACAAGCTTTCTTTATTAGTACGGCATCCCGTGTCGGGACTGGAAACCTTGCCGGCGTAGCCTCTGCCGTAAGTATCGGTGGGCCAGGTGCTGTTTTCTGGATGTGGGTTATTGCCCTACTCGGTTCTGCAAGTGGATTTGTTGAAAGTACACTTGCCCAAATCTATAAAGTTCGTGATGGCGATGACTTTAGAGGTGGCCCTGCTTACTATATGCAGCGCGCGCTAAATGCTAGATGGTTAGGAATCATTTTCGCTGTCTTAATTACGTTCAGTTTCGGGCTTGTATTTAACTCTGTTCAATCAAACACGATTGCCCTTGCCTTTGAAAATTCATTCGATGTCAATCGATGGGTATTGGGTGCGATCTTGACCGTGGCAACTGCTATTATTATTTTCGGTGGTGTTCGTCGAATTGCAGTTGTTTCACAAATCATCGTTCCAATAATGGCTGGAATTTACGTCATCGTTGCGGCTTTTGTTCTAATCGTAAACTTTACTGAAATCCCTGCAATGATTGCACTTATTTTCCAACACGCATTTGGATTTAAAGAAGTGACTGGAGGCGGAGTTGGAGCAGCAATGCTACTAGGTATTAAACGTGGCCTCTTCTCTAACGAAGCCGGTATGGGTAGTGCACCAAACGCAGCTGCTACTGCAGACGTTTCTCACCCGGTAAAACAGGGTCTGATTCAGGCGCTTGGTGTGTTCGTTGATACGCTACTGATTGCAACAGCTACAGCCTTTATGATTCTAATGTCAGACGGTTATGTTGACTCAAAACTAGATGGCGTCCAACTGACACAAGAAGCAATGAACCAGCATTTAGGCAGCGGGGCTGGAATCTTTGTTGCTGTCGCCGTTCTTTTATTCGCTTTTAGTTCAATTATTGGGAACTATTATTATGGTGAAACAAATATTGAATTTATTAAATCAAGCAAAACTGCCCTTCTTATTTACCGACTCGCCGTGCTCGCTATGGTAATGTTCGGTGCGAAAGCCGGTTTCGGTATCGTATGGGGCATGGCCGATCTTTCCATGGGTCTTATGGCCCTTCTTAACTTAATCGTTATCTCGATTATTGGTAAAGTTGCCTTTGTGGCTCTTAAAGATTATCGAGAGCAGCGTAAAGCTGGGAAAGATCCACAGTTTTATGCCGATACGATTAAAGGCTTAAAATCGGATATATGGACGAATAAGCCAGTGAAAGACAAATCCAACTAAATGACTATTTTTCACCCCATGAAGGAAATGCCAGTTTGGCAACTCCTTTCATGGGGTATTTTCTTTTATAGAAACAGGAAAGGAGCGGTTTATCTTATGAGTAATAATAAAGGGTTAAGTGACAAAGTAAAAGGTGCTGTTTCCAAAACAAAAGGTGAAGTAAAAGATCAGATTGGGAATGCAAAGAATGACCATCGTCTTCAAGAAGAAGGAAAGCGAGATAAGTCGAAAGGCGAATATCAGGATCGTAAGGGAAATTTAAAAAATTAACAAAAAGGAAAGGAGAGCCGCTTTGCTCTCCTTTCCTTTTTGTTTAGGATCGACCTGAATTATTTCCGATCTTCTTCATATTATCTTGGAGTTCTAAAATACGCTTCGTACCTTCATCTCGCAGACGTTTATTCTCGTCCTCTATCGCACGCGTTTCTTCCATCCCTTTGACGATTGTGTTCCAGGATTCCTCAATCGTTTCTATCTTCACACTTGGTCTTCCTGACAATTTCGCAATCTCAACACTTTGATTTGAGATATTCTGCGCATTGTTTTTCAACATTTCATTTGTACGACGATCCAACTCATTCATAGAGTCAGCAACAAGCTTTTGACGCTTTGCTGTTACAGCTTGTATGACACCATTTTTGAAAACGGGGATTGTAATAATAAACGCTGAATTGATCTTTCCGATTAGCTTTGTATTTCCTCGTTGTAGCAGACGAATTTGTGGAGCGGTTTGAATCGCAACCATTCTCGCCATTTCAAGATCATATATTCGTTCTTCAAGCGTCTGAATGGCATTATTCAACGTATCCAGTTCCATCTGAGCCATTTGATCTCCAGCATTAACCTTTTGTTGAATAGCGGGGACTTTGTCTTGAAGCTCTTCTAGCTTAATCTGCCCTGCAACGACGTATTTCTCCAACTCGACATAATAGTTTAGATTATGCTGATACATTTCATCTAGCGTACCTGTTGACCGTGACATTTCATCTTTATACTTCGAAATTTCAACATGTACTTTTTCAATTTCTCCACCAAGCGTTTGATATTTACCAAAAATCTTTTCAACCATATCGTTGCCTTTTTTGAAGAACTTCGAAAGGAATCCTGTTTTTGGTTCTTCGAAATCTTTTTTATCAAACCTGTCCATAATTTTTCCGAGCTGCTTCAGCATCTCGCCAGAATCTGTAACGCTCGTTGTGCGCATCATCGATAATATTTTATCGGAGAACTTCGAGATCTCAACAGCAGGTTCTTTCCCAAATTCAAGTAAAGCCATTTGGTCTCTTACATCAATTTCACCAGCAAGCTTCTGAACTTCTTGCTCTTCGCGAAGTTTCAGCCGAACATCTTCTGCCTTAGCTTCTGTGATCTCTTCATTTTTATCAAGCGTTGTTAAACTTGTATCATTCGTCATCGACGATCACTCCCCTAATTATAATTTAATGGATTTAAACAGCTTACGAAAAACGGAAGGTTCCTTAAAATCTTGACGATATGCCATTTCTTCTAACCAGTGAATATCAAACTGATTGGAATCTATATAGCGCTCAATGCACTGGTGTCCAGGTGGATTATATAAAATAATATCGATTCCAAATTCATTTAGCAGGTGTAAGACCGCTGCATCTGATCGAGACAGCGTTCCGTTCATTTCCGTATTATATAAAACAACTTTCGGGACTTCCTGAGAATAATCAAACGTTTGCATTAAATGAACAAACTCATCAGGAATTTTGGTTGTTTGTGAGAAAAGGTAAAGTTTTATCTCTTCTTCTGACTCATGGCCTTCAGGAAGTAGCTTAGGATTGCTACACATTCTCGAAATCGCCTGTCCAATTGCCTTCTGTGTTTCATTTGGCAAGTGCTTATACTGCCACCAGTTTCCCTGCATCATGATTTCCGGATCCAGTACATTTTCTTGATTCAAGGCATGCTGATAATGAAACTTCTGGTTTGCTCGTGTTTCCTGGGTGAAAGGGAATTGACGAATCATAACAGTTGATTTTGTTTCGCTTATATCTTGAAGTCTGTTCCAATATTCCTTCTTATTCTCGGAAACTCCCATAATTTTGGCGAATAACGAAGGGATATGAACGGTTCCGTTTTCTACTTTGAAACTTGGCCGAATGAATGCTTTTTCCTTTGCAATTAAAAACAGTTCATCATAGGTAGTTTTTAATGTGACGGACTTTGGAGCATAACTTCTTAATTGCCATGGTTTAAACAATTGTGACCCTTCATGATGAAGGACCGTCTCCATTTCTTTCGTTGCTCGATAGGCGACAGTAGAACGTCTTTCCGGCTTTTCAATCGGAAAAGGTTCAAGCTTAGTGGTTGCAGGAAGTTTACGCTTCTCCATTAATTCTCCATCAGGATCAAGCTCATAAAACGAATCAATGCCTTCAGGATGAAAATAAAGCACATCACAACCTAGCTCTACTAAATAAAGCAAGAAATATTGCTGACTTGTTGTAGCCTCTCCGTACCATACAACCCCTGGCATTTTTATTTCAAACTCAGTTTCTGCTAGCCACGGATCGAGATGATTCCATGTCCATTTCACTAAATCAACAAGAACTCGACGGAATTCAGGATGACTAAAACCGCCTTGATGTCGTTTTTCAAAAAGCTCAAGGATTGCTATTAATGATTTTCGCACATGGCGATGTAACGCCGGATTCTGATGAGAAGGAATAAGCTTAGCGCCTTCTAAGAATGCAACGAATCGATTCGCAGAGAGACCGTTTTCCTTTTGGTTGATCGCATGAATCGATTGAATCGATTGAAGTCGTTCAGGGCTTATCACTTTATTTAATTCTTCACTTAACACGTGAATCTCGTTTGACTTATACAGTTCGTGTAATTGTAGAAAATAGTCGTTCTCATCATAGTAGCTTCCCAAGAATCGTCCCACTATTTGTGTAATCCTTAACTCTTTTCCATTTTCATAAGAATCCCGCTCTGGAAACGACTGAAATAGTCGTTCTTTTAAATCATCATCATCAAGCGATGCTTTCTTGATCAGAATTTGATCATAGTGACTCATGATGTTTTCCCCGCTTTCTCATTCCTTTCCGGAGGATGGCCAATTAGGATCAAGCCTCCTTACATTCATACGATTTTTAGTATAGCGCGTTCGTTTAGCGTGGTCGCAGTCTTTGTCTCAATATAACATTTTCTATCTTTCAGAATAACATACTATTTCTTCCATGCTTAACTGTTTTGTTCTGAAAGTAGCTTGCTTAACGACAAGTCTTCCGTAATGGATAACAGAATCTCGTCTGAAGCAGCCATTCCATGTGCTTCTGTTTTATGTAAATTTGGATAGCTTTCAAGAACTTCACCATGCGACGGAACAAATCCCTTGTCCCCATACTTAATAAGTTCATAGTCTAATAGGGAGTCTCCTGCTGTATAAACATAAGAAAGCCCTAGCTCATCCTTCAAATATTCAACCGCTTTCCATTTGTTTACTGGATTTGGAACAAAGTAAAGCTTTCTTCCCTGAAGACTCGGTTGCCAACCTTGCTCACGCGCCCATTCAAACAAAGCAGAAAGTTCTTCTCGTGACACTTGATCACGTCGAATAATGAGATAAACAAAGAGATAATCTGCCTGGCGAATGCGATCCACCCAGTTCCCTGTAATTAGAGCCTCTAGTTGACGTATAAAAACAGGAAGAGATAAGCACGTCTCTAGGGATGCTTTTAACTGATCTGACCATCCCTTTACAACTTTCCCATCTTTTAAAATATGGCCTCCATTACTTGTCACAGCATACTCTGGTTGAATGGTATGTTGAAACAGCGTAATTCGTTGGTATTGTTCAATCGTTCTCGTTGTAACAGGAATAAAGAAGATTTCATTATTCAATTGTTGCAAAGCTTTACGTGAATAACTCGAAATATAAGAAATGTCTTTTCCATCAAGCGTTTCAATCAAATGAACTTCTGGCACAGCACCAGGCTCAATCATTCGATGAGAATAAATTAAGGTGCGATCTAAATCGCTCGCAAATGCTCTCATTATTCTTTCTCCATTGGCTGAATAAGTCCACAGCATGAGTAAGACATAGAAGAGTACTCTTCTATTGGTACGCCCCGATCCCTTGCTAAAATCAAAATATGTTCAAGGTTCATTTCAGCGTTTGGATGAACGAGGATCTTCCATGGTACCCGTCGCAGTAAAACTCTCGTTGTTTCTCCAACACCTGGTTTAATGAGGTGATGATTCGTTATACCAAAATCGCGCTGAATATTCTCAATTGATTCTAGTCCTTTCCACTCAGGCTTCCGTTTCTGCTTCGTAATCGCTTCTACTCTGCTTTTCACGTCGTTATCTATAAAAGGAAACTGACTGCAAATCGTATCAATATACAAATTTGATACATCTTCTGAAGCAAGCTCAGCGTAGTATTTCGCTCCATGAAAATCCCCTTCATGAATCCAGCGGTTATTTAACACAGTGCGACTTACAAGTCCTGAAACAGTTGAATTTAAACAGGCGCTTGGAATAAGAAAATCTTCCCTGGTACCAAATAGAGAAGAACAGTCTCCAGGATCAGCTAAAACAGCTAACTCACTGGATAGATTCGCCCCCGTCAATTTATTGAATTCAGAAACCGACTTCGTTAATTCGTTTGTAATCGCTCCTTTACCCGTCCAACCATCAATAAATGAAATCGAAGAGCCAGGATGTTTATTTAAAATATATCGAAGTGCTTCCTCGTCAATCCCTCTATCGCGAATAATTGAAATGCTGTAATGAGGGAAATTTTGATCGTACTTATAAGCAAGATAGCGTTTGATCAAAACTCCGATTGGCGTTCCTGCTCGAGCTAAAGAAACCAGTACGGTTTGAAACCCTCTTTCCGCTACAATTTGTTCGGCTACCACGCCTACGGCTACGGCGACTTTATGTTTTGTTTCCTCAAGTGAAGCGTAAAACAGCTTCATGTATTCTTCGGTCGGCTTATATTCAATTGGTAGCATCTCTGAATAGTGAGTTCCTTGTTGAATCGCTTGCTCTCTCTCATCTGTGCTTTTTTCCATCGTTATCTCTGATAAATCTTTTAAAAGAAAAGTGACATCTTGCTCAGGATAGCTTCCCATTCTAGTAATCTGTGCAGTCAATTCATTCATTCCTTTCTTCACGAACACGTTACGATATAAACCGTTTTAATTTCTCGCTCATTTAATAATGTAGCGATCTCCATAACATTCTCATCTGACACACGTTTTTCAAAGAAAACAAAGACCTCATCATATTCACCTTTTGGAATGTTATAAACATAGTGTTGAATAGCTTGATCTTCTGGGTTTTGAAAAGTGAAGCCCTCTGTAATGGCATAATTATCAAGATTAACGGGTTGGATAGGACTTCTCGTAGTAGAATGATAGGAGATATCTCCCTCCAAGTAAGAGGCAATCTTCATTGGAATGTACATAAACTCGCCCGTTCCAAGACATAATGTTTTTCCACCAAGTGGTTCTTTGTTTAAAAGCTTCGAAGCCTTCTGACATGATTCTTCTATCACTGCTTTATCCGCTTCGTTAATGCCAAACCTCCCACTATAAGAAAGGTAGCCATTCTCGGGTAAGGATCGAAACTCCGATGAAAGGTTAATTCGATGAAAAAACGGTTCTACAGTTGAAGCTTCAATTGAATAAAAGTCATTGATTGGGCGTTCAAGTGGATGGCCTTCAAACGCAATCGTCCCTTTAAGTAGTGATTCGACTCGGATCGTTATGCCTAGCTGTTTCTCCAATGCCTGATATTGTTCCATATGTTCTTCCGATCGCCAATCCAATAAAGAAAGAACAACGTAATGCTCGCGAGGGTATTTAGCGTGAAGCTCGTGAATAATGTTAAGACATGTTTTGCCCGTCGTAATTTCATCATCCACCAATATGATGGGATTCGGTTTCTCAAGGATCGAGCGATTGGCATAACAGCGCTGGTCTACAGCATGAGAGTGTTCTTCTTTAAAGTTGAACTCTGGTACAAGATCACCTACATTCTCTCGGGTTGTGTGGATATAATAACCCTGTTGAAAGCAATCAAATACTCCATGACCAAGGGCTGTGGCCGTTTCAGCAAATCCAATGACAATCGGAGGTTCTTGAAGAGCAAGGGAGTTCCTTCGCAACATTTCGTAAGCTCTTTGAATGTCTTCGTTTTGATCACTTAAAAATCCATCTCGAATTTCTAAAAGGTGATTAACTGAGTGCCCTGTGACCCGTTCATAATAAGTAGAAGCAAGCAGTCCTGAAGCAAGCAGTGGTTTATAAGGATTAACCGGAAGATGCTTGCCAAGTATTTTGCTAACAAATAAAAAACCGCGTTTTTTATTGATGCGCGCTGCCATATTGAAGAACTCCGAGATTGGAAGATCTAACGCATTTTGAGTAATTTCAAGATTAACGTTCATATCCGACAGGATCGGAATATGGTATTGTTTCGGTAAGCATTTTGAAGAAATTGTACTTGTCATGATACACCCCATAGATCAATGATTTCGTCATAACTTTCACTGCCCACTTATAATGTGGCTTAATCTCATTCATTTTGTTTTGAGAGTTACTTTTTAGAACTCCAATATCTCCATTTGCATTCTCAAGGATACTAATCGCATCCAGGTACTCTTCCTTTGATACAACATTTACGCTTTGAACAACGTTAAGGTGTGAGGGATGAATAACCGTTTTTCCGATTAAACCATTCGTTAAATCAAGTAAGGTCTCATTTAATAGTCCAGTATTATAATCAGAGATGTTCTGATCTCCTCGCTCTCTTAATTCCTGGCGACTATTGAAATATTCCCAAACTGGACCAGAAACCACAAAGCTTCTCCCAAAATAGTTGACCACATCTGCTATAAAATCTCTCATAACAGAAATATCATAAATCGTTGATTGTGCACTGCGGCGAATCCCATAAAGTCCACAAAGGTCTGTCGCCCCGATCCGTACATTTAGGATGGAAGATTCGTATTCTTTGAACAGCAATGAAAGAGAGTGGAATTCCGTGTAGCGAGTTTCCTTATAAAAAAGTTCTGGAGACTCTAATATTGGCATGCCGTAAAGCCGCGTTCCCGCTGTTTTTTCCACATCTCGTAAAGTATGTAAGTACTCTCTACCATTACTTGTTGTGAACTTAGGAAACACAAATCCTGTTAAATAAAGAATAGAAGTTCCTAATTTTCTTGCCACTTCTTTTAATTGATTGGAAGAGCGGACGCGAATAAATAAGAGAGGTAAGTTCTCCCAATTCAGTCGCTCTTGTAGCATCGCATCTTCAATAGCCGATAGATGGTCTACGGTTTGGTCAATTGCCTCCTCTACACAGTTGTCTCCGATTGCATCTTCAAGATCGAGAACGATCGTGACCACTTCTTTGTACTTTTGTTGAATCACCATAGTGGCAATGTCTTTTCGAATGGCAGGCATATACAAAGCAGCCCCTACCGCATAGGCGAGCTGTTCACGAGCTACATGTTTGTGGATTGGAGATGGTTTCTTAAAGAAAATATGCTCTTTTTGTATCGGTGATAGGTATTGAAAATATTCCAGCTTCTTCACCCCCTATGATCTTTTATATCAAAATTTTGGTTTCATTGTATAAAAAAGAAGGAGAGCACCCGCGTCTCCTCCTCTTTCTGCTATTCGTTCTCTTTTGCTGAAGCTGTTTCTTCTGCGTAAGGACGATTTCGGTTATTAATGTAATGAACAACAAATGTTCCAAGGAAAGCAAGAACAATGATCCCAAAGAAAGCTACGTGAGGAATTTCAATGTGGAACACGCTCAGGAACATCTTCACTGAAATAATGGCAATTAATACAAATGCTGTATTTTCCATTTCAGGTACTTTTTCAATCAATTTAAGGAATACACCCGCAACAGTTCTCATAAGAAGAATACCAATCATTCCTCCAAGAAGCAGTACCCAAACTTGTTCTGAAATGGCTAATGCCGCTAGGATACTATCAGCAGAAAACGCGATATCCATTAATTCTACTGAAATAACAGTAGCCCAGAACAACCCGAATGTACGTACAAGCCAGGTATCTTTTTTCATACCCTCTGTGCCTTCTTCTCCACCTTTACTTCTGAAGTGTTGAATCACAATCCAGGCAAGGTATGCCGCACCGAAGACTTTTATCCACCAAAATTTAATAAGGTACATCCCGATCCCAATAAATAAGAATCGGAAGAAATAAGCGCCTATTAAACCATACGTTAACGCTTTTCTACGCTTTTCTGGGGGAAGGTGTTTTACCATAACGGCAAGAACGAGTGCGTTATCAGCTGATAACAACCCTTCCAGAAGAACCAATGTACCAATAAGCCCCCATGCAACAGGGTCCGTTAAAACTTCTCCCCACATTTCCCAATCAAAGAAAGAGGCATATGTGTTTAGAATTTCTTGTAAGATTTCCACTTGATGTTTCCTCCTAATGTCAACTAGCTAAGCCTTAAACCTCAAGGCCATAATTTCTGCAAAGCGAAGCAAGGCCACCTGAGAACCCACTTCCGATTGCGTTAAACTTCCATTCATTCCCGTGGCGATACAGTTCACAAACGACAACAGCCGTTTCTATTGAAAAGTCTTCACCAAGGTCAAAGCGCAACAGCTCTTCTCCTGTTGATTCATCCGCTAGACGAACAAAAGCATTGGATACTTGTCCAAAGTTTTGATGACGTGATTCCGCATCATGAATTGTAACGGTAATCCCGATTTTATCAACATGAGCTGGAATTTTTGAAAAATCCACGATCAGCTGCTCATCGTCTCCATCACCCTCACCAGTGCGGTTGTCACCTGTATGAATAACTGATTTGCTTGGATGCTCTAAGTTGTTATAAAAAATGAAATCTAGATCATCTTGACAACGATTATTGACATCTACTAGAAATGCAGATGCATCTAAATCAAAGTCTGATCCACCTTGATATTTGTTCGTATCCCAACCAAGTCCAATAAGTCCTTTAACGAGTCCAGGATTCGTTTTTGTTAAGTCAATTCTCTGCCCTTTAGATAGTTGAATGCCCATTATGATCCCCCAATTCGCGTTTATATTGGAATGGCAAGAGGGAACGTCCCTCTTGCCAAAAGAAGAATTTATCCGACTTGCAAACCAAAATCAGTTGCAATTCTAGCAAGTCCACCTTGATAACCTGAACCAACTGCAGAGAATTTCCACTCGCCGTTATGACGATAAAGTTCCCCTACAATGATTGCCGTTTCAATTGAGAAATCTTCTCCAAGATCGTAACGAATGAGCTCTTCGTTTGAATCTTCGTTAAGGATGCGAACAAATGCATTTGATACTTGGCCAAAGTTCTGATTACGTGATTCTGCATCATGAATTGTGATAACAAATGAGATCTTTTCGACTTGAGCAGGTACATCTTGAAGGTGAACTTTTACTTGCTCGTCATCTCCTGAACCTTCACCTGTACGGTTATCTCCTGTATGAACAACAGAACCGCCGCCGCCTTCTGTCTGATTGTAGAAAACAAAATCTTTATCAGATGAGCATTTACCGTTACTATCTAGTAGGAAAACACTTGCATCAAGGTCAAAGTCATTACCGCCATCGTATTTATTTGTGTCCCAGCCAAGTCCTACAATAACTTTTGATAGACCTGGATTCGTTTTCGTTAAATCTACTTTTTGTCCTTTAGATAATGATACAGCCATGCTAGTCAGCCCCTTTAGTATTTTAGTAGTTTAATATTTTTTCGCAATGTCGCTTAAGCCAGCATCGTTCGTTCCATTTCCAATAGCAGCAAATTTCCATTCACTACCGTGACGATAGATTTCTGCAACGAATAGGCTTGTCTTACCAGAATAGTTATCCGTAAGATTAAATTTAAGCATCTCTTCTTGATTTGTCTGATTCACCACGCGGATAAACGCGTTCTGAATCATACCAAAATCCTGTTTACGTTTTACAGCATCATAAATATTAACAACAAATACAAGCTTCGTAATTCGTTGTGGCACTTTTCCAAGATCGACCATGATTTGTTCATCATCACCGTCTCCGGCACCCGTTAAGTTATCACCTGTGTGATTAATACTTCCACACGCGCTCTTTAAGTTACCGAAATAAATTAAATCTTTCTTAGAAGTTAACTTATCATCCTCAAGCATTAGAATCGAAGCATCACAGTCGATATTAGCTCCGCCGCTTCCCCCTCCAAAGAGACCGCCTAGAAGACCACCCTTTTTTTGCTCAACCGGATCCCAGCCTAAGCCAACCATAATTTTCGATAAGCCGGCATTTCCTTTCGTTAAGTCAATTCGTTGACCTTTCTGCAAAGAAATTGTCAAATCGTTTCACTCCTGTTAGTAGATTTAAGTTCTTAATGAAGTATGAAATGGTACATATGAGATTTACTAGTTAACTGCCTATTCTGTAATACGCGCCAGGCTTCAGAAAGTTTCATGTTTCAACAAAAAAATTTGCTGCAAACACTAAAACCGATTCTTTCTATATAAAACTAACATATTTTCTACTAAAATGATTCCTTTAGCCTTTGGTCAACAATGATAAATTGAAAAGATTTTGTCGATTCTGTTAACGTTACTGAATGATCTTTTTTTCTTTTGCTTCTTTCAGCCAATCTGGAAATTCATTTAGAAGATTATTGTACAACACTTCATCACTTGTACGGTCAATATCTTCTATATGGAAGAAGTTGGCGTTATCAATGAATCTTCCCGTCATTGTATCCAATTTCTCTAACACGTCAAAATTCGAATCTCCTATACCAATAAACTGCCAAAAAAGTGGTTGGTCTGAGGATTCAACAATGGCTTTCTTAATGCCACGTTTACAGCCGCCATCATTAATAAACACAATAAATACCGGTTCGTTAGAAGGGTCTTCATTAACGTATTTCCCAATCACGTCTTCCATTACTTGCGGTTCATCGTTCCTTCCAAATTTATGGACAAGGTCGTTCGAAAGAATTTGGCGATCCACATATCCTTCGAAATCAAATTCTGTAACAGGCTTCAATCGACTGAACTCGTTGTCGTATACCCACACATCTAGTAAGCCATCATCATCAAATTGACTTGCTACCGCAAGAACACGTTCCACTACTTTTTGTACAGTACCTTCTTTATATAGTTTTCGCATCGATCCGCTGATATCTAGGACAAGTCCTACTCTTGCGACAACTTGATCAAGATTTTTCTTCTTTAACACAATACCTGCGTTCTTTTTCATTAATGTAATACTCATCTGGTTACCTCCTTCATATTAAGAAAGAACAACTTCTTTTTCGATATGACTGGCGCGTATTCCCATTGCGGGATCTAACTTTAGAAATTCATTTCCACCATTTTGTAACAACTTGATCGCTTCATAAGGAATGTTAATGCCTGATAAACAGCTAATGTTTAGTCCGCCGGCCATCCTTGGATTAATTTCAAGAAGCTTTGGAATGCCATTGCTGAACTTCACTTGAATATTTGAAATATAATCAATTTGATACTCTTGATGAATCGCCCGCGCAATTTGAAGTAACTCCTCATTTTCCTCAAGTTCCCTTACTCGTCCTTCTACCTTCTTTCGAGGGATAGCAAGATGTAGTTCGCCATTGTACGCAAGGCAGTCAATGCTATATTCATATCCATCTAAATACTCTAGTACCATCAAATCTTGAAATGACTCTTGCTGACTTAAGATTGAGCATGCATGTTCATACGAAATCCTTCTCGAAACCCCTTCTGTCAGAAGCTCTTCAATCGTTTCCTGCTCCTCTTTTATCACACGAAAACCATTCGCACCTTCACCGATAACAGGCTTAAAACAAACGGTGTGACCTTTCTCTCGAAGGAAATGATACGCTTTTTTGAAATCTTCCACTTTGTTAACAACTGCATAATCCGGAAGAGGCACGATTGATTTTCCTAGCTCTTTTTCTTTTATAAGAATGGATTGGTACATGGCCGCTTTGTTGTCCATGAGAGCCATTAGTTCTGCATTACATACGAGAACTTTCACACCAATGCTGTGGAATTTCGAAAGGTTTTTTGAGATGAGGACATTTTCTTTACGTGGGATAAACAAATCGATCTTCTTGTCGATACACGTTTGCAGGCAATACTCAACGTACTCCTGACCATGTAGATCAGGTTCGACGAAGCCATGATCACAATACTGTAAATACAAAGCATCTTCATTTGGATGTGAACCATATACTTCGAACACTCTTCCATCATTGTTATGGCGAATCAGTTCTATGTAATGTGCCACTGTTGTAAACCATCGATTAAACCAAATTCTTGTCATGTGTTTCTCCTTTTTTGTATGAAAACTATTTAGATCCTGCCGTCCACTTCATCTTCCATTTGTAGGCCCGGTCCATTTGTTGATGTCCACTGAAGTACTCTACAAGCCTTCTTACTTTAAATGTTTTATCGTTGATATTTTCGATCATGGCAATGGCACACATATTTTGCCCGTTGCGATGCTCATCTAACTTCACAGTGATATCTTCTCCATCATCGTATGTTAACGTGACAACGCCATCAGCTTCTGACCAATTTACTGCTCCTTCATAGATAAATGCATAAATGAGAACGCGCTTGATTTCTGAAATACGGCTCCCATTAATTCGCAAGTTTTCTCCACCAGCAATTGCACCCGTTCGATCATCCGCATCCAATTGCATATAAGGAATTTGCTCAAACGCCCCAAAGGCATCTCCAAGTGCTTGAACGCACCCCTTCTTTCCATTCTTTAGTTCATAGAGACAACCAAGATCAAGATCTGTATGTTGAGATTGTGTTTTGTTTTTAAAAAAATTTGAGAAAAAACCTGAGGGCTGCTCATTGCTTCCTATACTCCAATTAAGATTGACCAGTATCTCTCCCAGAGGCATGCTTGATTTAGAAAGGTTAATCGATTCTCCCTTTTTCTTTAATTCAATCACTCTGACACCCCAATCCGTAAAATCATATTCCAATTTTAAACATTCGACACATTTCAAAATACTCCTTTTTTCGTCAAAAAAATAAAGCGCAAACCTTTATAAGGTCCGCACTCTATTTTTAATTAAACGTTTATTTAATTTGTTCTAATAGATCATAAGCTTCTTTCTTTGTTTGAACTGTTAAAAGATTTTCTCTAAATTGATCATCCATCAATTGACGTGAAAGCATTTGAAGAATTTTTAAGTGAGCATCTCCTTCGCTCTCTTTCGGAACAGCAATCATAAAAATTAATCGAGCCTTTGTTCCATCTAAGCTGTTCCAATCGATTCCTTCTGGTTTCAATCCAAAGACGACGCGTGGTTCACGTACAGCAGAAGATTTTCCATGTGGAATAGCGATATTCATTCCGATTCCTGTCGAACTTTCATTCTCACGGCTAATGATTGCGTCTCTAAATTGGTGGCTTGAATCAATAACGCCTTCTCCTTCTAATTTCGCAATCATCTCATCGATTACATCGTCACGATTTGAGCCTTTTAGTTCAATGTCAATGAGCCTTTCATTCGTAATATCTGTAAGTTTTGTGATTTCGGTTGCGGTAGATTGAGGCTCTTTTATATTTTGAGTAGGCTGCTTCTCCGCTAATTCTTCACTATTTAGTTCCATACCAACTCCAGCTACCTCGACAACAGCATCTTTTTTCAATAAGTTAACTAGAATAGCTGTTACAAATGCTCCTACAATAACGGCCAAGAAAAACATCAATACATTATCTATTGCACCTAGAACCGCTACAATTGGTCCACCATGAGCAACCCGATCTCCTACATTTCCCATCATCGCTATAACGGATCCTGTAATTGACCCTGCCATAATACTCGGAATCACTCGAATTGGGTCCTGAGCAGCGAAGGGAATAGCTCCCTCAGTAATGCCGAACAGTCCCATTGTAAAAGATGCTTTTCCGGTTTCTCTCTCGGCTTCTTCATATTTTCGCTTTTTAAGAAATGTTGCAAGTCCCATCCCGATTGGAGGGATACAGATGGCGGCCGCGATTGGCCCCATGATTTCATAATTTCCTTCCCCAATCATTGCAGCACCGAATAAGAATGCAACTTTATTAACAGGCCCTCCCATATCAAAGGAAATCATTGCTCCAAGAATAACGGCTAGAAGAATCGAACTTGTTCCTTGCATTCCTGATAGCCAGCTCGTCAATGATTCAAATACCTGTGCAACTGGAGCCCCTACAATAAAGACGAATATTAACCCAACAATGAGCGACGCAAAAACAGGTATAATGATAATTGGCATAATCGGCTGTACTGCTTTAGGTACCTTAATACGTTTAATGGCTAGTGCTACATAACCAGCCAAAAAGCCAGCGATCATACCACCAATAAAACCTGCTCCAGCTTCACTTCCATAGAAACTTCCATTTGCAGCGATATATCCACCAATCACCCCTGGAGCAAGACCAGGTCTATCAGCAATACTATAGGCAATAAAACCAGCAAGGATAGGGATCATGAATGTGAATGATGCTCCACCTAATTGTTCAATTGTTTTCCAGAATGAATCTTCAGGAATGACAAGACCACTTTCTGTCGGCTTTCCTCCTATTGTTAAGGCAATAGCAATTAATAATCCCCCTACAACGATAAACGGGATCATATAAGATACACCATTCATGAGATGGCGATAAATTGGGTTTTGCTTATCTTTCTTATCCTTCTTATCCTCATTTTCTTTACCGCCTGAACTAAATACCGGCACCTCACCATTTTGGTGCTTGTTAATTAACTGTTCAGGCCTACGTATACCGTCCTGAACCCCAACTATGAGAACTTTTTTACCGATAAAACGTCCCTTTTCAACCGTTTTATCTGCCGCAATAATTATGCCATCGGCTTCCTCTATGTCTTTCTTAGAAAACTCATTCTCTACTCCAATTGATCCTTGAGTTTCAACTTTCATTTCAATGCCTAACTTATCGGCTGCTTTTTGAAGATTTTCAGCTGCCATGTAAGTGTGCGCAATTCCATTTGGACACGATGTAATCGCTAACAATTTCATTTATTATCCCCCTCTTCATTCGTAATCGCTTACATAAATCGTAACGTAAGATTAGAATGAAAAAGAGTTAATATTTTACCGGAGCTTTCGGTAAAGTAGACTTTATTTCTCAGTTACATTTGTTTCCAGACAATTGATAAAATCCTTTGCGCTTTTTTGTTGTGTTAACTTTTTTAAGAAAAAAGGGTGCTCACTAATTGAGGAGATCTCCCTAAACAACTCACGAGTAACGCCATTCCCTTGATTTCCAAGAGCTAATAGAAATACCAAATTAACCTGCTCATCTTCCCATTCAATCGGCTCTTTCAACACGGCAACCGCTATACCCGATTTATGTATAAGGTTAGGGTTACCATGAGGAATTGCAATGCCAGAACCAATTGCGGTTGAAGAGGTTCGCTCTCTTACAAGAGCATTGTGCACATATTCTTTTTTTACAAATCCCTTTTCATACAAAGCATTCGAGAGCATTTCAATGACTTTATAGCGGTGATTTTCATCATGCTGAACGAACACAAGATCCGACTGAAGATAAGTAGAAAATACGGCATTGCGCCTTTCTTCACGGTTTGCTTGATCCAATTCTCCCATAAAGGATTTCAACTTACTTTCCTCTTCAATATTAAGAAGTGGTGAAATGACAATATGGGGAATCGAGTGACGCTCCAACTCAACTGTAGAGATGATAAAATCCACTTGATGGTGATTAAGAAAATCTTGTAATGCTGTACGTCCTATACAGTTTAAAATTGTCAAAGAAGAAAATTTCCGTTCAAGCTTTGTTTGTAGCAGTTGAGACATCCCAACACCTAAATGACAAACAATCACCACATTCTTCTTTTCTCCACGATTGGATTGTAACCGCTCAACCGCAGCTTCAAAATGAAGGGTTAAATAAGCTATTTCATCCTCTGGAACCGATAATTTCCACTCATCCTTCATTTCTTCTGTTATTTGAAGTAATAAATCAAACAAGTAGGGATACATGCTTTTAATCTCTTGAAGCATAGGATTAGACACAGATAGCCCATACTGTATGCGGTTTAAAGCCGCATACAGATGCACCAAAAGACCCTCCAAAAGGATAGAGTCAGCATTAAAAGACAGATTCGTCATTTCAGTCATTTTATTGATTAACGCTAATCCAAGTCTTTCCACCTCTGGCTCTCGTATGATCGAAACACCAGTGCGTTTAGCCCCTATTAAATGAAGGGCAAGGTAAGCAACCTCACCTGCTGGAAAATGGACGACAAAGACGATGCCTAGCTTTTTAAGAATAGATTTTGACCACTCATACTCTTCATATTCTTTGATTTGCTCTTCTTCCTTATCGGTAACTTGGATCGGTTGGCGTAGTTTAGTTCTTTTAATAATAAAAAGGGTATGATAAAGAAGGTTTTCGAAAGATTCATCTGTATACGTAATCGAGTGCTCTTCTTGCAGGTTTCGTAATTCCTTTTCGACGAGCTCTATTTCATATAATGTGAACTGCTTCTTTAAGAACGGACGAATAAGTGTCTCATCTTGTACAAGTTTACCTAGATTAACAAGAGCGCTTCGACGTGACCGTTCTTTCCCTTCAATCATTACTCCTACTTTTTGTCTTGAATGTAAGGTTAAATTCATGGTTTCTAACCATCGGTTGATTTGTTCGAGATCTCTTCTAAGAGCCGAGCGATTGATAAAATGACTGGTAGAAAGAGCGTGTAATGTCATCGGTTCACTTGCTGTTAATAGCTTATATGCGAGCTCAAGCAACCTTTCGTTTTGAGAAATTTCCACAGGATTGCTATTTTGAAATGAAAACTTCTGATAAAGCCAATCACGATCGTCATCCTCTATGACTAGTTGGATTCCAAGTCCAGGTCTTCGAATGAGCGACCCATTTGTTTCTTTTTTTATATAGGGTTGTAGAAAATCTAAATCGTTTCGAATCGTTTTATCTGAGCAACTTAACCGATCAGCTAATTCTTTGACAAGAAAAAACCCTCCATGGTTTTCTAATAGAAGACGCATTAATTCCCTATGTCGATCTTTCATGTTTTCACCTACTTTAGATGTTCAACTAAATACTTATAAAGAAGTATAGCAAATATAGATAGACAAAAGAAAAATGAGAGGGATTCTTGTTATAAGAATCCCTCTCATTTTCACTAATTTTATTTTCGACAAATCTTGAGCTTTATCGGGTAGTGACAGGCACTATCTCCACGTTGTCTAACACGATGGTTGATGGGGTAGCCACGCCATCAATTTTTCCAACTTCAAAGACAATCTTTCCATTTGCACTTGTTGCTTGATCCATCTGGAAAGTAAAGGAATGCGTTTCTATTTCTTCTCCAATAGAAACCTTTTTGGTTTCCATAAACGGAATGAACCAAGGATCTGAGGTTAATGGTTCACCGATGACAAGGTTGATATCTCTTGCTACTGAAGCCTTAGCGTCAAACGATACAGTATACGTTGTTCCTTCTTCTAAGAAAAGATTTTCCTGGAATACTTGAGGACTGTATGACTGCTCACCCGTTTTTGAAACAACGATCTTCATCTGTCCATCCTCATGAGCAATCTCGCCTTCAGCTACACCGCTCCATTGATCTCCCCACCATGATCCCCAATTTGTTAGCGCATTAGAGAAATCACCATTTCTCAAAACTGTATCAGAACCGGATTGCTCTGGGGAAAGGACAATCCAATCCAGGTTCAAATTAGCAGCATTAACCTGAAGGGTTTGTATACCTTTCTCTAAATAAATGGTGTCAGTAACCGTCTTCCACATGCCCCAACCACCTGTTTGGGCAACGTCTATCGAAGTCAGTTGATCTGCCTCTCCAACTAGAATTTCACCCATTCCTCGTGTACCATCGTACACGTTCCCTGCTTTACTCAGCAGTGTGACATTAGCTCCATCTCGACCTGAAGCGACTTGATAACGTACAGTATAATTGCCCTCTTTTTTCACATCTACTGCATACTGCATCCAATCACCTTCATCAATCCAGCCAACACTTTTGCCATCTTCTCCAACCTGAACACCGGACATCGCTTGAAACTCTTCCGCTTCTACTTTCGTAACACCATCAATTGTAACAGGTGGTGCTACGCGTTTCATTTCTACATTATCAATCGTTACACTCGTACGACTGCTGCCACCTAACAAAAATTCAAACACTGTTTTAGAATCAGTTTCTTTCATATCCAGCATCACTTGATAAGAACTCATCTTTTCTGTAATGGAAATCTGTTTATCACTAACGTAATCTTGTGAATGATCTTCATCTGTTAGTCGTACTCCAACTGATCTTGCTTCATCCGCTTTTGCATCGAAGGTCAGAACGTAAACTCCTTCTTCAACATTCAATTTATCCTGACTGAGACGTACATCCTCAAGTTCATTCGATTTTTTAACATCAATTGTGATTTCACGAGATGGAATCGCTTCCCCTACAGAAGCATTTGCCTTTGCTTTTCCTTCCTTCTCAAGATCCCAGAAAACCATTCGGTCATTTCCTTGATCAAATGTTCCATTGTAAATATAGTTTCCAGTAGGAAGAACTTTTTTCGAGGCATTTGGATCCTTTGGCAGTTTAACGAGACTGACATTATCAATCCAGACTGGTAAATCCGAGCTCTGTCCCATGTTGAACTCGATGCGAGAATGCGGATCAGTTCCATTCTCCATCTCAAATTCATATGAGTAAGTTTGATAATTTGAAGACAGGTCTACACTTTTATCTGAAAGATACCTAGCAAATCCCTGTTCAGGACCAGAAACATTCACAACCATTCCACGATCACCGCTTGAGCGTGCGTCAAATGAAAGCTTATATCGTTCGCCATTCTCTAATGGTACATTGGGCTGCACAAATTGAATCGCATAAGGCTGATCACCTGGATCAGAGATCGTTACTTTTGCTTCTCCATCCACTACTGCCGCTTCCCCTGCACCACCAAATAAATCGGATGGTTCAAATGGTTGGAAGTCCCAGTACTCAAGATCTTGATCAAATGCACCGTTATACACATAGTCTCCATTAACGGGGTCCCTTAAATCTTCAACAGTTTCTTCAGTTACTGGCCGCTCCCCAGCTTCACGGTATTCACCATCAAGCTCATATACTTTCACGTAATCAACGAGCATCTGATTTGGAAAAATAGTTGAATCATCCGGATAACCTGGCCAATTTCCTCCAACTGCCAAGTTAAGCTGCAAATAAAAATCGCGATCAAAAGGTGCTGGGTACGTATAGGGTGCCGCTTCATTTTCGTTTTTAGTAAACCAGTCATTTTGCTTCGCATAGAGAATACCATCCACATACCAGCGAAACTCGCCTGGTTCCCAGTCTAATGTAAATGTATGATAGTCATCAGAAAAATCACCTACAGGAAGATCATAAGATTCACCTGTATTTTTCCACGGATTTCCATAATGAAGCGTGCCATATACCGTATCAGGATCATGACCAAGAAGCTCCATAATATCGATTTCTCCAGTTGCTGGCCAACCTGAATAAAGCTCATAATCCGTTGGCATCATCCAGATGGCTGGCCACATCCCTTGTCCCTTAGGAAGTTTGGCTTTAATTTCATAACGCCCATATGTCCAATCGCCTTTATTCTGGGTTGTTAACTTTGCAGATGTGTACTCGTTTCCTTCGAATGACTCCTTATGTGCTTCAATAACTAACGAACCATCTTCAACTCGAGCATTCTTTTCTCGATTGGTGTAATTTTGCCACTCATTGTTTCCGTAGCCGCCGCCACCCTGTACAAAATTCCACTTGTCTTCATTGATGGTTTCTCCATTAAATTCGTCTTCCCAAACTAAATTCCATTCTTCTTTTTGAATGTCGCTTTTCTTTAGCTCAACCTGCTTAAATTCGACGATTTTATTTTCTTCATCTAGAGCATAAATCATCACGTACTTATTAATTTTTTCATCTACACCAGACAAGTCTGTTCCAGAGACATAAGGGTTCGTAACAGTACGATCATCTGGTACATCTTCCCCTACCTTTGCATTTATTGGCTCATTTGAAATTTTCACAGCAAGATGTAAATTATCTTGAACAGAAGCCCTTACTTTCGTCGTACCGTGAACTTTTCCTTTCATTACAGCAGGATGAAAGGATTTCGCAACAACCAGTTCACTAGTGTTTTTTTCTTTTCCTTTATCAAGACTCGTGGCAGCAGTTGAGACAGCAGGACTTAAAACAAGAACACTTGCAAGTAAAACAGGAAGTACATTGCGCATATGAATTTGTCCTCCTCAGGATTTAAAAGATTATAGAAGTACGGTTGAAATAGAATGAGCTGGCATTTCTACTGCCAACACTTGATCTTGTAACATAAGGTTAACGATCGTACTTTTATCATTTTCATTCATCATCACAACAACTATTTCTCCAGTCGTATTCCGAAATGCTGTCGTTTGAATACGTTCAGTTGGTTCACTACAAGAAATACGAACTGCTCCCGGTTTTACATATTTACTAAAATGACCAATGTAATAATAAGAGCTATTGTAATGAACATCACCTGTTTTCGTATCGACGATCACCGGAGCATCGCAATAGTTACCTACATGATTTGGACCGCCTTCTTCGTTCAATACGATATTCCAATCAATCCAGGCCTCTAAGTAATTATTGAAGTCCCCAATGATATTCCGTGCATACCTTTCACCGGTATGCCACGCTCCGAGTTGTACTCCACCTTCAATACAACCTTCCGTAAAAATAAGGTGCTTATCCGGAAACGCATCGTGAACTTTTGTTAAGTTCTCAAATTCCTCTGAGACGTACCAGTGAAGTCCAGTTCCCCATACATATTGAGCTGCCTCCGGGTCGGATAACACCCCACTCGCACGGTCAAACACAACATCCCGATTGTGGTCCCAGATAATCACCTTCAGACCTTCTCTACCACTTTTTCGGATCGCTGGTCCAAGGTGATGCTTAATAAAATCTCGCTCTTCTTCTGCCGTGTAGAGACAAGAATCCCAAACTTGCTTTGCTTCAGGTTCATTTTGAATGGTTAGCCCCCAAATGGGGATCCCTTCTGTTTCCATCGCCTCGATATACTTCATGTAATAATTCGCCCAGACAGAATGATACTCAGGTAAGAGCTTTCCACCATGATTCATATCATAATTGCTTTTCATCCAATGAGGCGGACTCCATGGGGACGCGACGATGTTCAACTCTTGTCCCGCTATTCTTGTTGCATCTTTGATAAGAGGGATAACGAGATTCTTCTCCCTCTCAATCGAGAAACTTTTTAATTCCTCGTCACCTAAATGCACATAGGTATAATTCTCAAGCGAAAAGTCACAGCTATTGATGTGTGTTCTCCCAAAGCAATAACCAAGTCCATCTTCAGGATGAAAATAGCGATAAATAATTTCATTTCTTTTTTCTTCGCTAATGAGAGAAAGGGAGTAGGCAGCCGCCTCCGTAAAGGCACCGCCAAATCCCAAAATGGTTTGATAGGTTGTTTCTGGATCAAGCATAATTTCAATTGCATCATTATTCTTGTGAGAAGAGGGCTGGAGGGGTTGTTTTACCTGAAGGAGATCCCCAGTATCTCTCGCCGATTGAATATGAGTAATCGTTTTTGTTTTCACTACTTTTCCCCTTCCTCTCATGCGTTAAGTGGTAAAACAGATCCTCTATTCTTTACAATGTCTGCATACCACAAAGCACTGTCTTTCCAAATTCGCTCCTGCGTTTGATAGTCTACATAAATAATGCCAAATCGCTTATCATAGCCAAAGCTCCACTCAAAGTTATCAAGCAGTGACCATAGGAAATAACCTCGAATATTCATGCCTTCTTCATTTAAATCGGATATGGCTTGAAGGTGCTTTTCGACATAATCCATTCGCTTTTGATCATGTACACGACCGTCTTCCACCAAATCATCGTAAGCCGCACCATTTTCTGTAATATAGATTGGGAGATTTGTATAGTCATTTCTTAATCTTCCAATTAAATCTTTAAACTCATTCGGCGCAATATCCCAGCCCATTCCAGTTTTCTCATAATCAGAATGTGCCCCCTGTGTCATAAAATCATTTGCCGCATTAAATTCAACTAAGCCACGGCTGTAGAAGTTAATGCCGAAGAAATCGCATGATATGGAGATTTTCTGCAAATCGCCTTCTTGAATAAAATCAAAATTATGAACATACTTGGAAAACAAATTCATCATGTCGACTGGATAGCTTCCTTTAAAAACAGGATCTAAAAACCAGCGATTCGAATAACCATCTGAGTTATTTGCTGCAAGTCGATCGTTGACTGAATCTGTTTTTGGATAAACTGGCGATAGATTTAACGTAATGCCAATGGAAGTTGTCGATGCCAATTCATTTTTCAACAGGTTCACGGCTTCTCCATGAGATAAAAGCATATGATGAACAGCACGAACAGCTTCATCTAAGTTCGTATGACCCGGAGCATGAACCCCCAAATGATATCCAAGGAAGCCAGCACACCATGGCTCGTTGTGAGTAATCCAGGAATCTACTAATCCATCAAGCTCACGGAAGCAAACATTAGCATATTCTAAGAACCACTTTACGGAATCACGATTGACCCAGCCGCCTTCTTCATGTGCCCACATCGGGAGATCCCAGTGATAGAGGGTAACAGCTGGCTTAATGCCTTCTTCACGCAATCGTTTTGCTAATGTTTTGTAGAAGGCCATTCCCTCCGGATTATAATCTCCCTTTGTTGGGAATATTCGTGGCCAGGCGATGGAGAATCGGTAACTGTCTACACCAAGTTCTTTAATAATTTGGATGTCTTCTTCATAGCGATGGTAGTGATCACAAGCTACATTACCATTGTGTTGTTCATACACTTTACCTGGAATATCACAGAACATGTCCCAGATAGAAGGAGTTCTGCCTCCCTCGTTGTGGGCTCCTTCAATTTGATACGAAGATGTTGCCGTTCCGAACGTAAAGTCTTTATTGAAATTCATATACTTCCACTCCTCTACTCTTTAACAGCTCCTGCTGAAATACTATTAACGATGTACTTAGATAAAAATAGAAAGGCGATCATAATTGGCACAACTGAAATAGCAATTCCAAGATACATTGAACCTAAATTCTGTGCGACCTGCGATCCTTTTAGGAATCCCATCAAAACAGGTAATGTGTACTTTTCTGGTGAAAATAGAATCACTAACGGCATAATGTAGTTGTTCCAAGAGCCGATGAAAGTAAAGATCGACATAGTGGCAACCGCAGGCATCATAATCGGAATCGCAACCGTATGGAAGATCCGCAATTCGCTTGCTCCGTCAATTCGAGCAGCTTCAATTAAACTTGGATGAAGTGTTGTTTGAATGTACTGACGTAAGAAGAAAACGACAAATGGGCTGGCAACTGCTGGAACAATCAACGGGATGAACGTATCTAGGATGCCTAGGTTTTTACAAAGCTCATAGAATCCGATTAACCCTAACTGACCTGGTACCATCATCATGACAAGCATAAAGACAAACAAGAAATTCTTTCCTTTAAACGTATAGAAAGCAAAGCCATACGCAGTTAGAGCTGAAAAATAGCCAGTTAAAAGCGTGACAAGCACCGAGATAATTAAACTGTTTTTAAAACCATTCCAAATGTTTACATATTCCATCATGGTGCGATAGTTTTCCATCAGTGCCGTACCAGGAATTAATGTAAATCCAGTAAGAATCGCATCATTTGAACGTGTTGCATTGACGAGCATCATAAGGAATGGAATAAAACAAATAATCGCAGTTAAAATGAGTAGCGCATAAATGATCCCCTTCACAAGAGAGCGACGCTTCTTCATCTTTTTTTCTTGAGGAATCAGCGTTCTTTTCGCCAGTTGTTCAGGCGTCACATTGTTTTCGATTTCTGATCGGTCGATCATGATTTACACCCGCCTCGCTTGTTTACGCTCGTTGCCATACATCGATTTAAAGACAATTGCTGAAAAGATTACTGTAATAATAAACAGCCCATATGCAACTGCAGCAGCGTAACCATAATTGTTATACTTAAAAGCCTGGTTGTATAAATAGAGCACCATCGTATTCAATGATCCATCCGGAGAACCAATTCCATCGGTTAAAAGCATAGGTAAATCAAAGAGCTGGAGACCACCAATTAATGAGGTAATCATAATGTAAAGAAGGATCGGTTTTAGCAAAGGTAGCGTAATTTTTGTGAAGGTTTGCCAGCGATTCGCTCCATCAATTAAGGCAGCTTCATAGAAATCAGTTGAAATTCCTGAAACACCAGCCATAACAACGATGAAAGAATGGCCAAACCACATCCACGTGAGAATAAGAGAAACTGAAAGTTGAGCAGTTGTTGGCTGATTTAACCAGTTAATTGGCTCTGAGATAATCCCGATATTCATTAAAACCATATTTAACGATCCGTGCTGCCAATCTAGTAGAATGCCAAATAAAAGAGCTACCGAACTGACCGTAATTAAATTAGGCAGGTAGAAAATCGAGCGGAAGAATGAAAGTCCTTTCATTTTCACCCGCGCATCTGAGAAGATCATAGCTAGAATTAGTGCAATGACAATTTGGAGGGCAAAGTTCACACCCCAGATTTTCCATGTATTAAAGAAAGCCTCTACAAAATAAGAATCAGCAATTAATCGTTGGTAGTTTGCAAAACCCACTACTTCTGCGGTTCCACTACCACTATAATTTGTAAAACTATAGTAGAAGGTTAATGCTACGGGATAAATATTAAATATGAGAAAAATGATCCAAAACGGTGCTATAAAAGCATACCCATAGCGGTTTAGATTCTTCATCTCGTTGCTCCTTTCAAAATAAGATAAGCGGTATAAGAATTCTTACACCGCTTACACTTCTTACTTCTTTGGTACTTTCAATTCAGGGTAAGCATTTTGTGCTTTCTTATAAAATTCAGCAATCGCTTCGTCCTTTGATTTCTTCCCGTCAACATACTCCTGAACCGCATTACCATAGAATGTATCAAGCTGCTGATCGTACTTTGTTACGATGCCTGGCTCAATGCTCTTTGCTTGCTCAAGGAAGAACTGGTAGTTGTTTTGTCCGCCAAGGAACTCATCACTAAAGTCGCCCTTGATTTCGTTCGTAACTGGAAGGTAAGAAAGAACATCGCCTGTTTCTTTCGCCCAATCTGTTAGGAACTCATCATCTTGTGTCATCATTTTCACGAAATCATACGCAAGCTCTTTATTCTCAGACTTGTTGTATACACCTAACCACGTACCACCCCAGAAATAAGGGCTTGGACCGCTTGTTACCGCCCAGTCTCCAACAGAATCTTCTACATTTGTCTTCAAGACACTATGTAGACCCCATGTAGGAAGAACATAAGAGAAAACTTCTGTCTCAGTTTCTTTGCCGCTCTCTTTTACCTTAATTGGCTTGTCCATCGCTTCAAACCATGATGGAGACCATTCTGGTGCAAGCGCTGTATAGCTCTCTTCACGAAGTTTTTTCGCATAATCTAGAAATTCGATTTTTTGATCTGTTAACTTTAATTCGTCCTTTTCATTTACCCAAGCTTGAGGATCATCACCTTGAGAGAACCAGCGAATTGAACCTTCATCTGGGAACATACGGTAACCCTTTTCCTTCATTTTTTCGGACACTTCAAATACTTTATCCATGGACGTCAGCATTTCACCAATTTCAGCAGGATCATCTGTGCCAAGTACTTCTTTCGCAATGCTGCGTTTGTAATAAATTCCACCAGGTGTTGTTTGCCATGATAGCGCTCTCACATCACCGTTTTCATCTTTACCTAAATCAAATACGTAAGGTACATAGTTATCTGAAATTTCGTTTGCGTTATACGGATCCTCAGAAAGATTTTCCCAGTAGCCAGCATTTACCCATTGCTTCAAAAAGGCAATTTCTCCAGTAAACACATCCGGTGCTCCGACACCACTTTCAAGAACAGGCTTAAGTTTTGTTGGATAATCAGCAATTGGTACAATCGTTAATTCTACTTTCACACCATTTTTTTCTTCGAATTTTGTAATGGGTTTCTTTAACTCATCGGTAAAAGACCAAACTTTTAAATCAACATCTTTGTCCCCTTTTGCTTCTCCTGAAGACTCAGAATTTGAACAACCAGCTAAAACCCCAAACAACAAGACGAGTGACATCATAAGACCAATTACCTTTTTCATGAATGAGCCCCTTCCTTTTCCCCTAAATAATTTGTTATTTGAAAACGAAACCGGTTTCGAAAAGTGTACAAAATAAAATCGAAAGCGGTTTCGATTTAACCAAAAAAATATAAAAACACTCTATTGAAAGCGGTTTCGTAAGCGCCTAAAAAAAATTATTTTTTCTTTAGCCGTTTACAAGATTCTCTTTCCATTAACTCGACTGGGATAATTTCTTCTGTGATGATTTTTTTCTTTTGAATGATTTGCTTCATAAGAAGCTGAGTGGCACGAATGCCAATGGCATCAGTATCCTGTTTAATTGTTGTTAATTTCGGCGTTACATAGCTTGCCATTTCGATATCATCATAGCCGATGATTGAGAGATCATCCGGGATGTTGTATCCTCTTTTTTTAGCAGCTTCCATCGCTCCAATTGCCATATGGTCCCCTGCTACAAAGATAGCTGTAGGTGGTTCTTTTAAATCAAGAAGTTTGTCCATGGCTTTCGCGCCTTCTTCAATAGAGAACATTCCACCATTCACAAGATAGCCTTCTATTATCGGAAGCTTTAACTTCTTCATTGCGTCCTTGTACCCTTGAATTCTTACTTGACCAGCGTAGATTGAAGGCTCACCTGAAATATGGGCGATTTTCGTATGGCCGAGCGAGTACAAGTAGTTAATTGCAAGTGCCCCACCGGAAAGATTGTCAGAGAATACGACACTACAGTTTTGATTACTCATATCGATGACAACAATTGGAATGCTAGCATCAATCATTTCTTGCACCTGTGGATCATTAGGATCTGAGCAGATGACCACAATACCATCTACACCTCGATACTTAAAGTGCTCAAGGTAACTTGATCCTCTGTTACGCAGGTTCCTAGAAGCAAGAATAAGGTCATACCCTTCCTTCTCAGCTTGCTTACGAAAACTTTCAATAACAGCACTGAAAAATGGATGCTTCATTCCAATCTCATTGTCCTCAGAAAACATAACGCCAATGGTCCAAGACTTCTTCGTTGAAAGAGATTGGGCATGTGCATTTGGTAAGTAGCCCATTTCAGCAGCAGTATCAAGAATAGCTTGCCGTGTTTTTTTGCTCACATCAGGGTAATTATTAAGAGCTTTGGAAACGGTCGTACTTGAAAAACCAGTTTTTTTCGCTAAGTCATAGATTGTAATCATCTTGGTCTCCTCTTGATCGAAAGCGCTTTCGTTGATGTTATTATAGCCTAGCATTTTTGGATAAGCAATAGCTTTTTTTTATAAAAATGAGAAAGTTTTTTTGCTAATAAAAAGACAAGTAGACTGGCTACTTGTCTTTATGATGAGCTATTTTAGATTACCGATAAATTCATCTACAATTTGATTAAACCGATCCGTTTCTTCTATAAAAGGACAATGACAACTCTCTTCAAAAAGGACCAGTTTTGCATCGGGAATTTCTTTTTCTAAATATTCTCCTGCTGCTACTGGTATGAGCTTTTCTTCTTTTCCAAAACATAATAATGTTGGTTTTGTGATCTGATTTAAATAAGGACGGCAGTCAATGATTGATTGATCGAAAAGAATGGCGCTTGCAATGGAAGCCGGCATTTTCGTTGTCTCCTCTACCATCCACTCGAGCTCAGTTTGAGATCGCTCCTCTTTAAACATGAGAGGAATAAACCCTTGAAGGAGCCCCTTCTGATCAGATTGAATGTCTCTCATCATCCCTGTAAGTGCCGGGAGATCAAATGCACCAATGTCAAAATCAGGCCATTTGAAGTCAGATGCGAGTTCATCAACGATTACCGTACCTTTCACATTGTCTTCACCGAACTGATGCAAGTATTCCCAAATAACGAAGGCTCCCATTGACCAACCGACTAGGGTAACTTCCTTCAGATGAAGCTGATCAATAAATTTCTTTAGATCACGAGCATAGTTAGCCACTGTGTGCCCCGTTTGAACGTGAGAGGATTGGCCATGACCTCTTAAATCTAGTGAAATCGCACGATATTTTTGCCTGAAGTACGGTAGCTGCTTTTTGAAAAAGCGGCTACTCATCCAAACGCCATGAATGAAAATGATAGGACGTCCCATACCAACATCTTCATAATAAATTTCTAAATCATCTTCAATGTTCAAAAATGGCATTGTTACCCCTCCTATAAATAAGAAATAATTGCCGTTAATCCTGATTAACTCGAGTTTATCACGAGCATCATACGATACGTATGCAAGAAACACGACTTTTATCCATATATTGCTCGACAGCATTCGAGCCAGTTCGGGTGGTCAGTTCGGGTGGTGACAGGCACTACCTATGCTAGAATATGAGAGAGACCACAATTCAAATGTTAAGGAGGAGTTATAATGGGCATTTTAAGCGGATTTATGGGAAATGCTTCAACGATGAAGAAAGAAGATGTGAAGAAAGAGCTATCTACCATTCTTTCAGAAGCAGAAGAGGTGAATGCCGCATTTAAGCTTGTGAGGGATTTAATCGTCTTTACAGACAAACGACTTTTGTTTGTTGACAAGCAAGGCATGACTGGCAAGAAAGTTGAGTATCACTCAGTTCCTTATAAGAGCATTTCGCACTTTAGCATTGAAACGGCTGGACACTTTGATCTTGATGCAGAGCTTAAGATCTGGATCTCAAGTTCACAGACTCCTACTTTCTCGAAACAGTTTAAGAAAGATGATAGCATTTATACGATTCAAAAGATCCTTACAGAGCTTTGCGGATGATTCCCCAAAAGATAGAAAAGCAGAATCCTTTCCATACGGGATTCTGCTTTTCTATCTTTTTATTAACATACCTTACCTATTATCCAACATCCTCTACCTTCTCTTCATCCTCCACCCCATTCATTCTCTCTTCTTTCGTCATATAAGCAATTGTTAAACCACTCCACGCAAAGATAATCGACAGAACAGGAACAAGATAGTTCAAAATGGCATAAGGGGCATATTCTAGAACCGATACTCCTAACGTACCAAATATAAATACAGCACACGTATTCCATGGAACAAACACGGAAGTTAATGTCCCACCATCTTCAATCGCACGTGATAAATTTTTCGGATGAAGATTAAGCTCTCTATATCTTTTTACATACATCCTGCCTGGGAGCACGACTGAAATATACTGCTCTGCTGTTAGAACATTTGTAGCAAAGGCAGACATCACCGTCGTCGTTAATAACCCCTTCGCTGTCTTCGCTATTTTAATAATTTGAGTTACGATCGCATTTAGCATTCCCGTATTCTCCAGTATTCCACCAAACGTCATCGCACAAATAACGAGTGATACGGTGTACATCATATCGTCAATACCACCGCGATTAAAAAGTTCATCGATTGTTGCATTTCCCGTCTCGATGGAAAAGCCGCTTTGTAATGTATTCACAGCTGTTCCAACATCACCACCTTGTACAAAAATGTCTGCTAGAAATCCTAGTATAATACCAGCCATTAAGGACGGTATAACAGGCACCTTTTTAGAGACCAATACGATGACTAGTGCAGGCGCTAAAAGCAACCATGGCGAAATAACGAAAGAATCTTGTAGCACATTCATAATGGAGTCGATCTTTTCAAAATCTATTTTATTAGAGGCAAACTTTGTACCTAAATACCAGTACACACCAAGAGCAATAATAAATGCCGGAACGGTCGTATACGTCATATGCTTGATATGATCAAATAGATTCGCTCCTACTGTTCCAGAAGCTAGATTCGTAGTGTCTGATAGAGGAGACATTTTATCACCAAAATACGCCCCTGAAATAATCGCCCCAGCGACCATACCTGAAGGAATTCCCATACTCAATCCAATTCCCATCCCCGCAATTCCGATTGTTCCCATCGTTGACCACGAGCTTCCAGTCGCAATGGAGACAATCGCACAAATGACGGCAATAGAAACTAAGAAAAAAGCAGGCGATATGAGCTTTAAGCCATAATAAAACATTGTCGCAACAATTCCACCGCCGATCCACGCTCCTATGACAATACCTACAAGAATGATGATAACCACCGCTGGTAATGAAAGACGGATACCTTTATATATACTAGATTCAATTTCACCCCAGCTATAACCAACAAACCACGCTATGAAAGCGGATACAAAAGCACCTAAAATAAGAGGGACGTGCGCACTTCCTTCAAACACGACAATCGTAAAACCCATCGCAATAATCATAGCTATAAACGGTATAATTGCTAAACCAAAAGTCATCTGTTTGCCGCTTTTCCTCATTCGCTTACCTCCAATTTGACTTCCCATCGTCTACCTATGTACCCTTTCTGCCTATACAGAAAAGGGTGCTGCGTTTCTATCACTTCAATCGCTACCGGTTATTAACAAATCATCTCTCAACGTTCCTAAAACTGTAATAGGTGTGATCTCTTCACCCTTCCTTACTTCGATCGAAAGAAGATGTCCGCTCACTCCAACATGAACGTGTTCAAGTTTACCTTCAACTGTCTTAACTAAAAACAAGGTTTCCCACTCATATACGTAATCCAATGGTTGTATAACGACTTGCTCAATTGTTCCATAGTAAGGACTGTTAATTGTATGAACGATCTCATTCATTCTTTCAACCTCCCTTTCGTTACAATAATTTAAGAGCCGCTTTAACTCAACCTAAACCCAACCTCGAAACTTTGAAGCTTCTGCCATCTTTCGAATTCCGGCCATATAAGCTGCTAACCTCGTATCTACTTGATAAGTTTTTGAGATTTGATAAACTTTGGCAAAAGACTCAACGATCACTTTTCGCAACCTTGCTTCTACTTCTTCCTCAGTCCAATAATACCCTTGATTGTTTTGAACCCATTCAAAATACGAGACTGTTACACCACCTGAACTTGCAAGCACATCAGGAACAAGTAAAATACCTCGCTTCGTTAAAATTTTGGTGGCCTCGATTGTTGTCGGTCCATTTGCAGCTTCTACTACTATGGAAGCTTTAATGGCTGCTGCATTTTCGATGGTGATTTGATTTGAAATCGCAGCCGGAACAAGAATATCGCAGTCTAGCTCAAGTAGCTCCTTATTCGTAATCGTATGATTGAATAAAGTTGTCACCGTTCCAAAACTATCCCGGCGATCCAGCAAATCATCAATATCTAGTCCTTCAGCATCGTAGATCGCACCATAGGCATCAGAGATCCCAATGATTTTAGCTCCTGCATCATGCATAAATTTCGCTAAGAAACTACCAGCATTTCCAAACCCTTGAATCACGACGCGCGCTCCCTGTAGCTTGATTCCTTTCTTTCTAGCAGCCTCTTCAATACAGATCGTTACGCCACGAGCTGTTGCTGTTTCCCTTCCATGAGAGCCACCAAGCACAACTGGTTTACCCGTAATAAATCCCGGAGAATCAAATTCACGAATCCGACTGTATTCATCCATCATCCAGGCCATGATTTGAGAATTTGTGAAAACATCTGGAGCAGGAATATCTTTTGTCGGACCAACGATCTGGCTGATGGCGCGAACATAGCCACGACTCAACCGTTCCAATTCGCGGAATGACATCTCACGAGGATCACAAATAATCCCGCCCTTTCCACCGCCGTATGGTAAATTCGCAATTCCACACTTTAAACTCATCCATAAAGATAGAGCCTTCACTTCATCTTCAGTTACCTCTGGATGAAATCGCACCCCACCTTTTATCGGTCCCACGGCATCATTATGTTGGGACCGATACCCGGTAAAAATTCGAACCTTATCATTATCCATTCGCACAGGAATGCGGACAGTTAGCATTCTCATTGGTTCTTTTAAAAGTTCATACATCTCATCTGAATAACCAAGTTGATCAAGCGCTTCTTTCACGACGATTTGAGTGGAGTGAAATAAATTCAGTGATTCCGTATCTTGTTTTTCAGCCTGCTTTAATTGTTGGCTAACTGCCGCTTCCATGTAGACACCTCTTCTTATTTAATGTTCTTACTTGGACAACACATTTACGATTTTAGCTATAGCCCAATCAAGATCTTCTTTTGAAATGATAAGCGGTGGCGCAAATCGGATCACCGTATCATGCGTTTCTTTACATAAAAGCCCTTCTTCTTTTAACTTTTCGCAATAAGGTCTTGCTGGCTCTGTTAATTCAACTCCGATAAATAGCCCTTTACCGCGTACTTCTTTTATAAGAGGATTATCGATTTCCTTTAATTTTTCTTGAAAATAGTTGCCAAGCTCAAGTGAGCGCTGAGCTAACTGTTCTTCTTCTAAAACTTCAAGCGCAGCAACCGAAACGGCACAGCCAAGTGGGTTACCACCAAATGTTGATCCATGGGATCCGGGATTGAAGACACCAAGAATCTCTTCATTAGCTGCGATACATGAGATTGGGAAGACGCCTCCGCCTAACGCTTTTCCGAGAATATAAATATCCGGCTCAACATTCTCCCAATCGCACGCAAATGTTTTACCCGAGCGCCCAAGACCTGCTTGAATTTCATCTGCAACGTAAAGTACATTATTTTCTTTACAAACATCATAAGCTTCCTTTAAAAAGCCATCGGGAGGAATGACGATCCCTGCTTCTCCTTGAATCGGTTCAAATAGGAAAGCAGCTGTATTTGGTGTAATGGCATTTCGTAGCGCATCAATATCACCGTAAGGAATTAATTTAATACCCGGTAACATTGGGCCAAATCCTTTCTGGTATTCAGTCTCAGAAGAGAGGGATACAGCCGTCATTGTACGTCCATGGAAATTCCCGACGCATGCAATCATTTCAGCCTGATTTTCTGAAACGCCTTTCACATCATAAGCCCAGCGTCGCACTGTTTTAATCGCGGTTTCCACTGCTTCTGCCCCAGTGTTCATTGGAAGAACTTTTGCTTTATTTGTAAGCTTTGCTACCTTCTCATAAAACGGAGCCAATTGATCGTTATGAAAAGCTCTAGAAGTAAGTGTAATGCGATCAGCTTGATCTTTTAACGCTTGAATAATCTTCGGATGACGATGCCCCTGGTTTACTGCTGAATAGGCACTTAGCATATCCATATATCGGTTGCCTTCAGGATCTTTTACCCATACTCCTTCAGCTTCCGTAATAACAATTGGAAGTGGGTTATAGTTATTTGCTCCAAATTGGGTTGTTTTTTCAATTACATTTTCAGTCGTTGTTTGTGTCTTCATGTTCTTCCTCCTTTAAAAGTTCGCCTCATCTAGAGAAGCAAAAAATAACATCGTTCTCTCTCCTTAATAATAAGCAAGTTTTATGCCAACTTTTAATACTGGTTTAATCTTAGGAATGACGGAGGTTACTACATGTCGATACGCAAAATATTTTTGCGGGTGATTAATTTATTTTGCAGGTAACCGCAAAATAATATTGCAATCCATGTCCTTCCATACATACAATAGCGATAGTAACAAAGGAGGTACGTAACTTGGAGAATGAAGCGGAGAACGATTGGAAAGTCCTTAAAACCATGAATCGAGTATATAAAAAAGTCATCGACGAGATCGATGTCGGCGTTCACGTCATTGATGAAAAAGGGAAAACGATTATTTATAACCCTAAAATGATGCAAATTGAAGCCATGGATCGCCAGGATGTTCTTGATAAATACTTATTAGATGTCTTTATGTTCTCAGCGAATGAGAGCAGCACACTTGTTAAAGCACTTCAAAAGGGCATCAAAACGTCGAATGTGAAGCAAACGTATTTCAATAATAAAGGGAAAGAAATCACAACAATAAACAACTCATTTCCAATTTTAGAAAACGGTACGATCAAAGGCGCAGTCGAGATATCCAACGACGTGACAAAGCTTGAGCGGTTAATTCGTGACAATATGAATCGAAAAGGAAACACTCGATTCACATTCGATAGCATTATTGGAGGTAGCCCCGCCATTCAAGAAGTGATTGAGAACACAAAACGGAGCACAAGGACATCGTCGTCTGTTTTGATCGTTGGGGAAACTGGAACTGGGAAAGAATTATTTGCTCAAAGCATCCACAATGGTAGCCACCGATCTTCCGCTCCGTTTATTTCGCAAAACTGTGCTGCCCTCCCAGATAATTTAATTGAAAGTCTTTTATTTGGTACAAAACGCGGTGCATTTACAGGGGCTATGGAACGTCCAGGATTATTTGAACAAGCAGAAGGCGGAACGTTATTGCTTGATGAAATCAATTCATTAAGTATGAATTTACAAGCGAAACTGTTGAGAGTGCTACAGGAAAAAACAATTCGGCGCATTGGTGACACAGAGGATAAAGTCATTGATGTCAGAATTATCGCTACAATGAACGAAGATCCGATTGAAGCCATTGCGAATGAACGAATGCGTAAAGACTTGTATTATCGGCTTGGGGTTGTGACATTATTTATCCCCCCACTTAGAGAAAGGAAAGAGGATATCTCTTTGTTAGTGGACACGTTTATTTCAAAATATAATGATCTCTTCCAAATGGACGTGAAAGGAGTAGATACCGAAGTCTCTGAATCATTTCAGGCTTACGATTGGCCAGGGAATGTACGAGAATTGGAGCATATTATTGAAGGGTCAATGAATTTAATGATGAGCGAAGACGTCATTGACTATTCTCATTTGCCAATTCAATATCGAAACAAATCGTCATTACAAAATGGAAGGCATACGATTGATCCTGAACCGCTAACCACTCATCATGCAAATCAAATCATCCCATTGAAGGAACAAATGGAGAAAGCTGAAAAAGTTTATATTCAACAAGTGCTTAAAGAAAACAAAAACAATATCTCGAGAACAGCACAAGTATTAGGTCTGAGTAGACAAAGCTTGCAGCACAGGTTAAGAAAATTTGATATTCAAACGTAAAATAAGAGGTTAAATGAAAAACTGATCTTATGTGAGAGGCATTTATCTTCTCTCTTCCATCTATTTAACCTCTTCATGAAAACCCGTATAATAAGAAGTAACCGCTTTACTATTCGACAGAATTTGACTTAAACCGGGTGGTGACAGGCACCGGAAAGAATCGGAAAGGAGCTTTTCCTCATGTTCGAACTCTTGCTTACGATGCTAGAGCGACTTGGCATTATCGTTACAATTGCATTTGTGCTAACCCGCTTTCGCTTCTTTCGAGATATGATATACAGCGATCAGCTTGCTCGTAAGCAGCAGTATGTTGCGATTGGCTTCTTTGGTTTCTTTGGGATCATCGGAACGTATACAGGATTAACATTTAGTACAGATTCACTCCAATTTAATTCCTGGCCGCTTGAAGTTTCTTCTGACGAAGCAATTGCGAATTCAAGAGTAATCGGGGTCGTTCTTGCTGGACTTCTTGGTGGAAAGAGGGTCGGCTTTGGTGCTGGACTTATCGCCGGGATCCATCGTTATATGCTTGGGGGATTCACAGCATTTGCTTGTGGACTTGCTTCCATTATTGCTGGACTTATCGCTGGCTCTCTACATAAACGCAATCGCCATGTAAAACTTCGATCAGCCTTCATGATCGGTGCAGGTGCAGAAGCCGTTCAAATGCTTATTATCTTGATTCTTTCTAAACCGTTCCAAAATGCCATGGCTCTTGTAGAAGTGATCGGAATTCCAATGATTCTCGCAAACGGAATTGGCTGTGCTCTCTTCCTTCTTATTATAAAAAATGTTGTAAACGAGGAAGAAAAAGCTGGTGCTCTTCAGGCTCAGAAAACCCTTCGTATCGCGGATCAAACACTTGGGTATCTCAGACAGGGACTTTCCAAAGCTTCAGCTAATGAAGTCTGTCAGATTCTTCATCGTGAAATTGAAGGTAGCGCAGTGGCTATAACGGATCGTACCCACATTTTAAGTCACGTTGGCCTAGCTAACGACCATCACCAATCAGGACACGTGATTCAAACGACTATTACGAAAGACGTGATTCATAACGGCGAAATTGTAATAGCAAATGATCAAACCATTCACTGTGCCGAGAAAAATTGTCCGCTCGGAGCAGCCATTATTGCTCCACTTAAACAGCGGGGTAAAACGATTGGCACGCTCAAATTCTATTTTCGATCGGAAAAAGAGATCACCCATATTATTACTGAGCTCGTTCTCGGTCTCAGCAACCTTCTTAGTAATCAGTTAGAAATAGCTGAAGCAGATAAAGCCTATCAACTAGCAAAAGAAGCCGAGATCAAAGCATTACAAGCACAAATCAGTCCGCACTTTCTTTTTAATTCACTTAATACGATCATTTCGTTAATTCGAATTGAACCTGATAAAGCACGTAAATTACTCGTTTCCCTTTCACACTTTTTAAGACAGAATTTATCTGGCACAACAGCGAACATGACCTCGCTTAACCAGGAGTTAAAGCATGTAAAAGCCTACCTTGAAGTGGAAGAAGCTCGTTTTGTAGACAGATTATCTGTTAACTATACAATCGATGAAAGTGTATTATCCGTTCAATTGCCTCCCCTTACATTACAGCCGATTGTTGAGAATGCGATTAAACACGGTATCAAAAATAAGGAAAATGATTGTCTCGTTGAAATTACGATTGCTCAACATTCAAATGGGGTTACTGTTTGTGTGACTGATAACGGGGAAGGGATTTCCCCTGACCGTTTATCAGAGCTTGGCAAAGCACATGTCTCTTCTGAAACTGGTACAGGCCTTGGCCTTTATAACGTTAACCGTCGCCTCACAATGCTATTTGGAAACGAAGCAAGCCTTTCCATTCATAGCGAACCTTTTAACGGTACAACCATTTGCTTTGTGATTCCACTAATGGAGGACGAATAGATGAACGAAATCAAATGTTTAATCGTAGATGATGAACGCTACAGCCGCCAGGAACTCGTTCATTTACTCTCATATAGTAAGTTAATAAATGTCATTGGTGAAGCTGATTCAGGTGAAACAGCAGTGATCAAAGCACTTCAACTCCAACCAGATGTTGTTTTTCTTGATGTGGAGATGCCCAAAATGAATGGGATGGAAGCAGCAAAAGCCTTATTAGAACTAAAAAAACCACCGCACATCGTTTTTGCGACTGCTTATCCTGAATTTGCTGCAGAAGCTTTTCGATATGAAGCGGTTGACTATCTTCTGAAACCTTATGATGAAGAACAACTTCATCAAACCGTACAACGTTTAGAAAAGTTGATGCAAATATCTACTACTAAAGAAGAGCCTCCTTCAAAGAAAGGCAAGCTCTCAGTTGAACTAGAAGGTGAGATTCATTACCTCGATCCCAATGATATCCTCTTTATTTTTCGCGATGAAAAAGTCTCACGAATCGTTGTAAAAAATGGCGAATACGAAGTGAAGATGGCGTTAAAAGAACTTGAAAGCCGACTATCCTCCTTCTCATTTTTTAGAATTCATAAAGGATATCTTGTTAATCTTCACTACGTGACGCGCCTGACCCCCTGGTTTAATGGTGCTTATCAGCTTGAATTAGAAGGATATGAGGAGAAACTTTCGGTCAGTCGTAATTATGTAAAAGCGCTACGTACGGAACTTGAATTGTAATTCCGAGTGCATTTCAGTCTTTCATACTGACATCTCAATCCAACTTTCAGACATGTTAGAGCGGAATGAGTCCATTCCTCCCTCTCATCTCTTATAATTTATGTAAACGCATACATTTGTACGGAAAGGGATGATTTCATGTATACATTTCTAGCAGGAATTGCACTTCTAATTATTGGTTATTTTACTTATGGTAAATTTGTAGAAAAGGTTTTCGGCATTAAGGAAGCTCGTCAAACCCCGGCCTATACCCATCAGGATGGCGTCGATTATCTTCCAATGAACACGAAGAAGAACTCCTTGATTCAATTATTGAACATTGCAGGCGTTGGTCCAATCTTCGGCCCGATCCTGGGTGCACTCTACGGGCCAGTGGCTTTTCTCTGGATCGTATTTGGTTGTATTTTCGCAGGAGCTGTTCACGATTATCTTACAGGAATGATCTCCATTCGTAACAGGGGCGCTCACTTACCTGAACTTGCAGGAAAATTTCTTGGAAAAGTGATGAAGCACGTTGTGAATGCATTCGCTGTGCTACTTCTCCTTCTAACAGGAACAGTGTTTGTAACAGCACCAGCTGGGCTATTGAATAACTTAATGAACGGTTGGGCAACAATGGGCCTTATTCTAGGAGCGATTTTTGTTTACTATATCCTAGCTACACTATTACCGATTGATAAAATCATCGGACGCTTTTATCCGATTTTTGGTGCACTTCTTCTTATTAGTGCACTTGGCGTTGGTGCTGGGCTTGTGTTTACCGGCGCACCGATTCCTGAAATCACACTAAGTAACTTTCACCCTGACAATGCACCGGTATTTCCATTGTTATTCTTAACGATCTCTTGTGGAGCACTTTCTGGTTTTCACGCGACGCAAACGCCGATTATTTCACGTACAACGCAAAATGAGAAACAAGGTCGTAACATCTTCTACGGAATGATGATTGCAGAAGGTGTCATTGCGATGATTTGGGCTGCTGCTGCTATGAGCCTATTTAATGGACCAGTTGGGCTAAATGAACTGCTCGCAAATGGTGGGCCGGCTGCGATTGTAAGTGAAGCTTCTACGCTCATGCTTGGTGCGATCGGTGGAACGCTTGCCATTCTTGGTGTCATTGTCCTTCCAATCACGTCTGGCGATACGGCCTTCAGAAGTGCTCGTATGATTATTGCAGACTACTTTAATTACTCACAGCGTAAAGTAACAAATCGTCTCTGGATCGCACTACCGCTTTTCGTTGTTGCATTTGGGCTTACAAAGATTGATTTCACCCTTCTATGGAGATACTTCTCATGGGCCAACCAATCTACTGCGATGATTGCCTTATGGGTTGGCGCGATGTACTTGTTTATTGCAAAGAAAAATTACTGGATTGCCATGATTCCAGCGATTTTCATCACAATGGCAACGACCACTTATATTCTAAATGCCCCAATCGGCTTTCGCTTACCGATGAACGTCGCTTACATTGGTGCTACCATCATTACGATCGGCGTTATTGTAGCTTTCTTCTACTCTGCTCGTAAGCAACGCGCTGCTAACATTCCACTCGAAATCGATATTTCCGGGTGGGATAAGGATAGTGTCGCTTAAAGGGTTAAGTTAAACAGAGAATCCCCTTTGGCGGATCGTGAATGAAACCAAAAAGGTGTGATGATATGGGCTGCTGCCATTCGAAAAACAAAACGACTCTTGAGGAAGAGGAAGAACGAATTAATGAGAAGGGAAAAGAACAACTCCCTCTTTTTGGAAAAGTGATTCTTAGCGTTTTGTTTCTTTGTGGAATTGCGCTAATCACCTATTTATGAAAAATAAAAAGGAGGGAGATCAATTTCATGATCTCCCTCCTTTTTTTACTACTCAATCGAAAGATGGCGAACTCTATCAGGATTATACTCATTGAGCCAATCATTCGCTTCTTGAATCAGCCACCCTCCGAACTGATCCAAAAATTGAGTAATCTCTTCTCTCGATTTTATTGGGTATACTGCATAAATTAATGCCTGCTTCATACATGACTCTTTATGAGGAAAGAAGTTGCTAAACAACGTATAAGCTGGATAGAGATCTCTTGTATACTTTGGATCTTTCTCCATTACAAGCGCGAGACCGCTCCGGACAATGATCTTCATAATCCATCCGCAGCAATCAGCTATATCTTCAACATCTTCATTTCCAACTAGCTCCCTTTTTGCTTGATTAATGTGATTTTCTAGCTGAATTAGATGATCATTTGCAAGAGCGCGGTCTGGTTTATAATTTGGAATAGCTTTTGCCACATCGTTTCCATACACAAGTAGACTAGACGTTTTTATCATAAATGGAATGATTGAAAAGCACGTTACTTGTTCTAGCTCTTGTTGTGAAAAGAAACTGACCTCACAACCATTCACCAACGGAAATTCATCGGTAATGATTTGATTGAGGAACTCAGCTATTTGCTCATTTTCATGCTCCGTTAAAACAATGAGGTCGAGATCAGATATACCCTCAATTCCCTTACCCTTTGGGACTGAACCTCGTAAATAAATGCTTTGTAAAGGCACTTTTAGCGTTAAGATCTCAACTGCACGATTGATTGCATTTCGATAGTTACCCACCTTCTCCCGTGACGTATCGTTTACCAAATACCCTTCTTCATTCACCGCATAAAAAGACCCTATTGGTTTAATCGCGTTCATCCGCCACCTCCAATATTTTATCTTTATCATAGCTACTTTGTTTTTTATATTAAAGAGTTTATTACAATTCCATTCCTGTCCAAACCTCTTCTACTTTTGGTTCATAGATTAATAGTGTACAGAGAGTTCGGAGAGTTCTATAACTCTTACACTAAATTAGAAATGAGGAATCACATGTCTTATCACAACGAGTTTAACAACAACATTGGCAGATGTGTGGCGATACGTTGTCATGACGGTACAACGCACTATGGTTACATTGATCATTGTGATCGTGACAATGTCTACCTTCGCCCAATGGAAGGCGGTAATGACGGTCCCGGCTTTGGAAGCTACTTCTTCTTTGGAGCCGCTCTTATTGCTGTTGGCCTAGCTTCAATTGCCGCCTATAGCTGGTCCCCATTCTTCTTCTGGTAAAAAAAAAACGCTCAAAAATTGAGCGTTTTTTTACATACCTTTCTAATTCAATTGCATTTATTTCACCTTTTAAAATGAATTTTAAATGTAAACCTTTTCATGTGATTTCCGTCACATATGAGCCATTTCATTCACGTTATAGTATGTATGTGAAAGACATCACAAACAATAGATTGGTGGAATTGATATGAAAAACGAACGATATACAACGAGAGTTGCTGTCATTGGAACTGGTTTTGTTGGGACAAGCTATGCTTTCGCCTTATTAAATCAAGAAGTTGTGAATGAAATGGTACTTATAGACTTAAATAAAGAAAAGGCTGAAGGAGAAGCCAGAGATTTAAATCACGGGATGCCATTTGGATCAGCTATGAGAATTTGGGCAGGGGATTATGAGGACTGTCGAGATGCTGACATTGTCGTGATTACAGCTGGCGCAAATCAGAAGCCTGGGGAAACGAGACTTGATCTTGTTGAGAAGAATGTAAACATCTTCAGGGGAATTGTCACTGCCGTTATGGAGAGTGGGTTTGACGGACTATTCATCATTGCAACAAACCCAGTGGATATCCTCTCTTATGCGACTTGGAAATTCTCTGGTCTACCGATGGAACGTGTTATTGGTTCTGGTACGATTCTCGATACCGCAAGACTTCGTTACTTAATCGGCGATCATTTCCAGGTGGATTCTCGAAATGTTCATGCCTATATCCTCGGTGAACATGGCGATACGGAGCTTCCAGTTTGGAGCCACGCAACCATTAGTAGCCGTCCAGTAACGCAAATGCTATCAGAAGAAGAACTGCCAGTACTTAACGAAATTTTCACAAATGTCCGTGACGCAGCTTACCACATCATTAATCGGAAAGGCGCAACTTATTACGGAATTGCCATGGGACTTGTTCGTCTGACCAAAGCGATTTTAAGAAACGAAAGCTCTATCCTAACGATTTCAACATTGATGCAAGGTGAATATGGTCTTGATGACATCTACATTGGCGCCCCCGCCATTATCGACAGAAACGGTATTCGAGAAATTGTAGAGCTTGACCTCACAAACAACGAAATGAAGCAATTGCATCATTCTGCAAGGACGTTAAGAGAAGCAATGAAACCCTGTTTTGAGACGGTAAATTGATACCCCACTATAACACTTAAGAGGTGATTCCCCATGGAAACATGGACACAAGTATATGACCCATTTAATAACATCTGGCTATCCGCTTTGATTGCTCTTATTCCCATTATTTTTTTCTTTCTTGCACTTACTGCTTTTCGAATGAAGGGACATATTGCTGCTACGGTTACAGTGATGCTTGCGATCGTGATTGCGGTCCTCTTCTATGATATGCCAATCACAATGGCCGCAGCGACAACTGGTTACGGATTTGCCTTCGGCTTATGGCCGATCTCTTATATCGTTATTGGAGCTGTCTACCTTTATAAACTCTCTGTCAAAAGTGGGCAATTCGATATTATCAGAAGTTCAATTGTATCCATAACCGATGATAAACGAATTCAAATGTTGCTCGTCGCCTTTTCATTCAATGCGTTTCTTGAAGGCGCAGCTGGTTTCGGAGCACCGATTGCCATTACAGCCGCTCTTCTTGTAGGTCTTGGTTTCGAGCCACTTAAAGCAGCTGGACTGTGCTTAATCGCCAATACGGCTAGCGGCGCATTTGGTGCAATGGGGATTCCCGTTATTGTAGCCGGACAAGTAAGTGGGCTCCCTCCAATGGAAATTGGTCAATTTCTTGGCACATCTCTTCCATTTATCTCTTTCACAATTCCATTCCTACTCGTCGTGATTATGGATGGTATGAAAGGCTTGAAAGAAGTATGGCCAGCAGCTCTCGTTGCCGGTAGCACCTATGCCATTACTCAATGGGCGACAGTCACATTTATTGGACCTGAGCTCCCTAACATTACATCTTCTATCGTTAGTTTAGTAGCCGTAGCTGTATTCGTGAAAATGTGGCATCCAAACGTGCAGCAAAACCATACGATTGATCCAGCTGAAGCACAGCTTGCTGTTTCTCTTGATCCAGAAGCTCAGCTAACAGCAGGGCGAATTTTAAAAGCATGGTCGCCGTTCATTGCTTTAACCGCAATGGTCACAATTTGGAGTCTAAAGCCTTTCAAGAATTTATTTGTAGAAGGTGGATTACTTGAAGCAACGACCCTTCAAATTCCTGTACCTGGACTCCATAATCTCGTTATTAAAACAGCACCAATTGTAAGTGAACCAACACCTTATGGAGCCATGTTAAAGCTTGACCTTCTCTCTGCGACTGGCACAGCCATCTTTATCGCTGGGATTCTATCTATTTTCATTCTTAGAATGAGTCCTAAAACAGCTCTAGAAGCATTTATAGAAACAGTAAAGGAACTTCAAAAACCAGTTCTTACAATTATGATGGTATTAGGATTTGCCTTTATCGCAAATTACAGTGGCATGAGCTCTACCTTAGGACTTGCCCTTGCTGCAACCGGAGGCATCTTTCCCTTCCTATCTCCACTCCTTGGATGGATTGGCGTTTTCTTAACAGGTTCTGTTACGTCTAACAATGCCCTTTTCGGGAACTTGCAACAAATTACTGCTCAACAAATTGCTGTGCTTCCGATGGTACTCGTTGCTGCGAATACCGCAGGGGGCGTAATGGCAAAAATGCTTTCTCCCCAGTCAATTGCTGTCGCAACTGGAGCCGTTGGTCTTGTTGGACGTGAAGGCGATTTATTCCGCTTCACTTTGAAATACAGCTTCGTATTCTTGCTCATTACCGGGGTTATCACTTTCTCACAAGCGATTTTTATCAGCTAATCATTTACGTGGGAGTCAGAAAGCTGACTCCTTTTTTCCTGGTATACAATTTGGACATTCTTTTTCCGACATGTCCAAACAGAAAAATCTAGTTGTCCATATACTGTTAGGAGTAGTTGGCTATTGAGGAGGGAAAACAAATGGGTTGTTTTATTCGAGGTCCGGTCGTGATTACAAACAATAGCGGTACAGTCGTTCAATGTGCTCACACGATCTCTCCAATTTCCGTTAGTAACACGGTATCAGGATCAGGGGGTGGAAATACTGGATCTTTCATACTCGTAAACAATTTTTACAGCATCGCAAAAGGAATTAAGCTTGGTGATTAGGCCTCATTATTCATTATATGCAGTCAAGCCAATCGTTTAACGATTGGTTTTTTCAGTTTTCTATTTGATGAAAGTTTTACTGGATGTGCGATAATAGTGTGGAAATGAATTGATCAGAGAGGTGGTTACGAACGTGGAAAAAATTTTCTATGGCGAAAACGAAAATCAATTTGGTGAGCTACGTCTTCCAGAAGGAGATGGACCGTTTCCTGTTGCAATCGTGATTCATGGAGGCTTTTGGAGAAAGCCGTTTACACTCGAAATAATGAGAGAGGTAGCGGAAGATCTAACAGCAAGCGGGTTCGCCACATGGAACATTGAATACCGTCGCACCGGACAAGAAGGTGGGGGGTATCCCGGGACGCTTACTGATGCTGCTGAAGCAACTGACTACATAAGGGTACTTGCAGAATCTTATCCACTCGATCTAAACAAAGTAGTGACAATTGGCCATTCAGCTGGGGGCCATCTTGCTACATGGATTGCTGCTCGTCACCGTATAGATAAGAATAGTGAATTATTCATTACGGATAACCCTCTTCCTATTCACGGCGTGATTAGTCTTGCGGGTGTGAACGACCTTGAAATGATGCATGGTGTTCACGAATACAGAGATCAAGCCCTCTCTCTTGAGCCAAATAATCCTACTGCAGAACTACTAGGCGGTTCCCCTCAAGAATACCCGGAGCGCTACAAAAATGCTTCACCTGTTGAACTTCTTCCCCTTGGGATTCAACAAATTCTCGTTCACGGGGCACTCGATATCAATGTCCCGATCGGCATTAGTGATTACTATCACCGTGAAGCTGAAGGTGAAGGCGATTTTGTTAAACTTATCGAGCTTCCTTCAGCAGAACACTTTGTGCTAACTGATACGACTTCTTTTGCATGGGAAACAATTAAGGAAGAACTTTCACTATTAGTTAACTATTAAAACAAGCAAAAAAGCCGTCGCCTGCTATCAGATCTGATAGCAGGCGACGGCTTTTCATTTAAGTTAGACCGATTCTTTCGTTTCAATCGGTTTGCCAAGAACATTCTGATTGTAATTCTTCCCCCACTCATACATGGAGTCGAGTATGGGCATTAATGTTTCACCTTGCTCGGTAAGGGAATACTCTACCTTCGGAGGAACAACGGGGTACACTTCTCGATGAACAATTTGGTCATCTTCTAATTCTCTTAGCTGGTTTACTAGCATACGCTGTGTAATTCCCGGCATAAGGGACTTTAATTCACCAAACCGTTTCGTACCCTGTTTGCCTAAATGCCATAAAATCAGCATTTTCCACTTGCCTCCGATAACCGCAAGCGTTAATTCTTTTTCACAGTAAAATGTTTTATCCTGGGTGCGTGACACGAAATCACCTCCGTATAAGCCCAGTATAACGCATAGTATACTTTTTGACACTATGTAAGTTTAATGTGCGTACTTACGTAAATAGATAGTAAGAAGTATACTTGCTACTACACCAACAGATTGATTATATTGGTGTCGGATAAGAGAGAAAGAAAAAATTTGGATTGGGAGTGAACATATTATGAAATTACAGCTAGCATTAGATTTGGTAAACACAGAAGAAGGTATTGAACTAGTAAAAGAAGTTCAGGAGCATATTGATATCGTTGAAATCGGTACGCCGATCGTCATCAATGAAGGTCTTCGTGCTGTCAAAGATATGAAAGCAGCATTCCCTAACCTTGAAGTTCTTGCAGACCTTAAAATTATGGATGCTGCAGGTTATGAAGTTATGAAAGCATCTGAATCTAACGCAGATATCATCACCATTCTTGGTGCTGCTGAAGATGAATCAATCAAAGGTGCTGTTGAAGAAGCGAAGAAACAAGGTAAGGAAATCCTTGTTGATATGATGGCAGTGAAAGATCTTGCAAGTCGTGCGAAAGAAGTAGACGCGCTAGGCGTTGACTATATTTGTGTTCACACTGGATACGATCTTCAAGCAAAAGGCCAGAACTCTTTCGAAGACCTTGAAACAATAAAAGGCGTCGTAAAGAATGCCAAAACCGCTATCGCTGGTGGCATTAAGCTTGATTCTCTTGAAGAAGTTGTAAAAGTACAACCAGACCTTGTCATCGTAGGTGGCGGTATTACTGGTGAAGACGATAAAAAAGCCGTTGCATCAAAAATGCAAGAGCTTATTAAAGGATAATGCATCATGCAGACTACTCACTATTTAGCTGAAATCATTGATGAGCTAAATCGTTCAGTAGATCTCATTGCTGACGAAGAAGCGGAACAGCTCGCGAACGAAATTCTCAAAGCGAACAAGGTTTTCGTTGCTGGCGGTGGCCGATCTGGTTTTATGGCAAAGTCTTTTGCCATGCGTATGATGCATATGGGAATTGATGCTTACGTTGTTGGCGAAACGGTCACACCGAACTTTGAAGAAGGTGATCTAATCATCATCGGATCAGGTTCCGGTGAAACAAAACAGCTCGTTTCCATTGCGAATAAAGCCGCCAATATCGGCGGAAAAATAGCCGCTGTTACAATTAATCCCGACTCCACAATTGGCGAGCTAGCAGACATCATCGTAACACTACCAGGTTCACCAAAGGACCAGTCCGGTGATCACGAAACGATTCAGCCAATGGGCTCCTTATTTGAACAGACTCTTTTACTTTTCTATGACGCGATTATCTTACGCTTTATGGAGAAGAAGGGATTAGATACGAATAAGATGTTTGGGAAACATGCGAATTTAGAATAGTTTTTCTTAAGTCCTGGGGAACCTCTCTATAGAGGTTCCCCAGGACTTTTTGTGATTCATCTATTCTTTTCAAAATAAAATGTTTATAATTAGGAAGAATTTTTTGGAAATGGGAGGTGAAACCAATACTTAGAAATAGAATCCAAACCACTCTGCTCTCAACACTGTTCTTCTTAAGCCTATGCATTATCGTATTTTTAATCGTAGGAATCTTACAAGGCAAATCATTCTCAATCGACCTCACCTTTTATGAATACATTACAAGCACACTTTCAACTGAATGGCTGTCCGTATTTGAACAAGTATCATTTTTGGCGTCTAAACCGGCTATTATTGTCATTTCTCTTATGACACTCTTTTTCTTATGGTTATTCAAAAAAGATTATGCAGGTATGATAACGATGGTTGTGTTTGTAATGGGTGGCAACGTCTTGAACAAGCTTATAAAGAGTTGGACACAAAGAGAGCGGCCAGCAGTGAATGGGCTTGAAGAAGGATATAGCTTCCCAAGTGGGCACGTAATGGTTGGTTTTATCATGTATGGCATCATTGTTTATTTGATTTATCGTCACTCTTCCCATACATTATTAAAAGTCATCAGCCTCATCACTGTCACCTTATTCCTTGTAATCATTGGAATCAGTCGTATTGCTACCGAGGAACATTATGCAACTGACGTTCTCGCAGGTTATGGCTTCGGCGGAGTCCTTCTCGTCATTGCGATAAAAGCACATCACTACATAGAAAAAGAAAGAAGCGCAAAGCACCAAGTTCACACAGGTTTTTAAAAAGACGCGTTCGTTTTCCTTAAATCTCCAACAAACCCATGACATTTATCATGGTGATGTCCTGACGTTTGTGTCTTACACCATGACACTCTATCCTCTATCATTAGGCTTAACGTTATTTCAACTATGCCTAACAAAGGGGTAACCATATGAATGAACAAAAACAAAAACAAAAAGAATTGAAAAAAAGTGTATCAACTTTCGCAAAGCCCGACACGGTCGTAGGGGTACGACAGCTCTTGAACACCCTTCTTCCATTCTTATTGCTATGGTTTCTGGCTTATCAGAGCCTAAGCATCTCTGCCTGGTTAGCCGTTCCACTTGCGATGATCGCAGGAGGATTTGTCGTTCGAATCTTTATTATCTTTCACGATTGTACACACGGCTCTTTCTTCAAGAGTCAAAAAGCAAACCGGATCGTGGGTACGATCTCTGGAATCATCACACTCTTCCCGTTTGAAAAATGGAAACGTGAGCATAACATTCATCACGCAACGAGTGGAAACTTAGATAAGCGCGGAACAGGCGATATCTGGGTGATGACCGTTGAAGAATATGCTTCTGCCTCTTTCTGGGGTAGACTTGCTTATCGACTCTACCGTAACCCGATCGTCATGTTTGGTCTTGGTCCGATCTATCTTTTCCTTATCGCTAACCGTTTTAATCGTAAAGACGCGAAACGTAAAGAGCGCATGAGCACATACATTACCAACGCATCAGTCGTAGCGATTTATTCTCTATTAATTCTTGCGATTGGCTGGGAAGCGTTTCTTATCATTCAACTTCCAATTCTTTATGTTGCAGGGTCACTTGGAATCTGGTTGTTCTATGTCCAGCACCAATTTGAGGACTCTTATTATGAAGATGAAACTGAGTGGGACTTTGTAAAAGCAGCAGTTGATGGCAGCTCTTACTATAAGCTTCCTAAACTCCTTCAGTGGGTATCTGGAAGTATCGGTTATCACCATGTGCACCATCTAAGTCCAAGAGTGCCTAACTATCATTTGGAAAAGGCGCATGAATCAACACCACCATTGCATAAGGCAACAACAATTACGTTATTATCAAGTCTTGAATCGATTCGATTCCGCCTTTATGATACAAAAAACAAAACGTTTGTTACGTTTAAAGAAGTAAAACCTCTTCTTAAAAATCCTGCAAAGCTTGCGATGATGACTACGAAAAGACCAAGCTTCCAGGAAAAATAACACGATTTAAACCCATTCAGCTTGGATGGGTTTTTCAATATCTATAAAGAAATTGTACTAAAAGTGACAGGCGCATACAGATGGTATATCCTGTAACCATAGCGCATCGTCGAAAGGAGATCCCTATGCAAAGCTGGTATCATATCATTCCTAAGAACACCGGGATCAGTTCTTACGTTTGGATTATTTTTTGTCTACTTCCATTCTTTTTTATATTCCGATCATCATCAGTTATTGAAATCACAATCGGCATCTTTGTCATCTTATTATTTTTCTTATCCTATCGTTTGTCATTCATATCAAATAGCAAATTAGTCTATTTATGGGTCAGCATTGAAATGGCGATTAGTATTGTGATGACAATCTTATTTGGGTACGTATACTTCGCTCTATTTTTAGCCTTTTTCATTGGGAGTATCGAAAACAAAGCAGGGTTTCTCTCACTCTATGTTGTTCATTTAACAACAACGATAGCAGCAACAGTCATTATCTTCTTCACTCATGATGATTCTTTGCTTCCCCAACTACCATTTATTTTCATCTGTGTACTGGGTGTGGCTCTTCTCCCCTTTACGATTCGCTATCGTAATAAACAGCACCGACTCGAACAACAATTACAAAGCGCTAACGAGAAAATTTCACAGTTAATGGTCATTGAAGAAAGAGAACGGATTGCCCGAGATTTACACGATACACTGGGCCAAAAATTATCCATGATCGGATTAAAAAGTGATTTAGCTAGAAAACTCATCCCAGTAAAACCTGACGCAGCCATTAATGAGATTCATGATATTAGACAAACAGCTAGAACCGCGTTAAAGGAAGTTCGCGAAATGGTTTCAAATATGCGTGGAGCCAGACTAGAAGATGAATTGTTACGTGTGCAACAAATTTTGCAAGCAGCTGAAATGGAGTTTCAACTAGAAGGAAGCCATCAGCTCGAAAACACCCCATTACTCGTTGAAAATGTCTTAAGCATGTGCCTGAAAGAAGCCGTGACAAATATCGTAAAACACAGTAACGCTACAAGGTGCAGAATTCTTATTGAACAATCCCCAACCGATGTGCTCATTAAAGTAGAAGACAACGGTGACGGCATTCAAAGCGGTACGACAGCGTTCAAAGGTCATGGGCTACAGGGAATGAGGGAACGACTTGAATTTGTAAACGGCTCGCTTGAAATTGAATCATCCAATGGCACTACTTTAAACATTCGAGTACCAAATGTGATTCAACAAAAAGAACAGGAGGGATCGGTGTGATACGCATCGTACTTGCGGAAGATCAACGTATGCTCCTTGGAGCACTTGGCTCTCTACTCGATCTAGAAGAAGGAATGGAAGTTGTCGGTCAGGCAACAAATGGTGAAGAAGCGATCTCATTAGTGAAAGAATTGAAGCCTGATATTTGTATTATGGATATCGAAATGCCGCTTAAAAGTGGGCTGGATGCTGCTGAAGAATTAAGTAATGAATCTTGCAAAATCATTATTCTTACCACCTTTGCTCGCGCTGGTTATTTTGAGCGAGCACGGAAAGCCGGCGTTAGCGGTTATCTTCTAAAAGACAGCCCGAGTGATGAACTGGCTAGCTCCATTAGAAAAATTATGGAAGGGCAGCGAATTTTCGCTCCTGAGCTGGTCGATCTTGCTTTTGGCAACGAAAACCCCCTAACCGAACGGGAAAAGCAGGTGATTCAACTGATGGCTGATGGTAAAAATACGAAAGATATCTCAAGTGAACTATATATCACTCCAGGTACGGTTCGTAATTATATTTCAGTCATTCTCGATAAATTAGAAGTCACAAACCGAATCGAGGCGATCTCGCGCTTCAAAGAAAAAGGCTGGTTCAAATAATGAACCGGTCTTTTTTAGAAATGCTTCTTTATACTTGAAACAAATTCTGTTCCAATACGATTCGCTTTTCCTTCGCGATGACGGACAAGGGCAAGGTACACATGGTCATGTTCTCCTTCTTCGATCTCTACCATGACAATGTCTCGCTCCCTTAATTGCCTGTTACCAAACGAATAATCAATTCCAAGGGTAACCGCTATCCCCCGAATTACCGCATTTTTTATCGCATCTGTATTATTTGTAGTAAACAAAACATCTGGCGAACCATATTTCGATAACGTTTCCGAAAGCGATTAACGGCAGTGTCGTCATGGCTGATGAAGGATACGCTTCATTTAAATAGTGCTAGAAAAGCCCTGCTATTCTCAAACTGGGTTTTCCTTTAAGCTCGAGATGTTTCAAGCGGTTCACCTATCTTTTTTCTAACTAGTCCAACACCTAAGCACCATCTCGTTCTCCTTCATACACTAAAGAAGAAACTATGGAAGGAGATGATTTCATGAGTTATGGTTACGGATGTGGAAACCAGGTCGGTGGCGCTGGATACGGCGGTTGCGGAAACCAGGTTGGTGGTGCTCGTTACGGGAATGGCTTTGCGCTAATCGTTGTATTGTTCATTCTTCTTATCATCGTTGGCGCCGCTTTTGTTAACGGTAAAGATTGCTAATAATTTATCAAAACCATCGGGGAGACTCCCTGGTGGTTGTTTTTTATTTACGAAGAAATATTTGGAAAAGATCCTTTTTTTAACTGTATTTTTGATAGAATACAGTTATTACTACTATATAAAGGAGTCTTTTATGAGAAATCGTTTCCTCTATTTATCTAGCGTTCTTTGCTTCACCCTACTCACCTCCTGTGCAAACAACGACTATCAGAATGCAATGGACAAAGGGATTGAAAGCTTAGGAGAGCAAGATTATCACCAAGCAGCGATTTATTTTGAGGTCGCTTCCTCGGAACAAGCAAATGATAAAGAAGCACTTGCTTATTTCGAACAAGCAAGTCAAATGGAAGATGCCATTAACTATTATGAGCAACAAGATTACATAGCTGCATTAGATGCATTTGAGGTCGTTACAAATCTAGATAAAGGTTTAAAAACGATAACATCAGAAGCTCAAAATTGGAAGAAGACGATTCTTGATGAGCGGGAAGAACTGGCAGATACAGAGGAAGAAATCGAAACAATCAATCAACTCATTTCTTCCAAAGAATATACTAGAGCCCTCAATCAGCTTCAGTTATTACAGACTAAAGTAGAATCAGATGAAGCCCTTTTATATTATGAAAATGAATTAGCGAACCTAACAGAAAGAATGAATGACGCTTTAGATGAGCTAAATAAGGTTTCTCCAACTACAAAGGCGCTTGTAGAAAAACCTATTAAACCAAAAGAAGAACCTGTGAAAGTTGAAGAAGATTGGACCTATGATACCTACACGAATGAAAGATTCGGCTTTTCTATCCAATATCCATCTGTCTTAACCGTAGGATCCCCTCCAACGAATGGTGATGGATTGAATTTTTCTAATGACGAGCTAGAGATCACCGTTTCCGGATCGCACAACAGTATGGACGAATCAATTGAATCGATTTATCAACAAGCGATTACTAATATTGAGGTTCCTATCGCTTATGACCGATTGGCTGATCATTGGTTCGTCTTATCCTACGTAGAAAATGGGATGATTATTTATGAGAAATTCTTTTATGGCGATAATGTTTTCAATCGGTTTATCATTACATACCCTGAAAACAAACAAGAGGTTTATGGTCCGGTGACGACTCATATTTCTGATACGTTTATTCCATCAGCAAACTAAACTCTAGCCAATTTTTTTATGATTTAGATGAGGTGAATGAGGGGCTGGAGAATGTTGATGTGAAACATTTTTTGTAATAAAAATAGCAAAACAAAGCCCCTTGCGTGGACAAGGGGCTTTGCTTGATTCAATCTATTTTCTTTGGAAATCAGTTATCACTTAGAGTGATTTGATTCCTTCTTTAATTGGTGTTGTTCCTGTGACAACCTGAAACTCCTTACCAATCGTTTCCTCATTTTCTAACGTCGCTACAATAACACTCGCAACATCTTCACGAGGAATTTCATTTCTTTCTACTCTAGTTGCCGCATTGATTTTGCCGATTCCCTGGTCATTTGTTAAAGCACCTGGATGGATAATCGTATAGTCTAAATCCGTTGCTCTCAACCACTCGTCTGCATAATGCTTCGCTGCTACATAAGGGGCAAAGGATGAGGAAGCAGACTGAATTGCTTCTCGCGTTGTATCATAAGAACTAATCATCACAAATCGTTTTACACCAGCTTCTTTCGCTGCTTCAATCGTTTTAACAGCTCCATCTAGATCAACTAGCATCGTTTTGTCTGCACCAGTATTTGGACCAGATCCTGCTGTAAAGACAATCGCATCCACGCCTTCAGCCGCTTTCGCAATCGCATTAACGTCTTCTTCTAAATCAACAACAGCCGTTTCTGCCCCTAACTCTTTGAAGTAAGAAGCCTGTTCTTCTTTACGAATCATGACTTTCGCTTCTAGATCGTTATGCTCTTTAATAAAGGAAGTTAAATGCTTCCCAATTTGACCGTTTGCTCCAACAATAAGTACTTTCATTCTTTATACACCCTTTCTAGTATATTAACCTATTAAACGAAACTTCAGTTTCAATGTTGTCTACTTTCGTAATATACCCTTTATGAAGCGTCATAAAGCATGAGAATATGCTGTTATTTTTTATTCGAGCGTTTCAAAATGCTTTTGAAGTGTGAGAACGTATCAAAACTCGCTTTCCCATGATAAGCTCCCAAGCCACTATTCCCTACACCGCCAAATGGAAGGTAGTGAGAAGTCATATGATTGATGGTATCGTTGATTGCTCCGCCACCAAATGAAATGTTATTTAACACTTTCTCTTGCACGTCTTGATTATCAGAGAAAAGATAAAGGGCCAGTGGTTTCGGGCGCTCTACTACTGCATCAATCGCTTCTGAAATTTCATCATAAACAAGAACAGGGAGAATAGGTCCAAAGATCTCATCTTGCATCACAGGATCTTCCCATGAAATACGATCTAAAATGGTTGGTTCAATGAATAAACGTGATTTGTCAGCGTTACCTCCCGCAACGACTTCGCCATTACTTAAAAAATCATTCAAACGATCAAAATGACGTTCACTCACCACGTGTGGAAAATCCAGGTTTTCTGAAACATTCTCCCCGTAAGTGTTGGTGATTACTTCTTTCATCTTTCTAATTAATTCATCTTTTACGTTTCGATGGACAAGAAGATAATCTGGAGCGACGCACGTTTGACCTGCATTCGCAAATTTACCACGTGCAATACGTGCTGCTGCTTCATCAAGATCAGCATCTTCGTGCACGATGGCCGGGCTTTTCCCACCTAGCTCAAGCGTCATAGGGGTTAAATGCTTCGCTGCTGCCTCTGCCACAATTTTTCCAACGCCAGTACTACCCGTAAAGAAGATGTAATCAAAGTTTTCATTTAGAAGAGCTGTACTTGTCTCTACTTCGCCTTCAACTACACGTAAGTATTCCTCAGGGAAATTCTCATTAATCATCTTAGCTAAAAGATGAGAGGTATGAGGAGTTAGCTCAGAAGGTTTTAAGACGGCACTATTCCCAGCGGCAATAGCTCCTGCTAGAGGCGCAACAGCTAGTTGAACCGGATAGTTCCACGGTGCGATGACAAGAGCTGATCCATATGGTTCAGGAACAATAAAGCTTGTAGCGCCAGCATGAGTAGAAGGTGTTTCCACTTCTTTAGATGTAGACCAGGAAGATAAATGCTCAATCATAAAGTTAATTTCACCAACAACAAGACCAATCTCTGCCCGCTTTGTTTCGACTTCAGGTTTATTCAAATCTGCTTTAAGCGCGACAATAATGTCTTGTTCATGAAACGTCATGAGCTCTTTCAATTTTGTTAACGTATCGATTCGAAATTGCACATCTTTTGTTTTCCCATTACGGAAAAATGACTTTTGCTTTTTTAAAAGTTCTTGATAGTTTTCCATTTATATACTCCTTTGATTTGTTTAAACATTTCAAAATAATATTCATTGCTTTTAAAGCTGGATGATGAGTTCAAAGATACTCCTCTAACCAAAGTTAATCAATTGATTTGCATTGTAAAGGTTTTCCACTCAGACAATAATCTTTTCACTTAACGATGAACTGCACAGCGAATCCATTACTTTTTTCCATTTTATAAACCCTCCCCCCTTTTCACCTGAATTCTAGTAAAATGGTAGGGAAACTAGCTAAGAGAGGAAAATCACCTATGACTTATAAAATGATTGTATTAGATTTAGACGATACATTGCTCAATGCCGAACAAATGATTTCTACTCGAAATAAAGAAGCCCTCATGCAAGCACAACAAGAAGGAAAGAAAGTTGTGCTTGCCTCTGGCCGCCCAACATTCGGAATGGTCTCCTATGCCGAGGAGCTGCGTCTCGCAGACTACGAGAGTTATATTCTTTCATTTAATGGTGGAAAGATTATTAACTGTCAATCTGAAAAAGATTTCTTCAGTCAGACACTGTCTGTCGAAGCTGTGCAAAGACTTCATGAAATTAGTCTAAGAGAGAATGTGTACATTCATACGTACATAGGAGATGAAATTATTACCACAGAAGAAAATCCCTACACAACGATTGAGTCTGATCTGACAGGTCTACCAATCACTGTCGTTGATTCGTTTATCGATCGTGTGAAGGAACCAGTAGTTAAAGTTCTGATGGTTGGAGAACCAGAACACCTTAAGAAAGTGGAAACCAAACTTCAAGAGGAGTTAGGAGAAGAATTTAGTGTAATGCGCTCCAAGCCTTACTTTCTCGAATTCACTCATAAAGGGATTACAAAAGGGACAAGCATCGAGAAACTGATTCATGAACTCGGCATTAAACGTGAAGAAGTGATCGCAGTTGGAGATAGCTACAACGATCAAGAAATGATTGAATATGCCGGCCTTGGCGTTGCGATGGGAAATGCGCCAGATGATATCAAAAAGATTTCTGATTATATCGCGGATACGAACGAGAATGACGGTGTAGCAAAAGTGGTTGAAAAGTTTCTTTTGAAGGATCAGCTTATTACAAAATAGGTTTTAAAGGAGAGGAGGTTTACTTCCTCTCCTTTTCTATTTAACGATATGCTCTTAACTTTTTTTTGAAAGAGGTAAACTCGAAAATAGATCGAAAGTATATAGTTAAGGGGATAAATAGAATTAAACATTTGCACATCTTCTTCCACCTTCTAGTTACATCATTTACTAGTCTTCTTTTTCATTAATTGTAACCGCTTTATCCGTCGTCGTTTTGAAAATATTTTGTGAAAATTAGTTCACAACTCTTCCAAAATGATTATTAATTTATTATAATTATAATCTAATAGGAGTTACAATTAATTTTCTTACATTCGAAAGGAGATTGAAATATGGATAATAACGAAATGCACAACAGCCAAGCTGGGAAATGTCCTGTCTCTCATGGCCAAACGAAGGAAGATAGCGCGATTACAACGACAAAAGTCGGAACAACGAATAAAGACTGGTGGCCAAACCAGTTAAACTTACACCTCCTTCAACAGCATGATCGCAAAAGCAATCCTATGGGTGAAGACTTTGACTATGCTGAAGAATTCAAAAAGCTGGACTATTACGCACTGAAGCAGGATCTTCGTGACTTAATGACCGACAGCCAGGACTGGTGGCCAGCTGATTACGGACATTATGGACCTCTCTTCATCCGTATGTCATGGCACGCAGCAGGTACATATCGTACTGGTGACGGACGTGGCGGCGGCGCTACTGGTTCACAGCGTTTTGCACCACTGAACAGCTGGCCTGATAACGCGAGCCTTGATAAAGCACGTCGTCTTCTTTGGCCAATTAAGCAAAAGTATGGAAATAAGATTTCTTGGGCTGACCTCCTCGTCATCACGGGTAACGTTGCCCTTGAATCAATGGGCTTGAACACATTTGGTTTTGCCGGAGGACGCGAAGACGTGTGGCATCCAGAAGAAGATATTTATTGGGGTACCGAGAAAGAGTGGCTAGGTGACAACCGTTATTCAGGCGACCGCGAGCTTGAAAGCCCGCTAGCTGCCGTTCAAATGGGTCTTATTTATGTTAATCCTGAAGGACCAAATGGCGAACCAGACCCACTAGGAAGTGCACGTGACATTCGTGAAACATTTGCGCGTATGGGAATGAATGATGAAGAAACAGTTGCCTTGATTGCTGGTGGTCACACGTTTGGTAAGGGGCACGGAGCAGGAGACGCTGAAGCTCACGTTGGAGCCGCCCCGGAAGCTGCTGATATTGAAGAGCAAGGCTTTGGTTGGAAGAACTCTTACGGAAGCGGAAAAGGTCGTGACACGATTACAAGTGGTGTAGACGGCGCATGGACTGCTAATCCAACAAAATGGGATAACGGCTACTATGACTTACTATTCGGATATGAGTGGGAATTAACAAAAAGCCCTGCAGGTGCACACCAATGGAAGCCTGTGAATCCTAAACCAGAGCACCTTGCACCAGATGCTGAAGATCCTTCCATCAAAGTGAATACAATGATGACAACAGCAGATATGGCGCTTCGTGAAGATGAAATCTATGAAAAAATTTCACGTCGCTTCCATGAGGATATCGAATATTTCGCTGACACTTTTGCACGGGCGTGGTTCAAGTTACTTCACCGTGACATGGGACCAAAAGAAAGATACCTTGGCCCTGAAGTACCACAGGAAGATTTGATCTGGCAAGATCCAATCCCGAATGTTGACTATGAATTGACTGCTGCTGAGGTTGAAAACCTGAAAGCTAATATCCTCGACTCCGGATTAAGCGTCAGCGAGCTTGTGACAACAGCTTGGGCTTCTGCAAGTACGTATCGCGGCTCTGATTATCGCGGTGGTGCTAATGGTGCGCGTATCCGCTTAGAGCCACAAAAGAACTGGGATGTAAACGAGCCAGAACAATTATCAAAAGTACTATCCGTATATGAGAAAATCCAAAGTAAACTTGATAAAAAAGTTAGCCTTGCTGATTTGATTGTTCTTGGAGGTAGTGCAGCTGTAGAGAAAGCGGCTAAAGATGCTGGTGTTGACATCACTGTTCCATTCGCACCAGGACGAGGGGATGCAACGGAAGAACAAACAGATGCTGAAAGCTTTGACGTATTAGAGCCAATGGCTGACGGCTTCCGTAACTATCAGAAGAAGGAATACACGTTAAGTCCAGAAGAGCTACTCGTCGACAAATCCCAACTTCTTGGTCTGACTGCTCCCGAAATGACTGTGCTCATTGGCGGTATGCGCGTACTCGGAACAAACCACAAGGGTACGAAGCATGGCGTGTTCACTGAACGCGTTGGTACACTAACGAACGACTTCTTTGTGAACCTACTCGACATGGGCATTGAATGGAAGCCAGCTGGCTTTAATGAATACGAAGGCCGTGACCGCAAAACAGGCGAACTCGTACGCACCGCTTCACGCGTTGACCTTGTCTTCGGTTCAAACTCCATCCTTCGTGCTTATGCAGAAGTCTATGCACAAGAAGACAATAAAGAGAAATTCGTGCGCGACTTTGTGTCGGCATGGGTGAAGATTATGAATGCGGATCGTTTTGATCTTAAAGCAAGCAAGAATAAGATGGCGTCTAACGCTTAATAAATCAAAAAAGCACCATCTCATACGCTTCTAAGCGTTTGAGATGGTGCTTTTTTTTACGAATATGATTCTTTCAATTCTTACGTTTACACACTTAAATTTAATTACTTTTCTAATGGCAAATGAGAACTGAGAATTTCACTTTTGCTTTTTAACATATATGCATTTCTTTTACTAGAGTAATCAATGATCATATCTTCTTTAAAAAAGGATTCGTGCTTAACTCCTAAAACCACAGGCTTATAATTAGTCTCTACCAACTTCTCGCCTGCCTGTGCTTCTTTGGAAGACAAAGCTTTAAATGTGATCCAATCCGCACCAATACTACATCCACCTAAACTAGGATTCAGCTGAAAAGCTACGTGATCCTCTGTATTTAAATGTTCAATTGCAGCGTCCGTAAACGTAATAGTCACGTAAACCTCACTCCTTCTAGAATACGATAGTGCTTCACGCCTAAACCATATCATACCTCTATATTCCGTTCAATTTAATTGCACTCTATTCGATTTCACAAAATATGATTTCAACAGGCATAACAATTATAGAGACGTATCCTCCTATAAACCGAATACTTTATTGCAACTAATTAAAATCCCACCTTAACTTTGAAGTTAAGGTGGGATTTTGTGAAGTTTATTATAGCTCTAGTACGGCTACGCACTCGACGTGCGTCGTATGTGGAAACATATCAACCGGCTGAACTTCCTTTGTTTCAAACCCACCATCTTCTAGGATGCGCAGGTCCCGAGCTAGCGTTGCCGGGTTACAGGATACATAAACGACTTTCTCAGGCTTCATATCAATAATTGTTTGAAGGAGCGCTTCGTCACACCCTTTACGTGGTGGGTCAACGACGATCACGTCAGGCTTGATGCCCTGCTCTTTCCAGTCTGGGATGACGTTCTCTGCTTCACCAACGGCAAACTCTGCGTTTGTGATGCCGTTTAGTTCAGCATTACGCTTCGCATCTTCAATCGCTTCTGGTACGATTTCAACGCCATACACTTGCTTCGCTTTTTTCGCAAGGAACAGGGAAATCGTACCGATCCCACAATAAGCATCGATGACCGTTTCATTCCCAGTCAGTCCAGCGTATTCAAGCGCCTGATCATAAAGGACCTTCGTTTGATCGGGGTTTACTTGATAGAATGAGCGAGCTGAGATCGCGAATTTAATGTCGCCGATCGTATCGTAAATGTATGGTGATCCCCATAGGACGCGGGTTTCGTCACCAAAGATCACGTTTGTGCGCTTTGGATTCACGTTTTGAACAATTGATTTCACTTTCGGAAGTTGCTCAGTGATGTCTTTTATAATGTTCTTACGATTCGGCAAGTCTTTGTTCTTGGTTACGATGACAACCATGATGTCGTCTGTTCGCTTTCCGTATTTTGCAACAACGTGTCTAAGCGTTCCGCGATGTGAGCGCTCGTCGTACGCACGGATGCCGTACTTTTCAGCAATCTCTTTCACAACGCGTAGAACTTCATCGTTTTCCTGCTCTTGAATGAGGCACTGGTCCATGTCGATAATCTGGTGACTGCGCTGCTGGTAGAAGCCTGCAACGATTTTTCCATTCTGCTCACCTACTGGAACCTGCGCTTTGTTGCGGTAGCGCCATGGATCTTCCATGCCAAGCACAGGGTGAACGGGTACATCGATCTTGGCGATGCGCTCCATTACGTCTTGAACTTGCTTGTGCTTGAATTTCAACTGGCTATCGTACGTCATGTGCTGTGTTTGACAGCCGCCACACTGATAGAAGATCGGGCATGGCGGGGTATTGCGGTCTTCGCTCTCAACTTTTACATCAACCAGCTTACCGAAGCCGTAGCCTTTCTTTGTTTTAATTACTTTCACGTCCGCGGTTTCGCCCGGAATACCATACGGAACGAAAAGCGTGTATCCATCTACTTTCGCAACGCCTGCCCCATCATGGGAAATGTCTCTGAACTCTACTTCGACAACGTCATTCTTTTTTACAGGTACTTCTTGATTACTCATTAGGTTTCCGTCCTTTTCCGGTCGATTTCATGTACAAAAATTGTACCACAGTGTGGCAAGATCGCGAAATGAAAGAGCGCGGGTCGTATTCGGTGTGCCTAGTGGTCGCAATAGCGTGGTTTATTGGCCAAAATTGAATGATATTGGCCACCCCGAATTCACAACCTACTTCCATCCTCATAACCCCAAGAACAACAGAAAAAGCCAGAGCTCATCGTCTCTGACTTCTCTCCTTCATTTCTACTCACCAGAAATGGCGCGCTTATGCGCGGCTTCTTCTTCATTTGTATGTTTCTCGCTCGTTTCTTTTGGAACAATCATCGTAATGTGACGGTATAAGTTCGTGAACTCAGCTGGAAGCGGGCCACCGTACTCTCCGTCCAGGTTGAGCTGCATTTTATCAACTGATTCCACTTTAATGTGACTTGCTTTTTTGTAGACCACATTTGGATCATTGATATGATCACCGCGTAATGCACTGCTTGCGATCCGAATGAATTCTGCGATGTTCGTCTTCTTTAGAATCATAAGATCGAATAGTCCATCATTCAACGACGCATGTGGTGCCAGCTTCTCAAATCCGCCGATGGAGTTTGAGTTTGAAACAAGGAAAAGCATAATTTCACCTTCAAAAAGCTTACCGTCGTATTCAATCCTGGTTCTTGCAGGGCGAATCGATGGAAGCATCTCAATGCCTTTCATATAGTAAGCTAGCTGGCCAAGCATGGTTTTAAGCTTACTTGGTACTTCATACGTTAATTCTGTCAGGCGTCCGCCACCTGCGATGTTGATAAAGTAATGCTCGTTTACTCGACCGATATCAATAGGCATTTCAAGACCATTGCAAAGGACGTCCATCGCCCCTTCAATGGTACGTGGAACGCCAATGGCTCGCGCAAAGTCATTGGTTGTACCAACTGGAATAATCCCCATCTTCGGGCGATATGGCTGTTCAGCGATACCGTTGATTACTTCATAAATTGTTCCATCTCCACCTGCTGCGATCACAAGATCAAATCGACGGTCTACGGCAATGCGCGCCGCTTCTGTTGCATCGCCTTCACATGTAGTTGCATGGGCAGATGTCTCGTACCCATTTTTTTCAAGGCGTTCGAGAATATATGGCAGTGACCTTTTCACTTGTTCTCTTCCGGACGTTGGATTATAGATTAGTCTCGCACGTTTCATCCTTCATCATCCTATCTTCTCTATCTTAATTCTTCATGCAGAATGTTTGTATTCGTTCAATCTTAAAGCATATCAAAGCACGCGGCATTTTAAGTGTCCTCGTAACTCATTTATATGATAGTCGCAAACAAAAAACGCCCACATTCTCGTGACCGTTTCCCACCGATTAACCTTCTGTTCTGATTATAGGCTTTTCCCTAAAAAAAAGCAAAGCCGAAAATAAGTGAATAAGGTGAACATGCTTCACCTCTTCTTTAGACATAAAAAAACCCTCCACAACGGGAGGGTTTTGCCATTTAGCGCTTATCCATTTCTTCTACAATAAGCTTGTTAACCATTGGAGGGTTTGCTTTCCCTTTAGTAGCTTTCATCACTTGACCAACAAGGAAGCCGAGTGCACGGTCTTTCCCGTTTTTGTAGTCTTCAATAGATTGTTCGTTCTCGTCAAGAATACCTGAAACGATGGAACGAAGCTCGCCTTCGTCAGAAATTTGAACGAGGCCTTTGTCTTTTACGATCTGTTCAGGATCTCCGCCTTTTTCGATCAGATCTTTGAATACTTTCTTCGCAATCTTAGAAGAAATTGTTCCCTTTTCAATAAGAGAAATTAGCTTGCCGAGGCCTTCTGGCGTTAAGGCTACTTCATCAATTTCTTTGTAGTTTGCATTCAAGTAAGCAGACACTTCACCCATCAGCCAGTTGGAGGTCTGCTTCGGATCAGCTCCCTGACCAATCGCTACTTCAAAGAAGTCCGACATTTTCTTGGACTGAGTAAGGACCATCGCATCATACTCTGGAAGATCATACTCCTTCACATAGCGCTCACGACGAGCATCTGGAAGCTCTGGAATATCTGCACGAACGCGGTCCATCCATTCTTTATTGATCGCTAGACGAACAAGGTCTGGTTCTGGGAAGTAGCGGTAGTCGTCAGATCCTTCTTTCACACGCATGAGAATCGTTTTCTTGCCAGCTTCGTCGTAACGACGCGTTTCCTGACCGATCACGTTTCCTGCAAGAAGTTCTTTCTCCTGACGTACTTCTTCATATTGAAGACCTTTCTGTACGTTAGCGAATGAGTTCAAGTTCTTAAGCTCTGTTTTCGTACCAAACTCTTCCTGACCATATGGACGAAGAGAAAGGTTCGCATCACAGCGAAGAGATCCTTCTTCCATTTTACAGTCAGACACTTCCGTATATTGAAGAATCGCTTTGAGCTTCTCAAGATAAGCATACGCTTCTTCTGGTGTACGGATATCCGGCTCAGATACGATCTCAACTAGTGGAGTACCCTGACGGTTGAAATCGACAAGAGAGTGGTTCTCGCCATCAACGTGCGTAAGTTTACCAGCATCTTCTTCAAGGTGTAGACGGGTAATCCCAATACGTTTTGTTTTGCCGTTTACTTCAATATCAATCCATCCGTTTTCACCGATCGGCTTATCATATTGAGAGATCTGATAAGCTTTCGGGTTATCTGGATAGAAATAGTTTTTACGGTCAAACTTTGTATCTTCTGCAATTTCACAGTTCAGTGCCATTGCCGCACGCATCGCAAAATCAACGGCCTGCTCGTTCATCACTGGAAGAACACCAGGATGGCCAAGACAGATCGGGCAAACGTTCGTGTTAGGCGGCGCACCGAAATTCGTTGAACAATTACAGAAAATCTTTGTGTTTGTCTTCAGTTCTGAGTGAACTTCCAGACCAATAATAGTTTCAAAATTCATTTTCAGTCGTCACCCCTTACAGCTCTGGTTTAGCCTTATGATGATCCGTTGCTTGCTCAAATGCATGAGCTACGCGATAAACGGTCTTTTCATCAAAGTGCTTTCCGATTATTTGAAGTCCAACAGGTAGGCCATTTGATAATCCACAAGGTACGGAAATCGCAGGAACCCCTGCAAGGTTAACCGGGATTGTGAGAATATCGTTCGCATACATTGTTAGCGGGTTATCAATCTTCTCGCCTACTTTAAAGGCCGGTGTCGGCGTTGTAGGTCCGATAATCACATCGTAATCTTCAAATACTTTTTCAAAGTCATTCTTGATTAGCGTACGGACTTTTTGTGCTTTCTTATAATAAGCATCATAGTAGCCAGAGCTAAGCGCAAACGTACCAAGCATAATACGTCGCTTCACTTCGTCGCCAAAGCCTTCGCTTCTTGTTTTCTTATAAAGATCAAGAAGATTCTCAGCTTCAGCTCGAACACCATATCGGACTCCGTCAAAGCGAGCAAGGTTCGCTGATGCTTCTGAAGAAGAAAGAAGGTAGTATGTTGCTACGGCATATTTTGAGTGCGGAAGTGATACCTCATCCCAAGTTGCACCAAGCTCTTCAAGCTTTTTAAGTGATTGAAGGACGCTGTTCTTCACATCTTCATCTACACCTTCAGCAAGGTATTCTTTCGGTACAGCAATGCGTAGACCTTTTACATCACCAGTTAAGCTTGAGAGGTAATCTGGAACATCAACATTTGCTGAAGTTGAATCCATTTTGTCATGACCAGCAATCGATTGAAGGAGATACGCATTATCTTCTACTGTATTTGTAATTGGTCCAATCTGATCAAGAGATGAAGCAAAAGCAATTAGGCCAAAACGTGATACAAGACCGTACGTAGGTTTTAATCCAACAACACCACAAAAGGCAGCTGGTTGACGAATCGAACCACCTGTATCTGATCCAAGAGAGAAGAAGACTTCTCCTGCCGCAACAGAGGCAGCTGAACCACCGCTTGATCCGCCTGGAACGTAGTCTGTATTCCATGGGTTACGCGTGCCAAAATAACCGGAGTTCTCATTGGAGGATCCCATAGCGAACTCGTCCATATTCAACTTTCCAACAGTAATTGTTTCCGCTGCATTTAAGCGCTCAACTACCGTTGCATTATGTAATGGTTCGAAGTTACTAAGAAGTTGACTTGATGCAGTTGTGCGAAGACCCTTCGTTACGATATTATCTTTCACACCGACAGGGAGACCAAAGAGAAGTCCTCTCGCCTCTTCTGTTCCGAGCTTTCCATCAAGTGCTTTTGCAGCTTGCATGGCTCCTTCTTCATTTAACGTCATGAATGCTTTTACCTTTTCGTCGACTGTATGAATGCGATCAAACGAAGTCTGAACAAGTTCACTGACGGATAATTCTTTCTTATGAAGCAAGCTGTGAAGCTCACTTATGCTTTTATCAAACAAGGACGTTGCCTCCCTTACTCAAATATTGATGGTACTTTTACTTGACCGTTCGCTTGATCCGGTGCATTCTTCAATGCTTCCTCACGAGATAACCACGGCTGTACTTTATCTTCACGAAGTACATTTTTCAAATCAAGAACGTGTGTTGTAGGCTCAACGTTCTCTGTATCTAATTCATTCAACTGCTCTGCCATCGAAATAATGTCATCTAGCTGAGTAGTAAACTTTTCAACCTCTGCCTCATCCATTTCAAGTCTTGCGAGGTTTGCTACGTGCTTAACCTCTTCTTTGGTAATTCTGGACATATCTTTCACCTCCACAAATTTCGAACAACCTGCAATATATAGATGATACCAAAAACAAGCTTCATTAAGCAACAGAACGCCGTTCAATCCAATTTTAAACAAACGTTTGATTAACCATGGTTAATCAAACGTTTGTTTAAGCTATACCTTAATGATAACCATTACTAAGATACAATACGTGGCAGTCCCTACATTTCTACACCTACTTGAAAAAAGACTCATCCCGCAGTGGGATGAGTCTTTGAAAAACGGATTATAGTTTAGATGTTCTTGCTTCTTCAAATTCAGCTTCAATTTCTTCGCCTGGTTCTTTACCAACAAAGCTAAATACCATAACGGCAATCCAAGCAAAGATAAAGCCTGGAATAAGTTCGTAAAGATCAAATAGTCCGCCTGAAAGTTGAGCCCATAGAATAACGATCACGGCACCTGTGATGATACCAGCAAGGGCACCATTACGCGTCATACGTTTCCAGAATAGACTCAGTATGATAACAGGTCCAAATGCAGCACCAAAACCGGCCCATGCATAACTTACAAGATCAAGAACACTGCTATCAGGGTTATAAGCAAGCAGGATGGCAAGTAGCGCAATAGCTAATACCGCGATACGACCTACCCATACAAGCTCAGTTTGGCTTGCATTTTTACGAAGGATCGCTTTGTAAAAGTCCTCTGCAACAGCACTTGAAGATACAAGTAGCTGAGAGTCAATGGTACTCATAATCGCAGAAAGAATTGCAGCAAGCAAGAAGCCAGATACCCATGGATTAAAGAGAACTTGCGTAAATTCGATAAAGACGGTTTCAGAGTTCTCAAGTCCAGCATTAAAGTATGCAATACCGATGAAACCAGTGAAAATTGCACCAAATAATGATAGAACCATCCAAGACATACCAACAAGGCGTGCTTTTGGAATTTCTTTGGACGATTTAACAGCCATAAAACGAGTGATAATGTGAGGCTGACCAAAGTAACCAAGTCCCCAACCAAGTAGGGAAATGATTCCCATAAAACTCATACCAGTAAAGATATCAAGGTAAGTTGTATCCGCTGCACCAACTTGATTTACCGTTTCATTCCAACCGCCCATTTCATTTAAAGCAACAATTGGTACGATAACGAGTGCAAGGAACATAAGTATTCCCTGGAAGAAATCTGTCCAGCTTACCGCTAAGAAACCACCGAGGAACGTATAAGAAATAATAACAATTGCACCGATCCACAATGCGCTTTCATAGCTCATGCCAAACGAGCTTTCAAACAGGATTGCGCCCCCAACAAGACCTGAAGACGTATAGAACGTAAAGAATACAAGAATGACAATTGCAGAAATCACGCGAAGTGCTTTCGATCCATCACGGAAACGATTCTCAAGGTAGTCAGGAACCGTTATGGAATCATTCGCCACCTCAGTATAACGGCGAAGACGTGATGCAACAAACTGCCAGTTCAGGTAAGCTCCGATTGCGAGCCCAATCCCAATCCAAATTTGACTCATACCACCTGCATACATAGCACCTGGTAGACCTAGTAAGAGCCAGCTACTCATATCTGATGCCCCAGCACTTAATGCGGCAACAGATCCACCTAATCTTCTTCCTCCAAGAACATAATCAGATAAGTTACTTGTCATTTTGTAAGCAATCAATCCAATTGCAAGCATACCGACTAGGTACACTATGAACGTGACTAACGTTGGCGTCTCAATACTCATCGAGTACTATTCTCTCCTTTCGGTAAAAAAAGTTATTATTGATAATACGACTAATAAAGGCATTGGTATAAGTAACCAGAACCATGTTGCGGTAGTTAAGGTATATTCCACACTTTCACCCCCTCCAAAGTCAATATTCACAGCTATGCATTTTTCCTGTGAATTCAAATTATTAATATAGACCATTAGTCCTTTACAAACCAATGATTACTATATCACAAAACATTTTTCAGAACAATGAAAATATTATATGATAAACTTTTTAATGAATAAAAATTCACTAAAGGAGTTTATTTCCTTCTTTTAGCAACTTTTATGTCATAAGTATTCAAGAAAATTTATTTAAATAAATTCCTGATTATGTGAAGGTTCGACACACTTTAGTAACATTTACCCACCAATTGGTAATGTTAACCTTCAAATTGAAATATTTTTTATAGATTGCCGCGTTTCACTTCTTTTCATACCGTCCTAAAGGGAAAAAGCACAACTATTTTTTTCTCTTTTTTCTCACGCCTCTCTTCCTTCACTTTCTCTCAAATAAACTAGAACAAATCGTAAAGGTTACTGTTTGCAAAACGTAATGATTACGATATAATAAGTGGCAGAGAAAATTAGGGAAGGGAAAATCGCTTATGAAAAGTCGTTTTTTAACACTAACGCTTTTATTATCATTATCTACGTTTGTCCTAGTTGCCTGTGGTCAAGAAGAATCCGGCTCGAATGACAAGCTCACTATTTATACAACACTTTATCCACTCGAATATTTTGCTGAACGGATAGGGGGAGATAACGTTACTGCTGAATCGATCGTTCCTCCTGGTAGCGATGCACATAGCTTTGAGCCAACTACTAGAACAATGACCGAACTTGCTGAAGCCGATTTGTTTATTTATAATGGTGCCGGTATGGAAGGCTTTGCAGATGCTGCTAAAGATACGCTAGCAAATGAGGATGTCATGATTCTTGAATCGGCCGAAGGAATTCATGTTGATGAAACAAAAGAAGAGCATGAAGAGCACGGCGATCACGATCACGGCGATATGAATCCACACATTTGGATTGAACCAACCCTTGCGATCCAGCAGGCTGAAAATATCAAAAAGGCCCTTATTAAAATTGATCCTGACAAGCAGGAAACATTTGAGTCTAATTTTGTAGCATTAAAAGAAGAACTTTTAGCACTAGATAAAGAATTTCAAGAAATGGTTGAAAGTGCACCAAAGAAAGAGTTCCTCATTTCACACGATGCTTATAGCTACTGGGAAAGTCGATATGGACTTAAGCAAGTAAGCGTGTCTGGCCTTTCACCCTCCCAAGAACCAACACAAAAACAATTAGAAGAAATCATTGAAACAGCGAAACGTTATGACTTAAAGTACATGCTCTTTGAACAAAACGCAACGCCTAAGCCCGCGAAGGCAGTTCAGCAAGAGCTTGGTCTTGAGACGCTTCGCATTCATAACCTTTCTGTCTTAACAGAGAAAGATATCAAAAACGATGAAACGTATTTCACATTAATGAAACAAAATATCCAAACGCTAAAAAAAGCACTATCCAACTAATAAAAGCCCTCCCGGAACGCCGGGAGGGCTTTTCGTTATTGATAAATATGAACAAACGGTTCTTCTTCGTTAGGATCCTTCACAATCATACTTTCCGTTTCTCCGTTGCTTGTAATGTAGATCGAAACGGGTAAATCTTGTGGAAAAGTATCGTTTCGTTTCTTAACAAGTCCATTAACAAATTGCGTGAAAGAAATCACTTCCGCTTTGCTATAAAACTGAATAGGAATCTCCACTTTTAACTGAGACAGTTCATCCTGTTTGTAAAATCCCGTTCCAATCACCCCTACAAAGTTTGGAAAGAAATCCTGTATTTCTCGAGTGAAGTCATCAAACTTCTCAGCTTCAGCCGGATATTCTTCGTCAGCAGCTGAGGAAGGAAAAGCAATGTACTTTTCGTTTAAATCTTTCCATGACTCAGGACTCGATTTCCCTTTTTCTACTGTGGTGCTTGCCACAAAGTTTCCTGGAACAACCGATTGTCTTGGTTGTTCTAAGAAAAGGGTGAACACGATGGGAACATCATGCTCGGCTCTGATTTTCTGAATGATTGGTTTAATGGCATCCTTGGCCTTTGTCACTACTTCTTTTTTGTCTAGCTTTACTGATCCCGTATATTTCAAACCATTCTCATCAAGAACAGAATAGGGGTACTCTGAATAAAGCGACAGGGCGATTGAAATGCCGCCTAGCTGTAATTCATCATCTTTATTCTGCACATAGTAATCCTGTTCATGGATATAGGAAAGGAATTTAGGGTTTTTCTTCTCCGCTTCAATGACTTGCTCATACTTAGCAGGATCTTCTTTTACGCCAAGCTGTGGGTTCAGACCTTCATTTACTTCCTTGTCTTTGTCTTTTTCAGCTTCTTCTTTTGTTACTCCGTTATCACGATACAGCCAACTGTGAATTTGCTCTGTGTCAAACAGCTGTCCTTCTTTAAAGAAATACTTCTCAGGATCAAACTTTTCTTGAGAAAGTCGTATCAAACCCATTTCAAGCGCATCAACGTCAAGACGGTTGTCGACACCAGCTGTGATCAATCCTCTTACTTGTGATGTATCAAGAGAATTTTTCTCCCCATTTTTTTCTAACACTGAACGATAATAAGTCTCCGAGGTTTTAATATCTTCACTCACTATCATTTCTTCACTTTCTTTGCCTTCTGAATCATTCACCTTTACTGCATCGTCCTGCTCGCCCTTCATGAAACTTGGAACACAACCGGATAATACGAGCGAAAGGGCCATGATACTAACGATGAACGTTTGCTTCTTTGGCATTACTTTCCTCTCCTCATTCGTTTAACTCTTCAAGGAACCTGTTCTCACTCCATACGTCGATACCAAGTGACTCTGCCTTCTCAAGCTTCGATCCAGCATCTTCCCCAGCAATCACAAGGTCCGTGCTTTTACTAACACTTCCAGTTACCTTTGCACCTTGTTCTTCTAGCTTCTTTTTTGCTTCCCCACGACTTAACTGTTCAAGTTTACCAGTCAAAACAACCGTTTTGCCTGCAAAAACAGAGTCAATTTCTTCAACAGAAACTGGTTTAGGGCCTTTGTAAATCATGTTGACACCAGCATCTTTTAATTCATCAATTAGTTCATGGACCTCTTCGTTTTGAAAATAACGAACAACGGAATCAGCCATTTTTTGACCAACTTCATTTATCGCTTCAAGATCTTCAATACTAGCTTGAACGAGACTATCCATCGAACCAAATTGTTGGGCAAGCGTTCTTGCTGCTTTAGCGCCTACATGGCGTATACCGAGACCAAACAAAAGCTTTTCTAAAGAATTATCTTTTGACACGCGAATCGCTTCAAGGAGATTGGAGACTGACTTCTCTCCCATGCGTTCAAGTTCAATAAGCTGGTCATGCGTGAGCTGGTAAATATCAGCTACATCGTGAATTAGTTCCTCACGAAAAAGCTGTGTTATCACTCGCTCACCTAATCCATCAATATTCATCGCATTGCGGGAAACAAAATGAATCAAACCTTCTCGGAGCTGAGCTGGGCATTTTGGATTAATGCATCGAAGAGCAACTTCTTCTTCAAGTCGAACAAGGTCGCTTTCACACTCTGGGCACTGCTCAGGCATCGAAAAGGCCTTTTCATCTCCTGTCCGACGCTCCTCTAGAACAGAAACGACCTCAGGGATGATGTCACCTGCTTTTTTAACAACGACATAGTCGCCAATTTTTATATCTTTTTCACGAATCAAATCTTCGTTATGAAGAGACGCCCGTTGTACAGTAGTTCCTGCTACGAGAACTGGCTCTAACAAAGCTGTAGGCGTTACAACACCCGTTCTTCCTACATTCAGTTGAATATCTAGAAGTTTCGTAACAACCTCTTCAGCTGGAAACTTATAGGCAATTGCCCAACGAGGACTCTTTGCCGTAAATCCGAGCTCTTCCTGCTGGCTGAGCGCATCTACTTTGACAACAATGCCGTCGATTTCATAGGAAAGGTCAGGTCGCTTCTCTGACCAGCCCCCAATGAAGTCAATGACATCCTCAATCGTGTTACATCTTTTCCATTCAGGATTGGTTTTAAAGCCAAGATCCTTTAGGAAATCAAGGCCATTGGAATGGGAGCTAATTTCTTTCCCTTCCACCGTACCTACACCGTATACAAAAATAGAGAGATTACGGCTAGCGGCAATCTTAGGATCAAGTTGGCGTAAAGAACCAGCTGCTGCATTCCGAGGATTAGCAAAAAGATCCTGTTCGTTCTTCTCACGTGCTTCATTTAGCTTCATAAAGGATGGCTTTGGCATATAGGCCTCACCACGAACCTCCATGCTTACATTCTCTTTTAGTCGTAAAGGGATAGCGGGAATGGTCTTCAGATTCTGAGTGATGTCTTCTCCTACAGTACCATCTCCTCGCGTTGCCCCTCGAACGAGTACGCCATCTTCATAGATAAGGGAGACTGCAAGACCGTCTATTTTTAACTCGCATACATATGAAAAGTTTTCGCCAATTCGTTCACGTACACGTCGGTCGAAATCCTTCAAGTCATCTTCCCCAAAGGCATTTCCAAGACTTAACATTGGCACCCGGTGTTCAACTTTTTGAAAGCCCTCTAGCGGAGGACCGCCGACGCGTTGTGATGGAGAATCCTCTGTTTTCAGTTCTGGATTCTCTTCCTCCAGGTTAATTAATTCATTCATCATTCGATCATATTCCGCATCCGGAACGCTTGGCTGATCCAGCACATGATACTCGTAGTTGTACTGATTTAAGAGCTGACGAAGCTCTTCGATGCGCTTTTGCTTTTCTTCCATCGTCAAACCTCACCTTCTAAAATGGCTATTGCTTTTCAATTGGGGCAAACTTTGCTAACAAGCGCTTGATGCCAACTGGATTCGGGAACGCAATATCAAGCTCGGTCGAATCGCCATCACCTTTCACGCTAACAACCGTTCCGACTCCCCACTTGCGATGGCTCGCTTTGTCTCCTACCTTCCAATCGAGTGAATCTCCTCCTGTTGAAGTCAGTTGAGGACGTCTAGGTGTTTTCGGAGTAGCAGGTCTTGAAGAAGAGCGAGAACTCGCTCCTCCAAACGGTGTTGCAGGTTTTTCCTGTCCTTGCTTTTCAAGCAATTCTTCTGGAATCTCACCAATAAAGCGAGAAACCGGATTGGCGTTTGTTTTTCCGTATAGTGTTCGAAGACGAGAGTTTGTTAGAAATAACTCTTCTTCCGCCCTCGTAATACCTACATAAGCAAGGCGACGTTCTTCTTCCATTTCTTCTTCCTCGAATAGTGAGCGACTATGCGGAAATACCCCTTCTTCCATCCCAATAAGGAAAACGACAGGGAATTCTAGACCTTTTGCAGAATGAAGGGTCATCAGTGTAACAGCTTCCTTCTGCTCGTTTTCATCCTCATCCAACTTATCGATGTCTGCAACGAGGGCGAGGTCCGTTAGAAAAGCGATCAAGCTCTTGTCTTCACTCGCTTTCTCAAACTCCTGCGTAACAGATAGAAATTCATCGATATTTTCAAGACGCGTTTGGGATTCAATCGTGTTCTCATTTCGCAAAGCATCCCGATATCCCGACTTATCAATCACTTCTTCAACGAGCTCGGACACAGCTAAATATTCCTGCATCTGTGACCAGTTGGCCATTTGATTGCCAAACGTCTTAAGTGACTTGGTAAAACGAGCGCTTAAGCCAATCTGTTCCACTTCTTGAAGAGCTGTAAAAATGGATATGTCTTGATTTGCCGCATATTGTGCTACTTTATCCATTGTTGATGCACCCACACCACGCTTTGGAACATTCACAATTCTTAATAAGCTAATGTCATCATCCGGGTTTGCAATTAGACGCAGATAAGCAAGAACGTCTTTGATTTCTTTACGATCGTAGAACTTTGTACCGCCGACAATGTTGTAATGAATGTTCGACTTATTTAAAATTTCCTCAATAACTCGGGACTGTGCATTCGTCCGATAAAGAATTGCTATTTGTGAGTTCGTTCGCTTTCCGCTATTCACCATATCAAGGATTTTCCCTGTTACAAAGCGACTCTCATCGTGTTCATCATTGGCTTGGTAATACGTGATATGCGGGCCGTCATCGTTATCGGTCCATAATTTTTTTGGCTTACGATTCATATTGTTCTCAATCACAACATTCGCCGCCTGAAGAATTTTCTTTGTGGAACGATAGTTTTGCTCAAGGAAAATCGCACGTGCACTCGGATAGTCCTTTTCAAACGAGAGGATATTCTGAATATCCGCCCCGCGCCAACGATAAATCGACTGATCAGAATCACCTACAACGCAAAGGTTTTGATATTTCTCAGCCATTAGTTTAACAAGGACATATTGTGCTTTGTTCGTATCTTGATACTCGTCCACGTGAATGTACTGGAATTTACGCTGATAAAATTCAAGCACTTCTGGCACTTTTTTAAACAATGTAATGGTACGCATAATTAAATCGTCGAAGTCCAATGCCTGGTTTTTACGGAGCTGCTTCTGATATTGCTCATACGCATCCGCTACTACACTTTCATATGGGCCTTTTGCGTTCGCTTTATAGTCTTCCGGCGTCTCAAGCTCATTCTTAGCAGAACTAATACTACCTAGAATTCCTCGCGGTTCAAATTTCTTAGGATCAACGTTCTGTTCCTTCAGAATTTTCTTAATCACTGTTAGCTGGTCACCAGAATCAAGAATCGTAAAGTTACGGTTAATCCCAATGCGATCTCCGTCTCTTCTTAAAATACGAACACACATCGAGTGGAACGTGGAAATCCATATATCTTCGGCAACCGGGCCTGTAATGGAATTCACTCGTTCTCTCATTTCTCGCGCCGCTTTATTTGTAAAGGTAATCGCAAGGATGTTCCAGGGAGAGACCTGTTTTTCAACAAGAAGGTACGCGATTCGATGCGTGAGCACTCTCGTTTTGCCACTGCCTGCTCCGGCCATAATTAAAAGCGGTCCATCCGTGTGCTTGACCGCTTCTTGTTGTTCCGGGTTTAACCCGTTTAATAACTTATCAACTATTCGTTGCATGTTTTCGCACTCCTCACAAACATATGTTCTTATAACTTATTTTACCTGATCGATAGGAGAGAATCAATTTCCTTTCACAGCATTAACTGTTTTAAGCGCTTGTTTGATATTATCGTAAATAATATTCCCAACAATAACGGTATCTGCAAAAGCTGCCATTTCCTTCGCTTTTTCAGAAGAATCAATTCCTCCACCATAGAAAAGTTGCGTCTCGTCAAGAACCTGACTTACCTTATGCACAAGGTCTTTGTCTCCATAGGTTCCACTGTATTCCACATAAAAAATCGGCAGTTTGAACATCTTCTCTGCCATCCGCGCATATGCAAGTACATCTTCTTCATCAAGATTAGTATGAGCAGAAGTTAGCTCAGCAACCTTCGAATCCCGATTGAGAATACAATACCCTTCCATCACAATTTCATCCCAATTCATAATCTCACCAAAATCTTTTACAGCTTCATGATGCAAGCCTGTTACCCAACGACTATCTTCCGTATTCAGGACGGTTGGAATAAAATAAAAATCAAATCCAGGTGTCACTGCTTCCACAGTCGATACCTCAAGAGCACATGGTACCGCGTAACGACGAATTCTAGCAAGTAAATCTAACGTCCGATCCAGCGTCACTCCATCACTACCACCAACAATCACTGCATCCGTCCCAGACTCACAAATCGCCTCAAGATCATAATCCTCAATCTCCTTATTCGGATCCAGCTTAAACACATGTTTCCACTCTCTAAAATCAAACATCCTAACCCTTCCTCCCACTTTTCCTCATAAATTGGATTATATCAAAGAATACATGAAAAGCGGAAGTGGGCGTTTAGGTCCGACAAGCGCTGGAGGCATTTCATTTGAACACGGTCTATGTGTTCGGATGGAATGCTGAAGCGATCGAGGACCTGCCCACTGCAGCTGGATCAATGAAAAGCGGAAGTGGGCCCGTTTAAATCTGCAGGATGTTGGAACCCATGAGACTGAGACGCTTTTTGTCTCATTCGATTGGGCGAAACAGCCGGAAGATTTGGCCCACTGCAGCTGGATCACCTAAAAGCGGAAGTGGGCGTTTAGCCTCGAAAGGACTCCGTCTAACATAACCCCATATTTCCGCGAAATTCTTATTAATTCCGCGATAATCTGATTTTTTCCGCGAAATCGACCTATTTTTCCGCGATTTCTTAAATAATTACGAGAAATTGCTAAATGGCATGATAGACAGTACTACTCAAACCAAAACAAAAAATGAGCCGGAATCCGGCTCATTTCATCTACTCCTTATTATGAACACGATCAAGCGTCATTTGATAGCCGTCGTTTCCATAGTTTAAACTACGCTTCACTCTTGAGATCGTCGCTGTGCTTGCGCCTGTTTCTGTTTCAATTTTGTGATAAGTAAACCCTTCACGAAGCATTCTTGCAACTTCCAATCGCTGAGCGAGAGATTGTATTTCATTCACTGTTGCTAAATCATCAAAGAATAAATAACATTCTTCTAGATCTTTTAATGAAAGAATCGCCTCAAACAATTGGTCTAGAGTTTTACCTCGAAGTTTATCAATTTGCATTATCAATCCACTCTCCTTACTTCATTCTGTATCGGTCTATGTTTTCTATTCTCAACTCATCATGATGCGCTATTATTTCACTTTACGTTCATTCTAACAATTCAAGCTAGTAAATTCATGCACTTTACTTCGTTAAGGGTTTACTTGGTTATAGTTTAACGCATTATCGAAGGAAAAAGTACCATTTTCCTCTTTACATCATAAATTCCTTGCTGCGTCAATCGAATAAAAGGTAAATGCGTCGAAGAGAAGAACAGCAGACTATAAACCGGATCTTTGTATGAATAGCCTCTATCCTCAAGTTCTTGGATCATATGTTTTTCCTTTGTAATTAGTTCTTCAAGCGGCAGATCAGACATTTTCCCCATGAGAGGCAATTGAATTTCGGAAATGACTTCCCCATCTTCTACAAGAGAAATCCCTCCACCAATTTCATTTATTCGGTTAAATGCTGTCATCATATCTGCTTTATTTTTCCCAATTAGAATAAAATCACCCGTATTCGAAAAGCTACTGGCAAAACCTTGCACCCGATTCGCGAAGCCTTTAATAATGGTGTTTACTCGCCATTCCCCTTCGCGACTGAGTAGCATGATAAAACTTTCATCTGAGTCTGCAGGAAGCTTGTCTACGGACGTCTCAACAGATAGGTTATATGGCTTTGTGATCACCGCGTTGATCATTTCCATTCCTGCTGGACCTGAGAACGTTAAATCATTAGGTTGAATTTCCCACGTATTGTTTAACGGAGTAAGTCCATGTTTTCCCCACTCAAAAGACCAATCTTGATCCGTTTCTTTCCTCTCACGCTTTAGCCATTTTCCACGTGCAAGTACGGAAACAGGATGAGGCTTATCTTTTGATTCAAGAATATTAATATGAGCAACTCTACCCGGTGCTATCATACCATGCGTATCGCTTATGCCGTAGTGGTTTGCCACATTATATGACACCATAGAATACGCATCTTCTGAAGGCACCCCTTTCTCAAGAGCTATTTCAATTAATTTGTCTGTTGTGCCATTTTCTAAGAAAGAAGGCGTTGACCCATCAGTATTCATCATGACTCGGTCAAAAGAAGTAATTCCTTTCTTAAGTAAAGATTCGAGAATGACAGGTAGGTCTGGTCTTATCGAAGAATAACGTAGTGACGTCATCATCCCCATCTCTAGTCGTCGCAAAGCCTCTTCACCAGTCATCGCTTCATGATCACATGAAACTCCGAGAAGGCCCATTTTCGTTAACGTTGCAAGAGAAGCACCAGGCAAATGTCCTTCTACAGGCTTACCTAGCCTTCTCGTCTCTTGCATCCATTCTAAAATTTCGTCATCGCCTCCAAGTACGTCAGGCCATGCCGTAAGCTCTCCTCCTTGGATGACCAGTGGGTGTGCAAGCCATTCTTTAACCACTTTATTCGTGATCATCTCTTCATCTAACAGCTTTGTTTGCGAATCATATCGTGCCCACCAATACATGGAAACAGGGAACTGATCCAGGTCTTCAATTAATGTAAGCGCTTTCTCTTTAGGCAAACCTAGAAGCAAAAGAAGGTTATCATTCATCATTGTCGTTGTTCCCCGCTGAGATGCATATCGCGCAAGTGTAAGGGGATTATATAGTTGAAATGGATGTGCGTGTGGTTCAATGTAACCTGGCACAAGACATCGTCCTTCGCAATCAACCCATTCAGTTGAAGGATGCTTTTCAGGAAGATCATCACCTACGTACACAATGCGGTTTTCATACACCCATATATTTGATGTCACCCATTTTTTTATTCCGTGGTTTAAATACGTTGCATTGTAGAAAACGATCGATGGAGGCAGTTCTCCAGACACAACTTGAACGTGCTGTCGTAATTGCTGCTTCGTCCATAAATTTTTTCGTTTCGCCATAACCATCACCCGCTTCAGGAAGTTTTCTTTATTTTAACATAATTTTGAAACGTTGCTACTTTTGATTTGTGAATGAAGAAAGGAGATTTTCAAATGAAGCCAAATATTAGCATGATGAATGCCTTTATTCGCCTTACTGCCGGTTTCACTTTACTGGCTTACTCAACCGCAAAGTTATCTAAAGAAGAATCGACATCTGCCTGGGTAATCGCTGCGATCGGCGCCATGAAGGTAGCTGAAGGTCATACGCGCTATTGTCCTGTCGTTGATCTTATGACACAGGATGAAACACGCGATCCAGATGAAACAGCGCTTGAAAGAGTAATCAATCCTTCTTAAAATTTTATAAAAAAACTTCCCTGGGTTCAGGGAAGTTTTCTCTACCTTATCAAAAGGAGGTTTCTATATGCTCGAATATATAACGGATACTTGGTTAATTTACACCATGATCATCGGAAGTATTGTTGCCATTGCGTTTGCCTACATCAGGAAGAAACGTGTGAAATAGCACGATGTCCAATGTCTGTTCGATAAAATCCATCCGTGACATGAACCTTTTCAAGCTCGTAATAAACGGCCTCACTCGCCGCTTTTAAATCATCTCCTGACGAAGCTACAAGAAGGACACGACCTCCGTCCGTTACAAGATGATCGCCACTTTGTTTCGTTCCAGCGTGGAAAACAAGTGCATCAGAATCAACTTGCTCCAGCCCTGTAATGAACTTGCCTTTTTCATAACTACCTGGATAGCCACCTGAAGCAACAACCACACCGATAACGGTTTGTTCACTCCATTCAATCTTAGGTTCTTGTCCATCAAGAAGTTCAAGAATCGCTTGAACGAAATCTGACGTCATTCTCGGTAATACCACTTGCGTTTCCGGATCGCCAAAACGTGCATTGAATTCAATTACTTTTGGACCATCTGCTGTTAACATAAGTCCTGCATAAAGAATACCCGTGAAGGAGCGACCATCCGTCTTCATTCCTTTAGCAGCTGGCTTTAAAATTGTCTCTACCGCATGATCAACAATATCTTGAGAGATTTGCGGCACAGGGGAATAAGCTCCCATCCCCCCCGTATTCGGTCCTTGATCACCATTGAAAGCCCGTTTGTGATCTTGTGAAATAACGAGAGGGTATACCCGTTCTCCTTCGACAAGAGCCATCAAAGAGAACTCCTCTCCTTCAAGAAATTCCTCCACCACCACGCGTTCACTCGCGGCACCAAATTGATTGTTCTCCATCATATCATGCAGGCTTTCTAGCGCTTCATCCAATGACATCGCCACTACAACACCTTTACCTGCAGCAAGACCATCTGCTTTTAAAACGATCGGAGCCCCGACTTTTGCAACATAAGCCTTCGCTTCCGCATAGTCAGTAAAGGACTTAGAAAATGCAGTAGGAATGTTGTTCGCAATCATTAATTCTTTAGCAAATGTTTTGCTTCCTTCAATCAAGGCCGCTTCTTGTCTAGGGCCAAATACACGGAGTCCTTCCTCCTCAAAGCGATTCACAATGCCATCAAGAAGAGGTTGTTCAGGGCCAACAAGTGTTAAATCAATGTTTTCCTTTTTTGCGAAGGCAACTAGTCCCTCATGATCGCTCTCTTCAATCGCCACAAGCTGGCTAACGTCCTTCATGCCCGCGTTACCCGGAGCGACATAGACTTGATTGACAAGGCTGCTTTCTGCCGCTTTCCAGGCCATCACGTGCTCGCGGCCACCGCGGCCAATTACCAATACCTTCACTCGAAAAACCTCCTCTTAATGTTTGAAATGACGAATGCCAGTAAAGACCATGGTAATACCGTATTCATTCGCTTTTTTAATCGAATCCTCATCTCGGATCGATCCGCCAGGTTGAATGATTGCTGTGACGCCAGCGCGCCCTGCTGCTTCCACCGTATCATCCATTGGGAAGAAAGCGTCTGAGCCCATTACTGATCCTTTGCTTTTCTCACCCGCTTGCTCAATCGCAATATTCGCCGCACCAACACGGTTCATCTGACCAGCACCAATTCCGATTGTTTGATCATCCTTCGTGAGAACAATCGCGTTTGACTTGACGTGTTTCACAACTTTCCACGCGAGCTTTAATGCTTCCCATTCTTCTTCAGTTGGTTCACGATCAGTTGGAACGGAAATATCAGCTTCATCAAATCCATAATGGTCACGCTCTTGAAGTAAAAGACCACCATTAATTGAAGTAAGCTGATGCTCTACAGCAGATGAAGCCGCGACATCTAGTTTTAATAATCGAAGGTTTTTTTTCTTTGTTAAAACAGCTAAAGCTTCTTCCGTAAACGAAGGCGCCATAATAATTTCAAGAAATATTTCCTTTAGCTTAAGAGCCGTTGCTTCATCTACTTCACGATTGATCGCAACAATACCACCAAAAATAGAAGTTGAATCCGCTTCGTACGCTTTCTGATAAGCTTCAAAAATTGTTTCCCCCGTACCGACGCCACAAGGGTTCATATGTTTAACAGCTACTACTGCGGGCTGGTCAAATTCTTTCACAATAGTAAGGGCTGCATTCGCATCATTAATGTTATTGTAAGAAAGCTCCTTACCATTTAACTGTTCAGCTGAAGCTAGAGAAGCCCCTTTATATAAAGGTTTCTTATAGAAAACAGCTTTTTGATGTGGGTTTTCTCCATAGCGAAGCGTTTGTTTACGCTCAAAGGTTACCGTTAATGATTCAGGCTCTTCTTCTCCGGATTGAGCTGTGAGGTATTCAGAGATCACAGCATCGTAGGAAGCCGTATGACGGAATACTTTTGCTGCAAGTTCACGACGAAGAATTCCTGTAGTGTCTCCATTTTCCTCGACTTGACGTAAGACGCGGTGATAGTCAGAAGGATCGACTACAACCGTTACATCACGATGGTTTTTAGCAGCGGAACGAAGCATTGTCGGTCCACCAATATCAATGTTTTCAATCGCTTCTTCATACGTGACGTCCGGTTTTGCGATTGTTTCCTGGAAAGGGTACAAATTCACAACGACAAGATCAATCGGTTTAATGTTTAGCTCGTTCAACTGTTCTTGGTGAGCTTCATTGTCACGCATAGCAAGAAGACCACTATGTACGTTTGGATGGAGTGTTTTTACTCGGCCATCAAGAATTTCTGGGAAACCCGTAACGTCAGAAATACCGATCACATCGACACCGGCTTCTTCAAGGGCACGCTTTGTTCCACCTGTTGAGATCACCTCTACTCCTTTGTCAGCAAGTCCTTTTGCAAATTCTGTAATATCTGTTTTGTCAGAAACGCTAATGAGTGCGCGTTTAATCGTCATGTGAATTCCTCCTACTTTCTCTAGTTTTTTTCCTGAAGAAGGGAACGAATGACAGCAGGATACAAGAGGTGTTCTACGGCTTGGATTTTGTTTGCCAGGTCTTCCTTTGTATCTTCCTCATCAATTCGAACGCTGTCTTGATCAATAATTTTACCTGTATCCATTCCCTCGTCCACAAAATGAACGGTAACACCTGTGATTTTAACCCCTGCTTCAAATGCTTGCCCGATTGCATCTTTTCCAGGGAACGAAGGCAGTAGAGAGGGATGGATATTAATGATCCTTCCTTCAAAACCTTGAAGAAGCGTTGGACCAATTAACCTCATATAACCAGCAAGGATGATCCATTCAACACCCGCTTCGTTCAACTGTTGAAGAATGAAGTTTTCAAAATCAGCTTTGGATTCATACGATTTAGGATAAAAGGAAAGGACAGGAATGCCAAAGCGTTCTGCCCTTTTTTCAACTTTTGCTCCAGGACGATCGCAAACCACAAGCGCTATTTCTGCTTCGATCTGTCCCTTTTCAATCGCAGCGGCAATCGCTTCGAAGTTCGATCCGCTCCCAGATGCGAATACGGCTAGCTTCTTCACGACAAGTCACCGCCTCCAAATTCAATTCCTTCTCCTTTAACTACACGACCAATCATATAAGCCCGTTCGCCATCCTGCTCAAGTGATTTAATCACATTAATCGCCTCATCTTCAGGCACTGAAAGTACCATACCGATCCCCATGTTGAATGTGGTAAACATTTCTTTGCGTGCCAGGCTTCCTTTCTTTTCAATCAAATCAAAAATTGGAGGAATCGGCCATGAACCGTAATCAATCTGGGCTGCCAGTCCTTTAGGAAGCATACGCGGAATATTCTCTTCAAAGCCACCGCCTGTAATATGAGCAATTCCATTCACAGTGTGCGATTTAAGAACATTTAAAACCGGTTTAACATAAATACGCGTCGGGGCAAGTAACGCCTCACCAAGCGTTGAACCAAGCTCATCATAAGAAATTGAAAGATCCATGTTATGATCTTTCAGCAAGACTTTCCGTACAAGGGAAAAACCGTTGCTGTGAATCCCATTTGAAGCAAGACCGATTAGGACATTTCCTTCTTTCACATTCTCTGTCGTAATCAGCTTGGATTTTTCAACAGCTCCCACCGTAAATCCAGCAAGATCATAGTCATTTTCTTGATACATATCAGGCATTTCAGCTGTTTCTCCACCAATTAAGGCACAGCCTGCCTGTGAACAGCCTTCTGCCACACCTTTTACAATTTCCTCGATTCGCTCAGGTGTAAGCTTTCCAGTTGCAATATAATCAAGAAAATAGAGAGGTTCTGCCCCCTGTGCGACAACGTCATTTACGCACATGGCCACGCAATCAATGCCAATCGTGTCATGCTGATCGAGTTGAATCGCGAGCATGAGCTTTGTTCCAACACCGTCCGTTCCTGAAACAAGAACTGGTTTCTCGTAGTCTAGTTCAGACAGATCGAACATGCCGCCAAAGCCACCAAGGCCACCCATTACGCCTTTGCGCATTGTTCTCTTTACGTGAGGCTTAATACGATCTACCGCTTCATAACCTGCTTCTATGTTAACGCCTGCCTGCCTGTATGCTTGTGCCATAATGGCCTCCTTCGGTTAAACTTTTTCGTAAGGATGAACGGTATCAGGATAAATTTCCGTCGGATAATTGCCTGTAAAACAACCAAGGCATTGACCACATGAAGAATCTTTATCCTCTCTACCGATTGCTGTTGTCATGCCATCAGTTGTAAGGAAAGTTAGCGAATCCGCACCAATTTCTTCACACATCTCATCAACACTCATCTTCGCCGCAATCAATTCGCCTGAGTTTGAGGTATCAATTCCGTAATAACATGGGCTAATAATAGGAGGTGCACTAATGCGTACATGAACTTCTTTCGCTCCCGCTTCACGAAGCATCGTAACGATCCGTCTACTTGTTGTACCCCTTACTATTGAATCATCGACAATCACGACACGCTTGCCCTCGACAACTCCTCGAACTGGTGAAAGCTTCATCTTCACCCCTCGTTCTCTTAGCTCCTGAGAAGGCTGTATGAACGTCCTCCCTACATAGCGATTTTTAATTAAACCCATTTCATAGGGGATCCCTGATTCTTCCGCATAACCAATCGCAGCTGAAATACTTGAGTCTGGAACACCTGTTACAATATCCGCTTCAATTGGCGCTTCTTTAGCAAGCTGCTTGCCAAGCTGTTTACGTGCCGTATGCACATTAATATTTTCAATGTTGCTATCTGGTCTTGAGAAGTAGATGTACTCCATCGAGCAAATGGCACGAGAGATGGAAGAAGAAAAACGCTCAGATTCCAACCCGTTCTCGCTAATTATCAAAAGCTCCCCTGGTTGCACATCCCGAATATATTCTGCTCCGATTAAATCAAATGCGCACGTTTCAGATGCCACGACATACGCGCCTTCTAGAATTCCTAAAGAAAGAGGTCTCAATCCATGGGGATCAAGAGCAACCATCATTTCTTTCTCTGTCATCATAATGAAAGCATAAGCACCTTTCACCATTGTGAGGGCATTTTTCACTTTTTCCCGCTGACTTAAGTAGCCACTTCGTTTAATAAGATGGGCAAGTACTTCCGTATCAGACGTTGTTTGGAAAATGCTCCCCTGTCCTTCAAGCTGATGCTTAAGCGCATTGGCATTCACAAGGTTGCCATTATGCGCTAGAGCGAGGCCACCGTTCTGTGAGCGGAACACAAGAGGCTGAACATTCTCATATCCACCGCCTCCTGCGGTGGAATATCTCACATGACCAATTGCGCCATTTCCTTCAAGCTTATCAAGATCTCCTGGTCCAAAAACGTCATTTACAAGGCCTAATCCTTTATGGTTGTAAAGTCGATCTCCATCAGTTGTTACAATGCCCGCGCCTTCTTGCCCACGATGCTGTAAGCTATGAAGTCCATAATATGTTAGCGACGCAGCATCGGGGTGACCCCAGATGCCAAATACGCCACACTCTTCATTTAAGCCTTTGATTTCACCAAACATGGAATGGCTCCTTTCCAAGCTGCTTCAAGCTCTTGAACTGGAGCATCGAAGATATGTGTTTCATCTTCATGCATAATGGTTAAAACACCAGTACCGGTTACTTCACCGATTAGCGTTGCTCCCGTTCTTTGCTCAAATGCCTGCTGATGTTCCCCCTTGATGCTTACAAGAAAACGAGATTGTGTTTCACTAAAAAGGTCTGTCGTGATATCTCCGTCAATCCTTACGTTAGCTCCAAGTTCTGTACCAATGAGTGATTCTGCAAGGGCCACACTAAGGCCGCCTTCTGCTAGATCGTGAGCTGATTCAACGAGACCATCTTGAATCGCGGTTAAAAGTTGGTTTTGGCGTTCTTTTTCGATTTCAAGATTAAGGGTAGGAGCTTGACCTGAAATCTTACCATCAAGGTACTTTTGAAGCTCGCTACCACCAAAGTCTTCTCCCGTTTCTCCAAGCATGTAAATCAAGTTTCCTTCTTTTTTAAAATGCTGCGTTGTAACATGACTGAGATCATGAACAAGCCCCACCATTCCAACAACCGGTGTGGGATATACAGCAATGCCGTTCGTTTCATTATAAAGGGATACATTCCCACCAATAACAGGAGCATTGAGCATGCGACATGCTTCACTCATGCCATCTGTTGCTTTTTCAATTTGCCAGAAGATCTCTGGCTTCTCTGGGTTACCAAAGTTCAAGCAATCTGTAATCGCTAGTGGCTCACCACCTGAACAAACAATGTTACGCGCCGCTTCCGCTACCGCAATTTGACCTCCAACTTCAGGGTCGAGATATAAATAACGGGAATTACAATCCGTCGTCATCGCTAATCCTTTGTTTGTTCCACGTACGCGAACTACTGCCGCATCTGATCCTGGCGCTACGACCGTATTCGTCCGTACCATATAGTCATACTGATCAAAAACCCATGCCTTGCTTGAAATCGTCGGCTGACTTAGTAGTGTATAAAGCATTTCCTTCGCATTTTCCACCTCAGGAATTGGTTTATGAAGCTGTTGATTTTCAATATAATACTCGGGAATACGAGAAGGCTTATGATAAACCGGCGCTTCCTCTGCAAGTGCATCAACCGGTACATCTGCAACCACTTCCCCATTATGAAGAAGTCTGAACTGCTTATCTTCCGTTACTACGCCAACTTCTTTTGCTAAAAGACCCCAGCGATCTGTGATCGCTTTAATCTCAGCTTCATGCCCCTTTTTCACCACAACGAGCATACGCTCCTGAGATTCAGAAAGCATCATTTCATAAGGCGTCATTCCTTTTTCTCGCTGTGGGACTTCATCTAGATTCATCTCAAGTCCCATGCCTGCCTTGCTCGCCATTTCGGAAGCGGAAGATGTTAAACCTGCTGCCCCCATATCTTGAATGCCGACAAGCGCATCACAGTGAACAAGCTCAAGACAGGCTTCAAGAAGAAGCTTCTCCATAAACGGGTCGCCAACCTGAACAGCTGGGCGCTTTTCGTCAGAAGCATCTGTCAATTCTTCAGATGCGAAGGTTGCGCCGTGGATGCCGTCACGTCCTGTGCTGGCTCCAACATACATCACTGTATTGCCAGCTCCAGATGCAATTCCTTTTTGAATGTCTTTATGATCAATCAAGCCAACACACATGGCATTTACAAGAGGATTACCATCGTAAGAAGAATCGAACTGAACTTCTCCTCCTACTGTTGGAATACCAATGCAGTTTCCGTATCCTGCAATACCAGCAACAACTTCCTCAAACAAATACTTCACCTTCGGATTGCTCAACTCTCCGAAACGAAGTGAATTAAGAAGTGCAATCGGACGAGCTCCCATTGAGAAAACGTCACGGATAATTCCCCCAACTCCTGTTGCCGCACCTTGATAAGGCTCAATCGCAGATGGATGGTTGTGGCTTTCAATCTTAAATACGACTGCCTGCTCGTCACCGATATCAACGATTCCAGCTCCTTCACCAGGACCTTGAAGAACGCGCTCGCCTGTGATCGGGAATTTTTTCAACACCGGTTTTGAATTCTTGTAGCTACAGTGTTCCGACCACATCACGGAAAATAGCCCCGTTTCGGTGTAATTCGGCGTACGGCCAAGAATCTCTTCCACCATACCGAACTCTTCATCTGTTAAGCCCATCTGACTGTAGAGCTTCTGGTCTTTAATCATCTCAGGTGTTGGTTCATGCATGTGTGACATGGGATTCCCTCCAGTTGCGTAGTATTGATTTAAATAGATTTAATCCATCTGCACTTCCTAACAGCTCATCTACCGCTCGTTCAGGGTGAGGCATCATCCCAAGAACGTTGCCCTTTTCGTTTACAATCCCAGCAATATCTTCAACCGAGCCGTTCGGATTATCTGCATAGGTAAATGCAATACGATTTTCCTGCTTCAGGGTCGCAAGTGTCGCCTCATCGCAATAGTAGTTTCCTTCTCCGTGTGCAATTGGAATTGTGATTTCCTCTTCTTTTTCATAAACTGAAGTAAACATCGTTTCATTGTTTTGAACGCGTAATGTCACAGGACGACACATGAACTTCAAATTCTTATTTCGTTTCATCGCTCCTGGTAATAGACCTGCTTCCAAGAGAATTTGGAATCCATTACAAACACCAAGAATCGGTTTACCTGCTTCTGCCGCCTTTACCACTTCAGCCATAATCGGCGAAAAGCGAGCTATGGCGCCACTGCGAAGGTAGTCTCCGTAAGAGAAACCGCCTGGCAAAAGAATCGCATCATAGTTTGCTAGATTCTGCTCATCGTACCGGACATAAACCGCTTCTTCTCCAAGCTCATCTTTGATAGCGTGATACATATCCACATCGCAGTTTGAACCCGGGAACACAATCACTGCAAATTTCACTGTGCGACTCCCTCCTCGATTTCATAGGTGTAGTCTTCAATCACGGTATTCGCAAGAAGCTTCTCACATATTTCTTTAATTCGCTGATCCAGGTTCTCCGTATCTTTCACGGTGAGCTCCATGTATTTTCCGATCCGTACATCTTCCACTTCATGATACGAAAGGCTGTGCAGTGAATTCTTTACGGCACTTCCCTGTGGATCTAGAACACTTTCTTTTAACGTTACATAGACTTTTACTTTGTACATGATTCGGAGCCCCCCAGGCGAGTTAAAATTTGTTCGTACGCTTCTGTCAAATTTCCAATATCTCTTCGAAACACGTCTTTATCTAGTTTTTCATTTGTTTTGCTGTCCCATAAGCGGCAAGTATCTGGAGAAATTTCATCGGCCAACAGTATCGTGCCTTCCGGTGTTACACCAAACTCTAATTTAAAATCAACGAGCTTTACGTCACGCTCAAGGAAGTATTCACGTAATAGCGTATTGATCTTTAACGCGCGTTCCTTTAATTCTTGAACGGTTTCTTCTGTTGCAAGTTCAAGTTCTAGCACATGATCAAGCGTGAGAAGAGGATCACCAAGGTCATCATTCTTGTAATAAAATTCAACGATCGGCTGTTTTAGTAACTTTCCTTCTTTCACACCCGTGCGTTTGGAAAAGCTCCCAGCTGCGATGTTTCGAACGACCACTTCAAGTGGAATGATCGAAACGCGTTTCACTAGCTGTTCAGTAGAAGAAAGCTTTTCAATAAAATGACTGTCGATTCCAGCACTTTTTAAATAATCAAAGAGCAGGCTTGTAATTTCATTGTTTAGGCGGCCTTTGCCTGTAATCGTTGCTTTCTTCTCTCCGTTATAAGCGGTTGCTGAGTCTTTGTACGAAACCCAAACAACTTCCGCTTCATTCGTTGCGTAAATTCTCTTCGCTTTTCCTTCGTACAACAATGCTTGTTTTTCCATGGTGATCCCCTCCGATGCTTAATTAAAGTCCGAGACGTTCAAAAATCATGTCCACCGGCTTAAGGTGGTAATTGTAGTCAAAGCAATCTTCAATTTCTGCTTCACTCAGCTGATCTGTAATCTTAGGATCTGCTTCAACAAGCTCTCTAAATTGAATGCCTCTTTCCCAAGCATCCATTGCTTTTGGTTGAACAAGATCATAAGCTGCTTCACGTGCCATGCCTTTATCAATAAGCGACAGAAGAACGCGTTGGCTGTAAATCAAGCCGTATGTTCTTGTCATGTTGCGCTTCATGTTCTCAGGGAAGACCGTTAGTTTCGAAACAATTCCTGCAAAGCGATTAAGCATATAATTGAGTGCAATCGTTGCATCCGGAAGAATGACACGCTCTGCTGAAGAATGAGAGATATCACGCTCATGCCAGAGAGGAACATTCTCGTAAGCCGTTGTCATATAGCCACGAATCACGCGTGCCATACCAGTCATATTTTCAGAACCAATCGGGTTACGCTTATGTGGCATAGCGGAAGATCCCTTTTGTCCTTTCGCGAAAAACTCTTCTACTTCACGCGTTTCACTCTTTTGTAGACCACGAATCTCAACAGCAAACTTTTCAATCGATGTTGCCACAAGTGCTAGAGCCGACATGTAATGAGCATGACGATCGCGCTGAAGCGTTTGTGTTGAAATCGGCGCTGGTTGAAGGCCAAGCTTTTCACAAACATACTGCTCGATAAATGGATCAATGTTTGCATACGTTCCAACTGCACCTGATAGTTTACCGAAACGAACGTTATCAGCAGCTGTTTTAAATCGTTCCAAATTACGCTTCATTTCCTCGTACCATAGCGCCATTTTAAGACCGAACGTTGTTGGTTCTGCATGAACACCGTGGGTTCTCCCCATCATGACGGTGTACTTGTGTTCCTGTGCTTTTGCTTTAAGAACGTCAATAAATTTCTCAATGTCTTTGATCAAAATGTCGTTTGCTTGATTTAGCTGATAGGAGAGTGCTGTATCAACGACATCTGTTGATGTTAGACCGTAGTGCACCCATTTCCGTTCTTCTCCAAGCGTTTCAGATACAGCTCTTGTAAAAGCTACCACGTCATGTCGCGTTTCTTCTTCAATTTCATGAATGCGATCAACGTTGAAACCAGCGTTTTCACGGATTTTTTGAACATCTTCTTTCGGAATGATGCCAAGTTCTGCCCAGGCTTCACATGCTAAGATTTCCACCTCAAGCCACGCATTGTAGCGGTTTTCCTCTGTCCAAATCGCTCCCATTTCAGGGCGAGTATAACGTTCAATCATTTTAAGTCCTCCTGGTCTCTTGTCTTTACTGCCATAACTTCCATGAGTTTATTCGCTTCATCGCTTCTTCAGTTGAAGGCGCAAGAAAGTTGATATGTCCCATTTTCCGATTAGGCTTTGCTTCTTCTTTCCCATATAAATGTAGCTTTGCATCTCCAAGCTCTGAAATACTGTCCATTAGCGGAGTGATATGCTGACCGAGCAAGTTGCCCATCACAACAGGTTTTAGAAGTTCTGTGCTTCCGAGCGGTAATCCACATATTGCTCGGATATGCTGCTCAAATTGTGATGTCTCACAAGCCTCCATCGTATAATGACCAGAATTATGTGGCCGTGGTGCTAGCTCATTTACATAAATCTCATTATCTTTAAGAAATAGCTCAACTGCAAGTGTACCAACAAGATTTAGGTTATTCGCAATGTTCTTTCCGATCTCATCTGCTTTGATTTTGACCGCTTCATCTACTCGAGCTGGAACGATCGTTTGATGAAGAATATTGTTCACATGGATGTTCTCACCTATAGGGAATGTCGTTGTTTCCCCTGTTACACTACGTGTCACAATTACGGACAGCTCTTTTTGAAACGGAACCCAACTTTCTAGAATACAAGGTACGTTCGGGAAGGTGAGAGCTTCAACATCTTTTTCCGTTTGAAGCACCCACTGCCCTTTCCCGTCATAACCACCCGTACGTGTTTTGAGGACGGAAGGGAGGCCGATCTTCTCCAGTGCATCCTTAAGATCTTGATGAGAATCGACCGCTTCAAAAGGCGCTACATGAAGACCAGAATCCTGAATCGCTGTTTTCTCAATATAGCGATCTTGCGTCACTCGAAGTAGTTCTCCACCCTGAGGCATATATGCGTTTTCTTCCAGCCATCTTGCTGTATCGTGTGTAATGTTTTCGAATTCATAAGTGATCACATCACTTACATCAGCTAACTGACGTGCGCCATCTAGATCATCATAGCCACTAACCACTTCATGATCCGCCACCTGACCACAAGGTGAATCTTTTTTCGGTTCAAGGACGGCAATTTGATAGCCCATCTCTCTCGCCTTCAACGCCATCATTCGTCCTAGCTGACCGCCACCTAAAATCCCAATTGTACTTCCAGGTAAAATGGTTTTCCTCATAAGCGATCACTACTTTCGAGTACGGTCTCTTTCATTTGCGCTCGATACGTACTAAGCTTCTGCTCGATTGCTGTATCATTGGTACTCAATATCTGCGCAGCTAGTAGTCCTGCATTTTTCGCTCCTGCTTTTCCGATCGCAACGGTTGCAACAGGTACGCCCCCTGGCATTTGTACAATCGAGAGAAGTGAATCTAATCCATTTAATGTGCGTGATTGAACAGGTACGCCGATGACGGGAAGAGTCGTTTTCGAAGCCACCATACCTGGTAAATGGGCAGCCCCACCAGCTCCCGCAATAATGACGTTCAAGCCGCGTTCTCTGGCCGATTCTGCATATTCAAACATTAATTCCGGGGTTCTATGAGCCGAAACAACTTTTTTCTCAAATGGCACTTGAAGCTCTTCTAGTATGTCACACGCATGCTTCATCGTATCCCAATCAGAAGTGCTTCCCATTATTACGCCAACCTTTGCGTCCATACTATTCCTCCTCTAGTGAAGGTACTAATTAATCTAAATAGTGTGAAAATAAAAGAAAAGCCCGAGATAGAATTCTTCTATTTACTTAGAAGAAGCTTCTACCTCGGGCGAAAACACATTTGTCCTGATCTACGCGAACGCAAAACACGACTTTCCCCCTCATAGTCCGACGATTTATGGTCGTCAGGTAGAAACTTATGGGCCTTATTCCCAAGATTATATGAGGTATCCTTTTTGCTCCTCTTACATAGTAACAAGAGCGACGTTCAACTGTCAACGAAAAATCGAACGATGTGTTTTATATATACTGTAATGTTCGGTTTTTACTTTAACTTTCCATCAAAAACAATTTTTCGACCGCATAGCTCTGGTTCTTTGGAACCTTTGGTCTCTTTAAAGACAGGCTCCTCCCGTCTTCTAACAGGCATGTAACCTTCTTCATCCATTCGTGTTAAGCAATCAGAAAGTGATTCATTTTCCTGAACTTCAAACTTCTTTTTCTTCGCTTTCTTTTCCATACATTACCTCCGAATTTTTCTAACCCAGAATCCACCCTGGAAGGTACGGGGTTCATAAGAGATAACGAAAGCTTTCGGATCAAGGTCTTCAATCGCTTTGTAGAGCTTTCTTTCCGATTTTCGCGACGTTAGCACTTGCATCACGAGACGTTCTCCCTGTCTACCATGTGCAAGATAGTGCGTAACACCGTAACCGATATCTCTTAATTTATTTGGAATATCATCTTCAAGCTTTGTTGTAATGGCATTTACGGTGATATAACCAAGGGCAAGATATTCTTCGATCTTCATCCCAACGATAATTCCTACACCAAAACCAAGGGCGTAAGCAATAACGTTTTGGATTTGTCCAAGATTATCGAGGACGAGACCAAGTCCTATAACATATATTGCAATTTCAATTGTTCCAGTAATTGCTGCAAGGTATCGCTGACCTTTAAGTGTAAGAATCGTGCGCATCGTGAGAAACGATACATAAACGATATTAATCACAAAAATGGTCGCAACCATGCCAAGACCACTATCTAGCATGTCCATCCTCCTTTTCCCTTATCGTTCAAACTCGAACTTTCCCTAGCATAACACGAGGAAACGGAAAACCGCATGCGATATTTATCGAATTTAGCTAAAAAGTTTCGACTAATTTTTCCATGTTTCTTGTTTACCTACGTTAGCCATCACTCAAATCATTTAACAATCATCCATTAGGTGCATATACTGGGAAAAAGTCTGGGGAGGAAACCTAATGGGAGACTATTGGAGTCAGATGTATGATTGGAAAAACAAAATGAATAAATTTATGGGGGATGACTTCTGGACTGATTTTCAGGATATGTTCGTCTCAAACGGCCCTCTTGTGAACCTTTACGAAGCAGGAAATGAACTCATTTGTACAGTCTACCTTCCTGGCATTAAAAAAATCGATGATATCGATGTGTATATTCATTATCGAACACTTAAAGTAAAAGGTCAGACATCAATGAATCTGAAAGGCTATCGAAACGTTCAGGAAGAGTATAAGCATGGTCCATTTGAACGCATTGTTGAACTTCCATTCCCAGTTCGTGATCAACCAATCGATGCGAGTTATAAAAGAGGCATTTTATTAATTCATCTTCACCGATTGATTGAATCAAAAGAAGATAAGAAGCGATTGAAAATCACCGATGTCGAATTAGATGAATCCTGAAGAAACAGAGGCAATCGAAGATCGCCTCTGTTTTTCATATCCTCTCTATAGAAAGCTAAATAAGCCATCCGTTACGCCAATACGGTAGATATAATAGCATCCAAACCCAACTGATAGAACGCCAGTCAGCTGAGTTAGTCGATGGTTTAGCTTCATTTGTTTTCGTGTAACGACGAACGGAATACCAAGAATGGTTGTGAACCCTAGCATGCCAACACATGTCCCGACACCAAAAACGAGAATATAGATCGCCCCTTGCCACAGTGTCTCAACTGTACCCATCGTTAAAAGAACCATCGCTGCACTTCCGGCTAATCCATGTACAAATCCAATCATACCCGATTGAAGATAGGTTCGATTGCCCTTCAATTCTTTATTTGCCGTTTTTGTTAGGAACGTTTTAACCCCAAGAAACACGAGCATAAATCCAACGAGCATTTCAAGCGACATCGCCCATGTGTCTGTTATGGTTGTATGAAAGAGAAAGAGAAGCATCCCTATCAGAAAAAGCGTTGTGGTGTGCCCAATTCCCCAATAAACACCTGCTAACGAAGATTTCCACAAACTACGCGTTTTGCTCGCTATGGTTGAAACGGCAATAACATGATCCGGTTCGATGGCATGTTTGATACCAAGTAAAAATCCAATCACTAATACGGATACTAAACTAGCGTCCATCCTTTTCCCCCTCTATGTCTCCTACTACTTGCGCCAGGATATCGCGCTTCGATTGTAAATTGTACGATGAATAAACGTTTCAATTGCAGCAAAAATCTTTTCAATTACAGATGTCCGTTTTGCAAGAATTCGAAAGCAGCAACCAGGAATCGGTAATATCGAAACGCCGTAATGAGCTTCACTAAAGGAAGAAAGCTCCTCTCTCAATTTCTCAATCCATTCCTCACTTACATTCGGATGAATAAAGAACAAGGAGCCGATATGGGTATTCCCTTCTAACTGAAGCAGCTTTCTTACATCATCTTTAGGCTTTAATCGCAAATGGTCATAGACTGCTAACTTCTCATTTTGATAGATTTTCACTTTAGATGTCACACATGTGTAAGGGAATAGTTCCCCATCCTTCGACCAGCCTGGCGTCACAATATCGGTTAGAAATAAAACGGCGCTTTTATCCATGTAGACATCCGTTTTTTGGATAAAGCGCGCATCTCGATACGCGATGAGCGGATCTAGCTTCATATGTAATTGACTCTGTTCATCTAACTTATAAACGCTTTTCTGCTCAACTTGCTTGTTCAGGGTTTTATAAACCTTTGTAGATGCCTGGGTCGTCACTGCTAATGTGGCGTTCTTTCTTACGTGAATCTGTGTAAAGTATGTATCGCCATCGACATAGCCACCGCCTACGTGAATCAACTGTACAAGTGGGAGACCTTCTTCTGTATAAGTAGGACGTGAGATTTTAAACACTCCGTTGTAATAAGCATCAGACAGGACTGATTTACCATACCTCTCAGATGCTTCTAACTGAAGATAGCCCGTATAGGTCACTGCTCAAGTCCTACAAAAAATGCCTGTTCTTTTATCCATTTCACTACATCACTAACCCCTGTCTCATCCTTTAAGTTCGTGAAGAAAAACGTGCGATCTCCTCTTGATTTCAGCGTATCCTCACGCATAATATCAAGATTTGCCCCAACGTAAGGAGCAAGATCTGTTTTATTAATAATAAACAGATCTGACTTAATCATCCCCTGACCACCTTTACGAGGGATTTTCTCTCCCTGTGCCACGTCAATAATATAAATCGAGAAATCAACTAACTCAGGACTAAACGTAGCAGCAAGGTTATCGCCCCCACTTTCAACAAAAATAAGATCAAGATCTTTATGACGTTCATTTAATTCATCAATAGCAGCAAAGTTCATCGATGCATCTTCTCGAATCGCCGTATGCGGACATCCACCAGTTTCTACTCCGATAATTCGGTCGGAAGGTAAGATCCCATTCTTGGTTAAAAACTTTGCATCTTCTTTTGTGTAAATATCATTTGTTATCACCGCCATACTAAATTCATCTTTCATCGCTCGAGTTAATCGATCAACTAATAATGTTTTGCCAGCACCAACTGGCCCTCCGATGCCAATTCGAATTGGTTCGTTCATTTTCGATCATCCTTTCCTTAACTCATAAATAATCGGACGTTAATCGTCTCATGCTGCATTTGCGCGATTTCAAGACCCGGGGACCCAATTCCGAAGTCACTCTCATCAAGTGACATAATTCTTTCTACACTCCTGGTGAGAAGAGGCTGGATCTCGACAAGAATGCGCTGACCATCCGTTTGCCCAAGCGGCACGCCTCTGACAGCATTTTGAACGAGTGACGAAGTCGTCGCAAATCCATAGCATGAAACCGCTGTTTCCACATCGATCCCAAGATGGTGAGAAACAATCGCAAAGACTAAAGCGCCATGTCCATAAACGTTTTTCTTTTTCAATTCATCGAGATACTTTTCAAAAACTGGACTCGGATAAAGTGTTGAGACGACCTTAACAAGGCGATCGCCAATTCTCCTGTTCCCTTCTCTTGTTTCTCGAGCCATCTGAAGTGCATAAAGCGATTGATCGAGCTCCCAAAGCTGGTCAAGTTTGCCTGATTCTAACCACTCGTAAGCGAACCGACAAGCTAATCCATCCGTGTAAACAAGCTGATTCATAAGAAAAAGCTCAAGCACGTTTTGAAAGGAGGAGGAATCATGAACGGTCCCGTTCGAGATGTACGTCTCAATTCCAAATGAATGCGAGAATGCACCTGATGGAAACTGCGAATCACTCATTTGTAGCATTGGAAAAAGCACATTAGTCATGCCCAATGTATTTAAACGCTTCTTTCATTTTTCGTTCCTCGATCACATGGGTAACGTTCATTTCAGTTAACAACCGAACGACGAGATAGTCATGCTGTACAATCATTTCATTCCCCTCAAATTGTGCTGGCAAATGACGGTTGCCAAGCATATGCGCTACTTCTCCCATCTGTTTTAAAGAATCTGGCTGAATTACGATTACTTCATCCTCCAGTACACTAACAACAATCACATTTTCTGATGTGCGATGAAGAATATCACCATCGGTCAAATCGACTGGTTTGGATAGTTTAATACCAATCTCTTTCCCGTGATCCGTTTTCACACGCTGAATTCGTTTCACAAGCTCATCACTACGAAGATACACACGCTCAACGTGCGGTAGTTCTCCTTTTTCTTCGCAAATGTTCCCCTTTACTTCACTAATAATCATCCGTTATCCACCTCAAAATAAAAAATATCGTTGGGCTAGTGGTACACTGGTTGCAGGTTCACATGTTATCAGCTCACCATCCACTTTCACTTCATACGTTTGTGGATCCACTTGTATATCCGGTGTTTCACCATTAAATTTCATATCTTTCTTTTTAAGCTTTCTAATATTCTGGACAGGTTTAATCAGCTTTTGGAGCCCAAGCTTTTCATGAACCCCCCTTTCGATAGCCGCTTGAGATAAAAAGGTAATCGAAGTTCTCGATTTCGCTTTTCCAAATTGTCCAAACATCGGTCGGTATAGAGCCGGTTGTGGCGTAGGAATCGAAGCATTCGGGTCCCCCATCACGCTCCACGCAATCATCCCACCTTTCACAATCTGCTCCGGCTTCACCCCAAAAAAGCCTGGCTTCCATAGAACAAAATCTGCTAGCTTCCCTACCTCAATAGACCCAACTTCGTCTGATATTCCATGCGCAATGGCAGGATTAATCGTATATTTCGCGATATAACGTTTCACACGCTCATTATCATTCTCTGCGTCCTGCGGTATTGCCCCACGTTGCTTTTTCATTTTGTCTGCTGTTTGCCACGTTCTAGATATCACTTCTCCAACTCGACCCATCGCTTGCGAGTCAGAGCTAATAATGCTAAACACGCCCATATCATGCAAAATATCTTCTGCTGCGATTGTTTCTTTTCGAATCCTGGAGTCCGCAAATGCCACATCCTCTGGTACTGAAGAATCAAGATGATGGCAAACCATCAGCATATCAAGGTGCTCCGCGATTGTATTTGTTGTAAAGGGACGAGTAGGATTCGTCGAGGATGGAAGGATATGTTCATAAGAAGCCGCTTTAATGATATCTGGCGCATGCCCTCCACCTGCTCCTTCTGTATGATAGGTATGGATGACTCTTCCATCAATCGCATTCAGGGTATCTTCTACAAAGCCACCTTCGTTTAACGTATCGGTATGAATCGCCACTTGAACATCGTACTGATCGGCTACCGTTAATGCTGTATCAATGGAAGCAGCTGTTGTACCCCAGTCCTCGTGAAGCTTTAACCCAATCGCTCCTGCTTCAATTTGTTCTCGCAAAGCTTCCTCACCTGAAGCATTTCCTTTGCCAAGAAAGCCAAGATTCACTGGAAATGCTTCCGCTGACTCAAGCATACGATGAATATTCCACTCACCTGGTGTACAAGTTGTCGCATTCGTTCCAGTCGCTGGACCCGTTCCTCCTCCAAGCATTGTTGTTATTCCAGATTCGATGGCAGTCTCAATTAATTGCGGACAAATAAAATGAATATGTGAATCGATTCCTCCTGCTGTGACAATCATTCCTTCAGCTGCAATAACTTCTGTAGAAGCACCAATTACAATATCTATCTTATCCATTAGATACGGATTGCCAGCCTTACCAATCGAAGCAATACGACCATCTTTTACACCGATATCTGCTTTATAAATACCGGTATAATCGACAATAAGAGCATTGGTAACGACTAGATCGACAGAATCACTTCTCGTCGCTAGAGGATGCTGCCCCATACCATCTCGAATCACCTTTCCTCCACCGAATTTCACTTCATCACCATAGCTTGTTTCATCCCGTTCTACTTCAATAAATAACTCTGTATCAGCTAAACGCACTTGATCTCCAACTGTCGGCCCAAACATATCCGAATAAGCTTTTCTTGAAAGTTCAAAACTCATCGATTCACCCCACCATCTAACGAACCGTTTGTTTTATTATTAAGTCCGAACACTTTACGCTTACCTGAAAATTCAACGAGTGTAACTTCTTTCGCATCTCCTGGTTCAAATCGAACAGCCGTACCTGCGGCAATATTTAAATGCATGCCAAAAGCACGATCGCGATCAAAATTTAGCGCATCATTCACTTCATAGAAATGAAAATGAGAGCCTACTTGAACCGGTCTGTCTCCGACGTTTGTTACTTCCATTTCAATCGCTTCTTTCTCTTGGTTACACACAATCGTAGATGACTTTAACTTGTACTCACCTGGAATCAACGCTATACCTCCTCATATAATCGGATCATGAACTGTGACTAATTTGGTACCATCTTGAAAGGTAGCCTCCACTTGTATATCCGTAATCATTTCTGGCACCCCTTCCATGACATCTTCTCTAGCCAAAATCGTTCGCCCGTACTGCATCAATTCTGCAACACTCTTTCCGTCTCTTGCTCCTTCAAGCACTTCATATGTAATAATTGCAATTGCCTCTGGATAATTAAGCTTTAATCCTCTAGATTGCCGCCTTCTCGCTAAATCTGCCGCCACGACAATCATTAATTTCTCCTGTTCTCTCGCCATTAACTTCAATGAAATTCCCCCTAACTTACATAGAAACCGAAAATTATGATAATTCATATTATACATAAAATAGAAGGTTATAAAATAACATAGGATTATTTTTATTTTACAACGTCACCTAGAGAAACAAATCGTACTCGAACAAGAATCCTAATATGTCAGCGTTTGTTAGCGCATTCACTAGTTCATTTTCTACTCGAAAAAATATGTAAGATTAACTTACATCTAAGGGAATTCATATCAAAAAAAGAAGAAGAAGCTTTTCGCTCCTTCTTTAGGATTACTTATGAAAAATGACTCGTTCTTCAACAGGTTGAAATTCTTTCTCCCCTGGGGGAGCCGTAGGGTTTCCAAAAGGCATCTGTGCAATAAGTTCCCAACTAGATGGTACATCCCACTCTTCTTTCACCTGTTCGTCAATTAATGGATTATAATGTTGAAGAGACGCACCCAGCCCCTCTTTTTCTAATGCTGTCCAGATAACAAACTGAAGCATGCCAGAAGAATGCTGTGACCACTTTGGAAAGTTGTCAGCAAATGTGGGAAGCTTTTCTTGAAGTCCTTTAATTACGTCTTGATCTTCGAAGAAAAGAACGGTACCATAACCACCTGCAAACCCGTTCATACGTCCTTCAGTTGCCTCAAACTGATCTGCAGGAACAATAGCTCGAAGTGTCTCTTTGGTAATCTCATTCCAGAGTTTTGTGTGATTCTCATCTAAAAGAACAAGCACCCTTGCGCTTTGTGAGTTAAATGCGGTAGGTGTGTGTTTAACCGCATACTCAATTATCTCTTGCAGTTTGTCATCGGAAATGACGCGCTCTTTACCAATACCATAAATCGATCTTCTTCCTTTTACAGCCTCAAAGAAGTTCTTGTTATCTCCATTAGCCTCATTCTTTGCTGAACCAAAAATCTTTTCCATCATACCCATGTGAATAACCACCTTTTTTCTCTATTTTTTCAAACTAAGACGAATCATATTCCCTGAAGGATCTTTCGTATAGAAATCGTCACCTTTCTCCCATACGTTGCTGAAATTTTTTACTTGTTCTACCCATTTATTTCTTTCTAAATCACTTGTGAAAACAATCGAAAACCACTTAAGTCCAGTGCTTCTTTCTTTGGGAGGCAAAGCTCCAGCGCTTTGCCAGGTATTTAATCCAATATGATGATGGTAGCCTCCGTACGATGCGAATATCGCATCATGACCGAACTGACTTACAATCTGAAGACCTAAACCTTTTTGATAGAAGTCTTTCGCTTCTTTTAGATCAGACACTTGAAGGTGAACGTGTCCAAGAACGGTATTCTCAGGAAGGCCTTCGATAACCCCTGACGCTTCCTTCATTAATTCTTCAGCGTTCAATGCATTTGTTGTCATCACGACTTGATCTTCCTCCCAGCTCCACTGTGTTGAAGGTCGATCTGCATAGATTTCAATCCCATTTCCATCAGGATCTCCTAAATAAATTGCTTCACTAACAGAATGGTCAGAAGCACCTTGAAGGGGATATCCAGTACTTAATAGATGTGTTAGTACATTCGCAAGGTGCTTTCGTTCAGGTACAAGTAAAGCAAAGTGATACAATCCAGTTGAAGGGTATGCTCTTCTCGTGTTTGTTTGTTCAATTGTGAGAAGGGGTGTCTTACCATTCGTTGTGAAAACGACAGTATCGTTTGATTGACTAAATATCTCAAATCCAATTATTTTTACATAAAAATTGATTGATCGCTTTAAATCACTCACAAACAAATGAAGTTCACTAGTGTGGGGAACAGATTCAGAATGAAATTTCATCATAGATCTCCTTTAAGAGTTCTGAATAAACTCATTAACTTACTTTATGTAAGTAACTATATAATCATAAGTTAAATACGTCAAGTTACTTGCTTCTAATCAATAATTTTTGAATTGAATTCATACTAGGTTATAATGAATTTGGGAGTGAATGATTATGAATAAATCTTCTCTATGTCCTAGATTTGAAAAAGCGATGTCCCTTCTGAGTCAGAGGTGGACAGGCTTAATTATTCATCAACTTTTGGAGGGACCTCAGCGATTTTGCACAGTAGAAACATCCATTTCCATCAGTGGTCGTGTACTCTCTGAAAGGTTAAAGGATCTTGAGCAACAGGGAATCGTTATCCGAAATGTATATCCTGAGACACCTGTTCGCATAGAATACTCTTTAAGCGACAAAGGGTACGCACTCGCTCCAGTTTTGCATGAGATTGAAAACTGGGCAGAGCACTGGGTTGAAATTGATGATACTGGTAAGTAAACTAGCATAAAAAAGCCGATTGCTCTTATTTTGAGTAATCGGCTTTTGTGTTTAGGGAGATAGGCAGCTTTTTCGGAGAATCAGGACTTTTAATACGGGGATTGGGGATGAATCAGGTGAGAAAGTTAGAACTGGCCAGTAATTCCGCGATATTTAAGATATTTCCGCGAAATTCGATTTTATTCCGCGCTTTTCATGAATAATTCCGCGAGTTTGAGATTAATTCAGCGAACGTGAGACATAAGGGTCTTTCAGCTAGTAAAAACCCCTTCCATAAAACCACATAAAAAAAGGCGAGAAACCCTCAGGTCTCTCGCCTTTCTTCATTGCCCAGCGACGTCCTACTCTTGCAGGGGGAGATCCCCCAACTACCATCGGCGCTGAAGAGCTTAACTTCCGTGTTCGGCATGGGAACGGGTGTGACCT
>NZ_JAIVKU010000008.1 GCF_020524165.1 Guptibacillus hwajinpoensis
CTGGTAATGATGGCGAAGAGGTCACACCCGTTCCCATGCCGAACACGGAAGTTAAGCTCTTCAGCGCCGATGGTAGTTGGGGGATCTCCCCCTGCAAGAGTAGGACGTTGCCAGGCTGACCAATATTCCACAGTAGCTCAGTGGTAGAGCAATCGGCTGTTAACCGATCGGTCGTAGGTTCGAATCCTACCTGTGGAGCCATTATGCTTCCATAGCTCAGCAGGTAGAGCACTTCCATGGTAAGGAAGGGGTCATCGGTTCGAATCCGGTTGGAAGCTCCAGGACATGGCCCGTTGGTCAAGCGGTTAAGACACCGCCCTTTCACGGCGGTAACACGGGTTCGAATCCCGTACGGGTCACCAATATAACTTTTTACTCTGTGGAGGATTAGCTCAGCTGGGAGAGCATCTGCCTTACAAGCAGAGGGTCGGCGGTTCGAGCCCGTCATCCTCCACCATTTTTTTAATAATCAACTTACCTTCAGGAGTACTCGGTAGAGTGCACTGTTTTTTATTTGTAAGTTAGATTGATTTTGCCGGCCTAGCTCAATTGGTAGAGCAACTGACTTGTAATCAGTAGGTTGGGGGTTCAAGTCCTCTGGCCGGCACCATTTTTTCTCACTTGTGGAGGGGTAGCGAAGTGGCTAAACGCGGCGGACTGTAAATCCGCTCCCTCAGGGTTCGGCGGTTCGAATCCGTCCCCCTCCACCAGTAAGAGCCATTAGCTCAGTTGGTAGAGCATCTGACTTTTAATCAGAGGGTCGAAGGTTCGAGTCCTTCATGGCTCACCATATGCGGAAGTAGTTCAGTGGTAGAACATCACCTTGCCAAGGTGGGGGTCGCGGGTTCGAATCCCGTCTTCCGCTCCAAACTTCATATGCGGGTGTAGTTTAGTGGTAAAACCTCAGCCTTCCAAGCTGATGTCGTGGGTTCGATCCCCATCACCCGCTCCAAATGGGGCCTTAGCTCAGCTGGGAGAGCGCCTGCCTTGCACGCAGGAGGTCAGCGGTTCGATCCCGCTAGGCTCCACCAATTTCCTTAAACCATGTTTAGGGGTTTTTTTATGTTTAAAATTAACTTCGATCCACACCTCTACTTTTCAAGTTACTCTTTTGCCTCATTTCTCTTCAGACCGTTTCCTATTTTCATTTATATTTATCCGTAAAACCTTTCAATTTACGTAATTGTATGAATATTTATTCGTGTTTTATGTCTGGTTGAGTCATTTAACGAGATCTGGGTAAAATAGAGCTAGACTAGGATACGAGGAGGACTACATAATGAATCATGAACTTTCAATTATCGGTGTACCAATGGATCTTGGCCAAATGAGACGCGGGGTGGATATGGGCCCGAGCGCCATTCGTTATGCAGGAATTGTAGAACGTTTAACAAAGTTGAGTTATGATATTGAAGATCTTGGAGACATTGAAATCGGGAGACCAGAAAAACGACCAGAGGATCAGGATCATCAGTTAAAGAACTTAAAGGAAGTGGCTGATGCCAGTGAGAAGCTTTCTAACGTGGTTCATGACGTTGTGAATCGAAAGCGTTTTCCGCTCGTTTTTGGAGGAGATCATAGTATTGCGATTGGCACGCTTGCGGGAGTAGCTCGTAATTACGATAATTTAGGTGTGATCTGGTATGACGCACATGGTGATTTAAATAATTCTGAAACGTCACCATCTGGAAATATACATGGAATGCCGCTTGCCGTAAGTTTGGGTATTGGTGATGAGTCTTTAACTGGAATTTCAGGATACACTCCTAAGATTAAGCCGGAGAACATTGTGATTATTGGCGCCCGTTCACTTGATGAAGGAGAGCGAGAACTGATTAAAGAAAAGGGCATTAAAGTTTATACGATGCATGAAATAGATCGAATGGGTATGACGAAAGTAATGGAAGAAGCGATTGAGTATGTTTCTAAGGGAACGGATGGTGTACATTTAAGCCTGGATCTTGATGGACTTGATCCTCACGATGCACCTGGAGTAGGGACACCGGTTCTTGGAGGGATTAGCTATCGCGAAAGTCATCTTGCAATGGAAATGCTCGCAGAAGCAGATATCTTAACATCCGCTGAATTTGTGGAAGTTAACCCGATTTTAGATGAAAAAAATAAGACGGCTACGGTGGCTGTTGCATTAATGGGATCTTTGTTTGGAGAAAAATTAAAATAAATAAAAACAGCGGCTTTCTTCATTAGAAAGCTGCTGTTTTTTTATTTCGTCGCTGATCGTATTCGTTTAAAAGATAATCAAGATAAGTGCTGATTTCTATAATTTCTGAAGAGCTAAGCGGCTTGTTTCGTGCTAATAAGTTCATTTTATTGCGCGAAGCTTCAATTTCTTTCAGTAAATGTTCTTTTTCCGATCCGATTTGAAAGCTAATTTTTCGATTCAACCTTTCCATGAGCCGAACCACCCTTTCAATAATTTATACCCTTAATACCCAAACCACATAAAAGATAAACCACTTTTACTAGAAAATTATGTATTTCCATTCTAAAGAGCATTTCAAACGTGATAGAATAAGAAAAGATCACGTAAATTTTTTTTAAAAAATAATGAAACTTTTTTTTTCCTGATACGTAACTATAATAGCCGCAGGAATCAGCGGAGGTTGAGAAAACATGGACGCGATAGTAAAGCGAATCGTACTAAAAGTAAGAAAAGGGGATCATAATGCGTTTGGAGAGTTGGTAGAGCTCTATAAAGATCGAGTCTTTGCTCTCGCTTACCGAATGCTTGGAAACAGACAGGAGGCTGAGGATGTGGCTCAGGAGGCGTTTATACGGGCCTATACGAACATTGATCGTTATCAGATTGATCGTAAATTCTCGACCTGGTTATATCGGATCGCCACAAACTTGTCTATTGATCGAATGCGTAAAAAGAAGCCTGATTATTATCTTGATGCCGAAGTGTCTGGTACAGAGGGGTTAACGATGTATTCTCAAATTTCTACAGATGAACCATTACCTGAAGAAGAAGTGGTGTCTTTAGAAGCACAGGAAGGCATTCACCAGGCAATTTTAAGCTTGCCAGCAAAATATAGAAGTGCTATAACGTTAAAGTATATCCAAGAATTATCGCTCAAGGAGATTAGTGAAATTCTCGATTTACCAGTTGGTACAGTCAAAACCCGTATTCATCGGGGAAGAGAAGCGCTTAGAAAGAAGCTTCGAGAGCAGTGAGAAAGGGGGAGAAGCTATGAAATGCCCTGCTGAAATAATTGTCCTCATGCATGAAGTGCTTGATGAAGAAGCTACGAATGAACAACGTCGTGAGCTATTTGATCATTTGCAAACTTGCCATGATTGCAAAGAACATTATGACGAATTAAAGAAAACGGAATCGTTTCTCCTCAGCTCGCCTTCTTTGAAGGCACCCGATGGTTTTACATCAAAGGTAATGGAGCAACTACCACAAGAGAAGCGCACTGTGTGGATGAAAAGATGGATGAAGTCACATCCGTTGGTAACAGCGGCTATCTTATTCCTTGTGTTAATGGCGGGTTCCGTTTATTCATCCTGGACAAGTGAGGATCAATTGTCCGCTCTGTCTGGGAATTTAAGATTTGACCAGGAAACCAATACAGTTATTGTTCCTGAAGGTGAAGTGATTGAGGGCGATTTAACGGTTAAGAATCGCAATCTTGAAATAGAAGGTCAAGTTAAAGGAGATGTTCTTGTCATTAACGGAGAACAGTATATGGCATCCGCTGGACAGGTGACAGGAGAGATTGAAGAAGTCGATCATATTCTAGACTGGACATGGTACCAAATCAAAAATCTTTTACAAGATGTAGGGAATCTTTTTTCAAGTGAAGATAATAAGTAAATCGTCTGATAGGCGATTTACTTTTTTTATGGTGAAATTTGTTTCATTTTCTTAAGTAGTCACCCTACGCTGATAGAATCAGTTAGTGACTGGATTTTTTTGAAGTTGTCAAAAATATGATATAATTAAAAAGTTATAAATGTATATTAGCAATGCATTTGAAGTGAACTTCAGGCTAAATACAATACGTTTGGAGGAAGAGCCGTGCTGCCTGTTGGAAATGTAAACGTACTTGATTACATAACTGAGATTATTGATATTTTACTCGTTACGTATGTGATATATAAAATTATAATGCTTATTCGCGGCACAAAGGCTGTTCAGCTTCTTAAGGGAATAACGGTTATTATTGCAGCCTGGTTTTTAAGTAGCTTTTTCGAGTTAAATACCCTGCATTGGATTTTGGAGCGGGTGGTACTTTATGGACTGCTTGCTATTATTATTATCTTCCAACCAGAACTTCGAAGAGCCCTTGAACAGTTAGGACGTGGTCGATTGTTTGCTCGTTCGGCAGTGGAAGAAGAAGAGACGAATAAAATGGTTGAAGCAATCATTAAGTCGTCATCCTATATGGCCAAACGAAGAATTGGAGCTTTGCTTTCCATAGAGCGTGAAACAGGATTGAATGATTATGTGGAGACAGGAATTCCCATGAATGCTAAACTGACTTCGGAGCTTTTAATTAACATTTTTATTCCTAATACGCCACTTCATGACGGAGCAGTGATTTTAAAGAAAGATGAAATTCTTGCTGCCGCGTGCTATTTACCTTTGTCAGAGAGCCCTTTTATTTCGAAGGAGCTTGGTACTAGGCATAGAGCTGCCCTTGGTATAAGTGAAGTGACAGATAGTCTAACGCTTGTTGTTTCTGAAGAGACAGGTAGTATCTCACTGACAAAGAACGGGGAACTTCATCGAAATTTATCTGAAGAGGCTTTACGCGACTTACTTAATGCTGAATTAAACCCGTCAGTATCAAAAACCGAGACTTCCAACCGTTTTAGTAATTGGAGGGGGAAAAAGTAATGGACAAATTGTTGACGAGTAATTGGTTTGTCAAAATCATCTCTTTTCTTCTCGCTCTCATGCTTTATACGATCGTTGCGATGCCTGACGCATCAACGTCAAACACGAGTGGTGTTTTACAGCCGCAAACTGAATCAGAACGGATTCCGAATATGGAACTTGAAGTTCTCTATGATGAGGAGAACGTTGTCGTATCGGATTTGCCGGAAACGGTAGATGTCCTTGTTGAAGGACGGACAGATGGCTTAATGTTATCGAAGCTGACAAATAAAGAAATTTATGTAGATTTACGAAACCTCACTCCAGGGCAACATCTTGTAACAGTAAAGCATAGAGATTTTCCAGAAAACGTAGATGTGACGATTGATCCTGTTCGGGTGTCTGTAACCATTGAAGAGAAAAAATCAAACACGTTTCAGGCTGGCATTAATTTATTAAAAGCAGAAGAGCTGCCTGAGGGGTATGCGACAGAAGAGCCAATTGTCTCTCCAAAAACTGTTACGGTCACTGGTGCAAGCTCAAAGCTTGAACAGGTTGCCTTTGTTAGGGGATATGTAAATGTTAGCGATGCAAAAGAAGAAGTGAATGAAAGAATAACACTAAATGTGTACGATGCGAATATGGAAGAAATACAGGGGTTATCAATTGATCCGGCCGTCGTTGATGTGAAAGTACCAGTGACAGCCCCTTACAAGAAAGTGCCAATTAAGCTTGATCAAAAAGGCAAGCTTCCTGAAGGCACGAGCATTTCATCGATCGAGATTGAACCTAAGGAAGTCTCTGTCTTTGGTCCAGAAGAGGAACTTGAAAAGCTAGAGTTCCTTGACGGTATACCTCTTGATGTATCAGAGATCACGAAGGATACAACCATTGAACTCGATGTTCCGGTTCCTGATGGAATGAAAAAAGTGGATCCTGAGAAAGTAAAAGCAAAAATTACAGTCGGTAAAGAGGACGAAAAAGCATTTGAAGATGTACCGATTAAAGTGACCGGAATATCTGAAGGCTTAACAGCAAATATATCAGAACCGAAACAAGGTTCAACAAATCTGACGCTTTATGGTGTATCCACTGTCCTTGATAACGTTCAAAATGGAGACTTTCAGGCTTATATTGATGCAAGTGGCCTGTCTGAAGGAGATCACGAACTCGAATTACAGTGGAACGGGCCATCTTATGTACGCTGGTCTGTTTCAGATACAAAGGTTAAGCTGAAAATAGAGAATAGTTCGTCCTAACAGGGACTGCGTGATAATAAAGGAGAGAGTAAATCAATGGGTAAATATTTTGGTACTGACGGTGTGAGAGGGATAGCGAATACAGAGCTTACCCCAGAACTTGCATTTAAACTAGGCCGTTTAGGTGGTTATGTTTTAACAAAAGATGCAGAAAAACCAAAGATTTTAATTGGACGCGATACACGTATTTCTGGATACATGCTTGAAGGAGCGCTAGTTGCTGGTCTTCTTTCAATAGGGGCAGAAGTCATGCGTCTTGGTGTCATTTCAACCCCTGGCGTGGCTCATTTAACGAAAGCTCTTAGCGCACAAGCAGGAGTAATGATTTCCGCTTCTCATAACCCGGTTGGCGATAACGGTATCAAATTTTTTGGACCGGATGGATTTAAATTATTGGATGCACAAGAAGCAGAAATCGAGGCTCTGATTGATAGTGATGACGATCAAGTTCCTCGTCCCACTGGTGCTGACTTAGGTATTGTCAGTGATTACTTCGAAGGTTGTCAGAAATACCTGCAATACTTAAAACAAACAGTAGATGAAGACTTCTCAGGTCTTCATATTGCGCTTGATTGTGCCCACGGTGCTACATCATCTCTTGCTGCTCACTTGTTCGCTGATCTTGAAGCTGACATTTCTACGATCGGTACGAACCCAACGGGCACCAATATTAATGACGGTGTGGGATCGACGCATCCAGAGACACTGGCTGAATTTGTGAAAGAAAAGAATGCTAACGTAGGCTTTGCATTTGATGGAGACGGGGATCGTCTTATCGCTGTTGATGAAAATGGAGACATTGTTGATGGCGACCAGATTATGTTTATCTGTGCTAAATTTATGAAAGATCAAAAGCGTTTGCGTCATGATACGGTTGTTTCCACTGTCATGAGTAATCTTGGATTCCATAAAGGGATGGAAGAGTCAGGTGTTACTTCGCTGCAAACGAAAGTAGGCGATCGTTATGTAATGGAAGAAATGCGTAAAGAGGGCTACAACCTTGGGGGAGAGCAGTCTGGACACATTATTTTCCTTGATCACATTACAACAGGTGACGGCATGCTCTCAGCGCTTCAGCTTGCTAACATTATGCAAGTAACCAACAAACCGCTTTCGGAGCTTGCTGGCGAAATGAAAAAATATCCTCAATCTCTTGTGAATGTAAAGGTGACGGATAAAAACAAAGTGGATTCAAATGAGCGCATTCAAGAAACCATTCAGCAGGTAGAAAGTGATATGAACGGCGAAGGTCGCATTCTAGTTCGTCCATCTGGAACAGAGCCGCTTGTACGAGTAATGGCGGAAGCACCTACGAAAGAGCTTTGTGATGAGTACGTTAATCGCGTTGTATCCATGGTGAAAGAAGAACTTGGCGCGTAATCGACAAAAATAAAGATTTTGTACGAAAGGTATGCATGTGCAGCACAAAATAGCTGTATGTGCATACTTTTTTATATAGAGAATTTTTTTCTATTAAGATGAGGCAAAATAGAGCTATCTAGGATAAGAGCGACTTATTCTAAGAAAAAAAGAATTGACCATCTTTTTACAATTGATATAATATAGAAGTGTGTTTGGTTTTTATTCTAGAAGGGAAAGAGAGGGAAGTTGGGTTACTTTGAAAAAAAGCGCCTGGACTGTTTTTCGAACGGAAGAAAACAGTTGACGAGGAAGAGGTTTATCGATTATCGGCGGATACCTCTCGATTGCTTCACCACAATCGAATGGTTTTGTGAAAAACAGAGAGGTGACTTTCTGAACAAAAGCAAAACTATGGTGACAAAATAGCAATTAATCGGAAAAGAAGGGGCAGGTCTGCCCCGATGTACACCTGCTCCTTCAATTGAAGGAGGACTTTTACATGTGCGGTATTGTTGGATATATTGGAAATCAAGACGCTAAAGAAATTCTATTACGAGGTCTGGAGAAGCTTGAATACCGAGGGTACGACTCTGCGGGTATTGCGCTTCTTAATGACGGGGGTCTTCACCTCTTTAAAGAAAAAGGTCGCATTGCCGATCTAAGAAAAAGGGTGGATACTAGTGTGGAAGCAACAGCGGGTATCGGACATACACGTTGGGCAACACACGGTGAACCAAGTCAGGTAAATGCTCACCCACATCAGAGCACAACTGAACGTTTCACTCTTGTTCATAACGGAGTAATTGAAAACTATCAACGAATCAAACGTGACTTCTTATCCGAAGTTGATTTTGTAAGTGCAACAGACACAGAGGTTGTTGTTCAACTGATCGCGAGTCTTGTTGAAGACAATAACATGTCTGTTGAAGATGCTTTTCATCAAACATTGAATGAACTTCACGGTTCTTATGCACTTGCACTTATTGACAATCACAATCCAGAAACGCTATACGTAGCGAAGAATAAGAGTCCGCTCCTAGTTGGTATCGGCGATGATTTCAACGTAGTAGCAAGTGACTCAATGGCTATGCTTCAAGTAACAAGTAAATTCATCGAGCTAATGGATGAAGAAGTAGTAATCGTGAAGCGTGACTCAGTTACAATAAAAGATATGAATGGAAACGTAATGGAGCGTGAGCCATTCACGGCTGAAATTGACGCTAGTGATATCGAAAAGGGAACATACCCTCACTATATGCTGAAAGAAATTGACGAGCAGCCGCTTGCCATTCGTAACATTATTACGAAGTACAAAGATGACAATGATAATATCAAATTAGATGAAGACATCCGTGAGGCGATGAAAGAAACGGATCGTATCTACATTATTGCGTGTGGCACAAGCTACAACGCAGGTCTTGTTGGTAAACAACTGATTGAGAACATTGCAGAGGTGCCGGTTGAAGTGCACATCGCTAGTGAGTTCTTATACAATATGCCGCTTGTTTCAGAGAAACCACTCTTTATCTTTATTTCACAAAGTGGTGAAACGGCAGATAGCCGCGGCGTCCTTGTGAACGTGAAGAAGAAAGGGTTTAAGTCTCTTACAATTACGAACGTTCCTGGATCCACCCTTTCTCGTGAAGCGGATTATACGCTGCATACCCACGCAGGACCTGAGATTGCGGTTGCTTCTACGAAAGCCTACACTGCACAAATGGCAGTGTTAACACTGCTTGCAGTTGATACAGCGCAGGCGAAAGGCATGAAGCTTGATTTCAATCCAATTCAAGAACTTGGTATCGTTGCTACAGCAATGGAATCCATGATTGACCAAAAAGAAATGATTGAAACAGTTGCTCGTAACTTCCTATCCGTTACGCGTAATGCGTTCTTTATTGGCCGCGGCGTTGACTACTATGTATGCCTTGAAGGTGCCCTTAAGCTTAAAGAGATTTCTTATATTCAAGCTGAAGGATTTGCTGGTGGTGAGTTGAAACACGGTACGATTGCTCTAATTGAAAAAGGCACGCCTGTTATTGCTCTTGCTACGCAGAAGCACGTGAATGGAAGTATCCGTTCCAACGTACAGGAAGTCGTTTCCCGTGGGGCGTCTCCATGCATTATCTCTCTTGCAGGACTTGAAGAGGAAGGTGACACCATTGTGCTTGATGAAGTACATGAGCACCTTACACCACTTGCTTCTGTTGTGCCGCTTCAGCTGCTTGCCTACTATGCAGCGCTGCACAGAGAATGTGATGTAGATAAGCCAAGAAACCTTGCTAAATCAGTAACTGTTGAGTAGATAATTTCGATCGATATAATAAATTAACAATAGCGTGCAAGCTTTGATCATCAAAGCTTGCACGCTATTTGTTTTAGTCAGTCATTTTAGTCATAAAGCTTGAGCCGTCAGTCATGAAATGAATTTCAGCTAAATTTCATTTCGAGCTGTTATAGTTTCCAAAAGACTTAGTGGAGGGATAAAGAATGAAAAGACAGACAAGCGTGAAGTGGTTTTCGGGTGTAACCGCTGCTGTAACGGCAGCTTCATTCATTGGTTTTGTACAAACGCATTCCCCTGAGGTGAACGCTCATTCTAATGAAACAGAGGTTAGTTATACAGAAGAAGGCGATCGTTATCAAAGTGGAAGAAGTGAAGGTCGAGGTCTTGAATTTGATGCGAATAGTGGGAGTGGAGACCAGTTTGAAGAGCAACCAAGTCAAGGTTTCGAACCTTCTGAACGAAGGACGACGCATTCATGAGTAAGAAGGTAACATTTCCTTGTATGGGCACTAACTTCTGTGTTGAAGCTAGTAATGCATTAGTATTAGAGAGTTGGCTTCATAGGGTAGAAAGGAACTATTCGCGCTTTAGAACAGAAAGTGAGTTATCTCAGTTGAATCAATTGGAGATCTCTCTGGAATGGGTTCCGATTTCTAAAGAGTTATACGACATTCTACAATTATCTGAAGGGTATCGGCTTAGTACGGATTCTTTTTTTAATCCATATCTCGGTCAGCAATTAGTTGCTCTAGGATATGATCAATCCTTTTCTGATTTGAGCAAGAGTGGGTTCGAACAAAAGAGAATCTTTACACCTTCGGAAGAATCACCTCTCCTGTTTCATTCCGAGAAAGCAATGATCAAAAAGCTGAAGGATGTTTCTGTTGATCTTGGTGGTTTTGTTAAAGGATGGAGCGTAGATGAAGTCTATTGTATTGCAAAGGGGAACGAGCGGTTTATCGATGGAGGAGGAGATCTACGTTTTTCATTTGAAAAACCTCGTGTCATCGGAGTGATCAATCCTTTTCATTTTGACACAGATGTTGTGCAATTGAAAATGAGCACTGGGGCTATGGCTACATCCAGCGTTGTCCACCGTCGCTGGCAAACGACAGATGGCGAGGTACATCATTTATTAAACGGCCGTACTGGAAAAAACGAAGTTTCTGACGTTGTACAAGTAACTGTGCTGGCAGCCACCGTTCGAGAAGCGGAAGTGTATGCGAAGGTGCTTTGTATGATGGATGCAGAATCGGCGGAAAGCTGGATAATGGATAAAAAATTAACGATCGCAGCCATACTGATTACTAAAGACCGTAGAATTGTTATAACAAAAAATATCAGAGATTATTGTGAAGGGGTGGAAGCGGCATGGTCTTGACAACGTGGGAGTGGACGAGAGCTTCTGGCCTTACGTCATTTGTTTTGTTGTTTTTCTCTATATTTGCTGGACTTTTGCATAGCTCGCCTACTTTAAAAAGGGAGTGGAAAAGTAGGTTATATTTCTTTCATCAAACTACAGGTTGGCTTGGGTTTTTAGTTATCGTATTTCATGCTGTGATCTTACTATATGATCAGTATGTTAGCTACGAGTGGTATGCAGTATTGGTGCCGTTTATGTCTAGTGACCACCGGATCCTAAATGGAATTGGTACGCTCGCTTTTTATGGAGTCTTTCTCATTTTACTTTCATCGGATATGATGAAGAAAGTAGGGAGGTCACTGTGGAAAAAGATTCATTTATTTTCATTACCAGCTTATCTTCTTGCTCTTATTCACGGGGCCTTTATTGGCACTGACAATACATCTTCACTGGTGCTTCTGATTTATGTTGGTACGTCAGTTCTTATCATAGCTATATTCCTTTTTAAAAGAATGCGTATGGGTTTCAAGAAGGGGAAGGTGGCTCAGGAAGGATGATTGGGAATGAAACTATTACTTGCAGAAGATGATGCGAAACTAGGTCGTCTTCTCATACATATGTTAAAGAAAGAATTTCATCAGGTGGATTGGGTCATGGATGGTCAATCTGCTCTCGATTATGCACTGTCTCAAGTTTATGATGTTGTCATCCTTGATTGGATGATGCCGAAACTGACAGGAGAGGAGATTTGTACAGCGCTTCGAAGAGAGGGGTGTGGTGTATCCATTCTCATGTTGACAGCTAGAGATAGCGTTGATGATCGGATCATTGGTCTTGATTCAGGCGCGGATGATTATGTTATAAAGCCTTTCGATTTTAATGAGTTGTTTGCCCGTATTCGAGCTCTCGCAAGGCGCTCCCCACAGATGTTCCAAGAAGATATTATTCGTGTAGGGTCTTTGGAGTTAAATCGAACAGCTCACTCCCTACACGTATTTGAAGAGCAGGTTTTACTGACCTATAAAGAATATCAGTTACTAGAATTTCTCATGGTAAACGCAGGCCGTGTACTTACAAGAGAACAACTTATCGATCGCATTTGGGGGTTTGATGCGGATGTGTCAAATAATAATCTTGATGCGCTGGTCAAGCTAACACGAAAAAAACTTAAAGATGCAAAAGCTGATAAAGCGATAAAAAGTATTCGAAATGTAGGGTATCAAGTTCAATGATGGATTTAGTAAGGACAACCAAACGAAGACTAATGTGGTTTTTTGCCGTACTCACGATGCTTTTTCTTCTGTTATTTGTTGTGGCTGCCTATTTAACTGTTTCACAGTCGGTAATGAAGGAGAAAGAAGATGAACTCATGGCGATGCTCTCTGATAAATCATTATCTCGCCTTATTCATGAAGCGGAGGAGCCGCATGAAAAACCATTTAATCATAACCTATTTGCCATCGTTGGAACTTCAGGAAATATACTGGAGAAGCAGGGAGATGGTATTGAAGCCATGATTGATGGTTGGACCCCAAACATACTCGAAACAAAAGAAGTTGATCAAGATAATCGAGAGTATTTGCTTGCGGGTAAACCTGTAAGAGGAGGTGGTTATGTCTATAGTGGGGTTGATGTCACAGAGCAAAAGAGAGTGTTAAATCGCCTTTTTATGGTTCTTCTCATTCTAACGATATTGTTTACTTTTGCCGCTACTCTGCTTTCCTTTATTATGGCTGGTAAAGCGATTAGACCGATCATTAAATCTGCTGAGAGACAGCGTGATTTTGTAAATGATGCTTCGCATGAGCTTAGAACGCCTCTAAGTATTTTATCAGCAGGGTTTGAGATCCTTGAGGAAGAAAAGGATCGACTTTCAGATTTTTCGAGGCAAACAGTGGATGATTTGTCAGGTGAAGTGCGGCGTATGAGTTCGCTTGTGAACGATTTGCTCGTCCTTGCGCGCGCTGATTCAGGAAAATTGGTATTGGAGAAGAAGGTATTAAATTTAACTAATCTCGTTTCCCGTTCCGTTCGTTCTTTTTCAAGAATAGTAGAAGTGGACGGGATATCCCTAACGACTGATTTGAAAGAAGAAGTTTATTTAAAAGGGGATGAAGATCGTCTTCAACAGCTTCTTTATTTATTGTTGGATAATGCGCATAAGTATAATGTGCAGGATGGACATGTTCATGTCTCATTAAAAGAAACAGGCTCAGAAGTGATTTTAACCGTTGAAGACGGAGGCATAGGAATTGCACAAGAGCATCAAGATAAAATATTTGAGCGCTTTTTTCGTGTCGATCTATCACGATCTCGCACTCATGGTAGCAATGGCATTGGACTTTCAATTGCTGCTTTTATCGTAGAAGCCCATAATGGAAAAGTGTTATTGGAAAGTAAGGTGGGGCAAGGCTCTTGTTTTACAGTGGTTTTGCCTGGTCTAAGTAATGAGTATTAAACGATGTCATAACAAAAATATTTAAATACTTACAAGCATGTCCGAATACAATGATACGAATACGAGGAAGGGTGGAGGCGTATGAGTATCTTTGTAAGCTACATATTGTTAGGGCTATCCCTTTCAGCTCCAATGGGACCGATTAATGCAGCCCAGCTCGACAGGGGGATACGGTTTGGGTTTATGAATGCCTGGCTCGTAGGGTTTGGAGCAATGGTAGCGGATGGGGTCTTTATGATGCTTATTTACTTTGGACTTGCTCATGTCATTGACACGCCGTTTATGAAAACATTTCTTTGGCTCTTCGGTTTTTTTGTTTTAACGTATACAGGAATTGAAAATATCACAAAGGCTAATTCAGTTGGACTTGAACAGACGGTTGGACGTAATGAAACAAACCGCAAATCATTTCGAACTGGTTTTTTTATCGCCATTTCTAATCCATTGAATATTTTATTCTGGCTTGGCATTTATGGCTCAATCCTCGCTCAAACATCTAGTATGTTTGGGACAGCCCAGCTGTTTCTTTATAGTGCAGGAATTTTCCTGGGAATTACTATTTGGGATCTCACAATGGCGAGTGCTGCAGCAGGGGCACGTGCATGGGTGAATCCACTTATATTAAAGCGAATATCGATCTTATCGGGTGTTACGTTAATTGGGTTTGGTCTTTATTTCGGTATGCAAGCCGTTAAGATGTTCGTGGGATAGACTGGCACCTCTTTTTGTCCCTCCTAATAGGATAACGCGTGTAGTGTTAAGGAGGGATGCTGTTTGGAATTATATACAAAATCGTGGATTGATGAACATGGAGAAGGAATGGAAACTTGGCAGCAGAACGTATTTGCTCAGTTTAGCGGGATGTTAGGGGATGATGAAAAACCATACCCGTGCATTCCTGGTAAGCAGGGGTTCTATCAGGATAATTTACGATTTGGATTTGTGGATGATCCAACACAGGATATGACGTGCGCTCAGTTAGCTGCTTTATTAAAACAGTACGGCAAAGTAGCGAGAGACACTGGTAAATATGCTTCACTCGTTGTTTTTTTTGATTCTAGAATGTTGGGGCACCAAAAAGCAGATGTGGATCAATATCAATCTTACTTTTGGTCGCTTTTAAACGGTGTGCATGAACTCGATGAGGAACCCTGGCCAGAAGACATCCCTACAGATCCGCACGATCCTAAATGGGAGTTCTGCTTCAATGGAGAGCCGTACTTTGCTTTTTGTGCAACACCCGCTCATCAAGTTCGAAAGAGTCGTCAGTTTCCTTGTTTTCTGATTGCTTTCCAACCAAGATGGGTTTTTGATGAGATCAATGCGGAAACAACATTTGGTCAAAAATTGAAAAAAGCGATCCGGCAGCGGTTGGTTTCTTACGATGGGATTACAGCCCACCCCGCCTTGAAGTGGTACGGTCAGAAAGATAACTATGAATGGGAACAATATTTTTTATCAGATGACGATTCTTCGCTTTCAAGATGTCCTTTTCATGTGATGAAAAACAAATGGAAGAGCATTCGCTCTTAACTGTGTTTTCTCTTCAATTTTACAAAGGTAGCTCCGGTAATGAGAAGTAGAAAGAATAAGCTAACAAAAAAACCTGCTCGGCTCATACGGTCGAATAACGTGCCTGAAATAGCTAGACTGATTAGGACAACACCGATTCCTATTTTTAAATGTTCTTTAAACGTGGTCTTGGCTAGTTTTCGATATGAAAAAAGAATGAACATCCAATTATAGAGAAGCATTAAACCAGCAGCTGTCGTCAAATACTCAAAGATATTTTCTGGTAAAAGGAGCGCAACCCCAATTGATAGCAAGACAACGAAAGTGGTGAGACTAAAAGCAGGAAGAGGAATCTTCCTGCTTTTTTTTGCGAAGAGTGCTGGTGCATCCTTTTCTTCAGCAAGCGTTACAAGCATGGTCGTTACCGCATAGAGAGAAGCGACCATTGTGGAGAAACCGGCAATAATGAGAATCGCATTAAATACATGTGGAACCCACGGGAATTCAAACTGAGTTAAAGCTGTTAAAAATGGGCTTTCATTCGGATTGATGCTTTTGAGTGGAATGAGTTTTAACACAACGAAGAAAGACATGACATAAAGAATGGTTAATACGAACAGCATGATCTTTCCAGCTTTGGGGGCGTTTTTGGGATCTTCAAGCTCATTAGCCATCAATCCCATCACTTCAATCCCACCAAACGCATAAAACGCGTAAACAAGAGCAACCCAAAGCCCCATTGAGCTACCTGAAAGAAAGTCTTTTGATGTCATTTCCATTCCGGCTTGACCTTTCTCTGGGTCAAGCCATCCGAGTAAGGAAGCGGCTCCTATCGCGAGAAACATGACGATGGCAGCAATTTTCATGACTCCAAATGCATTCTCCATCATTTCTACGAGTTGAACGCCGATGAGAATAACGATAAGGCCAAGTGAAGCGAATACAGAAGCCGTGAGCCACAAAGGGGCATTCGGAAACCAGAACTGTGCAAATAGTGCTAGAGCGGTTAATTGACTCCCCATAATAAGCATTTCAGATGACCAATAAACCCATCCGTTGCTAAAGCCAGCCCATGGTCCAAAAGCTTGCTTTGCGTATGTACGAAAAGAACCTTTTTCTGGATGTTCAGCCGTTAATTTCGCAAGTGCTTCATAGACAATCCATGTCCCAATAGCAGCTAACGAATAGGCGAATAAAACGAAATAGCCTGCTTTTTCAATCGTGATACTAGAACCAAGGAAATATCCGGTTCCAATGATACAACCTACACCGATGAACGACATTTGCCACCAGGTTATTTTCTTTTCGTGATTTGTCGATTTACTCATCCTTTTATTCCCCCCTCTGATCTTGTTTAGTTTGAGAATCACTGACATTGTTTATGTGTGTTTCGTGAATTGGGGAATCTTTTCTTTGAACAGGGAGAAAGTAAGGAGACTATGTATAATAAAGGAGTTTAGTCGAATGGACATCCATCCGAACTGTTGGAATGAGTATGGAGAATTAAAAGCGGTTATTGTTTGTTCCCCTTCACACTTAGATGTGGCAGATGAGCAAACGGCTAAAGATGTGCAGTGGGAAAAAGCAGTAAAACAACAAAAAGCACGAGAAAATCATGAAGGAATGATTGGAGTAATGGAGGATGCTGGCGTTCGTGTCATTGATTATTCCGTGCATTTATCACGAGAGGAACTTTTACTAAATGAAAAATTAATCAATCGTATTTTTGTTCGTGATCTTGCTTGTGTATTTGGAAATACGATTCTTCCGGGAGCAGCGGGAACGTCCATGAGGCGACCAGAATATTTTCAAAGTCATCACTTATTTCAACAGTGGTTTGATAGCAAGACGTTTCGTTTGGAAGCAAATAACGACCTGAAGGCGCTCGAATATGGAGATGTGATGGTACTTAATAAGGATGCTGTTTTTATTAATTCAGGAATTCGGACAAGTATTGAAAGTATCGAAGCTCTTCAAGAAAGTATTTTTAAAGCTGGATTTCAGGAAATTGGGGTAATTGATCTCCCGAGACGTCCTGATACGATGCATCTGGATATGAATTGTAATGTAGCGGGCGAGAATGTATTTATAGGTAAAAGCTATATGAGCTATCTACCAGTACAGGTTGTTACGGAAAATTCTTTTCGGTATGAGATGACGACTGATTTCTTAAAGCGTCATGGATTTGAAGTTGTGTGGACTTCTGATATTAAACATACCGTAGCAGATATTAATTTCTTAAATCTTAATCCTGAGACGCTCTTAGTCAGTACAAAAGCCAATAAAAGCATCTTTAAAAATCATTCAATTTTAAAAAAGAAAAAGCTGGTTGAAGTCGAAGTAGAGGAATTAGAGAAAGGCGGCGGAGGAATCCGGTGTATGACATTGCCTTTAGAAAGAGAGTAAAAATGAATTTTCATCTTTTAAAAGCCTACTTTTTTGTAGGCTTTTTTCGTGAAACGATTCAGTTGACACTTATACCTAAGGGGGGTATATTGTAAGTAAGTAAATATTGAGGAGATGATTCGAATGGCAGACTTGAACATTCCCTTGCAGCCGGATAAAAAACCAACTGAACCGCGAACGGAAGAAGAAAAGCAGCAACTTCAAAATCGTTTAAAACGTATTGAAGGTCAGATTCGAGGCATTCAGAAAATGGTAGGAGAAGATCGCTATTGTGTCGATATTCTCATTCAACTGTCTGCGATTCAGGCAGCATTGAAGAAGGTCGGTTATACCCTTCTTGAACGTCATACGAAAACATGTGTAGCGAATTCGATTAAAGAAGGTACAGGTGATGAGCAGATCGAGGAGTTAATGAAAGTGATTCAGCAGTTCTCCAAGTAGGGAGGTGAACAAATTGGAATCTAAGAAGCAGATCTCACTTGATGTTACAGGTATGACGTGTGCAGCTTGCTCAACAAGAATTGAAAAAGTTTTAAACAAAATGGATGGCGTCGATGCGAATGTCAATCTGGCGATGGAGAAAGCAAGCATTGTTTATGAAGAAGACAAAGTGAAGATGGAAGAGATAATAGGCAAGATCGAAAAGCTTGGTTACGGTGTACGAAAGGAAAAGGTAGAGCTTGATATTCATGGTATGACATGTGCGGCCTGCTCGACAAGAATAGAAAAAGGCTTAAACCGTACAAAAGGCGTTGAGCTTGCCTCCGTGAACTTAACAACAGAGTCTGGGGTTGTTGAGTATCAGCCAGGAGAAGTGACATTAGATGAAATTCTTCAAAAGGTGAAAAAGCTCGGTTATGAAGCGGTTGTCAAAAAAGATCGAGAAGAGCAGAAGTCTCATAAAGATGAAGAAATCAAGAAGAAAAAACGTCGTTTACTCATATCGGCACTTCTTTCGCTTCCGCTACTAATCACGATGCTTGGCCACTTACCTGGAGGATTAGCGCTACCAATTCCTCATCTTCTTATGGAACCGTGGCTTCAATTTCTTCTAGCAACACCCGTTCAGTTTATCATTGGAGCACCATTTTATTCTGGCGCCTATCGAGCTCTCGTTAATAAAAGCGCAAATATGGATGTCCTTGTTGCGCTTGGAACATCCGCAGCTTATTTTTACAGTGTGATTGAGGGAATTAGAAGTTATTTAACGGTAGACTATAACCCTTCTCTCTATTTTGAAACAAGTGCTATTCTGATTACGCTCATTTTAGTAGGAAAGTTATTTGAAGATCTTGCTAAAGGAAGAACAACGCAGGCGATTACAAAACTACTTAACCTTCAGGCGAAGGAAGCAAGTGTCATTCGTGAGGGAGAAGAAGTGAAAGTACCTGTTGATCAGGTTCAGGTAGGCGATCGAATCATTGTTCGACCTGGCGAAAAAATACCTGTAGACGGTATTGTAGAAAAGGGAAATTCATCCGTAGATGAATCGATGATTACAGGTGAATCCATTCCAATAGAGAAAGAAGTAGGAGCAAGCGTGATTGGTTCTACGATTAATGAAAATGGAACGTTAACGATGCGTGCTGAAAAGGTAGGAAAGGATACAGCACTTGCTGGAATCATTAAGATTGTTGAAGACGCGCAGGGCTCAAAAGCTCCTATCCAGCGGTTAGCTGACGTGATATCAGGAATTTTTGTTCCTATTGTTGTCGCAATTGCTTCTATTACATTTTTTATCTGGTATTTTCTTGTAGATCCATACAATTTACCTCAGGCGCTTGAAGTTGGCATTGCTGTACTAGTCATTGCTTGTCCTTGTGCCCTTGGTTTAGCTACCCCAACCTCCATAATGGTTGGGACAGGAAAGGGTGCTGAGCAAGGAATTCTTTATAAAGGTGGTGAGTTTTTAGAAGCCACTCATAAAATTGATGCCATTTTACTTGATAAAACAGGCACCATTACAAAAGGCAAACCTGAAGTAACAGATTTTGTAGTATTTGGAAGTGATGAAAAGACCGTTCTAGAAACATTGGTAGCGGCTGAAAAAGCTTCAGAGCATCCTCTGGCAAGATCAATTGTAGAGTACGGTGCAAATCGACAGGTAGAAGTAGCTGAAGCAGAACATTTTCAGGCAATTCCAGGACATGGCATTGTAGCAACTGTTCAAGATAAGCAAGTATTTGTTGGGACACGAAAGCTAATGGAACGGGAGCATATACCTTTTTCTTCGTATGAAAAGCAAATGTCTGCCTACGAGATGGATGGAAAAACGGCAATGTTTATTGCATTTGATCACAACATACAAGGAATGATCGCCGTTGCGGACACAGTGAAGGAAACATCCGCAAAAGCGATTGAAGAGATGCGTGCGCTTGGCATTGATGTGTATATGATAACGGGTGACAATCAACGTACGGCTGAAGCCATCGGTAATCAAGTAAAGGTAAATGGTGTGTTTGCTGAAGTCCTTCCTGAGGAAAAGGCTAGTAAAGTCAAAGAATTACAAGCAGAAGGAAAACGTGTGGCGATGGTAGGAGATGGCATTAACGACGCTCCTGCTCTTGCGACAGCTGACATTGGAATGGCCATTGGTACAGGAACGGATGTCGCGATTGAGACGGCAGATGTAACCCTAGTAGGTGGAGATCTTCAAAATATCACCAAGGCGATTCATTTAAGTCGGAAAACGATGCGAAATATTCGCCAGAATCTATTCTGGGCGCTATTTTATAATTCCGTTGGGATTCCAATTGCTGCGCTTGGTTTGCTGGCCCCTTGGGTTGCAGGAGCAGCGATGGCATTTAGTTCTGTATCCGTCGTCACGAACTCACTTCGTTTGAAGCGAGTGAAACTTTAAAGGATTGAAAGGAGAATAAACATGGAACAAACAACATTAAAAATCGAAGGTATGACATGTGATCACTGTAAAGCAGCCGTAACCAACTCATTAAAAGAGCTTGAAGGTGTATCAGAAGTTGAGGTAGATGTAAAAGCTGGGACAGCAAAAGTTGCGTACGACTCTTCTAGCGTTTCGATTTCTGAAATGAATGAAGCGGTTGAAGAACAGGGATATGATATTGTCTAACTAAAAAGGCCGAAGAAAGGATTTGATCCTTTCTTCGGCCTTTTTATCATACATAAGTTGTTCTCTCCATTAATAAAATGCGCTAATAGGACAAGTGGGCGAAAACGCCTTTTTGATCCATTTAGGGAGGGGTGCAGCCAAGATGACATCACTAATCACTCTTTTTTTGATAGGTTTTGGAGGACTTGTGTTGGGTGCGTTAGCAGGAAAAATGGCATTTACATATTATGAACACCGTTTGGAAGCTCTTTACCTCATTTGTGGTGGTATGCTTATTGGTGTCATCACGCTTGAACTAATACCAGAAAGCATTCGTACCTATTCATTTTGGGCTCTCATGGCAGGGGCATCATTGGCGGTTTTTTTGTGTGTTTGGACGGATCAAGTCATACACGTGAAGTACAGTGACAAAAGCTATCTTCCGGTAATTGCTTTTGTTCTTGCGATGATCTTTCACAATGTCCCTGTTGGCGTCGCGCTTGGGATGACGTTAAAGGACGGGATTGGTGAATCGTTGCTTCTTGCTTTATTTATTCATCATTTACCGGAAGGGGTTGCGCTTTATATTTTAATGAAAATGAACAGAATTCATCGGTTTGTATTGATCATCACAGCCAGCGTTATCACCATTGTTTTAATAGTGGCAGCGTGGTTTGGAGCTATTTCGGATCAATCAAACTTGATTAACGGGATATTTATGGGCATTGCGATCGGTTCTTTGTCCTATGTAGCCATACACGAAATGATTGGCCAAGTGGTTGGAAAAGTTTCAAAAAGAGAGTTGTACTTGTATACATGTCTGGGAATACTTTTATTATCTTTCTATCTAAAAGTGGCTCACAAATTCTTTTGACAACGTGCAAAAGATTCAGTAAAATTGTACATAGGTTAATATGAACACATGCTCATATATTGAATAGAATAGATAAACGAACGAAGAAAGGAGTGAATCACGGTGGAAGAATATCGTCTTAAAGGCTTATCTTGTCCAAACTGTGCTGCTGGTATGGAACAACAGATTCAAAAGCTTGAATACGGTGAATCAGCCCAAATCCAATACAATTCAGGCAAATTAAAGGTAGATAAAAGAGTGAATCTTACGCAGGTCGAGAAAATCCTTGATTCCGATCATGCTTCTATAGTGAAAGAAGAGGATGATCATGCGCATGAACATTCTCACAACCATTCCAACATCAAGTGGCTACTAGGTATCTCAACCACGATTTTTCTTGTGGCTCTTCTTTTGGATGCCACTACTATGATTATTGCCGTTCCATTTTATCTTGCTGCGATTATTCTAAGTGGATATCAAACGTTTGTGAAAGGACTTCGCAATTTAACGAAACTAACATTTAACATTGAAACCTTAATGACGCTTGCATTAATTGGTGCTGTTTCCATCGGGGAGTGGAAAGAAGCAACACTTGTTGCCATTTTATTTGGATTAAATGAATACTTAGAAGGACTTGGTATGGAGAAGGCAAGGAAATCGATGGAATCTCTTCTTCAAGTCGCACCGAAAGAAGCACTTCTCATTCGAGATGGAAAAGAAGTCGTTGTCTCAATAAACGACCTTCAAGTGGATGATCTCGTTGTCGTTAAATCTGGTGCCAAAATTCCTTCAGATGGGATTGTTTCAGCGGGATATAGCTCAGTAAATGAAGCTGCCATAACGGGAGAAGCGATGCCAGTTGAAAAAAGCGTCGGTGAAACTGTTTTTGGTGGAAGTATCAATAATGAGGGCATCCTTCGTGTTAAAATAACGAAATCCTACGAAGATTCTTCGCTCGCAAAAATTTTGCATTTAGTTGAAGAAGCTCAAGAAACGAAGACCCCAACAGAATTATTCATTAATCGTTTTTCGAGATATTATACGCCGATTATTATGGTTATCTCAGCCCTAGTGATGCTTGTTCCGCCTCTATTCTTTGGTGGGATTTGGGCTGATTGGTTCTATCAGGGACTTGCCGTATTAATTGTGGGATGTCCTTGCGCTCTCATTCTGTCATCACCTATTGCGAACATCTCCGGTATTACAAGAAATGCGCGTAATGGAATTCTTGTTAAAGGGTCGGTTTATCTTGAGCAACTCGGTAAAATCGATACGCTTGCTTTTGATAAGACTGGGACACTTACAAAAGGATTTCCTTATGTTGAGACATTTGAAAACTATAGTGATGAGAAGTTTTTATCTGTAGCAGCAGCAGTCGAGAAGCATTCTTCCCATCCGTTAGCTAAAGCGATCATGAAGAAAGTAGCTGATTTTCCTTACCGGGAATTCGAAGCAACCAACGTTGAAGCTGTCTCAGGGCAGGGGATAATAGCAGATGTTGATGGAATGAAATATTGGGTAGGAAATGAAAAAAGCGTTCAACATGTCACCATCCCTGAGGATGTGCAAACATCAATCGATCAGATGAAACGTGAAGGGTTAACGCTTGTTCTAGTAGCTGATGAAATAAAGATTCTTGGTATGTTTGGTATAGCAGATGAAATTAGAGAGGAAAGTCAGTCTGTTATTCAGGCGCTACATCATGCAGGTATTAAGAACACGGTGATGCTAACGGGAGATCATGAGAAAACGGCCGAGAAAGTGGCAAACCGTGTGGGTGTTCGTTCTTATTTCGGCGGTCTCTTACCGGAAGACAAAGTTGCTAAAGTGAAAGAATTAACCAGCGATGGAAAAGTAGGCATGATTGGTGATGGAATTAATGATGCTCCAGCCCTTGCCTCAGCTGACCTTGGAATTGCAATGGGGAAAGGTACGGATAGCGCGATTGAAACAGCAGATATTGTCTTAATGCAAGATCATCTTGGTAAACTCCCAGAGGCTGTCTCGATTGCTAAGCGAGTGAATCGAACCATTCGTGTCAACATTGCGCTAGCCCTTGGCCTCAAGCTCATTGCCTTGCTTCTAACGATTCCTGGGCTATTAACACTTTGGGTTGCCATTTTGTCTGATATGGGCGCAACGATTCTTGTGACCTTAATTAGTTTAACGATTTTATGGGAGCCGAAAGAAAAAGAAAAGCCAACTGTAAAAAAACAAGCTGAACCACAGCATACGTAAAACCTCTGGGACTCCAGAGGTTTTTTCTTTATGAACATTCTAGAAAATCAACCTAAAATCTAGGTGGATATAGGAGTTTATTTAATCATGTCAACAAGTGTTGCGCCGAATTCACGTTTGGATTTCATTGTATATGACCCAAAACGCTCGTATGATAAGAATTACAGAAAGTCGCACGTGGGGGATAAGGGTCCTATAAAAGCGTTCGTATAATAAGATTCAGTTTACAAACGAACAAACAAAATGAAAACGCTTTTAATGTGCAGATGAAAAGGAGGATATACGATGAGTGAACAAAACACAGAGAAATCTGGATTTAAAGTAAAAGTTCAGCGGTTCGGGAGTTTTCTAAGCAGTATGATTATGCCGAATATTGGCGCGTTTATTGCTTGGGGACTGATTACGGCACTATTTATACCTACAGGATGGACGCCAAATGAGAGTTTAGCTGAGTTGGTAGGTCCAATGATTACTTACTTGCTGCCTCTATTAATTGGTTACACTGGAGGTAAAATTGTCCACGGTGGCCGAGGAGGAGTAGTTGGTGCCACAGCTACAATGGGTGTTATCGTCGGAGCAGATATTCCGATGTTCCTAGGCGCAATGGTTATGGGGCCACTTGGTGGGTACGCGATTAAGAAATTTGATCAGGCGATCCATGGGAAAATCAAATCTGGTTTTGAAATGCTTGTTAATAACTTTTCAGCAGGTATCATCGGCGGTATTTTAACAATACTAGCATCTATAGCAATTGGACCGGTTGTACTAGGTCTGAACAAAGCATTAGCAGCAGGAGTACAAGTGATTGTTGATGCAGGACTTCTACCTCTTGCAAGTATTCTAATTGAACCAGCGAAAGTACTATTTTTAAATAACGCCATTAACCATGGCATTTTGAGTCCGCTTGGTATTGAGCAAGCAGCTAATACTGGGAAATCAATTCTCTTTTTACTAGAATCAAACCCTGGTCCAGGTCTTGGAATTTTACTTGCATTTTGGTTTGCTGGAAAAGGAACTGCAAAACAAACTGCGCCTGGTGCAGCTATCATTCATTTCTTTGGTGGTATTCATGAAATTTATTTCCCGTACATCTTAATGAAGCCAGCTCTTCTATTAGCAGCAATACTTGGTGGAATGAGTGGTGTCTTTACACTAACAATTTTCGGTGCTGGGCTTATTGCACCACCTTCACCAGGGAGTATCTTTGCTCTAATGATTATGACACCTCGTGGAGGGTATCTGGGTGTACTAGCAGGCGTTGTTGTGGCAACCGCTGTTTCCTTCCTTGTGGCATCCTTTATTCTTAAACGCTCAAAAGATAGCGGAGAAGATATTTCAGAAGCGACTGAAAAAATGGAAGCAATGAAAGGTAAGAAAAGTAGCGTATCTTCTAACCTAAAAACGAATGTGGAAGAGCCAAAAGCAGAAGCATCTTCTTATGGCAATATCGCTAAAGTCGTTTTTGCATGCGATGCTGGAATGGGTTCAAGTGCAATGGGTGCATCCGTATTGCGTAACAAATTCAAAAAAGCTGGGTTAACAGACATTGAGGTTACGAATACGTCAATTAGCAATCTACCTAATGATGCTGATCTAGTGATAACGCACCAGGATTTAACCGATCGTGCAAAGGATAAGCTTCCAGAATCGAATCACATCTCGGTTAAAAACTTTATGAACAGTCCAAAATATGATGAGCTTGTATCTGAATTAACTTCTGCAGGTGAAGTAGCAGTGAAGCGAGAAGAACCAAAACAAGTGGATAATAACGAAATTAATAAAGTAGTCTTTGCCTGTGATGCTGGAATGGGATCAAGTGCAATGGGTGCGTCCGTTCTTCGTAACAAGTTCAAGAAAGCTGGTCTTCAGGACATTGAAGTGACGAATACATCGATCAGCAACTTACCTGATGACGCTGATTTAATTGTCACACACCAGGACCTAACCGATCGGGCAAAAACAAAACGTCCTGATGCTGAGCATATTTCAGTGGCAAACTTTATGAACAGCCCGAAATACGAAGAGCTTGTTGATCGACTTAAAAAGTAGGTATAGCCAGAATTCGAGGTGAACCATGTGTTTATTTCAGCAAGGGAACGAAGAATTCTTCATCTTCTGTTAGAGAGTAATGACTATTATACGGTTAAGGGGATCGCTCAAGAACTTGAGGTAAGCGAACGAACGGTTCACCGTGATTTAGTAGGCGTAGAGGATATCCTTACTCAGTATGATTTAACCTTAAACAAGAAAGCTGGAGTTGGGGTTCAAATTGATGGTGAAGCGTTCAACCGAAATGAGTTGAAAAGCTATTTGGTTGATCTAAACATTACCGAGTACACGCAACAAGAAAGGGAGACGCTGATTCTATGCAAGTTGCTAGAATCAGCTGATCCTATTAAATTAATTGGTTTAGCGAATGACTTGCGAGTAACGGTTGCTACAGTCAGTCATGATTTAGACAAAGCGGAAGAATGGCTACAAAGAATGCAGCTTTCATTAATAAGAAGGCGGGGGTATGGCGTGCAGGTTGAAGGGACTGAAGCCCTGAAGAGGCACGCCATGAGCTCCCTGCTTGCTTCTGAGTTCAATGATTCAGACTTTTTTACGTTGTTAAAGAAGTCGATTCAAAAGAAAACGCAAGGCAATGTTCTCGAATCTGCTTCCGAGCGATTACTAGGTTTAGTTGATCGAGATAAGCTCTTAAAGGTTGAGACAATCGTTGATGATATAAACAATGATTTACCATACATGATCGCTGATAGCGCATATATTGGTTTAATTGTGCATCTGACTCTGGCTGTTGAGCGTATTCAAAAGGGTGAAAAGATCGAGATTGATGAAGAGTATTTAAGCACACTTAAGAATACGAAGGAGTTTGGTTTTGCTAAAATAACCGCTATAAAGCTTGAAGAATCTTTTAGTGTCTTAATACCTGAAGCTGAGATCGGTTATATTACCATGCATTTGCGTGGAGCGAAATTAAGAAATACTGGACACTATTATTTAGAAGAAGCAAATTATCCGATTCTCGTTAAAACAAAGGAGTTAATCCGCTATGTAGATCAGCGTCTCAATGCGGATTTAGAAACAAACGAATCACTTTTAGAGGGTTTAGTGACGCATCTTGGTCCTGCTACACATCGCGTTAGGCAGAACATGAATATTCATAATCCGCTACTTACAAAAATTAAAGCAGATTACGCTGATTTATTCCAATTGCTTGAAGAAGCGTTAAAAGAAATTTTCCCGGGAGTTTCTATTCCTGATGAAGAAGTTGGTTTTCTCGTTCTGCACTTTGGTTCAGCTCTTGAGGGCCGCTTTCAACATAACGAAGTGAATGTTCTTGCCGTATGTTCAAGTGGCATCGGAACATCTAAAATGCTGGCGACTCGGTTGAAACAGGAATTGCCAGAAATCCAAACGGTCAAAAGTGCTTCACTATTAGATTTACAAGATGAAAGCCCCGAGAACTATGATCTGATTGTTTCGACGATTCCTCTCCCTGAATATGAAGGTGAGTATATAAAAGTAAATCCTTTTTTAACGGAGGAAGAGGCTACACGTATTCGCTCGACACTTCAAAAGAAGTCGATGATGAAAAAAAGAAGCATAGTTGAAAAGCCTAAGGCCGAGAAGGAATTTTTATTTCATTCAAACGATGAAGCAAGTACCTGGTTTCGTAAGGTTGAGTTATATAGCAAGACTGCAGCTTCAATAGTAGAATTATTCCGAGTAAATCAAACTCAACACAAAGAGGTAGAGAAGCTGTTAGAGGAAGAGTGTAGACGTCTAGAAACAGTTAATGCTATTAACCATTCTTCAGAGGTTAAAGATGCACTTCTGAAGCGCGAGGCCATTAGTGGGGTGGGCATTCCCGAGACGTCACTTGCATTGTTCCATTCGCGAACACCTGAAGTGAAGAAGCCGGTGTTTACAATTGTGCGATTAATGGAACCTATTCAGAGACAGGCAATGGATGGGTCGGTCATTGAAATGGACACTGTTCTTTTACAATTGGCACCAGAAGAATTGCCTATGGAAAGCATTGAGATCATGAGTTACATTAGCTCGCTGATCATTGAATCAAATGAAAGTATCGTCCTTTTTTCGGAGAGCAATCAAGAGTCAATTGGATTGTACCTTGCAAACAAAATGAAAAGTTACGTAGAAAAACAATTAGGATTTAAAGGAGACGATTAAAATGGCAAAAGAAATTCTATCAACGGAAAACGTATTACTAAATGAAACGGCTGCAACAAAGGAAGAGGCTATCCGCATGGCTGGTCAAATTCTTGTAGACAACGGATACGTAGATGAAAGCTACCTTGAACAAATGCAAGAACGTGAAAAGATCACAACGACTTACATGGGCAACTCTGTGGCTATTCCCCATGGCACGGAGGATGCTAAGAAAGCTGTGAAGCATTCTGGACTATCGATCATCCAATTGCGAGAAGGCGTCGATTTCGGAGACGGCAATATTGCGAAGATTATCATTGGGATTGCTGGTAAAGATAATGAACACTTAGAGATCCTTTCTCAAATTGCCATTGTTTGTTCTGAAGAAGAAAATGTAGAAGAGTTGATTCAAGCGGATTCCAAAGAAACGTTAATCTCAATGTTTAACGAGGTGAATTAATCATGCTTGCCGTTCATTTTGGTGCTGGAAATATAGGAAGAGGTTTTATTGGAAAGCTTCTTTCTCAATCAGGATATGAAGTATGCTTCGTAGATATCAATGAGACTGTGATTAACGAGCTTAATGAACGAAATCGCTATACGGTTGAAATACTAGGTCAGGATAAGGAGCAAATTGCTATTGAAGGTGTGAGAGGTATTAACAGCCAACAAAATCCTGAGGCAGTGGTCGATGCGATCTATCAAGCTGACCTTATTACGACCGCAGTTGGTCCGACCGTATTGAAATTAATTTCTTCAGCTATTAAAGAAGGCATTTCAAAACGTATCGCAGATGGAAGAGATCCCGTTAATGTGATTGCATGTGAAAATATGATCGGTGGCAGTACAATGCTTCGAAATGCTGTGGAAGAAAAAATGGGTGCAGGAGAACGTCAAGTGCTTGATCAGTACGCTGGCTTCCCAGATGCAGCAGTGGATCGTATTGTTCCGAATCAAACTCATGAAGATCCGTTAATGGTTGCGGTCGAACCTTTCTATGAATGGGTGGTCGACCAAACCATGATGGCTGGAGAGGTTCCTGATATTGCTGGCCTTACGTACGTTCAAGATCTTGCTCCTTACATTGAGCGGAAGCTGTTCACAGTTAACACAGGCCACGCAATGACAGCTTATCTTGGTTATCAAGCTGGGTATGAGACGATTAAAGAAGCACTAGACACCGAAGATATCTATCATGATGTCAAGAAAGCACTTGAAGAATCTGGTGAATTGCTTCAACATAAGCATGGTTTTGAAAAAGAGGCACATGAGGCTTACATTACAAAAATTCTTGGTCGTTTTCTAAATCCACATCTAGTGGATGAAGTGACTCGCGTTGGACGAGCTCCAATACGTAAAATTGGACCTAACGATCGCCTTGTTGGTCCAGCACGTCAGCTTGCAGAATTAAATAAAGAACCAAACTATCTTGCAAAAGGAATTGCAGCAGCATTACGATTCGATCCCTCAGAAGATGAAGATGCAGTTAAGATTCAGAGCAAAATCAAGAATGAGGGTCTTTCAAGTGCGATTACTGCTTTTACAGGCGTCAACGAGGAAGAAATTTTGTTTGATTTAATTAGCAAGCACTATAAAGAAATGGCGCTCAGCTAATGGCAAGGAGAAGCTCGTATGGAGCTTCTCCTTTTTTTTGAGGAATTCGTATATTTTTGTTACGATTTTGCATTAAGACTTGTGCCAGCTTCAATACAATTCTACTATTAGGGTATGACAAGAGTCATATCCATTTTTAATGGGAAGGGGAACACGCATGTTTAATATTTTATTACAGTCTCATTCAGGATCATGGGCGATCCTTGTTTTGCTTTTAGTGATTAGTTTTTTTGCACCTAAGCAAAAGATTTCGCTGATGATTCAACGCTTATTTTATCTGATTATGCTTGGTACAGGTATCGGGATGCTCTTTATCCTTGGTTTTCCACTGATTTATGTCCTAAAAGGAATTCTGGCCATTGTGTTAATCGGGGTTATGGAAATGATTGTAGGGAGAAGAAAACGCGCTGAATCAACAAAAATGCTTTGGGTTGCGTGTATTGTTCTTATTTTAGTAATTATCTCGATCGGGTACAACTGGATTTAATACGAAAAAGCGACGTTCCGTTTATGGGACGTCGCTTTTTTAGGTTTTTTCTATATTTTTCGGGCCTAAAGGGTCTCTTTTGCTTTTGATACATCTAGCTGCAGGGACCAGCCTCTCGATCGCTTCACCTCATAAAATGCACACAAAGACCGTGTGCTTTTTATGAGGTTCCAGCGCTTGTCGAGGCTAAACGGTCACTTCCGCTTTTGTTTCATCTAGCTGCAGGGCCCCAGTCCCTCGATCGCTTCACCACATGAAATGAACACAAAGGGCGTGTTCTTTTCATATGGCTCCAGCGCTTGTCGGGCCTCCAGGACCCTTCCGCTTTTGTTTCATCCAGCTACAGTGACCAGCCTCTCGATCGCTTCACCTCATAAAATGCACACAAAGACCGTGTGCTTTTTATGAGGTTCCAGCGCTTGTCGAGGCTAAACGGTCACTTCCGCTTTTGTTATTCCCAGGGTTTTTCTGTGGTTAACAGGCCGGCTAGTTCTTTACTGGCTTGTCTGTGTTCTTTTCGTTTTTCTGCTCTTGCTGGTGCTGTTTCGTGTAGGTTTTTTTCTTCTTCTGATTCAGGAATTACTTTTGGAACGGATATTGGTTTTTTATTTTCATCCAAGGCTACAAATGTAAGAAAGGCTGTTGCTCCGATATGTCGTTCACCTGATAGGAGATGTTCCGCAATAACTTTTACGAAAACTTCCATGGAAGACTTTCCAGTGAACGTCACATAGGCTTCAAGACAAACAGAGTCGTCTGGGGTAATGGGATGTAAAAAGTCAACAGAGTCAGTGGAGGCTGTGACAACTTCACTCCGACAGTGACGCATAGCTGCAATTGAGGCAATATCATCAATGTCTCTCATCAGCTGACCACCAAATAAAGTGTTATGGTTATTTGTTGCTTCTGGGAATACGTGGCTTGTTTTCACGACACGTGATTCACGAATATATTTAGATTCCATGTTTGTCTCTCCTTAGTATGCTTTTCTTGTAGTCTATCTTTACTATGCCCTTGATTGAAAGCTGAAAAACCTCTCTCTTTATGAAAAGCGAAGGAGGTTATGTGAAATAGCTATCATATAAATGATGCCATTCATTTTCGTTTACATCAAAAACTGTTTTTTGATTATTCTTCGTGATAATAAGTGCATCTTTTGTTAGCGTGATTCTGCCATCGTTTGTCTCAATTGTGACTAACGTATGATTGGCAAATGGTGAATGAGGATTTGTTTGAATAAAAGTGCTTAATGGTTCATACTCACTCAGCGTTCGAGGTTCAGTAGAAAAACGAATTTGAGTCTTCCATCCTTTACTTAGAGCTTGTTGGAGATCATATATTTTTTTTGTATGCTGAACCATTCGATAGCGATGAAAGCCATCATTAACGATCTCCCCTGAAAGAGGAATTGGAATGTGACTTGAGTTTCCGAATCCTACATCTGCTAAGTAAGTTGTTTCTTCAATTTTGACAAGGTTCGTTAAATGGGTATTTTCTTTCCCCCATGTGTTTTCATCGATTGCGACAGTCCCTGTAATCAAAGTAGTTGTAAATCCAAGTTGCGTAAGAAGCCAGTTAAAAAGCGGGTTTAGCTCGAAGCAAAGTCCACCGCGCTTCTTTTTTATGATTTTGTCATACATTTTTTCACGATTTAAATCGATCCGTTTTTTTTGAGAAATATCAAGGTTTTCAAAGGGGATACGGAGCATGTGATTTCGCTGAAGTAACTGAAGAGAATGAAGGTCCACCTGCACATGGTTTATGTTCACTCGCTCTAAATAACTCTCCACATTCATACATAAACTCCTTTCTCTTCTGTTTCTATTTTCATGCAGATCCCTTGCAAAAGCAATAAATTGACCTCTCCATTCATGAAGTATTTTCCTTAGGGGATACTAAAAGAAAAAGGGTGTGAGAGTGTGAAAAAGTGGGTTTATGTATTGTTATTGCTTATGCTCGTTCCGGTTCAAGTATCGGCAGAAGAGAACAGGGAGCTCGCCATCGTGATTGATGATTTTGGAAATGATATGGGGGGGACGGAAGAGATGCTACGACTTCCTGTCACCTTAACTGTTGCCATCATGCCATTTCTGGAAACGACAGAAAAAGATGCAGAAGAAGCGCATAAATTTGGTCATGAAGTAATTGTGCATATTCCGATGGAGCCATTGAAAGGAAAGAAGAGTTGGTTGGGACCAGGCGCGATTACAACGGACTTGTCTGATGAAGAAATTGAGAAGCGTGTAAAGGCTGCAATAGACGCTGTGCCTCATGCAGTTGGTATGAATCATCATATGGGGTCGAAAGCGACAGCTGATGAAAGAGTGATGAGGATTGTTCTTGAAGTATGTCGAGAAAATGGTCTCTATTATTTAGATAGCAAAACCACAGGGAGCAGCGTTATTCCAGAGCTAGCAGATGAAATTGGGGTACCTTATCTTGAAAACGAACTCTTCTTTGATGATGTATACACAATTCAGCATATGAGTAAGAAGGCTCAAGAACTTGCGAAAAAGCTTAAAGATGACCAAGCTCATATCGCGATCGGTCATGTGGGGATAGCCGGAGAGAAAATGGTGGCGGTGTTAAACGAATTTATTCCAATGTATAAGAGTGAAGCGGTGATTGTGCCACTATCTCAAATGATTCCAGGATTTGAAATGATTGATGAGAGCATGCCTTAGAAAGAAAATCGCCATAACAAAATGCAAACTACTAGCGTTAAATAAACGTTTGTTTAATTTTATTGACTTACAAAAAACGCCTCTTCATTTGAGGAGGCGTTTTTATGTATTTTTTAAAAAAAGGAATAGATTTCGAATAGGAGTACTACTTATGGAATATCATACCCCATTGAACTAGTAAGGATTTCAAACCACTGATCACGAGTTAATGAATACGATAGGGCATCTACTGCACTATCAATGCGTTCTGGTTTGCCAGAGCCCACAATTGGCATAATGTTTGCGGGATGGTTAAGGAGCCATGCATAAAGAACTTGGTCCATACCTTCTGCTCCGATTTCAGAAGCGACTTTTTTGACCGTCTCACGTAGACGCACGGCTTTTTCGTCATTCGATGTGAATACATTCCCACCAGCAAGAGGAGACCACGCCATCGGCTTCATTCGCTTTTCTTGACAGAGGTTAAGGGTGCCATCCTCAAAATTCTCAAGGTTATAAGCAGAAAGCTCAAGCTGGTTTGTAATTAAAGGTTGCTCCACATATGACTGGAGCATATTAAATTGGTGATGTTTAAAATTGGAAACGCCAAAGTGACGAACTTTTCCTTCTTGTTTTAATGTAGAAAAGGCTTCAGCCACTTGTTCTGGGTCCATAAACGGATCCGGACGATGAATTAAGAGAACATCAATATGGTCAATACCAAGTGAGGTGAGCGATTGCTCAGCAGATGCAATAATGTGCTCTTTACTTGTATTGTAATGATGTGATTGGTGTGTCGGTCTGTTGGGTGATTCAATGACAATCCCACATTTTGTTACGATTTCCATTTGGTCGCGCAATGAGGGTTTCAGCGCGAGTGCTTTCCCGAAAAGCTCTTCACATTCGTAACTTCCATAAAGATCAGCATGATCAAATGTTGTAATCCCTCGCTCTAGGTTATGCTCAATGAGTGAAAGGGTTTCTTCACTTGTTTGATTCCAGTCAGCCAGTCGCCAAAGACCATGAATAATACGAGAAAAAGATAAATCTTCTGTTAAGTTTATGCGTTGCATCGTTAGATCCTCCTGTATAGGTGCTTTTTTAATCATAGACGAATTAAACCGCTTGCACAACAAAACAGTCTTATTCATCATGTGCACTTTGCCAATGATAATGCTTCTCATTATCATTGGCACGTGCTATAATGAAAAAAACGTTTAAATAAGAGGTGGATGAAATGGTTGAAACGTTACAAATATCGATGTTTTTCTTTATTTTACTCTTGTCGTTTACCACATTTGCGCTTGTTCTTAGAGCAGAGGCTGTAAAAAGTGGCTATAGCCGTGAGAAGAAAACGAGCGCATACGAATCAACACCGCCAATCGCATTTAAGAAAAGTTATTGACTTTTTAATTGATAAAGATTATCATTATCAATATAGAAGATAAGAGACATGGTGTTCCCCGACACAATTTGTCCTATATAATTCAAACAAAGCTAAAGAAGTTCCCCCTTCTCCAATTGTTTGAGGATCGTAGCTGCCAACGCCGGCAGCTATTTTTATTTGTCTGTTTTTATAATTATACAATACCCTTACTATATCAAGCTTCAGAAGAGGTTTTAATCCATTTATTCTCATTTACAAATTAAAATTTAGTGCTAAACTATTTTTTGGAAGTAAACATTAATAGGGGGATTATTATATGAAGAAGTTATTATCTGTTTTAAGTTTATCCATGCTTCTAGTCGTAGCAGCATGTGGTTCAAATACAAACAGTGAAAATGAAACAAGCGGAGAAGCAGAGCAAGCAGATACGAAAAGTGTTCTACTTGATTTTCAAGCAGAGGTCGTGAGTGTCTTAAAGGAGAATAATGACAAGATTGTCGCTTACGAATCAGCAAAGGCCACTTTTCTTGATAGTGAAACCCCTGAGGCAGAAAAGCCTTCTAAAGAAGAACTTGAGGAATTAAAAGGTCATGCTGTTGAAGCGAGTAAAGCAACGATAGATGGCATTGAGGGTTTATCTGTGCCAGCTGAATTGGATGAATCAAAAGAAGAAATTGAGAGCTCATTTGATGAGTTAACACAGGTTTATAACATTCGAGCAGAGCAAGCAGATATTGAAGATCCTTCCGTACAAGAAAAGGCAGCAGAGCATTTTACAGCGTTTGAAGATAAAATGGGTAAGGTTTTTGAAGACACTGGTCTTATTAAGCCAAGCTTTGCGAAAGAACTAGAATAGATCCGACAAACCCTGCTTAGATTGCAGGGTTTTTTGTGCGTTGGATAAGTGAGCGGAATTCACTTATGATAAGCTAGGAGAGGGAAAGCGGGAACAAGCTTAATTTTTATAAAAGGAAGTGGCACTATGAACGTACGTTTATCCAAAATGACAGAATGGCTTAGTGAACAAAATCAAGACTTTGCTTACATTCATTCACCTTCAAATGTTTTTTATTTATCAAATTTCCACTGTGAACCACATGAAAGGTTACTTGGTCTTTTTATTGTACCTGATCATGAACCATTTCTTGTAGTACCTGGAATGGAAGTTTCCCAAGCACGAGACGCAGGATGGGAATATGAGATCATCGGGTATAGTGATTCAGAAAATCCTTTTGATTTTATTTATGAGGCTTTGAAAAAACGAGGTGTTCATGAACCTAAAAGTGCTTCAATTGAAAAAGGAACGCTTGCTTATGAGCGTGCTGAAGAATTGCAGGATCGTTTTCCAGGTTTGAAATATCATTCCGCAGAGCTTGGACTGAATCAATTTCGTCTTATTAAAGATGAGAAAGAAATTGAAGTATTGCGTGAAGCAGCCGCACTCGCCGATTTTGGTGTAGAAACGGGAGTGAAAGCTTTACGCGAAGGTGTTACTGAAATGGAAGTCCTCGCTACGATTGAATTTGAATTGAAAAAGAAAGGCATCCGTGAAATGTCCTTTTCAACGATGGTGCTATTCGGAGAAAAATCAGGTCAACCTCATGGTAACCCTGGGGATCGTCAATTGAAGAAAGGGGATTTCGTTTTATTTGATCTTGGTGTGGTACTAAACGGCTATTGCTCTGATATCACTCGGACAGTCGCGTTCGGTGAAGTGAATGAGAAACAAAAAGAAATTTATGATACCGTCTTGCGTGCTCAAACGGAATCACTTCATATCTCAAAGCCAGGAACTCGACTTGGCGATATTGATCTTGCTGCTCGAAATGTTATTTCAAATGCAGGATACGGAGATTATTTTCCGCATCGAATCGGTCATGGTATCGGCATAGAAGTACACGAGTTTCCATCCATGAGTGAGAAAAACGATAGCTTGCTACAAGAAGGAATGACTTACACCATTGAGCCTGGCGTTTATTTACCGGACGTTGGTGGGGTAAGAATTGAAGATGATGTGCTCGTTACTGAGAATGGACACGAGACATTAACGAAGTATCCAAAAGAATTACAAATTATTGAATAGGTTCAAAGCCGACTCCTTAAGGAGTCGGCTTTGTAATTGTATTGTCACGTTTCATCTTTTTAAAAGTCGTTTGGTGTGGTGTATAATGGAACTACATTTTGGTGTGAAAAGAAGAGGGGTACAGCTGTGAAATCTGAGCAAAAAAGTGAGTATTTGTTATTCGGCGCATGGGCTGCTTCCGTTCTTGCCCTTGCTGGAAGTTTGTATTTTTCCGAAGTCCTTAAATATGAACCATGTGAACTATGCTGGTATCAACGAATTCTTATGTATCCTTTAGTTATTATCCTTGGAATGGCTATGGTAAGAAAAGATGCGTCACAATGGCTATATGTCTTGCCGTTATCGGTCATTGGTTCATGTGTTTCTCTTTATCATTATTTGATTCAAAAAACATCTTTTTTTGCAGAGTCAGCGCCCGCTTGCGGGAGAGTTCCATGTACCGGACAGTATATTAACTATGCCGGATTTATCACGATTCCGTTTCTAGCATTCATCGCTTTTCTTTCCATTACGATTATCATGTTGTTGTTAAATAAGCAGACAAAAAAGGAGAAAAACGTATGAAGAAAGCCATTATTTTTCTTGGTATTATTATTGTGTTATTTGGAGCGCTCGCATTTGTTACAAATTTAAGCAATAGCGAAAAAGAAGAGGGAAATCCATACGGGAAAGACTCGTTAAATCCAGCAACAATTGATCAGCTCGATGATCCGCTTTATCAAAATCAAATTCTTCCAGATGAGCTTGATAAAACCCTTTCGAACGAAGAAGATGCATTCGTTTATTTCTATAGTCCAACGTGTATTCATTGTAAAAACACCTCTCCGATCCTTGTGCCACTCGCTGAAGATATGGATATTGACCTAAAGAAGTACAATGTGCTGGAATTCGAACAGGGTTGGAATGATTATCAAATTGAATCGACGCCTACCCTTGTCCGATTTAAAGATGGAAAAGAAGTCGATCGCATTGTTGGAACTCAAACAGAAGAAACGTTTAAGCAATGGATAGAAAAAAATAAGTAACTAGAGAAAGCACCTATAGCGGGTGCTTTTTTTGTGGCACATCTGAATGTTTACGAGTGATACAACCGGGAACTAGAAAGATGTAGATAAGATGTAGATAAAAGGAAAGGTGGATCATCATGAGTCATATTAATGGAAAAGTTGTCATTATTACTGGAGCAAGTAGTGGAATTGGTGAAGCAACGGCGAAGAAACTTGCAGGAGATGGGGCGAAAGTTGTTCTTGCTGCGCGACGTGAGGATCGCCTTGAAGAATTGAAGAAAGAAATTACAAATAGCGGTGGAGAAGCCATCATTCAAAAAACGGATGTGACGTCAAGAGAGCAAATGCAAGCTCTGGCTGATAAAACGATTGAGCAGTATGGACAGATCGATGTCATAATTAATAACGCAGGATTGATGCCACTATCCTTCATGAACAAACTGAAAATTGATGAGTGGGATAAGATGGTAGATGTGAACATAAAGGGTGTTCTCTACGGTATTGCTGGCGTTCTTCCTCATATGGAGGAAAGAAAATCCGGCCACATTATCAACGTATCTTCTGTTGCAGGTCATGAAATCATGCCGGCTGGTGCTGTGTATTGCGGTACGAAATTTGCGGTGCGAGCGATTACAGAAGGACTTCGTAAAGAAATGTCTCCTTCTTCAAACATTCGTGCAACGATTATCTCTCCAGGGGCAGTTGCAACAGAATTAACAAACACCATTACAGATGAAGATGTACAGGAGAAGTTAAACAATCGTGGTCCTAATGGTCTGGATCCTTTAGATCCACAAGCCATTGCGGATGCAATCTATTATGCTGTTGGTCAACCTGACAGTGTATCCATTAACGAAGTACTCGTTCGTCCTACATCACAAGGATAAAGGTATAGAAAAATCCGTCCTCAGAAACAAGAGGACGGATTTTTTTAGAAGCTAAAACATTGTGGCAACCATTTTTGCTAATTGTGCACAGAGAACAGCTGCGTAGCTACCAACAACGTTACCTACAATTCCCATCAAAAGTCCAACCGGAGCAAGTGAAGGCTGAAAGACAGAAGCCACAATTGGAGCGGAGCTCGTCCCACCAATATTTCCTTGTGAACCTACGGCGACAAAGAAAAGCGGGGCGCGCAGCAATCGTGCTGCAATGAAAATAACGAGGATATGAATACTGAGCCAAACAATACCCATAAGAACGTATTGAGGTGAATCAACGACATAAGCAAGATCAGCTCTTGCCCCTATTGTTGCAAGTAAAAGATAAATGGCCGTATAGCCGACTTTACTTGCACCATACCCCTCTAATTTTTTCACAGGGGTGAAAGAGAATGCGATACCGATTGCCGAAATAATCATAACAGTCCACGTTGTTGTAGAAAGAACGGCCGACTGCGGAAGATTCTCTGATAGTTTCAATACGATGTAAGAGACACCGAAAGCAAGTCCAAGTAAACCTAGTAGTTGCGGAACTTGAATAGGGCGTTCATTCTTACGTTGAATATCGTTCATTTCTTTATTCACGCTTTGGATGACGGAATCATCCGCTTTGTTCCATTTATTGAATTTATGCTGGAACCCTGCAAGGAAAATCATAATCCCCATCCAGCTATAACCAACTACCGTATCAACAACGATAATAGGGGACAGAATTTCTTTGGGTGTTCCTACTGCTTCAATCATGGCAGCCATGTTCGCTGATCCACCAATCCAGCTTCCTGCAAGTGCCGCAACTCCCGTCCAGGCATCGGCTGGTAACCATGGTTGGAAAATAGCAAGTGCAATCGGTCCACCGATAATAACCCCAATTGTACCAGCTAGGAACATAAGTAATGCTTTTGGTCCTAATCGGAGTGTAGCTGGAACGTTTGCTGATAACAGTAACAGCAGTAATCCGACAGGAAGAATATACGTGGAAACAAAGCCATACAACGTTGACTCTTGAGGGATGATAGCAAAGGTCGTTGATAGCATTGGAATAAAGTATGTCCAAATTAACGGAGGTGCGTAATGAAAAATCTTTTGCAAGACGGTGTTTTTTGATTCGCCAAGCATAAAGATGAGTCCAACGACAACCGTTAGATAGACAAAGACAGCCATTGGATCCTCTATTAAGGGATTCGCCTTTGACCAGGCTAGTGCAAATGTCATGATTGTTCACTCCTTGATGTTAGACTATAGTCGCAAAGAAACATTATACCATCTATCAGGCTTGCGACGCTTTTAGAAAAAATTATAGAAAAATTACAACCATTAAAAAAATTCATAGCTTGTATGAATGAAGCATACATATTGTGTAGAGCGAGGTTAAAGGAGTGGGTTCCCATCGGTCTATTAAATGAATTCCGTCACTTTGCTATTAGAGGAAATGCGGCTGATATGGGGATAGGGATTGTTCTTGGTGCAGCCTTTAGTCGATTTATTGAATCACTCGTTTCGGATATTATTCTGCCACCAGTCGGTTTATTACTAGCGCAGATCAATTTTGCAGATTTATATATCAGTTTAAATGGTCACTATTATCCCTCTCTATCCGATGCGAAAGAAGCAGGAGCAGCTACGATTAATTATGGTGTATTTCTTACAACTTCCATTCGTTTTTTGATCATCTTTTTTTCTGTATTTCTTGTTGTTCGTCAATTAAACAGATGGCGTAAACCTGGACAGGATCCTATCAATTCGATGACTCGAAAGGAATGTCCCTATTGCTGTACGCCCATTCCTTCTAAAGCGATCATTTGTCCTAATTGTTCCACATCGCTTCGAGAAGAGGAGCAGAGTCCAGCTTTAACGATTCATTTTGGTAAAGGATCCAAGACCTCAAGGCAATAAGTAATCAATCTTAAAACAGGATAACAAGCGGTTAACTTTTTCCTCCTGGTGGTATTATAAAAATAAACTTCAGGAGGAAAGGTGAGGGAGCGAATATGACGGGTTGTTTGCTTATACATGGTTTTACTGGTGCACCCTATGAAGTTGAACCACTAGCAAATTATTTTCGCGAAAATACAAATTGGATTATTTCGTCTCCAATTCTTCCAGGGCATGGGGAAGAGGATTCGCTTCGAGGTATTACTTTTCAGCAATGGATTGACACGGCTGAAGCCCATCTCCAACACTTACTAGAGCTATGCGACACTATATACCTTATCGGCTTTTCTATGGGTGGTGTTCTCGCTGGTTATTTAGCGACAAAGTATCAAGTGGATAAGTTAGTTTTATTAAGTGCAGCAATTCACTATATTCATCCTATCCAGATGATCAAAGATATTGGAGGGATGGTAACGGACCTTTGTAGGGGAAGACTTCTTAGAAATGAATTGTTTATTCGCTATAGTCAGAAGGTGAAAAGGACACCTTTCGTTGCTTCATTAGAATTTCGTAAACTTGTTCAACATCTTAAGCCTTCGTTTGAGAATGTTTTAACACCAACGATCATTCTTCAGGGGAAGCTTGATGGGATGGTGCCATATAAAACGGCGGATGCAATCTATGAACTCATCAGCTCAAATGAGAAACAGGTTAGGATGATGGAGAATTCCAAACATTTGATTTGTCATGGAGAAGATCGTGATGACGTGATTGATGCGGTTTATCAATTTTTGATAGGCAAGAACGTTGAAGATCACTAGAGTAAGATAGAACACTTCATTATACCCACCGGCTTCGTGCTTGCTAGCTTTTTCTAAGGCTCTCGGTGAAAAGGAGAAAATGAGATGCGACATTCCCTAATCACTCCACTAATGATTGAAAAATACGCCAAACGTCTTGTTGATCGATTGAAGCACCCGTTATTAACAGGCGTCGTAATCACAGGAAGCTTTGCAAGGGGAGAAGCAGGTCCGCATTCCGATTTAGATATTTGGTGTTTCTACAATGAAGCACTTATAAAATCGCCTTCTCTACCTGAATTAACAGGTATATCACTTGATGTGAGGGAGGTATGTTTAAGAGATTTTAATGAGGTGGCAGATGGATCGAAAGAATATGTAGCCCCTTGTTTTGAGCAATTGAAAATCTATGGAGAGACGCCATTTGTTCTTCCTGCAAGAAATGAGATAAAAATTGGTTTAATGACACTATTGCTCTCGATTGACAGCCGATTAAATCAATTTGTATCGCCAATTAACCCTTACGAACTGCTGAATGATCTTATGTACATCCTTCGCATTGAACGCTTTTTCGCTACTTCTCAATACCCGCTTACCCTCTCAGAACTCTATTCGATTCAATTTGAGGAGACCGATCGCTTTCTTGTGGAGCTTTATTCTTCTTACTTATTTGGACATAATCACCAAACGGAAGATGAAATTCGATTTGCCGTTAAGCAATTTGTTCAAAACCGCTTAAGCAGGAATTCGCTCATGGAACGAGAATCTGATTAAGTGTAGCTTATGTAAATAGAGGCAGGGTGAGATGAATGGCAACGTTTGATGATTTTATGAAGCTTGATATTCGAGTAGGCGAAGTTATTGAAGTCAACGATTTTAAAAAAGCAAAGAAGCCAGCTTATCAATTAAAAGTGGATCTTGGTGAGGAAATTGGTATAAAGAAGTCCAGTGCCCAGATCAAAGATCTTTATGAAGTTGAAGATTTAATTGGTAAACAAGTGATGGCTGTCGTAAACTTTCCGCCCCGGCAGATTGCCGATTTTATGTCAGAAGTACTTGTTCTAGGTGTGTATGGGGATAATGGTGTGGTTTTGATACAGCCCGATCAAAAAGTAAAGAATGGCTATAAACTGGGGTGAGGAGTGCGCTTAAGCACTCTTCTTTCTTGTTTATCAGCTGTCTTTTTTCACTAGAAATATAATTAATTTTGATGATGGATGGGGGTTAGAAAGTTGAAACAGGAAGAAGCAGTAAGAGTCATTACAAATCATCTAAAAGAGGATCCGCTTGTTAAAGCCATTTTTCTTAAAGGATCGATGGGGCGAAACGAGCATGATGAGAATTCAGATGTGGATCTCTATTGTCTCGTTAATGAGGAAGACATGGAGGCTTTTCTAAAAAAGCGAAAAAGTTATTTGGAAGTTTATAGTAAACTTCTGTTCTATGATGAAATCTTTATTATTGCGCCACAAGTGATAGCCGTGTTTGATAATTTGTTGCACCTTGATTTGTTTACAGTGACAGCTGAATCGTTCATTGAGAAAGATTTTTGTAGAGTGCTTTACGATCCACAAGGATGTCTAAGTGATTTTAACGAACAGTTAACCTTATCAAAACAAGAGTTTATTAACCATGTAGATGATACGGCATTTTTTTTATTTCAATATGAAAAGTCCAGAAGAAGAGGAAATGACATTTGGTCAGTTCATATGTTGCATCACGTTATGATGCATTATTCCAGAGTGTTGCTTTACCATTATCATCCAGAGCGAGCGCAGCTGGGGTTAAAAACATTACATACGACACTTGAAGAAAACAACTTAAAAAAAACGAAGGATATTTATCAACACATAACGATTGACGATCATGAAAAGGCGGTACGCGACATACGAGATTGGCTTAAAGAAGAAGAAGCTTGGATACTTGATCAGCTTGACGGAACGACTTATAGTAGCTCGTTTTTAAAGCGAATGATTGAGTTAAATGAATAAAGATAGAAGGAACTAGAAAAAGGTGCCAAGGGCACCTTTTTCTAGTTCGATCTAAAGATTTTGTTTTCTTGCCTCATGGCTGGCATTACCTTGACGGATAAGAAGTTACTTAACAGAAATTGTCTCGGGTTCAAAAGCAATTTTCGCTCCTTCGTAGATTGCTCGCTTGGCATCAAGCTCACCAGCAAGTCGAGCGCCTCCGATCACGGCTATATCGATTCCTTTCTTTGATAGTTCCTCATATTCCTCAGGAATATTCGACTCCTGACCAGCAGCAAGGATGACGGTGTCAGCTTGAAGAAATTCCTGCTCACCCGTCTCGCTATTTGTAATCGTTACTCCTTCTGTTGTGATTTCCTCGTATGAAAGATTGGTTCTGAACGTAACGCCATTTTGCTTTAAATCTTGCAGCATCGCCCATTTTGTCGTCTTACCAAGTCCTTCGCCCATTTTTCCATTTCGCCTAAGTAGAAGGATGTCGTGAATTCCTTTTTCGATCAGGAAGTGCGAGACATCACACCCAATTCCACCTGCACCAATAATAATGACTTTCTTTCCAACTTCTCGGGTCCCAGAAAGAATTTCAGGATACGAAATGGCATGATGGATCCCAGGAATAACAGGCTGTCTTGGAACAACTCCAGTAGCAAGTACGACTAGATCTGGTGAGTGGGCGAGCAGGTCATCTGCATTCGGTTTATGGTTAACGTTAATTTGAACGCCTAATCGGTTTAGTTCAGTAGTATAGTAGCGGATGGTCTCATCGAATTCTTTCTTTATTGGAATTTTTCTCGCCAGATTAAACTGACCGCCAATCGCTGCGTTCGCTTCGTAAAGCGTAACGGTATGGCCCAGTTCAGCATGAGCTCTGGCTGCTTCCATTCCAGCTACACCGCCACCGATTACAACAACTGTTTTTGTTTTATCTGCTTTTTTAATTGTCCATTTATGTTCTCTTCCAGCACGAGGATTCACAAGACAGGAGACGGCTTTTCCTTCAAAGGCATGATCAAGACATGCCTGGTTACAGGCAATACACGTATTAATTTGATCGAGCGCTTGCCCTTTCGCTTTTGCTAATAGAAAAGGGTCAGCAAGAAACGGTCTTGCCATCGAAACCATATCTAGCTTATAAAGTAACTCTTCTGCTAGAAGCGGATCATTAATGCGATTGCTACCAATGACGGGGATGGTAACGGTTTCTTTGATTTTGAGAGCCGGTTCAATGAAACCAGCGCGCGGGACCATCATTGAAATTGTCGGAACGGTAGATTCATGCCAACCAATTCCGATGTTTAAAATATCCGCTTCATGCTCTTCTAACTTCTTTGCCAGTTGGATCGTTTCCTCTGGTGTTGACGAATCAGGAACTAAATCGAGCCCGGACATCCGAAAAATAATGGGATAATCGTCGCCAACCGCTGCTCGAACAGATTTCAGGACTTCGGTTGCAAAACGAGTACGATTCTCAAAATTGCCCCCCCATTTATCTGATCGTTTATTCGTTCTTGGTGAGAGGAATTGGTTAATTAAATACCCTTCAGAACCCATGATTTCTACAGCGTCAAAGCCAACAGCTTTTGCTTTTCTTCCTGCTTCTGCATAGGATTCAAGCAAATTTAGGATATCTATTTCAGTTAATTCTTCCGGAACCTCTCTGTGTATAGGGGATTTTATAGGAGAGGGAGCGACGGATGGAACACCGTTCATTTGTGAATAGGCATATCGACCAGCGTGAAAAAGTTGCGCAGCAATGCGTCCGTTTGCCGCGTGCACACTGTCTGTTAATCGTCTCATTACTCGAAGATCATCTTCCCGGTAGAATCCTAAAAAGTGGTGCCCTCCATCACCTTCGGGAGAAACGGAAATTCCACCAGTAACCATAAGGCCTGGGCCATCCTCTCCTGAACGTTCAGTATAAAAGGAAATAAGAGCCTCCTCTTGTTCTTTACTTCCTTCCATGCCAAGGTGCATGGATCCCATCATCACTCTGTTTGGCAACGTGAGTCTTCTTAATTGAATAGGTTCAAATAATTTTTCCCATTTCATTTACCATTCACCACACTTCTTCGTTTTGAACACATTTCGATGAATGGTCATTCATTTCCTGTAAAGAAAGCGCTTTTTTATTTATTTTTTTTATGAGAAACGATGATAACACATCAAAAAAGAGCGCCTCGGCGCTCTTTCTAGACAGGCTTTTTAGTGTTTCTTGAAGGCGACCAGGAGTCCGCCTTCTCCCGCGTATGTTCCAATAAGTGGGCCCATAGTTGAGAGAATCACTTGTTTAAACGGATAGCGTTCTTGAATTTGCTCAATCAATGCCTTGGCTTTGTCTTCGCAGTTACTATGAGCAACCGCAATTACTTTGTCTTCTAGGTTATGACCATAGTCTCCGATTTTCTGAATGAATTGTCGAACGGCTCGTTTATTACCACGAATTTTATCAAGTACTTCAAGCGATCCATCGTCATCACTTGCTTTCATAAGCAGCTTGATATTTAAGGCAGAAGCAATTGTTCCTCTTACTCGATCAAGGCGTCCCCCCTTGATAACGTTCTCAAGGGTGTCTAGTAAAAACATCGTAAGCGTATCTTCTGTATATTCATATGCTTGTTCGACAATAGAATCAAAGCTCTCCCCATCGCGCGCCATCTCCGCAGCATGATAAACAATAATCCCAAGACCGGATGAGGCTGTTTTAGAGTTGATCACTTCTATCTTTCGATTAGGATGTTCCTCATGAAACATTCTTTTCGCCAGAACAGCGTTATCATACGTGCTACTCAGTGCTCCAGAAAGCGCTATAACAAGAATATCGTCTTCCGGACTTGCTTCTTGAAATTTTGTAAGAAAGTCCTGGGGTGATGGGGCAGAAGACTTGGGAAGTTCTTTTGATTTTTTAAGTTTCTGATAGAACGTAGGTGTATCAAGGTCTACTCCAGCTTTGTATTCTTCATCACCAAAGAGAAGGTTAAGTGGAACGACCGACACGTTCAATTCAGTTAGCAGTTCTTCAGGGAAGTCAACACTGCTGTCAGTAATGATTCGAGTTGCCATACAATTACCCCTTTTTCGTTATTACCCGCATCCAGGTATTACGTCTATTGTACCACGCTTTCACGCCTAATCGACCGGAAGATATTTCTCATGGATGAAGAGTGAAATGGACAGCCTAATAAAAAGATTTTTGAGAGGTGAGAAGGAAATGACAATCATTCAACTGGGCTATGTTGCCATGAGTACCGAGCTTATAAATAGCTCTCCGTCTCAGACGATGACTTACGCTCAATTTCAGAAAATCAAAAACAAAGAAGCCGCGATTCGTAAGCTTGAACGGATCGCTAAATCAAATCTTGAAAATTGCCTCAGACTTTTAAAGCATAACAAAGGGAATGACATTCATTTCTTTCGACTAAGTTCACGCTTGATTCCTCTTGCCAACCATGAGGCACTTGAAGGATGGGATTATTTAACACCGCTAAAGAATGAATTAAAGGAATTAGGCAATTTTGCAAAAAAAGAAAAAATGAGAATCGATTTTCACCCTGATCACTTTGTATTATTAAATTCTCCAAAAAAAGAAATCTTACAGGCTTCCGTTCAAATGCTCGCTTTGCACGTTAGGCTTCTTGAAAGTATGGGGATCGATTCAACCCATCGGTGTGTTCTTCATGTGGGCGGTGGTTATGATGACAAAGAGCTTTCGCTTGAACGCTTTATCCATAATTGGATGTATACCCCACAGAAGATACAAGAAACCATTATTTTAGAGAATGATGATACAACATTTACTCTTTTGGACACCCTTTATTTGTGCGAAAAATTAAATGTTCCGATGGTTTTTGACTATCATCACCATATGGCTTGTCATGAAACGAAAGAGTGGGAAGAGCACTGGGGGAGAGTGGTAGACACGTGGCGAAACTCTTCGCTCCCGGTGAAGATGCACATTTCATCACCGAAAAGTGAGCAAGAATTTCGAAGTCATGCTGATTATGTAGATGTTGATTGGTTTTTCTCTTTCCTAAATAGCGTAAAAGGAAGTACTGAGCAAATTGATTGTATGATTGAAGCAAAGCAAAAGGATGCGGCTTTATTTCAATTAATGGATAACATTAAGAAACGGGACGATATCGAGCTCATTGACGGTTCTACATTTAGAATAAAGTAAAACCGGGCAAAGCATGCCCGGTTTTACTCTGTGATTTTTTTGCTTCTTTGTTTCGTTGAAGGTTTTGTTTCATTGGTATGCTCTACTGCCTGAGAAAGCTCTTTCTTCATACCACGTTTTTTTTCCTTGGCCATCAAATCTCCTCCTTACATGAAATTAGCGTGTCCGTTCTATCAGGTTTTATCCGAACTTTGATAGGGTTATTCTTTTCACATAGATGCTTCTTATTCCGTCACTCAGTCAAAAGGTGTAGAAATAACACAGGAATACAGGACTTAATCAGTAGCCATTTCTACAACGAATCCCCGAAGCCTGATTCTAATTTTCTCGATAAACTAGAAATAGGAAAAAAGAAGGGGAGGAAAGAATAATGAACAAAACGGTTATGATTACAGGGGCGTCTAAAGGACTTGGTAAAGCACTGGCATTTTCTTTTGCTGATGCAGGCTACCGCCTTTCAATTTGTGCAAGAGGAGAAAAGGAGCTCTTGCAGGTGAGAGATGCACTTATTGAAAATGGTGCAGAAGTAATAGCTGTCGTTGCGGACGCATCAAAGGCAGAAGAAGTTGAACGGTTGGTGGCGGTAACAGAGCACACTTATGGAAATATTGATGTTCTCATCAATAACGCTTCTTACTTGGGTCCTTCTCCAATTCCGTCTTTACTGGATTATTCGCCAATTGAATTTAGAGAAGTGATGAGGGTCAATGCTGAAGGGCCGTTTCTTTTAACGAAACGCGTACTACCTGGCATGATCCGAAGAAAGGAAGGATCCATCATTAATGTTACTTCGGAAGCTGGAGGAACAGGCTATGCAGGATGGGGCGCCTATGGTATTTCTAAATTTGCACTTGAAGGTATGACAGAGACATGGGCTGATGAGCTAAGCGGGTTAGGCGTTCGAGTAAATATGGTCGACCCAGGTGAGATGGACACAGCGATGCATGAGAAAGCAGTACCGGATTGTGATTATTTACTGGCACGACCAGAGGATGTCACAAGTGTCTTTCTTCATTTAGCTGAGTCTAGTGATACAGGTGTAAGAGTGGAAGCTCAACGCTTAAGGGATGGTGATTGAAATTGATGGGAATCCGTTTTTGCTTACCTGATGTGCTTCACGCGAATGATCCCCCCGAACATCGATCTGGACGGAGAGAGGATGTTCGTATGATGGTTATAGAGGAAGAAGAAGTAAGGCATAAGCAATTTCTTGAGCTAGGCTCCTTCTTGCATGAAGGAGATGTTCTCGTCTTTAATGATAGTCGTACGTTGCCTGCGGAATTAAAGGGGGTTACGGAAAAAGGGGAGAAAATTGCTGTTCGGCTTGCAAGACGGTTGAGCGATAAGAAGTGGGCTGTAATTGTAGCTGAAGGCGTAGCAGAAAGTGGCAAAACGATTTGGTTTTCGAAATCATTAAGCGCCATGATTGAGAAGAATGCGGGAGCTTATGATCATTTATCTTTTTCAAAAGGAGGAACGGAACTACTAAATGATATTTATCAAATTGGAGAGCCCATTCGCTATGAATATATTCATGAGCCATGGCCACTTGAAACGTATCAAACGGTTTATAGTTCGGCTCCTGGTTCTGTAGAAATGACTTCTGCTGGTCGAGCTTTTACATGGAAAATGCTATTCGAATTAGAAGCATTGGGTGTGCACCTTGCCTACCTTACGCTTCATACAGGAATAAGTGACTTGCTTCAGGAGAATTGGTCTCCGAATCCATGTGAAAATTGGGAAGAATATACGATACCTAAAAAAACGGCACACACTGTAAATAAAGCATTAAAAGAGGGACGAAGAGTTATCGCAGTGGGAACAACCGTTGTTCGTGCTCTTGAGTCTGCATTTGATACTGAAGTGAAATCAGGTAAAGGATCGACAAACCTATACATCCATTCCCAAACGAAACTTCAGGCTGTTCATGGACTCCTCACAGGTTTTCATGAACCAGAAGCCAGTCATTTAGATATGCTTTCTGCTTTTGTATCGAAGGAAAAGTTGGATAAAGCCTATGAGATCGCTATACAAGAGAAGTATCTTTGGCATGAATTTGGTGATGTTAATCTAATAGTAGGAGTGAGTAAATGAGGTTTCATCACGCTGCGATTAACGTGCTTGATCTCCAAGCGTCGGTTTCTTTCTATGAGAAATTAGGTTTTACTAAGATAGAGACGTATTGTTCGCATGAGGAGAGGACAGCATTTCTAAAGAAAAATGGGATGATGGTAGAACTGATTGAAGAGGTAACAACACGAAGTCTTCCGGTCAGACTATCTGGTCACCTTGCTTTTGAAATAGATAATCTTGAGCGGTTTTTACGAGAATACAGAACGGTGTTTACTAAAGTAGAGCGCTACACGCTACACGGAACACAGGTCGCTTATGCTATTGGCCCGAATGGAGAAGAGGTCGAATGGATTGAAAAAATGCGGCTCTCAAATAATGAGCCGCATTAGGATAAATAGGTGGTGATGGCTTGATAACATGCCTGTTTATAGGAACGATGTTGGGCATGGTCACCTGTCATCATCCACTGAATCATGTACCCATCAATCATCGTACGAATGGCTCGGCCAGCCGTTTCAAAATCGTTGACGACAAAGACATTTTCCTTCTTAGCCTGGGTTAAAATCTCCTTAGAAATTGAAGCACAATTTTGGTAAAAACGTGCGTTAATCTCTCGATAGCGGTTGTTCTTTGTAGCCTGTGCAAGAAAATCCAAATAAACACGGTAGAACTTTTCATTTTCCTCAGGGCTAACAAAGACGGTATTGATATAAGCTTGAAGCATCTCCTGTGCAGAAGTTTCTTTTTCAACCGCTTCTTTTTCTTTCTTATAAATTCGCTCTGTAATTTGAGCGAGAAGATGCGCAAGAACGTCCTCTTTATTTTGGAAATAATAGTTCGGCACGCCTTTACTCACATTTGCATAATTCGCAATATCTTGTAGTGTTACAGCTTCGTAACCTTTGTCAGAAACGGCCTGATAAGCTGCTTTAATAATTTGTTGCCGCTTCAACTCTGCTTTACGATTCATTGTATTCCTCTCCTTACTGAGCTTATTATACATAAATTAGATGCACGATTAAAGAATTCAGATTAATTGACCGGTCAGAATAATTTCTGTTAAGCTTGTTCCGAAAGAAAGCTAAAGGAGGAAGTTGAAAATGGACCAATTTAAAGCGTTAGTCGTTGACAAAGTTGAAGAAGATACAAAAATAGCTATTAAAGAACTAAAGAAGGAAGACCTTCCTGAAGGTGACGTGATGATCAAAGTTCATTATTCGAGCGTAAATTATAAAGATGGATTAGCAGTACATCCAAAAGGAAATATCGTAAAAAACTATCCTCATGTTCCAGGGATTGACCTAGCAGGCGTTGTAGCTGAATCGGATCATCCAGATTGGCAGGAAGGCGATCGTGTCATTGTGACAAGCTATGAGCTAGGCGTCTCTCATTACGGCGGCTTTAGTGAATATGCTAGAGTGAAATCTGACTGGATTGTCCCACTACCTGACGGGTTGTCTCTTAAAGAAGCAATGGTATACGGTACAGCAGGGTTCACTGCAGCGCTTTCTGTTTATCAGCTCGAACAAGCAGGAGTTACTCCTGAAAAAGGAACGGTTCTTGTAACGGGTGCTACTGGTGGAGTAGGAAGTATGGCCGTTGCTATTCTTGCGAAAAAAGGTTATGAAGTAGCCGCAAGCACAGGGAAAGAATCTGAGCATAACTATTTAAAAGAGTTAGGTGCAACAACGATTGTTAGCAGAGAAGAAGTCGCACCAGAAGGGTTTAAACCAATTGGGAAGCAGAAATGGGCAGGCGTCGTTGATCCAGTGGGAGGAGATACGCTGGCGGCAGTTCTAAGTAATACGATGTACGGCGGTGCTGTGGCTGTTAGTGGTCTGACAGGTGGTCCTAAGGTTCCAACGACCGTGTTTCCATTTATATTAAGAGGGGTTAATTTACTTGGAATTGATTCGGTTTACTGTCCGATGGAAAAGAGAAAAGAAATTTGGAAAAAAGCCGCTGATGAATACAAGCCGTCTGAGCATCTTGAGGCAATACAAAACGAAATTACGCTTGACGAACTACCTGATGTATTACGAAACATTTTAAACGGAAAAGTTCGTGGAAGAACAATTGTTGCGTTTTAAAAAAGGAGGCAGAGCATCGCTCTGCTTCCTTTCTTTTTGTAAGCTAAGGTTTCACTCTACAAACCGTTAGTCCATCACAAAGGGGAAGCAGCATTCCTTCTACTCTTTCATCGGACGCGATTTGTTTGTTAAATGTGCGTATCGCTTCTACACTTTCACTAGTGTCATTTTCATCCATAACCTTGTCACCCTGGAGTGTGTTATCTGCTACGATAACCGCTCCTGGTGTGGCTAATTTTAATGCAGCTTGAAAGTAATTGGGATAATTTACTTTATCAGCATCAATAAAGAAAAAGTCATACTGCTGTCCAGCACTATGTAAAGAATCCATGTTTTGGAGGGCGGGACCAATGACATATTTTACTTTGTCGCCAAGACCTGCTCGATTCAAGTTATCTTTCGCCACATTTGCATACGATTCTTCTAATTCGAGTGACGTTAATGAGCCCTCTTTATCGAGTGCGCTAGCAAGCATCATCCCACTATAGCCGCCAAGGGCTCCAATTTCCATTATGTTACGAGGCTTAGCAATGCTGACAAGTAAAGAAAGAAAGCGTCCAACTTCTGGTTTAACTGAGATAGCAGGCATACCATTCCTACGAATACTTTCATTGACTGAGTGCAGTGCTTCGTCTTCATTTCCGAATAGGTGTTGAATATACTCATCGTGGTTACGTGCCAAGACGATCTCATCCTTCCTAGTATTAGTGGATTCGTACTCATTGTTATGCAGGGAAAGGTGACTGTCAAGGTTAAACTCATACTTCTGAAGGAACACAGAAACGAGAGTGATCAGCAAGCGAACATAATTTAATGGATAAGATGAGGAGTAAAGTCCTATAAGGAGGTTCAATACTTGGGAAAGTAGGAAACAAATCAGCCTAATAATCCTACGAAAGTTATTGTTATTTCCCAATACCCCCTTGACGAATTGTTTGTTAAACTAGTAATAACAGCAAGGATCGGTTGTAAACATCTATCCTTTTTCCTACTTGCCTCAATGGAAGAAGGCAGCTGATTATGAAGGGAGAGTTTAGAATGCCGTTTGAGCAAGGGAACAAAGCACTTAAATCTGATGGGCATAAGCGCACTACCCAAACATCTGAGCGGGTCAATGTACCCAAACTACCAATTGCAAGTGAAGAAGGCTTTTCTAATGTTGTGAGGGACTCCAATCAAAATTATTGGTTTACTAAGCAACTTTCGCCTAACCATGTCGAGGTTTATGTCTTTGTTCACAGCCTTGCTCAATTGAGAACGTTCCAAGTAAATGGCAAACCAAGTTTTTATGAATACCCTGAAACCATTTGTATCGCTTGTGAGGGCGAAGAATGGAACGGGTGGATTTATGAATTTTCAAAGCAAGATCCACGCATGACGCATCAATGGCATGTGAATGGAATCTTTTGTGATTTGAAGCGAAGAGGGAACCAACTTCTTGTATCCTCCTATCATGTTGAAGGGGATGAAGCCCTTTTAACAACGTTTAGTGATTCTGGTAAGAAGGTAATTCCCTTAGAAACGGGTTATTCACCAGTAAACATGATGGTTGCTGAAGAAGGCATTTATGTTGCAGCTCTATCGATTTCTGCTTCTTACCAGGATCAAGTGCTTCTTCTTGATGATACGTACCAGGTTAAACATACCTTTAAGCTTGATTTTTCACCGCGAACGATTCACTCCTGGAACGGTCATTTAATTGTCCATGGCATTAACAGAAGAACAGGGAAAAGCGATCAGCTGGTTTACATCTGTTCCAAAACAGGAAGCCAAGAGAAATTCCCAATCCCAAGTTCTGAGCTCGTTCAGTGTTCAGAGCAACATTTAACGTTTTATAATGCAGATACGAAAATCTTAGCAATCTGGGACCATCAACTAAAAGAAATCATTAGCATGAGAGAGTCTGAGCGACCATATGTATCAAATCGATTTTAATAAGAAGAATGAAGCTTGAGCCTAAATGGGCTCGAGTTTTTTTATTAGTGTTCCGCCATTTGTTTATTTTCTCTCAGATCGAGCGGGGGAATAGAAGGCATAACTTAAGAATGATATAATTATTTTAATCATTAGGAAAGATCATTCAATGGAAAGTGAGGAAACGAATGCGACTGGAACCTTCAAAACAAATCGACCCAAAAGGGTTAAAAGTATGGCAAATAACAGGCGGAATTATATCATTCATTGCCATTCTTCTCCTCGGTGGTTTTTTCGTCGTTCATTTCATTTTACGACCTCTCCCTATATGGCTACTAGCGGTAGGTTGTATACTTGCTCTTCTATTTGCCCTTCTCCAGACATGGTTGCTACCAAAGCTTCGGTGGAAAAGGTGGAGATACGAAGTTACTGAACACGAAATTGAACTTAAATATGGCGTCATCATAGTGAAACGAACGTTAATCCCTATGGTTCGAGTGCAACATGTAGACACGAGACAAGGACCACTTTTAAGGGCGTATCAGCTTTCATCGGTCACGATTTCAACAGCCGCAACGACCCATGAAATTCCCGCTCTTTCAAACGACGTGGCAGATGAGTTAAGAAATCGTATTTCGATTCTTGCAAGGGTGGCAGAAGAAGATGTCTGAGAAGAAGCGATTGCATCCGGTAGCCATGCTGTTATCAGTTATAAAGGCAGCTAGAGAAGCGGCTCTTCCATTGGTTTTTTTCGTTTTCGTTGGTGGAGGAAATGGGTATTCTTGGTGGCATTTTCTGATTATTGGATCACTACTTCTATTCACACTAGGTAATGGTGTACTAGGATGGTTTTTTTATAATTATCACATTGAAAACAATGAGCTACGCATCCATCAGGGGTTTGTTTTTCGTAAAAAGCGATTTATTCCTCGAGAGAGAATTCAATCAATTGATTTTTCTCAAGGATTAATCCAACGTGCATTTGGACTCGTAAAGGTTCAAATTGAGACCGCCGGGGGTGGTGGAGAACCGGAAGTGGTGATGTCGGCGTTAAGACGAGCTGACGCTGAAATATTAAGAAGTGAACTCTATCAAAAAAGAAAAGCCGTGACGGAAGATGAGATGGAAGAAGTAGAGCAAGAGCAGCCGCTGCTTTATAAGCTTTCTTGGCGTGAACTACTAATTACTGCATCAACTTCTGGAGGTATAGGGGTTGTTCTTTCTTTCGTAGCTGCAATTGCTTCCCAAGTAGATGATTTCATTCCAAATCGTTTTTATGAAAGTGTTACAGAGCGAGTATTGGATGCTACGGTTCCATTACTGTTACTTGCAGTGGCCTTTCTTCTCCTGATATCATGGTTTTTCTCAGTCGTTGGAACGGTTTTAAAATATGGTGGTTTTGTTCTTAGTCGTCATGAAAATGATTTGATTATTAATAGAGGGATTCTTGAAAAGCGTCAATTAACCATTCCTGTTCATCGCATCCAGGCGATTCGAATTGTGGAAGGCATTCTTCGCCAACCTTTTGGATATTCAGCGCTCTACGTAGAAAGTGGCGGGGGAGGAGGAAAAGAGGAACAATTTTCAACCATTTTATTTCCACTCGTTAAACGAAAAAGAGTGAAAACATTATTGGGGGAAATCCTACCGGAGATGGCGATACATGAAGAGCGTTCATCCCTGCCATTACGAGCAAAAAGACGATATGTCATTCGCTTCCTTCTGCCGGTTATATTACCAGTAGGAGTATTAACCTATGTTGTTCCTTACGGTGCTTACTCACTCTTGTTGTTGCCACTCTGCTGTGTTATTGGTTATATTCATTATCGTGATGCAGGATTTGGGGTCAAAAAAGACGTCGCCCTTCTCCAATTTAGACAAATATCAAGAACGCGTGTATACGTAGCTAGAAAAAATATTCAATCGATGGAGATGGAGACAACGTTACTTCAAGAACCTAAACAATTAACGACCTTTAAAGTATCAATCTTATCAAGCCTTGCTGGAAAGCAATTTAGGGTGAAAGATATTGAACAATTAAACGGAGAAGAACTTTTAAATTGGTATTCTTTCCGTCCTAAAAAAAATAAAAATCAGGTATAACATTTCGGTAAGGAGGGTATATATGTACATTGTGAATTCTGTCATTAATGTGCCAGAAGAAAAAGTAGATGAAGTGATTGGCATTTATCAGTCTCGTTCTAGACAAGTGGATGAATTTGAAGGGTTTGAATCTTTCCGGCTTCTCCAAAATGAAAGCAAACCTTCAGAACTAACGGTTCAGATGAAATGGGAAACAAAAGAAGCGTTTTTGACTTGGATAAAAAGTCCTTCTTATAAAGAGATACATGACCTTGAAAAGAAATATCCAGATCAGGAACTAGCAGCAATAAAACCGAAAGTATCGCGCTTTAAGGTTGTGGCTGAATGATGAATCAAATCGACTTGATTATTGACCGAGTAGTACAGGGGATTTACCACGATATGCCAGAGCTACTGGAGAGATTCGGGGAACAGGGTCGTGTGAAATGTCGCGAAGATAATTATCATCATATCAAGCACCTGAATTCGGCACGCAACCTGGATTCGGATGATTTTTTTGTTGATTATGTTTTATGGTTGAACAATATTTTAACTGCAAGAGGGATGAAAACCGAGCACTTAATTGATAATTTTAAGCGCCTTGAGGATGAAATATATGCAGTGGAATCATTTGAGGAAAAAGATGATTATCTCAGCACGTTGAAAAAAGGAATTGCAGAGCTTGAAGAACTTACAGTCGAGAGTTCTTCGTACACAAAGAGGTGAGCATGTGACGATAGATATCAACAAGTTAACAGATGACTTTCTTGAAGGGGATCAAGATCAAGCATGGGAAAGAATCAAAGAGCAGGCTGAATTAATGACAAACAGTCATTTAACCTTTGAAGTTCTCACGAAAGCCATGCAACGAATTGGTAAGCTATGGGAAGAAAATGAAATATCAGTTGCGGATGAGCATTTAGCTACGACAACATGTGACTATGTTCTTTCACGCTATGCTCATTTTAGGAAGATAACGAATAAGAATGAAAACGGTCCGAAAGCTCTTTTTCTTTGCATTGAGCAAGAACAGCATTATCTAGGCTTAAAAATGATATCGTTGCTGTTTCAAGAGTATGGTTGGCAAACGAAGTTGTTCGGTGCAAATTTGCCTCTAGAATATGCAGTGGAGAAAACGGAGAAATGGGGGGCTTCAGTAGTTGGTATTTCGGTTTCAATCTTGTATCATGCTGAGCGTCTAAATCGTTATGTCACTGAGCTTGAAGCATTGGGAAATCCCCCAGAAGTCTTAGTTGGAGGGAGGCTTACCTCACAATACAACTTATCTAAGTATTGTTCTCAACAGACAACGTTGGTTCCTGATTTACATCGTGTTCGGGAATGGCTGGAAGAGCGGAAAGGGAGTATGAATAATGTTCGATATAAATGACCATCCACTCCCTGCTTTTTTAGTTGATGAAGAGCTTAATATTCTTTCACAATCAAAGCTCGCCACTGAAGCTTTTTCTCCAAGATCTTCTTTTTTAGAGCTGGTCGATATTGATAGTCGTAAAAAAGCTGCCAAAATGTTGAATCCCCTGTTAAAAGAATCGGAAGTTGAATTGGTCATGGGTACTGCCCAGTCTCCTTACTCCTTGTTTCACGTTTATGCAAAGTGGTCAGCGAATGGTGGAGGACAGCTGGTATGTGTAAGGCAAGATGAGCGATTGGAAAAATTGTCAAAGGCACTTCAAAGACAGCAGGAAAGACTTGCTGATACGAATTTTGATCTCATGGATAAAAAAGAAGAGCTTGAAGCAGTTTTAGTGAAAGTGAAAAAACTTTCCAGCCCTTTTCTCCCCATATCTGCATCCCTTGGTATTATCCCCTTGTTTGGGGAGCTTGAGGAAAACCTCTTTCATGTTAACGAACATCACTTGTTACAAACGCTTCAAGATGGCGATTATGAGCGAGTGATTCTAGATTTTAGTGGGATTGGTGATGTGAAAGCGAGTGGTGTGCTCGCTCTGATCTCGTTTTGTAGTATGCTTAAGGTTGTCGGCGTATCGCCAATTTTATGCGGCATCAAACCCACTCATGCCAGGCATCTGGCCAATCATGATTTTGTAATAAATCAAAATTTTGATATCACGGGAAATTTGAAAAACGCGATTCGTTATTATTTAAATGAGGCCTAAAAGACCAGTGATGAAGTGATCATCACTGGTCTTTTATAATCGTAAACTATAAGTATCGTGCAATAAACCCAAGGATAACAAGACCGATAAAAATGCCCCAGATAATTTTCCCCCCGCCAGAGGAACCAGGCCGCATTTTTCTTCGCTGCCACCGATTCGGTTTAAAGCGAATTTCTCCACTTTCCGCTGTGCGTCTTACGCGAATGATTCCGCGGTTAATAAAGGGTTTTGCCCCAATTAGAAGAATCGGTGCAAGCGCAGCCCCTCCAATAAAGCCAAAGAGGTGACCAAGAATATTAATATTTGGACTAATGAATGTCATGACAAGACCAATTCCAAGAATCATTAGGATGAGTTGAGAATTTGCCTGGTCAATTAATTCTTTGCGATAGAAAGCCATGTAGAAATAGATACCAAACAGTCCAAAGATTGCTCCTGAAGCGCCAACATGACTAAAGCTACTATCTTGCAAATAGAAAGTGGCGATATTTGCAATAATACCTGCTCCAAAATATCCGATTAAGAACTTCCCTTTTCCAAGCATTTGCTCAAGAGCTGGTCCAAAAAGATATAGTGAAAAGGAATTGAAGAGGACGTGGGCAAACCCACCATGAAGGAAGATTGGCGTAACGAGTCTCCAGTATTCCCCGAGTTCAATTGCTCTATTGTAACCTACTCCGAGCCTTAATATCGAGAACATTCCAAACAGGTTTACGAGAACAAAGAGGAGGATATGTATACCAATAAGTATGGAGATGATAGGATAATAACGAATAAATGAACGAAAATCTTCATTTCGTACGAACATAGGTCGACCACCTTTCTTGTACGTTATGATAAATTGGCCACTTTTTGTAAGAAGAATGTCTATTTCTTATTAGTTTAGCATAGCCCAATGAAAAATCACTATTGAAAACACTATGCTAACTTTCTAAGATTTAGTACGAGGGAGTTTTGTTATGATAAAAGGAATTGGAATTGATATGATTGAGCTTGAGCGTATAAAAAAAGCCGTTAAACGAAATGATTCGTTTGCAAAACGTATTCTAACAGAAAGTGAGTTAGGTACCTATCACTTATTAACTGGCCATCGAAGTATTGAATTTCTTGCTGGCCGTTTTGCTGCTAAAGAGGCCTATGCAAAAGCAAGAGGAACGGGGATTGGAAAGCTTAGTTGGCAAGATATTTGTGTCTTGAAATCGGTAGAAGGTGCGCCTTATATCGAAACAAAGGATGAAAATGAAATCGTACATATTTCTATCTCGCATACAAAGGAACATGCGGTTGCACAGATCGTTATTGAATGCTCGTCAAGCTAGTCTGCATATGATGGAGACTTGCCTCATATAATTTACCACGGTCAGGAGGGACCTGTTGTGAGAATCGTATCCGGAGAAGAAATGTATGAAGCGGACCGGTTTGCCATGGAGGAGATTGGAATAGCTGGTGCCATGTTGATGGAGAATGCGGGGAAATCAATCTTTGAAGCGATGAAGAGCAAACTCCGTAAAAATGAGCGAATCGCTCTATTAATTGGGACAGGGAATAATGGAGGCGACGGCATTGTACTTGGAAGGTATCTAAAAGAGTTTGGGTTTGATGTGGATCTTTGGTTAATTCCACCTCAATTTAAAGTGAAGGGCGATGCTAAAACTCATCTAGACATTTATCAGAATCTCACATACACATGGGAGGCGTATGAAGATGGGAAAGCATTTATCGACACGCTTCCACAGTATGGCGTTATCATTGATTGCCTATTAGGGCTCGGTCTATCAGGGGCTGTTCGACCACCGTATGATGATGTCATTCGGCAGGTAAATTCATCCTCTGCGACGGTATTATCAGTCGACCTTCCGAGTGGTTTACAGGCAGATGGCGGATACGATGAGAGGTGCGAGCCTATTCGTGCTGATTATACGTATACCATTCAATGCCCAAAGATAGGAGCCTTCCTTTACCCTGATGCCGATTTCTATGGAGAACGAGAGGTTGTTGACATTGGTCTCCCCCAAGCAGGTTTCTCATCATGTGATCGAGTAATCTGGGAAAAGTCAGACGTCCATCGCACGCTTTCTAATCGATCGGCATCCTCTCATAAAGGAAGCCATGGAAAAGGTCTCGTAATTGGCGGATCAAGAGGAATGGTTGGCGCTCCAATTATGACAGCGAAAGCAGCCTATCGTAGCGGAGCTGGTTTAATACAGGCATCTGTTCCAGAGGAGATCCTTTCGGTGACATCGGGAACCGTAGTTGAAACGATCTTTCAGGGGTGGCCATCTAACAGTGGATTTTTTTCTGGTGAAATTTCAGAGGATCTCGCCCCTTTTGATGGTATTGCCGTTGGACCAGGACTTGGAAGGAAATCGGGGTGTAAACAAATCGTTGAAACGACATTAACGACGGATTCACTCCTCATTTTGGACGCAGATGCTTTGTACCACTTATCAGAATTGAAAGAGCGTCTGAAGATAAGAAAAGCACCAACTGTATTGACACCTCATCCTGGTGAAATGGCCAGGTTAACTGGTTTGTCGATCAAAGAAGTGCAAAGCAAGCGGTTCGACATATCGCGCGCATTTGCAAAAGAGTTCGGTGTTTATCTTGTGTTGAAAGGCCCCTATACGATTGTGACTGCCCCTGATGGAAGTCAGTATGTGAATACAACAGGTAATCCGGCCCTTGCTAAAGGGGGATCGGGTGACGTATTAACGGGTATGATACTTGCCTTTGTCATGCACAGCACATCCATTCAAGAGGGGATTAGCAATGCGGTTTATTTACACGGCCAATCAGCAGACACTCTGGTGCAAACAGCTCATTCAACTCTCGATGTACTGGCAACAGACGTCATTGCTACAATACCAACCGTTCTGCATTCATTTCTTAAGCAACATCACGGATAGGTTTTTCACCATACAGGAACCTCCTTTGTCGTTTTAAATGAGGCAAAGGAGTTGGGGATAGAGTGAAAAAGTTCGGTGCTGTTCTACTAATCGGCATATTAATGCTTGTGGCGCTTGCAGGTTGCGGTCAAAAAAGTCAGGAAGACGTTGTAAATGCCCTTGATAAGAAACTGAATGAAATGGAAGGTTACAAAGTTAATGCTAAAATGACGCTTGAAACAGGAGAAGAACCTCAGCGTTATGATGTGGAGATTTGGTATCAAAAGCCATCTTATTATCGAGTTGAATTGAAAAATGAATCAAAAGAACAAAGTCAAATCATCTTGAGAAACGATGAAGGGGTTTTTGTTCTTACTCCTGCCTTAAATAAAAGTTTTCGTTTCCAAAGTGATTGGCCAGAAAATGGAAGTCAGGCCTATCTCTATAATACACTCGTTCAGGATATCTTAAATGATTCTGGCGCTCAATTTGAGGCGAAGGAAAATGATTATGTGTTCACAACGAAAACAAATTATCAAAATAAAAACTTGTCGACACAATCGATTCAATTAAATAAAAAAGACCTTGCCCCAGAAAAAGTAACCATTATGAATCAGGATCAAAAGCCACTTGTTGATATTGAATTTTCGAATATGAAATTCAACGCTTCATTTGATAAAGGTGCTTTTGATATGGAGCGAAACATGACTGCAGCTCAGCTAGAAGTACCGGTACTAGCGACAACGAATGAGCCATTTGAAGTCGTGTATCCAATGTATGAACCACAAGGAACTGGGCTAACTGATGAGAAAGAAGTGGCAACAAATAAAGTGATGCTAAGCTTTACTGGCGAAAAATCATTTACTTTAATTGAAGAGAAAAGTGAGGCTGCCCTCGAAACGAGTGCTCCGGTTAGCGTTAGTGATGGGCAACCAATTGATTTAGGATTTACAATGGGAATTATGACGGATACGACCGTGTCCTGGCATCATAATGGGGTTGATTTCTTCCTTGCATCAACTGATTTATCTCAGGAAGAGATGGCCGCCGTTGCGAGGTCGGTGTACGGCATGACGGAAATTAAATAATACTTCTAAGAGGTTCAGCTATGATTAATGGCTGGACCATTTTTTGGAACTGGGGAGTACTGGTCTATCCCCTCGAGGTCTTAAGTCAAATCTCATTGTGGTAAAACCACCACATTGAGATCTGCCTTAAGCTAGTCGGGGATAAACAAGACGCTTGCGCTTTATTGTCTAGCTCCAGCGTCTATCCCCTCGAGGTCTTAAGTCAAATCTCATTGTGGTAAAACACCACATTGAGATCTGTCTTAAGCTAGTCGGGGATAAACAAGACGCTTGCGCTTTTCTTAAAATCTCCTAAAATAGAGGGCAGAGTGTATTGTTGTGGGAGGAAGTTGGAATGGACAATCAGGCGTTTTATCGTGGAACATGGGCTGAGGTAGATCTAGATGCTATTGAACAGAATGTAAAATCATATAAAAAATACGTATCGAATGAAGTTTCCGTTATGGCTGTTGTAAAGGCGAATGGGTATGGACACGGAGCTGTAGCGGTGGCACAGAAGGCATTGCATGCAGGTGCTGACTATTTAGCTGTGGCAATTCTAGATGAAGCCATTGCTCTTCGTGAATCGGGCATCGAAGCTCCAATTCTTGTATTGGGATGGGTTCCGCCTATCTATGCCAAGGTAGCGGCTATGAATGGCATTACCCTTACTGTTTTTCAAGAAAAATGGTTAGAGGAAGCTGCAGGTGTATTAGGCACGACGCTACTAAACATTCATTTGAAAATTGACACGGGAATGGGACGACTTGGAATAAAAGAAGAATATGAAGCTAAAAGACTTATCGAGTACTTGGCTACACATTCTTGTTTTCATGTAGAAGGATTTTATACGCACTTTGCAACAGCTGATGAACCTAACAATCCTTTTATTGAAATTCAAATTGAGAAATTTGAAACGTTAGTTTCTTTTCTTAATAAGAACGGTTTGCAACCAAGGTGGATCCATCTTGGAAATAGTGCTGGATCAATCCGCCTTCCAAAACGGGTAGGGAATTTAATTCGTTTAGGTATTTCAATGTATGGTTTGAGTCCATCTCAAGAAATGAAGCCAATTCAACCGTTCGAGTTAAAGCCTGCTTTTCGTTTACACAGTCAGCTTGTGCACGTGAAAAAAATGAAGGCAGGTGAACCAATAAGCTATGGCTCTACGTATCACACATCAGAGGGCGAATGGATTGGAACGATTCCAATTGGATATGCTGATGGATGGATACGCAAGTTAAGTGATGCGTATGTTTTGGTGAACGGGGAGCGTGCTCCGATTGTTGGACGCATTTGTATGGATCAATTCATGGTTCGCTTACCCTCGAAAGTAGAGGTCGGTACGAAAGTGACGTTGATAGGGAAAGAGGGTTCAGAAGAAATTACAATAGATGACATTGCTGAGCGACTTGAGACGATAAACTATGAAATTCCTTGTATGATTGGACCGCGTGTTCCGAGACTTTTTCATGAAAATGGAGAAAAAAAAGGCGTAATGAATACAATTTTAAAAAAATAGTAAAATAAAAGAAGGATTTTGCAAGAATATGATGAAATAGTCTTGTGGAAAGTTGTTTTGCAATGCGTCGCGTGCAATGGTAAGATTAATGGTGGAATACAATATGAGTAGCAGTGCTTCGGAGGTGTATGTTTGTGTCAGAGGCAAACAAAAAATCGATTGTTGTAACTCTCCCACAACATATTTTAAATGAGGTGGATGGTATTATTCAACAGGAACAGCTTGATCGTAACGAGTTCATATCACAGGCCACGACAATGTATATTCGCGAACGAAAGAAGCGACAAATTCGTGACGCCATGCGCCAGGGGTACATGGAGATGGCTAAGATTAACTTGAACCTTGCAGCAGAAGCCTTTCTTGTTGAGGAGGAAGCAGAGCACACCGTGGACCGCTTAGTAAGCGGGGTGTAATGGCTTGATTGTCAAACGAGGTGATGTGTATTTTGCTGACCTTTCTCCTGTTGTAGGTTCTGAACAAGGTGGCGTAAGACCTGTCTTGATTATTCAGAACGACATTGGGAATCGTTTTAGTCCTACTGTCATTGTTGCTGCAATCACTGCACAAATTCAAAAGGCAAAGCTTCCCACTCATGTCGAAATCGATGCGAAGCGCTATGGATTTGAACGTGATTCGGTTATACTGCTTGAACAAATCCGTACTATTGATAAACAGCGTCTAACTGATAAAATCACTCACCTTGATGAGGGTATGATGCAACGGGTACAAGAAGCCCTGCAGATCAGCCTTGGACTTATTGATTTTTGAAAACGTATAATACCCAAGCGAAGCTGCTCCTATGAGCAGTTTTTTTTGTATCGCTTCCTATCCTTTTAAAGCTGATAAAATGAATAAGGACATATCGATCCCTTTCGAATACGAACATTTAGTAATAAGGGGAGCAGGGAATTTTCTAGTTATGTCGAAAAGTGTGTTAAGATGAAAATGATGTAATGTGCTAAGAATAGGAAAGCATAATGATTGCGAGACGTTTCTTGTAATGAGAAGATAAATGAATGTAGAAAGATCGTAGGGAGGAGCAAGATGGACAAGTTAGTCATACAATTATTGAATGAAAGTCGCGAACGAATCTATACCAGATGGATGGATGAAATGGAAAGGGTTCGTGATGAGCATCGGCTACAATCAATAACGGATGCAGCATATGAAGAAACGAACAAAGAGCTGTTTGAAATTATTTACACGCATATAGAACAAAATGTTCATAAGCCTACTGATCGAATGACGCAGTTTGCGGAACATTTGATGAAAATAGGCTGGAGACTTAGCTATATAACTCAAGGACTGCAAACGTTCCGTCGAATTATTTTAGCAGTTCTACTTGATGCGAATCAATCTAATGACAAAGTGTACAGTATGTACGACGAAATTGATCGTTGGATTGACCCGATTGTAAACCAGCTGATTAATGAAAGTGCGAAGAACTGGGAAAATACTGTTTCAATTCAAAAAGTGGCTTTACAGGAATTATCAGCACCGCTAATTCCCGTGTTTGAAAACATTAGTGTGATGCCTCTAATTGGAACCATTGATACTGAACGAGCGAAGTTGATCATGGAGAACTTATTAACGGGTGTCATTAAACATAGATCACAAGTTGTGCTTATTGATATTACTGGAGTTCCTGTTGTCGATACTATGGTAGCTCATCATATTATTCAGGCAGCAGAAGCCGTTCGTCTTGTTGGAGCACAATGTATTTTAGTCGGAATCAGACCAGAAATTGCTCAAACAATCGTTAACCTTGGGATTGACCTTGGTCAATTCCCAACGAAAAGCACGTTATTTAAAGGCATGAAAACTGCATTAGAAATGACAAAACGCAAAATGATTGAGATTGAGTAAGGGGGGAAGACCATGCGAATTCCTATATTAAAACTGAATCAATATTTATTAATTACAATTCAAGTTGATCTCGATGACAAAACAGCACTTCAATTTCAGGAGGATTTGCTCGAGAAGATACACGAAACAGGAGCAAAGGGCGTTGTAATTGATTTAACATCTGTCGATATGATTGATTCCTTCATTGCTAAGGTTTTAGGCGATGTTGTGCGCATGTCAAATTTAATGGGGGCAAAAGTAGTACTGACAGGAATCCAACCTGCGGTTGCTATTACGCTAATTGATTTAGGTATTATGATGAAAAATGTCCCGACTGCATTAGATTTAGAACAGGGGTTAGAGAAATTACAACAGGAATTGGGGGGATAAGTTATGAATATCCAATCCTGTGTGGAAGTTCGAAATGAATGGGATATCGTGAAGGCGAGGCAGTCAGGAAGGAATATTGCGAAAGAACTTGGCTTCGGCACGGTCGATCAAGCTCGTATTACAACAGCTATTTCTGAACTCGCGCGTAACATATACCTTTATGCTGGAAATGGCGCAGTAGCCATTGAACGTGTGGAAAACGGTGGGAAATTTGGACTTAAAATTGAAGCATCCGACTCGGGTCCAGGAATTAAAGACATTAGAAAAGTAATGGAAGATGGTTTTACAACATCTGGGGGTCTTGGAGCTGGTTTACCTGGAGTTAAACGATTAATGGATGAATTTACAATTGATTCAAAAGAGAACGAAGGAACAGTTATCACTTCTATTAAATGGCTCCGTTAAGGAGGATCGAGCATAATGGACGACCGAGATCTTCAATATCAAAAGTATAAAGCAATTTTAGAAAACTATTTAGAAGAGCAGTCTGAACAAACGTTATATAAGGGGCAGCAGTTTAGTCGGAAGATGATTGAGCAGAAGATATCCCCTGAAGAAGCAGTCAGTCTCCATGTAAGTGTTCTTGAGGAACTTTTCCCTGATATACCTGAGCAACTTAAAAACTCTTATGATTTTTTGCTTGAAATGATGATTGGATATGGATTTGCCTATCGAGAACACCAAAGTCTTCGTAGTCGTCAGCAGCAGTTAGAATCTGAAATAGAGATTGCTGCTAATATGCAACAAACGTTGCTAGCGGGCGACAAACCAGAAGTCCCAAATCTTGATATTGGCGCGATTAGTAAACCCGCCCAGAAGATGAGCGGGGATTACTATCATTTTGTTCAAGATGAAAATGATTGTGTAAGTGTAGCGATTGCGGATGTCATTGGGAAAGGTATTCCTGCTGCACTATGTATGAGTATGATTAAGTACACAATGGATAGTGCGCCTGAACAGCGAATGCAGCCTGGAGCAGTTCTTGAGAACCTTAACCGCGTAGTGGAGCAAAATGTTGATCCTAATATGTTCATTACCATGTTTTATGGTTTGTATGATCCAAGGGTTCATTCATTTTATTACGCTGGAGCCGGTCATGAGCCGGGCTTTTTTTACGATGCAGAAAAGGATGAATTTGAAGAGCTCTTTACAAGAGGGCTTGTTCTAGGAGTATCAAAGAAAACGTCATATCAAGAATACCAGCGCGTACTTAATGGAAATGATATGGTTATCATGCTTTCTGACGGTGTTACTGAATGCCGTTCGACAAATGGTTTTATTGAACGTGATGAAATCGTAGCGTTGATTCGTAAATATATTCACCTCTCAGCACAAGAAATTGTGGAAGAGGTTTACCGAGAACTGGAGCGTTTGCAAGAGTTTGAACTCAGAGATGATTTCACCCTTGTTATTTTACGACGCGAGGTTTAACTTCTTTCTAAAAGTGGAATAAGGAAATAATGGCTTTAACTAAAAATTAGAAGCAACCTAACAGGGGGTAATGTTATGAATTTACAGATCAAACAAGAAGATCATGAGAATACACATCATTTACATATAGGTGGGGAGATTGACGCTTACACAGCGCCTCAGTTACGAGAAGCTCTGCTTCCGCTTACTGGTAAAGAAGGTCATGAGACGCTCGTTCATCTTAGTGATGTTAATTATATGGATAGCACAGGTTTAGGTGTGTTTGTTGGTGCGCTGAAATCATCTAAAGAGCACGGTAGCTCGCTGAAATTGACAGGAATGACTTCACGCGTACAGCGTCTTTTCGAAATCACTGGACTCGATGAAGTGATCGACATTGAAGACGTAAAGGGGGGATCAAAGTGATAAACATTTCAGATTTTGTTGAAATGAAAATCCCTGCACAAGCAGAATTTGTTGGTGTGACAAGATTGACGGTATCTGGAATTGCGAACCGAATGGGCTACTCGTACGATGAAATTGAAGACATTAAAATTGCTCTATCAGAGGCATGTACAAATGCTGTAAACCACGCTTATAAAGAAGATGAGAAAGGCCAAATCACGATTGGTTTTGGTATCTATGAAGATCGTCTAGAAATGATGGTACTAGATCGTGGACAAAGCTTCGACTATACAAAGGTTTCTGAAAAACTAGGACCGGTTGATAGTGATAAGTCAGTAGAACAACTCAGTGAGGGAGGATTGGGACTATTTCTGATTGAATCACTGATGGATAAAGTGGAAATCAGTGGAGAGGACGGAGTAGTAGTCATGATGACGAAGTTCCTCCACAGAGATGGGGTGGAAGTAGATGCCGACACAATCTCCTCATCCCCGCAATAATAACAACAACGAAGTATATGAATGGATTGAACAATACCAAAAGGATCCTACAGATGAAGTCGTTCAGTTGAAGTTAGTGGAACGATATCAAGATCTCGTTCAATCACTCGCTCGTAAGTTTTCTAAAGGGAAAAGCATTCACGATGATCTTTCTCAAGTAGGTATGATCGGATTACTTGCTGCGCTTCGTCGTTACGATCCTGAATTTGGTAGAAGTTTTGAATCCTTCGCCGTGCCAACCATCGTTGGCGAAATCAAACGATTTATTCGAGATAAAACGTGGAGCGTGCATGTTCCAAGAAGGATCAAAGAGCTTGGGCCTCGTATCAAAAAAGCAGTCGAAGAACTAACAAATGAACTTCAACGTTCTCCAAAGGTCGACGAACTTGCTGAGTATTTAAACGTATCTGAGGAAGAAGTACTAGAGACAATGGAGATGGGCAAAAGCTATCAAGCACTCTCTGTCGATAGTTCAATTGAAGCTGATCAAGAAGGAAGCACTGTTACCTTACTCGATCTCGTTGGCGATCAGGAACAAGGATTTGATCTTGTAGACCAACAGATGCTTCTTAAGAAAGCTTTTGCAGTTCTAACAGAAAGAGAACAAGAAATTTTGAATTGTACGTACTTCGAGAATATGAGTCAGAAAGAAACGGGTGAGAAGCTCGGTATTTCACAAATGCATGTTTCCCGTCTGCAAAGAAGAGCGCTTGAAAAGTTAAGACAAGCGATCCGAATTGAACCAACGGAGGCTTTCTAGTCATGATCCATCATCATCAATTTGAAAAGCTTACGGTGGCGGCGTACCAAAAGCCAAAGGCGGGTAATCAGTTGTGCGGGGACAGCTATTATGTAGCTGAAACATCAGATTATTTTATTTGCGCTGTAGCTGATGGACTTGGCAGTGGTGATATGGCCAAGGATTCATCTCTAGCTGCTATTAATGCCGTTAAGAAATATCAAGATGAAGATGTCGAAGCGTTAATGATTCGTGCAAATGAAGAGATGAGAGGAAAACGAGGGTGTGTTCTTTCGATTTTTAAGCTTGATTTAAAAACGAGACAACTTGAGTATAGTGGCATAGGTAATATTAATTTGATTATCTATCAACCAGATGGAAAAATCCTTCGACCGATCTCTTATTCAGGTTACTTGTCAGGTAAGCTTCAGAAAGTGAAAGTGCAAACAATTGATTATCCTTCAGGTTCTTCGTTTGTCACATACTCTGATGGCGTTCAAATTAGTTCAAAAAACTATTCCATGATTGCTCGTTTTGATTCCGTGCATGAATCGTTTCAACATTTAACCGATACGCTGCCATCTACAAATGATGACATCACTTTACTTGTAGGGAAAACAGTATAAAAAAGTTCTTCCATTTTGATATAGGAAGAACTTTTTTTATTTTCATTATAAAGAGACATGATCGGATTAATTGTGGTTTTTTAGAGGGAAGCTTTTAACAGATCGACTTATCCGGTAAACTGATACTAGCATGGAATGGCTCTTAAGGAGGAATTGTTTTGGAAATGACAGTAGAGCAAAAACAATCGGAACACTTTCGTAAAGTTGCTCAAAATTTGAAGCTTGCTGAACGAAGTGTAAGAGAAGTAATTACATTATTAAATGATGGGAATACGGTTCCCTTTATTGCTCGTTACCGTAAAGAGTTAACAGGTGGGCTCGATGAAGTTCAGCTAAGAGATATTCAAGAAGCGTGGACATACCTTCAGAATTTGGATCAGCGGAAAGAAGAAGTGATTCGTCTTATTCAAGAGCAGGATAAATTAACAGATGAACTAAAGCAACAACTAAAAGCTGCTACAAAACTTCAAGAAGTAGAAGATATCTATCGTCCTTACAAACAAAAGAAGCGGACAAAGGCTACCGTTGCCAAAGAAAAAGGATTACAACCTCTTGCCCAATGGATCGTAGAGGAGGGAAGTGACGACCCATCTCAGGCTGCTAAGAATTACATATCAGAAGAAAATGAAGTTTTATCGGTGGAAGATGCCATTCAAGGAGCGCAAGATATCATTGCAGAATGGATTTCCGATGATGCTGAGGCTCGAAAATGGGTAAGAGCGAGAACGTATCAACACGGACTCCTTCAAACGGCTGTTAAATCAGAAGAAGAAGATCCTAAACAAATATTTGAAATGTACTATTCCTATCAAGAAGGCATATCTAAAATTGTCCCACACCGTATTCTCGCCATTAATAGAGGAGAAAAGGAAAAAGTTATACGAGCATCCATTACGCCTCCGACCGACTCAATTCACGACTATTTAAAACGAAAAACCATTAAAAATCAAAAAGAGGGCTGTGTGGCGGTCCTTGAAGAAGCCATTATTGATAGTTACAAACGACTTATTCAACCTTCAGTGGAAAGGGAGATACGAAAAGAGTTAACGGAACGAGCTGAAGACCAGGCCATTCATATCTTTTCTGAGAATTTAAAACATCTTTTACTACAGCCACCACTAAAGGGAAAACGAGTCCTTGGTGTGGATCCTGCCTATCGAACTGGGTGTAAACTAGCTGTTGTGGATGATACAGGAAAGATGTTAAAAGTATCGGTTATTTATCCGACACCTCCGAAGTCGGAAGTTGAAAAGTCAAAAGCAGCTGTGATTAAAATGATCGATGAGTACGACATTGAAATGATTGCAATTGGAAACGGTACTGCATCACGTGAAACAGAGCAGTTTATTGCGGATGTCATTAAAGAAGTTGAACAAAAGGTGGTTTATCTTATTGTAAATGAGGCAGGGGCAAGTGTTTATTCAGCTTCTGACCTTGCACGTGAGGAATTTCCAGATCTTCAAGTCGAAGAACGTTCAGCGGTTTCCATTGCAAGAAGAGTTCAAGATCCACTGGCAGAGCTAGTGAAAATTGATCCAAAATCTGTCGGGGTTGGGCAGTACCAGCACGATGTATCACAGAAAAAGTTAAATGATCAACTAACCTTTGTCGTGGAAACAGCTGTAAACCAGGTTGGTGTTAACGTAAATACAGCTTCAGTATCGCTTTTACAATATGTAGCGGGACTGTCTAGGGCCGTTGCTATGAATATTGTTAAAAAACGAGATGAAGAAGGAAAGTTCACAAGTCGTGTGCAGTTAAAAAAAGTTCCGAGACTAGGTGCAAAAACATACGAACAGTGTATCGGTTTCCTTAGAATCATGGGAGGAAAACAGCCTCTTGATCAAACGGAGATTCACCCGGAGAGCTATGACGTTACCAAGGCACTCCTAGAACAGATAGATTGTAAGCCGGGGGACATTGGAACAGAAAAACTTGTGCAGTCTCTTTCTGAAATATCCATAAAAGATACGGCCGCAGCTCTCAATATAGGTGAAATAACGTTAAAAGATATTGTGGCTTCTCTACAAAAGCCTGGTCGAGATCCTCGAGACGAACTTTCGCAGCCGATCTTAAAGACAGATGTCTTGAAAATGGAAGATCTGGAGCAGGGGATGGAATTAGAAGGGACAGTTAGGAATGTCGTTGACTTTGGTGCCTTTATTGATATAGGGGTAAAACAAGATGGGCTTGTTCATATTTCGAAGTTAACGAATCGTTATGTGAAGAACCCGATGGAAGTCGTCCACGTCGGGCAAGTTGTGACTGTCTGGGTTGATCAAGTGGACCTCAAGCGCGAGCGCATTGCTTTAACCATGCTTCAACCATCATAAGCACTAGCACTGCCCTCAGGGGTGGTGCTTTCTTTTATAGAAAAACCAGCATTGGTTTAATAGTTTGATTTGATGTCGGTTTTTCTCAAGGTAAGCTTGTTTTAATTGCTTTTTGAACCAAACAGGCAACTTCATCTCCCCCTTAAGTAATGACACGTTGTAAATGATGATGTAAATTAGTTTATGAGAAACAGCTTGTGTGTGTTCGTATGAGAAGGGAGAAACCCATATGACCGAAAAAGAATTACAACATTTAGTTGAATCAATATCTGAGGAATTTTTTGGACTTGCCTTTCGCCATAAGGCTTTCTTCAATACCCGATTGAAAACCACAGGTGGGCGATATTTGCTTCGTTCTCACAATCTCGAGTTTAATAAAAAGCATTATGATCAATTTGGGATAGAGGAACTTGTCGGTATTATTAAACATGAGCTTTGCCATTATCATCTGCACCTTCAGAAAAAGGGGTACAAACATCAGGATAAAGATTTCAAAGAACTTCTAAAAGAAGTCGGGGGCTCCCGATACTGTCAGGTGGTGCCAGGTCAACGGAGGATCGAGGCATTCAAGTATTTCTATGAGTGTAGAGAATGTAAGACGAAGTATAGAAGGAAAAGAAGGATGGACACCTCACGTTACGTATGCGGAAAGTGCAGAGGGAAGTTAATTCAAGTTTATTAAAACTTGTTATTGACGACCTAGATTGTATGTGGTAAATTAATAAAGTCTCTTCGGAGAGCAAGTCCCAAACGAATACATAGTAAATGATTAATTTTAAAAAAGCTATTGACTTTGTTTGCTGAATGAGTTATTATATTAAATGTCGCCGATGACGGAGACAACAACTTAAACATTATTCCACAGTAGCTCAGTGGTAGAGCTATCGGCTGTTAACCGATCGGTCGTAGGTTCGAATCCTACCTGTGGAGCCAAACGGAGAAGTACCCAAGTGGCTGAAGGGGCGCCCCTGCTAAGGGTGTAGGTCGCGCGAGCGGCGCGAGGGTTCAAATCCCTCCTTCTCCGCCATTTTCATGGCCCGTTGGTCAAGCGGTTAAGACACCGCCCTTTCACGGCGGTAACACGGGTTCGAATCCCGTACGGGTCACCAACATGATTTTGAAAAAATGTTTCAACAACATGATATGTAATCAGTTATAAAGGTCTCGTGGTGTAGCGGTTAACATGCCTGCCTGTCACGCAGGAGATCGCGGGTTCGATTCCCGTCGAGACCGCCATTAATTTTAAAATAAACCTGATTATATAAATTGTTGGGCTATAGCCAAGCGGTAAGGCAACGGATTTTGATTCCGTCATGCGCTGGTTCGAATCCAGCTAGCCCAGCCATGTTGAGCCATTAGCTCAGTTGGTAGAGCATCTGACTTTTAATCAGAGGGTCGAAGGTTCGAGTCCTTCATGGCTCACCACTTAATTTGCGGGTGTGGCGGAATTGGCAGACGCGCTAGACTTAGGATCTAGTGTCTTACGACGTGGGGGTTCAAGTCCCTTCACCCGCACCAATTTCTTTTTAAAGTTAATGTTTCATCAAGTAACGATGTGCGGTTGTGGCGGAATGGCAGACGCGCTAGCTTGAGGGGCTAGTGGGGGAGACCCCGTGGAGGTTCGAGTCCTCTCAACCGCACCAAATATAATATGCGCCCGTAGCTCAATTGGATAGAGCGTCTGACTACGGATCAGAAGGTTAGGGATTCGACTTCTCTCGGGCGCACCATAATATTTTATTTAACAAAATGTCGGGAAGTAGCTCAGCTTGGTAGAGCACTTGGTTTGGGACCAAGGGGTCGCAGGTTCAAATCCTGTCTTCCCGACCATCAATATTGCGGGTGTAGTTTAGTGGTAAAACCTCAGCCTTCCAAGCTGATGTCGTGGGTTCGATCCCCATCACCCGCTCCATTAAAGATGGGCCTGTAGCTCAGCTGGTTAGAGCGCACGCCTGATAAGCGTGAGGTCGGTGGTTCGAGTCCACTCAGGCCCACCATCTTTTCTAAAAATAGTTGTTGACACTAACAAACACATCATGATATGATGGTTTGGTCGCTGAAAACGACATTGAAAGAAAAAATTGCTCTTTGAAAACTGAACGAAACGCCATGTAAGTAGTTGTTTCTACGGAAACAAACATTGTTTTAAAAGCTAGATTAAGCTTTCTATCGGAGAGTTTGATCCTGGCTCAGGACG
>NZ_JAIVKU010000009.1 GCF_020524165.1 Guptibacillus hwajinpoensis
CCAGGATCAAACTCTCCGATAGAAAGCTTAATCTAGCTTTTAAAACAATGTTTGTTTCCGTAGAAACAACTACTTACATGGCGTTTCGTTCAGTTTTCAAAGAGCAATTTGTTTCTTTCAATGTCGTTTTCAGCGACTTTATTAATATACCATATTAACTCAGTTGGCGTCAACAACTTTTTTGAAATTGTTTTTCGTGTCAACCGCGTTGTTGCGGCGACCTATATAAATATACAGGTAGTTCTTCTTTTTGACAAGGGGTAATTTAAATTAATTTGAACTTTTTTTCAAGATGCGTACGTACTTTGCTATTTCTGCTTGCGTGGCAGTTCGTTTATAGATACCTAACAGAAGCTGATAGCGCTCTTCCATCGCCCGTTTAATCAACCCATCAAGCCTACTGTTATCTAGATCCAATAATAGTTCTTCCATTTCTCGCTTAAGCAAATACTCAATTTCTTTCATTTCTTTAAAGTTAACTAAAAGCCCAATCATCTGTATCGCTCCTTCCTCACCCCAGTATGACCAGGTGATTTGTGTTTTATGTGTTTCCATAACAGTTTGTACATAGTTAAGAAACTTTTCGCATATGAATGGGACAAAGGGGGTGCATAATGAAGTTTTTTTGGATTTGGAATGGGATCAGAATCAAACAGGGACTTATTATAGTAACGGCTGCTTTCTTTGCTGCCATTATTCTATTTGTTGAAGGTGGAGACCTCGCCGTGTTTACAAATAATGATGTCCCGCTCGCCGTGGATCAGGTGAAGAGTGATGAGAAACGGCTTGCCTTAACTTTTGATATTAGTTGGGGGGAAACAAAAGCAATTCCTATTCTGGAAGAATTAAAACAAAACAATGTGAAAGCTTCGTTTTTTATTTCTGGAGCTTGGGCGGAACGTCATCCTGAAATTGTTGAACAGATTACGAAAGATGGTCACGAAATTGGCAACCTTGGTTATCGCTACGAGAACTACACAACCATGAAAGATGAGGAGATCAAGAAAGACATTATTCGTTCGAGCGAAGCTATAAAAAAAGTTACCGATGAAGAGCCACACTTACTTAGACCCCCGAATGGAAACTTTGATAAACGCGTCCTCTTGCTTTCAGACAAATTTAATTATACTGTTATTCACTGGAGTCTTGATTCTGAAGACTGGAGAAACCCAGGGGTAGAGAATATTGTTCAGAATGTTACAAAAGAAATTGATCCAGGAGACATTGTGCTTATGCACGCATCTGATTCAGCAAAACAGACCGCAGAAGCTCTTCCAGAAATGATTGCTGCTCTAAAGAAGAAAGGCTATTCTTTCGCTACAGTCAGCGAACTTGTTTCAAACGCCAATATTAAAAGTAAAGAAATAAAATAAGCCGCTTTCCAATTGGAAAGCGGCTTTTGTCTATACTTCTTTTTGAATCAAACGATGAAGTGTAAGCAATTGCCATACATTGCTTACTAGTAGAGGGATCAAAATAAGCCAAAGCCACTTTGGATCATTGCTTTGTAGTCCCGGGATCCATTCGAGAATGGTGACAACGACAATAAAGAAAAGAGCGGGTATAAACGCCTGCTTATTTGTTTCTTTTTGCTTCACATATGCCGTAATGAGTCCTACCACCAAAAGAAATAATGCAATCAGTATGTAGCTAGTTACACTTTCACCCTCTTCTGCAAAAACAGCATAGCGGAAGTAGACTAAATCAAATAAAGCGACTGCAATTAAGACAACCTGGATTGTATTCCAGAGTCTTACTGATTTGAAAATACCTAATCCAAAACGATGAATGGTTAAATACGCAAAAAAACCCATCTGACTAATCAAACTAAAGATGCTTGATACTCCTAATAACCAGAGTATTACAATTAGAAACGAGAGTAATTCTCCATTTTTTAGATCTGTCCAGTACTGTGACCAGTCTAAGACAATACCTGTAAGCATACCGGCTGTTGATCCAATCAGAAGGGTTGTAAAGAATAAATAAACAAGATTTCTTGTTTTCAAGATCAAACCCCCGTGAACGTTAATGGTGCTTCTATGTTGAATTGTACCAATGCCACTTTTAAATTGCTACCCTTCCTTTATTCACCGGGTATAAATTCACAGTTTCGCCTAATATTAAGAATAAGATCTTGAGAAAGGAGCGCAGTCATATGAGTCAGCGTTTCAGACTACTTACGCTCGGATTTGTCATTCTTCTTATCGCTGGTTGTGCCACCGGTTCTGCTGAAGGATCTCAGGCCAATTATGAAGAAACGAAAAAAATGCTTGTCGACTTGCTAAAATCCGACGAGGGTAAAAAAGCGATTCAAGAAGTGATGTCCGATGAAGAAATAAAGAAACAACTCGTTATGGAACAGCCATTTGTGAAAGAAACGATACAGAAAGTTTTGACAACTGAAGAAGGAAAAGCATACTGGCAAGAAATGTTGAAGGACCCTACATTCGTTGAGAACTTCGCTAAATACATTCAGGATGAGAACAAGAAATTATTCAAGTCACTCATGGATGATCCTGACTATCAAGAAAAGATGATGGATCTGCTCCAAGATCCAGTCATGGAAAAACATTATTTACAGCTCCTTGAAAGTAAGCAATCCCGTCAACAAATTAAAGATTTAATTGCCGAAACATTTGAAAGTCCACTATTTCAAGCTAAAATTCAGGAAATGCTTACAGGAATTACGTCAGAGCAACTGAAATCTTCCGGAGGCGGTAAGGAAGAAGGAACGGGTAGTTCTGATTCAAAGAGTGCAGGTAGCTCTAATGGTCAGGATTAACCAAACAAAAGGACATGCCACAAGGCATGTCCTTTCCCTTTTATTCCGCGGTTCTTTTTATAATCTCATTAGCAATTTGAAGATACTGCATTCCTATTGGATGATCTTCTTGATAAACGGATGGCGCAAATTCAGCTTCGTCGAAGTCTGGTTGCCCGAGAGGAAGTCTGCCAAGAATATCCGTTGATAATTCAGAAGCTAATTTATCTCCGCCGCCCTGGCCAAAGACATACTCTTTCTCTCCCGTTACTTTACTTTCAAAGTAAGACATATTTTCTACGACACCAAGGACTTCGTGTTTCGTCTTAAGCGCCATTGCTCCCGCTCGTGCTGCAACGAAAGCAGCAGTAGCATGTGGAGTTGTGACAATAATCTCTTTTGATGCAGGGAGCATCGTGTGAACATCAAGAGCAACATCTCCAGTACCTGGTGGTAAATCAAGTAACAGATAATCTAGTTCTCCCCAATCCACTTCACTAAAGAAATTATTTAGCATTTTGCCAAGCATTGGTCCGCGCCAGATAACAGGAGCGTTATCTTCTACAAAGAAAGCCATCGACATAACTTTAACGCCAAAGCGCTGAACAGGATAGATTTTTTCATTCTCTACTTTTGGTCTCGTTTCAATACCCATCATATCTGGAACGCTAAATCCGTAAATATCCGCATCAATAATACCAACCTTTTTCCCTAGACGAGCAAGTGACGTTGCAAGGTTTACGGTAACCGTCGATTTCCCAACGCCCCCTTTACCACTCGCTACTGCAATAAACTGTGTTTTACTCTCTGGAGAAAGCAATGGAGGCAGATCCGGGTTAGCTGACGTTCCCTCAGGAAGTTCTTCATCAGCTAATTGTTCAAAACGTAACCCAACAGATTCTGCACCAGCGCCTTTTAAGGTGTTCACAATCTCCTGCTGAACCTTCATTTGCTCAGCTGATTCAGTTTGAGCAAGGGCTACCTTCACACTGACATAGCCTTCCTTCGTTTTCACATCACGAATCGTGATACTTTTATGTAAAATAGGATCTTGCACCTTTTGTAGTAATTCAACGACCTGATCTTTCGTTAACATGGAGGCACCACCTTCTCTGAATTCGATTACATTGCTAGTATAACATATCATTCAGAGAGTTTTGACTACGGTGCTTCACGTAAAATCTCTTTACTGAAACGAGCCAGTGATTATTCTTCTGGCACTGGCTCGTTAGTGGCATATCGAATAATCCCCTGGTAAATGGCTGCTGCTACTTTGTTCTGATAGGTGTCTGTATTCAACAGTTCTCTCTCCGAGGGATTTGAAAGAAAACCTACCTCCACGAGGGACCCTGGAATTTCAGCTTCTCTAAGTAAATAAACACTGTCCATGTTCTTCGCCAGTCGATTCGTATTTTCTAAATTTCGCTTTATTTCATTTTGAATAAACCGAGATAGCGCCTCACTTTCTTCATTTACAGGATTATAAAATGTCTGAGCTCCACTCCATTTGGAAGAAGGAATGGCATTTAAATGAATACTAACAAAAAGATTATGGCTTCCCTCGTTGATAAGCTCTACACGATTTCTTAAATCCTCTGCTTTTCGATTACTTAGTCCTTTCGTTCCTTCAGATGCCAGGTCTGTATCCGTCTCTCTTGTCATAATGACAAGGGCACCCGCTTCCTGAAGATAATCCCTTAACTTAAGAGATATTTTGAGAGCAATATCTTTTTCTACGATATTATTACCTACTGCTCCTCCATCAGCGCCCCCGTGACCGGGATCAATCACAATAACCTGACCTGATAAAGGTAGATGCCAGGCATCCCATGAAGAATCAATGGCAAATTTGTAATTAATGATAAATAACAGCACGATAATACCAGTGGCAACGCCAAATCGCTTATACCACTTCTTCATACTTTTCCAACACCGCCCCTTATTTTGTCCTACCTTATCTATATGGGACAGGTGAAAGAATTAGTCTTGAAACTTTAGCGGCTATTGCAGGCGAAGGCGACGTCTCATCATTCCTTTTTCACAACCTGCTTTCCACCAACTTGAAACAAAAACATCACACGTAATGTGTAAGGACTCCTCATACCCCTCTGACGTTTTCCAAAAAAGCCAATAGTCAAAGAGAGCTTCTATGAGCGCTTTCTCTAGTTTAAAACAACGTTTATGCACCTTCGTCATCGGTTCTCCATAATAGGAGAACTTGCTATACTCTGCGCCAAGTAAATACGCTTCAATGGCAATATCCATGCAGACATTCTCCACATCTCCTTTGTAGAGAATAGCATCAGAGAAAAATGGAGAAAACAAATCCCTGATGTTATCCGATAACTCCTTTAGCGATATTTCAATTAAAATTCTCCGTTCGAATTCAAGGCGCTTATGACGCTGACGTTCTTTGAATACGGTAATCACATTGTCCATCTCACCCATCCTCTCGAGTTGTTTTGTTTTAGTCTCACTCAAGCGTCAGGGAGTATGCGATATATGAACTGGTAATTCCTTCAGTATTGTAGATTGCTCATTCCAATTCGTCTTGTCAAAAACAACAAAAAAACCCCTGGCTCGAAGCCAGAGGTTTTGAATAAAACAAATTAACGTTTTGAGAACTGAGGTGCACGACGTGCTGCTTTAAGACCGTATTTCTTACGTTCTTTCATACGAGCATCACGAGTTAGGAAACCAGCGCTCTTAAGTGTTGCGCGTGATTCCGGATCAGCTTGTAGAAGTGCACGAGCGATACCGTGACGGATCGCGCCTGCTTGTCCAGTGAATCCACCACCGCTAACATTTACGAAAATATCGTAAGTGCCTTCAGTGCCAGTTTCAACTAGTGGTTGCTTAGAGATAAGCTTAAGTGTTTCTAGATCGAAATAGTCGTCGATCTCACGGTTGTTAATAACCATACGTCCGTTACCAGGAAGTAAACGTACGCGTGCTACAGAGTGTTTACGTCGGCCAGTGCCGTTGTATTGTACTTGTGCCAAGTTGATTCCCTCCTTTTAATTATCCTCTTAGTTCGTATTTTTCAGGCTGTTGAGCCTGGTGATTGTGCTCGCTACCAGCGAATACGTGAAGCTTTTTAATCATTTGGCGACCAAGGCTGTTCTTTGGAAGCATACCTTTGATTGCAAGTTCAAGCATTTGCTCAGAACGGTTAGTACGCATTTCAAGAGCATTTCTTGATTTCAAACCACCTGGGTGTCCACTATGACGATAGTACATCTTGTCATTAAGTTTGTTACCAGTTAGTTCAATTTTCTCAGCGTTAAGGATGATCACATGATCACCAGTGTCAACGTGAGGTGTGAAAGTTACTTTATTTTTACCGCGTAGGATCGCTGCTACTTCACTTGCTAGACGGCCAAGTGTTTGACCTTCAGCATCAACGATGTACCATTTGCGCTCGACTTCGTGGCCTTTAGCCATAAATGTTGTACGCATGAGTTTCCCTCCTAAAATCAATCCAATTTATTTTAAAACTACCACAGAAAATTCATTGTCAGTTGTCAGTCAGATTTCTAAATCCGGGGCAAGTGGATGTAGAAATACCAAAGAATATCTTATAATACTGGGAGACAAATGTCAAGTGTTTAAGAACTTTCTTTCCTTTTCTAAGAATACGAGACTTCCCATAAATAGAGTCCATGGGGAGGAGCTGTTTTACCTGCTTTGTTTCGATCTTTTGCGTTAAGGATAGACGACATTTCATTAGCTGAACGGCGACCCTTCCCTACTTCCAGTAACGTGCCCATCAGAATGCGCACCATATTATAAAGGAAGCCGCTCCCTTCGAATGTAAAAACTAGCTCGTCTTGCATTTGCTCAATCTCAATTCGATAGATGGTTCTCACTTTATTCTTCACATCTGTCTTACTAGCGCAGAAAGAGGTAAAGTCATGCTCACCAATGAGATCTGCAGCTGCACGCTTCATCTCCAGCACATTAAGTGTGTGCGGCTCATGTACCGCATAGTTTCTTCTAAAGACGTCCACCGCTGCGCGATTGTGCACTCGGTATTGGTATGTCTTTCGAACAACGTCGTATCTTGCATGAAAATCACTCGATACAGCTTCTGTGTGCAAAACCCTCACATCATCAGGAAGCTGCGCATTTAAAGCTCGAGTCCAATTTTCAAGAGGAATTGAGAGCGTCGTATCAAAATGAATCACTTGGCCGCACGCGTGCACACGTGCATCAGTTCTTCCCGATCCAGTAACGATAATGGTTTCCCCTTTATGCATTTGCTTTAATGCTCGCTGTACTTCCTCCTGCACTGTGCGTCCATTCGGCTGCACCTGATAGCCATTATAAGCAGTCCCGTCATAAGAGAGCGTCATTTTTATCCGTTGCATCACACATTCTCTCCTAACTTCTTAGCAGTAGTAAACTAACACAGAGCAGGAGAAGAATCACAAATAATGTTGTATCTTTCCCAGACCATTTTAGTAAACGTATGCTCGTTCTACCTTCTCCCCCTCGATATCCTCTTGCTTCCATCGCCATGGCAAGATCCTCTGCACGTTTAAACGCACTAACAAAGAGCGGGACAAGAAGAGGGACGATACTTTTTAAGCGTTCCTTCATTGGGCCACTTGAAAATTGCGCACCACGTGCTGATTGAGCTTTCATGATTTTCTCTGTCTCTTCCAGAAGGGTAGGAATAAATCTAAGCGCGATCGACATCATTAATGCAAACTCATGAACAGGTAAACCAATTTTCTTCATTGGGCCAAGCAATGTTTCAATCCCAACTGTGATATCAATTGGCGTAGTGGTAAGAGTTAACAGCGAAGTAATCATTATTAGAAATAGAAGTCGAAGCGAGATAAAGATTCCCTGCTCCACACCCCCTTCATACACCTTAAGAAAACCCCAATCCAAAAGCAAAGGTCCTTCTTTTGTTAAAAACACGTGAAGTAAAAACGTTAAAATAATGACGAGCAAGATCGGCTTTAAACCATTATAAATATAGCGAAGTGGTAATTTTGAGACGAATATCGCTAGTAAGGTAAAAGCCCCGAACAATGCATAGGTGATCCAATTGTTCGCTAAAAAGACAATAATAACAAAAAGAAATGCCGTTAGAAGCTTAGCTCTCGGATCAAGTTTATGAATAAAAGATTGTCCTGGTACATACTGCCCAATAATGATATTTTGCATTAGGAATCCTCTCCTTTCTGCAAAACCGATAACGCTGCATCCACTGCTGCCTCAAGCGTAAAAACACTATGAGGAAGATTCTTATTAAACCGCTCTTCCAGACGATGAATAAACTGGACTGTTTCTGGGACATCAAGACTTAATTTTTTTAAGGAATGAGGGTTGGAGAAAATGGTTTCAGGTTTTCCTTGCAGGGCGATCCCACCCTTCTCCATAATCAGAATGTCATCAGAAAAACGTGCTGCATCTTCCATGCTGTGAGTAACAAGAATCGTAGTTAATCCCTCTTCTTGATGTAAACGATAGAAAAGATCCATAATTTCCCGTCTCCCCCGCGGATCAAGCCCAGCGGTTGGCTCATCCAATATAAGGATGGATGGTTTCATGGCGAGAACTCCAGCAATGGCAACTCGCCTCATTTGGCCGCCACTTAAATCAAAGGGAGAGCGACTGAGATAAGATTCATCAAGTCCCACTTGCTGAATAAGTTTTGCTGCGCGCTTCTTTGCTTCGTCTTCTGGAACACCAAAGTTAAGCGGACCAAAAAGAATGTCTTTTTCAATGGTTTCTTCAAAAAGCTGATGTTCTGGATATTGAAAAACAATCCCTACATGTTTTCTCAATGCTTTTAACCTTTTCTCTTTTACACCAGCTTGGATTTTAAAGTCTCCAATTTCGATACTTCCCTGCGTAGGCTTAAGAAGTCCATTTAGATGCTGTATTAACGTAGACTTTCCTGAACCCGTATGACCGATGATTGTTTGAAATGTCCCTGATGGTATCGATAGATTTATGTTTGAAAGAGCTTTTCGTTCAAACGGTGTTCCTTTACTGTACGAATGCTCTAAATCTTTGATTGTAATGTCCATAGCTCGTTCACCAGTTCCTTCTGAGATAAAGTAAGCCTTGAGAAATCGTATCCTCTCTCACTGAGCGCTCGCTGCACCTGTAGTGGGAACGGCAGATCTAACCCGATTTGCTCCAGCATATCACCTTTTTTAAAGACTTCCGCAGGAAGCCCTTCATCGATGACTTCTCCTGCGTTCATGACAACAAGGCGATCTGCCTGTGCGGCTTCTTCAAGATCATGAGTGATCGAAATAACCGTCATACCTTCTTCTTCTTTCAACTTCCGCATCGTTTGTATGACTTCTTTACGTCCAGCAGGATCAAGCATTGACGTTGCTTCATCTAAGATAACAATGGATGGCCTTAAAGCAATAATCCCAGCAATCGCTACCCGTTGCTTTTGTCCACCAGAAAGTCGATGTGGCTCTTGGTCAAGGTAATCTTCCATTCGGACCTTTTGAACGCTCTCATTTATACGTTCTAACATTAGTTCTCTCGCCATCCCACTATTCTCCAGTCCAAATGCAACATCATCTCGAACGGAGGTACCAACAAACTGATTATCAGGATTTTGAAATACGATTCCTACTCTTCTTCTGATTTCCCAAATGCTTTCCTCATCTCGGCTATTGTACCCTTCAACGAGAACATCACCTTTTTCAGGAAGTTGCAAACCGTTTAAAAGTTTGGCAAGCGTCGACTTCCCTGACCCGTTGTGCCCGACAATGGCTAGCCACTCGCCTTTATAGACAGATAGCGATACGCCATGTAACACATGTGGTTGATCTTCCTGATATCGAAAGGATACATCTTGAACGGTGATAAGTTCTTCCATACTCGTTCCTCCTACCTCTGCTAATTTCAAGCGGTGATCGCCTCTGGCTATGATACTGGTGCGAAAAAAAGGCGGGCAGCAAAACCGCCCCTTTTTCCTATCAGCATATCGATCGCTATGCCAGCATCTAATCCTATAAAAAAAGCCTGGCATCTGCCAGACTTTCTTTAATGGCAAGCAGCATGCAACCACTTGAGAATGTGCGTTTAAACAAAAAAACGCACGAAAAAAGGGCATAGAATCAGTATCCAATGTCGAGATCCTGTCCCGCCCTTTTAATCAAGTGCGTCTTATACTAGCTCGATGATAACCATTTCAGCACCGTCACCGCGGCGTGGTCCAAGCTTACGGATACGAGAGTAACCGCCTTGACGCTCTGCATAACGAGGAGCGATATCGCTGAATAGTTTTTGAACTGCATCTTGACCGCTTTCTTGATCCGCTACTTCGTTACGGATGAAAGAAGCTGCTTGACGACGTGCGTGAAGATCTCCGCGTTTACCAAGCGTAATCATTTTGTCGATGAAAGAACGAAGCTCTTTCGCCTTCGATTCTGTCGTTTCAATACGTTCATTGATGATCAAATCTGTAACAAGGTCACGGAATAGCGCTTTACGCGTATCACTTGTACGACCTAACTTTTGGTATGCCATGAAGTATTCCCTCCTTTGTTGTTAATGAAATCAACAACTTAAATATCTATTCTTCGTTACGAAGTCCAAGTCCAAGCTCTTCAAGCTTCTCTTGTACCTCTTCAAGTGACTTACGTCCAAGATTACGAACTTTCATCATGTCTTCTTCAGACTTCTGAGTTAGTTCTTGAACAGTATTAATGCCAGCACGCTTCAGGCAATTATATGAACGAACTGAGAGATCGAGCTCTTCGATTGTCATCTCAAGCACTTTCTCTTTTTGATCCTCTTCTTTTTCGACCATAATTTCAGCATTTTGAGCCTGATCTGTTAAGCCCACAAAGATATTTAAATGTTCATTTAAAATCTTTGCGCCTAGTGATACAGCTTCTTCAGGACGAATGCTTCCATCTGTCCAAACATCGAGGGTTAGTTTGTCATAATTAGTTACCTGGCCAACGCGAGTGTTTTCAACCTGGTAGTTAACACGAGAAACAGGAGTGAAGATCGAGTCAACCGGAATAACTCCGATTGGCTGTTCATCATTTTTGTTTCCTTCCGCTTGTACATAGCCTCTTCCGCGAATTGCAGTAATTCGCATTTGGAAACGAGCATTAGCAGAAAGGGTAGCAATATGAAGGTCAGGGTTTAAGATCTCCACGTCGCTGTCATGAGTAATATCTCCAGCTGTTACCGTTCCTGGGCCTTGCACATCAACTACTAATGTTTTCTCTTCTTCAGAGTAAACTTTCATAGCTAATTTCTTAAGATTAAGAATGACAGTTGTTACATCTTCATGTACGCCTTCAATTGTAGAAAACTCATGGAGAACTCCTTCAATTTGTACAGATGTAACAGCAGCACCAGGAAGTGAAGATAACAGGATACGACGAAGGGAGTTACCCAAGGTAGTTCCATAACCACGCTCTAATGGTTCTACAACAAACTTTCCGTATTTAGCATCCTCGTTGATAGCTACCGCTTCAATTTTTGGCTTTTCGATTTCGATCATCCAACAAACCCTCCTTCAAAACGTCGAACTTCGGTTAGACATGCTGTCTAACCGAATAATCCCCTTAGGCGGTCCAAATACCAACAACCTAATTATGATTCGTCAACCGTCAACAATTTATACATTATCATTATTGACATGTTCATCAATTGTATACCGATAGATTGAATCTTTCCATAAGAGATTGTTCAAAACCAGGCATTCTCCCGAAGGGAATATCTACGTTTTTGAACTCTCTACTACCTTAGACTCTACGACGTTTTGGCGGACGGCAGCCGTTATGAGGTACTGGAGTTACGTCACGGATCGCAGTAACCTCTAGACCTACAGCTTGAAGTGCACGGATCGCAGCTTCACGACCAGCTCCAGGGCCTTTAACAGAAACTTCTACAGTTTTCATGCCATGCTCCTGTGCAGTTTTACCTGCAGTTTCAGCAGCCATTTGAGCAGCGAATGGAGTAGACTTACGAGAACCTTTAAAGCCCATGTTACCGGAAGTTGCCCAAGAAATCGCATTTCCGTGAGTGTCAGTAATCGTAATAATAGTATTGTTAAAAGTAGAACGGATGTGAGCTATTCCACTCTCAACATTCTTTTTCACGCGCTTTTTACGCGTATTTGCTTTACGTTGTTTAGCCATTTGTTAATTACCTCCCTTACTTCTTCTTGTTAGCTACTGTACGGCGAGGGCCTTTACGAGTACGAGAGTTGTTCTTCGTATGTTGACCTCGGACAGGAAGACCACGACGGTGGCGGATACCACGATAAGAACCGATTTCGATTAGACGTTTAATGTTAAGTGAGATTTCACGACGAAGATCACCCTCAACTTTAATTTTGTCTACCACTTCACGGATTTTTCCGAGCTCTTCTTCAGTTAAGTCGCGTACGCGAGTGTCTTCAGAAACACCAGCATCAACTAGAACTTGTTTCGCAGTTGTTTTACCGATTCCATAAACGTAAGTTAACGCGATTACGATGCGCTTTTCGCGTGGAACATCAATACCAGCAATACGTGCCATTACGTTGCACCTCCTTATATATTAGCCTTGTTTTTGCTTGTGCTTTGGATTTTCACAGATAACCATGACTTTACCTTTACGGCGAATAACTTTACATTTTTCACACATTGGTTTTACTGACGGTCTTACTTTCATTATTTTAACCCTCCTTATATACGGAGATTAATTTCTTATTTATAACGATACGTGATACGTCCACGTGATAAATCATATGGAGAAAGCTCAACAGTTACTTTGTCACCTGGTAAAATACGAATGTAATGCATGCGTATCTTTCCGGATACGTGAGCAAGAATCTTATGACCGTTTTCGAGTTCTACTCGAAACATTGCATTCGGTAGAGGTTCGATAACCGTGCCTTCCATTTCAATTACTTCTTCTTTAGCCATCTACTTGCTCTCCCTCCTTTAAATCAATGACGTGTTCATTCAAATACTTTGAGATCGCGAAACGCAGCTTGCCATTTGTGACACGGCCCGTTTCTTCAAGACTTCGCTTTACCTCAGGGGATATATACTCTACCAGCTCAAGGTGTGCGAGGTTCTTCCGCTTAGGACGATCAAACTTTCGTTTATCCCCGTCCGCTAAGAAAACATAACGTTCATCTACAATCCCTACAATCACGCTATATTGATCAGCGTCTCTTCCCCGTTTATTCCGAGCGATCTGACCGATCTCGGGAACGGTATCCGACTCTTTCACGAACCATCACCTTCACTTAGGCCTTTGTTAGTATTTCATATCCTTCTTCCGTAACGGCAATCGTGTGCTCGAAATGAGCGCAGTTCTTACCGTCAGTTGTTACTACAGTCCAATTATCCGAAAGTGTTCGAACGTAGCGAGAGCCCTGATTCACCATCGGCTCTACCGCAAGGACCATTCCCTGCTTCAGCCTCGGTCCTTTTCCTGGAGGACCGTAATGGGGAATTTGAGGATCTTCATGAAGGTCCTGACCTACACCATGACCAACATATTCTCGTACAATCGAAAAACCCTCAGCTTCGGCATATGCTTGGATCGCATGAGAGATATCTGAAAGCCTCCTACCAGCCTTCGCCTCATCCAACCCTTTATATAACGATTCCTCGGTAACTTTTAACAACCGTTCGTCTTCTTCTGAGATAGTGCCAACAGGATAGGTCCATGCTGAATCTCCATGGTAACCTTTATACTTAGCACCAATATCGATACTAATTATATCTCCTTCCGCCAACACGCGACCCCCTGGAATACCATGTACAAGCTCTTCATTAACTGAAGCGCATATACTTCCAGTAAATCCATTGTAACCCTTAAAGGAAGGAATTGCATCAAGCTGACGAATAAACCGATCGGCAATCGTATCCAGCTCTTTTGTCGTAACTCCAGGCTTGATGTGCTTCTGTAATTCTTGATGTGTTAACGCGACAATTCTGCCTGCTTCTCGCATGATATCAAGTTCACGAGGAGTCTTGCAAATAATCATTACGACAATCCTTTGAGGAGTTGATCGACATCTTCAAAAACCTCATTGATGTCTCTATTGCCATCAATGGTTTTAAGATAGCCTTTGCCTTCATAAAAGGTCAACAATGGCTGCTGTTGCTGCTTGTTGACTTCAAGGCGAGTACGCACAGTTTCTTCTTTATCATCATCGCGTTGATAAAGTTCTCCACCGCACTTATCACAAACTCCTTCTTCCTTAGGAGGATTGAAAACTGCGTGATAGGTTGCTCCACAATTTCTGCAAACGCGACGCCCGGTTAAACGCTGCATGAGCTGATCTTCCTCAACCGCAATGTTAATCACATAGTCGAGTTTTTTACCGAGATCGGCTAAGATCGTTTCAAGCGCATCAGCCTGTGCGACTGTTCTTGGAAAACCATCAAGTAGAAAGCCTTTTTCGCAATCATCTTTTCCTAAACGCTCTCGTACTATACCAATTGTTACTTCATCAGGTACGAGGTTTCCAGAATCCATGTACTCTTTTGCTTTTAGACCAAGAGGCGTTCCTTCTTTGATCGCTGCTCGGAACATATCTCCTGTAGAGATATGAGGGATGCCATACTTTTCGACAATCTTTTCTGCCTGGGTTCCTTTTCCGACACCCGGAAGCCCCATTAATACTAGATTCATCTAATCCCTCCGCACGTCACCCAATCGAGGATGAAGGAGGGGAAGAAAGTTCTTCCCAGTTTATCCTCAAGATTTAATAAAGCCTTTATAATGACGTTTAATTAATTGACTTTCAATTTGCTTCATCGTATCAAGCGCTACCCCAACAACGATCAGCAAGCTTGTTCCGCCGATTTGCAGCGTCTGCGGCAGTCCTGCTACGGTTGTGAAAAATACCGGAATAATCGATATAACAGCAAGGAAAAGTGCTCCTACAAACGTTAAACGGTAGAGAATTCGAGTAATGTACGTTTCGGTTGCATTACCCGGACGAATACCAGGAATGTATCCACCCTGTTTCTTCAGATTCTCAGCCATCTTTTCCGGATTAACCTGAACAAACGTATAAAAATACGTAAATCCAATGATGAGTAACGCATACACGACCATACCAATAGGTTGTGTATAGTCAAACACCCTGATGATCCATTCCGTTACCGAATTATCTCCGAACAACCTGGCGATCGTTGGTGGAGTAATGATCAGTGATATCGCAAAGATAACTGGAATAACACCTGCTGCATTAACTTTAATCGGTAAGTGAGTGGATTGACCACCTACTTGTCTGCGGTTAACAGTTCGTTTAGCATATTGAATTGGAATTTTACGAAGACCTTGTTGAACAAAGATAACAGCGACAACAATTGCAAGTGCTGCAAGAGCAATAATCGCAAGTGTTACGATGTTAATGAACAACTCATCCTGGGAGCCTTCAAACATCTGAGCGTAGAGCTGATTAAGCCCTGGAGGAATTGCAGCTACAATCCCTGCAAAGATAATAATTGAGATTCCATTTCCAACACCTTTTGCTGTGATCTGTTCGCCTAACCACATCAAAAAAGCCGTTCCGGCTGTTAAAACAAGAGAAATATTTAGATACGTTAGTACACCGGGATTACTGATCAACTGACCTCCAACAATATTGTTAAACCCGATTGAAAGACCGATACCTTGGACAAGTCCAAGTACGATCGTTCCATAACGAGTAACTTGTGTTAGCTTTTTACGTCCGGCCTCGCCCTGTTTAGACCATTCGGTAAACTTCGGGACAACGTCCATTTGTAAAAGCTGCACAATGATAGAAGCAGTGATGTAAGGCATAATTCCCATGGCAAAGATGGAGAAGTTTTGCAACGCTCCACCGCCAAAGGTGTTGAGAACTCCGAAGAGACTCATTTGATCTTGAAATTGTAATACATCTCTGTTCACACCAGGGACGGGTATGAATGTTCCGATACGGAACACGACAAGCATGAGTAGGGTGAAGATTATTTTGTTTCTAATATCACCTACGCGCATAATGTTGGAGATTGCTTGGAACATTAGATCACCTCAGTATTTCCGCCTGCCGCTTCAATCGCCTCTTTTGCAGAAGCAGAGAACTTGTGGGCTTTCACGGTAAGCTTTTTCTCAAGCTTACCATTACCTAGAATCTTAATTCCAGCTTTTTCTTTGCTAACTACGCCAGATTCTAATAGAAGTTCTGGAGAAACTTCAGTTCCATCTTCAAAACGGTTAAGCGAATCAAGATTAACAATCGCGAACTCTTTACGGTTCATGTTTGTAAATCCACGTTTCGGTAGACGTTTAAAGATTGGAAGTTGTCCTCCTTCGAAACCGACGCGTACACCGCCGCCAGAACGAGCTTTTTGACCTTTTTGACCACGGCCAGATGTCTTACCGTTACCAGTAGCAATACCGCGACCAAGTCTGTTGCGTTCTTTACGAGAACCTTCAGATGGTTTTAGTTCGTGTAGTTTCATTGTGGGCACCTCCTCAATGTATAGATTTTTTACGCATCAATTTCGTTAACAGTTACAAGGTGAGATACCTTGTTGATCATACCACGAATCGCAGGATTGTCGTTATGAACAACCGTGTGATGCATTTTTTTAAGTCCAAGTGTTTTTACCGTCACGCGTTGGTCTTGAGGGCGACCAATCACACTACGTGTGAGGGTGATTTCTAATTGCTTAGCCATCTAATTTCCCTCCCTTAACCTAGTAGCTCTTCTACAGATTTTCCACGAAGCTTCGCAACGTCTTCAGCACGCTTAAGGTTTTCAAGGCCGTTAAGTGTTGCACGCACCATGTTAATCGGATTGTTAGATCCAAGAGACTTCGATAGAATGTCACCTACACCAGCAAGTTCAAGTACCGCACGAACGGGTCCGCCAGCGATAACTCCAGTACCTTCAGAAGCAGGCTTCAATAGTACGTTACCAGCTCCGAAATGACCTGTGATTTGGTGAGGGATTGTAGTTCCTACGATAGGAACAGTAATTAAGTTCTTTTTCGCATCTTCAATAGCTTTGCGAATTGCTTCAGGAACTTCCTGCGCTTTACCAGTTCCGAATCCAACGTGACCGTTTTTATCTCCGACAACTACGATTGCTGCGAAGCGGAAACGACGTCCACCTTTAACAACTTTCGCTACGCGGTTAACGGTAACTACGCGTTCTTCAAGTTCTAGTTTGTTAGCATCAATGCTAGGCATGAGTTAACCTCCTTTTTATTAAAATTTCAGTCCTGCTTCACGCGCTGCGTCAGCAAGAGCTTTTACACGTCCGTGATAGAGGTATCCTCCGCGGTCAAAAACCACTTCTGAATAACCTGCTTCAACAGCACGCTTTGCGATAGCTTCTCCGACTTTCACAGCTGCTTCTGTGTTACCGCCGTGTTTAACGTCAATTCCTTGTTCCATACTTGAAGCTCCAACGATTGTAACACCTTTAGTGTCATCGATAAGCTGAGCATAGATGTTCTTATTAGAACGGAATACGTTTAGACGCGGACGTTCAGTCGTGCCGGTAACTGTGCGGCGTACGCGAGCATGTCTTTTTTGACGTGCTTTGTTTTTATCGGCCTTAGTGATCATTAAACGTCACTCCTTTCCGCTAGGTTTTTACCTATTTACCTGTTTTACCTTCTTTACGACGTACATATTCGTTCTCGTAACGAATTCCTTTACCTTTGTAAGGTTCTGGAGTACGGACAGCGCGGATGTTTGCTGCAACAGCTCCAACGCGTTCTTTATCAATTCCTTTAACAACAACTTTTGTGTTAGAAGGAACATCAATTTCAATTCCTTCTTCAGGTACCATCTCAACTGGGTGAGAGTAACCTACGTTAAGGATAAGTTTTTGACCAGATTTACTTGCACGGTAACCAACACCGATGATTTCAAGACCTTTTTCAAAGCCTTTAGTCACACCTTCAACCATGTTAGCGATCAGGCTGCGAGTTGTTCCGTGAAGAGCACGGTGCTCTTTGTTATCTGAAGGACGAGCTACTGTTAGCACGTTCTCTTCAATGTTTACTTTGATATCAGAGCTGAATGTACGAGAAAGTTCCCCTTTAGGTCCTTTTACCGTTACAACGTCTCCTTTGATATCGATTGTTACATCACTTGGGATGTCAACCGGTTTAAGTCCGACACGTGACATAATTACACCTCCATTCTGCTTTTAAGAATTACCAAACGTACGCTAGAACTTCTCCGCCTACTTGCTGTTGACGAGCTTCTTTGTCCGTCATAATTCCTTTAGAAGTAGAAACTAGAGCGATTCCTAGACCGCCAAGTACACGTGGTACTTCGTCTGCTTTAGCGTATACGCGAAGACCAGGTTTACTGATTCGCTTTAATCCAGTGATAACGCGTTCGTTATTTGAACCGTACTTTAAGAAGATACGGATGATTCCTTGTTTGTTGTCTTCGATCATTTCAACATCACGTACAAAACCTTCACGTTTGAGGATTTCAGCGATGTTTCTTTTCGAATTCGATGCAGGCAACTCTAGTTTTTCGTGACGAACTGTGTTCGCATTACGAATTCTTGTAAGCATATCTGCAATTGGATCAGTCATGACCATTAGTAATTACCTCCTTCCCTATTTCGGGTTTACCAGCTAGCCTTTTTAACGCCTGGGATTTGACCTTTGTGTGCAAGTTCCCGGAAACAAATACGGCAAAGTTTAAACTTACGAATAACAGAGTGAGGACGTCCGCAACGTTCACAACGTGTGTATTCTTGAACTTTAAACTTAGCTTGACGCTGTTGTTTCGCGATCATTGATTTTTTCGCCACAATTTTCCCTCCTTACTTACTTTTGAAATGGCATACCTAGGTTAGTCAACATTTCACGGCTCTCTTCGTCCGTATTAGCTGTTGTTACGATAACGATGTCCATTCCGCGTACTTTATTTACTTTATCGTAATCAATTTCAGGGAAAATCAACTGTTCTTTAATACCAAGTGTGTAGTTACCACGGCCGTCGAATGCTTTCTTAGAAACACCTCTGAAGTCACGTACACGAGGTAGTGAAACAGAAATAAGTTTATCTAGAAATTCAAACATACGAGTACCGCGCAAAGTAACTTTTGCACCGATTGGCATGTCTTCACGAAGCTTAAAGCCAGCGATTGACTTCTTAGCACGAGTGATTAGGGGTTTTTGACCTGAGATCAACTCAAGTTCCTCAACAGCTGTATCAAGAGCTTTCGGGTTCTGTACAGCGTCACCAACACCCATGTTGATTACGATTTTTTCAAGTTTTGGAACTTCCATAACAGAGGAATAATTAAATTTCTCCATCAGTGCAGGTTTAGTTTCATTTTGATACTTTTCTTGGAAACGATTCATCGGGATTGACCTCCTTTCGCTACGAACTACTTATCGAGTACTTCACCGGATTTTTTTGAGATACGAACTTTTTTCCCGTTGTCTACTTTGTATCCAACGCGAGTCGGTTCACCAGACTTCGGATCAAGCGCCATTACGTTAGAAACGTGGATCGCTGCTTCCTGCTCAATGATTCCACCTTGAGGATTAGCCTGGGATGGTTTTGAGTGTTTCTTAACAAGGTTGACACCTTCAACGATAACTCTTTCTTTTTTCGGGTAAGCTTCAAGGATCACACCTTGTTTACCTTTATCCTTACCAGAAATAACTTTTACTTTATCTCCCTTTTTTACGTGCATAAGGTCGCGCACCTCCTTACAAGGCATCTATTTTCAAATGATTAAAGAACTTCTGGAGCTAGAGAAACGATTTTCATAAACTGGTTGTCACGTAGTTCGCGAGCAACTGGTCCGAAAATACGTGTTCCGCGCGGTCCTTTGTCATCACGGATAACAACCGCTGCGTTTTCGTCGAACTTGATGTATGAACCATCTTGACGACGAACGCCAGACTTACTGCGTACAATAACAGCTCTTACGACTTCACCCTTCTTAACAACGCCACCAGGTGTTGCTTGTTTCACCGAACAAACAATTACGTCACCGATATTAGCAGTTTTGCGACCAGAGCCACCAAGTACTTTGATACATAGTAGTTCACGAGCACCAGAGTTGTCAGCTGATTTCAAACGAGATTCCTGTTGAATCATCTAGAAAGACCTCCCTTCGGACATTATTCAATGATCCGAGTTCATTTAGATAATAACTGCTTCTACAACTACATCCACAAGACGGAAACGCTTATCTTTAGATACCGGACGAGTTTCCATGATTGTTACCACGTCGTTGATTTTTGCAGTGTTGTTTTCATCATGTGCTTTAAACTTTTTAGAATACTTAACACGTTTACCGTATAAAGGGTGCATTTTGTATGTCTCAACTAAAACAGTAATTGTCTTATCCATTTTGTCAGAGACAACACGCCCAGTGTATTCTTTGCGATTATTGCGTTCGCTCATTTCGCAAACCTCCCCTCATATTAACCGTTTGTGATTCCTAACTCTCTTTCACGCAAAACAGTGTTTGCGCGAGCGATTGATTTACGGACTTCACGAATGCGGGCTGGGTTTTCCAGTTGACCTGTAGCAAGTTGAAAGCGAAGATTGAAAAGTTCTTCTTTAAACGATTTCGCTTTCTGCTCGATTTCGGCAGTGGTCAAGTTACGAATTTCCTCAGCTTTCATTTGTGTCACCACCCACTTCTTCGCGTTTTACGAACTTAGTTTTAATAGGCAATTTGTGAGAAGCAAGACGAAGTGCTTCGCGCGCTACTTCTTCAGATACGCCTGCAATTTCAAAACAGATTTTCCCTGGCTTTACTACAGCTACCCAGCCTTCAGGAGCACCTTTACCGGAACCCATTCGTACTTCAAGTGGTTTAGCAGTGTAAGGCTTTGATGGGAAAATTTTAATCCAAACTTTACCGCCACGTTTCATGTAACGAGTCATAGCAATACGAGCTGCCTCGATTTGACGGTTTGTGATCCAGCTAGCTTCAAGAGCTTGTAGACCGTATTCACCGAATGCTACTTCAGTGCCACCTTTAGCACGTCCGCGCATTTTTCCGCGATGTTCTCTGCGGTATTTAACACGTTTAGGTAACAACATGATTTATTTTCCCCCTTCCTCTTTTTGCGTTCCTTTCGTTGGAAGGACTTCACCACGATAGATCCAAATCTTCACACCAAGCTTACCGTAAGTAGTATCTGCTTCTGCAGTACCATAGTCGATGTCAGCACGTAGTGTGTGAAGAGGTACAGTACCTTCACTGTATGATTCAGAACGAGCAATATCAGCACCGTTTAGACGGCCAGATACTTGCGTTTTAATTCCTTTAGCTCCAGATCTCATTGCGCGTTGAATTGTTTGCTTCATAGCGCGACGGAATGAAACTCGGTTTTCAAGTTGACGAGCGATGTTATCAGCAACAAGTGTTGCATCGATGTCAGCTTGTTTAATTTCGAAAATGTTAACGTGAACTTTCTTTCCTGTTAGTTCCGCGAGAGACTTACGAAGAGACTCAACTTCAGAACCACCTTTACCGATTACCATACCAGGCTTAGCAGTTTTCACTGTAACATTCACTCGGTTTGCTGCACGTTCGATTTCAACAGCTGAAACAGATGCATCTTTCAAACGTTTTTCAATATATTCACGAATTTTAATATCTTCGTGTAAAAGGTTAGCGTAATCTTTGTCTGCGTACCATTTAGACTCCCAATCACGAATGACACCAATTCGAAGTCCTACCGGATTAATTTTCTGACCCACTCGTTATCCCTCCTTCTTTTCTGATACCACGACTGTGATGTGGCTAGTGCGCTTGTTGATGCGGCTAGCTCTACCCATAGCACGTGGGCGGAAACGTTTCATTGTTACTCCTTCGTCCACAAACACTTGAGAAACCGTAAGATTGTTCGGTTCTAGCTCAAGATTGTGCTCTGCATTAGCGATCGCAGAGTTAAGCACTTTCTCAACTACTGGAGAAGCAGCTTTGTTTGTGTTGCGCAAAATCGCAATAGCTTCACCGACTTGCTTTCCTCGAATGAGATCTACGACTAAGCGTGCTTTACGAGGAGCAATACGCACGTGTTTTGCAACAGCTTTAGCTTGCATTCGTTGTACCTCCCCTCAAATTAACGTCTAGTTTTTTTGTCATCTGCAGCGTGCCCGCGATATGTGCGAGTTGGAGCAAATTCACCAAGCTTATGACCGACCATGTCTTCTGTTACATAAACCGGTACGTGCTTGCGTCCATCATATACTGCAAAAGTGTGTCCAATAAATTCTGGGAATACTGTTGAACGACGAGACCAAGTTTTAATAACTTTTTTGTCGCTCTTTTCATTTAAGTCTTCGACCTTTTTCATTAAATGATCGTCGACAAAAGGTCCTTTTTTCAAACTACGACCCATTTGTGAACCTCCCTTTTGAGATTATGCTACGGCTCCGCGGAACCGTAGGTAAATCCCGTTATTTTTTGCGACGGCGTACGATGTACTTGTCGGATTCTTTGTTTTTCTTACGAGTCTTAAATCCAAGGGTTGGTTTGCCCCAAGGTGACATTGGTGATTTACGTCCGATCGGCGCACGACCTTCACCACCACCGTGTGGGTGATCAACTGGGTTCATTACAGAACCACGAACTGTAGGACGGATGCCCAACCAGCGAGAACGACCAGCTTTACCAATATTGATAAGCTCGTGCTCAAGGTTACCAACCTGACCGATAGTAGCGCGGCAAGTAGAAAGAATCATACGAGTTTCTCCAGAACGAAGACGTACTAGTACGTATCTACCTTCTTTACCAAGAAGCTGAGCTTCTGCACCAGCAGAACGAACAAGCTGTCCGCCACGGCCTGGCTTAAGTTCAATGTTGTGAATTGTTGTACCAACTGGAATGTTGATTAGTGGAAGAGCGTTTCCTACTTTAATGTCAGCTTCAGCGCCAGACATGATTTCAGTTCCTACTTTAAGTCCTTTTGGAGCAAGAATGTAACGCTTTTCTCCATCAGCATAGTTGATAAGAGCGATGTTTGCAGAGCGGTTTGGATCGTATTCGATCGTAGCAACGCGTCCTGGTATTCCATCTTTGTCTCGTTTAAAGTCAATAACACGATATTTACGCTTATGACCGCCACCTTGGTGACGAACAGTTAAGCGACCCTGATTGTTACGTCCGCCTTTTTTATGAAGCGGTGCAAGTAACGATTTTTCCGGTTGGTCAGTTGTGATTTCAGCAAAGTCAGATACTGACATACCACGACGACCGTTTGTGGTCGGTTTGTACTTTTTAATCGCCATTCTTATTTCCCTCCTTCACTATTATTTTTTAGACGCCTTCAAAGAAGTCCAATTCTTTGCTTTCTGGTGTAAGCGTCACGATAGCTTTTTTGCGACGTGGTGTAAATCCGCTGTGGCGGCCAACACGTTTCTTTTTACCCATATAGTTCTGAGTATTTACTCCAGCAACTTTTACTCCGAAAATTTCTTCAAGAGCACTCTTGATTTGAGTTTTGTTAGCACGAGTATCTACTTCGAAAGTATACTTTTTGTCTGCCATTACGTCTGTAGTAGCTTCAGTAATAACGGGGCGCTTAATGATATCACGAGCGTTCATTACGCTAGCACCTCCTCTACTTTTTCCACAGCGTCTTTTGTCATAACTAGTTTGTCAGCTTTAAGGACATCAAGGATGTTAAGTCCAGCTGAAGTTACAACAGTAACACCAGGAATATTGCGTGCAGATAATGCAACTGCTTCGTTATAGTCTCCTGTAACGATAAGCGCCTTGTTTTCTGCAGATAGGCTAGATAGTACTGATTTCATTTCCTTTGTTTTTGGAGCATCAAAAGAAATGCTGTCCACGATGACCATATCCTCTGTTTGCACTTTAGAAGACAAAGCAGAACGGATTGCCAAACGGCGAACTTTTTTAGGTAGCTTGTAAGAATAGCTTCTTGGTGTCGGACCAAATACTACTCCACCGCCAACCCATTGTGGTGAACGGATTGAGCCCTGACGAGCACGACCTGTTCCTTTTTGGCGCCATGGTTTAGCTCCACCACCGCGTACTTCTGAACGATTTTTCACGTCATGGTTACCTTGACGCAAAGATGCTTGCTGCATGATAACCGCATCATACATAACACTTTCGTTTGGTTCGATCCCGAAGATTGCTTCAGCGAGTTCGATGTCGCCGACTTGTGCTCCGGTTTGGTTGAACATTGTTACTTTAGGCACTTGGATATCCTCCCTTCTTACTTAGCTTCTTTTGCTTTTACCGCGCTTTGGATAGTTACGTAGCTCTTCTTAGCTCCAGGTACGTTACCTTTTACTAGAATTACATTACGTTCTACATCTACTTTAACGATCTCAAGGTTTTGTACAGTTACACGCTCGCCACCCATGCGACCAGGTAGAAGTTTACCTTTCATAACACGCATCGGATCGATAGGTCCCATTGAACCTGGACGACGGTGATAACGAGAACCGTGAGTCATTGGTCCGCGAGATTGGTTATGGCGCTTAATTGCACCCTGGAAACCTTTCCCTTTAGACGTACCAGTTACATCAACTACGTCACCTTCGTTAAAGATATCTACCTTGACTTCCTGACCAATTTCGTAACTACCTTCTGCGTTACGAATTTCTTTCACGAAGCGCTTAGGTGTTGTGCTAGCTTTTGTAGCATGGCCTTCTTCAGGCTTGTTGAAGCGAGACTTCTTCTTATCAGCAAAACCAACTTGGATTGCTTCATAGCCGTCTGTATCAACAACTTTCTTTTGAAGGACAACGTTAGGTTCTGCTTCAATTACAGTTACCGGGATAATATCTCCGTTGTCAGCAAAGACTTGCGTCATGCCTACTTTTCTTCCTAAGATTCCTTTGGTCATTCGTCACACCTCCTAATTGTTTTTAAAAAATTTATTTAGCGTTCTATTAAAGTTTGATTTCAATGTCAACGCCAGACGGTAGGTCCAAACGCATTAACGAGTCAACCGTTTGCGGTGTAGGCTCGATGATGTCGATTAGACGCTTATGCGTACGCATTTCAAACTGCTCACGAGAATCTTTGTACTTGTGTACAGCACGTAGAATTGTGTAAACAGATTTTTCCGTCGGCAACGGGATCGGTCCGGATACTTGTGCACCTGAACGTTTTGCTGTTTCTACAATTTTCTCAGCAGACTGATCTAGAATACGGTGATCATATGCTTTTAAACGAATACGAATCTTTTGCTTTGCCATTATTTCCCCTCCTTTATCGCCCATATTGTTATAGACAGTTCTCCGTGAAAATAAACCCAACACACTCGCCATGGCAAAGGGGCCGGGTGTGTCAGCAACCTTCCACATCATCGCTGTTTATGACCAACATTCTTATTATACTAAACCTAATGCCTATATGCAAGGCTTAGTCCATCTAAAAAGTATGTCGATCGCACACTTTTAATAGTATAACGGCCTGAGCCGTAAAATGCAAGGCCTAAAAGCAATTTCAGACTATTCCCTAATCTTGGTGGTCTTGAATGAAAAGTTTCAAACCCATTCATCCAATTTAACATAGATCCCAAATAAAAAACACCCGGAAAAATCCGGGTGTTTTGTTTAATCATAGAGATTACTCAGTGATTGTTGCTACAACGCCTGCGCCTACAGTACGTCCACCTTCACGGATAGAGAACTTAGTTCCATCTTCGATAGCGATTGGAGCGATAAGTTCAACTGTCATTTCGATGTTGTCTCCAGGCATAACCATTTCTACGCCTTCTGGAAGAGCGATTGTACCAGTTACGTCAGTTGTACGGAAGTAGAACTGAGGACGGTAGTTAGCGAAGAATGGAGTGTGACGTCCACCCTCTTCTTTTGAAAGAACGTATACTTCAGCTTGGAATTTAGTGTGAGCTTTTACAGTTCCTGGCTTAACAAGAACTTGTCCGCGCTGAATGTCGTCACGGGATACACCACGAAGAAGTGCACCAATGTTGTCGCCAGCTTCAGCATAGTCAAGAAGCTTACGGAACATTTCAACACCAGTAACTGTTGTTTTCTTGTTCTCTTCTGCAAGACCAAGGATTTCAACTTCGTCACCGACTTTAACTTGTCCACGCTCAACACGGCCAGTTGCAACTGTACCACGACCAGTGATTGAGAATACGTCCTCAACTGGCATCATGAATGGCTTGTCAGTGTCACGTGTTGGAGTTGGGATATACTCATCAACTGCGTCCATAAGTTCGAAGATTTTTGCTTCGTACTCATCGTCGCCTTCAAGAGCTTTAAGAGCTGAACCTTTGATTACTGGAACTTCGTCGCCATCAAAGTCGTATTCAGAAAGAAGATCACGAACTTCCATTTCAACTAGTTCAAGTAGTTCTTCGTCGTCAACCATGTCACACTTGTTCAAGAATACAACAAGCATAGGTACACCAACTTGACGAGAAAGAAGGATGTGCTCACGAGTTTGTGGCATTGGGCCGTCAGCAGCAGATACTACTAGAATTCCTCCGTCCATTTGTGCAGCACCAGTGATCATGTTTTTAACATAGTCAGCGTGACCTGGGCAGTCAACGTGCGCATAGTGACGGTTTTCAGTTTCGTACTCAACGTGTGCAGTTGAGATTGTGATTCCACGTTCGCGCTCTTCAGGAGCACCATCGATTTGGTCATAAGCCATAGCAGTACCGCTACCTGAACGCTTGTGAAGCACAGAAGTGATCGCAGCTGTTAGAGTAGTTTTACCATGGTCAACGTGTCCAATTGTACCAATGTTAACGTGGGGCTTGGAGCGGTCGAATTTTTCTTTTGACATTAGTGTTTCCTCCTTTAATTACCAAGAAATTATCTATGCCAAGATAGGCGTAAGAATAAATCAATCTCGCCTATCTTAGATTACAACAAAAGTTGGTTTGCTACAATTATTCGCCTGTAGCTTTTTTAATGATTTCTTCAGAAATTGATTTAGGTACTTGCTCGTAGTGATCGAAAGTCATTGTGTAAGTACCACGACCTTGTGTACGAGAACGAAGTGTTGTTGCATAACCAAACATTTCTGAAAGTGGAACGAATGCATTGATAACTTGAGCGTTTCCGCGTGCAGTCATACCTTCAACACGTCCACGACGGCTAGTTACATCGCCCATGATGTCTCCCATATATTCTTCTGGCACTACAACTTCAACTTTCATCATAGGCTCAAGAAGAGCAGGGTCACAAACAGTTTTAGCTTTTTTCAAAGCCATAGATGCTGCGATCTTAAATGCCATTTCGTTTGAGTCAACGTCATGGTAAGATCCATCAACAAGACGAGCTTTCACATCGATTAGTGGGTAGCCTGCAAGAAGGCCGTTAGCCATTGCATCGCGAAGACCAGCTTCTACAGCAGGGATGTATTCACGTGGAACAACACCACCAACGATTTTGTTTTCAAATTCAAATCCTGCGCCTTCTTCGTTAGGTTCAAATTCAACCCATACGTGTCCGAATTGTCCACGACCACCAGACTGACGTACGAATTTACCTTCAACCTTACCAGCTTGACGGATTGATTCACGATAAGCAACCTGAGGTGCACCAACAGTTGCTTCAACTTTAAACTCACGACGTAAACGGTCAACGATGATGTCAAGGTGAAGCTCACCCATTCCAGAAATAATCGTTTGGCCAGTTTCTTCGTTTGTTTCAGTTTTGAAAGTTGGATCCTCTTCAGCAAGCTTAGCTAGAGCTACAGACATTTTATCCTGGTCACTCTTCGTCTTAGGCTCGATTGCTACTGAGATAACTGGATCTGGGAAGTCCATAGATTCAAGGATAACAGTATCCTTTTCATCACATAGAGTATCACCAGTCGAAGTGTCTTTCAAACCAACTGCCGCTGCGATATCCCCTGCATATACAGTAGAGATTTCTTCACGAGAGTTAGCGTGCATCTGAAGAATACGCCCTACACGTTCACGCTTGTCTTTAGTCGAGTTCTTAACATAAGAACCAGAAGAAAGCGTTCCTGAGTAAACGCGGAAGAATGTAAGCTTACCAACGTAAGGGTCAGTCATTACTTTAAATGCAAGTGCAGAGAAAGGACCATTATCGTCAGCAGTACGAATTACTTCTTCTTCAGAATCTTTTAGATGACCTTTAATTGCTGGAACATCTAGAGGTGAAGGAAGGTAGTCTAGTACAGCATCAAGAACGAGCTGAACGCCTTTGTTCTTAAATGCAGAACCACAAAGTACAGGGTAGAATTCAACGTTACAAGTTCCTTTACGGATTGCAGCTTTGATTTCTTCAACAGTAAGTTCTTCACCTTCAAGATATTTCATCATAAGATCTTCTTCAAGCTCAGCGACAGCCTCGATAAGTTTCGTGCGGTACTCTTCAGCTTGTTCCTTGTATTCAGCAGGAATTTCGCGTGATTCTGTACGTGAACCAAGATCATCAAGATAATAGAAAGCTTCCATTGTAATGAGATCAATGATTCCTTCGAATTCATCTTCAGCACCGATTGGTAGCTGAATAGGGTGTGCGTTTGCTTGTAGGCGCTCATTTAGTGTACCTGTAGAGTATAGGAAGTCTGCTCCAAGTTTATCCATCTTGTTAATGAATACAATACGTGGTACGCCGTAGTTAGTAGCTTGACGCCAAACAGTTTCTGTTTGTGGTTCAACACCAGATTGTGCATCAAGTACTGCAACTGCTCCATCCAATACACGCAAAGAACGTTCAACTTCTACTGTGAAGTCTACGTGACCAGGCGTGTCAATGATGTTAACACGGTGATCTTTCCACTGGGCAGTGGTAGCAGCAGAAGTGATCGTGATTCCACGCTCTTGCTCCTGCTCCATCCAGTCCATTTGTGATCCACCTTCGTGAGTTTCACCAATTTTGTGGATACGCCCTGAGTAGAAAAGAATACGCTCAGTAGTTGTTGTTTTACCAGCATCGATGTGAGCCATGATACCGATATTACGTGTATCTCTTAAGGAGAATTCTCTTGCCATTAGTATTTCTCCTTCCTTTTATAAAGGGATTTGGGTTGTGTGCTGATTACCAGCGATAGTGAGCAAACGCTTTGTTTGCTTCAGCCATTTTGTGCATTTCTTCACGCTTCTTAACAGAAGCACCTGTGTTGTTAGCAGCATCCATAATTTCGTTAGCAAGTCTTTCTACCATAGTCTTTTCACCGCGAAGACGGGAATAGTTCACAAGATAGCGAAGACCTAGAGTTGTACGACGATCTGGACGAACTTCAACTGGTACCTGGTAGTTTGCACCACCAACACGACGAGCGCGTACTTCAAGTACTGGCATAACGTTTTTTAACGCTTGGTCAAATACTTCCATAGCCTCTGTGTTTGTGCGTTCCTGGATAAGATCAAACGCTTTGTATAGTACCTGCTGAGCTTTACCTTTCTGACCGTCTACCATAAGGCGGTTGATCAGGCGAGTAACTAGCTTGGATTTGTAAATTGGATCTGGTAATACGTCACGACGTTCTACTGGACCTTTACGTGGCATGGGTTAACCCCCTTTCATTATTTAATAAAATGATAGCTATTATTTCTTAGCTTCTTTCGGTCTCTTAGTACCGTATTTAGAACGACCTTGTCTACGATCGTTAACACCTGCAGTGTCAAGCGCACCACGAACGATGTGGTAACGTACACCCGGTAAATCCTTAACACGTCCTCCACGGATAAGCACGACACTGTGCTCCTGAAGGTTGTGGCCGATACCTGGGATATAAGCTGTTACTTCAATTCCGTTAGTAAGACGAACACGAGCGTATTTACGCAATGCGGAGTTCGGCTTCTTAGGAGTCATCGTACCTACACGAGTACATACACCACGTTTTTGTGGAGATGAAAGGTCTGTATGAGACTTTTTGAAGCTGTTATACCCTTTGTTCAATGCTGGAGAATCGGATTTCTTTGTTTTAGAAACGCGTCCTTTGCGAACAAGTTGGTTAATAGTTGGCATTTTGTTTTCCTCCCTTCTTTTGTTAATAGCAAGCCCACACATCCAGGTGGTTCATGTATAGATAAAAGGAAAGTTTTTGCCTGACAGGGCATGCCTTGCCCGGCAAAAACGGTTATGCTTTTATCGTAACTGTTGCTGCGCCGACTTCGATCCCGCATGCCTTACCAAGCTTCTTCATAGAATCCACTCGATGAACTGGTATGCTTTTCTCTTCGGCGAGTGCAACAACTTTAGAAGTTACCCTGCGATCAGCGTCGTCAGCGATGAAAACTTCCTTCGCTTCTCCAATCTGGAGGGCCTTTAGAGTTTGTTTCGTCCCAATAATCAATTCATCTGCCTGTGATACTTTTTCATAAGACACGAACATATCCTCCAAAGTAACAGGATTATCGGGAGCACCTTGGATATAATATCACCCTGCACTCCCGATGTCAACACTTCCCCTGTTTATTCTTGACTAACTAATGCACTTTCTTCTTGCTCTAAAAGCTGTTCAGCCTCTTGAGCTTCACCAGCTACGTTGATTCTACGGTAACGTTGCATACCGGTACCTGCAGGAACAAGCTTACCGATAATAACATTTTCCTTAAGACCTAGTAGCTCATCACGCTTACCTTTGATCGCTGCATCAGTTAGGACACGCGTTGTTTCCTGGAAGGATGCTGCTGATAAGAATGACTCCGTTTCAAGAGAAGCTTTCGTAATACCAAGAAGAACTGGACGACCAGTTGCAGGTAAACCACCTTGTTTAAGAACTTTGCGGTTAACACCTTTAAACTGGTGAATGTCGATGAGAGATCCTGGTAGTACTTCTGTATCACCAGCGTCGATCACACGGATCTTGCGCATCATCTGACGCACCATAACTTCAACGTGCTTATCGCCAATCTCAACACCCTGCATACGGTATACCTTCTGTACTTCAGCAAGAAGATACTCTTGAACGCCGTCGATACCGCTTATTGTAAGGAGTTGTTTAGGGTCGATCGAACCTTCAGTAAGAGGTTGACCCGCCTTCACTTCGTCTCCAATAACAACTTTCAAACGTGCACCGTAAGGCACAGGGTAGTTTCTTGTCTCGGTTTCACCTTGAACGACAATCTCTTTCTTCTCTTTTACCTCAGCTAAATCAATCACTTTACCATCTAGCTCAGACACAACAGCCTGACCTTTCGGGTTACGTGCCTCAAATAGCTCCTGGATACGAGGAAGACCTTGAGTGATATCGTCTCCGGCAACCCCACCTGTGTGGAATGTACGCATCGTCAACTGTGTACCTGGCTCACCGATTGATTGAGCAGCAATGATTCCGACTGCTTCACCAACTTCAACACGAGTACCAGTTGCAAGGTTGCGTCCATAACACTTCTTACATACGCCATGACTTGTGCTACATGTAAAGGCAGAGCGGATATAAACATTTTCAATACCTGCTTCTACGATTTCAGTAGCGATGTCTTCTGTAATTAGGTTGTTTTTCTCAACAAGAACTTCATTTGTCTCAGGATGTCTAACTTTCTTAAAGGCAACACGGCCAACAAGTCGGTCATATAGTCCTTCGATTAATTCATTGCCATTTTTAATGGCGCTAACTTCAAGGCCACGATCCGTACCACAATCGTCTTCACGTACGATGACATCTTGTGCCACGTCAACAAGACGACGAGTAAGGTAACCTGAGTCAGCTGTTTTAAGTGCCGTATCGGCAAGACCTTTACGCGCACCGTGGGTTGAAATAAAGTACTCAAGTACCGTTAGACCTTCACGGAAGCTGGATTTGATTGGAAGTTCGATGATCTGTCCAGATGGGTTAGCCATCAATCCACGCATACCTGCGAGTTGAGTAAAGTTAGAAGCATTACCACGGGCACCAGAATCACTCATCATAAAGATTGGGTTATCTTTTTCGAGTCGATTCATTAGTTTTTCCTGGATACGATCCTTCGCACTACTCCAAATCGCGATAACACGATCATAACGTTCATCGTCGGTAATAAGACCGCGACGGAACTGTTTAAGAACCTTTTCAACTTTTTCTTCTGCTTCATGGACAATTTCTTGCTTCTCAGCAAGTACCACTACGTCAGCTACACCAACGGTAATACCAGCTTTTGTCGAGAACTTGAAGCCAAGATCTTTCATACGGTCAAGCATGCGAGACGTTTCTGTAACTTTGAAACGCTTGAACACCTCAGCGATGATCTTACCAAGAATGCCTTTCTTAAATGGTGCGATCAGTTCGCGTTGAGCAATTTCTTCTTTAACGTTCACACCATGAGGAAGGAAATAATGCTCTGGTGTCGCAATTTCAAGATTACTTGTTGTCGGTTCATTAATATATGGGAAAGACTCCGGAAGAATTTCGTTGAAAATCAACTTACCTACCGTTGTCACAAGCAATTGCTTGTTCTGCTCTTCAGTAAAGGCAGATTTATTTAGTGAAGCAGCAGGAATTGCTACTCGAGAATGTAAATGTGCAAATCCATTCTGGTATGCAATGAGTGCTTCATTTGTATCTTTGTATACAGAACCCTCACCGATTGCTCCTTCACGTTCCATTGTTAAGTAATAGTTACCTAGTACCATATCCTGTGAAGGGGTAACAACTGGTTTTCCATCTTTCGGGTTAAGAATGTTTTGTGCAGCAAGCATTAAAATGCGTGCTTCAGCTTGTGCTTCAGCAGATAGCGGCACGTGAACGGCCATTTGGTCACCATCAAAGTCAGCGTTATAGGCTGTACATACGAGTGGGTGAAGACGAATAGCGCGTCCTTCAACAAGAATTGGCTCAAACGCCTGAATACCAAGTCTGTGAAGCGTAGGTGCACGGTTTAAAAGAACTGGATGTTCTTTGATTACGTTTTCCAATACGTCCCAAACTTCAGGGTGAACTTTTTCTACTTTACGTTTCGCACTCTTAATATTGTGTGCAAGTCCCTTTGATACAAGCTCTTTCATGACGAAAGGTTTGAATAGTTCAAGCGCCATTTCTTTCGGAAGTCCACACTGATACATCTTCAAGTGAGGTCCAACGACGATAACGGAACGACCTGAATAGTCAACACGCTTACCTAATAGATTCTGACGGAAACGACCTTGCTTCCCTTTCAGCATGTGAGAAAGAGATTTCAATGGACGGTTACCAGGACCTGTTACCGGACGACCGCGACGGCCGTTATCAATAAGGGCATCGACAGCTTCTTGAAGCATACGCTTCTCATTCTGTACGATAATGCTTGGTGCGCCAAGATCCAACAAACGCTTCAGGCGGTTATTACGGTTAATAACACGACGATACAGATCATTTAGATCTGATGTCGCGAATCGTCCACCATCAAGCTGTACCATCGGACGAAGCTCTGGTGGAATAACCGGAAGGACATCTAAAATCATCCAAGAAGGGTTATTTCCTGAGCCACGGAAAGCCTCAAGTACTTCAAGACGTTTAATCGCACGCGTTCTGCGTTGGCCTTGTGCTGTTTTAAGCTCTTCTTTAAGAATATCGACTTCTTTATCAAGATCGATATCAAAAAGAAGTCTGCGGATTGCTTCCGCACCCATTTCTGCAGAGAATGTTTTGCCATACTTTTCACGATATGCGCGATATTCTTTCTCTGAAAGAAGTTGTTTCTTCTCAAGCGGCGTGTCACCAGCTTCAGTTACAACGTAAGAAGCAAAGTAAATCACTTCTTCTAGTGCACGGGGTGACATGTCGAGAACAAGTCCCATACGACTTGGAATGCCTTTAAAGTACCAGATGTGAGAGACAGGAGCAGCTAGCTCGATGTGCCCCATTCTCTCACGACGGACTTTCGCACGTGTGACTTCAACTCCGCAGCGGTCACAAACGACGCCTTTATAACGGATACGCTTGTATTTCCCACAATGACATTCCCAGTCCTTTGTGGGTCCGAAGATACGCTCACAGAAAAGTCCATCTTTCTCTGGCTTCAAGGTACGGTAGTTAATGGTTTCTGGCTTCTTAACTTCTCCTCTTGACCAGGAGCGGATTTTATCCGGTGACGCCAGACCGATTTTCATATACTCAAATTTATTGACATCTATCAAGGGGCCTACCTCCCTTTAGAATTCAGGTTTAACCCTTACTCACTCGCCTGATTTGACCCAACATTCAAGTTTAATTTCTCACTGGATTGGTCTTCTTCATCGTCTAACTCTTTCATCTCAATCTCTTGCTCATCACTTGCTAGCATTTTGACATCCATACCAAGTGATTGTAGCTCTTTGATTAGAACTTTAAACGATTCTGGAATACCAGGCTCAGGAACATTTTCACCTTTAACGATTGCTTCATAAGTCTTAACACGTCCAACAACATCATCTGACTTAACAGTCAAGATTTCTTGAAGGGTGTATGCAGCACCATATGCTTCGAGTGCCCATACTTCCATCTCACCAAAACGCTGTCCACCGAATTGTGCTTTACCACCCAGCGGTTGCTGTGTAACAAGTGAGTACGGACCAGTAGAACGCGCGTGAAGCTTGTCATCGACCATGTGAGCAAGTTTGATCATATACATGACACCGACAGAAATACGGTTGTCAAATGGTTCACCTGTACGACCATCGTAGAGAACAGTTTTACCATCCCGTGGCATACCTGCTTCTTCTAACGTTTCCCATACATCTTCCTCACGTGCACCATCGAATACTGGTGTTGCTACGTGGATTCCGAGTGCACGTGCAGCCATACCGATGTGCAACTCTAGTACCTGTCCAATGTTCATACGAGAAGGAACACCTAGTGGGTTCAACATGATGTCGATTGGTGTGCCGTCTGGTAGGTAAGGCATGTCTTCTTCAGGAAGAATCCTTGAAATAACACCTTTGTTACCATGGCGACCAGCCATTTTATCTCCTTCATGAATTTTACGCTTCTGTACGATATAAACACGAACAAGCTGATTTACTCCCGGTGGAAGCTCATCGCCGTCTTCACGGTTAAAGATCTTCACATCAAGTACGATTCCATCTCCACCATGTGGCACACGGAGAGAAGTATCACGAACTTCACGAGCTTTTTCACCAAAGATTGCATGAAGGAGACGTTCTTCAGCAGTTAGCTCAGTTACACCTTTTGGCGTCACTTTACCAACAAGGATATCTCCGTCTTTTACTTCAGCACCCATGCGAATAATTCCGCGTTCATCAAGGTTGCGCAGTGCGTCTTCCCCAACGTTCGGAATGTCACGAGTAATCTCTTCAGGTCCAAGCTTTGTATCGCGAGCTTCTGATTCGTACTCTTCAATATGAATTGAAGTATAAACGTCATCTTTTACAAGACGTTCGCTCATAATAATAGCATCCTCGTAGTTGTAACCTTCCCAAGTCATAAATCCGACAAGAACGTTACGTCCAAGGGCCATTTCACCTTTTTCCATTGAAGGACCATCACCAAGGATTTCACCTTTTACTACGCGATCGCCTTCAACAACAATTGGCTTTTGGTTATAACATGTTCCTTGGTTGGAACGAATAAATTTAAGCAATTTGTAGCGATCAAGATCGCCTTTTACTTCCTGACCATCAATGACAGAAATGCGACGAACATGAATTTCTGCAGCAGACGCAAATTCAACAACACCGTCGTGCTTACAAATTACTGCAGCGCCGGAATCTTTTCCGTTAACATGCTCCATTCCTGTTCCAACAATTGGTGCTTCAGGAACCATCAAAGGTACAGCTTGACGCTGCATGTTCGCACCCATTAGCGCACGGTTGGAGTCATCGTTCTCTAGGAACGGAATACAAGCCGTTGCGGCCGAAACAACCTGTTTCGGAGATACGTCCATGTAATCAATTTTTTCACGGGCGATGATAATGTTTTCGTCACGGAAACGGGCAACAATATCTTCTTCCTTGAATGAACCATCTTCATTAAGTTTTGCGTTCGCCTGAGCCACAACGTAGTTATCCTGTTCATCGGCAGTTAGGTAGTCAATATACTCCGTTACTTTGCCTGTTTCAGGGTCCACTCTGCGGTATGGCGTCTCAATAAAGCCAAACTTATTAACTCTTGCATATGAAGACAGTGAGTTAATTAGTCCAATGTTTGGTCCCTCCGGCGTTTCGATCGGACACATTCTTCCATAGTGGGAATAGTGTACGTCACGAACCTCGAACCCTGCACGCTCACGTGTTAGACCACCAGGTCCTAGTGCAGATAAACGGCGCTTGTGAGTTAACTCAGCTAGCGGGTTTGTCTGATCCATGAACTGGGATAACTGCGAGCTACCAAAGAATTCTTTAATGGATGCAATAACAGGACGAATATTAATTAGCGCCTGCGGCGTAATCACATTCGTGTCTTGAATTGACATACGCTCACGAACCACACGTTCCATACGAGATAAACCGATGCGGAATTGGTTCTGAAGGAGTTCTCCGACAGAACGCAGGCGACGGTTACCGAGATGGTCAATGTCATCTGTGTTTCCTACTTGATGTAGAAGATTAAAGAAGTAGTTAATAGAAGAAATGATATCGCCAGGTGTAATATTCTTTACGCCTGTCTCTACTCCACCATTTCCGATTACATTAATAACTCTCTCACCTTCTGGATCATCAGGTGCATAGACCTTAATGGATTGTAGACCGATAGACTCATCTTCAATGACTCCTCCATGAGGCTCAACGTCTTTAAATCCAACGTTCGTCTCTAGAGCAGGAAGAATTCTGTCAAGGAGACGACGATCGAGGATCGCGCCTTCTTCTGCAATCACTTCGCCTGTTTCAGGGTCAACGAGCGTTTCTGCAAGACGTTGATTGAATAGACGGTTTTTAATATGAAGCTTCTTGTTAATCTTGTAACGTCCTACGTTTGCAAGATCATAGCGCTTTGGATCAAAAAAGCGGGAATCAAGTAAGCTTTTGGCGTTATCGACAGTCGGAGGCTCGCCAGGACGTAAGCGTTCGTAGATTTCTAGAAGCGCTTTTTCTGTGCCGTCCGTGTTGTCTTTTTCCAGGGTATTGCGAAGATACTCATCTTCACCTAGGAGATCTATGATTTCTTGATCAGACCCAAACCCTAACGCTCTGAGCAGCACCGTAATTGGTAGCTTTCTAGTACGGTCAATTCGTACATAGACAATATCTTTGGCATCAGTTTCAAATTCCAGCCATGCTCCTCGGTTTGGAATGACAGTAGCTGTATATCCTTTTTTGCCGTTCTTATCGATCTTTTCACTATAGTAGACACTTGGAGAACGCACGAGCTGAGATACGATTACGCGTTCTGCCCCATTAATAATAAACGTACCTGTTTCAGTCATTAATGGGAAGTCACCCATGAACACTTCCTGTTCCTTTACTTCGCCTGTTTCTTTATTGATCAAGCGTACTTTAACTCGTAAAGGTGCAGAATAGGTTACATCTCGCTCTTTGGTTTCTTCCACGGGATACTTAGGTTCACCAAGGCTGTAATCAATAAATTCCAGCACAAGATTACCTGTGAAATCTTCGATTGGAGAAATATCCTGGAACATTTCTCGTAAACCCTCATCAAGAAACCATTGATAAGAAGCCGTTTGAATCTCAATTAGATTTGGCAAATCCAACACTTCTTTGATTCGCGCGTAGCTTCTTCTTTGGCGGTGGCGTCCATACTGAACTAGTTGGCCTGTCAAATGATTCACCCCTCAAATCCAGCGTATTTATTTTCTTAGTCCAATGAGATTCTGCTAAATCGAATCTATCGTTGGACAAAAAAAGAAAAAGGGCATTGATAAAAATTCCCCTTAACTATAAACGATTATATTAGTTTTTCCAGACGACGGCATTTTATACCTCTTTGCACTCGAAAGCGAAAAAGGCCTGGAAAATCCATCATTGGCATTATATTATATTAGCATAGGCCGTCCATGAAGTCAAAGGATAATTTCATAATTTACTTGACTGCTTTAAGAATATAGTATCCTTTCTTTTTCACGACGGTTTCAACTTGTTCGAACATTTCTTCAAGCTTTTTAACAGCTGAGGGGGCACCCTGTTTCTTTTGAATAACAACCCAAAGTGTACCTCGTTCTTTCAATACGTGATGGGCATCTTCCAATATGCCATGAACAACATCTTTCCCTGCACGTATCGGCGGGTTCGTAAGGACAGCGGCAAACTGTTTATCTTTCACTGCACTTAACTGATCACTCGTCATCACCGTCACATTATGAACACGATTTTTAATCGCGTTGTTCATCGCAAGCTCCGTTGCACGTTCATTTATGTCCAGCATATAAAAACAGCGATTAGAAAATTCAGAAGCAAGTGATATGCCAATGGGACCATAGCCGCATCCAGCATCTACTATATCCCCTTCAATCTTAGGTTCTTCAAATGATTCGATTAGAAGCTTACTCCCAAAATCGACCTCTTTCTTTGAAAAAACACCAGAATCAGTTGTGAATTGAAGCTGTTGCCCTCGTAAGTCCGCAATGATTTTATTTGGACTACTTTTCACACCGGGGTTTTTCGTATAATAATGTTCACTCATCATTTTCCCTCTTTTCATCGCCATTTCTAACAGACTACCCACCTACTATGATAACCATAATGATTAGCATCAAATAACAAAAAGCTCGCTTCTAAAAGCGAGCTTTTGTTTCAGACAAATGACTACTTAACTTCTACTACTGCGCCAACTTCTTCAAGCTTAGACTTAAGCTCTTCAGCTTCGTCTTTAGCAACGCCTTCTTTAATAGAGCTTGGTGCGCCGTCAACTAGTTCTTTAGCTTCTTTCAAGCCAAGACCAGTGATTTCGCGAACAACTTTGATGACCTTGATTTTGCTGCTTCCAGCACTTTCAAGAACTACATCAAATTCAGTTTTCTCTTCAGCAGCACCTTCTGCTGCGCCACCTGCTGCTGCTACTGGAGCTGCTGCAGTTACACCAAATTCTTCTTCGATCGCTTTAACTAGGTCGTTAAGCTCAAGAACTGTCATTTCTTTGATTGCTTCAATGATTTGCTCGTTACCCATGAGTAAATCCTCCTTAATTTTTGTTTTATTTATACCAAATGATAGACGGTTAATTTACGCGCCTTGTTCTTCCTTTTGATCAGCCACAGCTTTTGTAGCAAGTGCCATATTGCGCATAGGTGCTTGTAGCACAGATAGCAACATAGAAAGTAGTCCTTCGCGGTTTGGTAGATCCGCAAGTTCTTTGATCTTTTCTACTGAAACAACGCCGCCTTCGATTACGCCAGTCTTGATTTCAAGAGCTTCGTGACTTTTAGCGAAGTTGTTCAAGATTTTAGCAGGAGCAACAACATCTTCATTGCTGAACGCGATTGCCGTAGGGCCGACAAGGTGTTCATTCAAATCAGTAAGTTCAAGCTCTTCTGCTGCGCGACGAGTCATTGTGTTCTTGTAAACACGGAACTCAACGTTTGCATCACGCAATTGCTTACGAAGCTCAGTTACTTCAGAAACATCAAGTCCGCGATAATCAACAAAGATTGTTGACTGGCTATCACGTAGTTTGTCTGCAATTTCCGTAACTAGTTGCTTCTTCTGTTCAACTATACTGCTCATAGTTCCACCTCCTAAAGAAATGTATCTATACCGCCCTGGAATATGAGGTCATATAAAAAGCCTTCACATCCGAAGACATGAAGGCTTTACGATTACATACGTATCGAATCACTTCACACCTCGGCAGGATATTAAGTGCAAGTGCACTCCTGCTGTCTACGGTACAGAAAGTATTAATTTATCAAACAACATTTACAAGTATATTTAATAGCTACGCAAATGTCAACAGCTAATTTAATTAGCGGTAAGTTGATGCGTTAACTTTAACACCAGGTCCCATTGTAGATGTAACCGAAATGTTTTTAAGGTATGTGCCTTTTGCAGCTGCAGGCTTAACTTTCACAAGTGTTTCTACAAGTGTGTTCAAGTTTTCTACAAGCTTGTCAGCTTCGAAAGATACTTTACCAATCGGTGCATGGACGTTACCAGCACGATCAACGCGGTACTCTACTTTACCAGCTTTGATTTCGTTAACAGCTTTTTGAACGTCGAACGTTACTGTTCCAGTTTTCGGGTTTGGCATTAAGCCTTTTGGTCCAAGTACGCGACCAAGCTTACCAACTTCGCCCATCATATCTGGAGTTGCAACGATTACGTCAAATTCAAACCAACCCTGGTTGATTTTAGCAATGTAATCAGCTTCTCCAACATAGTCAGCGCCAGCTGCTTCAGCTTCTTTCGCTTTTTCGCCTTTTGCAAAAACAAGAACGCGTTGAGTTTTACCAGTTCCGTTTGGAAGTACAACCGCGCCACGAACCTGCTGGTCGTTTTTCTTCGGGTCTACTCCTAGACGAATTGCTGCTTCAACCGTTCCATCAAAGTTTCCTACAGAAGTTTTCTTCACAAGTTCAACTGCTTCTTGAGGCTCATAGAAAGTTGTACGTTCAACTAGCTTGGCAGCCTCCTGGTATCTTTTACCTCTTTTTGCCATTTTGTGTTCCTCCTTGAATGTGGTTTAGCGGATTAACCTCCCACTATTTATGACGCCAAATGAACGACATCATAATAAAAGTTGCGAACCTGTAAAACACAGGCAGGAATCCCTTTTAATCGCAACGGCTTGTGTAACATTAATCTTCGATCGTAATTCCCATGCTACGTGCAGTACCTTCAACCATACGCATTGCAGAATCAACATTCGCTGCGTTAAGGTCTGGCATTTTTGTTTCAGCGATTTCACGCACTTTATCACGCTTCACAGTCGCAACTTTGTTGCGGTTTGGTTCACCAGAACCTGACTCGATCCCTGCTGCTTTCTTAAGAAGAACTGCAGCTGGTGGAGTTTTAGTGATAAATGTAAATGAACGGTCTTCAAAAACCGTGATTTCTACTGGAATGATCATACCAGCCTGGTCAGAAGTACGAGCATTAAACTCTTTACAGAATCCCATGATGTTAACTCCAGCTTGACCTAGTGCAGGTCCTACTGGTGGTGCAGGATTCGCCTTCCCAGCCGGGATTTGCAATTTAACAACTTTGATTACCTTTTTAGCCACGCGACACACCTCCTTAAGTCCGTGATGTGGTATTTGGGTGTTTACACCCTCCCACCTTATATATCAATTGAATGTCTCGATTAGTATGAGACTCATGAAACATTAAAATTCTATCATTAATCGAAAAGTTAAGCAAGGACTTTTCAATTAGAACTTTTCAACTTGTCCAAAATTCAATTCTACAGGCGTTTCTCTACCGAACATATTGACATGCACTTTCACTTTCCCTTTATCCATATCAATTCCTTCAACAGAACCTACGAAATCAGCAAATGGACCTTCTTTTACTTTCACTTTTTCTTTAAGCTCGAAGTCTACATCTGCTTTCGGCTGTTCCATTCCCATTTGCTTAAGAAGTGATTCTACTTCTTCAGGAAGCAAAGCCGTTGGTTTTGAACCGGCACCACTTGATCCTACGAAACCAGTAACACCCGGCGTGTTTCGGACAACGTACCATGAATCGTCCGTCATGACCATCTCAGTAATAACATAGCCAGGAAAGACTTTTTTCATAACCGTTTTCTTCTTACCGTTTTTCTCTTCTGTTTCTTCTTCTACAGGGACGAGAACACGAAAGATTTTATCCGTCATGCCCATTGTCTCAACCCTTTTTTCAAGGTTGGTCTTTACTTTGTTTTCATACCCTGAATACGTATGAACAACATACCATCTTTTTTCCATATATGCAGGACTGTGTCCTTCCCTCCCCAACTCATTTACTCTCTCATTCTAACCTTGAGAATGAATTTTTATAACGATTTATCCTAAAATGAGGCGGATTATTGAGGAAATACCCTGGTCGATCAACGCAAAGAATACAGCTATAAAAATAACCGTTGTAACAGTTACGATTGTATAGCGAGTCAATTCCTTACGCGTAGGCCAGCTTACCCGCTTCATTTCACTTGCGACATTACGAAAGAACTTACCAGAACGTTGAACAATACTTGCCATTACTTGCTACCCCCAATTAATCTGGCGGAAAACTCCCCCGAGAATCTATTTTGATGTCGTTTGCCTCAAAAGCAAACACCCTGCGAGGCATTACTTTGTTTCACGATGCACAGTATGAGCACCGCAGTATTTGCAATACTTCTTAACTTCGATGCGGGCCGGGCTTGTCTGTGAGTTTTTCATAGTTGTATAGTTTCGGCTATTGCATTGAACACATGCTAGTACTGCCTTTTTACGCATAATGACACCTTCCTAAGCCGCGCAGTAGTGAAGTTTGTATTTATATAAGCTTTCTTATATCAAAAAAGAGCAAAATAAAAAAACGTTCAGCTACCCTGTGACGTTCTTACAAACCTAACAAAAAATTGACATTCTTACTTTTACAACTTTATCATAGCGCGTTTTAGCATGTCAATAAAGCCTATGAAAGACAGACACAGAAAAAGAGTAGGGACCTCCCCCTACTCTCTCCCCTTATTTCTAATAGGTTTGTCCATATTAAAGGCTGACTTCCCGAAGTTCCAGATAACGCTCTAACTTACGTTTCACCCGTTGTAAGGCATTATCAATGGACTTAACGTGTCGGTTTAAATCAACCGATATTTCTTGATAAGACCGTCCATCGAGGTAAAGCATTAACACTTTCCTCTCTAAATCGCTTAAAATTTCAGACATTTTAAGTTCGATGTCATCGAACTCTTCCTGATTTATAATCAATTCCTCAGGATCTGTCACTTTTGTTCCACAAATAACGTCCAGCAATGTCCGATCCGACTCTTCATCGTAAATAGGCTTATCAAGCGATACGTAAGAATTTAGCGGAATATGCTTTTGTCTTGTTGCGGTTTTGATAGCTGTAATCATCTGCCGGGTGATACACAGTTCGGCAAACGCTTTAAAAGATGAGAACTTGTCTCCTCTAAAATCACGAATGGCTTTGTACAGACCGATCATTCCTTCTTGAATGATATCTTCTCGATCTGCTCCAATGAGAAAATACGACCTCGCTTTAGCGCGTACGAAATTTTTGTACTTCGTAATCAAATGTTCCAACGCTCTACTGTGACCTTCATGAACCATGATGACGAGCAGTTCATCATCAAGTTGATCGAATGCTGCGTGTTCCAGGTGTCTTTGGCCTACCGACTGTTGTTCTTGATCTACCGTGCTTTCTTTGAGGTCTACTGTACTCAATATGCGTTCCCCCCGACCAGTACGCTATATAGAAATATTATACAGTACGTGTCGAAAAATCGTCAACCGCCTATTTACCGCCTCTTCGCCATTTTTCAAATATTTCGCTAATTTCTTCAGATAAATGCAGGCCAGCCGAACGATTCCGCCGATTTTCGGTATTCACACTTTTTTCAATTCCTTTTTCAATTCCTTGCATTTCATTGTACAGCTCTCGAGCTGATTTCCTTAAGGCTCCCTGTCCAAAAATAGCCCATTGCTCCGTATAATCTGACGTGGCAACATGAATTTGCGTACGAATTCCTTTGAGTTCTCTTGCCATCTTCTCAATTCGCTCATCCGCTGTTTCATTCTCTCTGGTATAAATCACTTCAACCCGATACTGACTATGACGCTTTTCAATACCGTGGGAGAGGTGAGCGTCAAATACGACGATCACCCGATATCCAGTATAGGCTTGATACTCTGCCATTTTCTCAATTAAGAGCTCACGCGCCTTACTAAAGTCTCTCTCTTTCAGAGATCTTAATTCTGGCCAGGCCCCGATAATGTTATACCCGTCAACTAACAGCACATCCATGCTTACTCCCCCAGAGGATGACGTTGTCGGTAAACCTCATACATCATTAATCCTGCGGCAACCGATGCATTGAGCGAGGTTACTTTTCCAGCCATCGGAAGGCTTACAAGGAAGTCGCATTTATCTTTAATCAAACGGCCCATTCCCTTTCCTTCACTTCCAATAACTAGTCCAATCCCCATATCATAATCTGCTTGTCGATAATCTTGTCCACCTTGTGCATCTGTCCCAACAAACCAGATACCGCGCTCTTTTAACTCATCCATTGTTCTAGCAAGATTTGTTACACGCGCAACAGGAATATACTCTATGGCACCTGTCGAGGATTTAGCTACTGTAGATGTTAAGCCAACCGCTCTCCGCTTTGGAATAATTACGCCATGCGCTCCTGCTGAATCAGCCGTTCTTAAAATTGAACCAAGATTATGCGGGTCTTCAATTTCATCTAGCACAAGGAAAAAGGGAGCTTCTCCAGACTCCTCAGCTTTTTTAAATAAATCATCCATATCAGCATATTCGTATGCTGCAATCGAAGCGACAACGCCCTGATGATTGCTCTCCCCAGATAACTGTTCAAGCTTCCGCTTAGGTACAAATTGAACAAGTACGTTTTGCTCCTTCGCTTTTTGAATCAAATTCTGAAGGGGTCCTTTTTGGGACCCTTCATTAATCCAAATCTTGTTGATCTCATGTCCCGATCGTAACGCTTCAAGAACTGAGTTTCGTCCTACAATAAATTCTTTATCCATCTCACTTCACTTCTTTCTTCGGTTGTTCTACAAATTCATAAAGTTTCTCCAAAAGTTCATCTACTCTTTGTTCATTTCCCTGTAAGTAGTGATAACCAAACAACGCTTCAAGAGCAGTTGAATACTTGTACGTGCTGACACTCGTGTTTTTAGGTACCGTTCCAGATTTTGCATTACGTCCTCGACGAACAACACCCGCTTCTTCTTCCGAAAGCCACTCTTGCTTCAGTACGTAGTGAAGATAAGCTGCCTGAGCTTTAGCAGATACGTATGTTGTTGCTGTGCGGTGCAACTGATTCGGGCGAATGTGCCCAAGTGATAACAACCGCTTCCGCACATTAATCTCAATAACAGAGTCGCCCATATAAGCCAGTGCAAGAGAATTCAGTTGCTTTACATCAATTTCCTTCATATGCTACATCCTTTTCCAGCGAACGCCCTGAGGAGTATCCTCAAGAAGTATTCCCTGCTCTTTCAATTCATCGCGAATTTCGTCTGCTCTGCTGAAATTACGCTGTTTTCTAGCTTCATTCCGTTCTTCAATCAGCTGATCAACATCTTCATCTAGAAGTGCTTTTTCCTGTTTAAACGAAATACCAAGAACCGAGCCAAAATCAGCAAATTGCTCTAGAAATCGTTCAAGAACCTCTTTAGAAGAATTTGTTTCTTGAAGATAAAGATTCGCTTCTTTAGAGAGTTCAAACAAAATAGAAATCGCATTAGCTGTATTAAAATCATCGTCCATCTCGTTGACAAATCGCTCCTGATAACCTTCAATTTTTTCTTTCCACTCCTGGACATTTTCAGCAAGATCGGCGCTATTGATCAGACGGTGCTCAAGATTCTCCACCGTATCTTTAATGCGATCGAGTCCTGTTTTCGCACTTGCTAAAAGCTCATGATCAAAATTAATTGGATTTCGGTAATGAACGGATAACATAAAGAATCGAATAGCTTCTGGATCATGTTGCTTAATCAAATCATGAACGAGGACAAAGTTACCGAGTGATTTAGACATTTTTTCGTTATTAATATTGATATACCCGTTATGGAGCCAATAATTCGCAAAAGGGTGACCTGTTAACGCCTCTGTTTGGGCTACCTCATTCTCGTGGTGTGGGAAAGCAAGGTCTTTTCCACCTGCATGAATATCGATTGTGTCACCCAAATATTTCTTTGCCATTGCCGAGCATTCGATATGCCACCCCGGGCGCCCCTCTCCCCATGGGCTTCCCCAAGAGATCTCACCTTCTTTAGCTGCTTTCCAGAGTGTGAAGTCAAGCGGATCTTCTTTCTTTTCACCGACTACAATACGAGAGCCCAATTGAAGTTCATCAATGGATTGATGTGATAACTTGCCATACCCTTCAAATTGACGTGTTCTAAAATACACATCACCTTCGGATTCATAGGCGTAATTCTTTTCAATAAGAGCCGTGATAAAATCAATAATTTCTTGCATGTTTTCAGTTACTCTTGGATGTTCATCCGCTTTCTTAACACCCAGCGCTCCCGTATCCTCATGGTAAGCTGTAATAAAACGCTCAGCGACAGCCGGGACTTCTTCACCAAGCTCTTTAGCCGCACGAATTAACTTATCATCGACATCTGTAAAGTTAGAAACATAATGGACGTCATACTCTCGATATTCAAGATAACGGCGAACAACGTCAAAGACAATTGCCGGTCGCGCGTTTCCAATATGAATGTAGTTATAAACTGTCGGACCGCACACGTACATTCTTACTTTTCCTTCTTCAATGGGTTGAAACGCTTCTTTCTTCTGAGTCAATGTATTATATAGCTTAATCGCCATCGTTTTCACTCCTCTTTCGTAACGTTCGAACTTCTTCTTGTAAACTCTTCATTTCTTGCTCCATTTGTTTGAATTTATCTGCAACAGGATCGGGCATTTTATGATGATCTAAATGGTGAGGTACTTTAACACCATTTTGGATGACGACTCTCCCTGGTATACCAACAACCGTAGAATTCACAGGAACGTCCTGCAACACAACCGACCCAGCACCTACTTTTGAATTTTCTCCAATCGTTATCGATCCAAGTATTTTTGCCCCAGTCGCAACGAGCGTATTATCTTCCAGAGTAGGGTGACGTTTCCCTTTTTCTTTTCCAGTACCGCCAAGAGTAACACCCTGAAAAAGCGTGACATTATTGCCAATCTCACATGTTTCTCCTATCACGACTCCCATCCCGTGATCAATGAAACAACGTTCCCCAATAGTCGCTCCTGGGTGTATTTCAATACCGGTGAAAAAGCGGCTGATTTGGGAAACAGCCCTTGCAAGGAAGAAGAATTTCTTTTTCCAAAACCAATGTGCCACGCGATGAGACCAGATCGCATGAAGTCCTGCGTAAGTTAAGATCACTTCAAAGTAACTTCTTGCTGCAGGATCTTGATCAAATACCACATCAATATCCTGTTTCAGCGTCTTCCACATGTGTTCACCCCTCTCCTCATACTTCCATTAGGTTAAATTGCATTAGATGGTTACGCCATTTCATTAGCCAGATGAGTCAGTTGACTAAAAAAAGACGTCTCTGTGTGATGCTTTCATCACACAGAGACGCCCTTCGCGTGGTTCCACTCTGCTTCGAACACTTCTAAGAAATGCTCCTATCACCGATAACGGCGGCACCGCTCCTAACTATTCACCATGATGGCTTTCGAAAGAAGACTCAGAGGGGCATTTCAATAAGTGAATCCTTAAGCTGCTTTCAGCCGGGGACAGCTCTCTCTAAAAAGAATGTCACTCATTTACTTCTCCTCTTCAACGTTTGTGAAAATCTATATGGTTTAGGCTTTACTCATCGCAAGAACTTGATTCAAGCGTGTATTAACTGTTTCTCTTCCAAGTAAGGCAATAGCCTGCGGAAGTTCAGGACCGTGCGTTTCACCTGTCGTTGCAACACGAATTGGCATAAACAGTTTTTTCCCTTTATGTCCAGTTGCTTTTTGAGTAGCCTTAATCGCTGACTTAATAGCCGCTGGCTCAAATTCTTCAACATCTTTAAGCTGATCTAAAAATCCTTGCATCACTTCAGGAATTTGTTCTTCATTTAACACCGTCATTGCTTCTTCATTATACTGAATTTCTTGCTTAAAGAACAACTCTGTAAGCTCAACAATCTCTCTGCCATAGTGAAGCTGTTCCTGATAAAGAGCAATCAGTTCCTTCGCCCATTCTTTTTGTTCAGCTGTCATTTCAAGCGGGAATCTTCCTGCTTCTACAAGGTGTGGAAGCGCAAGCTCCACAACTCGATCAAGACTTGACTGTTTAATATATTGATTATTCATCCAGTAAAGTTTTTGTGAATCAAATACGGCTGGAGAAGTAGATAAACGTTCAGGATCAAAGATTTCAATAAGCTGCTCTTTCGTAAATAACTCCTCTTCTCCTTTAGGAGACCAACCAAGAAGCGTAACAAAATTAAATAGGGCTTCTGGCAGAAAACCTAAGTCATGATACTGTTCAATGTATTGAACGATTGATTTATCTCGCTTACTTAGCTTCTTCTTTTGGTCATTTACGATTAGCGTCATATGACCAAACTTAGGAGGCTCAAATCCAAATGCTTCATAAATCATCAGCTGCTTCGGCGTGTTTGAAATATGATCATCTCCGCGTAAAACGTGAGAAATTTTCATATGATAGTCATCTAGCGCCACCGCATAATTGTAAGTGGGAATACCATTTTTCTTAACAATAACAAAATCGCCAATTCCATTTGATTCAAATGATACGCGGTCTTTTACAATATCATCAAACGCGTACTCTTTGTCGCGCGGAACAGCAAAACGAATGCTAGGCTCTCTGCCTTCTGCTTCTAATTTCTCACGCTGATCTTGAGTCAGATGACGGCATTTTCCTGAATAACGAGGCATTTCACCGCGTGCACGCTGGGCTTCACGTTCTGCTTCAAGCTCATCTTCTGTACAATAACATTTGTATGCGAGCTCTTTTTCTAATAGCTCTTTTGTATGTTTCGTATAAATATCGAGACGTTCCATTTGAGTATATGGACCGTATTCGCCCTCTTTATCAATACTTTCGTCCCAATCCATACCAAGCCACTTTAAGTAATCAAGCTGATTCTCAACGCCGCCTTCTACATTACGAGACTGATCCGTATCTTCAATGCGAATAATAAACTTACCGCCCTGGTTTCTAGCAAATAAATAATTAAACAATGCCGTTCTGGCATTCCCAATATGTAAGTAACCCGTTGGGCTCGGGGCATAACGTACACGTACTTCATTTCCCATTTGATCCACCACCATTAATTATTATCTTCAACTGTCTTATTATTCTACCATTAGAGTCAAATTATCGGTCAAGCTTTTTGAAGCAATACAACAACTTCAGCCGCAATTCCTTCTCCTCTGCCCGTAAAGCCAAGCTTCTCAGAAGTTGTCGCCTTCACATTCACCTGGCTAATATCTGATTCAAGTAATTCAGCAATAACTTCACGCATGGCTGTAATATGAGGCGCCATCTTCGGAAGCTGAGCGATAATTGTGCCGTCTACATTTCCTAGCACAAACCCTTTTTCCTTTACAATGCCATACACATGACGCAGAAGCTCCTTTGAATCAGCATCTTTAAATGCCTCATCCGTATCTGGAAAATGCTTTCCAATATCACCTTCCCCAATCGCTCCTAGACAAGCATCTGCAACGGAATGAAGAAGCACGTCGGCGTCAGAATGACCAAGTAACCCCTTTTCAAACGGAATCGTCACCCCTCCAATGATACACGGACGCCCTTCTACTAATTTATGTACATCAAACCCATGCCCAACTCTCATTATACTCAACTCTCCTTTTTCTCACGCAGTATCGCTCTTGCAAAGATTAAATCTTCAGGCGTTGTTAATTTCACATTCCAATAGTCACCTTCAATTACGTGAACTGGTCGTCCATTCATCTCTACTAGACTGGCATCATCAGTTCCAATGACGTCATTCGCTTCTGCCCATTGATGAACCGCCTTAATCACCGACAGACGAAAAGCCTGCGGCGTTTGGACAGCCCACAAGCTCGAGCGATCAATCGTCTTCTTTACTTGTAACTGATCTACTTGTTTAACAGTATCTTTTACTGGAACAGCTACGATGGCACCATCATAAGATGATGCCGCTATCGCCACTTTGTTTGCAACTTCATGTGAAAAGAATGGACGTGCTCCGTCATGAATTAACACGATCTTTTCTCCTTGCAAGGCTTTGAGTCCTTCATACACACTTTGTTGCCGCTCACGTCCACCTGTTACGACATGACTTACTTTCGTTAAACCATACTCTTCTATAAGTGACCGAAAATCTTCATGCTCTCGATCATTCACAGCGAGCACAATTTCTTCACACTGCGGATCACTTTGAAAAACCGATATCGTATGAACGATAATCGGTTTTCCCTCAAGCATAATGAATTGTTTATTTTTCCCTGCGTTCATTCGTTTACCCTGACCAGCCGCAGGAATGACTACCGAATACTTCAAAGCTAGAACCCCCGTCGTCTATCGCTTAAAGTGCTTTCTCTAGTAGCTTGGGCTTAGCAAATATCATTCGCCCTGCTGATGTTTGCAACACGCTTGTTACAAGAACATCAATTGTCTTACCTATATAATTTCTACCTTCTTCAACAACGATCATTGTACCATCATCTAGATATGCCACGCCCTGATTGTATTCTTTCCCGTCTTTAATAACTTGAACATTAAGTTCTTCACCAGGAAGCACAACCGGTTTAACCGCATTAGCTAGATCATTGATGTTTAACACTTGAACTTTTTGCAGTTCGCAGACTTTGTTTAAGTTAAAATCGTTCGTTACCACCATGCCATTAACAAGCTTGGCAAGCTTCACAAGTTTACTATCTACTTCTTGGATTTCTTCAAAATCACCTTCATAGATTTCAACGTTTATTTCAAGTTCCTTCTGTATTTTGTTCAGAATATCGAGGCCCCGACGACCGCGATTACGTTTTAAGACGTCAGATGAGTCAGCGATATGTTGTAACTCCTCAAGAACAAATTGCGGAATAACGAGCGTACCTTCAAGAAAACCAGTCTGACAAATATCAGCGATTCTTCCATCAATGATAACACTAGTATCTAGAATCTTTAACTTGGAAGACCCAGAGTCAATCCCATCCTCATCCGCATCCTTTTTCTTATCCTTCCCTTTAGGGTTCGAGAAAAGATTGATGAGTTCGTCTCGCTTTTTAAATCCAACCTGGAACCCAAAATAGCCAAGCAGAATCGTAATGAAAATAGGCAGAATGTTACTTACAACCGGAAGATTAAATTCAGCCAGAGGTACGTTTAGTAAAAATGCAATTATAAGTCCAATAATCAACCCAATTGACCCAAATAGCACGTCCCCAACAGGTGCTTTAACGACCTTTTCTTCAATGATTCGAATAAAATCCACAATATAATCTGTTACCCAAAATGTTGCTAGAAAGAATAGTACCGCTCCAATGACAGCACCTGCATAAGAGTTGCTAAAGACTGATGGAAGATCCCCTATATTGAGTAATTGTATTAAATCTGGTAAGTATACTAATCCCAGTGCTCCGCCTAAAATGATAAAAAATAACTGTACAATCCACTTTATCATTGACGTTTTCACCTCCTTTTAACATTATAAACAAATTATTAAATTTGAAACGTAATTCCTTGAAGTTTGCGAATTTTATAGTATGATTATAGGTTAGCTTGTATGACTATAAATTAATTATAGATTAGCACACCCCCTATGGAATGTCTATTTCATAGCCCTATATGTGGCGGTCGACAAAAAGTTGTTCTTGAATTCGCTTCAGGCCATCTTTTATTTTCTTAGCTCGAATGGCGCCAATGCCATCAACATGATCGAGTTCCTCGATGGAAGCTTTGGAGATCGCGTTGAGATTATCAAAACTATCGACCAGGTTTTCAATAATATTAGAGGGCAATCTTGGAATTTTATGCAAAATGCGATATCCTCTAGGCGTCACATTCTCATTCTGATCCTGGTAACCAAGAATTTTCATAATGGCGTTATCTTCTAGCAAATCATCACTGGAAAGCTTCTTCAAACGCTTCATAACATCTGCAGGAGATTCATCAACATCTTTCACATAATCTCCAATCAACCACTTTGCCTCTGATTCAAGATTAGAGACAAGCTCCTCCATCTGCATGCTAATTAATCGTCCCTCAGTCCCTAATTCATTAATGTAATTAAGAATCTCTTTCTTAATTCGTAAAACCATTTCAATGCGATGGATAACCTGTGCCACTTCTTGGAGAGTTACAAGTTCTTCAAACTCAAGCGCACCAAGATCTGTAATCCCTTGATCAAGTACTGATTTGTATTTCTCTAGCGTTTGCATCGCTTGATTTGCTTTTGTCAGGATGACCCCGATCTCTTTTAATGAATATCGAATATTTCCCTGATATAAAGTAATCACATTACGCCGCTGTGAAATCGAAATCACTAGATTACCTGTTTGCTTGGCAACTCGCTCTGCTGTACGGTGACGAATTCCTGTCTCCGTTGAGGAAATGGACGTCTCTGGAATTAATTGCGTATTCGCATATAATATTTTCGAGGCTTCTTTGTTTAAAATGATAGCTCCGTCCATTTTTGCCAGTTCATACAAATACGCAGGGGTGAAGCGGCATTCAATTGAGAAGCCTCCATCAACAATTTCCTGTAATTTCCCATCGTACCCAACTACAATGAGCCCACCGGTATTTGCGCGAAGAATATTATCGATTCCATGCCGTAACTGCGTACCAGGAGCAACAATTTTTAGTATGTCATTTATAACTTCCTGCTGCTTATCAATCTCCATCTTCTATCCCCCTAGCGCTTCGTTTAATGCTTCGTCTACTGTCTGAACACCAATCACCTGGATACCTTCAGGAAAAGTCCAGCCACCAATGTTTTTCTTTGGTATTATTGCCCGTTCAAAACCAAGTTTAGCTGCCTCAATCACTCGCTGTTCAATACGAGATACGCGTCTAATTTCTCCAGTCAACCCAATTTCCCCTACCACAATGTCAGACGGACGAGTCGGTTTGTCTCTAAAACTTGAAGCGATCGAAACAGCAATAGCAAGATCAATTGCAGGCTCGTCAAGTCTTACTCCACCAGCCACATTTAAATAGGCATCCTGGTTTTGGAGAAGAAGACCAACTCTTTTCTCAAGAACCGCCATTAATAACGATACGCGATTGTGATCAATACCGGTTGCCGTTCTACGCGGATTTCCAAAGCTTGTTGGTGAGATCAGCGCTTGTATTTCGACTAGCACCGTACGCGTTCCTTCCATAGATGCAACAACCGTCGAACCCGCTGAGCCAGATGAGCGTTCTTCTAGAAATATCTCTGAAGGATTGAGCACTTCTTCAAGCCCTTCTTCTTTCATCTCAAAAACGCCTATCTCATTTGTCGACCCAAATCGATTTTTAACGCCGCGTAAAATACGAAAAGTGTGATGACGCTCTCCTTCAAAGTAAAGAACCGCATCTACCATATGCTCTAAAAGTCTCGGACCCGCAATCGATCCTTCCTTTGTCACATGCCCAACGATAAAAACAGCAATCCCCTTTGTTTTAGCAATACGCATAAGTTGGGATGTACACTCCCGTACTTGAGAAACGCTACCTGGTGCAGAGGTAACTTCTGATCTGAAAATGGTTTGGATTGAGTCAATAATCACAAGTTGGGGGTTTATTTCTTCAATCGCATTACTAATATACTCAAGATCTGTCTCTGCTAATACATATAATTTTTCTGCATCAACACCTAATCGATCTGCTCGAAGCTTCGTTTGCTTGACCGACTCCTCACCTGAGATGTATAAAACCGGATGATCTTGATCTGCAAGCTTTGATGACGTTTGTAATAAAAGCGTTGATTTCCCAATACCCGGATCACCACCTACAAGAACAAGAGAACCTGGGACGACACCACCACCTAAAACGCGATCAAGCTCTGTGATGTGCGTAAGTATTCTAGGTTCCATTTCTTTTTGAATGCTTCGAATAGACGTCGGCTTACTCGCTGTTTCATTACTTGAAGTTACAAAACGTCTACGATCATTGTCCCCAGGAACCATTTCTTCCACCATTGTATTCCATTGATGACATCCCGGGCATTTCCCCATCCATTTTGGAGATTCATAGCCGCAATCCTGACACATAAATTTCGTTTTTTTCTTCGCCATCTAACATCCTCACTTTCAATATTAACCGAACAAATAACTAGATTTATTTTATCACAACTTATAAGTTCCTATGAACTCATAACGATTAGCCGTTCTTAAAAGTTCCGTGAATTTGGTAAATCATTCTTTATTTGTAGAGCATTTATTCCTCTAAACTCCCCTAAAATCACTTTTGTATGATTCTCATCCCAGTACCTTTCCCTTAAGTGGAATAATCCACTCCTCAAATAGAAAAAAACCGGAAGATGACACTTCCGGTTGTATTTCTTAGGATGAAGTTGCTTCAGAAAGAGTTTCAACAACAAACTCATTCTCTTTGTAATCGATTTTCACTCGTTGACCTTTTTCAATATTTCCTTTTAACAATTCTTCAGAAAGACGATCTTCAATATGGCGCTGCAACGCTCTTCTTAGTGGACGTGCACCGTAATCAGGATCATATCCTTCTTCAGAAATTTTATCTAAAGCAGAATCGGTTAGCTCAAAATCAATCCCGTGATCAGATAGACGAGCCTTTAGTTGGTTAGCCATCAAAACAATGATTTCTTTCAAATGTTTCTTTTCAAGTGAATGGAATACAATCGTCTCATCAATTCGGTTCAGGAACTCTGGACGGAAAGTCTTCTTGAGATCATCCATGACTTTACCTTTCATATCTTTGTATTCCTGACCTTCAGATTCTGTTGAGAATCCAACATATTTATTACGTTTAAGTGTGCTGGCACCAACGTTTGAAGTCATAATGACTACTGTATTACGGAAATCAACTACGCGCCCTTTCGAATCAGTTAATCGTCCATCCTCAAGCACTTGAAGTAGAATATTGAATACATCCGGATGTGCTTTTTCAATTTCATCTAGCAAGATAACAGAGTATGGTTTACGTCTAACCTTCTCAGTTAGCTGACCACCCTCTTCATAACCGACATATCCTGGAGGTGACCCTACAAGACGTGACGTTGAGTGTTTCTCCATGTATTCGGACATGTCAATTCGAATAACAGAATCCTCTTCACCGAATAGCGTTTCAGCAACTGCACGTGCTAATTCAGTCTTACCTACACCAGTTGGCCCTAGGAAAATGAATGAACCAATTGGGCGTTTCGGATCTTTGAGACCTGCACGAGCACGTCTCACAGCTTTCGAAATCGATTTAACTGCTTCTTCTTGACCGATAAGGCGATTATGAAGAATCTCTTCCATCTTCAAGAGGCGCTCTGTCTCTTGTTCTTCTAGTTTTGAAACGGGAATACCGGTCCAATTCGCAACAACTATTGCAATATCTTCTGGAGTTACTTCCTGATTCTCTTTTCCTTGCTTTTCTTTCCATTCTTTCTTCGTTTGCTCAAGCTGCTCACGTAAACGTTGTTCAGAGTCACGAAGAGAAGCAGCTTTTTCGAATTCCTGACTTTGTACAGCCGCATCTTTTTCTTTTCGTACTTCTTCCAACTTCTTATCCAGCTCTTTCAAGTTTGGTGGTGCTGTATAAGAACGCAAACGCACCTTCGAAGCGGCTTCGTCAATCAAGTCAATTGCTTTATCCGGTAAGAAACGATCGGAAATGTAGCGATCCGAGAGCTTTACAGCTGCTTCAATGGCATCATCAGTAATTGTTACGCGGTGATGTGCTTCATAGCGGTCTCGTAGTCCTTTTAAGATAAGTGCAGACTCATCACTTGTCGGCTCATTTACCTGAATCGGTTGGAAACGTCGCTCAAGCGCCGCATCTTTCTCAATGTATTTGCGGTACTCATCAAGAGTGGTAGCACCAATACACTGAAGTTCTCCTCTTGCAAGTGCAGGCTTAAGGATATTCGATGCATCAATTGCACCTTCAGCTCCACCAGCACCAATTAAGGTGTGAAGTTCATCAATGAATAGAATGATGTTACCTGCTTGACGAATTTCATCCATAACTTTCTTCAAGCGATCCTCAAATTCACCGCGATATTTCGTACCAGCTACAACTGTACCCATATCAAGCGTCATGACGCGCTTATCACGAAGCGTTTCAGGTACCTCATTGTTAATAATTTGCTGAGCAAGACCCTCGGCAATCGCTGTCTTACCTACACCCGGCTCACCAATAAGAACAGGATTGTTCTTTGTTCGGCGGCTAAGGACTTCAATGACTCGCTCAATTTCTTTGCTTCGACCAATGACAGGGTCGAGGCCATTGTCTCTTGCAATGACAGTAAGATCTCTTGCAAGGCTATCAAGAGTAGGGGTATTAGCACTGGCACCACCACCCTGATGACTAGAAGAAGAGCTTTCATTGCTTCCTAGGAGCTGAAGAACCTGTTGACGCGCTTTATTCAAGCTTACGCCAAGGTTGTTAAGAACACGAGCTGCAACACCTTCTCCTTCACGAATGAGACCAAGTAAGATATGCTCAGTTCCTACGTAAGAATGACTTAGCTTACGCGCTTCATCCATCGATAGCTCAATGACCTTCTTAGCCCTTGGAGTATAGTGAATCGATTGAACAGAATCCTGTCCACGTCCAATCAATTTCTCGACTTCTTTTTGAATTTTTTCTGATCCTAGTCCAAGAGCTGTTAAAGCTTTGGCTGCAATCCCTTCTCCTTCACGAATCAAGCCAAGTAGAATATGCTCAGTTCCAACATTATTATGACCAAGTCGGATTGCCTCTTCTTGTGCTAGTGCAAGTACTTTCTGGGCACGTTCTGTAAATCGTCCAAACATCATTGTTCATCACCCTCCACATTCTTCGTTAGTTGATCTTCAAGTTCAAGTCGTTCTCTAATTAAAGTAGCTCGTTTAATATCTCGCTCTGTAGGGGTAAGACTCGCCCCGGCATATTGTTGTAAGAACCCTGGTTGAGTAAGAATCAGCAATTCATTTAAGATCGATTTAGACAATCCTTTTACAAGACCTAAATCAATACCAAGTCTTACGTCTGATAAACATTTAGCCGCCTCTTTTGATTGAATGATTCTACTATTTTGCAAAACACCAAGTGCTCGATAGATGCGATCTTCCAATTCAATTCTAGAGTTATCAAGAAGGGCACGTCTAGCAGCTCTTTCCTTTTCAATAACTTGCCTGACCACACCTTGCAAATCTTCAATAATATCATCTTCAGTCTTACCAAGTGTAATTTGATTTGATATTTGAAAGATATTACCTAAGGCTTCGCTTCCCTCACCATAGCTTCCTCTTACAACGAGTCCCAGCTGATTAATAGCTGGAATAATATGATTTAACTGCTGTGTTAATACAAGAGCAGGAAGATGTAACATTACTGATGCCCGCATCCCAGTTCCTACATTCGTCGGACAACTAGTTAAATACCCTTTTCTTTCATCGAAAGCATAATCCACTTTTTCTTCGATCCAATTATCAAGAGAATTTGCTAGCGACAATGCTTTTTTAAGTTCAAATCCGGCTACTAGGCACTGAATACGAAAATGATCTTCTTCATTAATCATGATGCTAACCGTTTCGTTCTCACTCAATAGTACAGCTCCATTTTTGGAATGTTCGATAAGGTTAGGACTAATAAGATGCTTTTCTACAAGTACCCGTTTCTCGATAGGCTTTAAATCATCCATTTCGATTAACTCTAGCTGCCCTACCTGATCGTCTGGTACGTCGGTAAATTGACTTCTTACTTCTTCAATCACCTCTAAGTTATGTTCACGATTAGAAAGGATTGGGAACACGTAATTCTTTAAATTACGAGCAAACCTTACACGGCTACTCATCACAATATCTGAGTCAGGACCTTCGTTTTTCATCCATGGGCTTACAGCCTCACTGATAAAATGCTGAAGTGACATTATTCTCCCCCCTCCGATGAACTTTTGTCTTCAAGGGTACGAATCAAATCTCTTGTTTCTGCAGCTTTTTCGAATTCCTCATGCTCAATATATTCTTTCATCTTGCTTCTTAAATTTTGAACTTTGCGCTCTATTTCTATAGCTGCTCCAGCCCTTTTAGGGATTTTACCTGAGTGAACAGTATTGCCGCCATGAACTTTTTTAAGTATAGGATCGAGTTTATCGGAAAAAGTTTTATAACACTCGGAACAACCAAATCGACCAATTTTCGTGAATTGCTGATAAGTTAATCCACATTTAGGACAGTGGCTAATCTCGGGCTTATAATAAGACTGTGCTGGACTCTCACCAATAGGGGTTTCAAAATTTAGTAATCCCGATAATAAGTTATGGATAGAAAAATGGTTAGTGCCTGGCTCAACCTCACCTTTTTCTTTTGCACACTTTTCACAAATATGAGTTTCTGTTTTTTCACCATTAATTATTTTAGTGAAATGAAGCGTAGCAGGGCGCTCACCACATTCCTGACAAGTCATAGGGCAACCCTCCTTATCTACCCTTATCATAGTGATTTTATTTATACTTTAAAGCAGTAAGCATTGCGCGTAACATATTTGCACGCAAATGATCTCTTAATGGCAACTCTATTGTAATCACTGTACGATCTAATACGCTTAACATTAACTTCGCTTCTCGTTCTGAAATAACCTCTTCTTCAAGCAAACGAAGAATAATATTTTCTGACACTACTTGTGGAACTTGATTTTTGACGATCTGGAGCATTTCATCAATTAAATCAGCGTGGGTTTCAGGCTTCACTTTAACAATTCTTATATATCCGCCTCCACCTCTTTTACTTTCCACAATATACCCTTTTTCAATCGTAAAGCGAGTATTAATGACATAATTAATTTGCGAGGGAACGCATTGAAATTTATCTGCTATTTCACTTCGTTTTATCTCAACAGCATCCCTTCCATCAACCATTAAAATTTTCTTTAAATATGCTTCAATAATATCGGAAACATTCCTCACAGAGTTCCCTCCTCTCCGTCCCCATATTGACTTTGACTATATTTGACGTTGACTATATTATAACGCGTTTAAGTTGGATTGCAAAGCAACAGGCCTATCAGACACTTTCTCTTTTAAGCTTTTCCATTTATGCGAAATTCAAGACGCTTATTTTTATAGTTTTCACGATTTAAGTTAAGAGAAGGAATATGTCACGATGTTAACTATGTGGTAGGAGTGAACCACTTTACTACACCAAGGATAGTAGGAGCACGTTTAGAGTTTGTACCCTTTTGAATAAATCTCTAATCTTTCTTTTGAAGAAGTAGAGACCTAAGTTAATTTCTTAGTAGGGATCGTATTAAGTTTTTTCTTTTTATTAGGTAGACAGACGCTGGCAAAGGGTATGAAATTCTCTCTAAGATATGTACCACTAGCAATTTTCTTTTACCATATGATAGAGATTGAGAGAGGATTGTGTGAATTTAAGAAAAAGGAGCGTTTTTTCCGCGATATTTGAGATAATTCCGCTAAATTCAATATTATTTCGCGAATTCGAGATTAATTCCGCGAACGTGCTAAAGGATGGTTTTCAGCTAGTTAAAAACCATCCGTAAAACCATACAAAAAAGGCGAGAAACCGTTTGGTCTCTCGCCTTTCTTCGTTGCCCAGCGACGTCCTACTCTTGCAGGGGGAGATCCCCCAACTACCATCGGCGCTGAAGAGCTTAACTTCCGTGTTCGGCATGGGAACGGGTGTGACCTCTTCGCCATCGTCACTAGA
>NZ_JAIVKU010000010.1 GCF_020524165.1 Guptibacillus hwajinpoensis
TCTAGTGACGATGGCGAAGAGGTCACACCCGTTCCCATGCCGAACACGGAAGTTAAGCTCTTCAGCGCCGATGGTAGTTGGGGGATCTCCCCCTGCAAGAGTAGGACGTCGCTGGGCAAAGAAGAAAGGCGAGAGACCAAACGGTTTCTCGCCTTTTTTGTATGGTTTTACGGATGCGGTTTTACTAGCTGAAAGCCCTCATTTAGCGCGTTCGCGGAATTAGTCATGAAAAGCGCGGAATAAATTCATCTTTCGCGGAATACTCCTCATACCTTCTCACGAATCCCTCAGCTTCAATATCTATTCCTATAAAATTTCTCTTTCTTTTCGTAAATCACAGACACGGGATAAGTTAGAGGCACATATCCTTAGAAAGAAGCGAAAAGTCAGCTTGAATTGAATGAAACTGGTATAGATCCACTATAATTGGGCAATGCTTTTACCATGGAGGTGGGAAGATGGAGAAGGCAATCAAGGAGATCTTTAGTGAGTGTTGTCTTGTTTGCGAGGAGCATAGTTTCAAAGGTATCCATATTTGTGAACGTTTTATCTGTTATGAATGTGAACGCAAGGTGATACAAACAGATACAAGTCATGAGAACTATCAATTTTATCTTGAAAAATTACGCAAACTACGACTAAGTCGATTAGCATAGGCAGATAGCTGCTCCATAAGCTACCTGCTTTTTTACATGTTCTAAAAAGGAATAGTTAAACGAATTAGCTTACCCCCTTTACTTCTCCGATAGTCTAGAAAATGATAGAATACGAGTATACGTAAATGAATCTTCGATAGATAGAAGTGGGTTTAATGAGCAAAATAGATCAAGCACCATTATATGAGGCTCTGACCGTGTGGAAGGATCAGAACCCTTTTTCTTTTCATGTTCCAGGGCATAAGAATGGAACGGTTTTTTCTTCTTATAAACGTGCCGATCATTTGTATAAAAAATTATTGAGAATAGATGCAACAGAGCTTCCGGGACTAGATGACCTTCATCATGCAGAAGGTCCCATTAAAGAGGCAGAACGGCTGACAGCAGATCTCTATGGAAGTGTTGAAACTCGCTTCTTGGTCGGTGGTTCCACAGCTGGTAATCTTGCGATGTTAATGGCAGTTTGTTCTGAAGGAGATGGTGTTCTCGTTCAGAAAAATTGTCACAAATCGATTTTGAATGGACTTCGCTTAGCGAAAGCACAACCTGTGTTTCTTACTCCATTTATTGATGAAGAAAGCCAGGTACCAACTGGAGTTTCGATTGAACTTATCAATCGAGCACTTTCGAGATATAGCAATATCAAAGCAGTTGTTCTGACAAATCCCAATTATTATGGAATGACTTTGGACTTAAGGCCAATTATCGATTACGCACATCAGCACGGAGTGGCGGTACTGGTTGATGAAGCGCACGGGGCGCATTTTATAAGAGAGCGTTTTTTCCCTGAGAGTGCTTTAAAGCAAGGAGCAGATGTCGTTGTTCAATCTGCTCATAAAACACTTCCCGCTATGACAATGGGCGCTTACTTGCATCTAGGGAATGAAGATCTTAAGAGTGCAATAGATGACTATTTACAAGTCTTTCAATCAAGTAGTCCGTCTTATCCAATTATGGCTTCCCTCGATTTAGCAAGACACTACCTCTCTTCTCTTACAGATCAGCAGCTAGGTCAAATTTTAGAAGAGATTCGTCAGTTTAAGAAACGATTGAGTGAAGTTCCTGGTATAAAAGTTATTGGAGATGTAAGTCGTGCGTATCATCACCTTGATCCGCTCAAAATAACGGTTCAGCTAGCTGGGCTATCAGGATATGAGTTAGCAAAGAAGCTTGAGAATGAAGGTATATTTGTGGAGCTAAGTGACCCGTTAAACGTCTTACTCGTTTGCCCAATTGCTTTTAATGAAGAGGTTTATACGCGAACGCTACAGGCATTTAAAAAGATTGCTCTTTATAGAAATGAAGTCAATTTTAATAAAATTCTATATGAAGTGGATCATGAAGATATGACTTCTCCTGCTTATTCCTTTGCGAAATTGGAGACGATGAATACAAAGAGGGTTAAGCTAACGGAGGCCACTGACATGATAGCTGCAAGAGGTTTGATTCCATATCCCCCAGGGATTCCTGTTGTGCTACCGGGTGAACGAATTCCATTAGAGAAGGTAAAACGTTTAGAATCGATTCTGCTTTCTGGGGGACATATACAGGGAATAAATGATGAGATGATTGAGATTGCAATAGAAGAGGAGTAGAGCATTGAAAGGATTATTTATCACATTTGAAGGACCGGATGGGGCGGGGAAATCGACCCAGGTTCAGAAATTAGCCGATTATTTAAATGAAGAAGGTATTCAATATATTCATACAAGGGAACCAGGGGGTACTGCGATCAGCGACCAAATTCGATCGCTTATTTTAAATCCGGAGCATAAAGAGATGGTGGATGAAACAGAGGTTCTTCTTTATGCTTCATCGCGTGCACAGCACGTAAGAGAGAAGATCATCCCGGCATTAAATGAAGGGTACCTTGTCATTTGTGATCGCTTTGTTGATGCATCGATTGCTTATCAAGGAGTGGGCTTAGGATTAGATGTTGAAACTGTAAAGGTGATTAATGACTTTGCAACAGGAGGTCTTACGCCAGATAGAAGCTATATGATTGATCTTCCTGTTTCCGTAGGAAAAGAAAGAATGATCGCTCGGAACCAATTGGATCGAATTGAACAGAAAGGCACGGCTTATCACGAAAAGGTAAGGGAAGCCTTTTTAGAATTATATAAAGAAAATAATGAACGAATTCATTTAATCAATGGTGAGAAAAAAGTTGATGAGATTTTTTCAGCAATAATAGAGGATTTTAAAGACCTTTGGGATAACTATTCTACTAATAACGAATAAACGGGTTTATGCGCCCCGGGGAGGATAATTATGAAGTTAGTTATGGCTGTCGTGCAGGATAAAGATAGCAATCGCTTATCCAATGCCCTGGTCGACTATAATTTTCAGGCAACCAAACTTGCGACGACGGGTGGATTTTTACGTGCTGGAAATACAACATTCTTAATTGGTACAGAAGATCATCGTGTACAAAAGCTTCTTGATATTATTAAAGACAATTGCCAGAGCAGAGAGCAGATGGTAGCACCGGTATCGCCAATGGGAGGCAATGCGGATTCTTATGTCCCTTATCCTGTTGAGGTGTCGGTAGGGGGAGCAACGGTGTTTGTTCTTCCTGTAGAGGCTTTCCATCATTTTTAAACTAGTAGGATGAGGGATAGAAATGACAGATTGGATTGAATTAAAAGAGCGCCAGCCTACAGTCGTTAGGATGGTCACCAACAGTTTTAAAAAAGAACGTCTGTCTCACGCTTACTTATTTGATGGTGGAGCAGGGACTGGAAAAAAAGACATCGCCGTTCATATGGCGAAAACTTATTTTTGCCAGGAGCGAACAGGAATGGATCCGTGCCAACAGTGTAAAGACTGTAAACGAATTGATTCAGGTAACCACCCGGATCTCCATCTTATCGAACCCGAGGGACAATCGATCAAAATTGACCAAATAAGAAAACTACAAAAGGAATTCTCCTACCTTGGAGTTGAGTCTCGTAAAAAAGTATATATCTTGAATCATTCTGATCGTATGACCACTCAGGCCGCAAATAGTTTACTTAAATTTCTAGAAGAGCCAGGGCAAATGACGATGGCCATATTATTAACAGAACAAAAGCAACATATTCTTTCGACGATTTATTCAAGATGTCAGGTGATCACCTTTCAACCTCTTTCAACAAGTGGAGTAGAAGAAGCACTTATAAACGAAGGGGTGGCGTCATACCTTGCTAAAACAGCTGCTCAGCTAACGAATGATCAGCGCGCAGCAAAGGAGCTTGCGCTTGATGAGTGGTTTGCACAGGCAAGAGCGATAGTGATACAATTGACTGAAGAGTTGAAGGAAAGACCTCATCAGGTTTTCCTAACGATCCATGACAAATGGCTAGCACATTTTAAGGAAAAAACGCAGCAGGATATGGGCCTTAATCTTATGCTTTTTTGGTATAAGGATTTAATGAAGATACAACTGCAGGATAATCGAATTGTCTATGCAGATCAGAAGGATAAGCTCGAACGTTATGCCCTTCAATTCGGAAGAAAGAAGATAAGTCAGCATATGATGGCGATACTCGATGCCAAAAGACGTCTGAGTGCAAACACAAACCCGCAGTTTGTGATGGAACAGCTAGTGCTCAGGTTACGGGAGGGATAAGTTTGTGTATGAAGTAGTTGGCGTTCGCTTTAAAAAAGCGGGGAAGATCTATTACTTTGATCCGAGTAGCCTCCAGGTGTCCGACAAGGAATTTGTTATCGTGGAGACTGCAAGAGGGGTTGAATTTGGGAAAGTTGTTTTAGCTAACAAGCAAGTTGATGAAGAAGATATTGTTCTTCCTCTTAAGAAAGTAATTCGTATAGCGGATGAGAAAGATCGTCTTGCGGTAGAAGATAATAAACATGCGGCTGAAGAAGCCTTTGATGTATGCGTTTCTAAAATTGAAGAGTACAAGCTTGATATGAAGCTTGTTGATGTTGAATATACATTTGATCGAAATAAAATCATTTTTTATTTTACAGCAGATGGAAGAGTAGATTTTCGCGAACTTGTGAAAGGGCTCGCATCCATTTTTCGGACAAGAATTGAGCTTCGTCAAATTGGAGTACGCGATGAAGCGAAAATGCTTGGCGGTATTGGACCTTGTGGCAGGATGCTTTGTTGTTCAACGTGGCTAGGCGATTTTGAACCTGTTTCGATTAAGATGGCGAAAGATCAAAACCTTTCATTAAATCCTGCTAAAATATCTGGATTATGCGGCAGGTTAATGTGCTGCTTGAAGTATGAAAACGATGCTTATGAATCCGGTAAGAAAGAGCTTCCAGACGTTGGGAAGACGATCCATACCGGACAGGGCAAAGGGAAAGTTGTTGGGTTGAATATATTGGAGCGTCTTGTTCAGGTCGAATTGTTCGAACTTAACCGCGTGACAGAATATACGCTTGATGAATTAATACAAGACGGCGCAGTATCTACGCAAGCCACAGATTGATTGAGGTGGAACGGAAGTGGAGAAAAAAGAAGTTTTTTCACGTGTAAGCTCAATGGAAGAACAGATTGGTGACTTATACAAACAATTAGGCGAACTAAAAGAACATCTTGCAGGACTTCTGGAAGAAAATCACCATCTCGAAATTGAGAATCACCACTTGCGAGAGCGGTTAGAACAAACTTCAGAGCCGAAGAGTCATTCATCTGGCAAGAAGAAGCGTGGTAAACCAGAAGTTGGAGAAGGTTATGATAACCTTGCCAGGTTGTACCAGGAAGGTTTTCATATTTGCAATCTCCACTATGGTAGTATTCGGACAGAAGGAGATTGTCTCTTCTGCCTGTCGTTCTTAAATAAGAAGTAGTGATCCGGTCTTTCCGCAAATGGAAAGACCTTTTTTACACTTTATAATGATATGATAACCAATTGATACAGATAGGAGCACAGTATCATGCAATTAAACGGTGATGAACGAATTGATTACATCATTGAAAATGAACTAAGTATTATTCAAAGTCCAACCGTTTTTTCCTTTTCCTTAGATGCAATCTTACTAGCGAGGTTTGCTTGGATTCCAATTAAGCGCGGAAAAATGATTGATCTATGCACAGGAAACGGGATTATTCCATTATTGCTCTCACGTCGAAGTGAAGTGCCAATTGAAGGGGTAGAAATACAAGATCGTCTTTTTAATATGGGACAAAGAAGTATTGAATTAAATCAACTTGGTGATCAATTAACACTTCATCATGCGGATATTCGAGAATTACCTTTAACAATTAAACAGGAATCATATGATGCTGTCACGTGCAATCCCCCTTATTTTAAAAGTCAGCGAAATGAGCAGCGTAACTTAAATGAGCACCTTACGATTGCTCGTCATGAAGTGATGTGTACTCTTGAAGATGTTATTCAATCGTGTAGTCGATTAGTTAAGCAGGGCGGAAAGGTATCCCTTGTCCATCGTCCTGAAAGATTACTGGATATTATGACGTTGATGCGAAAGTATCGAATCGAACCAAAAAGAATGCAGCTTGTTTATCCGAAAGCTGGTAAAGAAGCCAACACGCTTTTGATAGAAGGTATAAAAGATGGAAAACCTGATTTAAAAGTGTTGCCACCCTTCATTGTTTATCGAAACGATAATCAATACACCGATGAAATGAGCAGCGTATATGAAGAACTCTAATCACTTCGTGTATATATTGGAGTGTGGAGATGGAAGCTATTATACTGGTTATACGACGGATATAGCTCAACGGTTAGCACAACATGAATGTGGAAAAGGAGCTAAATATACAAGGGGAAGAGGGCCACTGACTCTCGTCTACCAGGTTGCCTTCGAGACGAAGCGTGAAGCGATGCAAGTAGAATATCAAATCAAACAATTGTCGCGCGAAAAAAAAGAAAAGATTATTAAAGAAGAGAGGCAAAATCATGTGGAGTCAACAGAGTTACAAAGAGAGCGAGACAGGAAAACTTTATCTCGTCCCGACCCCAATCGGCAATTTAAATGATATGACTTTTCGAGCGATTCAAACGTTAAAAGATGTTGATCTTATTGCTGCAGAAGATACGAGACAATCAAAAAAATTGACCAATCACTTCGATATTGAAACAAAGTTAATTAGCTATCATGAACACAATAAAGAGTCGAGTGGTTTTAAGTTACTGGAGCGGTTAAGAGAAGGGCAATCCATTGCTCTTATTAGTGATGCTGGGATGCCGGCTATTTCCGACCCAGGATATGAAATTGTATCATCTTGTCTCGCTGAAAATATTTCTGTTATCCCATTACCGGGTGCAAATGCTGCCATTACTGCACTCGTTGCATCAGGCTTACCGACACAGCATTTCTATTATTATGGTTTCCTTTCACGACAGAAAAAAGAGCGGAAGAAAGAACTATCTCAATTAAGAAGTATTCCTTCACCAATTATGTTCTATGAAGCTCCTCATCGCTTAAAGGAAATGATGAAAGCCATTCTAGAAGTACTTGGCAACAGAGAGATTGTTATAGCAAGAGAATTAACGAAGCGATATGAAGAGTTTATTCGCGGAACAGTAGAAGAAGTCCTTATCTGGTGTGAGCAGTCAGAGATTCGAGGCGAATTCTGTATCATCATTCAAGGTGGTACTGAAGAAGAGACCAGGGATGAAGAACAGTGGTGGACAAATTTTTCATTACAAGAACACGTGGAGCACTATGTTAATGAAGGCATGAAAAGCAAGGATGCAATTAAACAAGTGTCTTTAGAAAGAGAGCTTCCCAAAAGAGATGTGTATCAAGCGTATCATGTCGAATAACGATGTCGAAAAAAAGCTCCTGCCGCAGGCAGGAGCTTTTCTATTTGATCATTATTTTGCAAGAGCTTTTTGAATTTCTTCCAATACTTGTTCTGCGCCTTCTTTGCTAAGGATAAGCTTCCCGTTACCGATTGCTAAATTGTCATCGGATACTTCACCAGTTACCTGGCAAGTCATGTTAGGCTTATACTTTTTAAGAATGATACGCTCGTCGTCAACGTAGATTTCAAGAGCGTCCTTTTCTGCGATGCCAAGAGTACGGCGTAGTTCGATCGGAATAACAACACGGCCAAGCTCGTCAACTTTACGTACAATACCAGTAGATTTCATGTTTTATACTCCCCTATTCCCAATTTTTTATTAATTACGTCAGGATTCGACAAATTTCTCTATTTATGTTCTATATAATACCAGTGTTTCCCATTAGCGTCAATCCTTTTAAATGGGTAAATATTTCCTGAAAAAAGGTCCGTTAAGGGATTGATAGTACTATGAAATTGCCAAAACCTGACTTGCCTATATTAATAATTCGACAATTTTCTTGTAAATCCTTCGACAAGAATTGTAAATTTGTGTAGGTAAAAGGGATTTAAGCCTCGCTTCCTTGCAATTATTCCTTAAATTAGTTATATTTTGATGAAGAAGAATTGTGCTTAATGTACATAGCGGTACGCTATTGCGGGCTGTAGTTAAAGGTTGCTAACGTTCTCGTCCAAGGTGGGACGGGAGCTTTTTATCTAGTAGCCCCATCTCAAAACGTGAGTCCAGTTTGACGTTAAGGTGGGGAATTCATTATTTCTTAAAAAGGATCATGACGTTCCACTTATAACTGTTTTAATCAAGGAGGAAGCAACATGGGTGACAAGACGTTTTATATTACAACACCGATCTATTATCCTAGCGGTAAATTGCACATTGGCCACGCCTACACAACAGTAGCTGGCGATGCAATGGCTCGTTACAAGCGATTAAGAGGATTTGAAGTTCAATACTTAACTGGAACGGATGAGCATGGACAAAAAATCCAAAAGAAAGCACAGGAACAAGGCGTTACCCCTCAACAATATGTTGATGATATCGTTGCGGGTATTAAAGACTTGTGGGATAAATTAGACATTAGTTACGATGATTTTATCCGCACAACAGAGAAGCGACACGAAGAGATTGTGGAAACAATTTTTCAAAAGATGTACGAGAAAGGCGATATCTATCTTGACCAGTACGAAGGATGGTATTGTACTCAGTGCGAGTCTTTCTTTACTGAACGGCAGTTAGTTGATGGCAAATGCCCCGACTGTGGACGAGAAGTAGAAAAAGTAAAGGAAGAGTCTTACTTCTTTAAAATGGGTAAATACGCGGATCGTCTACTGAAATTCTACGAAGATAATCCTGAATTTATCCAACCGGAATCTAGAAAGAATGAAATGATTAACAACTTCATTAAGCCTGGTCTTGAAGATCTTGCTGTATCGCGAACTTCTTTCGACTGGGGCGTTAAAGTACCTGGCGATCCTAAACATGTCATTTACGTATGGATTGATGCATTATCCAATTACATCACCTCCCTGGGGTATGGAACTGAAAATGATCAACTATATAATAAGTTCTGGCCTGCAGATGTCCACCTTGTTGGAAAAGAAATCGTACGTTTCCATACGATTTACTGGCCAATTATGTTAATGTCACTTGATCTTCCACTTCCTAAGAAAGTTTTTGCCCATGGTTGGTTATTAATGAAAGATGGAAAAATGTCGAAATCAAAAGGTAACGTCGTTGATCCGGTAACATTAATAGATCGTTATGGTCTGGATGCTTTGCGCTATTACTTACTACGTGAAGTACCGTTTGGTTCCGATGGGGTCTTTACACCAGAGAGCTTTGTTGAACGAATTAACCACGACTTAGCAAACGATCTTGGTAACTTGTTAAATCGAACAGTAGCTATGATTGCGAAATACTTTGACGGTGAAGTGCCTGTTTATCAGGGTTCTGTTACTGCATTTGACAATACACTTGTTGATATGGTGAATTCCACCATTTCAAAAGTAGAAAGCTCTCTTGAAAACATGGAGTTTTCAGTAGCACTCGCATCCATTTGGCAGCTTATTAGTCGTACGAACAAGTACATTGATGAAACAGAACCATGGATTCTCGCGAAAGATGAGACGAATAAAGAGCAGCTTGGAGCGGTAATGGTTCATCTTGCTGAATCGTTAAGACAAGTTGGTATTCTGTTGCAGCCGTTCTTAACTCAAACGCCTAAAAAGATTTGGGCTCAATTAGGGATTGCAGAAGGTGAGCGAACAAATTGGGATTCATTAGGATTCAAACAAGGCTTTGGTGGCACAACTGTTCAAAAGGATGCACCACTTTTCCCACGACTTGATCGGGAGGAAGAGGTTGCTTATATCGTCGAACAGATGGGTGGCAATGTTGTGAAAGAAGCACCAGCAGTGGAAAAACCAGATTTAGATGAAATTACAATTGATGACTTTACAAAAGTAGATTTAAGAGTAGCTCAAGTACTTGAAGTAGAACCGGTTAAAAAAGCAAATAAGCTTCTGAAATTGAAGCTAGATCTCGGTTATGAAACAAGACAGGTTGTATCAGGGATCGCAAAACATTATAAAGCAGAGGATCTCATCGGCAAAAAGGTCGTATGTGTATCCAATCTTAAGCCAGTAACGCTTAGGGGAGAATTATCTGAAGGCATGATTCTAGCAGGTGAACACGATGGAGAATTGAAATTGTCGACCATTGCCGAAAGCTTGCCGAATGGAACTCAAATTAAATAATCTCTCAAGACTCGGTCTTAACAGATCGGGTCTTTTTTACTTTCTATCTCACAAAATATCCCTGTAAATAAACGGCGCATTTGTGAGTACCTGTCCATGTATTACGTAATAATAAAAGGGTTAAGAAAGCTAAAAACACTTTAATATACAGAATATTCTAACTTATTTTGTGTTCGTTGTAAACAAAATGTAATTGAAATGAAACTGTTTAGACTTAGAAAAAAACTAGGACGTTTGGTACACTAGCATCGTACTAGAGCGGAGAAGGAGTTTTGACATGTTATTCGACACGCACACCCATTTGAATGTTGAACAATTTTCCGAAGATCAGCAAGAAGTGATCGAACGCGCTCAGGCAGCAGGAGTGAGCAAGATGATTGTCGTTGGTTTTGATCGTGAAACGATTACACAGGCCATGGCACTTGTTGAGAAGTATGATTTCCTTTATGCAGCTGTAGGCTGGCATCCTGTTGACGCCATTGACATGAAAGAGGAAGACCTCGAGTGGATTGAAGAACTTGCTGGTCACCCAAAAGTAGTAGCCATTGGTGAGATGGGACTTGATTATCACTGGGACAAATCACCTCATGACATACAAAAAGACGTTTTTCGTAAGCAAATCGCGCTTGCGAAAAGAGTGAATTTACCGATCATCATACATAATCGTGAAGCGACGAGAGATGTCATTGATGTATTGAAGGAAGAAAACGCAGCAGAGGTAGGCGGTATTATGCACTGTTTCGCTGGAGGTGTAGAAGAGGCAAACGAGTGTCTTGACATGAATTTCTACATTTCTCTTGGAGGACCAGTGACATTTAAGAATGCGAAACTACCTAAAGAAGTTGCGAAAGAAATACCGATCGACCGTTTGCTAATTGAAACAGATTGCCCTTTCCTTGCACCACATCCAAACCGTGGTAAGCGAAATGAACCTGCGTACGTGAAACTAATCGCGGAGCAAATTGCAGAATTGAAGGAAATGGACTACGAAGATTTAGCAAAAAGAACATCTGAAAATGCGATGAACCTTTTCGGTATTAATCGCTAATCAAAACCGTTGTCGTTAAAAAGAATTGATCTTAAGCTTTTTTGAAAAAACATCTTCCCTATTAAAGATATAGTAGATCGTCTATCTACTAATCTTGCAAAAGGGATAAGTGAGAAGCTTTTCTTTAAGAAACACAGTCGGTTCAAGGAGGATCTATGACAATGAAATCGAACATGGAAAACTTTTTTACTCGTCTTAAAGGCGGAAAGAACGTATTCATGATTTGCTTAAGTGTAATTGTACTGGGTTTAGTCTCCGGCTTTATCGTGTTTGAAACTACAAAAGCTTCGGTAACACTTGTCCTTGATGGGGAAGAGAAGTTAGTAGATACACATGCAGATACAGTTGCGGAGTTATTAAGTGATGAAGATTTGAGTCCAAATGCACATGATTATTTAAGTCACGATTTATCAGCAGAGTTGAATGCTGGCGACGTGATTGAATGGAAACCTGCTACTCAAGTGACATTATCGGTTAATGGCAATGACAAAAAGGTATGGTCGACAGAAGATACAGTAGAAGACTTTCTGGAAGATCAGCGTATTGAACTAGGTGAGCATGATGAAATGTCTGTTTCACTCGATGATAAATTGAAAGAAAATATGACAATCACCGTCGATGAGGCTTTTAAAGTCGCTGTAACTGACGGTGGAAAGAAGAAAGATCTTTGGACAACTTCGACTACGGTCGCTGGCTTTTTAGAACAGCAGAACATTCAACTTGGAGAACTTGATCGCGTAGAACCAGGCAAAGATGAGGACGTGAAAGCGAACTCGAAAATTAACGTGATTCGAGTGGAAAAGGTCACCGATGTAGTGGAAGAACCTATTGACTATGCAACAATTAGGAAAAACGATAAATCGATGCAAAAAGGCACAGAGAAAGTGTTAGAAGGTGGAGAAGAAGGCAAGCAGGAGAAACATTACGAAGTTGTTTTAGAAAATGGTAAAGAGGTTTCTCGTGAGCTTGTGAAAACCGATGTAGTGAAGGAAAGCAGAGACGAAATCGTTGCAGTTGGAACACAAGTGATTACCCAAACGGCTGTCAAAACAAGTAGTGAGCCTTCGAAGCCTTCTAAATCAACAAAGTCTAGCAAATCTGCAACTGAAACAAAGAAAACCGAGTCAAAACCTAAAAGTGAACCGTCTGGTAAAGTCTTAAACGTATCAACAACAGCATATACAGCAAATTGTTCAGGTTGTTCAGGGATTACGTCGACTGGGTTTAATTTAAAATCCAATCCTAACGCGAAAGTAATTGCAGTGGATCCAAGCGTTATTCCACTTGGCTCAAAAGTGTTCGTTGAGGGATATGGAACGGCGATTGCTGCGGATACCGGTGGAGCAATCAAAGGCAACAAAATTGACGTCTTTTTCTCCTCGAAGTCAGCGGCTTATGCTTGGGGAAATAAGACCGTTCAAATAACGATTCTCGACTAGTGATCGATCTATGATATGCTATTAACACAGAGTGAGGCAAATCTCTCTCTGTGTTTTTTGTATGATAAAGAAAAGTTTAATGAGGAAACCTAAAAAAAATTAAAGCGTTATAAATAGATTCGGTTACGTCTTATGGAGGAAACAGAGTGAAAGTAAAAGAAGTTATTATCGTAGAGGGTAAGAACGATACACTGGCTGTGAAGCGAGCTGTAGATGCTGATACGCTTGAAACAAATGGATCAGAAATTAGTGAAGAAACGCTCAAACGAATTGAGCTGGCTTGGAAGAGAAGGGGCGTTATCGTGTTTACAGACCCTGACTACCCTGGGACGCGTATAAGACAGATCATAAGCGAACGTCTTCCTTCATGTAAGCATGCTTTCCTGAATAAAAAGCTTGCGATTTCTTCAAATGGGAAAAAGGTTGGAATTGAGCATGCTTCTATACAAGATATTCAGGAAGCCATTCTCTCCGTTAGAGAAGAGTTTGAAACACCAGATGTATTAATTGAATGGGAAGATCTCATCGCTGCAGGACTAGTGGTCGGGGATCGTGCTAAGGAGAGAAGAAAAGCCCTTGGTGAGCGGTTGCAGATGGGTTACATGAATGGAAAACAGCTGTTCAAGCGACTCCAAATGTTTCAAATATCAAAAGAAGAGTTTCGTCAGGCACTCGAAGAAGTGTTACAGGAGGAAGAGAAATGAATAAAGAAATATCCACACCCGTTAGAACAAAAGAAATATTAGCGAAATATGGATTTACTTTTAAGAAAAGCCTTGGCCAAAACTTTCTTATCGATTCAAATGTGCTAACTAAAATTGTCGATCAGGCTGGCCTAACGCCTGAATCCGGTGCCATTGAAATTGGTCCTGGAATTGGTGCATTAACAGAGAAACTTGCGAAACAAGCGAAGAAGGTAGTCGCCTTTGAAATAGACCAGCGCCTTCTCCCAATCCTGGATGATACGCTGTCCCCTTATCCACACGTTCATATTCGTCATAGTGATGTGTTAGAAGCAGATGTTCATCAAGTGATTGCCGAAGAATTTGAAGAGGGTCAGGATTTAATGGTGGTTGCCAACCTACCTTACTATGTGACAACTCCTATTCTGATGAAGTTATTAGAAGAGAAGCTCCCGGTTCGTGGGATTGTCGTTATGATTCAAAAAGAAGTAGCTGAGCGTATAGCTGCCAAACCTGGATCGAAGGAGTATGGATCACTTTCGCTGGCTATACAGTATCATGCAGTAGCAAAAACAGCTTTAACTGTACCAAAAACAGTTTTTGTCCCTAAACCAAATGTTGATTCAGCGGTTCTGCATTTAGAATTGCGTGATGAGCCCCCTGTTGACTTATTAGATGAAGCTTATTTCTTTGAAGTGATTCGAGCAAGTTTTGGTCAACGAAGAAAGACCTTATTGAATAACTTGCAGAATAATTTATTAAGCAAAGACGAGAAGCCAATGATTGAAGAAGTATTGATGGAAACAGGGATTGATGGAAGACGTCGCGGCGAAACGCTTTCGATGGAAGAGTTTGCGGCATTGAGTAATGCATTTTACAAGAGAAAAGACTAATGTAAAAAAACACCTGATCAGGTGTTTTTTTATTTCCAATTACATTTCTGCAGCGAAGACATTCTAGAGATTCGCAATCAATTCTAGAAAAATCATCTTTTCAAAAAGTTCTCATATAGTAGAAAAAGGAGCCAACGTTTCGTTTAAAGGTCAAGCGGCGTGGAGGGAAGAGATGACGATGAAAGAAGGAGATATCGTTGCCAGACGTTCATATGGCTGTGATTTAATCTTTCGAGTAACGAGGTTAAATGAGTCGAATAAGTCAGCAGAACTTGTGGGTGAAGATATGAGGCTTATTGCGGATGCCCCATTCGATGATCTTGTATTAATTGACTCGAGTGAACATAAAATGAGGAGAGAGCAGTCGAAAGAGAAAGAGGATTATTCATTTCGCTTATTTAGGCAAGATTATCAGCTATTACGAATGAAGCGTGAATATTCGGCTACCAGTCATTTTAAGAAAGAAACGAGTTTTTTTGAACTTCCAGGTAAAATTCTTCACATCGATGGCGATCCGCTTTACCTTAGCAAATGTCTGGAAATGTATAAACGTCTAGGGGTACCGGTCTATGGGCTGTATATGAAAGAAAGTGAAATTCCTGAGAATATTATTAAATTAGTTAACAATGTAAGGCCAGATATACTAGTGATTACAGGACATGATGCCTATATGAAACATAAAGGTGAAAAGAAAGATCTGCAGTCTTATCGCAATTCACGTTATTTTGTTCGTGCTGTGAAAGAAGTGAGAAGCGTTTTTCCAAACCTCGATCATCTTGTGATTTTCGCGGGAGCATGCCAATCTCACTTTGAATCATTAATTCGAGCTGGCGCTAATTTCGCAAGCTCGCCTTCACGTATAAACATTCACATGCTGGACCCCGTCTTTATTGTCTCCAAAATTGCCCTTACATCATTTACAGACCATGTGAACGTTTGGGATGCCCTAAGGAACACCTTAACTGGTGAAGATGGTCTTGGAGGCGTTGAAACAAAAGGGATACTGCGAACTGGTATGCCGATGAAAGATAATGAGGATTATTCAGAGTGAAAGAACGGATGGGAACGATACTCATCCGTTTTCTTTTTGTTAGAACTAAAAAAAGCGTCGTGCTTTTCCTATGGGAAACTCTTTTAAACAAACAGGTTTCATCGGTAATACATATTTTTCGACAAATTAAGAAATAATAAAAATGCACATCATTAGTAAATAACAATTGACATTGTTTTTGCTTCGTTGTTATAATTTAAGTTTTATTTGACAAGATGATGCAAAAGATGTTATAATTTGTCTAAGTGAGGTGGAGGTTCCGATGGCAAAAACGATTATTGAGATCAAACAAACGTTACAATCTCAGGTTGGCAAACGGTTGACCTTAAAGGCAAACGGAGGTCGCAGAAAGACAATTCAACGTTCAGGCATCCTTGAAGAAACCTACCCGGCAGTGTTCATAGTTAAGCTGGATCAGGACACCAACGCATTTGAGCGTGTGTCGTACAGCTACACAGATATTCTTACAGATACGGTACAAATTACATTTAATGAAGAACAAGCGGCAGTAAGCGGTTAAGGCAATCAGTCTAACTGCTTTTTTGCTTTCTTTAGAAAGATTTATTCCCTTTATTGGTTACATATTCATCGTATATAGCTTGCTTTCAATCCTCACACTAAGTGTGTCACAGGATAGAAAGGAGCTTGATTCGCATGGCGAGACGTAGAGGGATTATGTCTGATCACTTGAAAGAAGAAATTGCGAAAGAGCTTGGCTTTTATGATACGGTTCAGAAAGAAGGTTGGGGTGGAATAAAAGCTCGCGATGCAGGTAACATCGTGAAGCGTGCCATTCAACTAGCAGAAGAGCAACTTGGAAACCAACAAAAACACTGAACCCTGTGACTGAAGAACTCTGGTGAATAGCCGGGGTTCTTTTTTTGTGACGAGGACTGCTCTTAATCTGTTTCTTTCTTTTAGGCTTGTTGTGTTACAATAATTCACAGTAAGTTAAAATGTCGAACGGTAGGACGAAAATGTAGGTGAACGAGATGAGAAAAAAATTGAGTGTGAAAGCGCCGGCGAAAATCAATTTAGCACTTGATGTGCTTCATAAACGACCTGATGGCTTTCATGAAGTGGAAATGGTTATGACGAATGTGGATCTGGCGGATCGTCTTGAGTTAACGGAGCTAAGACGAAATGAAATAATAATTGAATCCACCAGTGGCTTTGTTCCAGATGATCAGAGAAATTTAGCATTTCAAGCGGCAGCCCTATTAAAAAAGAAATTTAACATTCGGCAAGGAATTGCGATAAAGATTGATAAGCAAATTCCTGTAGCTGCTGGTCTAGCTGGGGGAAGTAGCGATGCGGCCGCAACGTTAAGAGGTCTTAATGAACTTTGGGAATTGGGACTTACTTATGATCAACTTGCTGATATTGGTTCTGAGATTGGCTCAGACGTAGCGTTTTGCGTATATGGGGGTACAGCACTTGCGAAGGGAAGAGGCGAGATTATACAACCGATTGATGCCCCTCCTCCGTGCTGGGTTATTCTTGCAAAACCTTCAATAGGGGTATCGACAGCAGAGGTATATCGTCGTCTTCGAACAAATGAAATGAATCATCCTGATGTAAGAGGAATGATGCAGGCGATTGAAGAGAAAAATTATGAAGGCATTTGTGACCTACTTGGAAATGTTTTAGAAGATGTGACCTTAAAACTCCATCCAGAAGTGCGTCAAATAAAAGAAAAAATGGAAAGTCTAGGGGCGGATGGTGTCCTTATGAGTGGAAGTGGGCCAACTGTCTTTGGTCTTACACGTCATGAATCAAGAATGCAGCGAATTTATAATGGATTACGAGGCTTTTGTGGTCAAGTTTATGCAGTTCGACTGCTAGGTGAGAAGAACCCTTGAATAAATCCGTACATTAGTGATATATTATGAGTAATTATTCGGATTTTTTGGAGGTTCTTCTATGAAGATGAAACGGAGTTCTCGGCTGGTGGATATGACAAGATATTTGTTAGAGCATCCACACCGCTTAGTTTCACTAACTTATTTTTCAGAGCGCTATGGCGCAGCTAAATCATCGATTAGCGAAGATTTAGTTATTATTAAAGAGAATTTTGAACAGCAGGGTGTTGGCTCGTTATTGACGGTTCCAGGTGCAGCTGGGGGCGTTCGCTATATGCCGCTCATTAGCGATGAAGAAGCAGACCGCGTCGTTGGAGAGCTGTGTGATTTTCTAGAAAGCCCTGACCGCCTTCTTCCGGGAGGATATTTGTATTTAACCGACATCCTTGGTAATCCGGAGATTATGAATCAAGTCGGACGCCTCTTCGCATCTGTATTTGCTGATCGTAAAATTGATTGCGTGATGACTGTTGCAACGAAAGGAATCCCCCTTGCGTATGCGGCGGCTAGTCATCTTAACGTACCGGTAGTCATCGTTAGACGAGATAGCAAGGTAACAGAAGGATCGACGGTAAGCATCAACTATGTATCCGGCTCATCCAAACGCATCCAAACAATGGCGCTTGCTCGTAGAAGTTTAAAACCTGGCGCGAACGTTTTAATTGTTGACGATTTCATGAAAGCAGGTGGAACGATACAAGGAATGGTGAATCTCCTTGAAGAGTTCCAGGCTGACGTAGCCGGAATTGGCGTTCTTGTTGAAGCAGAAGGCGAAGGAGAAGAACGACTAGTTGAAGAGTATGTCTCAATGATGAACCTTGGTGGAGTCGATATGAAAGAGCGTTCGATTCAGGTAGCACCAGGCAATTATAAAGATTTTCTTACGCGATTAACTGAAGGAGTGGAGAACGAATGAAAACTGTCTACACGAAATCAGCACCAGAAGCCATTGGTCCCTATTCACAGGGGATGATCGTTAATAACCTGTTTTACAGCTCAGGCCAAATTCCATTGCGAGCAGATGGTACGTTCGTTGATGGGGCAATTGAAGAGCAGACACACCAAGTTTTTTCGAATGTAAAAGCGGTTCTTGAAGCTGCTGGAACATCACTCAATCGCGTTGTAAAAACCACCGTATATATTAAAGATATGAATCAATTTGGAGCGATTAATGAAATCTATGGTGAGTACTTTGATGCACACAAGCCAGCAAGATCCTGTGTTGAAGTAGCACGCCTTCCTAAAGATGCTCTTATTGAAATAGAAGTGATTGCCTTAGTTGGTTAATCAAGTAGACGTACTCATTCACTGAGTGCGTCTTTTTTTATATTCATTGTTTAAATTCTTCATTTTGTGTCGAACATGGATTTTGTGAACGGTTAACATCAAATTTTTATAACATTTTTTATATTTAGAAGAAGGAATTATTGACTATAAGTTGAATAGTGCATATATGCTCTAATTAATGGAAAAAGGTGGTGCACTCGAGTTGGAAATTACAGATGTTCGCCTACGTCGTGTGAATACGGAAGGACGCATGCGCGCAATCGCTTCCATCACAATGGATCATGAATTCGTCGTTCATGATATCCGTGTTATTGATGGGAATAACGGCATGTTTGTAGCGATGCCAAGCAAAAGAACTCCGGATGGAGAGTTTCGCGATATCGCTCATCCAATTTCCTCGAATACAAGGGAAAAGATTCAAACAGCTGTTTTGGCTGAATACCATCGTGTTGGTGAAATGGAAGCTGCTTATGAGGAAGCTGGCGCTTCTTGATTGAGAAAAGCCTGGTCAAATGACCGGGCTTTTTTTTGGTTTTGCAACTGGATAGGAGAATTATGAATGAAATGTTCACCAACCTATCTTTTCCAGCTTCATATGTTGCGTCGATTTTAGGAACTTCCTTGAAAATGAGGGGTTTTTGAGATATAGTCAAAGTGGAAAAATAGGATGCGATGGAGGAACCATATACATGAATAGATTTGCAGTTGTATTAGCAGCAGGTCAAGGAACAAGGATGAAATCAAAGCTTTATAAAGTACTGCATCCCGTTTGTGGGAAGCCTATGGTTGAACACGTTGTGGATCAGCTTGAGGAACTTAAGCTTGAGAACATTGTCACTGTTGTCGGTCATGGTGCTGAGAAAGTTCGTGATCAGCTTGGTAACCGAGTCAATTATGTCCTCCAAGAAGAACAATTAGGAACGGCGCATGCTGTCATGCAGACTCAAGGTACACTAGCGAATAACGAAGGCGTAACGCTTGTTGTTTGTGGGGATACTCCTCTTATCACAAAGGAAACAATGGATGCCCTTTTAACATATCATGAAGAGAAGGGTGCAAAAGCGACGATCTTAACGGCTGACGCTGACAATCCATTTGGTTATGGTCGGATTATTCGTGACGGAAATGGAAGTGTTCAGCGCATTGTTGAACAAAAAGATGCAAATGACGATGAACAGCAAGTGACAGAAATAAATACAGGTACATACTGTTTTGATAACAAAACTCTTTTTGAAACGCTTCAGTTAGTTAAAAATGAAAATGCTCAAGGAGAATATTATTTACCGGATGTTGTTGAAATTCTTCAAAAACAAGGTGAAATTGTAGCTGCTTATCAAACAGAAGATTTTGATGAAACGATGGGAGTAAACGATCGTGTAGCGCTTTCTAAAGCAGAAGGTGCTATGAAAAAGCGCATTAACGAGAAACATATGCGTAACGGTGTAACGCTCATTGATCCTGAAGCCACATACATTGGTCCAGATGCTGTGATTGGGCAAGACACCGTCATTTATCCTGGAACGACTATTAGTGGCACAACGACCATTGGTGAGGAAGCTAAAATCGGACCCAATACTGAAATCAAAGATAGTAAAGTTGGCAGTATGACTGTTGTGAAACAATCGGTTATTCATGATAGCGAAGTAGGAAATGCTGTGAATATTGGACCGTTTGCTCATATTCGACCTGCCTCACAAATTGGTGATGAAGTGAAAATCGGAAACTTCGTTGAAGTCAAGAAAGCCGTTATGGGTAATGGGAGTAAAGCATCCCACTTGAGCTATGTTGGTGATGCTGAAATCGGAAAAGATGTGAATCTTGGCTGTGGTTCCATTACTGTCAATTATGATGGTCAGAAAAAGTACTTAACGAAAGTTGAAGATGGAGCTTTCATTGGTTGTAATGTGAATTTGATCGCACCTGTAACGGTTGGAAAAGGCGCCACTGTAGCGGCCGGATCTACGATTACGGATGATGTTCCTGAACAGGCTCTATCAATTGCTCGCTCTCGTCAAACGAATAAAGAAGATTACGTAACAAAAAAGAAGGATAACTGATTTTTCAAAGGATAAGAAGGTATGAAAATTGTGACGTTTCTCCAGTTTTAAGGAGAAGATAAGACGATTGTGCTTTTCTTATTAATAAATGGAGGGGTACCGGCCGATGGCTAATTATTTAGATCCAAACTTGAAGGTGTTTAGTTTAAATTCAAATCCTGATCTTGCTGAAGAGATTGTAGAACATATTGGTGTTCCAATGGGTAAATGTTCTGTTGTACGTTTTAGTGATGGAGAAATCCAAATTAACATTGAAGAAAGTATCCGTGGCTGCGATGTGTATGTAATTCAATCAACATGTGCTCCTGTTAATGAAAATATTATGGAGCTTCTTATTATGATTGACGCATTAAAGAGGGCTTCTGCTAAAACAATCAACATTGTTCTACCATATTATGGATACGCTCGTCAGGATCGTAAAGCAAGATCTCGTGAACCGATTACGGCGAAGTTGGTAGCTAACCTTCTTGAAGTAGCTGGCGTTACTCGTCTTATTACGCTTGATCTACACGCATCTCAGATTCAAGGTTTCTTTGATATTCCAGTGGACCAGTTAATGGGTGTTCCAACACTTGCGAAACATTTTGAAGAAAAGAATCTTGAGGATATTGTCGTAGTATCACCAGACCACGGTGGTGTAACCCGTGCTCGTAAGCTTGCTGAGCGCCTCAAAGCACCAATTGCGATTATTGATAAACGTCGCCCGCGTCCTAACGTGGCTGAAGTGATGAATATTGTTGGTAACATCGAAGGCAAAACAGCGATTATTATTGACGATATCATTGATACGGCCGGTACGATTACGCTAGCAGCCAACGCGCTTATTGAGAATGGAGCAAAAGAAGTGTTCGCTTGCTGTACGCACCCTGTGTTATCAGGTCCTGCAATCGAACGGATTGATGATTCTAAAATTAAAGAACTTGCTATTACAAACACAATTCCGCTTCCAAATGAGAAGCAAATTGATAAAATCACACAGCTTTCTGTAGCCCCTCTTCTAGGAGAAGCAATCATCCGTGTTCATGAGCAGCTTTCGGTAAGTAAATTATTTGATTAAATGAAATACGTTTATTGCCGCCTGATTATGGGTATTCATAATAGTAGAGTAAAACCTAATCAGGAAGGTGATTAATAATGGCAGCAACATTGAAAGCATTAGATCGTAATACAACAAAAAGAAGCGAACTAAGAACACTGCGTGAAACTGAAGAAGGTCTTCCAGCCGTTCTTTATGGTAAAGACCGCAAAAGCGCACCGGTACAGGTTGACGCTCTTGAGTTCATTAAGGTATATCGTCAGGTCGGAAAAAATGGCGTTATTGAATTGAACTTCGAAGGACAGGGTACATATCCTGTTATGGTATATGACATGCAAGTTGACCCAATTAAAAATCATGTACTTCACGTTGACTTCTATTCTGTTGACCTTAACAAGGAAGTTGAAGCGGAAGTTCCGGTTCACTTAACGGGTGAAGCTGCAGGAAGTAAAGAAGGCGGCGTTGTTCAACAAATGCTTCATGAAATTCTTGTGAAAGCTAAGCCGAATGACTTCCCAGACAGCATTGACGTTGATATTTCAGAACTTAACATTGGTGACGCTGTTCAAGCGGGCGATCTTCCAAAAGGTGATAAATACGAAATCCTTCTGGATGCTGAAGAGCCAATTGCTTCCATCGTACCTCCAACCGAAGAACCTGCTGAAGACGAAGAAGAAGCTGATGAAGTGGCAGAAGAGCCACCAGCAGAGCAAGAAGAAACTGGAGACGAAACAACAAAAACCGAATAAACTTCAGGGACGTAACCGAACGGGTTACGTCTTTTTTTCAAGATAAAGAGACTACAGGTGAATAAGTACACGTTTTTTTGATACGATAGAAGAAAAGCAATGAAAGGTAGGGCGTCAGCCGTTGAAATTAATTGTTGGCCTTGGTAATCCGGGGAAGAAATTCGATAATACAAGACATAATGTAGGGTTTATGGCAATTGACCAGCTTGCAAAAGAGATGGGGATTGCGTTAGATCAAAAGAAGTTTCAAGGTATTTACGGTAAAGGAGTGGTGAATGGAGAATCTGTTTATCTTCTGAAACCTCAAACCTTTATGAACTTATCAGGAGAATCAGTGCGTCCTTTGATGGAGTATTTTAATATTGATGTGGAGGATTTGCTCGTCATTTATGATGATCTGGATCTTCCGACTGGTAAAGTGCGAATTCGTCAAAAAGGTAGCGCTGGCGGACACAATGGAATGAAGTCGATTATCACTCACCTTCATACTCAGGAATTTAAGAGAGTAAGAATCGGGATTGATCGGTCAGCACGCCAGACGGTAATTGACTACGTGTTAAAGCCTTTTTCAAAAGAAGAAGCAGAGCCGATTCAGCTTGCTATCGAACAGACAGTAAAAGCTTGTGAAGCGTGGACAACATCATCTTTTCCAGAAGTGATGAATCAGTATAACGCTTGAATATCCTCTCATTCTCCCGTCCATACTAGTAAAAGATAAGGGACAGGGAGGATTCTTATGGATATTCATTACGTATGTCGTCACTGTGGAACGGAGATTGGAAGATTGTCACAACAAAACCACACAGCAGACGAACTAGGATTTCAACAGCTCACTGAGAAGGAGCGCCAGGCGATGGTTCATTATCATCATGATGGAACAATTGAAGTGAAAGCCATTTGTGAAGATTGTCATGAAGCCATGGAACGAACGCCATCTTTTCATGAGCTTGATACATTTATTCAGTAAGAAGCTTTGGGAGTGCGTCCAAAGCATTTTTGCGTTAAAAAAGGAACCGACCGATTTATAGAAAAATAGGATTTAGAGAAGGGTAGCTTCTGTAACGCGTCCGTTATGAACCTCCATCGTTTTAATTGTAAAACGGTGCTAGTGTTTTCAGACGTTGTACGACACGCTTGCACTTTTCATAGTGAGAGGGGAGAATAACTTACCGATGTTAGGCTTAAGAGAATATTTTAGTAAGGGCGATGAATTTCAGTCCGTTTTTACAGGGGTGAAAGAGGGGCTTAAAGAACAACTTGTTGCAGGGCTAGCTGGTTCTGCTCGGATGCTTCTAATGGCCTCTCTCTATCATGAAACAAAGCGCCCTCAACTTATTATTACCCACAATTTATATCAAGCTCAGAAGCTCTATGAAGATATGTGTGAGCTTGTATCTCAAGAGGAAGTTTACCTATATCCGGTGAATGAGCTCATTTCTTCGGAAATTGCCATTGCGAGTCCTGAATTAAGAGGGCAACGAATGGAAGCTTTAAATTATTGGATGAAAAATAAAAATGGTATTGTTATTGCCCCGATTTCGGGCGTTAGAAGATACCTTCCGCCCAAAGACATCTGGGAAAAAAGCCAGATCTCCTTTACTGTGGGTGACGATATCCCTCTAGAGGAAACGCTCTCGACTTTTGTAGCTATGGGCTATGAACGTGTGCCAATGGTATCTTCACCAGGCGAGTTCAGTGTTAGAGGCGGTATTGTTGATATTTATCCGTTAACGGAAAATAGTCCAATTCGAATTGAATTATTTGATACAGAAGTAGATTCGATTCGTTTTTTTGATATTGAGTCTCAACGATCTGCAAATAAAACAGACCGCATTACAATTGGACCTGCAGACGAAGTAGTGTTATTCCCTGAGAACTATAAAAAAGGGGCAGAGCGTCTTCAAAAAGAATTGCAGGCTTCTCTAAAAAAAGTGAAAGATCAGAAAGTAAAAGAAGCGATGCATGAAAACATTACGCATGAAATTGATCAGCTGAAAAATGAGCAAAATTTCCAGGGTATGATCAAGTATATGGATTATTATTATGATCAGCCTGCAAGTTTACTAGATTATTTACCAAAAGATGGCCTTGTCGTTTTTGATGAAGTGAGTCGAATTCAAGAAATGTCATCTGATCTGGACAAGGAAGAAGCAGAGTGGCAAACCGCTCTCCTTAATCAGGGAGAAATTGTTTCATCTGTTTCCTTATCGAGATCTTACGATACGTTATTTGCGAAGCCAGTTCATTCCACCATATACTTATCGATTTTTTTACGACACGTTCCATATACAAATCCACAAAATATCATCAATGTTTCAAGTAAAGCGATGCAGAATTTCCATGGGCAAATGAAAGTATTAAGCAGTGAAATTGAACGGTGGAAAAAAAGCGGCATAGCGATCGTGTTTCTTGCAGCAACTGAAGAGCGAAGGAAGCGACTTGAGCGGGTCTTAGAAGATTATGAAATCAATGCAATGATGGTGGAACAGGATACGCCGATCTCCCATCAGCAGCCTCAGATATTAATCGGTAGCTTGAACGGTGGGTTTGAACTTCCGATGCAGAAGCTTGCTGTGCTAACAGAAGCAGAAGTGTTCACTAAACAATCAAAAAAACCAAGACGTTCTCAAAAGATGTCGAACGCTGAGCGAATAAAAAGCTATTCCGAATTAAAAGTAGGGGATTACATTGTTCATGTGAATCACGGAATAGGCAAATATCTAGGTATACGCACATTAGAAGTAAGCGGCATTCATAAAGATTACCTTTATGTGAGCTATGCAGGTAATGACAATTTGTACGTACCAGTGGAGCAAATTGATCAGGTCATGAAATACGTTGGTTCTGAAGGGAAAGAACCGAAGCTCTACAAGCTTGGCGGAACAGAATGGAAGAAAGTGAAGCGTAAAGTACAGTCTTCTGTTGAAGACATTGCGGATGACTTAATTAAGCTATATGCCGAACGTGAAGCAAGCGTTGGCCATAGCTTTGAAAAAGATACAGAAGAACAGAGAGAGTTTGAAGCCGCCTTCCCCTATCAGGAAACGGATGATCAGCTAAGAGCAATACAAGAAATTAAAGAAGATATGGAAAAAACGCGTCCAATGGATCGACTGCTGTGCGGTGATGTTGGTTATGGAAAAACCGAGGTTAGTATTCGAGCAGCATTTAAAGCCATTATGGATGGCAAACAGGTGGCTTTTCTCGTACCGACGACGATTCTTGCTCAACAGCATTTTGCAACGATACAGGAGCGCTTTGCGGACCACCCGATTAACATTGGTTTATTAAGCCGTTTCCGCTCAAGGAAGGAGCAGAATGAGACGTTAAAAGGTGTGAAGAATGGTACAGTGGATATTGTAATTGGCACACACCGACTTTTATCGAAAGACGTTGCGTATAAGGATCTGGGCTTGCTTATTGTCGATGAAGAACAGCGGTTTGGCGTAACGCATAAAGAGAAAATAAAGAAATTAAAAGCGAACGTAGATGTGTTAACTCTTACAGCAACGCCAATTCCTAGAACGCTTCATATGTCGATGTTAGGCGTTCGGGATCTTTCTGTTATCGAGACTCCACCAGAGAATCGCTTCCCCGTACAAACGTATGTTGTAGAATATAGCGGTACACTCGTACGAGAAGCCATTGAAAGGGAACTTGCCCGGGGAGGACAGGTCTACTTCCTTTATAATCGTGTAGAGTCCATTGAGTACATGACAGATCAAATTCGAACACTTGTCCCTGAAGCGAGAGTTAGCTTTGCTCATGGGCAAATGAGTGAAACTGAGCTTGAATCAGTGATGATTGATTTTCTTGACGGGAATTATGATGTGCTCGTTAGTACAACGATTATTGAGACTGGAGTCGATATTCCAAACGTAAATACACTTCTTGTGTATGATGGAGATAAAATGGGACTTTCTCAACTCTACCAACTTCGTGGACGTGTTGGTCGTTCGAATCGTGTCGCTTATGCTTATATCACTTATCAACGAGATAAAGTCTTAACCGAAGTGGCGGAGAAACGTCTTCAAGCAATTAAAGAATTTACTGAGCTAGGCTCAGGATTTAAAATTGCGATGCGAGATCTTTCCATCCGAGGCGCGGGTAACCTTCTAGGTGCAGAGCAACATGGATTTATTGATTCAGTTGGCTTTGATTTGTACTCGCAAATGTTGAAAGACGCGATTGAAGAAAGGAAAGGCGATGCACCAAAAGAGAAGGCGTTCAACGTTGAGATCGATCTTGAGGTAGATGCTTATATTCCCGGTACGTATATTAACGATGAAAAGCAGAAAATTGATATGTACAAACGTTTCCGCTCAATCGAATCACTGAAAGATATCATGGATTTACAAGACGAAATGATGGATCGATTTGGAGACTTCCCAGAGGAGGTCGAATATCTCTTCCAAGTTTCTCGAATGAAAGAACTGGCTAAAGAAGTAAAGGTTGAAAAAGTAGGGCGAAGTAAGAAAGACATCCAGCTACTATTCCATGAATCGGCGCGAGAAGCAATTGGAGGAGAAACGATCTTTGAGGTTGCCAATGAATTTGGGAATAAGCTTTCCTTGGGGGCAGACGGTAATAAAGTAAAGGTAGTTGTAAAGGGAAGAGGTCTTGAAACAAAGGGCCATCTTCAGCTTGTTGAAAAAGTCTTAAAGAAAGTAAAGGGAGCAAAAAAGCAGCCAATGAATGCGAATTAAAGCCGATTTTGGAGGAAACTCATAATTTTGACAGGTTTGTGAATAGAACTCATACGTCGAAACGATACTAATGGAAACATATTGTAGAACATGCAATAGAAGAAGTGATTGGAGCAATCACCTACAACTTCCAGAAAGCGAGGCAACTTAGATGAAAGCAACAGGTATCGTGCGTCGTATTGATGATTTGGGGCGTGTTGTCATCCCGAAAGAAATTCGCAGAACACTTAGGATTAGAGAAGGCGATCCACTGGAAATTTTTGTTGATCGTGAAGGTGAGGTTATTCTCAAAAAGTACTCCCCAATCAGTGAACTTGGCGATTTTGCAAGAGAATATGCAGAGTCTCTCGCAGAACATTCTGGCCATATTGCCCTTATCTCTGATCGAGACGTTTACATTACAGCTGCGGGTGGTCCAAAGAAAGAGTACTTAAATAAAAGTATTGGCGACTCTGTCGAAAAAGCGATGAATGAACGAAGATGTTTACTGAATGAAAGTAAGTCTGAACTCATTGAAGGAGTTCCTGTTGAAACAGGACATGTGATTGCTCCAATAATAGCGAATGGCGACCCAATTGGCACGGTCATCTTACTTGCAAAAGAAGATGAAAAGGTGACGGAATTGGAACAGAAGCTATCCGAAACGGCAGCAGGGTTTCTTGCAAGGCAAATGGAACAGTAGAGAAGAATGGAGGCGGCAGCCTCCATTTTCTCTGTTTAAAATAAAATACTTACTTAAACCATCTATACAATCGAAGTCCTCAGTTTGTCCTAAGGAAACAAGTTGCTTACGCTTCTTCTACCGTACTTCAAAAGTTTCCCATCTTTCTTCATATGATATAATTCGTACATAAATAGGTATTGATATTTGGCAGGTGTGTATGAAAAAAAAAGAAAATCAAAAAGGATTCTGGCACGGCGCGCTCTTACTTACTGCAGTCGCTCTTTTTATGAAGGTGCTGAGCGTTGGGTACCGAATTCCTTATCAGAATATTACCGGTGACATTGGTTTTTATGTCTATCAACAAATTTACCCGTTTTACTCGATTGCCATTATTCTCGCTACATATGGTTTTCCCGTTGTTATTTCAAGACTTATCTCTGAACAGCTTGCCAAAAACGATTATGATCAAGCGAAAGAGCTTTCTCGTTATAGTTTTTACGTACTCGCCCTACTTGGTTTAACTGGCTTTCTTTTTCTCTATACAGTAGCTCCCTTACTTGGAACGCTAATGGAGGATCGCCAATTAGTTGGGCCGCTGCGAACCACAGCATTTTCTTTTCTAATTATGCCAGGAATTGCGTCAATTAGAGGTTATTTTCAAGGGCAAGAAAATGTTGTTCCTACGGCATGGTCACAAGTTACCGAACAATCTGTTCGCGTGCTTGCTATTCTTATCATATCCATCAGTCTTGTTGCAGGTGGAGCAGACGCATACGCTGCAGGTACTGGGGCTGCACTGGGTTCATTAGTAGGGGGGGTTTCAGCGTTTATTTTACTGGTGCTCCTTCGCTATCGACATGAGCCAATCCATTTACGCTCTGTGAAAACCCACTCCTTTCGTTTTTTTGGCGTAGCGCGCAGAATCTTAACGGAAGGGACGTTGATTTGCGTCAGCGCCCTTGTAATGGTGCTTTTTCAGTTAATGGACGCTTTAACAATCGTACCTGGATTAATGGAGCATGGGCTTTCTTCAATAACGGCTCGCGAGACAAAAGGAGTATTTGATCGCGGCCAGCCACTCATGCAAGTTGGAACGGTGCTTGCCACCTCGCTTTCGTTGTCAATCGTACCTGTAATTTCGAAAGCATCAGCTGCAAAACAAAAGAATTTCATTCGAGATAAGGCTGGCCTTTCTCTAAAAATTAGTTTTGTTATTGGGCTTGCAGCTTCCGCCGGACTTGCTATCATTATGAAGGAAACAAATGTCATGTTATTTAAAGATCAGTCCCTTTCATCTACGCTTAGTGTTCTTGCGTTTGCAATATTTTTTAGTTCGCTTTCAATGACGGCAGCAGGTGTATTGCAGGGAATTGGTTTAGCAAGAAATGCTGCTCGTTATGCAGTGATTGGGATCCTGGTGAAGGGTTTATTAAATCTAATTCTAATTCCGCTCGTAGGCATTAATGGCGCTGCAGTTGCTACAGTCGTTGGCTTTGCAGTCGTTGCAGGGCTTACTATTTTTGTTGTGCATATTAAAGTCGAATTGATGCAATATCCTTTCTATTTAAGACGCGCTGTAGCGGCTGTTTTAGTTATGAGTACCGCTGTCATGCTTCTGCAAATGTCCATTCCATCTTTTCTCTCAAGAGGGTTGTCGAGCATCTCTGCTCTTACCGGAGCAATTGCAGGAGGGCTTATGTTCGGTTTAGCAACAGTCTTTCTTGAGGTCTTTACAGAGAAAGAGTTATTGCAATTACCTAAAGGAGAAAAGATCTCGTTATTTCAAACTAAATTAAAGAAAGGAGCTTGAGTGATGACAAAAATTACGATTATTGGAACAGGTGCAGGTGACCTTACTCAGCTCTCTCTCGGTAGCTATCGTACACTTCAGTCAGCTGAACGAATTTTTGCCAGAACGATTGATCACCCCGTCCTTCGGGAGTTAATCAATGATGGACTTGTCGTGACGGGCTTTGATGATATTTATGAAAAGAATGATTCTTTTGAGGAGACGTACCGCACGATAGTGGATCGTCTCTTCGAGGAGGCGCAGAATGGCTCTCTCATTTATGCTGTGCCAGGTCATCCTATGATGGCTGAAGCGACTGTGCAGCTCCTGCTAGAAGAGCAAGCAAAGCATGGCGTCGAAGTGCATGTCGCGGGAGGACAAAGTTTTCTGGATGCTCTATTTACTGCCGTCCGAATTGATCCGATTGAAGGATGTCAGATTCTCGATGCTACGCGTTTTGTAAAATCCGAAGTTCAAGTACGCAATCATTTAATTTTTGTACAAGTATATGATCAGTTCACTGCTTCAAGTGTTAAATTAACCTTAATGGATCTTCTGCCTGATGATTACAAGGTGACTGTACTGCAAGCGGCGGGAAGTCAGGATGAGAAAATAATGACTGTCCCTTTATTTGAATTAGATCGTTCCATGGAAGTCAATAATTTGACGGCAGTGTATGTTCCGCCTGTAAAAGATGCAAAACTTTTATATCAGGATTTTGAATGGTTGCGACATGTAGTAGCAAGACTGCGCGGTCCAGGAGGCTGTCCGTGGGATCAAAAGCAAACACACGAATCGCTTAAAAAATATTTAATTGAAGAGGCGTATGAAGTGTTAGAAGCAATTGACGATCAGGACGATGAGCACCTTGCTGATGAGTTAGGGGATGTCTTGCTTCAAGTCCTCTTACATGCTCAAATCGGTGAGGATGAAGGAATGTTTACAGTTGATGACGTAATCGAGAAGTTAAGCGATAAATTAATTCGGCGGCATCCACACGTATTTGGTGATGAAGAAGCAAATACGGCTGAAGAGGTAGTCGGACATTGGGATCAAGTGAAAAAGCAGGAAAAGGATGCTGCACCATCACAGTTTGACGCGATTCAGAAAGGCCTTCCTGGTCTTATGCGTGCCAATGAATTGCAAAAAGCTGCTGCAAAAGTAGGCTTTGATTGGGATGAAGTTGATCCCATTTGGGAGAAGATTCAAGAAGAACTTGGTGAGTTTAGAGAAGCTGTCAAGGATAAGTCGTTTCATGATCAGGAAGATGAGCTTGGAGATTTATTATTTGCCCTTGTTAATTTAGCTCGCTACTATAAAGTTGATCCAGAAGTAGCCATACACCGAACAAACCATAAATTTATTTCTCGATTTCAATATATTGAAAAACGAGTAAAGGAAAAAGAGCTTGATATCGAGAAGTTATCTCTTGAAGAACTCGATTCATTCTGGGATGAGGCAAAGAAAAAAGGAATCAAATAGGGAGCGTTGAAACAAATGAGATTAGATAAATTTCTAAAAGTATCACGATTAATTAAGCGTCGATCTATCGCGAAAGAAATTTGCGACAAAGGTCGTATTGAAGTAAACGGTAATAAAGCGAAAGCAGGGACAAATGTTAAAGCGGGTGATGAGCTAGTGATTTCATTCGGACATAAAAAAGTAACGGCTCGCGTAGATGAGATAAAGGAAACGACAAAGAAAGAAGAAGCCAACAATATGTTTACGATCATAAAGGAAGAAGCAGCCGGTGAATAAAAAAGACCCATTTGGGTCTTTTTTTGTTAGGAAAAGGAGTCTCCTGTTTGAGCTTCTTCCTATAGCATAGCTTGTTCTAAAAGACACCTCCTCTTCATAGACATGTATCGAGAAGAGGGGGAGAGCGATGGATAATTATTATGAGTACGGCACCTATGATAAAGCTTCAAACACACCCGAACACGATTTAGTGATGAAGTCACGTAAGTCGCTTGAAATTACAGGAGTAAAGCATGTCGATAGTTTCGATAATGAAGAGTTTCTTCTTGAGACCACCATGGGATTTCTGGCAATACGTGGACAGCACTTGAAAATGAAAAACTTAAATGTCGAGCAAGGGCGCGTCTCAATTGAAGGGAAAATTTTTGATCTTAGCTACCTCGACCATCACGAAGGGGAAAAAGCTAAAGGGTTCTTTAGCAAATTATTCAAATGACGTTATCGGTGCAATTCTATACGATGGTTGCCATGGTGGCTATGGGAGTGTGGCTTGGTATAGCCATGGATACCTATAGCCGTTTTCTTCATCCCAATAGGAAAAAAAACTGGTGGCTTTATGCGAATGATGTTGTTTTCTGGTTATTACAGGGACTTCTGATTTTTTATGTTCTTTATCTTGTTAATGAAGGTGCAATACGATTTTATGTCTTTTTAGCCATATTATGTGGCTATTCAGCCTATCGGGCTCTTTTTCAACCGTTATATCGTGGATTGCTAGAACGAATCATTTTAGTGATTCTGGCAGTTAGTCGAATGGTTCGATCGCTGTTTTTTTATCTGATCTACAAGCCTCTAAGGTTCATATTGAAAGTTTTATTTAGCTTATGTATGATGATAGTAAGTATGATGACAACCATTTTTTGGTTTATCTTTAACGTTTTTTGGGTACCGTTAAAGTGGGTATTTTCGTTGATGTGGCGATTATTACCACAACAGGTGCAGACACCACTAACAAAAATAGCAGGAGTTGCCGATACAATAAAGAACTACATATACCAATGGTTAACTAAAATACGAAAGTGAGGAGGGAAAAGCTTGGTTACTGCGAATAAGCACAAGCCTAAAGTAACAGAAGTTCATTCGGAATACCATCAAGAGAAACAGCTACAGGATAAAGTGAAGGAACGTAGAAAAAGAGGTCTTGTTCGACGTCTTACTGCATTCGCGGTAGCTGCTTTAGCCATAGCTATTCTATTTATCTCCGTATTCACTTCACAGGCAGCAACGATCGAAGAAAAAAACTTACAGCAGAAGCAGGCTGAAGAAGAATTAACGAAATTGAAGGAGCAAGAAAAATATTTATCGGAAGAAATCGAGAAACTTAATGACCTTGATTATATCGGTGAATTGGCAAGAAGGGACTACTTTATGTCAAAACCCGGCGAGACAATCTTTAAGCTTCCTTCTTCCTCAAATTGACACGTTGTTTTTTGAAGGGGTATAATTAGCGTACGACTGATCTTTTAAAGATTTTAAGGAGGAGCTTTTTTTACATGGCAATCGAAGTAGGCAGCAAGTTACAGGGAAAGGTAACAGGTATTACAAATTTTGGCGCGTTTGTTGAACTACCAGACGGCAAAACAGGTCTCGTTCACATCAGTGAAGTTGCAGACAATTACGTAAAGGATATTAATGATTTTCTTTCAGTTGGCGATCAGGTTGAGGTAAAAGTCATCCAGGTTGAAAACGACGGTAAAATTGGTTTATCGATTAAGAAAGCAAAAGATCGACCAGCATCTGAGCGTCCGCAAGGTCGTCCTCAAGGTCGCCCACAGGGTGGAGGCCGTCCGCAAGGCGGTGGCAGACCTGGTGGTGGCGGTTACAAAGGTAAGCCTCGCGGAGGTGGACGTCCACAGGTAGAGTCATTTGAGGATAAAATGAGCAAGTTCCTTAAAGACAGTGAAGACCGCCTTTCAACTTTGAAGAAACAAACAGAGTCAAAACGAGGTGGTCGCGGCGCTCGTCGCGGCTAGAGCTTGTTGTCTACTAATTATAGTTATAAACAAAACCAGCGTATGCACGCTGGTTTTGTTTATGATGAGGTAAGCAAGTCATGCTACTCACTTTGAAATTTTTTAACATATCCAGTTTTGCATGTTTATATGCAAAAAATATAAAAAAGAAGTTGACACATACTTTTCTGCAATGTATTATATAACTTGTGCTTAAGAAAGCAACAGTCTAATGGCGGTGTAGCTCAGCTGGCTAGAGCGTACGGTTCATACCCGTGAGGTCGGGGGTTCGATCCCCTCCGCCGCTACCATTTTTATAAGTTGGCCCGTTGGTCAAGTGGTTAAGACACCGCCCTTTCACGGCGGTATCACGGGTTCGAATCCCGTACGGGTCACCAACTTATTCAAGAAGATTGTACGGTCTTCTCACCCAAGGGTTCCCCTGCAGAAGTTATTCAAAATGATGAACAGCAGGACTAGCTACGCGTCGGAATCCCGTACGGGTCACCAACTTATTCTTTAATAACTATACATAAAAATGCTTAAAATATACAAAGTTTGCTAAAAAGGTCCGACATGATCTAAAATGTCGGGCTTTTTTTGTTTGTTCATCCAAAATTGGAAAGTGATGCTTCTCTTATGTGATCAAAAAGAAGAGAGAAAGATGCTTTTATATGTTTAATCGCATTTCTTTTCTTTTTTATCTTTAACATTTCGACCTTTTTATCTTAAAGGACTGAATGAGTTGGGGAAAGTGGACGAAGCTATATTATGCTTATGCTAACTCAGCAATCTTGATAAATGGAATCACTAACTTCCTTACAGATTTCTTCTTCTGTCTACAAGTGATTGACAAGCTTCCCTGAAAGAAGTCGAGAAATTTTTAACATATCTCTTCTTTTTTTTGACAAAAAGCGAAATTTGATTATGGTTTAATAATTTACACAAACTGCTTCAAGCAGATCGGTGAAAAAATAGAATCAATGAAAGCAGGTGGGGGAATGCAAAGCGAATTAGTCATGGAAAGGTCAAAATCGAGGGTGGGAAAATGGATTCATGGGACAAAAATTCGGTTAGAAACGATTCTTTTTCAACGTGGGCTACTCCTGTTTGTCATAGGATTTTTGCTTGGACGAGCCGTCATTCTTACACAAGTCACCCCTTTTGCTATTCCTTTCTTTGGAGCTGTGTTTTTTCTGAGACGTGAACGTGCACCTATGATTATTGCGGCATTGCTTGCCGGCGCCATTTCTACTTCCAATCTGCAGAACACCGCATTTATTATGTGTGGCATACTTGTTTTTCTTATCATTAATCGGTTTGTGAAATTATCATCTCTTTCTCTCGTTAAGACGCTACCCGTTCTTGTCTTTATGACTAGTATGCTTGGAAGATTGATTTTAAGTTTACTAACAGAGCGAACCCTGGCCAATACAAATTGGATTTTAGCGGCTGTTGAAGGTGCGCTTGGAATGATTCTAACCATTATTTTTATTCAAAGTATACCGGTGCTTTCCATTAAGAAAAGAACGCAGGCGCTTAAAAATGAGGAGATTATTAGCTTTATCATATTACTTGCAACGATGTTAACTGGAACGATTGGTTGGGTTGTTTATGGGTTTTCGATTGAGAATATTCTTTCTCGCTACCTCGTATTAATATTTGCCTATGTTGGGGGAGCGGCGATCGGTTCTACGGTTGGGGTTGTCACGGGATTAATCCTGGCACTCGCTAATGTAGCTAGCCTTTATCAAATGAGTATGCTTGCTTTTTCAGGATTGCTAGGAGGTTTACTGAAGGATGGGAGAAAAGTTGGCGTAGGGATGGGATTACTTATTGGGACGTTATTAATTGCGTTATACGGGAGCGGTCCTGAATTTTTGTATCCAAATCTAATGGAATCTGTGATTGCTGTACTGCTCTTTTTCTTTACCCCATCTAAAGTAACTTCTCAACTTTCAAAATACATTCCAGGCACTGTTGAACACGCCAATGAACAACAACAGTACCTACGAAAAGTACGTGATGTTACAGCCAATCGAGTCGAGCAGTTTTCAAGTTTATTTCAAGCCCTTTCGAGTAGTTTTACAGATTCAGACTTACAAGCAGATGATCAGTCTGAACGCGAGGTTGATTATTTTCTCAGTCACGTTACAGAAAAAACATGTCAAAATTGTTTTAAGAAAGAAACGTGCTGGGCCAAGAATTTTGATGCAACTTACGGGTATATGACTGGAATTATGGAGGAGCTTGAGCAAACGACTGAATTAACAAACTATAGTTTGAAAAGAGATTTTGATAAACACTGTATTAAGGCCAATAAAGTGATTGAAATTATCGGAAAGGAGATGAGTCATTATCACGCAAACCGCTTGTTAAAAAAGCAAGTACGTGAGAGTAGAAAAATCGTTGCAGATCAGTTGCGCGGTGTATCGCATGTGATGGGCGATTTTGCTAGAGAAATTCAAAAAGAGCGTGATAACCTCCATCAACAAGAAGAGCAAATTATGGATGCGATTCAAAGTATGGGTTTAGAAGTAGGACAGGTAGAAATCTATAGTCTTGATGAAGGTAATGTCGACATTGAGATGAAGATTCCAGCATGTGGCGGAAGGGGAGAAGGAGAAAAAGTAATCGCGCCAATGCTATCGGACATTTTAAAGGAGAACATCATTGTTAAAAGGGAAGTTTGTGCCGAGCACGAACACGATACTTGTCACCTTTACTTTGGATCTGCAAAAGATTTTGTCATTGAAACAGGTGTAGCAAATGCTGCAAAAGGAGGAGCTTGGATTTCAGGAGATAGCCATTCGACCATCGAATTAGGTGCAGGTAAGTATGCCATTGCAATTAGTGATGGAATGGGGAATGGAGAGAGAGCACATCAAGAAAGTACGGAAACGATTCAACTTCTCCAAAAGATTCTTCATTCCGGAATTGATGAAACAGTTGCGATTAAATCAGTTAACTCAGTTCTTTCTTTACGGAATACCGATGAAATTTTTTCTACACTGGATTTAGCGATGATTGATTTACAAGATGCATCGGCTAAGTTTCTTAAGATCGGCTCCATTCCGAGTTTTATCAAGCGAGGCGATCGCGTGATGATGGTGGAATCAGGCAATCTACCAATGGGGATTATTCCTGAATTTGATGTTGAGGTTGTAAGTGAGCAATTAAAAGCCGGTGACTTACTAATTATGATGAGCGACGGTATTTACGAAGGAGTCAAAAATATAGAGAATCCTGAATTCTGGATGAAACGTAAGATTCGAGAGCTTGACACTGATAAGCCACAGGAAATTGCGGACCTTATTATGGAAGAGGTGATCCGAACAGAATATGGCAGAATTGATGACGATATGACGATTGTTGTTGCGAGAATAAAGCGAAATGTGCCTAAATGGTCAACGATTCCAATTTATTCTGCCCCATCTTTTAGAAAGAAAAAGGCGCAGTAGGTAAGTATAAACTCTCCTCCTAAAGGCGATGCTTGTAACAGCAAAAAAGGAGGAGTCCAGATGAAGAAAGGAACACTACGGCAAATACTTTTAATCACAGATGGATGTTCGAATCAGGGGGAAGATCCAGTTGCTATGGCAGCTCTTGCAAGAGAACATGGAATGACAGTTAATGTAATAGGCGTACTTGATGAAAATGAGCGGACAGATGGTTTGAAAGAAATTGAAAATATTGCTTTATCTGGCGGGGGCATCCACCAGCTAGTTTATGCGAAACAGCTATCGCATACGGTGCAAATGGTAACACGTAAAGCAATGACCCAGACGATTCAGGGATTTATTCACAAAGAACTGCAATCGATTTTGGGTCATGATAAAGAGATAGAAGACTTACCACCTGACAAACGGGGGCAGGTAGTCGAAGTGGTTGACGAACTGGGGGAAACCATGGACTTAGAAGTGTTAATTATGATTGATACAAGTGCGAGTATGCAGCATAAGCTTCCAACGGTAGAAGATGCCCTGCTCGATCTTTCGATTAGTCTACATTCAAGAATTGGTGAAAATGAGTATGCTCTTTATGCATTTCCCGGGAAACGAAAGCAAGTAGAACGCCTGATGGATTGGACACCAATACTTAAGGATATTCATACCATTTTCCCGAAATTAACCACTGGTGGTATTACGCCGACTGGTCCAGCTTTAAAAGAAGCCATTGATGCTTATCAGAAAAAACGTTCAAAGAGAGGGCTATTAAATGACGGGTACATCGAAGAATCCAGTAGCTGATGTTCCCCGTGGAACAACCATTAGAGGAAAGTGGAACAAGCAAACCTATCAGATTATGAAAAAATTAGGAAGCGGAGCGCTTGGTACTGTCTATTTAGCAGACTCCGTCAAAGGGCGAGTCGCTTTAAAGGTAGGTACTGATAGTATGTCCATTACGTCAGAGGTAAATGTTCTAAAACAGCTTTCGATGGTCCAGGGAACAGTTCTTGGGCCGTTTTTCTATGAGATCGATGACTGGGAACGGAATGGAAAGAAATTTCCTTTCTATGTGATGGAATATATTGATGGGGAACCACTTTTTACTTTTATCAATCGAAGAGGGAAAGAATGGATTGGAATCCTAATGCTTCAATTGCTTCGCGATCTTTCCGTCCTCCATCGAGAAGGGTGGGTTTTCGGCGATTTAAAGCCTGACAACCTATTAGTTGAAGGCTCGCCTCCAACAATGAGGTGGCTGGATGTGGGCGGAACGACGCCAATGGGAAGGTCTGTTAAGGAATTTACGGAGTTTTTTGATAGAGGCTATTGGGGGCTAGGTAATCGCGTAGCAGAGCCTTCCTATGATTTGTTTTCAGTAGCAATGATTGTTCTAAATGCAGGCTATCCGAAGCGCTTTGATCGTCCCAAAAAAGACTCAGAACACTATTTAATGAATAAGATTGAGGGTAGTCAACTATTAAGAGAATATAAACCAATTCTTAGAAAGGCTTTGCTTGGAAAATATAATTATGCTTCGGAAATGAGACAGGAACTATTTGCTCTCCTACAAGGAGAGCAAATAAATGTGCGCAAAAATAAGAATGTCGCTGGCCATTCTCGAGTTGCTGCACGTCAAACTCGTCCGACAGTAAAGAAAAAACGTTCGGGCTGGATTGAAACCGTTCTTCTCGTTGCTTTCCTTCTATTCTTCTATACTTTATACTTAGTTGGTCACATTTTTTAGAAAAGAAATGTTTGAAATCGTACGGGTTAGGTTAATAGTACTAAAATGAAAAACTGTTTAATTCAAGCAGGAAGTGAGAGGAAGACAGAGGTTGTTGCAAGATGTCGACCATTTTATCCAAAAGCATGAACTAATCAACTATGGGGATACAATTGTTGTGGGAGTTTCTGGAGGACCAGACTCAATGGCGTTGCTTCACTATTTGGGCACGATGGTGACTTCTTTTCAGCTGAGAATTGTTGCTGCGCACGTAGATCATAATCTCCGGGGTGAGGAATCAGCTCAAGATTTAGCGTTCGTGAAGCACTTCTGCCAGCAGGAAGGCATCACCTTTGAAGCTTCAACGATCGATGTAAACCACTATAAAGAGCATCATCAGGTATCAACACAAGTTGCGGCTAGAGAATGTCGCTATCACTTTTTTGAAGACGTGATGAGCAACTATCAGGCAAATGCTCTTGCACTTGCTCATCACGGAGACGACCAAATTGAAACAATGCTTATGAGACAAGTTCATGGAAGTACCGGTTCAGGACTTGCAGGCATTCCTGCGAGACGTCCTTTCTCAACTGGTCATATCATTCGACCATTTTTAGGTGTAACGAAAGAACAGCTATTGAAATACTGTCGTGATTACGCGTTGAATTATAGAACTGACCCTTCCAATGAGAGTGATGATTATATGAGGAATCGCTTTCGTCATCATGTACTTCCCTTTCTTAAAGAAGAGAACCCAAATGTTCACAAAAGATACCAACTATATAGTGAAAGAACGCAAGATGATGAGCGTTTTTTAGTGGAGTTAGCTAAGCAACATTTAAATAAAGTAATCCTTGCTCAAAATGACAAATTTGTGAAGATAGACAACAAGGCGTATCAATGCCTCCCTATTCCTTTACAAAGAAGAGTGATTCATCTAATATTAAACTATCTTTATACAGGCAATGCTCCTTTTTCTTCTATACATATTGAGGATTTGCGGTTAATGCTCGATTCTGAGCACCCTTCTGCTTCCCTTAATTTACCCCTGGAATTGAGGGCGGTAAAATCTTATACCACCTGTTATTTTTCTTTTGAAACCTTTTTGCCACCAGAACCGTATACGTATCATCTCCCTTTGCGGGGGTCTGTGGCTACGCCAATTGGAACGATTACGGCCGTTCCAATTAAGCACGTACCACAATCACTCACGGGAAATGATCTTATTATTGAGGAACAGCTGCTTCCTGTAGTGGTGCGCTCAAGGCGTCCTGGTGATCGAATTCAGCCAAAAGGCATGATAGGGACCAAAAAGGTAAAAGATATTTTTATCGACCGTAAAATAGACCGTTCAGAACGTGATGTCTGGCCAATCGTTGAGGATGTAACGGGTCAAATCATCTGGGTCGCTGGAGTAACCCGTTCTGAAAAGGCAACACTGTCTGCAAGAAAGAATCAGCTTGTGCATCTGCACTATGAGAAAAAAACACTTACATAGGTTGGGAGGGCAATACTACTGATGTTAAACGAAATTCAAGAAACATTAATTAGTGAAGAACAAATTCAAGAGAAATGCCGCGAGTTAGGGAAACGGCTTTCGGATGAATATGAGGATCGCTTTCCGCTTGTGATTGGCGTCCTAAAAGGTGCAATGCCTTTCATGGGTGACTTAACAAAGCGCATGACTTGTCACCTTGAGATGGACTTTATGGACGTTTCAAGTTATGGGAACTCAACTGTTTCTTCTGGAGAAGTAAAGATCATTAAAGATCTTGATACTTCAGTAGAAGGACGTGACGTTCTTATTCTCGAAGATATTATTGATAGCGGGTTAACGCTAAGTTATCTAATTGATCTTCTAAAGTACCGCAAAGCAAAGTCAATTAAGATTGTAACGCTTCTGGACAAACCAACTGGAAGAAAAGTTGATCTTAAGCCTGATGTAGCAGGGTTTATTGTTCCTGATGAGTTTGTTGTTGGGTACGGTCTTGACTTCGCTGAGAGGTACCGTAATCTTCCGTTTATCGGGATTCTTAAACCCGAGATTTATCAAGGTTAATTTGTTGTAGTCAGTTGTGCCAGTATGGTAAGATAATCTATGGTTTCCTGTTCGTGGGAGGAGGTAAGGAATGAATCGTATCTTCCGAAATACAATATTTTATTTGTTAATTTTCCTCGTCGTAGTGGGTGTTGTCAGCTTCTTTAATGGAACAAACAATGAAGCAAATGTCCTTGATTACGGCGAATTTCAGTCCAAATTGAATAATGGTGAAATTCAAGAATTAACGTTACAACCTGAGCGTGGGGTTTACACGGTTACTGGTAAGTTAGCTGGTGGCGGTGAAGATAGCGAAGATGCTAATACATTCGTTACGAATGTACCTGACTCAGAAAGAGCTGTGGAGAATATCTTAACCGCAGCTGATGAAGGAAATGTAGAGTTAACAACAGAACCAGCTCCTGAACAAAGCGGTTGGGTTACATTTCTAACAAGTATCATTCCTTTCGTAATTATCTTCATTCTGTTCTTCTTCCTTCTTAACCAGGCTCAAGGCGGCGGTGGCCGTGTCATGAATTTTGGTAAGAGTAAAGCGAAGTTATACAGCGAAGAGAAAAAGAAAGTTACATTTAAAGACGTTGCAGGTGCTGATGAAGAGAAGCAAGAGCTTGTTGAGGTCGTTGAATTCCTAAAGGATCCTCGTAAGTTCGCTGCAGTCGGTGCTCGTATTCCGAAGGGTGTTCTACTTGTAGGACCGCCTGGTACAGGTAAAACGTTGCTTGCACGAGCGGTTGCTGGTGAGGCAGGCGTGCCGTTCTTCTCAATCTCTGGTTCTGATTTCGTAGAAATGTTCGTAGGTGTCGGTGCTTCTCGAGTACGTGACCTATTCGAAAATGCGAAGAAGAACGCACCGTGTATTATCTTTATCGATGAAATTGATGCAGTTGGTCGTCAACGTGGCGCAGGTCTTGGTGGCGGTCATGATGAGCGTGAACAAACGCTTAACCAACTTCTAGTTGAAATGGATGGCTTTAGTGCAAATGAAGGTATTATCATCGTTGCAGCTACAAACCGTCCTGATATTCTTGATCCGGCGCTTCTTCGTCCAGGCCGTTTTGACCGTCAAATCCCGGTAAACCGTCCGGATGTAAATGGTCGTGAAGCTGTCCTTCGCGTCCATGCACGCAACAAGCCACTAAGTGATGAAGTTGATTTGAAAACGATCGCGATGCGCACACCAGGATTCTCTGGTGCTGACCTTGAGAACTTATTGAATGAAGCTGCTCTAGTGGCTGCTCGTCATAATAAGAAAAAGGTCGATATGAATGATATTGATGAAGCGACAGACCGCGTTATTGCTGGTCCTGCTAAGAAAAGCCGCGTGATTTCCGAAAAAGAGAAAAACATCGTTGCTTATCATGAAGCGGGTCACACGATTATCGGTACTCAGCTTGATAATGCCGATATCGTTCATAAAGTTACAATTGTTCCTCGAGGACAGGCTGGTGGTTATGCTGTCACACTTCCTAAGGAAGATCGTTACTTAATGACGAAACCAGAGCTAATTGATAAAATTATTGGTTTACTCGGTGGACGCGTTGCAGAAGAAATTACATTCGGTGAAGCAAGTACTGGAGCAAGTAATGACTTCCAACGTGCGACAGCCATTGCCCGTAGCATGGTTACGGAATATGGGATGAGTGAAAAACTAGGTCCGATGCAGTTTGGTTCAGGTCAGGGAGGTAATGTATTCCTTGGTCGTGATATTCAAAATGATCAGAACTATAGTGATTCATTTGCCAATGAAATTGATTTAGAAGTTCAAAGCATCATCAAATCAGCGTATGCTCGCTGTCGTGAAATTCTTTTAGAAAATCAGGATAAGTTAAATCTTGTCGCTGAAACCCTAAAAGATATTGAAACGCTTGATGCTGAACAGATTCGCTCTCTTGTTGAAGATGGAAAACTTCCAGAGGGTCACCATGCAAGTGGTAGCTCTGAAGATGTGAAAGTAAACATCTCTAAAAAGGAAGAAAATCCTGAAACAAATGAAGAGCAAGAGTAATGGAATAGTAAAACAGGATGTCATTCATGACATCCTGTTTTTTTTGATCTCATTAAGGGGGGGAGTTCAAATCAGATTCCCAACAACACTAAACAGTAACCGTTTTCAAAAAAGATCTTCGTGTTTGATTCCAATGTGTGGTATAACTATAGAGAGCATGACTGAAGTTAAATTTTTAAATAAGGTGATAATATGATACTTGTGCTTGATGTAGGAAATACGAATATTGTTCTCGGTGTATATGAAGGTGAAGAGTTAAAGCATCACTGGCGAATGGGGACAAGCCGGAAGCAGACAGAAGATGAATACGCAATGGTCATTAAAGGTCTCTTTTCTCATGAAGAACTTTCATTTGATGATGTAGAAGGCATTATCATTTCATCCGTGGTGCCTCCTATCATGTTCGCTCTTGAGCGCATGTGCCAGAAATATTTCCATCACAAACCATTAGTGATTGGTCCTGGAATTAAGACAGGCCTCAATATAAAATATGATAATCCAAAAGAAGTGGGAGCCGATCGGATCGTCAACGCAGTAGCTGGCATTCATCTCTATGGTGCGCCGCTTATTATTGTAGATTTTGGTACGGCCACAACTTACTGCTATATTGATGAGCAAAAACAGTACGTTGGTGGAGCGATCGCGCCGGGCATTAATATCTCAACAGAAGCGCTTTACATGCATGCCGCTAAGCTCCCACGTATTGAAATTGCAAAACCAAACCATATCGTTGGGAAAAATACAGTCAGTGCAATGCAGAGTGGGACGCTGTATGGGTATGTTGGTCAGGTAGAAGGAATTGTTTCTCGTATGAAAAAACATTCTCCTAAAGAACCGACAGTTATTGCCACAGGAGGACTGGCATCCCTCATTGCAGAGGAATGTGATCTTATTGATGTTGTTGATCCGTTCTTAACGTTGAAAGGTTTGCATTTCATTTACAATAAGAACAAAGAAGAGCTAAACGCATACCGATAAAAAGGGATGCGTTTTTCATTTTGATTTTTTGGGGAAGTTATAAATGGTACGTAGTTAGAATGAATACCTTTCCGAAGGGTTTTAGCGATTTAAATATCGTGCACGCAAGTTTTTTGAAGATTAAGGATGAGGTAAAGAAATCGTGTTCTATCGCACAATACTTCTCCTTCAATCCTTACACAGTTTCTCATAATGGAAGTTCTTGAAAAAATGATGTATCGTGTAAGTGGGCAATGCCCACTAGTGAAAGGAGCTATAAAGTAATGAATGATTATTTAATTAAAGCACTTGCATTCGATGGCAATGTAAGAGCTTATGCGATATCTAGTACCGAAATGGTTTCAGAGGCACAGCGCCGTCATAACACCTGGCCAACTGCATCGGCTGCGCTTGGTCGAGCTATGACAGCGTCGACAATGATCGCTACTGGATTAAAAGGGGAAGAAAAAATCACCGTAAAAATAGAAGGTGGCGGCCCGATTGGCGCCATAATCGTAGATGCTAATGCTAAAGGTGAAACGCGCGGATATGTGAGTAATCCACATGTTCACTTTGATTTAAATGAGCATGGAAAGTTGGATGTGGCTCAAGCCGTAGGACGGGATGGTTTTCTATCTGTAGTAAAAGACATTGGCATGCGCGAGAAATTTACAGGGCAAGTTCCCATTGTATCCGGTGAATTAGGGGAAGACTTTACCTATTATCTAGTTACGTCAGAACAAGTGCCTTCTGCGGTTGGTGTTGGTGTACTTGTTAATCCAGATAATACAATTCTTGCAGCTGGAGGATTTATGATTCAATTGCTTCCTGGTGCAGGTGAGGAAACCATTCGCTTTATCGAGAAGCGCATTGAAGCCATTCCGCCGATTTCCAAATTGATTGAATCTGGGAAAACCCCAGAAGAGATCTTAAACGCCCTTCTTGGAGAAGAAAACATTAAAATTATCGACAACATGCCTGTTCAATTTGAATGTAGTTGTTCGAAAGAGCGTTTTTCTAATGGGATTATTGGACTTGGAAAAGAAGAAATCAGCAATATGATTGAAGAAGATGGAGAAGCGGAAACCGCTTGTCACTTTTGTAATGCGCACTACCACTTCTCAAAAGAAGAGCTTCAAGAATTATATGCTGAAAGCAAGGTATAAAAGGTTCAAATTGACAGTTAAGTTCAGTGGTGATATTCTTTTAGTAAGATAATCCCTATAAAAACACTCGGGTTTGAGGAGGCGCGATGATGAGAGTAGCAAATTCAATTACAGATCTAATCGGTCAAACACCTATTGTGAAACTTAACCGCATCACTGATGAGGACCATGCAGAGGTATATCTAAAGCTTGAGTTTATGAATCCTGGAAGCAGTGTGAAGGATCGCATTGCACTTGCAATGATTGAAGCAGCTGAAGAAAAAGGCGAATTAAAGCCGGGAGATACTTTTGTTGAGCCTACAAGTGGTAATACGGGAATTGGTCTTGCAATGGTTGCAGCAGCAAAAGGCTACCAGGCTGTTCTTGTTATGCCAGATACAATGAGTATGGAGCGACGCAACTTATTAAAAGCTTACGGAGCAAAGCTTGTTCTTACTCCTGGATCTGAAGGAATGGGCGGAGCGATTCGCAAATCCGAGGAACTAGCGAAAGAACATGGTTATTTCATGCCCCAACAATTCAAAAATGAAGCAAATCCTGAAGTTCACCGCCGTACAACGGGTCAAGAAATTGTTGAGCAGATGGATCAGCTTGATGGATTTGTTGCAGGTATTGGAACTGGGGGAACGATTACCGGTGCAGGTGAAGTGTTGAAAAAGCACTTTCCATCAGTCAAGCTTTATGCAGTAGAACCAACGGACTCGCCTATTTTATCTGGCGGTAAGCCAGGGCCTCACAAAATTCAAGGGATTGGTGCCGGTTTTGTGCCAGCCGTTCTGAATACGGATGTCTATGATGAAGTGATTCAAGTTCAAAACGAGCAAGCTTTTGAGTGGGCAAGAAAGGCAGCGAGAGAAGAAGGGATTCTTGGCGGTATTTCTTCAGGTGCTGCAATCTTTGCAGCGCTCGAAGTGGCTAAAAAACTTGGTAAAGGTAAGAAAGTTCTTGCTGTGATTCCAAGCAACGGAGAACGTTACCTAAGTACACCACTGTTTCAATTTGACGATGAATAAGAACGCGTAAAAAGCAGTCCTACAATGGGCTGCTTTTCTATTTTTAGGAAGAGAGAAGGGAAGAATTTCTAATTGGGTATTCTAAAATGTTTGGGGAGCATAAAAAAGATGAAGCGTTTGTTAACTTCATGTAGAATAGAGGCATAAACTGAGCGGTAGCTTATGCTTAAGCTTTTGATAGGGTGTGAAAAGTTTGCCAGAACAACTAGAGAAAATCGCGCGTCATTCGATTTATGAAAACATGAATGTAAAGGCAGATGAGTGGTTTTTACGATACAAATCATTCGCCGAACAACGCGAAGAGCATATTTTATTAGATAGTACGCGTGGTGGCCGTTATAGTATGTTTGGAATTAAGCCAATTGCCTCGCTGATTGGATCCGGTACTTCTCTTACTATAAGAGAGGAAGGTAAGGAGCCTGAATCGTTAGAAGGTAACTTGCTTGAGTTGATGGAAGCATGGATGCAACGACATGTGGCAGTTAATGATGACTCTTTGCCAGACTTTCAAGGTGGTGCGATGGGGTATCTTAGTTATGATATCGTTCGTCAAATTGAAAATATACCTCGGCTAGCTGCTGATGATCTAAAGCTTCCAGAACTTTTCTTTATTGTGTATGAAGATGTTGGGGTCTATGATCATTCATTAGAAACGCTCTGGTTCATTTCTCAGGTTAAAGAAGGTGAGGAAAAACAAGCAGAGCAGCGCCTTAAAAAGTATAAGCAGCAGTGGATGGCCCCTGGTGGAGTTGAACCATTCCAATCTTGTTCTATTTCTAAAGAAGACAGGCAGCTGTTTTCAATGGACCAGCATGCTTTTTCAGAAGCCGTTAAAAAGATACAAACCTATATTTCCGCTGGAGATGTTTTTCAGGTAAACCTGTCACTTAGAGAATCCAGAACACTTCATTCTGAGCCTATTTCTATATACGAAACGCTTAGAACCATTAACCCCTCCCCGTACATGTCTTTTATTCATACAGCGACATTCGATCTTGTCAGTGCATCTCCTGAGCTTCTGATCAAGAAGAAGGATGTAGAATTAAGTACCCGTCCAATTGCAGGTACGCGCTCACGCGGAAAAAATGATGAAGAAGATCGGGAACTTGCGCGCACGCTTATCGAAAATGAAAAAGAACGTGCTGAACATGTCATGCTTGTGGATCTTGAGCGTAACGATCTTGGCCGAGTTTGCGAATACGGTACGGTTGAAGTTGATGAATTTATGGTGATTGAGAAGTACTCACACGTACAGCATATTGTTTCAAATGTACGCGGCATCTCTTCAAAGCAGGCAACCGCTTTTGACGCAATTAAAGCTACTTTTCCAGGCGGGACGATCACGGGGGCTCCAAAGATTAGAACGATGGAAATCATTGAAGAACTTGAGCCTGTGCGCCGTGGGGTTTACACTGGTTCTATTGGATGGATTGGCTTTAATGATGATATGGAATTGAACATTGCGATCCGTACAATGGTGATACAAGATAACGTGGCACATGTACAAGCGGGTGCTGGTATTGTCATTGACTCTAATCCAGAAGCTGAGTACAAAGAGTCATTAAAGAAAGCAAGAGCTTTATGGAAAGCAAAAGAGTTAAGTGAAGAAAAAGAGACTAGCAGAGATTAGCTTAGAGGAGGAGAAAGAATGATTTTAATGATTGATAATTACGATTCATTTACGTATAACTTGGTGCAGTATCTTGGAGAAATGGGTGAAGAGCTTGTCGTAAAACGAAACGATGAAATAACCATTTCAGAAATTGAGGAGCTCAATCCTTCCTTTATTATGGTTTCTCCTGGTCCGTGCAGTCCTAATGAAGCGGGAATTAGCATGGCGGTTATTAACCATTTTGCGGGGAGCATTCCTATATTCGGAGTATGCCTTGGTCATCAGTCAATTGCCCAAGTTTTTGGTGGAGATGTTATAAAAGCCGATCGACTCATGCATGGAAAAACGTCTCCAATGCATCATGATGGGAGAACGATTTTTAAAGGCCTTGAGAATCCCTTTACTGCAACGAGGTATCATTCATTGATTGTTAAAAAAGAGACGCTGCCAGAATGCTTTGAGATTAGTGCATGGACAGTTGAGGGTGAAATTATGGCGATTCGTCACAAAGACCTTGCAATTGAAGGCGTACAATTCCATCCTGAATCCATTATGACCGACACGGGTAAAACACTTTTGAAAAACTTTATTGATACACATCGAAGAGAACCATGTTTCTAACGATTAATGGGAAGCTAGTTGACGAAAATGAGGCAGTTATCTCGGCATATGATCATGGTTATTTATACGGTGTTGGCGTGTTTGAAACCTTTCGAACTTATGAAGGTCATCCTTTTTTGTTCAGCGATCACTACAAGCGCTTGTGTGAATCGCTTGAAATGCTTCAAATTCAGTTTCCATATACGTATGATGAACTTCTTTGTCAGGTAAAGCAGACCATTCAAGCAAATGAAATGAAGGACGCGTATGTGCGACTGAACGTTTCAGCCGGAGCGGGAGAAATTGGTCTTAAAACTGATGCTTACGTCGAACCAACTGTTATTGTTTATGTGAAAGCAATTGGCAGCCCCTCTCGTAAGGAGAAGCGGGGTGTGATTCTATCGCATAAGCGTAACTCACCTGAGGGGGAGTATAGGTTAAAGTCACATCATTATTTAAATAATATCCTTGCCAAAAGAGAAGTTGGCAGCGACCCTTCAGTGGAAGGACTTTTTCTAACACAGAACGGCCTACTTGCTGAAGGAATTGTCTCGAATCTATTTTGGTTTAAAAACGGCACGCTTTTTACGCCGGACCTGTCGACGGGAATTTTAAATGGTGTTACGAGACAGTTTGTTGTGCATGTTGCAAAGAAAATGGGGATTACTGTTCAAATAGGTAGCTTTAAGGAAAAAGCACTTCTCGAAGCAGATGAAGCGTTTGTGACAAACTCCGTTCAAGAAATCGTTCCGTTGTTTCAAATTGAACAAAAACCATTGCCCGGCCTTCAAGGCCCTGCGACGAACGAGCTCATCCTTCAATATGAACAACATCGGACATCGTTAATGAGTCGAGAGGAATACTAACTAAGATCATATGTACGAAAAGGAGTGAGCCGCGTGGTAACGGTAATTGATAAGCATAAAGCCCATCCGATGACGATGAAATGGCGAGACAAGCTCATTAACTGGAATGAGAAAACCTGGGTTATGGGTATCCTGAATACAACTCCAGATTCATTTTCCGACGGTGGAGAATACAATTCGACGGTACAGGCAGTTGCTCATGCTATCCAACTCGTTGAAGATGGAGCGGATATCATTGATATTGGCGGAGAATCAACTCGTCCGGGCGCCATACCTGTCTCATTGGAGGAGGAGCTTCGACGCGTTATACCGGTTATTAAAGCGGTTCGTCACGCTGTGGATGTTCCTATTTCTGTAGATACGTATAAAGCGGAGGTAGCTAATCAGGCGATTCTAGCTGGGGCTGATCTTATTAATGATGTTTGGGGAGCAAAGGCAGATCCTCATATGGCTCAAGTAGCTGCAGAACATAAGGTCCCTATCATTTTAATGCATAATCGTGATGACACAAATTATAGTGATATTATGATTGATATTAAGGCTGATATGGAAGAAAGTATAGCGATTGCTCGTTTAGCAGGCGTAAAAGACGAAAATATCATTCTTGATCCTGGCATCGGGTTTGCAAAAACACATGAGCAGAACCTTGAAGTCATGAGAAGATTAGATGAATTTACTGCATTAGGATACCCGGTGTTACTTGGTACCTCACGAAAGTCTATCGTAGCAAAAACGTTAAACACGCCACCAGATGATCGGGTCGAAGGTACTGGAGCAACGATTTGTCTCGGAATTGAGAGAGGCACACAAATCATTAGAGTTCATGACGTGAAGCAGATGGCGAGAATGGCTCGGATGATGGATGCAATGCTTAAACCACATCTCAATTGACAGGAGAGTGAATAAAATGGATAAAATCTACCTGAACGGAATGAAATTCTATGGCTACCACGGTGTATTCCCGGAAGAAAACAAGCTTGGTCAACGTTTCTACGTAGATCTGACGCTAGAGGCAGATCTCTCGAAGGCTAGCCAATCAGATGACTTAAACTCTACAGTAAATTATGCAGATGCCTACAATGCCATTAAAGAAATTGTAGAAGGAACACCTCGAAAATTAGTTGAAACAGTATCTGAGGAAATCGCAGGTAAGATGTTTCAACAATTTGAAATCGTCCGAGCGTGTACAGTTAAGGTGATTAAGCCAGATCCCCCAATAGATGGTCATTATGACTCTGTTGCGATCGAAATGAAGAGGGAACGAAATGAATAGTGTATATATTGGAATTGGTTCCAACATCGGAGATAGAGAGAGTTATATCCAAACCTCATTGTTAAGGCTGCAAGAGTACCCAGGAGTACAGATTACTTCAACATCCTCTTTATATGAAACCGCCCCTGTTGGCGTAACAGAGCAAGGTCCATTTCTAAATATGGTAGCTTTGCTAGAAACAGAGATGAATGCTTTTCAGCTACTTGAGATTCTTCAGGGAATTGAACAATCTCTTGGAAGAGAGCGTGATATCAGGTGGGGGCCAAGAACCATAGACCTTGATATTTTGCTCTTTAATCATGAAAATATTGTAGCAGAGGGGCTGGTAGTCCCACATCCTCGGCTTCTTCAAAGAGGATTCGTCCTCATTCCTCTTCATGAACTGAGTCCGGATATTATTATTCCGACGACGAATAAAAGAATTGATTCCTATTTTAATCATATAGAAGATAAAGAAGGTGTACGTCTATGGAAGCGGAAATCTACGGGAGACGTATTCGCGCTTTTCGAAAGTTAAAAGGTTACACTCAAGAACAGCTTGCAAGAGAATTAGGTGTATCGGTTTCTGTTCTAGGAGAAATTGAACGGGGAAACCGAAAGCCTACCACTGAATTTATGCAATCAGTGGCAGAGAAGCTTAAGGTATCACTAGAAGAGCTCTTTCCCTTAGCCAAATAAGAAATAGGGGTAAGATATGTTGAATAAATGTACTTGCCCCAATGTCGTTTGTAATCTAGTGTTTCGTTTTATTGAACTAGAATTAAGGGTGAGTAAACGATGGATACGCTTTTTTAGCTGATCGTAAGAAGCCGACCAAATCATTGATCGTATGGTTTGGTTTGATCTATTCCAACAGAAGTATTTAAAATGTGTACTGATTGGAATAAAGACCATTTAGTTGACGAAATGAACGGAGAGGCACATTATAGTATCTTTGGTACTATACGCTACGGTATTTTGAAACGGGCGGTTTGACTTTCTAACTAGCATTTCCTATACTACATCTAGGAAATATTGGGCTGTCAGTAATGGTTACTGGCAGTTTTCTTCATATTTGTCATGATACACCCGGCGCATTTGTCATACACTTTTCTATACGGGAATGCTTGCTATTCATAGTGCTTTCCGATAAAGTTATAGCGGGATAAACATAGATTTGACAGGAGTGATAGAGATGAGTCAGGAGCTTGAATTAAATGACCTTCTAAGAGTAAGAAGAGAAAAGCTTGACGTTCTAAAAGAGAACAATATTGATCCGTTCGGAAATCGTTTTGATCGTTCTCATACTGCTAGCAAAATGCTAGAAGAATTTGATTCTTTTACTAAAGAAGAACTAGCCGAAAAGAAGAAGACTGTTTCGTTAGCTGGTAGAATTATGACTAAGCGGGGAAAAGGAAAAGCAGGCTTTACACATATTCAGGATTTAACTGGTCAAATCCAGCTTTATATCCGAAAAGATACTGTTGGTGATGAGCAGTACGATCTTTTTGATTCCATGGATATTGGTGATATCATCGGAGTTAGCGGTGAGGCTTTTAAAACAAAAGTTGGAGAACTTTCTGTGAAGGTTAGTGATCTACATTTGCTTTCTAAGTCACTACGTCCACTACCAGATAAATTTCATGGTTTAAAAGATGTTGAACAGCGCTATCGTCAGCGTTATCTTGATTTAATTATGAGCCCGGAATCAAAAGAAACGTTTATTGCAAGAAGTCGTATCATCCAATCAATGAGACGTTACCTGGATGATCAAGGTTTTCTTGAAGTGGAAACTCCAATGATGCATTCTATTCCGGGTGGGGCTTCGGCACGTCCTTTCGTTACTCACCATAATGCTCTTGATATGGAACTATACATGCGCATTGCTATCGAGCTTCATCTTAAGCGTTTAATTGTAGGCGGCATGGAACGCGTTTATGAAATCGGGCGCGTGTTTAGAAATGAAGGCGTATCGACAAGACATAACCCAGAGTTCACAATGCTTGAACTTTATGAAGCTTACGCAGACTATAAAGATGTCATGACGTTAACCGAGGAAATGGTTGCTCATATTGCGAAAGAAGTAACGGGTTCTACAACAATCCAGTATGGTGATGAGGAAATCAATCTTGAACCAGAGTGGAAGAGAGTGCATATGGTCGATGCAGTTAAAGAAGTAACAGGTGTCGACTTCTGGAAAGAAATGACGGATGAAGAAGCACGTAGCCTTGCTAAAGAGCACGGAGTAGATGTGAAAGAAACAATGGAGTTTGGTCACGTAGTAAATGAATTCTTTGAACAGAAAGTAGAAGATACGTTGATTCAACCTACTTTTGTTTATGGTCACCCGGTAGCAATTTCTCCACTTGCTAAGAAAAACCCTGAAGATGGCCGTTTCACCGATCGTTTTGAGTTATTTATTGTAGCTCGTGAACACGCTAATGCATTTACAGAGCTCAATGATCCAATTGATCAAAGAGAACGATTTGAAGCACAGCTTGTAGAGCGGGAGCAAGGTAATGACGAGGCCCATATGATGGACCACGACTTTATCGAAGCGCTCGAATATGGACTACCACCAACCGGCGGTCTTGGTATTGGGATTGATCGTCTCGTAATGCTTCTTACTAACTCCCCTTCTATTAGAGACGTTCTTCTGTTCCCACAGATGAGAAATACGGAACGATAGAAGATTTGGAATGAAGTTCGTTAATCGAACTTCATTCTTTTTTTATTTATTTCTCGTCCAGGCGCCTTATGGGAATGCTGTATTAGTGAGGGGTTCGAGTAAGTAAAGAAGAGATTGGAGTTAAAAGCGATTATTTGTGGATTAAAAAGCTTAAAAACAGAAATAATGGATGGTATATCTTTTTTAAAAAAAGATTAAAAAAGGGTTGCATAACAATTAAGACCCTGATATAGTTATATAGGTCGCCGCAACAACGCGGTTGACACGAAAAACAATTTCAAAAAAGTTGTTGACGCCAACTGAGTTAATATGGTATATTAATAAAGTCGCTGAAAACGACATTGAAAGAAAC
>NZ_JAIVKU010000011.1 GCF_020524165.1 Guptibacillus hwajinpoensis
CCCATGCCGAACACGGAAGTTAAGCTCTTCAGCGCCGATGGTAGTTGGGGGATCTCCCCCTGCAAGAGTAGGACGTCGCTGGGCAATGAAGAAAGGCGAGAGACCTGAGGGTTTCTCGCTTTTTTTGTATAGTTTTTACATTTGCGGAATTAATCTCAAATTCTCGGAAATATCTCAACTATCGCGAAAAAATAGAAATAAGCTTCAATTATCTTCTCAACAAGCGAATTTACATCAATAAATTGAAAATTTAGAACCGAATCTGTTGAAATTACCTTATAGAAGACGTACAGTTAATGAAAAAGAATTTTTCCAAGGGAAAGGGGAAAATAAATGGATTTTCATTTTGATACAAAAGCGGTACGTTTTCCACGAAAGCCGAAAGCAGATACTGTAAGTAAAGTTCAGCCAATTTATCAAACCTCTGCATTTGTGTTTGAAGACCTCGATGATCTTGAATCATTTTATGAAGGCAAAAAAGACTACTTATACACCCGCGTTAGCAATCCGAATACAGATGACCTTGGAATGGGTGTAGCAGACCTGGAGGGAGCTCCTAAGGGCGTTGCGACATCTTCAGGTTTATCTGCTATTCTTGCAGGAGTGCTTGCTGTTGTGAAGGCTGGCGATCATATCGTCGCATGTGAAGATCTTTACGGAGGAACGTTTTCTCTTTTTAATGGGGAACTCCCTGACTTCGGAATAGAAGTCTCTTTTGTGGATTTTACAGACAGTGAGAAAATTGAGAATGCGATACGCCCAAATACAAAATTACTGTACACAGAATCCGTAACAAACCCTCTATTAAGGGTCGAGGATTTAAACCTTCTTAAAAATCTTGGCCAGAAACATAAGCTAGTGACTATGGTAGATAATACGTTTGCTACACCATATCTTCTACAGCCTTACCTATTAGGTATTGATCTTGTTGTACATAGCGCCACAAAATATATTGGCGGACATAGTGATGTAACAGCAGGCGTACTGGTAGGTAGAGAAGATCTGATGGCTAAAGCAAAAGCAAAAGTGATTAACCTTGGAGCTAATCTTAGTCCATTTGAAGCATGGCTAGGGTGCCGTGGGTTAAAAACAATGAGTGTACGAATGGACCGGCATGTGAAAAATGCAGCCATTCTTGCAAGTGAATTAAAAACTGTTAAAGGGATTAAGAATGTCTATTATCCTGAATATGTAGCTGAAAGAGGATCAGGAGCAATGGTTTCTATTGAGTTAGATGATGAAGCTGATGTGAAAACATTCTTTAAGTCACTAGGATGGGTGAAAATTATACCGACACTGGCAGGTCTAGATACAACAGTTTCTTATCCGATTGCCACTTCCCACCGTACAGTACCAGAAGATACTAGACAGAAGTTGGGAATCAATAAGCAACTTATTCGTATTTCTGTAGGAATTGAAAACGAAATTGATATCGTAGAGGCATTTAAAAGTGCTGTGGAAAAATCCCTGTCATAGGGGATTTTTTCTTTTGTTTGAAATGGTTGCATTGATTACATTTATCTGGTATAGTATTACTTGTGTCCGAATGACATACTAGTTTTATTGCTAAGGTTAAAAAACAATGCACACTATCATGAAGCAGGTGCAGCATATTTACACTCATATCGTCGCGGGGTGGAGCAGTTCGGTAGCTCGTTGGGCTCATAACCCAAAGGTCGCAGGTTCAAATCCTGCCCCCGCAACCAATTTAAAATACCGACTAAGTCGGATTTACTACTTATGCAAGTGAGCAAGATAAACTTATTACCTGGTCTCGTGGTGTAGCGGTTAACATGCCTGCCTGTCACGCAGGAGATCGCGGGTTCGATTCCCGTCGAGACCGCCATTTTTCTAGAGCGATTGGATCGCTTTTTTTTTATACTCAAATTTGTGTTACTTTATAAATATAAGCTAAAACTGAAGTTTTTCGAAACAAACATGTGAATTTGTTGTTAAGTAAGATAAACTGATAGAAAAAGCACCTTAGGATGAAATTCCTAAGGTTTTTTTATAAAATAGAAAGAGAGATGAGTTTGGTGAAAGATGAATTTGCATTTATTCAATCCATTACGCCAGCTTATACATTTCGAGAAGAGTTGATTCATGGCATTGGAGACGATGCCGCTCTGTATCATATTGATTCAGATTGGGATGAAATCGCCTGTGCGGATACGATGGTAGAAGGAATCCATTTTAAAAAGAGTACGCTATCTCCATTTCAGATCGGTCGAAAAGCCCTAGCTGTGAATATAAGTGATATTGCCGCTATGGGTGGCATTCCGATGTTTTATCTTGTGTCTATTTCTGTTCCTCAAACAGGCTGGTCATCTAAACAGCTAAAAGAAATATACAAAGGAATGAAAGAGATCGGAGACTTATATGAGATGGATATGATCGGTGGCGATACGGTATCGACCAGGGGAGATCTCCATATTGCCATTACGGTTATTGGTAAAATTGAAAAAGGTCGTAAACTTTTAAGAAGTAACGCGAAGGCGGGAGACGTTGTCTTTCTTACTGGACCTGTTGGAGGTTCGGCTGCTGGGCTTTCTTCCTTACTTAAGGGCAAGGGCAGTGATGGACCTTATGTGCGGTACCATCAGGAGCCAAATCCATGCGTCAAACAAGGGCGTATTCTCGCGAAGAGTGGATACCGTATTTCATTAAACGATGTGAGTGATGGAATCGCAAGTGAGTCCCACGAAATTGCAGAGGCAAGTGGCGTTTCCATTGTCCTTGATCAAGATGCGATCCCGGCGCCAGAGGATTTTGAGTCTTATTCCTCTTTCCAACGGTTAGAATGGATGTTAAATGGCGGAGAAGATTATGAACTGATCGGTACGGTTGCAAAAGAGGACTGGGAAAGTGTGAAAGAACTGTTTCAAGAGTACCAGGAATCGATCTATAAGATCGGATATGTAGAGGACAAAGGGACAAGTGTCTGGATGAGTTACAAAGATCAAAAATTCAAATTGGACAAGAAGGGTTACAATCACTTCTCGTCTAAAGAATAGGTGATGAACATGAGTGGATATGCTTTCATCATGAAATCTCCAGAAGAAACGATGGCGTTTGGCAGTAAGCTTGCTGAGAAGTTGAAGCCGGGCTGTGTGCTAACGCTTGAAGGAGATCTAGGTGCAGGCAAGACAACTTTTACGAAGGGAATCGGAAAAGGGTTAGGAGTTACAAAAATAGTGAATAGTCCTACCTTTACGATAATTAAAGAATACGAAGGAACCATCCCTCTTTTTCATATGGACGCGTATCGTCTTGAAGAGAGTGATGAAGACCTTGGTTTTAGCGAATACTTTGAAGGAGATGGTGTGACAGTCGTCGAATGGGCAAAATTCATTCAAGACATGCTGCCAAAAGAACTCCTCAGAATTGAAATTTATCATCAAAGAGAATCAGAACGTCGGCTTATTTTAAGACCATTTGGTGCTTTTTATGAGTCGTTATGTAAGGAGCTACAACATGAAAGTACTAGCCATTGATTCTTCGAACTACTGTATGGGCGTGTCCATTATGGTGGATGGCACGATTGTCGGAGAACTGATTACAAACATTAAGAAAAACCATTCGGTCCGTTTAATGCCAGCTATTGAACAGCTCTTGGACGAGGTTCAGGTTAAGCCAGCTGATCTTGATCGTATCGTAGTCGCAAAAGGGCCAGGCTCTTATACTGGGCTTAGGATTGGAATTAGCATTGCTAAGACGTTAGCATGGACGTTAGCGACCCCTCTTGTAGGTGTCTCTAGTTTAGAAGTACTGGCGCAAAATGGTCGTTATTTTTCTGGAGCCATCATTCCATTTTTTGATGCAAGACGTGGACAGGCGTATATGAGTGTCTATCAAGCGAATGGAACAGAGATTGAAAGAGAAACGGAAGATCAGATCGTATTATTTGAAGACTGGCTGCATGAAAATAAGGACCGGTATGAACGTTTCTTATTTATTAGTGGGGATTTAGATATGCATAAAGAGAAGATTGAATCAATCTTGGGGGAGAAAGCGGTGTTCGCACCAACGAGTAGTTTGAATGCTAGACCTGCTGATCTTGCCAGGTTGGGAGCAGGTTATGAACCGGTGGAGGATGTCCATCAGTTTACACCAAACTATGTAAGAATGGCTGAAGCTGAAGCGAAGTGGTTAGCTTCACAGAAAAAGTAGGGGATAGGAATGAATGATACGGTATCGTTTCGATCGATGACCATTGAAGATATTGAAGATGTGATGCGGATCGAGCACGCCACTTTTCCGACACCTTGGAGCAGGTCTGCTTTCTATAATGAAATCGTCATAAATCATTTCGCGACTTATCTCCTACTTGAAGTTGGAGAAGAAATAGCTGGCTATTGTGGTGTGTGGGTCATTATTGATGAGGCACACATTACAAATATTGCGCTTCATCCGGATTATCGAGGAATGAAGTTAGGGGAAGCGCTCTTAAAGAAGGCGATCCATTTTGCAAAATCACGCGGAGCAGTGAAAATGACGCTTGAAGTTCGCGTATCTAATATCGTAGCGCAGAATCTATATCGGAAATTTGGTTTTGAAGAAGGCGGCATTCGCAAGAATTATTACACAGATAATCAAGAGGATGCGCTAGTAATGTGGGTGAATTTAAATGGAAACTAAACATGAACTTATTTTAGGAATTGAGACAAGCTGTGATGAAACAGCCGTTGCCATCGTAAAGGATGGGAAAGAAGTATTAGCGAATGTTGTTGCTTCTCAGATTGAAAGTCATAAGCGTTTCGGAGGGGTAGTCCCTGAAATTGCTTCAAGGCATCATGTGGAGCAGATGACGCTAATTTTACAAGAAGCATTAGATGAAGCAAACGTTACAATGGATGAGATTGATGGCATTGCTGTGACGGAAGGGCCAGGACTTGTGGGAGCTCTCTTAATTGGTGTGAATACAGCTAAAGCTCTTGCTTTCGCTCATCAAAAGCCGCTCATTGGCACGCACCATATAGCAGGACACATTTACGCCAATCAGCTTGTAACAGAGTTAACCTATCCGCTACTTGCGCTAGTCGTGTCAGGAGGGCACACAGAGCTTGTTTATATGCCTTCTGAAGGTGAGTTTGAGGTAATCGGAGAAACACGCGATGACGCAGCTGGAGAGGCTTATGATAAAGTAGCAAGAACCCTTCAACTACCTTATCCCGGAGGACCGCATATTGATCGACTGGCAGCAGAAGGAGAGGAATCTGTCCCACTGCCTCGCGCATGGCTTGAAAAGGGGTCATATGATTTCAGTTTTAGTGGCTTAAAGTCAGCCGTGATTAACACTGTGCATAATGCGAAACAACGGAATGAAGAAATAAAGCCAGAGGATCTTGCGGCAAGTTTTCAAGCTTCTGTAGTTGAGGTCCTCGTGACAAAGACAGTGCGAGCGGCACAAGAATATGGTGTAAAGCAAGTCCTTCTTGCTGGTGGTGTAGCAGCAAACAAAGGCTTAAGAAGTTCTTTAACAGAAGCTTTTGAAGATAGTGGAACAGACCTTGTGATTCCACCATTATGCTATTGTACCGATAATGCTGCGATGATTGCAGCAGCTGGAACGATTGCTTATCGAAAAGGGAAACGCTCTAGCCTTCAACTTAACGCAAATCCGGGATTAGAACTGGGAATCTAATCCCGGTTTTTTTTATTCTTGTCCATAGATAACGCTTAGTTGTATACAAATGTTCGTGAATGAAAAGTGAGGTTGTTAGTAAGAGCGGTTATCCACAGAACAGTGGATAATGTGGATATTAATAGAGAAAGCTTACTTCTTAGCCGTTTTTTGAAATTCGCTAAATTTGTGGATAACTAGATGATGACTTGTTGATAATGTTAATAATTTTTAGAAAATGAGATATACAGGCTATTTGATTGTGTATAAGTGTGTGGATAGTGTGAATATGTCGGAAAATTCTTACCTAACAAAAAAACAGTCCACAGTGGACTGTTTTTGTTAGGCTCCCTGTAATTGTTCCCATTCCTCCATCAGTGTTTCAGTATGAAGTCGCAAATGATCCATTTCTTCATTTAACTTCATGACTTTTTCATGATCTTCAAAAATGTCGGGGATACAGAGTTCTTCTTCTATTGCTGCTATTCGCATTTCAGCATCATCAACTTCTTTTTCAATTTCTTCAATTCGTCGAAGCATTTGACGTTCCTGGCGTTTTGCTTCTTTATCTTGCTTAAAGCTAGATTTACCAGACGCCAGAGGTTGGGCAACTTCAGTGTTCTGTTGTTCAAGTGCAGCTAGTTCTGCTAGTTCCTGTTTTTTTTCAACATAATAATCGTAATCCCCTAGATAAGGTGTTACACCGTCCGTGGAAAGCTCGATGACGCGCGTTGCAATTCTATTTATAAAGTATCGATCGTGAGAGACAAATAGAATCGTACCAGGGAACTGGATGAGTGCTTCTTCCAATATTTCTTTGCTATCAAGGTCAAGGTGGTTTGTTGGCTCGTCCAAGATGAGAAGGTTTGATTTTTGCATCATTAACTTGGAAAGTGCAAGACGACCTTTTTCACCACCACTTAAATCAGAAACGTTTTTCAATACATCATCGCCGGTAAATAAAAAGCGACCAAGTACGGCGCGGACATCTTTTTCATCGGTAAGCGGGAAATCGTCCCAAAGTTCTTTTAAAACGGTCTTATTCGAGTGGAGATTTGTTTGTTCCTGGTCATAAAAACCAATTTGAACATTGCTTCCGTAGTGAATATCGCCATCGAGTCTTGTCTCACCGGATACGATTGCTTTAAGCAATGTTGATTTACCTATTCCGTTGGGGCCAACAAGTGCGACACTTTCCTGTCGCTTTAGATCAAATGTTAAGTGATCGTTTATCACATTATTAGGGTACCCGATCGCTAGTTCTCTCAGGGTTAAAACGTCATTGCCGGTCTGCTTATCAATTCCAAATGAAATATTCGCCGACTTTTCATCACCTTTCGGCTTATCAAGGCGTTCCATGCGATCGAGCTGTTTACGGCGACTTTGCGCTCGCTTCGTTGTTGAAGCACGTACAATGTTTTTCGCAACAAATTCCTCTAATTTCGCAATTTCTTTTTGCTGTTTCTCAAACTCTTTCAGCTGCTGCTCATATCGCTGTTCTTTTTCATCAAGGTAGTAGCTGTAATTGCCTTCAAAACGTTCCGCTCGGTGTCTCGAAATCTCATATACTTTTGTTACAATTTTATCGAGAAAATATCGGTCGTGAGAAACGATTAATAAGGCGCCAGAATAGTTTTGAAGATAACCTTCAAGCCATGTAAGTGTTTCAATATCCAGATGGTTTGTCGGTTCATCTAGAATAAGTAGTTCAGGTTTTGTGAGTAAAAGTTTTCCTAAAGCGAGGCGCGTCTTTTGGCCACCACTAAGCGTTGAAATTTTTGTACTGTAGTCAAAATCTTTAAAGTTTAGCCCATGTAATACGGTACGGATGTCTGCTTCGTATTTATATCCACCTTGATCTTTAAAGGCAATTTGCAGCTCGTCATATTCTTTTAAGATGCGTTCATATTCCACTGGATTCTCATAAACCTTTGGATCACCCATCTTTTGCTCATATTGTCTAAGTTCAGATTCCATCTTTTGAAATCGCTCAAAGACAGTTAGCATTTCATCCCAGATCGATAATCCTGATTCAAGTCCTGTATCCTGCGCCATATAGCCAACTGCCACATCTTTGGGTTTTATAATATCGCCCGAATCATATGAAAGTTGCCCCGTAATCATCTTTAATAGCGTAGATTTACCAGCACCGTTCCGCCCAACAAGCGCAACGCGGTCTCGTGATTGTACTTCTAATTTAATATTCGATAAAATGGTATCAGCACCAAATGATTTCGTGAGTCCATTCACTTGCAATACGATCATGTTCGTTCACCTCTATTTCCTTCCCTATGACTGTAAAACGGACAGTAAGGATAAGCTGATCTTCGTTTACTACCGATTATTCGGCATTATCCGACGTTCCTTTAAGTTTACCGCAGAGAGGACTGACGGGGCAACTAAACGAATGTGCATGGTTTAACAAAAAAAGTCATTAAAAAAACAGCAAAAACGTAAGAAATGGTGTATAGTCACAAGTAGCAGTATTAACCTTCTATCATCTCAGTATGAGGAAAGGGGCAAACATGAGTTCATTTACTCACTTTAATGAAGAAGGCCGAGCAAGAATGGTCGATATTACGGATAAAACTCCCTCAGTCCGGACGGCTACAGCCCGTACGAGCGTTCAGGTGAGTGAACAAATTTATTCCGGTATACAGTCGGGAACGATGAAGAAAGGCGATGTCCTTCAAGTCGCTCAAATAGCCGGCATTATGGCAGCAAAAAAAACATCAGATCTCATCCCTATGTGTCATCCGATAGCGCTTTCTGGCGTTGACCTTCATTTTGACTGGCAGGAGAAATCATCCTCTTATGCGCTAATGATAGAGGCTCATGTAAAAACGAGCGGAAGCACTGGTGTTGAAATGGAAGCGCTGACGGCAGCGTCAGCAGCGGCTTTGACCGTCTATGATATGTGCAAAGCGGTGGATAAAGGTATCGTTATCGGGGAAACCTATCTTGTTACGAAAACAGGAGGTAAAAGCGGGGATTATACGCGCAAATAAGGTGACGATGGAGCGAGGAGATCAATATGGAGGTAGTTTATGGATATTGATCAGACAAAAATTCCGCAGGCGACAGCAAAAAGACTGCCGCTCTATTATCGATATTTAAAGAATTTAAGTGCATCAGGAAAGCAACGAGTCTCCTCAGCAGAGCTAAGTGATGCCATCAAAGTAGATTCTGCAACAATACGAAGAGACTTTAGTTATTTTGGCGCTCTTGGTAAAAAAGGCTATGGGTACAACGTTCATTATTTGTTATCCTTTTTTAGTAAGACTCTTGATCAGGATGAAACGACAAAAGTCGCACTGATTGGTGTTGGGAATCTTGGTACAGCTTTCCTTCACTATAATTTCATAAAAAATAATAATACCAAGATTGAACTTGCATTTGATGCCGATTCTGAAAAAGTAGGACAAGAGATCGGTGGAGTACCCGTTTATCACATTGATGAATTTCAAAAGCGTTTGAAAGAAAATGATGTTTCTGTCGTGATCTTAACAGTCCCTGTCCATGTCGCTCAGTCCATTGCAGATCAAATGGATGAGACAGGCATCAAAGGGATATTGAATTTTACTCCTGCTCGTTTAACAGTGCCAGATCATATTCGCGTTCATCACATTGATTTGGCAGTCGAATTACAGGCACTCGTCTATTTCATGAAGCATTATCCAGTATAAGTACATGATAAGGAGGTGACACGCATGGGAATGGGTGGCGCAAGTATCGCATTAGTTGCCGTGGTTGCTTTAATTATTTTCGGACCGAAGAAATTACCTGAGCTAGGTAAAGCAGCAGGAAATACACTTCGTGAGTTTAAAAATGCAACAAAAGGTTTAGCGGATGATGACGATGAACCAAACGAAAAGAAAAATAACGACAAGTAATCGGTTAGGACGGATAGTGAATGGAGGATCAGAAGCAATCCATCTATGATCATTTAGAAGAATTAAGAAAACGAATTATCATTACAGTCGTTTTCTTAATTCTTTCCTTTATTGCGGGGCTGTTTCTGGCTAAGCCAGTCATTGTATTTTTGCAACATGCTCCTGAAGCGCAGGGTATACCGATGAACGCGTTTCATCTTACTGACCCACTGAAAGTATATTTCAGCTTCGCCTTTTTAATTGCTTTTATTATGACATCACCCCTGGCACTTTATCAGCTATGGGCGTTTATTTCACCTGGTTTATTTGAACATGAACGGAAAGTAACCTTATCGTATATTCCAGCAGTATTTCTGTTATTTCTTGGTGGCGTATCTTTTTCTTATTTTGTTCTCTTTCCATTTGTGATTGACTTCGTAGGAAATCTTGCTCAGAGTCTTAACATTCAAGAAATGTATGGAGCCAATCAATATTTTAGCTTCCTGTTTCAATTAACTCTGCCGTTTGGATTTGTCTTTCAGTTGCCAGTGATTGTGCTTTTCTTTACAAGACTTGGGATGTTAAATCCAGCGATGCTTGTCCAAATTCGCAAGTATGCGTACTTTGTACTCCTTGTGATCGCAGGCATGATCACACCACCTGAAATCATTTCACATCTTATGGTTACTGTACCGCTACTGCTTCTTTATGAATTTAGTATAATCGTGTCACGATACGGGTATCGAAAAAGGTTGCAGGCAGAAGCGAAGCGCATTCTTGAGGAAGCTCAGGAAGAAGGAAATCAATAAATGCAAAACAAAAAGCGGTAGGGATTCCTACCGCTTTTTGTTTTCGTCTTTTTTCTTAAGTTTTGTAATTCGTTTTTTAAGAACGAAGAAGCGGATGGCATAAACGAAATCGATAGTGGCAAGAACCATCAATAGAATCGTATAAAAGCTCCACATTTCGCCGTCACTACTTGAGCTATGAATGGCGAGGTAGGTGAAAAGCGAGCCGAGTCCTAAATAGAAAAAACCCATAACAATTGGTGAGAGTTTCATGAAAAGAGTCCTCCAATAAACGATTGCGTCTGATTAAGCTGTTTTTCCATCTCCATAATATCATCAGCAAAATAGACGTTAATTAACACAACAAACGTGTTCATCGTCATGTGTGCAATAATCGGTACGATCAGACGCTTTGTTTTCACATAGAGAAATGCAAAGGTTAGACCCATTGCTGTATAGATGAGAATGTGAGAAAAGTCAAAGTGAATCGCCGCGAAAATAACAGAGCTAAGAATGCCGGCGATCCAGAAGTTAAATCGTTTATACAATGATCCGAAAATAACTTTTCGGAAAACGATTTCTTCGAGTATGGGTCCAATAATGGACGTCACGATAATAAAGATAGGAGAAGCTTTTGCCACTTCTATCAGCATTTCTGTATTCTCAGAGCCTGGATCAATACCGAATACATTCATCTCAATCATGGCCGCCACAATTTGAGAAGCATAAGCCATGACTACACCTAGAATACTCCAACCTACGGCCTGACCACCGGAAACGCGAGTTGAGCGTTCAAACGGAACGTCGGGAGTGGAGCGGAGGAGGAATAACATAATAACCAAGGCAGTAAGAAAACTAAAAACTGACCATATCACAACGGGATCAGCTATGTTAAGTTTTTGAAGTAATGGAACACCTACAAGCCCTGAAAGCTGCATGACAATATAGGTAATCAATATAGTCCAATAATGTTTGGCCAAGAAGCATAACTCCTTTAAATGGTTTCAATGCCTTAAAGGCACTTTGCATACTCGTATTAGTTTAACACACTTTTAAAAGGGAATGCCGTTCATAAGACTTCCTAAACTGTTTAAAGCGTTTAATCGAATTTCCTCGAAAAACAGGTCAGAAGTCTTATCTTTTTATGTCAGATCTTGGCGAGTAGGGAAGAAAAGAAAAAACTGAAAAAAAAATCAACTTTACTACTTGCAAATAGATAGTGAATTATTTATTATATACATGTGTTAGCACTCGACGATGGTGAGTGCTAAAAAACGAATCAAACCATAATTTCCATCTGAGGAGGGTGTTTGAGTTGTTAAAGCCTTTAGGTGATCGTGTTGTCATCGAACCAATTCAATTAGAAGAAAAAACGTCTAGTGGGATCGTGCTTCCGGATTCTGCGAAAGAAAAGCCACAAGAAGGTCGCGTCGTTTCTGTAGGTAGCGGTGCACTAACTGATGGTGGAGAGCGTGTCGCTCTTGAAGTATCAGAAGGCGATGCAGTTATTTACAGCAAATATGCTGGTACTGAAGTAAAGTATGACGGTAAAGAGTATCTAATCCTTCGTGAGAATGACATTCTTGCAGTCGTAAGTAAGTAACCACAAAAAATAAAAGCACTACATACATTTAGGAGGGTAACAAATGGCAAAAGATATTAAGTTCAGTGAAGAAGCCCGTCGCGCAATGCTTCGCGGTGTTGATTCTCTTGCGAATGCAGTTAAAGTTACACTCGGACCAAAGGGACGTAACGTTGTCCTCGAGAAGAAATTCGGATCTCCACTTATCACAAATGATGGTGTAACGATCGCGAAAGAAATTGAGCTTGAAGATGCATTCGAAAACATGGGTGCAAAGCTTGTAGCTGAAGTAGCTAGCAAAACAAATGATGTTGCTGGTGACGGTACAACAACTGCTACCGTTCTTGCACAAGCTATGGTACGCGAAGGTCTTAAAAACGTAGCATCTGGTGCGAACCCTATGGTTATCCGTAAGGGTATCGAGAAAGCTACAAGAGCTGCTGTTGAAGAGCTCAAAAACATTTCTAAGCCAATCGAAGGCAAAGAGTCAATCGCACAAGTTGCGTCCATCTCTGCTGCTGACGAAGAAGTAGGTCAATTGATCGCTGAAGCAATGGAGCGCGTTGGTAACGATGGCGTTATCACTGTTGAAGAATCAAAAGGATTTGCTACTGAGCTTGAAGTAGTAGAAGGTATGCAGTTTGATCGCGGATATGCATCTCCATACATGGTTACAGATTCCGACAAAATGGAAGCTGTTCTAGAAGATCCATATATCCTCATTACGGACAAGAAGATCGCGAGCATTCAAGATGTACTACCTGTACTTGAGCAAGTGGTCCAACAAGGTAAACCACTTCTTATGATTGCTGAAGACGTTGAAGGTGAAGCTCTAGCAACACTTGTTGTGAACAAGCTTCGCGGAACGTTTAACGCAGTAGCTGTTAAAGCTCCAGGATTCGGTGACCGTCGTAAAGCGATGCTTGAAGACATCGGTACACTAACTGGCGCTGAAGTGATCACTGAAGATCTTGGTCTTGACCTTAAACAAGCGAACATCACTCAGCTTGGTCGTGCTTCGAAAGTTGTTGTAACGAAAGAAAATACAACAATCGTTGAAGGTTCTGGCGAAACAGACAAGATTGCTGGTCGCGTAAACCAAATCAAAGCTCAGCTAGAAGAAACAACTTCTGAGTTCGATAAAGAAAAGCTTCAGGAACGTCTTGCTAAGCTTGCTGGCGGCGTAGCTGTCATCAAAGTTGGTGCGGCAACTGAAACGGAATTGAAAGAGCGTAAACTTCGCATTGAAGATGCTCTTAACTCAACTCGCGCAGCGGTTGAAGAAGGAATCGTATCCGGTGGTGGTACAGCACTAGTGAACGTCGTTAAGGCTGTTCAAGCTGTTGAAGCTACTGGTGACGAAGCTACTGGCGTTAAGATTGTTCTTCGTGCTCTTGAAGAGCCAATCCGTCAGATCTCTCACAACGCTGGTCTTGAAGGATCTGTTGTGGTTGAGCGCCTTAAGAGCGAAAAAATCGGTATTGGCTTCAACGCCCTTACTGGTGAGTGGGTAAACATGGTTGACGCTGGTATCGTTGACCCTACAAAAGTAACGCGTTCTGCTCTACAAAATGCAGCATCTGTATCGGCTATGCTTCTTACAACAGAAGCCGTTATCGCTGATAAGCCTGAGGAAAATGCAGGCGGCGGTGGCATGCCTGATATGGGCGGCATGGGTGGAATGGGCGGTATGGGCGGCATGATGTAATTCATGCTCCCATCTGCTCAGAATATCTCTGAGTGAATGGAAAGCTTCCTCCAGTTTTATAACTGGGGGGAGCTTTTTTTATATGAATTAAAATTGTAGCAGTTTAATAAAAGACAACGTCTTAATACTTACAAAAACCAGATAAGCTAGAGCTTATCTGGTTTTTGTTCAGGCCAGAAGAACAACCTCGGAAGATGGAACCAATAAAAAAAGCTTGTAATAAAAGGGATAGTCAGTATAAAATAAAACAACAGGTCATCAGATGACCTGTTGTTATTAAGATCAACTGAAAGCGCTAACAAGTTGTGAAATTATGAAGTGGAGGGATGTTGATGTTATTACTTGTTGCTTTAAGTGCCATTTTAGCCCCATTTCTCTTTCTAGTGCTCCTTCGAATGCCGGCTAAACAGGGAATGTTTTTCAGCGCAATTATTGTTATCATCTTATCTTTTTTTGTATGGGGAGTAGAAGGAGACGTCATTTTAGCGTCTGTTTTGGAGGGATCGCATAAGGCGCTCACGATTTTATTTATTTTGTTCGGGGCGATCGCATTATTAAATACCCTTCGTCGAACGGGTGCTGTGAATCGCATTAATCAAGGGTTTCGAAATATTTCAACTGATATGAGGGTCCAAATTGTCATTGTCGCTTTTTTATTTGGCGCTTTAATTGAAGGGGCTGCAGGATTTGGTACTCCAGCGGCGCTCACAGGACCACTGCTTGTCGCGTTAGGTTTTACACCGATGGCAGCTGCGGCCATTGCTCTGATTGCAGATAGTTCGTCTGTTTCTTATGGTGCTGTCGGTACGCCAATTCAAGTTGGGCTTAGTAATCTACCAGATGCAGGTTTATCTTTTTATCAAGGAATTGGTGTGCAAATTGCTTTCTTTGATTTATTTGCCGGTACGTTTATTCCGTTTATATTAGTTGTCGTTCTAACTGTCTTTTTTGGAAAGAAGAAGGGGTTGAAAGATGCCGTTGAGATGCTGCCATGGACTTTTATGATTGGACTTACTTATACGTCATCGGCGTATCTCTATGCGGTTTTGTTCGGTCATGAGTTTGTTGCGATCTTAGCTTCTCTTACTGGTTTAGTTGTCGCTACTCTCACTGCAAAGAAAGGATTTTTGCTTCCAAAGACTTCATGGCAGGATGCCCTTCAGGAGGATTTTGTGATTGAAGAAAAAGGCTCGAACATGGGATTAGCATCCGCGTGGTCTCCTTACTTGATTATTGTAGGTCTATTGTTAATGACGCGAATTGTACCTGCCATCAAAAACTTTACCTTAGATTGGCTGGATTTATCCTGGACGAATATTATCGGGATCGAAGGGATAACGTCCAAGTGGCAAGTTTTGTATTCACCAGGTACGGTATTAATTTTGGCAACAATCATTGCCGTGGTCATTCAACGAAAATCCTTTCGTCATTTTTCGGCTGCTGCAAAGGAATCGATTATATCGATGAAAGATGCCGCATTAGCGTTATTGGCAACCTTAGCTCTTGTACAAGTTTTTACGAACACAGGCATGAATGCGAATGAATTGATTAGCATGCCTCAATACATAGCGCAAACCCTTGCGAGTGGATTTGGTTCCATGTGGGTACTTGCGGCTCCGTTTCTGGGTGAATTAGGAGCCTTTATTACCGGAAGTGCAACCGTGTCAACGCTAACGTTTTCACCGATCCAATATAGTATTGCAGAGGAAACGGCCCTTGCGAAGGATACGATTTTATCCTTACAAGTCATTGGCGCTGCTGCAGGTAATATGATTTGCGTTCATAACGTGGTTGCAGCAGGTACGGTTGTTGGGCTTTCTGGAAAAGAAGGGGATATCATTCGAAAAACGCTATTGCCTGCTTTACTATACGGACTATTAGTAGGGGTAGCCGCTTTTGTTACGACGATGGTGTTTTAATGACCCGATAACTTTTCCAATTGTCTGTTTTAGAGTAAAATAGAAGTAACACATGATGGGAAGTTGGAGGAAGAATGGTGAATTATAAACCGATTCGATCGAAAAAAATCTATGAACAAGTCGCAGATTCTCTCCTCGAATCGTTAAAAAATGGCACGTTAAAGTCTGGAGATAAACTCGATAGCGTGGAAGTGTTAGCTAAAAACTTCAATGTTGGAAGGTCAGCTATTCGAGAATCGTTAAGTGCGCTTCGGGCAATGGGCATTCTTGAAATGCGACAGGGAGAAGGGACGTATGTGAAGTCCTTTGATGCCTCACGTTTTTCGCTTCCTGTATCCGTAGCTTTTTTGATGAAGTCAGAGGATCTGAAGGAACTATTGGAAGTACGAAAGATTCTAGAAGTTGGCGCAGCGGGATCAGCAGCTTCCTCACATAAAGAAGAAGATTTGTCTCCGATGAAGGATGCCCTTAGGAAGATGGAAGAGGCAAAGGGCAGTGGTGAGATTGGGGATCAGGCTGATTTAGCGTTTCATATGGCGTTAGTGAAAGCCACTCACAACCACATGCTTATTAATTTAATGAACAGTGTTTCTGAAATTATGATGCAGGCGATGCGAGAAACGCGAAAATTACTTCATACGCCTGAAGGCACGGAACGTTTGTTGCAGGAACATCAAACAATCTTAGCTGCGATTGAATCTCGTCATGAGGAAAAAGCACGGGAGGCAATGTTAGCGCATCTTAACAATGTGGAAGATTCATTAGCCAATTTTATAAAATAAAGGAATCTGATACAAACAGTTTCCTTTTTATTTCTCTTAGTCATCAGATGACCTTATGTTTAAAATAGGAGGTTTTTATTATGAAGGTTTCATTATTTATTACTTGTTTATGTGACACATTCACACCTGAAGTTGGGAAGGATACGGTCGAACTGTTAGAGCGCTTTGGATGTGAAGTCGACTTTCCAGCTGGCCAGACGTGTTGTGGACAGCCAGCATACAACAGCGGATACAAAAGTGAGTCAATCAAAGGTTTGAAGCAAATGATCAAGACCTTTGAACAAGCGGAATATGTCGTTGGACCATCTGGTTCCTGTGTTCATATGTTGAAAGAATACCCGAAAGTGTTAGCTGATGAACCAGAGTGGGCTGAAAGAGCACGTAAGCTCTCGGGCAAAACATTTGAACTCACACAGTTTTTGGTGGATGTGCTAAAAGTGGAAGATGTAGGTTCTACATTTACGGGAACGGCAACGTATCATCCATCGTGTCATATGACGCGTTTGTTAGGCGTGAAGGACGCGCCGAGAATTTTATTGGAGAACGTGAAAGGTCTAAATCTCATTGATCTTCCAATGAAAGAGGATTGCTGTGGGTTTGGTGGAACATTTGCGGTGAAAAATTCGCACATATCCGGACAGATGGTGCAGGAGAAAGCAGAACATATTGAAGAAACGCAAGCTGACTACTTAATTGGTGGCGATATGGGGTGCGTCATGAATATGGGGGGGCGATTACGAAGAAATGGACAAGAAGTGAAGTTTCTTCATATCGCACAAGTATTGAACACTCAGTGAGGAGGGGTAGAGATGAGTATTAAAATTGGTCATAAACCTTATGCTGAACGAATTCAAGACGGTCTTAATAATTCCTTTATGAGAAAAGCTGTTTCTAGTGCTCAAGGACGCTTCAGGTCAGGACGGTTAAAAGCAGCAGAAGAGCTGGGGGATTGGGAAGATTGGAGAACTCTTGGTGAAGAGATTCGTTCTCACACGATGGAAAACTTGGATTATTATTTGCATCAATTAAGTGAGCAGGTGGAAAAACGAGGCGGGACCGTCTTTTTTGCAGAAACAGCAAAAGAAGCAAACGAGTACATTCAAGAGATTGCAAAGAAAAAACAAGCAAAGAAAGTTGTTAAATCAAAATCAATGGTGACAGAAGAAATTGGCTTGAATGAAACGCTCGAAAAAAGTGGGTGTGAAGTTGTTGAATCAGACCTTGGTGAATGGATTTTACAACTTGACGAGGATCCGCCTTCTCATATCGTGACGCCAGCCCTTCATAAAAATAAAGAGCAAATCCGCGAAACGTTTAGGAAGAAGAAAGGCTATACCGGTTCAGATGATCCGGTTGAGCTTGCCGCTTTTGCTCGAGAACAATTGCGTCAGGACTTCTTAGAAGCAGATATTGGGGTAACAGGATGTAACTTTGCGGTTGCGGAATCTGGAGCGATTACACTCGTGACGAATGAAGGGAATGCAAGGATGGTTACGTCTCTTCCTGATACCCAGATATCTGTAATGGGCATGGAGCGAATTGTGCCAACGTGGGAGGACTTAGAAGTTGTGGTGAGCTTATTGACTCGTGCCGCTGTAGGGCAAAAGCTTACGAGCTATATTACAGCATTAACTGGAACGCGCCTTGAAGATGAAGTAGATGGTCCAGAAGATTTCCACCTTGTGATTGTAGACAATGGACGGTCGAAAATACTAGGGACGGAATTTCAATCAGCTCTCCATTGCATTCGCTGTGCTGCCTGTATTAATGCGTGTCCCGTCTATCGCCATGTTGGTGGACATTCATATGGATCCATTTACCCAGGTCCGATTGGAGCAGTTTTAACCCCATTACTAGATGGATACGAGGATCATAAGGATCTTCCATATGCTTCGACTCTTTGTGCGGCCTGTACAGAAGCTTGCCCTGTTAAGATCCCGTTACATGAACATTTGATTCGCCATCGCGAAATTATCGTTGAACAAGAAAAAATGACAACCACATCTGAAAAAATCATGATGAAAGGTTTTGCGAAGTGGGCTTCCACTCCAGCCGCTTATAAGCTATCGACGAAAATGGCTAGAACAACGCTGAAACCTTGGACAAAAGATGACTATATCGAAAAGGGCCCCGGTCCGATGAAAGGCTGGACGGAGCAACGTGATTTTCCGGCGCCATCGAAAGAGCGCTTCCGGGACTGGTATCAAAAACGAGAGCAAAGGAGTGATCATTAATGGCCATTCATAACCGTGAAGCGTTTTTGGACAATCTGGCAGGGCAGCTAGGGCGATCACGAAAAATAAAAGTAGAATCTCCCCATTATTCCGTTCATCCGCAGGAGCGCGTGTTTCAAGGAGCAACGCAAGATGAGCTCGTCGAGAAATTGGAAGACCAATGTAAAGTCATCCATACGTCTTTTATGAGAACGGATTTGGAGAGACTAGGAGAGACGTTACGCTCTGTCCTTCTAAACTATGATGTTACCAAAGTAGTCGGAGCAAGTGGCCCAAGGAATGACGAAACGGGCTTAAGCAACGTCTACACGGAACTTCAAGCTGAAGGTTATGACATTCACATTTGGGATAAAAATAAAGGACAAGAAAACATAACGTTTGCTGAACAAGCAGGAGCTGGAATTGTGTTTAGTGATCTTACACTCGCAGAATCCGGGACCGTTGCCTTGTTTAACGATCGCTATAACGGACGATCCATTAGCTTACTACCAGAAACATTCATTGCCATTATTCCAAAGAGTACGCTCGTGCCTCGAATGACGCAAGCGAGTCAATTAATTCATGAGGAAGAAAAGAAAGGAAACCCGATTTCCTCCTGTGTAAGCTTTGTTACTGGGCCAAGTAATAGCGCGGATATTGAAATGAATTTAATCGTTGGTGTACATGGGCCGGTAAAAGCGACTTATATTATTGTTGATGATATCTAATCTAATGAGCAAATTGACTAGCTAACCCTTTTGGAGGTTTGTAAAACTTCCAAAAGGGTTTTTCGTTTGTTGGAAAGGAATATTTTGTATGCATCCATTCTATAGGTAGATATAATAAAAGCTAGAGCTGAATTTATCGCTAGAGGAGGCTAAATTGTGCAGGAGACACAGAAAAAAGAAAAAAAGAAAGGGATGTCTTCAACGGGGAAAATGGTTGCCTGGATTGTTGGAGGTGTCATCCTTTTTCTTCTCCTATTGACTGGAGTCATTATATGGATTGTGATGACGTATTTTAGTGGATTTTTCGCTGATCCTGAAGATGAATTAAATAAGTATATGAAAAAGAAGTATGGGGAAGAGATTACGCTTGTCTATGCTGGCAATCGTAATGAAGGAAATTTAGGAGATACAGAGCATAAAGTCGCTCTAAAAGATAATCCGGACTTTGATTTTTGGATCGATGTTAACGGCTTTTTTCGCACCATTGTTGAGGGAGATGACTACGAAAAAGGGAAGAAAACTTACGAGAAGTACCAAACGATTGAAGACGACATGTTGGACATTAGCGAATTTGGATTTACTAGAATACAAGAAGGACAATACAGTACATACCTTGATTATACAGAGGAAGGGTTTTATCGCTTAAATGTTCAGGACGATCATATACTCAGCCGCTATGGATTAAAAGAAGAAGAGTTAAAAGATATGATGGAATTGATTGAATGGATTCGATCAAAAGGCGTGGATATCGGTCAATTGATGGTGTTCGGTCGCTCAGATGAAGCGAAGGAAGGCTATCAGATTGAGTTATTAATCAAAGATGTTCAGTTAATTTCATCGATAGCGGATTTGAAAAAGGAGATTGCAGAAGAACATCCAAGTACGCTTAGTCATGAGATTGAAGAACGAATGAAACCGAAAATGCAGACCCTAGACGAAGAGCGTATCATCCCGAATGTTTCCGATCAGAATACACATGAAGCGCATTGGATCAGTTGCAATGCAATTGCTCAGGATGGCAAGTGCTCGAATATGCTTCTAGCGCTTTATTATGAAACAGATGGTTTTTATCCTGGACATCCTTACATTGTTCAAGATTTAACAAAAGTATTTGAGTGGATCAAACCTGAGCTTGGGCAGGATGGGAGCGTAACCATTCAGGTGATTGAAAAAGATGTTCAGGATGAACCATTACTAAATTTAATAGAACTTAATAAAAGTGATGAGAATGAGAGAGTAGGCGTTGCCTGGAAAAATGATCAGAAGGAATTTCAAGAATTAAAAATGGAGCAAGGGGAAGGAAAGGAATGAGTCTAATCCGCCTTAAGGCGGAGGGGATTTCAAACCGTGGGTCATCGTCTCACCTGCCAGCTATTCGATACAATTAAACTATCAAAAAAGCAGAGGTGTTGGGGATGGCATTAAAAGAGAGCGTTCTTGAACAAAATGAGCACATCGCGCAAGTCGATTCTATTTTTAGAAACAAAAACTTTCTTCTCTTGTGGGGAGCGGCGTTTTTATCAAGTTTTGGGATTTCCTTTTTTCTTTTTTCGGAAAGCTGGTATATCGTCAATGTGTTAAATCTTGAAGCATCACTAGGACTAATTTATATTGCCTCGAGCATTCCAAGATTATTGTTTATGATCATTAGCGGAACAGTTGCCGATCGGATGAGTAAAACAAAAATCATGTTTCTATCTGATTTTTCGAGAGGGATTTTGCTTGGCGGTCTTGTTCTTTGGTTTATCTTCGGAGATGTGACGTTGTGGACGTTTGTCGGGGTTGCATTTTTCTTTGGTATTCTTGATGCGTTTTTCTGGGCTGCGGAAAGTGCAGTGATTCCATCCATCATTCGTAAAGAAAACCTTACGAGAGGAAATTCCATTATTCAAATGACAAACCAGTCTTCTTTTATCATTGCTCCCATGCTAGCTGGGTTATTAATCGCTTTCGGTAGCTATGAACTCGTCTTTACGATAACGGCGATCATGCTGTTTCTTGGCAGTATGCTAATCTACTTGATGAAGATTCCAAAACGAGAAGTAGAGCAGGAGACGAATGAACAATCTTTTTTTGAGACTTTTAAAGAAGGGCTTCTCTATGTAAAGGGATCAAGAGTTTTAGTTGTCGTTCTGCTAACAACCGTTTTTATGAATTTATTTCTTGTTGGTCCCATGTCGATGGGTCTTCCTCTTTTTGTGAAATCCATTCTGAATGGAGATGCAATGACGTTTAGTTTGTTAGAAGCAGGAGCGGCTGTAGGGATGCTGATCGGTTCCATTGTCGTTGGCGTTCTTAATTTAACGAAAAGACGTGGCAAAATTGCGCTGCTGACTCTTATCGTTTCGGGTATTGCTTTTATCGGTCTAAGTTTCTCGTCAGTGCTATGGGTGAGTATTCTTATGCTTGTGCTGTTTGGTGCGTGTCTATCTGCAAGCAATATTCCTTTTATGTCTGCCATCCAGAGCATGATTGAGGAGAAGGTATTAGGGCGAGTCATGGGGCTGATCTCTCTTGCTTCGATGGGGCTTATCCCGGTCAGCTATGCGATGACGGCCCTTTTGCTTTCTACAGGCATTGGGATTAATCATATTATGGCAGGTGGTGCTGTATTAGTTGTTTTGTATGCCTGCTTTGTTTATATAAGGTTTCACGAGTTAAGAAATGTGGATTAATCAAATAGAAGATGATTTTTGAGCTAGGACGCACTCCGTTATCAATGAAGATAATGGAGTTTTTTTATTGGTAAAATAACCTAATATATTCAAAAATTATGTTTGATTTCAGTCAGTTGGGGAACCGCTCTATATTGAGATTTTACATATCGACATAGCGGGAGGAATTGCAGTGAGCGAGAATAAAAAGAAAAAGCAGTTAGACCAATATAGCACGACTGACGAAGGCAAAATGACCACAAATCAAGGACTTAAAGTTTCGGAAGATGAATTTTCTTTTAAAGCAGGCGAACGTGGGCCAACATTGATGGAAGATTTTCATTTTAGAGAAAAAATGACGCATTTTGACCATGAGCGAATTCCAGAGCGCGTTGTCCATGCAAGAGGTTTCTCAGCTCATGGAGAGTTTGAAGTCTATGAGTCTCTTGAAGAATTGACAGACGCTGAATTTTTAAAAGATCCTTCCAGAAAAACGCCGGTGTTTGTCCGGTTTTCAACAGTGGCAGGTTCAAAAGGTTCTGCAGAAACGGTACGAGATGTGAGAGGATTTTCAACACGTTTCTATACAGATGAGGGGAACTATGACTTAGTTGGAAATAACATACCGGTCTTTTTCATTCAGGATGCGATTAAATTCCCTGACTTAATTCATGCGGTAAAACCTGAACCTCATAACGGTATGCCTCAAGCTGCCTCTGCTCACGATACGTTCTGGGACTTTATTGCTAACAATCAGGAATCAGCACACATGGCGCTATGGGCTATGTCGGATAGAGCCATTCCTAGAAGCTTGCGTATGATGGAAGGATTCGGCGTTCATACATTCCGGTTTGTAAATGCAAAAGGAAAAGCGAGGTTTATTAAGTTTCACTGGAAACCAAAACTAGGCGTACATTCACTCGTGTGGGATGAAGCGCAAAAACTCTCAGGTAAAGATGCCGATTTCCACCGCGGTGATTTATATGAGTCTATTGAAAATGGTGACTACCCTGAGTGGGAACTAGGCGTGCAAGTGATGAATGAAGAAGATGAATTTAAATTTGATTTTGATGTGCTAGACCCAACTAAGATTTGGCCAGAAGAAGATATCCCTGTGAAAATCGTAGGGAAAATGACATTAAACCGAAATGTGGAAAACGTCTTTGCTGAAAATGAACAGGTTGCTTTTCATCCAGGTAACGTTGTAAAAGGTATCGACTTTTCCAATGATCCACTTCTTCAAGGACGTTTGTTCTCTTATACTGATACACAAATCAACCGTTTTGGTAGTGCGAATTATCATGAATTGCCAATTAATCGACCAGTTTGCCCGTTCTTTAACAATCAGCGTGATGGATTTATGCGACAAACGATTAACAAAGGCCAGGTAAGCTATCACAAAAATTCTCTTGCGGATAATCAGCCAGAACCAGCTACAGAAGAAGAAGGTGGCTATGTTCATTATCAAGAGAAAGTAGACGGGCATAAGATCCGAGCACGCAGTGAAAGTTTCAAAGATCATTTCTCTCAGGCCGTTCTTTTTTATAACAGCATGAGCGATGTAGAGAAAGAGCATATTAAAAATGCCTTTAGCTTTGAATTAGGTAAGCTGAAAAGTAAGTCAGTTCAGCAACAAGTGGTAGACATGCTGACGAATATCAATCTAGATCTCGCTCAAACCGTCGCTCAAAATGTTGGAGCGAAGGAACCTGAACAAGGTGGATCCGATATTACGAAGACTTCACCTGCGCTTAGCCAATTAAATACAACATTCACGCCAGATACAAGAAAAGTTGGCGTCATCGTAGATGATGGTTTTAATGGAGAAGAACTCATACAAGTGCTTAATGAACTGAAAGAAAAAGGCATTAAACCTGAACTTATTAGTGATAAGCGTGGAGTGAAAACCGCTACTGATGGAGCTGAAGCTGAGATTGATCACACCTTCCTCACATGTGATTCTGTTCTTTTTGATGCGATTTACGCGGTTGGTGGGAATCAGGAAAGTAAAGGATTCTATCAATCGGCCAATTACTTTATTAGTGAAGCTTTCTCGCACTTTAAACCGATCGGTGGAACACACGAAGGAATGAAGTGGTTAGAGAATAACGATTTAGTCGGTCAACCGGGAGTTGTCACTGGTAAAGATATGAATGAGTTTGTAAAAGAATTCAGTCAAGCGATTGCAACGCATCGCCATTGGAATCGTGAGCTGGTATAAGTGAAGAAATATAAAAAAAGGTAGCCCTGATGTTCAGGGCTACCTTTTTTATTACCTTTTCAACATCCCGTGAGGATCAATCACAAACTTCTTTGATACCCCACTATCAAATTCCTGATAGCCTTGAGGCGCTTCATCTAGACTGATAACGGTTGCATTAACGGCTTTTGCAATATCCGCTTTTCCATTTAGAATCGCCATCATGAGTTGACGATGGTATTGCATGACTGGGGTTTGGCCTGTAACAAAATGATGGGCTTTTGACCACCCGAGACCAAAACGTACTTTCAATGATCCTTGTTTCGCATCTTTATCAGAGGCCCCTGGGTCTTCCGTCACGTACAGACCTGGAATTCCCATCTTACCACCAGCTTCTACAACGTCCATCATGGTGTTTAATACGATGGCAGGTTGTTCATCGTTATCTGTACCGTGCCCGTAAGCTTCAAATCCAACAGCATCAATGGCACAATCGACTTCAGGTATGCCGAGAATTTGTTCGATTTGTTCACCTGGGTCATTGTGCTCTTTGAGATTGATTGTTTCACACCCGAAGCTCCTTGCCTGAGCGAGACGTTCTTCTTTTAAATCTCCAACGATGACAACAGCAGCACCAAGCAATTGAGCGGAATGAGCAGCTGCCAGTCCAACTGGTCCTGCTCCCGCAACATACACAGTGGACCCGGTTGTCACTCCTGCACTAATCGCTCCATGGTAGCCGGTAGGAAAAATATCCGATAGCATTGTTAAGTCGAGGATTTTCTCCATCGCTTTTTCTTTATCGGGAAAGGCAAGCAATTGAAAGTCTGCATAAGGCACCATTACATATTCGGATTGTCCGCCAACCCAGCCGCCCATATCGACGTATCCGTAAGCAGCACCGGGGCGTTCAGGATTCACGTTCTGACAAATGTGGGTATCCTGGCGTTTACACATTTTACATCGCCCGCACGCTACGTTGAATGGAACGGAGACAATATCTCCCTTTTTGATAAATTCCACATCTCTACCAACTTCGATTACTTCTCCTGTAATCTCATGACCGAGAACTAAACCGGACGGAGCTGTGGTACGGCCACGAACCATATGCTGATCGCTCCCGCATATATTCGTTACGATATTCTTTAAGATCACCCCATGTTCACATTTACGGCCGACGTTACTTTTTGGGACACCCGGACCTTCACGAAGAACTAAATCCGGATAGCTAATATCCTGAACTTCTACACGACCTGCACCTGTATAGACGACACCACGATTTCCTGCCAACTGTATTTCCTCCTTTTCGTTTTTAGACGAGTGGGACGGGAGGCATAGTGTGACCTTATGTACTCACCTCATTGTAATGGTATGAAGCTTCGAAATTCTTTTGGTGTTATCATCTGTAGGGTGCATTCCCTTTTTCATCCAGTATAAAACGATTTGTCATACCGATGGTGTCAGCGTAGCATCCGTGAAAAATGAAAATACAGGAAAACGCACTTCTTATTAACGTGACGAAAGACTTTTTTGTTACAATAAGGTTATGAGTATTCAGACATTTATTCGTGTTACTTTTATGCATAGATGATAGGAAATGAGACCTATTTTTAAGATGTTTAGCGCAGATCAAGATTATTGGAGGAATTGATTATGAGTTCATCGTACCAGTTTGATGCATATCATCCAGCAGTTAAGCAAGTGATTGAGAATATTGAAAAGGTGATGGTGGGGAAGCGAGATGTCACTGAGCTAAGTTTAGTTGCGCTACTTGCTGGTAGCCATGTGCTTCTTGAAGATGTACCGGGTGTAGGGAAAACGATGATGGTTCGTGCCCTGGCAAAATCAGTAGGTGCTCAGTTTAATCGCATCCAGTTTACACCCGATTTACTGCCTTCGGATTTAACGGGTGTTTCGATCTTTAATCAACGTGAAATGAAATTTGAATTTCGAAAAGGGCCTCTTCTAGGTCATATTATTTTGGCAGATGAAATCAATCGAACGTCACCCAAAACACAGTCAGCTCTTCTTGAAGGAATGGAAGAGGGGAATGTAACCGTTGATGGAGAAACTCATATTCTCCCACAGCCATTTTTTGTGATGGCGACCCAGAATCCGATTGAATACGAAGGAACGTATCCACTTCCAGAAGCGCAGCTTGATCGCTTTCTATTGAAGTTACGAATGGGCTACCCTTCTCCGGAAGAAGAGCTTGAGGTTTTAAATCGTACCGAGCATGCCCATCCAATTGATTCGATCGGCACCGCTCTTGAGCTTCAAGAACTGCTTGAGATGCAGGAAAAGGTAAAGGCTGTTTTTGTTGATGAGTCGGTGAAGCAATACATTATTGATATTGTAAGTAGAACAAGAAATAATACGTCGATTTATCTAGGTGCTAGTCCACGTGGTTCTCTTTCTTTGATGAAAGCGTGTCAGGCGTATGCATTTATGCGCAATCGTGATTACGTTCTACCAGATGACGTGAAATTTTTAGCACCTTATGTCTTATCTCATCGCATCATTCTGAAATCGGAAGCGGCATTTGAAGGACAGAAGCCTGAAGAGATTATTAAAGAAATCCTTCATCGGGTTCGGGTACCTCTTCGGAGGGAAGAGAAAGTGAAATGAGAGACAAGCTTGCCAATAATAGAGTGTTAAAGTTCTTCTTTTTAGGACTTCTTTTTCTCCTTACTTTTTCTTATGCCATGTTTCAGGGAGGCTTTGTAAGCTGGTTTCTTTTCTATAGCTTTCTTCCTTTTGTTATCTATTCTTTCCTTCTCATTTTTTACCCACTGAAGGCTATTAGGATGACACGTGATGTGAGCCACACGGAACTAACAGATGGTCAGGAGTTAACGGTAACGATTCACATCGAACGAAGCAGTCGCTTCCCGCTTTTTTATTTAGTGGTAGAAGACGTACTACCTGAAAGACTCGTATCCTATGCGAAAGAGGCGTCATCCAACTATCAAAAGCGATCGCTTGCCCTATTGCTACCAATGTTTAGAAAAAAGTTAACTTTTCGCTATACCATTCAATCCATTCCAAGAGGAGAGTATCATCTTAAGAAAATCCGCTGTAAGACGGGTGATCTCTTTGGGTTTATTCAACATGAAAATGTGATCGAGAAAGAGCATGCGATTTATGTTCTTCCAAACTATCAAGAAATCTCGTGGTCTCCTTATAATCAGCAGCTTTCAGGGACAAGACCTTCTCCAAGAAAAGCAGATTTAGACTATTCAACAGCTGTAAGTGTGCGAGATTACGTACCTGGAGACAAACTGTCGTGGATTGACTGGAAAGCAACAGCGCGCGGTTCCAAATTACTCACGAAGCAATTTGAACAGCAAATTAGTCAGGACTACATGGTGTTTCTTGATCGAGAAACGGCACACTACGGTCGGGTCGAATCTCCTTTATTTGAGAAAGCGGTAAGACTTGCTGCTTCTGTAACAAATGCTGCATTAAAACAAAATGCAATGATTGGTCTTGTTTCTTCCGGAAAGGATCATTCAGTATTAAGCATTAATGGAGGAAAGGCACAACGAAGGAGAGTGTTTCATCACCTTGCCCGCGTTCAAGCAAATGGGAGTACGACATTTGATACGGTCGTAAAAAGAGAAGCGCATCATTTTCCGGCAGGAACAGGCGTGTTAATGATTAGTCCTTCACTCGAAGGTTCCTTCACCTCTACGTTAAAAGAGCTCGTTGCCCGAAAGGTCCAAGTTGAGTTCTTTTATGTGACTGAGCACATTACGTTGGAACAACAAGCTGAAATTAACCAGCTCATGCAATATGGAATTAAGGCTAACGTGATTGTAGGAAATTCATTTAATCAGGAATTAAAAGGGGGTGGGAAGCGTGTCACAAGCTAATGAAAAAACAGACTGGCTTCACGCTCTTCTCCTCTACGGTTTAGGTTTTCTTTTATTCTGGGAATGGCTAAGGCCTCTCTCAATCATTTCGGATACAGGTCAATCTGAAATTTTCATTTTATTTACAGCATTTTTGTTTTTGCTCTCGTATTTTCAACTGCCATTTTGGCTGTCCTTTCCGGTCAAGGGAATCGCTATGGTTTATGCCTTGCATGAAATGTTTTTTCCTGGCTCTTTCTTTGACTTTTTGTGGCTTAATTACTTTCTGTCGGACTTTTCTCAGAATGTAGGTTTTTTATTCGATGGCCGATTTGATAGCCTTTCGAATGTTTTTCGAACGTTTTTGTTTTTTATTTTACTTTGGCTCATTAGCTACTTGATGCAGTATTGGCTGATTCAAACAAGACGGATCTTCTTATTTCTATTAGTGACGATTGTTTACATTTCAGTGATTGATACGTTCACAACTTATGAAGCCGACCAGGCGATTATTCGCATTGTCATTATCGGTTTTATACTACTTGGTTTACTGCAAATCCTCCGCATTCAAGAACAGGAAGGTGTTTCATTTTCGAAAGGCCGCTTCCCTGTCTACTGGCTCATGCCACTTGTCGTTGTCATTGCGTTCTCCTCTTTATTTGGTTATATTGCGCCCAAAGCAGAACCTCAGTGGCCAGATCCTGTCCCTTTCTTGAAAAAAACGACCGGGGATGACGGAGAAGGAAAGAATGGGAACGGTATTAGCAAGATTGGTTACGGAGAGGATGATTCTCAGCTTGGTGGCCCATTTGTGATGGACGATACGTCCGTATTCACCGCACAAATTAAGGATCGAGGCTACTGGCGAGTTGAAACGAAGGATGTCTACACTGGAAAAGGGTGGGAGTCTTCCGTACGTGACCGCGTGATGTTTGAAGGGAGTACAGAAACGTTATTTGAAGATGACGTGGAAGTAGAAGCCTTTGATATGAAGATGAACATGACAGGAAATGAAGAATTTGATTTCATCGTTCATCCTGGCCAGGTAACTTCTATTGAAACAGGGAAAGACGTACAGCTCCTGGAAAACCCCTTAACTGGAAAGGTGTTTACGCAAAATCTTGGTGAATCAGTTGTACTTGATAATTATAATTTAGAATATGAATCACCTACATTTTCAGAAAAAATGTTACGAGAAGCATCGACTGAATATCCAGAACGACTTGCGGATACGTATCTTCAATTACCTGAAACTCTTCCAGAAAGAGTTGGAGCTCTTGCTGAAGAGATAACGAGTGAAGAGGATAACCCTTATGATAAAGCACGCGCAATTGAAAATTACTTCGTCGGAAATGGGTTTGTGTATGAAACAACAGATGTGGCCGTTCCAGGCGAAAATGATGACTATGTTGATCAGTTTCTTTTTGAAACGCAGCTCGGTTACTGTGATAATTTCTCAAGTTCGATGACCGTTCTTTTGAGAAGCCTCGGCATTCCAGCGAGATGGGTGAAAGGATTTACGGAAGGCGAATTTGTTGCCGCAGCAGGTGACTATCGTGAATACGAAGTAACGAATAATAATGCGCATTCATGGGTCGAAGCTTATTTTCCTGAAGTAGGATGGGTTCCTTTTGAACCAACCCGTGGTTTCTCGAACCAGGCTGACTTTGTAAGTGATTATAGTGATGATGAAGCGTCAAATACGGAAACATCGGATCCAGCTCAAGCTGAGGAAGAACAGGCACAGCAACAAGAGCAGCTGCCACAGGAAGAGGCAGCATCAGGATCGTCATCGGCTCCATTTGAATGGTCGATGTGGTATACGGTTGTGCTCATTGTGATCTTTCTTCTTCTGTGCTACGTCGTTCTTAAAAACTATAAGAAATGGTTAAAGCGATTGATCATTTCTAAATATAAGAAACGGGATGATGATAAAGCATTATCTGAAGCTTACTTTCGACTGCTATGGTTGCTCGACTTGCACGGTATTAAACGTGGCGCTAACCAGACACTGAGAGAGTATGCTGTTCAAGTTGATCAGAAGCTTCGTACAAAAGATATGAAAGAATTAACCCGTCGGTATGAAGAAAATTACTATCGCGGCAAAACGAATAATGACGGCTGGGATGAAATGAAGAAATTGTGGGAAAATTTAATTAAAAAGATGCAATCTTGACCGTTGTATAGACGGTTGATAGAATGAATCCATAGTTTGAACAGTAAGTTGTAACCTTCGTATATCCCTGGGAATAAGGCCCAGAAGTCTCTACCGGATCACCGTAAATGATCTGACTATGAAGGCAGATATTCCTAGTATACGTCAGGATTCTGCCTTTGTACCATGGCAGAGTTCTGGCTTTTTTATATAACCTGGAGGTAAAGGTCGAAAAGCTTATTAATCTTTCGTTTTTTATTCGATTTTGGAAATGCTACTAGAGACTAAATAGAAGTGAGGGAATTAGATGTTAGAAGAACAGGAATCCATTATTGTGCTCGATTTTGGCGGGCAGTATAACCAACTCATTGCGAGACGTATACGTGATCTTGGCGTTTTTAGTGAATTGCATCCGAATACGATTACGGCTGAAGAAGTTAAGAAGATTAACCCGAAAGGTATCATTTTCTCAGGTGGCCCGAACAGTGTATACGGAGAAGGTGCACCGCGCTGTGATGAAGAAATTTTCGAACTCGGTATTCCGGTTCTTGGAATCTGTTATGGTATGCAGTTGATGACGCACCACTTTGGTGGAAGTGTCGAAGCAGCAACACATCGTGAGTACGGAAAGGCAATGCTAACGATTAACGATAAGTCTCCTTTATATGATGGCCTTCCAGAAGAACAATCTGTATGGATGAGTCACGGTGATCTAGTAAAAGCTCCGCCAGAAGGATTTGATGTAGCTGCAACGAATCCATCATGTCCAGTAGCTGCAATGAGTGACGCTTCTCGTCATCTTTATGGCGTTCAATTCCATCCTGAAGTTCGTCATACAGAGTATGGGAATGAACTGCTAAAGAATTTTGTGTACAAGGTTTGTGAGTGCAAAGGCGAATGGTCAATGGAAAACTTCATTGATGAGCAAATCGATACAATTCGTGAGGCGGTAGGACATAAAAAAGTTCTTTGTGCGCTAAGTGGAGGAGTTGATTCTTCTGTAGTAGCCGCATTAATTCACCGAGCGATTGGTGACCAACTAACATGTATGTTTGTTGATCATGGCCTTCTTCGTAAGGGTGAGGCAGACAGCGTCATGAAAACCTTTGGTGAAGGATTCGACATGAACCTGATCAAAATTGATGCAGCCGACCGTTTTCTTACAAAGCTCAAAGGCGTAACGGATCCAGAGAAGAAACGTAAAATTATTGGTAACGAGTTTATCTATGTGTTTGAAGAAGAGTCTGAAAAGCTAGAAGACATGTCCTTCTTAGCGCAAGGAACGCTTTATACAGACATCGTTGAGAGTGGAACAGCCACTGCTCAAACGATTAAATCTCACCATAACGTAGGTGGGTTGCCTGAAGATATGAAGCTTGATTTAATTGAGCCGTTAAATATGCTTTTCAAAGATGAGGTTCGCAAAGTAGGGACAGAGCTTGGCCTTCCTGACGAAATCGTTTGGAGACAGCCATTCCCAGGTCCGGGTCTTGGTATCCGTGTCATCGGAGAAGTGACGGAAGAAAAGTTAAAAGTCGTTCGTGAATCGGATGCGATTCTTCGTGATGAAATTAAAAAGGCAGGTCTTGATCGTGATATCTGGCAGTATTTCACTGCGCTTCCTGATTTCAGAAGTGTAGGGGTAATGGGAGATGCAAGAACTTACGATTACACGATCGGTGTTCGTGCTGTAACATCTATTGATGGAATGACCTCTGATTGGGCGCGTATACCATTTGAAGTTCTTGAAATTATTTCTACAAGAATTGTCAATGAAGTAGACCATGTTAACCGAGTCGTGTACGACATTACATCAAAGCCACCTGCTACCATTGAGTGGGAATAAACACGAACAAAAGATATTAAAATAGATAAAATGTTCGTGTTTTGTGTTGACGGCACGTAAGATAGCTGATACACTACAAAAGTAAATAAATAGAACGACCATCCATCGTATAACATCGGGAATAAGGCCCGAAAGTCTCTACCAGGTTACCGTAAATAACCTGACTACGAAGGAAACAGAGAAAGTAGTGAAAGGGTGTGCTCATGTAGCACCTCTCGATCTGCCATCCCTTTTCCTAATTAGTCCGCTCCGGGTAGAGAACCCGGGGCTTTTTTCTTTTTCGTGAATTGTTACTATTCTCTTGCAAAGAATAAAACAAAGAGTACGAAGCTGTTAGAAAGATGGATGAAGGGAATAAGGGGGAATGAAGGAATGGATCGTTTTTTTCGCTTTCAAGAGCATAATACAACATATAGAAAAGAAACAATTGCAGGATTAACAACATTCTTATCAATGGCTTACATTCTATTTGTTAACCCAGCTGTGCTGGCTGATGCAGGAATGGATCAAGGGGCCGTATTTACTGCCACAGCTCTTGCTGCGGCGCTTGGTACTTTAATTATGGGTGTGCTAGCAGGGTATCCCATCGCACTAGCACCAGGGATGGGCTTGAATGCATTTTTCACATATTCAGTTGTAACCGTGATGGGCGTACCGTGGGAAACAGCGCTTGCGGGTGTACTCGTTTCAGGAATTATCTTTATTATTATTACCATTTTTAAAATTAGAGAAATGATTATTAATGCGATTCCAATGGAATTAAAATACGCAGCAGCAAGCGGGATTGGCCTGTTTATTGCCTTTATCGGTCTTCAAAGTGCAGGGATTGTTCAAAATAACGATTCGACGTTAGTACAACTAGGGGATCTTCTTGCAGGGCCGACGTTGCTTGCGGTATTCGGATTAATTATTACTGTTATCTTAATGGTTCGTAACGTAACTGGGGGGATTTTCTATGGAATGGTGATTACAGCCATCGTAGGAATGATCTTTAACCAGGTGCCGCTTCCGAGCGGGATTGTAGGAAGTGTGCCAAGCCTTGAACCAACGTTCGGCGTTGCTTTTGGTCATCTTGGTGATTTATTTACAATCGATATGCTAGTCGTTGTCTTAACGTTCTTATTTGTCGATTTCTTTGACACGGCAGGTACGTTAATTGCCGTAGCAACGCAAGCTGGTATTATGAAAGATAACAAACTTCCAAGAGCAGGAAAGGCTTTATTTGCAGATTCATCTGCAACAGTTCTTGGTGCTGTACTTGGTACGTCAACAACGACAGCTTATATTGAATCTTCATCAGGAGTAGCAGCAGGTGGTCGAACTGGTTTTACTTCTGTGGTAACAGCATTATTTTTCTTGCTTGCATTATTTTTCTCTCCATTACTAGCAGTCGTGACACCTTCCGTCACAGCACCAGTGTTAATTATCGTAGGTGTTCTGATGGTGAGTGTACTCGGTAACATCGAGTGGAAGCGATTTGAAATTGCGGTTCCAGCATTCTTAACCATTATTGCCATGCCACTAACCTATAGTATCGCAACAGGAATTGCGCTTGGGTTCGTCATGTACCCGATCACGATGGTTGTGAAAGGGGAGGGGAAGAACATTCATCCAATTATGTACGGATTGTTCTTCGTCTTTATCGCCTATTTTGTATTTTTAGCATAGTGAGTTTAAAAGCAGCCGAGAAAAACGGCTGCTTTTTTTATGAAGAGGAACAAGTTGTTACTGAATAGGTTATTGTTTGGGGAAGTGCTTAATCAAACGTTTGTTTAATGATTAAAAGACACTGTTTGGAGTGATCCAAAGAAAAACTTCATTAAATGTCATCGAATAAAGGTGATGAAGGATACTCTTTCTATGCTACGTTCTAAATAACCTTCACCAAATTTTTTTCATGAATTTGATAAATGCCATTGACCATATCATACTTTGCTGATAAAGTAGAGAACGTTGTTAAGAAAACGACAGCAAACGCATGAAAAAAGTGATTGACTTCATTTTAATCTTCATGTATTATAGATAACGTTGCCGCTGAAAAAAGCGTGTAACACCATTTGAAACATTTAAAAAAAGTTGTTGACATCAATCGAAACAACATGGTATATTAGTTGGGTCGCTGAAAACGACAACGAAAGAAACGAATTGCTCTTTGAAAACTGAACGAAACGCCATGTAAGTAGTTGTTTCTACGGAAACAAACATTGTTTTAAAAGCTAGATTAAGCTTTCTATCGGAGAGTTTGATCCTGG
>NZ_JAIVKU010000012.1 GCF_020524165.1 Guptibacillus hwajinpoensis
GTCGTTTTCAGCGACTTTATTAATATACCATATTAACTCAGTTGGCGTCAACAACTTTTTTGAAATTGTTTTTCGTGTCAACCGCGTTGTTGCGGCGACCTATATAACTATATCAGGGTTATCTTTGATATGCAACCCCCTTTTTTAAAATTATTTCAGAAAAACAAAAAAGGACCCCCTCATTATAGGATCCTTTTGTTTCACCCTATGATAATAAGCTGAATAGCAGCAAGTGCTACAAGACCAGGAATTCCTAAGAAGCCTGTAACCACAGCTGTTCCTGGGTTGATCGGAACGTGTAAATCAAATGGACTTCCGAACGTATTTAGAAAGAACAGCAGTAAAGCGCCGATGGCTAGCTTTATTAACCCCTGGCCGATCCAACGCATTGGCCTCAGTGGGGCTCCTATGAAAAGAAGCAAAACAATACTTAGGACAAATAAGCCAATAATGAGTTTTGGGTCCATAATAGGCCTCCGCTCTTTTTTCTCAGAATTACTAAATCATATGTCTGTCCCAAAAAAAAAGAACGGGAAGTTTAAACTATCCCATTCTTATCTTTCTTCGTTTCGCTTCCTTTAATAGAAAGAAATATTTCGCTTCATCAACTTTCAGCTTTGCAAGAACCGCTCCAGAGGGCTCTACGCTACGCTCTACAATCTCTTTCTGCTTGTTCCATACTTCCTTTAATTCATATAGCGTCTGAATCAAACGCTCATCAGCTTCTTTACGTAAATAGCCTTTCCGCTTGAAGAACATTTTGTTTCCTCCTGACGCTACAATTCACGACGTCCTTCCATTGCTTTCGAAAGGGTGACCTCATCTGCATATTCAAGATCTCCCCCAACAGGAAGGCCATGAGCAATACGCGTAATTCGAATTCCTGTTGGTTTCACAAGACGAGCAATATACATTGCCGTTGCTTCCCCTTCAATTGTAGGATCGGTGGCGAGTATAATTTCCGTCACCTTATCGTCCTGCAGACGTTTTAATAACTCTGGCACTTTGATATCTTCCGGGCCAATTCCTTCTACGGGAGAGATGGCACCATGAAGCACGTGATAAAGTCCGGTGTAATCTTTCATTTTCTCAATAGCGATGACGTCTTTTGCATCTTGTACAACGCAAATAACTGTTTCATCGCGATGACTGTCTGAACAAATTCGACAAGGGTCCGTATCGGTAATGTGATTACATACAGAGCAATACGTTAGCTGTCGCTTCGCATTCACTAACGCTTTTCCGAAATCCAACACGTCATCGTCATTCATTTCAAGAACGAAAAAAGCCAGGCGGACCGCCGTTTTTGGTCCGATTCCCGGCAATTTCATAAAACTGTCGATCAGTTTTGAGATTGGTTCAGGATAATGCACCTGCGTACCCCCTAAAACATTCCTGGCATATTAAGCCCTTGCGTGAATTTCCCCATATCTTTGTTAACCAACTCATCTACATTACGAAGCGCATCATTTGTTGCAGCAAGTACAAGGTCCTGAAGCATATCGATGTCGTCTGGATCCACAACTTCTTCTTTTACAATAACTTCAAGAATTTCTTTATGTCCATTTGCTTTTACAAGAACCATGCCGCCGCCAGCTGAACCTTCAACGACTTTGTCTTTTAATTCTTCTTGCGCTTTTGCCATATCCTTCTGCATCTTTTGCATTTGCTTCATCATGTTATTCATGTTTCCTCCGCCACCCATGCCGCGTTTCATAATAAAATTCCTCCTTAGTTATCGTTCATTTTTAAGTTTGAATATCTAATAAATCATCGCCAACAAGGCGTCTTGCTTCAGCAATCAATGGATCTTCTGCTGGCTCTCCACCCTTTTCATCGGGTTCTGGTTCATCTCTTGTCTTCAAGAACTCAGCGCGAATTTCTTTCCACTCTGTTTCGACAATAGCAACCATTTCAAGCTGTTTCCCAACCGTACGTGAAAGTACTTGTTCTAGCGTACCACGAATGTTGTCTTTTGTTGCCATCTGGCAGTGCATATCATACTGAAAAGATAGCAGGAATGAGTTCTCGGTAGCTGCAACAGGCTCGCTATCCTTTAACCAGGCATGTGCAGAAACTTTTTCCTGACGCACGTTCTCCATCACTTCGCCCCAAACACTTTTCACTTTCATTAAATCCTGCTTGGTCGCTTTCTTCAGCATCTCTTTTATTCTACCATGAGAAACACCAGATTTCTGTCTGGAAGGTTTAAATTGTTTTTTCTGTTTCGGTTCACTTACTTCTTCTTGCTTCACCGTAACGCCTTGCTCTTTCAATGTCTTCAGCTCATTTTCGAGCTTTTGAATCCGATCCATTAATTCGCTTTGATCTTGAGTAGGCTGATTTTGACTACTCGTTTCATCCTGGCATATTTGGACAAGCGCTAATTCAAGGAAAATTCGCGGGTGGTTTGTCCACTTCATTTCCTGCTGACTGCGATTTAACGTCTCGATGACCGTGTAGATCCATTCTTTCGCTGATTGGTCACCTAACTGCTGGAACGTTTCATCAATTTTCACTCTCTCTACAACTTCTTCGAGTTGAGGTGCCGTTTGATAAAGTAATAAATCACGATAGTAATAGATCAGATCTTCTAGGAAACGTGCCGCATCTTTTCCATGATCCATTAATTCTTCCACTGCATTTAATGCTTCAGCAACATCTTTATTATAGAAAGCCATTGCGATTTTTGAAATCATTTTTTGAGACACGCTTCCTGTTACAGCAAGCACATCATCTAATACAACTTCTGCTTCACTATAAGAGATTGCCTGATCAAGGATGCTTAAAGCATCTCGCATTCCGCCATCTGCCGCTCGAGCGACTTGATAAAGTGCATCTTCTTCTACCTCAATATCCTGCGCATCAATAATCGTTTGTAAACGCCCCACAATGTCCTGCGCTGTAATTCTTCTCATATCAAAACGCTGACACCTTGAGATGATCGTTAATGGGATTTTATGAGGCTCCGTCGTCGCCAGAATAAACACCACATGCTTTGGAGGCTCTTCTAATGTTTTTAGAAGAGCATTGAACGCTCCAGTTGAAAGCATGTGAACTTCATCTATAATATACACCTTATAGGAAACTGAACTTGGTGCATACTTCACTTTATCGCGAATGTCACGAATGTCGTCGACCCCTGTATTAGAGGCGGCATCAATTTCAATAACGTCAGAAATCGACCCATCTGTAATCCCAAGACACGCTGAACATTCATTACAAGGTTCAGCCACTGGTGCCTTTTCACAGTTAATCGCTTTCGCAATAATTTTGGCAGCACTCGTTTTTCCCGTTCCTCGAGGTCCTGTAAACAAATAGGCGTGAGAGATTTTTTGCTGTACGAGTGCGTTCTGAATTGTTCTGGTGACATGCTTTTGACCGACCACATCTTCAAACGTTTGCGGTCGCCAAACACGGTATAGCGCTTGATAACTCATTCGCCTACTCTCCTCCTAACCTCTTCATACGTTTCTATTATACCGTTTCATCGCTTTTAATTCAAAAGTCAATCCTACGAAAACGATACTAAAAAACTCACCCTTTTAAAAGAGTGAGTTTGAATAATTAAATTAAGTAAACCGTGCACCTTCCTTCGATAAAGCCACCACAGGCGTTACCTGAACAGTTAGCTCGATCCGGGCACTCCCGCGGCACACAGAGGGTACCTACTTACTGCTGCTTCCTTCCGGACCTGACAGGGTTCATAGGACTCTGTTGCGCAGGACCCGAATGTCAACACCACTTATTCAGGTCAGACCCTGCAGTGGCTAAACCTCGGGAAGGGATTCAGTCTCGCTATAGCGGATTGCGAGTACAGGGCACCGCTAATTCCCCACCTAGCACGGCAAATTTGATAACATTGTTGTGCACTCGAATGGTGCAAAATAAAGTATATCGCATTTCGACCATTTTAGCAACCGGTCAAAGACACCATTAAATGTAAATGGCGGAGGCGAGAGGATTTGAACCCCCGCGACGCGTGAACGTCCTAACTGATTTCGAGTCAGCCCCCTTCAGCCAGACTTGGGTACGCCTCCATCAATCGTTGTCTCACTGACAAAAGAACTATATCATGTCTTTTCAGGATTTTCAATGAATGATAATCGATGCTTTTCCTCTTTCCGTTTTTCTCTTAAGAGGCGAAAAAAAGCCGTAAGCATTGTGCCACATTCCTCTTCACATATGCCAGGCATAACAGCGGCCTGATGATTAAATCGATTGTCATCAAGTAGATTCATTAACGTACCAGCACAACCACCTTTCGGATCAGAAGCACCATACACCACTCGCTCCACTCGCGACAACACAATGGCGCCGCTGCACATGGCGCAAGGCTCGAGCGTAACGTAGAGCGTGCAGTCTGTTAAACGCCATGATCCTACTTTCTGACACGCAGCATCAATCGCAAGTAACTCAGCGTGGGCAACGGCTCGTTGTTCCGTTTCTCTAAGATTATAAGCTGATGCAATCACTTCCTCTTCTTTTACAATGACTGCACCTATTGGAACTTCTCCTATGGCAGAAGCTTTCTCCGCTTCTGCCATTGCAAGTCGCATAAAGTACTCATCTTTTTCAAGTTGATTCTGCATTTCTTTCCCTCCTTAACGGTCGTTTTATCTATGAACGGTTTGGGTAAACTACATATTATTCCAATTATTTATTAAAAGGAGAGGAGTTCAGATGAGTAAAAAACATATTGAACATAGTCATCAAGATACATCCGCCGCTCTCTTACTAATTGATGTAATCAATACAATGGATTTTGAAGATGCTGAACTTCTTGCGAGGTACACAGAAGAAACAGCAGACAATATAAAGTCTTTAAAAGAAAAAGCTAAAGCAAAAGGAATGCCTGTCATCTATGTTAATGATAATTATGGCTTATGGCAATCCGATTTCAAAAAGGTCATTAACTACGCCGCCGAAGCGAACGGCCAGCACCTAGTTGATCGCCTTGAACCAGAAGATGATGATTATACTGTCGTAAAGCCAAAGCACTCTGGCTTTTTTTCAACACCACTCTCAACACTACTTAAATACTTAAACGTTAATACGCTAATTCTTACTGGTTTTGCAGGGAACATTTGTGTGCTCTTTACTGCAAACGATGCTTATATGAGAGAATACGACCTTTATATCCCATCCGATTGCTGTGCATCTAATGTGAAAGAAGACAACGACTATGCCCTTCGATTAATGCAAGGAAACTTAAAAGCAAATACTCAAGCCTCACAGGCATTAAAGCTAGACGACCTCATCGAAAAAGCAAACAAACGGAAAACAATAACCGCATATGAAGGATAAGGAAAGCCCCTCTTCACTGAAGAGGGGCTAACATTTATGAGCTTGTTTGAAAATAAGCTGGCCTTTGTTCAAAGGCAGCATTTAAATAGGTCACCATTAGCTTATCATCGAAAAGCTTGCTACCTTTTCGAAGGCTTTGACAGTATCCGTCTCTAAACTCAAGGCGATCAATTAAGAAAGAATGTCCATAGCCACTATTGACCGTTACTTCAATGACACGCTCTTTTGCTGCAAAGGTAAGGGTCGTATCGTTAATCTGGAAACGAACTTCCTCAAGATACGTTGAATGGTAAAGACAGGTCATGCAGCGAACAACTTCGTAATATCCTCCATCAGTCGTTACGCGCTCTGTTTTATATCGCTTCAAATCAGAATCGATGTACATCATCACATCCTGAACCTTTTTAGTTGAAATAGCCAGTTGAACACTTGTATTTAAAGACTGATAGAAACGTTTCTTAATGCCAACTTTATAAAACACGAGGCCCATACACCATGTCACAATGAGAACCGGTAACAAAATCGTTAAAATTTCTTTTTCGAAAATGGTCCAATCGTAATACCAGATGAGAAATAGAACAGCAATCGAAAAAAGAAGGCCAGCTAAAAAGGTTTGAGGTCGATAATCGCGAAAGTCTTTTTCTGCTGTCGCCAGTTCTGCTTTAAGCCATTCGAGCTCATATAAATCAAAACGCTGAAGCTCTTTCTGCTGCCAGGCTGCATCCTTCATCCAACCTTCGGATCGTTTATGATGCAAAAAGCCTTTGAAAAAATTATGTAGATGTGAATTTGTTTCCATCTTCCGCTCAATCGTTTGCCTGAAGGCACGATCATATTGCCGAGCAATCGCACTCATACCTTGAGCAGCGACGAGAAGGATAAGTAATAATAAGAAAAGCTGCCCCCACGGATTATTTGAAAATACGGATTGTAAACCATCCATCACGGGAGAAAGCTCTGATTTAAGATTGATGCCAACGGCACGAAATAATTCAGCCAATGTCCCTTTCCAATCGTCCAACTTAAAATCCTCCCAACTCTCCATACTACTACTATCATATCACCTTTATGCCGCTTTAGCTTGCATTTTTTAACAATGTTTCCTACTCACGATGAGGTTTAATGATCCAACCTACCTTCACATACACAGGTAAATGGGACACCTGTACTTGAATGCTTTTAGACCTTTCATAAAACCCTCGGTCGATCATGAATACGATTCGATTTTGTTGACCACTAAGTAAACGAGGATTGCGCTTCTCTCCCTTTTCATTTACGGCTTCCATTTCGATCTGTTTTTTATATTTCATGTTTACAAAAGGCTCATTAGAAGCGATCGAATTCACTAATAAGTTGAAAGTGACACCATCCTCGTTATAAAAGAGGGTATCTTTAATGAAATCAGATCCATATATAGATGCAATCGGCTCATGTAACCGATGCGTATAAGTTGATTCTTTGATTCGTTTATAAATTTCATATTGATTTGGGTCAACGGCAAAAGTCACTTCTTTTTGCGGTGAGCCTATTAATCCATTAAGATGAATTTCATTAGGCAACTCAGTTCCACTTGGAAAAGAGATGGCGTAATGACCACTGAGTTCTTCTACTAGTAACGGCTCTACCTCTTCACCTCTGATGGAAAGTATCAGGTCAATTGCAACAATTTTTGAAAGAGGAGAACTTACCTCAATGATAAGTCGGCTATCTGATGGCGTCATTTCCCAACGCAACACCGTTATGGTTGTTTTATCATATTTCTTTGTTTCATTGATATGCGTCGTATTCTTTGGTTCTTTCTCGTACTGATAAGACACGGGCACATCAACTGAAGCAGTTCGCTTTCCACTGACAATCGTTTTAAGGGCTCCATCCCATGCTTGAATAGGCTCGTTTGTCTCGGAATTAACGATGGATTGAAACGTCCCCTTCATATAATAGTCATTTTCAAATAGAACACCGTCTTCAGTATCAACGAGTTTCAATACAGAAGCCTTACCAGAAGCATCTTCTATCACAAGTTGATCGATTGTCGGGAGATCTTCTCTATTTCTTGTTATGACAAACTCGCTATTCGACACGTCAACATGATAGAAAACATAGAAGTTATGCCGAGAGTACCAGACGCCATCCAAGTTTATTTTAAAATCATCTGGTAGGGGCATATCGTTTAATGCTTGATAGTCTCCAGACTGCATAGCAAGTTCAAGTCCAGGAGTGGTTTTTTTAAAATAAGGAACGATCTCTTCAACCTTTTCCACAGTTAACACATCATCAAGTACACTCTTGTCCTTTCCGATGACTGTAAACGTAATAAATGCCGCTCCTAAAAGAACAAGGAGGGCAAGCCATTTACGCTTCCCCATACCAATTCACTCATTTCCGCTCGTTCGTTCGTTACTGTTTCGCTATACAGGGCAGCGTTTCCTTTTATGTAGTTGTACATATCGTTAAAGTGGTAAGAAAAAGAGGAATGAAGAAAATAGAGGGTAAAAAAACAAAATAAAAAACCCTTATCTCATAAGGATTTAAATGGTGGCCCCGAGAGGAATCGAACCTCCGACCTGCGGTTTAGGAAACCGTTGCTCTATCCCCTGAGCTACGGGGCCGAATGTCTAACATTATACAGCAAAATCCTATAAAGCAAAAGCATCATGCTAAATAATTATCGCGCGATCAATTGACCGCGCGACGTCCGTTCATTTCCCCAATTTGTTAGTCCGTGACCCAGCTCTTCATATAATTCACATCTTCAAACTGTTGGACCTGTTCGATGACTTTAAGCGGACGGAACGTATCTACCATGACTGCAAGCTCGAGCGTTTCTTTTTTTCCGATGCTTGCCTCTATTTTTCCTGGATGAGGACCGTGTGGAATACCTGAAGGATGGAGTGTGATGGAGGCCTCCTCAATTCCTTTCCGGCTCATAAAATTCCCCTCTACGTAGTAAAGCACTTCATCACTATCTACATTGCTATGAAAATACGGTGCTGGAATAGCATCAGGATGATAGTCATAAAGCCTTGGTACAAAGGAGCAAACGACAAAGTTATGCCCTTCAAAGGTTTGATGCACGGGTGGAGGCTGATGCACTCGCCCGGTAATTGGCTCAAAATCATTGATGTTAAACTTCCATGGATAAAGGTAGCCATCCCAACCGACAACATCAAGTGGATGATGATCAAACACATGGCGATGCAGTCCTCCTCGCGTTTTTGTCACGACGTCAAACGAGCCTTTTTTATCAAAAGATAGAAGGCGTTCAGGGCCATTAATATCTCGCTCGCAAAAAGGACTATGCTCCATCAGCTGACCGTATTCATTTCGGTATCTTCTCGGCGTAGTGATTGCACTGTTTGCTTCTAATACGAGCCAGCGGTTATCCTCGCCGTCTGGGATAACACGATAAATGCTTCCGATTGGCATAACGATATAGTCGCCCGGCTTATAAGAGAGCTCTCCAAACATCGACTCAATCTTCCCTGTTCCATGATGGATAAAGAAAAGCTCGTCTCCATCGCCATTTCGATAAAAATAATCCATCGCTTCTGTTGGATTTACCACCCCAAGAATCAGATCCTCATTCCCCAGGAAATAACACCGCTCGACAACTGCATCGCCTTTTTTGTCATATTGTGCCGTTCGGAAATGACGATGACGTAGGGCGCTCTCTGCTTCATACTCGGGAGCAGTTGATTTCATGAACGTTGCTTCGGTGACCGCCGTTGGGAAATGGTGATGATACAAAATTGACTGAATGCCAGAAAACCCCTTCGTACCCATCACTTGTTCTCGATATAAAGAGCCATCCTCTTTTTTAAATGTAGTGTGGCGCTTAGAGGGAATCTCCCCCATTTTCCGATAGTAAACCATGCGCATCCTCCTCTCCAACGACATTTGTAAGCGTGCCTAGATGAGTTATAGACAAATCAACTCGATCACCAGGCTTAAGAAATTCGCGTCCCGATTGTTCAAGAATACAGCCGCTCCCAACCGTACCTGAACCGATTATTTCGCCAGGATATAAAGTGACATTCCGCGAAGCCTGTTCTATGAGTTCAGCAAAAGAATAGTACATGTTTTTCGCATTTCCCAAGGAATATTGCTCGCCATTGACGAACGCCTCCATCTGTAAATCGAGCTTTCCCTGTTCAATAGATAGCTCGTCAGTCGTCACAAGAGAGGGACCGAAGGAAGTAGCAAAATCCTTTCCTTTTGCCGGACCTAAGCCTACCTTCATTTCTTGGGCTTGAATGTCACGTGCGCTCCAATCATTCATGATCATAAAGCCGAACATATAGTCTTTTGCCTGACTTGCTTTAATGTTACGACCTTCTTTTCCGATGACACAGGCAATTTCTAGTTCATAGTCTAGTTTTTCACATTTATCTGGCCGTAAAACAACATCGCCAGGCCCTTTTACAGCAAGATGGTTTGAAAAATAGAAAACCGGAATCTCATACCATTCTGGTACTACGTCAAGTCCTCTTTTCCCCCTTGCTGTAATGACATGGTCTTCAAATGCATAAAAATCTCTGATGCTTATTGGATGAGGAAGAGGTGCATATAGCCTAACATTCTCAAGTGTGTAACCCCCATTGTGACATTGCTCAATGAGCGGTTGATAGCGAGGATAATCAACAATAATCTTCATAAGATCTTCCGGAATAACCCCATTAGAAGCTTCATGCAAACCGATAATACGTGAGTCTTTGAAAATACCCGCTTGTCTTTTACCATCCACTTCAAAAGTAACGAACTTCAAACGTCTCAGCTCTTTCCATCAGGAGATGTTTTTCGTAGTAATGTAAAAGTATCTGATACGGCTCTCGTATATTCTTGTCCGGCTAGTCTCCCTACTGGCTGGAGCCCCTCCGTATTAATCTTGCCATCTTGATACAATGCATCACGTACGTGAACCATCACAACTTTGCCAATCACAAGACTCCCCGAGCCTTCATAATCACCAAACTCCACAATCTGATCCAGAACACATTCGAGCTGCACGTCGCTCTCTTCCACCCTCGGAGGGCCGACCAGTTCACTTTCAGCTTTCGTCAGCCCAGATTCAAGAAACTCATCTGTTCCTTTTGGAAAAGGTGTTGCGCACTCGTTCATTTGCTCGACAATTTTTTCACCAACAATATTAATCACAAATTCTCTGGACTCTTCGATATTTAAAAGGGTATCCTTCTTATCGCCTTTCCCCGCCTTACGCATCGGCGCAAAACAAACCATCATGGGGTCAGCACAAATACCTGTAAAAAAGCTAAAGGGCGCAAGGTTAACTTCGCCCCCTTTATTCATTGTGGAGACAAAAGCAATAGGGCGAGGTAACACAGATCCAATTAACAATTTATACGCGTCTTTCCAGGCTAACGTATCAGGTTCAACTTTCATGAAACAGGCAACTCCTTCTTCGATAGGTTAACGCTAAACTTCTATAAGTTGCCTCGACGTTCCTGCTCCCGCTCAATCGCCTGGAATAATGCTTTGAAGTTACCTTCTCCGAAGCCTTTCGCCCCTTTACGCTGTATAATCTCAATAAACAACGTTGGTCGATCCACAACAGGCTTTGTGAAGATTTGAAGCAAGTAGCCCTCATCATCACGATCGACAAGAATTTTTAATTCACGTAGTTTGCTAATCTCTTCATCAATCTCACCTACTCGTTCAGTGAGCACATCATAATAGTCATCTGGTGTCTCAAGAAACTCAACTCCGCCATCGCGAAGTTTTGCGACAGTATCCACAATGTCATTCGTCAAGACAGCAATGTGCTGAACACCTGGTCCATTGTAATAATCGAGGTATTCTTGAATTTGCGATTTTCGTTTCCCATTTGCAGGCTCATTAATCGGGAATTTAATACGTCCTCCGTTATGCATCACTTTCGACATTAATGCAGAGTACTCCGTGCTAATATCTTCATCATCAAAGTGAATCATTTGCTTAAAGCCCATGACGTTCTCGTAATAAGACACCCACTCTTCCATTGACTCTACGTTTCCAACGCAGTGATCAATCCCAAGCAAGCCCGTTTCCTTTGAAGGAATATTCCCTTCAAACTTTTTGAAACCTGGGAGAAAAAGTCCGGAATAGTTTTTTCGTTCGACTAACGTATGAATGGTATCACCATATGTTCCAATGACCGCCATCTTCACTACTCCATGCTCATCTTTGTATTCTTTTGGTGGACTTAATTCAATGGCTCCACGCTCAGCTGCTTCTTTGTAAGCGCTATCAATATTTTCTACTGTTAAAGCAATATCTTTTACGCCATCTCCGTGCAATTTGACAAACTCTGCAATAGGATGATCATTCGACAGCGCACCAGATAAAACGAGGCGAATATTATTTTGCTGTAGCACATAAGATACTTTGTCACGATCCCCTGTTTCAAGCCCTGAATAAGCAACAGGCTTAAATCCGAACGCATGACAAAAATAATGGCTTGCCTGCTTCGCATTTCCAACATAAATCTCCAAATAATCGACATCTCGTACCGGGAAAAAATCAGCCGTTTCCTGTTGATTTTGATTCAACATTTGCTCCTGCACAATCATCCCTCCAAAATTAGTTTGTCACTCAGCTTAAACGTATAGCTTTTTCCATTTCCTTTCAAGAACATCTGCTAAAGCCATAACGCATTAAATGAAAAGCGGAAGTGGGCCCGTTTAAATCCGCAGGATGTTGGAACCCTTGAGAATGAGACGATTTTTGTCTCAATCGAAAGGGTGAAACAGCCGGAGGATTTGGCCCGCGCAGCTAGACATGAAAAGCGAAGGCGAGCGTTTAGAAACGGAGATATTGGAACTCTTGAACTAGAACACGGTCTTTATGTTCTGGTGAAAGAGTGAAATATCGCAGTTTCTGCGAGTCGTAGTTGGATCTCACGAAAAGCGGAAGGGGGCGTTTAGACACGGCAGGCAAAGTGACGAACCCATCGACAAATCCCCTCCCCGCTCGTTCGCGGAATTAATTCTATTTTCGCAGATATATTACGATTATCGCGGAATTAAAAGAGCTTTTCGCGGAAAAAACGGAAATAACGCGGAATTCCGTTTACTAGAAGGGCTCACCGAATTAATATAGACTCCCATTTGCTTGAAATGATGGCTGACGCTTCAATGTCAGCGTCTATTTCGCCTTTTTCTCAAAATAACTAGACATCGGATAGATCGTTATGCTTTGAAAAACAAGAGATAACAGTACTGCCCCAAAGGTGAGAGAGATAAGCGTGCTATCTCCTGATCCATATTCAGATTCTAAACTTAGAAGGAGAGCAACCGACATTGTTCCTCGGATACCGGACCAAGTAACGAGCGAAATATCTTTCCAATTAAACTCATTTCGCCAGGCTGAAAAAGATTTAATAATACCGGCAAGCACAAGGAAGCGGACAACGACAGATGCCAGAAAGATTAATACTGCAAATATCCAGTAGTTAAAGTCTAGATAATTGGTTGTTTCAATTCCAATCAAAAGAAAAATCAGGGCAAGAATACTTGGCTCAACGACTTCCCAGAAGCTATTGAGGTATTCTCTATAGTGCGATTCTTTAATAAAGCCATCAAGTTCATAAGAAAGCATGATCCCTGCAGCTACAACGGAAAGAACACCTGATACACCAAGATTTTCTGCTACATAAAAACTCCCATAAGCAAGAACAATACTTAGCATCACCTGATATTGACGTTGATGTGTAAAAGAAATAGCTCGGCAGACAACCCAACTAAATATGGCCCCGATCGCAATTCCTCCAATGGACACCAAAGCAAAGTCATAAATAAACGAACTAATGGAAAAGCTCTTATCACCAAGATACATGCCAGCGAACACTGTAAAAAGAACAATACTCGTTCCATCGTTAACCATCGACTCTCCTTCAACCACATCGGCTATTTTCGGGTCTTTTGATGCCTGTTTTAGTATTGAGACGACAGAAACGGGATCGGTAGGAGTAAGGATAGAGGCAATCAATAAAGCTCCAACAAAGGATAGAGACAAAAATGCTCCGCTCATAACAAACAAGAAACTCCCAAGGATAAGAGCACTAAATAGTAGTCCCGCCGTGCTTAATGCCACAATAATACCAGCGTGCTTCTTTAGATGGGCGAATGGAAATTGATAGGCAGAAATAAACAGAAGGGCCGGAAGAAACCATTCAAAAATAATGTCTTTCGTTATATGTACGGAACTAAAGAATGGAAGATAAGAAAGGCTAATTCCTAAAACTAATAAGACCAGTGGTGCCGGAAAATTTTTTTGCTTGTTATCAATTGTATATACTAAATAGCCAATGAACAGTAAAATTAAGATCTGATTAGAATCCATGATTTCACTCCTTTGTATAAGTGTCATTCCCTACACCTTTTAGACTTGAAACAGGCAGGCTTTATTTACCTCTAACTTGCTTGCTTTAGCCCTGTCAACAGTTGGTGGTGTATGCTACAATAATCTTTGTCTATCAAAGATAAGCAAGGTCTGCTATAGGAAACGACGGAGGAGGATACGTATGAATCAGACCCCATTTATTGCCGTCGAAGGCCCCATCGGAGTTGGAAAGACCTCCCTATCACGAGCAATTGCTGCTCATTACCAATTTGAACTTTTTCAAGAAATCGTAGAAGAGAATCCATTTCTCGGTAAGTTTTACGACAACATTGAAGAGTGGAGCTTCCAAACCGAGATGTTTTTTCTCAGCCATCGATACAAACAGTTAGAGGAAATGGAGAAGCATCATTTATCAAAGCAGCTTCCCGTTATTTCTGATTATCACATTTTTAAAAATAAAATATTTGCTCAACAGACACTTAGTGACAAGCACTGTTCTAAATATATGAAGATCTATGACATTCTAACCGAGGGAATGCCGGAACCGAACGTCATTATCTATTTAAATGCTAGCCTTGAAACGCTGCTAAATCGTATTTCACAGCGAGGAAGACAGATTGAAAAAAGCATCGACCCCGCTTACCTCGAGCGTCTTTCTTCTGATTATGAACGGTTTATGCAAGAATTTGAAGCACAACATCCAGATATTCCTGTGCTCCGTTTCAATGGTGATGAGATGGATTTTGTGTCGAATCAAGATGATTTACTCACCATCTTCCAATCCCTCGAAAAAACATTGAAAGAAGGAGACCCTGTAAAATGAATCTCAGAGAAAAATATAACATCCCACAGGACGCCGTTATTACAATTGCTGGTACAGTAGGCGTTGGGAAGTCTACGATTACGAGTTCACTTGCGAACGCCTTACTATTTAGAACTTCTCTTGAAAAAGTAGATAACAATCCCTATTTAGAGAAATTCTATAATGACTTCTCTCGCTGGAGCTTTCACTTGCAAATTTATTTCCTTGCCGAACGCTTTAAAGAGCAGAAGAGAATGTTTGAATACGGTGGAGGATTTGTTCAAGATCGTTCTATTTATGAAGATACAGGCATTTTTGCAAAAATGCACTATGAGAAAGGAACAATGTCGGCTGTTGACTACGACACCTATACAAACCTTTTTCAATCTATGGTAATGACACCCTTCTTCCCACATCCGGATCTCATGATTTACCTTGAAGGCTCATTTGATGACGTTGTCGGTCGCATTAAAGAGCGCGGTCGTCCAATGGAGCAACAAACGCCAATTGCTTATTGGGAAGAAATGTACGAACGCTACACAAACTGGATCGACAGCTTCAATGCCTGCCCGATTCTTCGCTTAAATATAAATGAGTATGACCTAGTTAACGATCCATCTTCTGTTGAACTTATTTTAAAACGTATTGAACAGAAGTTTCAGCAAATACCACAACTAAGTCGTTAATCTAAAAAAGCTATCCATTTTGGATAGCTTTTTTCACCTTACTATAATTGGACATAGAAAAACCGCTGTCGGCGATGACAGCGGTCGAAATATAATCTCCAAATTATATGCGCGTTGGTTATTAATTAGTAAATGGAGGAGGAAGAGGGATTCGAACCCCCGCGGGCGACTAAGCCCCTGTCGGTTTTCAAGACCGATCCCTTCAGCCAGACTTGGGTATTCCTCCGTGTGAAGAAGTTATTAACTAACTGCGACAAGTAATATATTATCATCGTCTTAGTATAATGTCAACAAAATCACAAAACTTTTTCAAAAAAATATTGTGTTGAATATTAAGGCGATTGATGTCGAAAATCGACACTTATTACTATACACGATTAAAGATAAAAAATAAAGAGCAGATTTCTCTGCTCTTTATCACTTATTACTTATTACTTAATTACTTCACGACCACCCATGTATGGACGCAGTACTTCAGGAACAATCACAGAGCCATCCTCTTGTTGGTAATTCTCTAGGATGGCAGCAACGGTTCTTCCGATTGCAAGACCAGATCCGTTTAATGTATGAAGGAATTCAGGTTTCCCGTTCTTTTCACGACGGAAGCGAATGCCTGCACGACGTGCCTGGAAGTCTTCAAAGTTACTGCAAGAAGAGATTTCACGATAGGTACCATAGCTTGGAATCCAAACTTCAATATCGTATTTCTTTGCTGCAGTAAAACCGAGATCAGCGGTACACATGCTCATAACGCGATAAGGAAGCCCCAACAGTTGTAGCACTTTCTCTGCGTGCCCAGTGAGCTTTTCAAGCTCGTCATAAGAATCTTCAGGCTTCACGAAGCGAACGAGCTCTACTTTATTAAATTGGTGCTGACGAATTAACCCACGAGTATCGCGCCCTGCAGAACCAGCTTCAGAACGGAAGCAAGCACTGTAAGCTGTATAGGCAAGTGGAAGATCTTCTCCGTCCATAATTTCATCACGGTGGAAGTTTGTAACTGGCACTTCAGCTGTTGGAATTAAGAAGTAATCTTCTTCACGAATTTTAAAAGCATCCTCTTCAAATTTAGGAAGCTGACCAGTACCAGTCATGCTCTCACGATTCACAAGGTATGGAGGAAGAATCTCTTCATAGCCATGCTCAGATTCATGAAGGTCCATCATAAAGTTAATTAAAGAACGTTCCAAACGCGCTCCAGCACCTTTATAGAAAGCAAATCTGCTTCCAGTTACTTTGGCTGCACGTTCGAAGTTAATGATGTTAAGATCTGTTGCAATATCCCAGTGAGGCTTTGCTTCAAATACAAAATTGTTTTTCTCTCCCCACGTACGAATTTCGATGTTATCATCTTCCGTTTCACCAACGGGTACGCTCTCATGAGGAATATTTGGGATTTGAAGAAGAATTTGTTCAAGCTCTGTCTCAACAGCGCGAAGCTCTTCATCAATTGTTTTAATCTTATCGCCTACTTCACGCATCTCTTTAATAAGGTGATCGGCATCTTTCTTCTCGCGTTTAAATACCGCCACGTTTTTAGAAACTTCATTACGCTGTCCCTTTAACTGCTCAGTTTCAGCGATAAGCTCTCTTCTGCGCTGGTCAAGCTCCTCAAAACGATCAAGACCGACTAGATCTTCCCCACGCTTTGATAGCTTTACTTTGACTTCTTCAAAATTTTTACGCAAATACTTTAAATCGATCATGCTTTTTCCTCCTTTATTAATGAATGATAAACGCGTTAAGGAAAACCATTAGGAGTGATAGGTAGGGTTTTTGAATACAAAAAAGCCCTCATCCCCTATAAAGGGACGAGAGCTACCCGCGTTGCCACCCTGATTGCAGACATTTGTCCGCCTCTTAACAGAATAACGGTCTGCTCCGAGAAAGCTTACTTTATTCAGCTTCCTACTCAGGGATGGATTCACAGGGTTCAATGATCGATTCACACCACACATCGACTCTCTTGGCATTGAACATCTATTACTATTTCCCGTCAACGTTTTCGTTTATCATTCGTCAAATGCAGAAAAAGAATTCTCTTCTTCTTGGTACGTAATAATTTACACGAAAAGTTACTCCGTTGCAAGTCCTTCTTTCTTAAATTCCAAAACCATGTCAATAAACATTTGATGCATGCGATCATCGTCTGTTAATTCTGGATGGAAAGCACACGCGAGAAAACGTCCATGACGTGCCGCTACAATTTTATCATTAAATGTTGCTAGCACCTCCACGTCATCTCCAACTTCCTCTATATATGGTGCACGAATGAAGACACCGATATAGTCTTCTTCTAATCCTTTAATCGATAGTGGGGCTTCAAAACTTTCACGCTGTCGCCCGAATGCATTTCTTTTTGCCTTTACATCCATGACTCCAATATGAGATCCATCCACTCCTTCAATATGCTTTGAAAGAAGAATCAATCCAGCACATGTACCAAAAATAGGTTTCTCAGCTGCAAATGCCTTAAGCGGCTCTAGAAAACCATATTGATCAATTAAACGACGCATTGTCGTGCTTTCTCCACCGGGAAGCACGAGACCATCTAAATCCTCAAGCTGTTCAACACGTTTTACGACAATAATTTCTGCTTCTTTAGTTTCAAGTGCTTTTACATGTTCTCTGATCGCACCTTGCAGTCCAAGGACTCCGACTTTGACCATACTGCTCTCGACTCCTTCTCTTTATCTAAGTAAGAACCCCACCTTGTGTTACGCAGGTGGGGGACAAATGATTTTACCAGCCGCGCTCTTGCATACGGTCTGATGGCTTAAGTGAAGAAATTTCAATTCCTGGCATTGCGATACCAAGGTTCTTAGAAATATTTGCGATCAATTCATAATCCTGATAGTGAGTGGTTGCTTCTACAATCGCTTTAGCAAATTTCTCAGGATTATCTGATTTGAAAATTCCTGAACCAACGAATACGCCGTCAGAACCAAGTTCCATCATTAACGCTGCATCTGCAGGTGTTGCAATACCACCAGCAGCAAAGTTAACAACCGGAAGACGTCCAAGTTCTTTGATTTGAAGAAGAAGCTCAAATGGCGCCTGAAGATTTTTCGCTTCAGTCATCAATTCATCTTCAGACATGCTTGAGATTTTACGAATTTGGGATTGAATAAGACGCTGATGACGCACAGCTTCAACAACGTTACCAGTTCCAGGTTCACCTTTCGTACGAAGCATCGCTGCACCTTCACCTACGCGGCGCAGTGCTTCACCTAGGTTACGCGCTCCACATACAAATGGAACTGTGTACTTACGCTTATCAAGATGGAATTCTTCGTCAACCGGCGTAAGAACTTCACTTTCGTCAATGTAGTCAACGCCCATTGATTCAAGAACGCGTGCTTCTACAATGTGACCAATACGGCATTTTGCCATTACTGGAATCGATACAGCGTTCACAACGTCTTCTACAATTGTAGGATCAGCCATACGTGCTACGCCGCCAGCTGCACGAATATCAGATGGTACTCGTTCTAGTGCCATTACTGCTACTGCACCAGCTTCTTCTGCAATTTTCGCCTGCTCTGCATTGACAACGTCCATAATAACGCCGCCTTTTTGCATTTCAGCCATACCACGTTTTACACGATCTGTACCTGTTTGTTGATTCATCTATATTCCTCCCATATCTATACTTAGAAACGTCTATTATACACGACATCTATCAAACGCTTTTATTGTAACATTTTTTTATGACTTGTCCTATCACATGTGGCTTGATTTCGTAAAAGATTTAGAAAAATACTCCTCGATTACCGCATCGAAGAGTATTTTTTCCAAAAAAGCCTATTATTATGAATTAAAACAGCCCCGTCACTGCATCTGCTACACTTGTCCAAACACCCGAGAAGAAGCCACCAATGGCGCGCATGGTAAGTGTAAACCAACCGGCTTTTTCAACTGTTTCAGTTGCTACAAGAGGTACTGAAGAACCCTTGTCCCCTGATATGTAACCAAAATCTTCACCTGTTGATTTTAAAACAACTTTTCCGACCTTGTCGCCTTCTTTAATCGGTGCAGTTAATTCTCCATCTTCGTTAAGAAGAGATTCATCGTATTCATAGCTAAGTTTAAATGGTTCTTCCGTATTTTTCACCGTTACAGAATCAAACGACTCACCAGCAGCTACGCCAACTTCTTTTTCTTTTCCTTTTACAACATTAACCGATGATTTCCCATCTGCTTTATCGCCTTTTGAAACAATTGTTTTCGATTCAAATTGATCAAAACCATAATTCAGTAATTTTGACGTTTCTTCGAAGCGAGCTTCATAAGAGTCGGTTTTCATAACAACTGAAATTAACCGCATATCCCCCTGTTTAGCAGTTCCAGTAAACGCAAAACCAGCTAAATCAGTTGAACCTGTTTTAAGTCCATCGATACCTTCTACTTTGTATTTATTTGCATAGATAAGAGAAGGAAGTAGCCAGTTCCAGTTTTTCATTATAATTTCATCATCTGTACCTTCACGAAACTTTTTCTCAGGCGTGCTTGTTGTTTCAAGCACTTCTGGATAATCTTTCAAAAGATTATACGCAAGAAGCCCTGTTGAACGAGCGGACATCATATTTTCTTCATCTGGATCTCCCGCAGGATGATTTCCTAGAAGGTCTCTATTGTTTAACCCTGAGCTATTGACGAACTTGTACTCTTTCATGCCCATTTCTTTTGCTTTGGCATTCATCATTTCAACGAACTTTGCTTCCGTTCCAGCAACATGCTCGGCAAGAGCCATTGTAGCAGCATTTGCAGAGTAAATCGCCATCGCTTCATATAATTCCTTAACTGTATACTGTTCACCCACACGAAGTGGTACGTTTGAAAGAGAACGGTTCTGAGATAACTTTTGGATCGTATCACTTACAGTCACTTTCTCATCCCAACTAACTTCACCTTTACTAATCGCTTCAAGCACTAAATACTCCGACATCATCTTTGTCATGCTTGCAGGTGAGAGTGTTAATTCAGGATTTTTTTGATATAAAATTTTCCCTGAACTTGCATCAATTAAGATTGCTGCTTCCGCTTTGATGTCTGGCGCCTCTGCAGCCTTTGCAGCATTGCCTCCACCGAATGTTCCTGCTATTAATAATACCATCGCCATGGTTGCGATCATGGCCTTCAAACCAAGGTTTTTCAACCCCTACACCTCCAAATAAGTCTCACATAACCGCTATTCTATCACACCTAAAATTAAAAAAATAGATAGAGGAAAGTCCCCTATCTACTTTTCGAAAAGATTCAGCTGTTTTTGTCACATACCTGTTATAACTTATGCCTAAAGCCCTATTAGACCGAGTAGTTTGGTGCTTCTTTCGTCACCTGAACATCGTGTGGATGACTCTCACGAAGTCCGGCACCAGTAATCCGCACAAATTGGCTATCCTCACGTAGAGAGTTTAACGTTCTTGTTCCACAGTATCCCATTCCTGATCGTAAACCACCGATTAATTGATGGATTGTATCAGCAAGAGGTCCTTTGTAAGGCACACGTCCTTCAATACCTTCAGGAACTAGCTTAGACATATTTTCCTGGAAATAACGATCTTTACTTCCCTTTTCCATTGCTCCAATTGATCCCATACCTCGATAAACTTTAAATTGACGCCCCTGGTAAATTTCACGTTCGCCTGGGCTCTCATCAACGCCTGCAAGGATGCTACCTAGCATAACAGCATGTCCTCCTGCAGCAATTGCCTTAACGATATCTCCTGAGAACTTAATGCCTCCATCAGCAATAATGCTAACACCGTGTTTACGTGCCTCTGTTGCACATTCATACACTGCAGTAATCTGAGGTACACCGACTCCAGCGATAACACGAGTCGTACAAATGGATCCAGGTCCGATTCCTACTTTAACAACATCTGCGCCTGCTTCAATTAAAGCTTTTGTTCCTTCAGCTGTCGCAACGTTACCTGCAATGATAGGAAGATCAGGATAAGCACTTTTGATTTCACTTACTTTTGTCATAATGCCTTCTGTATGACCATGCGCCGAATCTAAAACAATAACATCCACACCAGCTTCGACAAGTTTTTCAACTCGTTTCAGTGCATCCGTTGTATTACCTACAGCTGCCCCTACTAGTAAACGACCTCTGCTATCTTTAGCGGATTGGGGAAACTGAATAACCTTTTCAATATCTTTAATGGTAATAAGACCTTTTAGCGTCCCGTCTTCATCTACAAGTGGAAGCTTTTCAATGCGATGTTTTTGGAGGACACGCTCAGCTTCTTTTAACGTTGTGCCGACTGGAGCTGTGACAAGATTTTCTTTTGTCATGACCTCTTTTATTTGGATAGAATAGTCTTCAATAAAACGAAGATCACGATTAGTAAGGATACCAACTAGCTTGCGTTCTTCATTCACAATGGGAACACCTGAGATACGATACTTGCCCATAAGATGCTCAGCATCAAATACTTGATGCTCTGGCGTGAGAAAGAAAGGATCTGTGATAACACCACTTTCTGAACGTTTAACACGATCAACATGCTCAGCTTGTTCTTCCATTGACATACTCTTATGGATAATACCTAATCCACCTTGTCTTGCCATCGAGATTGCCATAGGCGCCTCTGTTACTGTATCCATACCAGCACTAATGATCGGAATATTTAATTCAAGATCTTTTGTAAGCTGAGTTTTCACCGATACTTCCCTCGGTAGTACATCTGAAAAAGCTGGTGTTAATAATACATCGTCGAAGGTTAACCCTTCTTTAGCAAACTTTGTTTCCCACATTCCTTTCATCCTCCTCTAATCGAATTGTCCGAAATTTTATTAGTAGCTTATCAATTGGTTAAACTACTGTCAAGAAAGATAGAATAAGTTTGAATTATCAAACATGGAGGGCTCCTATGGGATATTCTGGACATCATCAATCAGACAACTTTGCCTATCACTCAGCCTCATATGTTCAGCAATATTTAAAGGAATGTTATTCTAAAATTGAACTTCCAGATGCCGAACGAAAAAGCTACGACACCTGCTATCGCTTTATGTATTTTATTGAATACGGAGATCGCTATTACCGACATGCCGAAACGGCTGATGCCGAGTTAAAACCCATCCTTCTTTTCTACGGGATGATTCAGCTTATAAAAGCTTGTTTGATTACGATGGACCCTAATTATCCAGGAGACACTCATGTACTTGCACATGGTGTAACATCTCGAAAACGAAAAAAGCGGCAGTATGCTTTCTTACAAGATGAAGTAAAGGGTCAAAAAAACGGACTCTTTGAATACTTTTCAAGGAAAATGTTTCATGTGAAACAGGTCGAAGGTGAAAAGTATAAGATGGAAGATCTTTTATCCCTTATTCCTGAAATTAGTCCGCTGTTTAAGAAACTGAATCGAAAAGTAACAAAGTATACACTGACCTCCCTTACGCCGAATTCATTTACTGTACCTTCGAGTATTCTTGATTCACTAAACATGACTGTTGAGCGTTTTGAGTCTTACCTTCAGCAACAAGGAATACCTTCTTCAAAAGTGATTACACAAACGCGTGACTTAATAACTTTGCAAGTACTTGAGGTGCCCGTAAGAGAGCTACAAGAGCGCCCTTTTCTGTATGATAAGAATGGCATTTATCTTCCCGCAGAGCGCAGTCAGTACAATCCTATAACTGAAGTAATGGCACATTATCTAATTTTATATAATTTAAGTATGATTTGCCGATACGAAACGGAATGGTGGGGGGATTTGTTTCATACACAGGAGTCTGTCGATCTTCCTTTTATTCTACAATTTCTTGACGTAACTTCCGAAAAAATTCCGAAGTTGCTTTATGCTTTTTTAGAAAAGAGAGGTCAGCAGTGATCCGTGATAAAAACAGGTCGCTTGAAACCCCATAAAGCTGTTTTAGAATTAATTCCGCGCTTTTCATGACTAATTCCTCGAACGCGCTAAATGAGGGCTTTCAGCTAGTAAAACCGCATCCGTAAAACCATACAAAAAAGGCGAGAAACCTTTTGGTCTCTCGCCTTTCTTCGTTGCCCAGCGACGTCCTACTCTTGCAGGGGGAGATCCCCCAACTACCATCGGCGCTGAAGAGCTTAACTTCCGTGTTCGGCATGGGAACGGGTGTGA
>NZ_JAIVKU010000013.1 GCF_020524165.1 Guptibacillus hwajinpoensis
GGCAGCAATGCCTAACAAATCGAAGGTTAAGCTACTAAGGGCGCACGGTGGATGCCTTGGCACTAGAAGCCTAAGAAGGACGGGACGAACACCGATATGCTTCGGGGAGCTGTAAGTACGCTTTGATCCGGAGATTTCCGAATGGGGGAACCCACCATCTTTAATAGGATGGTATCCATTTCTGAATACATAGGGAATGGAAGGCAGACCCGGGGAACTGAAACATCTCATTACCCGGAGGAAGAGAAAGCAAATGCGATTTCCTGAGTAGCGGCGAGCGAAACGGAATCAGCCCAAACCAGAGGGCTTGCCCTCTGGGGTTGTAGGACGTCTCTTTGGAGTTACAAAGGCACGGATAGACGAAGCGACCTGGAAAGGTCCATCAGAGAAGGTAACAATCCTGTAGTCAAAATCCGCTGCCCTCCGAGACGGATCCTGAGTACGGCGGGACACGTGAAACCCCGTCGGAATCCGGGAGGACCATCTCCCAAGGCTAAATACTCTCTAGTGACCGATAGTGAACCAGTACCGTGAGGGAAAGGTGAAAAGCACCCCGGAAGGGGAGTGAAAGAGAACCTGAAACCGTGTGCCTACAACTAGTTGGAGCCCGTTAATGGGTGACAGCGTGCCTTTTGTAGAATGAACCGGCGAGTTACGATCCCGTGCAAGGTTAAGCCGAGAAGGCGGAGCCGCAGCGAAAGCGAGTCTGAATAGGGCGAAATAGTACGTGGTCGTAGACCCGAAACCAGGTGATCTACCCATGTCCAGGGTGAAGTTCAGGTAACACTGAATGGAGGCCCGAACCCACGCATGTTGAAAAATGCGGGGATGAGGTGTGGGTAGCGGTGAAATGCCAATCGAACCTGGAGATAGCTGGTTCTCTCCGAAATAGCTTTAGGGCTAGCCTCGCGGCAAGAATCTTGGAGGTAGAGCACTGATTGGACTAGGGGTCCTTACCGGATTACCGAATCCAGTCAAACTCCGAATGCCAACGATTTATCCGCGGGAGTCAGACTGCGAGTGATAAGATCCGTAGTCGAGAGGGAAACAGCCCAGACCACCAGCTAAGGTCCCAAAGTATACGTTAAGTGGAAAAGGATGTGGCGTTGCTTAGACAACCAGGATGTTGGCTTAGAAGCAGCCATCATTTAAAGAGTGCGTAATAGCTCACTGGTCGAGTGACGCTGCGCCGAAAATGTACCGGGGCTAAACGTATCACCGAAGCTGTGGATTGTCTTACGACAATGGTAGGAGAGCGTTCTAAGGGCTGTGAAGTCAGACCGAAAGGACTGGTGGAGCGCTTAGAAGTGAGAATGCCGGTATGAGTAGCGAAAGACAAGTGAGAATCTTGTCCGTCGAAAGCCCAAGGTTTCCTGAGGAAGGCTCGTCCGCTCAGGGTTAGTCGGGACCTAAGCCGAGGCCGAAAGGCGTAGGCGATGGATAACAGGTTGATATTCCTGTACCACCTCCTTTCCGTTTGAACGACGGGGGGACGCAGAAAGATAGGGAGAGCGCGCTGCTGGAAATGCGCGTCCAAGCGATTAGGCTGGTGAATAGGTAAATCCGTTCACCGTGAAGGCTGAGTCGTGATGGCGAGGGAAATTTAGTACCGAAGTCCTTGATTCTACGCTGCCAAGAAAAGCCTCTAGTGAGGAAAGAGGTGCCCGTACCGCAAACCGACACAGGTAGGCGAGGAGAGAATCCTAAGACGATCGGGAGAACTCTCGTTAAGGAACTCGGCAAAATGACCCCGTAACTTCGGGAGAAGGGGTGCTTCCTCGGGTGAATAGCCCAGGGGAGCCGCAGTGAAAAGATCCAAGCGACTGTTTAGCAAAAACACAGGTCTCTGCAAAGCCGTAAGGCGAAGTATAGGGGCTGACACCTGCCCGGTGCTGGAAGGTTAAGAGGAGGGGTTATCCCTTACGGGAGAAGCTCTGAATCGAAGCCCCAGTAAACGGCGGCCGTAACTATAACGGTCCTAAGGTAGCGAAATTCCTTGTCGGGTAAGTTCCGACCCGCACGAAAGGTGCAACGACTTGGATACTGTCTCAACGAGAGACCCGGTGAAATTATAGTACCTGTGAAGATGCAGGTTACCCGCGACAGGACGGAAAGACCCCATGGAGCTTTACTGTAGCCTGATATTGGATTTTGGTACAGCTTGTACAGGATAGGTAGGAGCCATAGAAGTCGGACCGCCAGGTTCGATGGAGGCGTCGGTGGGATACTACCCTGGCTGTACTGACATTCTAACCCAGCACCGTGATCCGGTGCGGAGACAGTGTCAGGTGGGCAGTTTGACTGGGGCGGTCGCCTCCTAAAGTGTAACGGAGGCGCCCAAAGGTTCCCTCAGAATGGTTGGAAATCATTCGCAGAGTGTAAAGGCACAAGGGAGCTTGACTGCGAGACCTACAAGTCGAGCAGGGACGAAAGTCGGGCTTAGTGATCCGGTGGTTCCGCATGGAAGGGCCATCGCTCAACGGATAAAAGCTACCCTGGGGATAACAGGCTTATCTCCCCCAAGAGTCCACATCGACGGGGAGGTTTGGCACCTCGATGTCGGCTCATCGCATCCTGGGGCTGAAGTAGGTCCCAAGGGTTGGGCTGTTCGCCCATTAAAGCGGTACGCGAGCTGGGTTCAGAACGTCGTGAGACAGTTCGGTCCCTATCCGTCGCGGGCGCAGGAAATTTGAGAGGAGCTGTCCTTAGTACGAGAGGACCGGGATGGACACACCGCTGGTGTACCAGTTGTTCCGCCAGGAGCATAGCTGGGTAGCTACGTGTGGAAGGGATAAGTGCTGAAAGCATCTAAGCATGAAGCCCCCCTCGAGATGAGATTTCCCACAGCATTAAGCTGGTAAGATCCCTTAGAGATGATGAGGTAGATAGGTTCGGGGTGGAAGCGTGGCAACACGTGGAGCTGACGAATACTAATCGATCGAGGGCTTAACCTAAA
>NZ_JAIVKU010000015.1 GCF_020524165.1 Guptibacillus hwajinpoensis
AAAGTCTAGTGACGATGGCGAAGAGGTCACACCCGTTCCCATGCCGAACACGGAAGTTAAGCTCTTCAGCGCCGATGGTAGTTGGGGGATCTCCCCCTGCAAGAGTAGGACGTCGCTGGACTTATATAGTGGAGGATTAGCTCAGCTGGGAGAGCATCTGCCTTACAAGCAGAGGGTCGGCGGTTCGAGCCCGTCATCCTCCACCATATTTTTCATAGCCCGAAAGGGTACATATATTGCCGGCCTAGCTCAATTGGTAGAGCAACTGACTTGTAATCAGTAGGTTGGGGGTTCAAGTCCTCTGGCCGGCACCAGCTTTTCTTATTGAAAAGAGCCATTAGCTCAGTTGGTAGAGCATCTGACTTTTAATCAGAGGGTCGAAGGTTCGAGTCCTTCATGGCTCACCATTGATTTGCGGGTGTGGCGGAATTGGCAGACGCGCTAGACTTAGGATCTAGTGTCTTACGACGTGGGGGTTCAAGTCCCTTCACCCGCACCAATTGCGGAAGTAGTTCAGTGGTAGAACATCACCTTGCCAAGGTGGGGGTCGCGGGTTCGAATCCCGTCTTCCGCTCCATTAACTTAATAAATATGCGCCCGTAGCTCAATTGGATAGAGCGTCTGACTACGGATCAGAAGGTTAGGGATTCGACTTCTCTCGGGCGCACCATTAAATTTTGTAGTTTTCTTCTTAAAACGGGAAGTAGCTCAGCTTGGTAGAGCACTTGGTTTGGGACCAAGGGGTCGCAGGTTCAAATCCTGTCTTCCCGACCATCTATACCAATGGGGCCTTAGCTCAGCTGGGAGAGCGCCTGCCTTGCACGCAGGAGGTCAGCGGTTCGATCCCGCTAGGCTCCACCAAAAATTATTTCAAAATAGTTGTTGACACTAACCAACACATCATGGTATGATGGTTTGGTCGCTGAAAACGACATTGAAAGAAAAATTGCTCTTTGAAAACTGAACGAAACGCCATGTAAGTAGTTGTTTCTACGGAAACAAACATTGTTTTAAAAGCTAGATTAAGCTTTCTATCGGAGAGTTTGATCCTGGCTCAGGA
>NZ_JAIVKU010000016.1 GCF_020524165.1 Guptibacillus hwajinpoensis
GTACTTACAGCTCCCCGAAGCATATCGGTGTTCGTCCCGTCCTTCTTAGGCTTCTAGTGCCAAGGCATCCACCGTGCGCCCTTAGTAGCTTAACCTTCGATTTGTTAGGCATTGCTGCCATAACGCATCAGTTATTACTAAGTGTTGCATAAAAAATAATTATTGGATGTCGTTGTTTGTGCTATCTAGTTTTCAAGGAACATAGCTACTAATTAATCAAACGTTTGTTTAATTATAAAAAGTAGACAAAATTGGTGGAGCCTAGCGGGATCGAACCGCTGACCTCCTGCGTGCAAGGCAGGCGCTCTCCCAGCTGAGCTAAGGCCCCAGGATTCTTTTATGGTGGGCCTGAGTGGACTCGAACCACCGACCTCACGCTTATCAGGCGTGCGCTCTAACCAGCTGAGCTACAGGCCCACAAAAGAAAAGTAAATACCCCGACATAGCCATTAGCCGGAGGTGTTTCTTAAAAGAGGCTTGCTCTTCTTCAAAACTTACCTTTTCAGTTGAAAGAAATAAATCATTCTTTCAAAACTAAACGAAACGCTCATGTAAGGTTGGTAACGTAAGTTACCTTCGTAATTCTCCATAGAAAGGAGGTGATCCAGCCGCACCTTCCGATACGGCTACCTTGTTA
>NZ_JAIVKU010000017.1 GCF_020524165.1 Guptibacillus hwajinpoensis
TAGCTTAACCTTCGATTTGTTAGGCATTGCTGCCATAACGCATCAGTTATTACTAAGTGTTGCATAAAAAATAATTATTGGATGTCGTTGTTTGTGCTATCTAGTTTTCAAGGAACATGTCTACTAACTGAATTAAACAATTGTTTAATTCTCTATATAGTAGATGTGTTGGTGGAGCCTAGCGGGATCGAACCGCTGACCTCCTGCGTGCAAGGCAGGCGCTCTCCCAGCTGAGCTAAGGCCCCAAATAATCCAGATGGTGTCATACCAAAAGGAAGGCGATATTCAACAAAACTTTTATGGTGGGCCTGAGTGGACTCGAACCACCGACCTCACGCTTATCAGGCGTGCGCTCTAACCAGCTGAGCTACAGGCCCATAAAGGTTTGTTGATTGTATTTAATCGAAAGAATAAATCATTCTTTCAAAACTAAACGAAACGCTCATGTAAGGTTGGTAACGTAAGTTACCTTCGTAATTCTCCATAGAAAGGAGGTGATCCAGCCGCACCTTCCGATACGGCT